>CAVYDO010000001.1:0-609777 GCA_963767345.1 uncultured Actinomycetota bacterium
CTCCTTGGCGGCCACATACAGCTCGTCCTCGGTCAACGAGTGCAGCCGCCGGAGCTCGGCCCGGATCGTGCGCATGTGGGTGACGGCATTGGAGACGTCACCGGTGCCGGCCTCCCCCTTGGAGCGGATCATCGCGGCGCCCTCGGTGATCCGGCGCAGCGCCTCGCCCAAGTTGGTGGCCCCACAGACGAACGGCACGGTGAAGGCCCACTTGTCGATGTGGTTGGCGTAGTCGGCGGGGGTGAGCACCTCGGACTCGTCGATGTAGTCGACGCCCAGGCTCTGCAGCACCTGCGCCTCGGCGAAGTGACCGATGCGGGCCTTGGCCATCACCGGGATCGAGACCGCCTCGATGATCTTGTCGATCATGTCGGGGTCGCTCATCCGCGACACCCCGCCCTGCGCCCGGATGTCGGCCGGCACCCGCTCCAGCGCCATCACCGCAACCGCACCGGCGTCCTCGGCGATCTTGGCCTGGTCTGCGGTGACGACGTCCATGATGACGCCGCCCTTCAACATCTCGGCCATCCCACGCTTCACGCGCGAGGTGCCGGTGGTCGGGGTCTGCTCTGCCATACCCCAATCGTAGAGCCGCCCCGAGGCAGTCGCCGACTCGACGTCACACCTCGGCCAGCGCCTGGCGGCGGACCACCCAGATCCGCTGGCACACGGTCACCGTTGCGGCGATCGCCAGCGCCCAGAGCGCGACGTACAACAGGACCGGCAGGTCGAGGAGATCGGCGAAGAAGGCGGGAATGAGGATCCCCACCAGTCGGTCGGGCCTCTCGGCGACGCCGACCTTGGCGTCGAAGCCGAGATGATCCGCCTTCGAGCGCGCGTACGACGTTACCGCACCCATCGCCATCACGATCAGGCTGAGGCACAGGTAGAGGGGACTGTCGCCACCCCACGCGAACCACAGGGCCAGCGCACCGAAGATCGCGGCGTCCGCGACCCGGTCGAGCGTCGAGTCGAGGAAGGCGCCGAACCTGTCCTTTCGCCCCATCTTGCGGGCCATCGCCCCGTCCACGAGATCGCTGAATACGAATGCGGTGATGACGAGTACGCCGAGCCACAGCTCACCGCGCGGGAAGAACACGAGGGCGCCGGCCGACACACCGAGCGTGCCCACCAGCGTCACCGCGTCCGGGCTGATCCCGAGTCTGATGAAGAGGTTGACGAACGGGGCGAGGGCGGTGCCCTGCCAGAACTGCTTGAACCGGTCCAACATCGTGGCGGCAGGCTAACCGGTCACCGCCGCGTCACTGACGGAAGGTGGCGACCGACCGTCCGAACTCGGACCGCCCTGTGCGTGTCGACGGACGAGTGGGCAAGATGGTGGGCGACAGCACGTCCCGACACCTTCGGAGGAAGACACATGGCAACGACCCGTACCGCCAACGCGCACTGGGAGGGCTCCCTGTTTGAAGGATCCGGCCGGGTGTCGCTCGACTCGTCCGGTCTGGCCACCTTCGACGTCAGCTGGCCGAGCCGCGCCGAGGAGGCGGCGGGCAAGACCAGCCCCGAGGAGCTGATCGCGGCCGCACACTCGTCGTGCTACAACATGGCGCTCTCGCTCGCGCTCGCCGAAGCCGGCACTCCACCCCAGGCCCTCGACACCCGCGCCGACGTGACCTTCCAGCCGGGCAAGGGGATCACCGGGATCGTGCTGACCACCCGGGGTCAGGTCGACGGCCTGACGAACGAGCAGTTCGTCGAGGCGGCCGAGGGTGCCAAGACGGGCTGCCCAGTCTCACAGGCGCTGACCGGGACGACCATCACTCTCGACGCCGCGCTGGCCTGACGGGCCCCGGCACCACGATTCGTCCCGGCCGGTGAGCGCGCAACTACATGGGAGGGCACAGACGAATCGGGGTCAGCCGCCGGTCGGGCACGAGCCCGATCGGCGGCGTACGTGTCTGCTCCCTCAGACCAGCTCGGGCACCCGCAGGTGCGCGATCACCAGCTCGCACTCGTCGACGTCGGAGAACTCCACGGCTCCCAGACTGCTGCGCTCCCCGCGCAGCTTGCTTGCCATGTCGCGAGTCGCGTCGAGCGCCTCGCGCGTGTCGAACCTCGCAGTGCCGCAGCACTCTCCGGTCCCACGGTTGACCAGCATGCTCGCACTGCAGAACTCGTCCGCACCTTCCATCCTGGTGAGTACGGAGTTCTTGAAGAAGTCGATCGTCGAATCGACCTCCGAGGGCTCGCTGCGCAGCCAGGTCACCCGGCACCACGACCCCTCGCGGGCGTCGTGCTCCCGGTGCATGACCGCGATCTCCCACTCCTGGACGATCGCCTCACCTCCCATGAGTTCGCTGGCCCTGGCCCGCAACGGACTGACCTCGCCCTCCGTGGCTCGCATGGCGTCCTCGGACGACCACGACGTGGTCGCGATGCAGCGACCGGTCTCCCGATTGGCCAGCATCGACAGTCCCATGCACCCGTCCATGGCCGTCAGCGCCGGCATCACCTCGTCACGCAGATAGCTGATGCACGCGTCGATCTTGTCGGGATTCCCGGTGATCGACGTGGAGCGTGCATACATCACTGTGCACCTCCTCACTCCGGACGGCGCCCCGGTGGCGCCACCGGTCCCCGTCCAATCTCCTCCCGCCGGATGACCGGCGCAAGGGGCGCCGACGTGCAACTTCGAACGACAGGACCGACCGGAGGGGTTGATCGCGGCCGCCCGATCCTGTCGACGGCCCGACAAGGCTCCCGTCGCTCACACCCAGGCGTCGGCCAGCAGCGCCCGGGTGTCGGTGAGGAGCTCGGGGAGGGTCTTGGCGCGGCCGATGACGGGCATGAAGTTCTGGTCGCCGACCCACCGGGGCACGACGTGCTGGTGCAGGTGCGCGCGGATGCCGGCGCCGCCCGCAGCGCCCTGGTTGATGCCAATGTTGAAGCCCTCCGCCCGGCTCACCGCCCGGATGGTGCGCATGGCGGATCGGGTGAGGTCGGCGATCTCCCCGGCCTCCGCATCGGTGGTCTCGGTGTAGTCGGCGATGTGGCGGTAGGGGCACACCATCACGTGCCCGGCGGTGTAGGGATAGAGGTTCATCACGACGTACGCCGTCTCTCCACGCCTCACCACGAGTCCCTCGTCGTCGCTCAAGGTGGGCACTCGGCAGAACGGGCAGGCGTCCACGCTGCCGTCGGCGGGCTTGTTCTCCCCACGGATGTAGGCCATCCGGTAGGGCGTCCACAGCCGCTCCAGGCCGTCCGCGTCACCGAGACCGTCTTGCCGTAGCGGCCCCGCGGACGCGGGCTGGTGCGGGGCGGGCTGGCGTGGCACGGCCCAACTCTAGAAGGAGGCCCGGATGGCACGCACTCCGACCGTCGAGCTCACGCCGCGCCGGGAGCCCTCCCCAACCTGCAACCCCTCCCACCGACCTGCCACCCGGCGCGCCGTACGGCAAGCCGACCCCACGGATTGCAAGTCGGACGACAGTCGGGTGCGGCTCACACCTGAGCGCGGTCGGCGACGGCCGCCGCGACCCTGGCGATGGCGTCGTCGATCGGGACGCCGTTGTCATGGCGGCCGTCGCGGTAGCGGAAGGAGACCGCCCCCGCGGCCATGTCCTCGTCGCCGGCGATGACCATGAACGGCACCTTCTGGAGCTGGGCGTTGCGGATCTTCTTCTGCATCCGGTCGCCCGAGTCGTCGACCTCGACGCGGATCCCCTGCGCCTTCATCTGCCGCGCCACGTCGTACAGGTAATCGTTGTGACGCTCGGCGATCGGGATGCCCTGCACCTGGACCGGCGCGAGCCATGGCGGGAAGGCGCCTGCGTAGTGCTCGACGAGGACGCCGATGAAGCGCTCGATCGATCCGAACTTCGCCGAGTGGATCATCACGGGCTGCTGACGGGTGCCGTCGGCGGCCTGGAACTGCAGGTCGAAGCCCTTGGGCTGGTTGAAGTCGTACTGGATCGTCGACATCTGCCAGGTGCGGCCGATGGCGTCGCGAGCCTGCACGGAGATCTTCGGGCCGTAGTAGGCTGCGCCGCCCGGGTCGGGGACCAGCTCGAGGCCGGTCTCGGCGGCCACGTCCTCGAGGACCTTGGTGGCGATCGCCCAATCATCGTCGGAGCCGACGAACTTGTCGGGCCGGGAGTCGTCGCGTGTCGAGATCTCGAGGTAGTAGTCGTCGAGCCCGAAGTCACGCAGCAGGCCGAGGACGAACTCCAGCAGGTGCTTGATCTCGTCGGGCGCCTGCTCGGGCGTGACGTAGGAGTGCGAGTCGTCCTGGGCGAAGCCCCGCACTCGCGTCAGGCCGTGGATCACACCGGACTTCTCGTAGCGGTAGACGTGACCGAACTCGAAGAGGCGCAGCGGCAGCTCGCGGTAGGACCGCCCGCGCGACCTGTAGATCAGGTTGTGCATCGGGCAGTTCATCGCCTTGAGGTAGTAGTCGGCGCCCTCGAACTCCATCGGCGGGAACATCCCGTCGGCGTAGTACGGCAGGTGGCCCGACAGGTGGAAGAGCCCCTCCTTGGCGATGTGCGGTGTGCCGACGTACTCGAAGCCCTCCTCGATGTGCCGCTGCCGGACGTAGTCCTCCATCACCCGCTTGATGACACCGCCCTTGGGGTGGAAGACCGGCAGGCCGGAGCCGATCTCGTCCGGGAAGCTGTAGAGGTCGAGCTCGCGGCCCAGCTTGCGGTGATCGCGCTTCTCGGCCTCCTCGAGCCGGTGGATGTGCTCGTCCAGCGCCTCCTTCGACTCCCAGGCGGTGCCGTAGATGCGCTGGAGCTGCTTGTTCTTCTCGTCGCCGCGCCAGTACGCCGCGGCGCTGCGCGTGAGCCTGAAGGCCGGGATCCGCTTCGTGGTCGGCAGGTGCGGGCCGCGGCACAGGTCCGACCAGGCCACGTCGCCGTTTCGGCGTACGTTGTCGTAGATAGTCAGCTCGCCCGATGAATCGGTGCCGACCTCGACGTTCGCGCCCTCCGCGGCACCCTCGCTGTGACCGGAGCCCTTGAGGCCGATCAGCTCGACCTTGTAGGGCTCGTCGGCCAGTTCGTCGAGCGCGTCGCCGTCGGTGGTGACCCGCCTCTCGAAGCGCTGCCCCTCCTTGATGATCTTGCGCATCGCGGTCTCGAGCTTCGCGAGGTCGTCGGGCACGAAGGGCTCGGAGACATCGAAGTCGTAGTAGAAGCCGTTGTCGATCGGCGGGCCGATGCCGAGCCTGGCCTCGGGCCAGAGCTGCTGGACCGCCTGCGCCAGCACGTGGGCGGTCGAGTGGCGCAGGATGTCGCGACCGTCGGGGCTGCCGATCGCGACGCCCTCGACCTCGTCGCCGTCGGCGACCGCGTAGGAGAGGTCCCGCAGCTCGTCGCCCACGCGTGCCGCGATGACCTGCGGGTCGTCGGCGAAGAGCTCCCATGCCTTGGTGCCCGTCGTCGCCCTCCGCTCCTCACGCTCACCGGCGTGGATGCGGACGACCTTGATCTCGGACACGGAGATGCTCCTCGGGTAGTGGATCTCGCACGGGTCTTGACAGCGCCGCCGATGCTATCCGGGGTCTGCGCAGGGTCTCGACACGGTCGCTCGTCCCTCGCGACCGGCTCGACCACCGATCCCCACGAAACTACATGTCTGTTCTTCCGCCCCATTACCACCAGGGGCCTCACAAGTCCCGCATTTCACACTAGTGTGTCGCGCATGTCTTCCCGAAAGAGAGACCTCGCGGTGGTTGCGTGCGCCGCGCTCGTGGGCCTGCTCGTGGGCCTGCTCGGGCCGGCGGCCGGCTCTTCCGACGCAACCGAGACCCCCGGCGAGGCCGCGGCCCGCCGTACGACGGACAACCCGCTCGCCGGGCGGACCTGGGGCACCTACCTCGGGAACTCGGACATGGTCGCGCGCCCGTACCTCTCCTCGACCCCGGAGGAGAAGGCCGTGCTCGGGAAGATCGCGCTCCAGCCGCGGGTGCAGTGGTTCGGCAACTGGACCGGGCACGGGCAGCGGTTCGTCGGCCAGGTGCGCAAGTACATCGACCAGACGACCAAGGGCGACCCCGAGGTGATGGTGCAGATCGCCTTCTTCGCGGTGAAGCCGTGGAACAAGGACGCCTGCCGGCGACTCCCGTCCGCGGCCGAGAAGCGCACCTATCGCGCGCTGGTCCGCTCGCTCGCCGAGGCCGTCGGCTCGACGCACACCACCTTGATCATGCAGCCGGACGGCCCCTTCGCAGCGTGTGCGCCGGGCGGCTCGCCGATCTACTCGAAGCTGATCAGGTACGGCGTGCAGACCATGGCCGCGCTGCCCAACACGCACGTCTATATCGACATCGGTGCCGAGGACTGGCTCAAGGGCGACCCGCAGCGGGCGCTCAACCTGCTGCTCCCGGCCGGCATCGAGCACGCCCGCGGCTTCGCCCTCAACTCGACGCACTACGGCTCGACGGAGAACCAGGTGAACTTCTCCGCGGCGGTGTCGCAGGCCCTCGCGGCCGCGGGATTGCCTGGGAAGACCTCGGTGGTCAACACGTCTCAGAACGGCCGACCCTTCCAGGGCTACACCTACCGCGGGCCCAACTTCGACCACGTGCCGGTGTGCAACAGCGTCGTGTCGAGCAACTGCGTGGCGCTCGGCATCCCGCCGACCGTCGATGTCGCCAACCCCGCCTGGGGCCTCACCCCCGCCGCCGCGACCAACGCCGCGACGTACGTCGACGGCTACCTGTGGATCGGCCGCCCCTGGCTGTACATGCAGAACAAGCCCTTCCTCAAGCCCCGCGCCCTCGAGCTCGCGACCTACTCGCCGTACTGACCACCGGGCGGAGCCCGGAGGAGCCGACCCATATCACCCCGGCGCTCGTGACTGCTCCGCTCAGGGGAGCAGTCTCCAGGGCCGGCGGGGCGCTACCACCGGATCTGACGAGCCGCGTTCAGGCCCCGTTCAGCGACGAAAGAGCATGCTCGGCGGACCAGCCATCCCGACTGGCCCGTCCGGCAAGGGGGCACAACATGTTCGTCTCGACCAGCAAGCTCGCGGTGGTCGCACTGATCGGCACCGGACTCGTGGTGCTCGGCCCGCCCGGGAGCGCTGCCGGCTCCGGGCGGTGCGCCCAACCCGGTTCCTACCAGCTGCCGACCGGCTCGGAGACCGTCCACCTCGACCCGGCCGACTTCACGGCCGAGGTCGACCACCCCTACTGGCCGATGCAGGTCGGCACGATCTGGCGGTACGTCGAGCGCGACGGCCGGTCGGTCCAGCGCGCAACCGTGCGGGTCACCGGCCGGACCAAGGTGATCGCGGGCATCCGGGCGCGGGTCGTCCGCGACGTCGTCCGAGAGGGCGGAGAGATCGTCGAGGCCACCGACGACTGGTACGCCCAGGACTCCGGCGGCATGCTCTGGTACCTCGGCGAGGCGACGGCGGAGTACGAGGACGGTGAGGTCGTCTCTACGGCCGGCTCCTGGGAGCACGGCGTCGACGGCGCCCAGGCCGGCGTCATCCTGCCGGCCCGCCTTCGGCGTGGCTGCCGGTATCGCGAGGAGCATCTGGCCGGGCAGGCCGAGGACCGTGCCGAGATCCTGTCGACCCGCGTGGTCGTGGACACCGAGACCGGCCGGCACCGGCGCGTCGTACAGACCGCCAACACCACCCCGCTCGAGCCGGGCCTGCTGGAGAACAAGCTCTACGCACCCGGCATCGGCCCCGTCGTCGAGGTCGACCTCGCCCCCGAGCCCTCCACCACAGAGCTCGTCTGGACCAACGTGGGCTGAGCGGTGCGAGCAAGGCGAACCTCCTGCGGACTCCCGCTCGGATGTGTAATCTCTAACTCGCGCATCTCGCGCACGTGCTGTCGGTCCCGGGCAGCATTCTGGGGGCTCGTCGATTGGGGTTCGAATGTCCAGGTCTCGCCGTCTGCTTCTCGTGTTCGCCTTCTCGGTCTTCCTACTCGTGGGGGGTGCTCCTGCGCACGCAGACACCACCGTGACGGCCAAGCTGAAGGAGTCGAACGACAGCGGGGTGACCGGCACCGCCTCGATGACCGCCACGGACGCTGGCGGGCTGCGGGTCGTCATCAGCGCCCGCGGGATGGTGCCGAAGATGCCGCATGCGCAGCACATCCATGGGTTTGTGACCGGCGGACACTTCATGTGTCCGTCGGCGGCGAGCGACACCGACAGTGACGGCTTGCTGACCAACGAAGAGGCCTCGGGCGAGTACGGCGACGTCTTCATGAGCCTGACCACCACAGGCGACGTGTCGCCGGAGAGTGGCCTGGCCGTCGACCGGATGCCCGTGGCGGACGCGAAGGGTCGCGTCGAGTACGACAGGACGTTCTCCGCGGACCAGGTGCCTGACGGCCTGGTCAAGCAGCTGTCGGAGCTGCACGTCGTCCAGCATGGCATCGACGTGAACGACAACGGGAAGTACGACATGGAGGGCGCCGGACCTTCCACGTTCGCCGAGGGCCTCGGCGTGGACGGCGTACCCGAGGAGGCGACCAACCCAGCCAGTTGCGGAGTGGTCACCGGGGCGAAGGCTCACGTTGCGCCGAAAGGCGGCATGGAGACCGGCGGCGGAGATGCGGGCTCCCCGAACGTGCCACTCGGAGCGCTCGGAGGTCTGCTGCTCCTCGGGTCGCTCGTCGCCCTCTGGAGGGTGACCCGCCGCGTCCCCCGGACCTGATCAGAGCGCCGCAACGGACGTGTCGAGCTCGAAGATGTGTCGGGATGTGAGGAGCGGGCCATAAGGTTGTGGAAGGTCGCGGCAGTGATCCTCGTGGTCGCTGGGTTGGGCGTGCTCGCAACGCTGCTGCTGCGCAACGACCGGGCCCCCAGCGCAGGTGCCCCGTCGACCGGCCCCGTCGCATCGGCATCCCCGACGGCCACTCCGAGCGCATCGGCATCTGCGTCGACCCGCCCCGCCTCGCCGACCCGCTCGGCCGCATCGAGACCGCGTATCGAGACGTCGTCGACCTCCTACTTCGGAACACCGTTCGAGACCGTCCACATCCCGGGCCGGTACGTCGGCGGATCCGGTTCCAGGGAGCTTCGACTGCAGCTGCGGCGAAGCTCCGAGTGGACGTCGTTCCCGTTGCCGGTCGTCACCCGGCCGTCGGGCAGATTCCGGGCGTACGTCGAGCTGGCCGAGGGGGAGTATCGACTCCGGGTCGTGGATCCGCGGACCGGTACGGCTTCGGAGGTTCTGACGCTGCTGGTGTTCTGATCAGGCCCGATCAGCGCAGGTCGCGCCTCGAGGCGCCGTCGACGGAGGCCAGCCTCGCGAAGGCGACGACGTTGTCGCTGTAGCGGTGCGCGGTCTCATCGAACTCCCCGCCACAGGTGATGAGCCTCAGCCCCGCGTGGTCGATGCCGCCGAAGACCGCTCGGGTGGCGAACCGGGACTTCACATAGGTCCTGACGTGGGTCACCTCGAACACAGCGACCCGACCGTCCTCCCTCGACACCCGGATCGCGTCACCGGGTCGCAGCTCCGCGAGACGGAAGAAGACGGCCGGCACCTGGTTCCACGTCACGTGGCCGGAGATGACGGCCGGTCCCAGCGCACCCGGCGTCGGCCCCAGCCGGTACCAGCCGGCGGCGGCCGGATCTGCCGGTACCTCCATCGTGCCCCGGTCGTCCACACCGAGCGTTTCGAGGTGCGAAGTCACATCGATCCGTGGGATGGAGACGCTGATCGGCGACGCCACGGGCAGCACCGGGCCCGTGATGCGGTCTTCGGTCCCTCGGTGGCCCTTCCCGGTCGAGCCCCGCCGGTCGCCTGCCGTTGCCGTCGGGCGCGGCTCCTGCCCCCCCGAGTCGCCGGCATCGACCACCGGGTCGGGCGCCCGCGGCGGTGGCTCCTGCCCGTTGAAGGCGAAGACCAGCAGCGCTGCCCCCAGGAGCCCCACGAGCACGGCAACCGGGGCGGCGTACGCCTTGGACGTCACGGGGAGGATGCGCAACGTCGTCCCCCTTCACCTCGACCCTTCCAACCTTATCGCCGCACCCGGCGGAGGACTGAGCAATGCCCGATCCCGTACTCGGTGGTCGAGCCGCCGCGAGGGACGAGCGGCGTGTCGAGACCACACCCGAAGACCGGTGCGGTACGCGCCTGCCTCTCGCCGAATCCGGCTTGACCCTCGGCCGTGGGCCATGGCCCCAGACGGTCGGTCGCCGCTGTCGTGCTCACGCTGTCCATCGTTGCCTTTGCGGCCTGCAGCGGCGGGGACTCGCCAGAAGCCGACCGCGCCCAACAGTCCCGATCGCCCGCCTCCAGCGACGAGTCGCTTGGCCCTACCCTGGGGCTTGGAGATCGATGAGCGCACGCCAGGCGTCGGCGTAGTTTCCGACCGACGGGCCAGTGGATCAGATGGAGGTCGAGGTAGTCGAGGCCGAGTGTTGCAAGCGAGGCGTGGATACTGGCGATCGCCTGGGTCCACTGGAAGCCATGCTGTTTCCTCCGTTGCTGGACGTCCTCGCCATCGTGGCAGGGCTACAGAGACCGCTCCGACCCAGCCGGCGCTCAAGCGGTGGCGAGGCGGCGCGCCATGTGGTACAGCAGGTCACCGGATCGAGAGCTCCCCGAGGCCACGCCTCCCGTCACGTTCACCACCATCCATGCTGAACCCGCCCCTCGACCGATGCCGGCACGTGCTAAGACCGCGTTAGCACCGCCAGATCCTTGACCTGGACTTCGGTCAGGGTGTCCCTGAAGACTCGGCCCTCTCCCACGGCAACTGGGACCAGGTGGGGGACGACCAAGACGCGCATCCCCGCGCTGGCCGCACTGGTGGCACCGGTTTCGCTGTCCTCGATGGCGACGCAGTCCCCGGGGTCTACGTGTAGCGCCGTTGCCGCCTTGAGGTAGGCATCGGGACTGGGCTTTCCGTTCTCCACATCGTCCCCGGCCACGATCGCCCCGATGGCCGTAGGATGAGCCTGTGCGGCGACGAACTGGGCTACGGCTCGGTACGCCATGGTGACCAGTGCGCACGGAACGCCTGCGTTGGCGAGGTCGGCAAGCAGCTCTCGTGCTCCCGGACGCCAAGGCACTTCGCGTTGCAGCTCGTCGAGGACGTCGCGGACGAGGCGATCGATCAGGACCGAGGGTTCGAGATCTACGCCGCGGGCGCGCATCCGCTCTGCCGACTCGGTCATGGATCTGCCGACGAAACTGACGGCATCGTCATCGCTCCAGGCGACGCCGTGCTCATCGGCCAGCCGGGCGCGCGCTCGCATCCAACCCGGCTCGGTGTCGACCAGCGTGCCGTCCATGTCCCACATGACGGCGACCGGCGTGGCAGACGTTGTGCGGGTTCGGGCCAGACTCAGATCCTGGCCGGTCATCGGCTGGTACCGAGGACCAAAGCGGCGCCCTTCTCACCGATCATCATGGATGGCGCCTGGGTGTTGCCGCTGATGATCGTCGGCATGATCGAGGAGTCGATCACACGAAGGCCGCCGAGACCGCGGACCCGGAGCTCTGGGTCGACTACGGCCATGTCGTCGACGCCCATCTTGCAGCTGCCGACGGGGTGGTAGTCGGTCTTGCCCCACTGGCGAATGTAGTCGCGGATCTCCTGGTCGGTCTGGACATCCGGTCCAGGGAGCTTCTCGTTCTTCAGCAGATCCCTGAACGCCGGGGCGGCGAAGACCTTGCGCATGATGCGGAAGCCCTCGACTGCGACGTCCATGTCTTCCTCGGCCGCCAGATAGTTCGGGTCGACGCTCACACTGACCGTGGGGTCCGAGGAAACGAGCTTGACTTCACCTGAGCTGACAGGCCGGACGTTGCAGGCAAGGAGCGTGACACCGTGCCCGGACGCCTTCTCCGCGGTCCTGGAGCCGTCCTTCCAGACGACGTATGCCGGAAGGAAGTGCAGTTGGACATCCGGGGATCGAACGCCCTCGGCACTGTTCACGAAGGCACCGCCTTCGGTGATGGTGGCCGTTGCGGGTCCGGTCCGGTAGAGGCCGTACTCGATGGCGTGCCTGAGCGCGCGGTCCCAGCGGTCCTGCCCGTCGTAGCTGAGCGGCTCGACGCACTCGCGCGTGATGTAGACCTCGAGCTGGTCGCGCAGGTTCTTGCCGACGCCGGGCAGGTCGTGGACGACGTCGACGCCGACGGCCTCCAGCTCTGCCGCGGGACCGATGCCGGAGAGCAGCAGGAGTCGGGGCGAGTTGATGGCGCCGGCGGAGACGATCACCTCGCGCTCGGCGTTGGCGATCGTCGTCTTGCCCTTGTGGGTGTACTGCAGTCCGGTGGCGCGCCCGTCCTTGACCACGATCCGGTTGGCTTCGGCACCGGTGAGGACGGTCAGGTTGGGACGGTCCTTGACGGGTCGCAGGAAGGCCGTGGAGGCACTCTCTCGCCTGGCGTTTCGCTGGGTGACCTGGTGGTAGAACACGCCCTCCTGGCTGGCGCCGTTCGGGTCGTCGTTGCGGGGGATGCCGACCTCCTGGGCGGCGCGCATGAATGCCTGGGTCATGGGGCTGTGCTGGATCTGGTCAGCGACGTTCAGCTCGCCCTCGATGCCGTGGTACTCGTCCGCGAGACGTTCGTTGCGCTCGTGGACCTTGAAGTACTGCAGGACCTCGTCGTAGGACCAGCCCTTGCAGCCCAGGTCGCTCCACTCGTCGTAGTCGAGCTTGTTGCCGCGGACGTAGAGCATCGCGTTGATCGACGTGCTACCACCCAGGACCTTGCCCTGCGGCAGGAACATGGACCGGTTGTTCATGTGCTTCTGCGGGGCGGTGTCGTACATCCAGTTCACCTTGGTGCCCATGAGCTTGGCGAAGCCCGCGGGGATCTTCACCAGTGGTGACACGTCACGGTTGCCAGCCTCCAGCAGCAGCACCCGGTTGGCGGGGTCGGCGCTGAGGCGGTTGGCGAGAACGCATCCGGCGGCGCCGGCGCCGATGACGATGTAGGTGAAGCGATTCATTGCGTTCACTTCCTGTCGGCCATGATTGCCGTGTTGGTGGTCCCAGGGGCGGCGGGTGGGGTGGCGGTGATGAGTTGTTTCGTGAGCTGGCGTGCGGCCGCCCGGATGGTCTGGGGGTCGCCTGCTTCGCGGACGTCGAGCAGTCCGAGCTCGCGCTGGATCGCGGGTTCGGCACGGTTCTGGCCGACGACTGCATAGACGGGGATCTCGGCGGTGGCGGCCCAACGTGTCACGCCGTCGATGACCTTGCCCTGAACGGTCTGAACATCGAGGCGGCCTTCGCCGGTAAAGACAGCGTCCGCAAGGCGAAGTCGTTCACCCGCGCCCACCTGTTCGAGGACGGTGTCGATGCCCGAGACGAGCTCGGCGTCCAGCGCTGCCCAGAGTCCGCCGGCGAGTCCGCCAGCGGCGCCGGTGCGAGGCACGCCGCGCGGGTCCTTCGGCAGGATGGTGGCGGTGTCCTTCAGGCGCGCGCTGAGGCGGTCGACGGTAGCCGGATCTGCGCCCTTCTGTGGGCCGTAGACGCCGGCGGCGTCGTCGTAGGGGGTGGTCACGTCGCAGAGCACGGTGACGGTTGCCCCGCGTAGCCCGCCGGCGGCCTTGATGGCGGCCAGTGCGCCGGCGCCACCGTCGGTGCAGGCGCTGCCGCCGACTCCGAGCAGCAGGTGACGCGCTCCGGCCCTGACCGCGGCGGCCAGGAGGTCTCCGGTGCCGGCGCTGGTGGCGCTCCACGCGGATGCGGGGTCTGGATCGACCAAGTGCAGCCCACTGGCGGTGGCGGTCTCGACAACGGCGGTGGTCCCGTCGTCGCTGAGGAGGAAGTGCGCGGGAACCACGGTGCCGTGCGGCCCGGTGCCGAGGGTGAAGATCATTTGGCCGCCGATGCCTGCGCGCAAGGCCTCGAGGGTGCCCTCTCCCCCGTCGGCGACGGGGCAGCTGTCTGCCACGGCTCCGGCGTCGCGTACGCCGGCGGCGAGCGCAGCCGCAACCACTGACGCGGACATCGTTCCCTTGAACGAGTCCGGGGCGACCAGAACCCGGATGTGCGGGCTCGTGGCTGCGTGGGTCATCGTCCGCTCTCCTGGGTGGGGCTGAACATCGGCTGCATGCGCCGGGCGATGTCGGCGAGGACTTCCCGGACTGGCCTGGCCCAGACCTGCGGGTTGAGGACCTCGACCTCGAGGGGGCCCGCGTAGCCGAGCTGGCTGATCCGGGTGATGAGGCCCGGGAGGTCGATGACTCCGTCCCCCGGGAGGCCGCGGCCGGCCAGGAGGTCGGGGGTGGGCACCAGCCAGTCGCCGACGTGAACGGAGACGATGCGCTCGGCGATGGCGCGTAGTGCCTCGTCCAGTTCGGGGTCCCACCAGACGTGGTAGGTGTCGAGTGCGATGCCGATGTTTGGATGGTCCAGTCGCGCGACCAGGTTCGCGGCTTGCCGCAGGGTGACGATGGCGGATCTTTCGGCGGCGAGCATCGGGTGGAACGGCTCGACCGCGAGGGTGATGCCGTGCTCGAGCGCATACGGCAGAAGCCGGCTGATGCCGTCGGCGATCTTGCTCTCGGCGTCGGCCATGCCATTCGCAGTCACGGGCCCACAGACCAGGACAAGGACGGGGGCTCCCAGCGTCGCGGCTTCTTCCACGGCGCGTCGGTTGTCCTCGTCGGCCTCGGTCTGGGGCCGGGTGCCGGTGAAGAAGCCGCCGCGGCACAGGCTGGTGGCTGTGATGTCGTGGTGGTCGAGTGCGCGGCGAGTGACGTCCGGGGCGTTGTCGATATACTTGTGGCGCCAGAGGGACACTCCGCGGATGTGTGCGTCGGCGCAGGCCCGCAGGAGGTCGGCGGTGGGTGTGGTCTCGGTGGTGGCTTGGTTGATGCTCAGCCACGTGCCCGCGCGGGAGTCGGATGCCGCGGCGCCGCGCGGAGAGGCGTCGGTACTGGGAGTACTCATGAGTCGACTCCGGCGACGGCAAGGAAGTGCTTCAGGCGCCGTGTTGCAAGATCGGGGTCGGCAAGCGCTCCGGCCCGGTCGGCGAGTGCGAAGACCTGGGCGAGGTGAGGGACGGAGCGCAGTACGTCGGCGCCGGCCACCATCCGGAAGTGGTTTTGGTGGCCGTTGAGCCAGGCGAGGAAGACGACGCCGGTCTTGTAGGCGGAGGTGGGTGCGATGAACAGGTGCCGGGCAAGGGGCACCGTGGGATCGAGGATCTTGGTGAAGCCGTCGACATCGCCGACGTCCAGGCGGGCCAGGGCGGCGCGGGCGGGTGCGGCAATGGCGTCGAAGACTCCGAGCAGGGCGTGGCTGTGGCCTCGGTCGTCGCCGGCGATGAGAGGTGCGTAGTTGAAGTCGTCCCCGGTGTGCATGCGGACTCCGGCGGGGAGGCGCCGGCGCAGGTCGATTTCGCGCTGCTCATCGAGCAGCGAGATCTTGATCCCGGTGATCCGGGACTGGTGGTGCTCGATGATGCCGAGGAGGGTGTCGGTGGCGCGGTCGAGGTCGGGACTTCCCCAGTAGCCGCGCATGGCGGGGTCGAAGGCTTCGCCGAGCCAGTGGAGCATCACCGGCCCGTCGACCTGCCGCAGGACTTCGTCGTAGACGAGGGTGAAGTCGTCCGGACTGGAGGCGGCGGCAGCCAGGTGCTGGCTCGCCATGAGCACGGGAATGGCTCCGCAGGAGTCGATGTGCGCGACCTGTTCGAGGTAGGCGTCCGCGAGCTCGGCCAGGCTCCAGGTGCGGCCGGGGTCCAGCTGGTCGGTGAGTGCGCCGGCGACGACGGCGCCGCCGGCGGCTCGTGCTTCCTCTCCGGTGCGCTCGATGAGCTCTCTCGCGAGGTTCCAGTCGAGGCCGTTTCCGCGCTGTGCTGTGTCCATTGCCTCGGCGACGCCCAGGCCGAGGGCCCACAGGTGGTGGCGGAAGGCCAGCGTCGCGTCCCAGTCGATGCTCTCTTCGCAGCCGCGTGCCGAGGGCTCCGCGAACGGGTTGGCGACGACATGCGCAGCGGCGTACACGGATCGCGACTCGGGCCGAGCGCCGCCTGTCTGGGCGGCGAGGTCGAAGACGTCGGAGCGTGGGCCAACCTGGTGAAAGGTCAGGGAGCCGTCGGGGGCGGGCAACCGAACGGTGGACGAGGTGCTCATGGCGACTCCCTTCTTCCGGGCTCCGCATCGGGTGCGGGCGCGGCGGTCAAGGCCTGCCGCCAGGAGGGCCCCAAGGGCCGGTCGGTGAAGATGGCGGCGTCCATCTCACGCAGTCGGGTCGAGACCTCCACCGGCCCCGTGAGGTGGTCGAGCACGTCAGTCTGGACGTCGATTCCGGGCGCGACTTCGGTCAGCACCAATCCCTGTGGCCCGAGCTCGAAGACAGCTCGCTCGGTGACATAGAGGATGCGTTGTCCTCGTCGCCTGGCCTCGTCGGCACTGAAGGTGACCTGGTCGACCTCGTCGACGAACTTGCGGTGCTTGCCTTCGGACTGGAGATCGAGCCGGCCGTCGCCGGGTACGCCGTTGAGCCCGCCCGCGTTGAACGTGCCGCAGAACACGACGGTGGAGGCGTTCTGAGAGATGTTGACGAATCCGCCGGTCCCGACGACTCGCTTTCCGAACTTGGACACGTTGACGTTGCCGGCATAGTCGATCTGCGCGAAGCCGAGGAAGGTGATGTCCAGGCCTCCACCGTCGTAGAAGTCGAACTGGTAGGGCTGGTCGAGGATGGCGGTCGGGTTGGTGGCGACGCCGAAGATGACGCCTCGGGCAGGGACGCCGCCGACCAGGCCCTGTTCGACCGTGAGGGTGAACATGTCTGACCATCCCTCCTCGGCGGCCACCGTGGCGACTCCGTCGGCGATGCCGACGCCGAGGTTGACCACGTCGCCGTCGTGGATCTCCGCGAGCGCTCGCCGAGCCACGACCTTGCGCTGGTCGAGCGGGAAGGGCTCGAGGTAGCTCAGGGCGCCTTTGACCTGGCCGGAGAAGGCGGGGTTGTAGTCGTGGGTGACCAGTTGCTTCTGCGCCGTGTGGACGACGACGACGTCGACGCAGATGCCGGGGATGGCGACGGTTCGTGGCTCGAGTGAGCCGGCCTTGGCGACCTGCTTGACCTGGGCGATGACCAGGCCGCCGCTGTTACGGGTGGCTTGGGCGATCGAGAGCATCTCCAGGTTGGCGCCCTCCTGTTCGAGCGAGATGTTGCCGTCCTCATCTGCGGTGGTGCCGCGAATGAAACAGACGTCGAGGTCGAGGGAGGGGTAGAACAGCCACTCGCGGCCGTTCAGGGTGACGACCTGGACGAGGTCCTCGGTGGTGACCTCGTTGAGGCGGCCACCTTCGCGTCGGGGGTCGCAGAACGTGCCGATGCCGACGTGGGTGACGAGGCCCGGGCGGCCGCCGGCGATCTCGCGGAACAGTTGGCTCATCACGCCCTGGGGGAAGTTGTAGGCCTCGAACTCGTTGTCGACCACCATCTGGCTCATCTGGGGTGCCATGCCCCAGTTACCGGCGATGATCCTCCTGGCCAGGCCCTTGAGGGCGAGGTGGTCCATCCCGCCGCCTTCACGGTCGCCGATGCCGGTGGTGTGGATCAGGGTCAGGTCACCGGGAGCACCGTTCTTGGTGTACGCCTCGCCGAGCGCGCGGAGCAGGAGGTCGGGCTCGACCAGGCCGCCACCGGAGCCCCCGATGGCGACGTTGTCGCCGGGGCGGATCAGGGCGATTGCTTCCTCGGCTGAGAGGAAGCGCGGTCCGTTGCGGACCCGTCGAGACAGGCGAGGCTTGGTCGTGGAGCTGGTCATCGCTGGTCCTTCCTGGGGCGGGTGACGGACTGGTGGGCGGGGTTCATGGCATGGTTCATGGCATGACGCCCCCGCCGTTGAGGTGGAGAGTCTGACCATGCATGAACGAGGCCGCGTCGCTGGCGAGGTACACGACGGCGGGGGCGATCTCGCGGGCGTCCCCCATGCGTCGGGCGACCAGGCCGGCGGTGCGTTCCTGGGTGAGCGCGTCATCGAAGCTGGCGACGGTCATGGGGGTGGTGATCGGTCCGGGCGCGATGGCGTTGACGCGCACGGTCGGGCCGACCTCGCGGGACATCGCCTTGGTGAGGCCGACGACTCCCGCCTTGGCGGCGCAGTAGCTGGCGAAGTCCTCAGCACCCTTGTAGGCCAGCTGGGAGGTCATGTTGATGATGGCGCCGTGCCCGCGGTCGAGCATGCCGGGCAGGGCGTGTCGGGAGGTGATGAAGACGCCGGTCAGGTCGACGTCGATGGTCCGTTGCCAGTCGGCGAGGCTCATCTCGACGATTCGGCCGGCCTTCATGTAGCCGGCGTTGTTGACGAGGATGTCGATTCCGCCGAGTGTTCGGGTGACGGTGTCGACCATCTCGGCTGCCTGATCCCAGTCGGTGACGTCGGCGTGCACCGATGCTGCGTTCACGCCGAGGTCGTTCAGCTCGGCGACGAGGCGATCAGCTTCGGTCTTCTGGTCTAGGTGGTGCACTGCGATCGTTGCTCCGGCGCGGGCGAGGCCGCGGGCGATCTCGGCCCCGAGGCCGCCCACGGCGCCGGTGACCAGCGCGATGCGTCCGGTGAGGTCGAACGGTTCGATAGTCATCGGTCTTTCCTGCCGGCATACCAGGCGTCCCGGGCGCCGCGTCGGACCTGGACGGTCTTGTTCTCGGTGAAGAACTCCATCCCCTCGCGCCCGAACTCGGCGCCGTAGCCGCTGTCGCGGCGGCCTCCTAGGGGGACCTCCGGGAAGGCGTCGGTGGAGCCGTTGACCCACACGGTGCCGGTCGACAGCGACATGGTCAGGTCGAGTGCCTCGTCGATGTCGCGGGTCCATACCGAGGCCGCCAACCCGAACTGGGAGGCGTTGGCTCGGGTCGTGACCTCGGACAGGTCCGTGTAGGTCTGGATGGTTGTCACCGGGCCGAACAGTTCCTCGCGAACCGAGTAGTTGTCGTCGGAGTCTGTCCACAGCACGGTGGGTGTGAGGTAGGGACTGGCGTCGGTGCCCGCAACGGTCGCCTGGGAGCCGCCGGTGATGATGGTGGCTCCTTCGTCGGCGGACCGCTTTACTGCGCGGAGGACTCCGTCGAAGTGCTGGCGCGAGACGAGGGGTCCCATCTCGGTGGTCGCGTCGGTGGGGTCGCCGAGGTTGATCTGTGCGGCGCGGTCGGCCACCCGGCTGCTGAGCTCCTCGGCGATGGTGCGGTCGGCCAAGATCCGTGAGCCGGCCACGCACACCTGCCCTTGATTGAAGAACGAGGCGAAGAGCAGTCCTTCGACGGTGGCGTCGAGGTCGGCGTTGCTGGTGACGATGACGGGGGTCTTGCCGCCGGCCTCAAGCGCGACTCGCTTAAGCCGGTGGGAGCCGGCGGCGGCCGCGATGTGTCGGCCGGTGGTGGTGGATCCGGTGAAGCTGATGACGTCAGTCTGGGGGTGGCTGACGAGGGTGGCTCCGGCGGCGCCTTCGGCGACCAGGACCGAGATTGCGTCCGGCTCGAGGCCGGCTTCGAGCAGCAACTGGACGACGGCCAGGCTGGTGAGCGGGGTGAGCGGACTGGGCTTGATCACGACCGAGCATCCGGCTGCCAGGGCCGGCGGGACCTTCTGGCCGAGGATGCCGAGCGGGAAGTTCCACGGGACGATGACTCCGGCGACGCCGGCGGGTTCGCGCAGGGTGAAGGCGAAGACGTCGGGTCCGACGTCGCGTAGGGTGCGGCCGTTGATGTCGCGGGCCAGGCCGGAGAAGTACTCGAAGGCGTTGATGGCGGCTGCCACCTCTCCGCGGGCCTCTCGGATGGGCTTACCGGTCTCCGAGAGCAGCAGAAGGGCCAACTCTTCGGCGCGTTCCTCCATCAGGCGTGCGGTCTGGGCGAGGACACGGGCCCGGTCTCGGCCGGTACTGCGTCCCCAGGCGCCGATGTCGTAGGCCCTGCGGGCCGCTGCGATGGCGGCGCCGACTGCGGCGTCGGTGGCGTCGCCGCCTTCGAACAAGGGTGCGCCGGTCGCGGGTCCGATCCGGGGGGGCATCTCGGTCTCGGCGGGCACACCGACACCGGAGATCACCGAACCGATGATCGGGACGCCGTCGCGGTCTCCCAACAGCGCGGGCCCTAGGAGGGCGTTGGCCAGCGAGCTCGAGGCGGTGGATGCGTGGGTGGTCACGATGGGGTTCCTTCGATAGGGGGGGCGGCGGTCGGGGCGGTCGCACCGTTGGCTGCGGCCTTCGCGGCGCGGACGGCTGCCTTTTGGTCGAGAAAGTCCTGCTTGCGGAGGCGAGAGGAGTCCAGGCCGGCGGTGTATCCGGCGATGGCCGCCTCAAGTGGGACGGCAGACTCGAGCCCGCCGAGGACCTGCTTGGCGAGCCGGACGGCTGTGGGCTCGGCTGTGAGGATCCGTCCGATCGTTGCGTCGAGAGCCGCGTCGAGGTCCTGCTTCGTGTGCGCAGAAGTGACCAGGAGCAGCGCCGCGGCACGGCGTCCTGAGATCAACTCACCGGAAAGGAGGAGGTGTCGGGCCACTCCGAGCCCCGCGATGTCGGCGATGCGGGCCACACCGCCCCACGCGGGCAGGTTGCCGAGGCTGAGCTCGGGCAGGCCGAGCAGGGCGTCGTCGGTGGCGATGCGAAGGTCACAAGCCAGCGCCAGCTCGAGCCCGCCGCCGATCGCGGTGCCCTCGACGACGGCGACGCTGGTGACTGGTAGGGCAGCCAGCGCTGCGAAGGCGTCCTGTCCGCGCTTGGAGTTGTCGGTGGCTACGTCGTGTGGGGGGGAGACCCAATCGGCGATGTCGGCGCCCGCGCAGAAGGTGCCGCCCGCGCCACGGAGGACGACGACGTGGACGTCGTCTCGGGTCGCGATCTGGGTGACCTGGTCGCGCAGCGACTCGAGCATCGCCCGGTCGAGTGCGTTCCGTTTCGTTGCTCGCTCGAGCGTCAGCTTGGCGACACCGTCTGTGACGGTGAGGGTCACCGGCATGGTGGTTCCTTCCTGGTCGGGTTCGTGCGCAGGTGGTGGGCGCGAGCCGGGGAGGATGCCCGGCTAATGCGTGCCCGGGTCAGGACTTGCGAGCGCGGGCGACCTGGTCGACGAGCAGCGCCAAGATGATGGCGGCGCCGACGGCGACCTGCTGGTAGAACGCTTGGACGTCCAGCGAGGTGAGGCCCGCGGTCAGGGTGGCGATCAGCACTGCGCCGAAGGCCGCACCGACCATGGAGCCTTCACCACCGGCGAGCTTGGTGCCGCCCATCACGGTGGCCGCGATTGCGACCAGTAGCAGGTCCCCGCCGAGGGTCGGGTCCGCAGCGCCGAGCCGTGCGGTCAGGATCGAACCGGCCAAGCCGGCGCTGATGCCGGCGACGACGTATGCAGTGGCGGTGTGGCGTCCGACCCGGATGCCGGCGAGACGGGCGACTTCGGAGTTGCCGCCGATGGCGATCAGGTACTCACCGAACAGAGTCCGCTTGAGCACCAGGGCCGACCCGATGGTGAGAGCCACGAACAGCACGACGGGGATCGGGATCCCGGCGACCCCGCCGGCTAGGGCGTTCTCGAACCCGACCGGGATGCCGTACACGGCCTGTCCGCCGGCGATGATGAGGGCGAGTCCCGCGTAGATCGACATGGTGCCGAGAGTGACGATGAACGGCGTGATGTTGGTGACCGTGATCAGAAGCCCGTTGACCAGACCGCAGACGGCACCCACAAGCAGTGCGCCGATGATCGCGGCCACCGGCGGCATCGAGTGGGAGAACAGTCCGGCGCACACCGCAGTGACCGCAACGGTGGACCCGATGGAGAGGTCGATTCCTCCGGTAAGCAGGACGTAGGTCTGGCCGAGCGCCAGGATTCCGACCACTGCGGACTGGAGCAGCACGTTCATCAGGTTGCTGCTGTCGAGGAAGAACGGCTTGGCGATGCCGAAGCCGGCGACCAGCGCGACGATGACGACCAGGAGCCCTCCCTGGCGTGCGGCACGTCCGGCGAATCCTTTCGCGTCGAAGCTGCTGGTTGGGGCGGTGACACCGACCCGGTCGGGGTCGGTGAGGACGGTCTGTGGCATGGTCGGGTCTCCTGCGGTGAGGGCTTCGTTCCTGGTTGGGGCGTCCGGGGTGGGCGCATGGGCGTTTGGAATTTCGGGCGTCTCACTCGGCGGCGGCATGGCGCACCACCGCTTCTTCGTCGGCCTCTGAGCGGTCCAGGTCGGCCACGATCCGTCCGCGTCGCATGACGACGACTCGGTCGCTCATGGCGAGCACCTCAGGGAGGTCGGAAGAGATCATCAGGACGGCCTTGCCGGAGTCGGCGAGCCGCCGCATGATCGCGTGGATCTCTCCCTTCGCGCCGACGTCGATGCCGCGGGTCGGCTCGTCGAAGATGAAGACGTCGCTGTCGGTCCTCAGCCAGCGGGCCAATACGACCTTCTGCTGGTTCCCGCCCGAAAGTGTTCGGACGGGCTTGTCGACCTGCATCTTGGTGTTGAGAGGCTTGAGCGCCTTGGTGGCAACGGCACGTTGTCGGCGTCTGCTGAGGATGCCGGCCGTGGCGGGCGGATCCATCAGGGTGACGTTGGAGGCGGTGGTCATGTCGAGGGCCAGGCCCTGGTGCTTGCGGTCCTCGGTGAGGAGCGCGATCCCGTGCCGGATGGCGTCGCCCGGCCTCTTGATGGCGATCTGCTTGCCGGACAGGTAGATCTTCCCAGCGCTGCGCTTGTCGGCACCGATCACGGCACGCGCGAACTCGGTGCGGCCCGCACCCACCATTCCAGCCAGGCCGACGACCTCACCGCGACGCAGGGTCAGGCTGACGTCCTCGACGACGCCGGGAACGCTGAGGTTCTCGACTCGGAGGAGTTCCTCGCCGGGTTCGACGTTCCGGCCGGCCACGCCGAGGGCGGCGAGGTTCCGGCCGACCATCAGCTGGACCAGGTCGTCCTCGCTGCGGATCTGTTCGCGGGTGCGGCAGCCGACGAGCTTGCCGTCGCGCAGAGCGGTGACCCGGTCGGAGAGCTCGAGGACCTCCTTGAGCCGGTGCGAGACGTAGATGATCGCGTGCCCGTCGTCGCGCAGCTGGTTGATGATCGCGAAGAGCCGTTCGCTCTCCGCGGTCGTCAACGAAGCAGTGGGCTCGTCCATGATGATGGTGCGGGCATCGGTGGAGATGGCTCGGGCTAGTTCGACCAGCTGCTGCTGGGCCACGCTGAGCTGTCCGACCGGTGTGTCGATCGGTGCGTCGAACTGCAGCCTGGCCAGCGCCACTCGGGCCCGAATACGTGCCTCCTTCCAGTCGATCACGCCGCCGCGGCTGCGTTCACGCCCGAGGACGAGGTTTTGGATGGCCGTCATCTGGGGCACCAGGCTCAGCTCCTGGTGCACCATCGCGATGCCCACGTCCATCGCGTCCGAAGGACGTGCGAAGGACACCAGCTGACCGTCAACCCGGATCTCTCCGGAATCGGGCTTCTGCACCCCGAACACGGTCTTGAGGAGCGTGGATTTTCCCGCCCCGTTCTCGCCCAGCAGGGTGTGGACCTCGCCAGGGTAAGCCGTGAAGCTCACCCCGACGAGGGCGTTCACCCCAGGGAAGGTCTTGGTGAGCTCGCTCACCTCGAGTGCAGCAACCCGGTCGGTCATGGTGTCCTTCGTTCCTTGTCGATGCCGATGGTCAGCTGAAGACGTCCGTGAGAACCTGACCGTCGGCGTCGTAGTACTTATCGACGTTCTCGGAGAGGATCAGCTGTGCCGGTGCGACGATCCACGGGGCGACGTCCTGACCCTCGAGGAGGCGAACCGCGGACTCCACGGCCCAGTAGCCCTCGTAGTACGGCAGCGGACTGACGGTGGAGAACATCGAGCCGTCACGGACTGCCGCGACCGCCTCCGGGACGCCATCGGTGCCGATCACCTTGATGTCCTTGCCCGAGGCCTGCACGGCCTTGGCGACACCGATCGCCATGGTGTCGTTGTTTGCGTAGATGCCCTTGACGTCGGGGTGCTGCTGGATGATCTGTTGGGCGGCACCAAACGCCTTGTCGGCGTCCCAGTCGCCGGGGACACTGGCGACCAGATCGAGGTTGCCGGCCTCCCTGACGCCGTCCTTGAAGCCCTTGATCCGCAGGATCGCCGCGCTCGAGCCGGCCTGGCCCTCGACCTGGGCGACCTTGCCGCCGTCGGGGAACAGCTCGGCGAACTCGGCGGCCGCCTGGGACCCGTCGAGCTCGTGGTCCGGGCCGACGTAGACGGTGGCCGGTACGCGGGCATCGTCTACGTTCACGATCGGGGCGCCCTGGGACTGCATCTGCTTCAGCGCGGGGGTCAGGTTGGAGGTGCTCTCGGGTGCGACGACGTACCCGTCGAAGTTCTGGCCCACGAGCGTCTGCGCGATGGTGAGCTGCTCGGTCTGCGCGCTCTCGCTACTGGCGGCCTGGACCGTGACCTCGATGCCGAGGTCCTCCGCGGCGGCGTTGGCACCTTTCTCGATGCCCTGCCAGTACTGGTTGGTCAGCGCCTTGAGGATGACCGCGACTCGGTAGTCCTCACTCGCTTCGACCTCACCTAGGCTCTCGGCCAGCTTGGCCCCCTCGACCTGGTCCACACCCTCCTGGTCGCTCATGTAGGTGTAGTCGGAGCTGTTGTCGCTGCTACCTTCGGCAACCTCGTCCGCGGAACTGCAGGCCGTGGCGATGATCAGGGGCAGGCCGGCGGCCATCGCTGCGAGGAAGCGCTTGTGTCGGGTCATCCTGGTGTTGCCTTTCGTGGGTGGGGCCGCGGACGGCTCCGTGGGTTGGCTCCGAGACTGTAGGAAAGCGTTTTCCTAGGAGAGGGCTTTCCTTCGCGTGTCGATCACGCGGAGCCCGCTATGGTGGCGGGCTCAGGCTCGCAGCCGCAGGTGCGGCGGCGAACCAGTTCTGTGGGTATGACTCGAAGCTCTGGGGCGGCCGGCTCAGCGCCTTCGGCCTGCCACCTGCCCTCAATCCGGGAAAGCAATCGCTGCGCGGCCAGACGCCCGACTTCATGTGCCCTGCTGTCGACGCTGCTCAGCTGGACGCCTTGCATAGCGCCGACCCAGACGTTGTCGAAGGCGACGATCGCGAGATCCTCCGGCACTCGGACCCCCCGCCGCGCACACTCTTCGAGCACGCCGAACGCGAGACTGTCGCTTGCGACGAAGACCGCGGTCGGGGGGTCCTCGAGGTCCAGCAGCTCGGCGACTGCTGCCGCACCAGACTCCTGGCGGGTGCTCTCAGCAACCACCGCCAGATCGTTGCTGTCGAGTCCGGACTCGGCGCAGACCCTTCGGTAGGTGGCGAACCGCATGGAGAAGGGGACGATGTCCGGCGGGCCGGCGAGGTGGGCAATCCGCCGATGGCCGTGGTCGATGAGGTGCTGGACGGCCTGTTTGGCGCCGTCCACGTTGTCGATGATGATGGCGTCGACCAGGTCGTCGCGGGCCATATGCCGGCTGGCCAGGACCACGTCCAGACCAGATGCGACGAGCTTTCCGACCTCCCCATCCTGCATCGTCACCGAAGCCATGATGATGCCGTCCACCTGGCGCTGCTGCATCGACCGGACCACAGCCGCCTCTCGGGCAGCCGAGCCTTCCGTGCTGCCGAAGATCAGAGTGAAGTCTGCGCCCCCGAGCACCTCGTCGATCCCGCCGATCAGGTCGGGGTACAGCGGGTTGACGAGACTGGCCACCACAACGCCCACCGTGTTGGTGCGCCGGCGGACCAAACCTTGGGCGATCGCGTTAGGGCGGAAGTCCAGCTCTTCGACCGCGGCTGCGATGCGTTCCTTGGTGGTCTCCGCGACGTAGTACTGACGGTCGCCCAAGAACTTGGAAACCGTCGCCGTCGAGACGCCGGCCAGCTTGGCGACGTCGGCCAGTGTGGCTGGCTGTCGGATCGGAAAACGCTTTCCCATGCGACGAGTGTCGCCCGACCCGACCAGGTGTGTCAAGAGCCATGAGGAAATCGCTTTCCTATTTGCGTTGGCGCGACGCTCCTCGGCCTGGCGACTACTACACCAGGCTCAACCCGCCGAACCCGCCCGCACCCGAACGATCCGACAACTGGAGGCCATGGGCTATCAGGTCACCCTCGACCGCGCTCTTGAATTGCTCAGACGCGACGACCCACCCACTTGTGGTGAATATTCGCGTCAGAGGTGGTTCTGGAGTTGGTGGGCGATACTGGGTTCGAACCAGTGACCTCTTCGGTGTGAACGAAGCGCGCTACCACTGCGCCAATCGCCCGTTGCGAGAACGGACTCTACCGGGCGACGCCGTACGTCACGAAACGCGGGTGCCCGCTTCGCTCTGGCCTTCGTCGTCGCGGTCGCGGTGGGCGTCGTGGTCGGCCTTGCCGATCGCTTCGCGGAGTGCGACGACTGCCTCGGGCTTGCCGTGGAAACGGCGATAGCTGTAGACGACGAGCGCCAGGGCGATGGCGGCGGACAGGATCAGGGTGACGGCCGGCCAGATGCCGCCGGGGAGCCACCAGCGGTCGGCGATCGGCCACCAGTCGGGTACGTCGGGGCTCACCAGCCACAGGATGCCGAAGCCGACCAGGCCGGCCACGCCCAGGAGGGAGAGGCAGACGCGGAGCCAGTTCTCGACGCCCTCGGCGGCGCCGAGCAGCGCGCGCAGCTTGACCGGCTCGACCCGGCGGTCGGCCCACTCGTACTGCCGGGAGAGCAGGTAGAGGCCGGCGAAGATCGCGAGCAGGCCCGGTCCGGGCAGGAAGATCGCGGCGATGCCGAGGATGAGCAGCAGCCAGCCCGCGGCCTCGAGCACCACGCGCTTGACGACTCCGGTCATGTTGCGACTCTCTCAGACCAGCCCAACCGGCGTCTCGCCGGTCGAGCCGGGCGAGCGCAGCGAGCACGTGTCGACCTGCTTCTCGCCGGTCGAGCCGGGCGAGCGCAGCGAGCACGTGTCGACCTGCTTCTCGCCGGTCGAGCCGGGCGAGCGCAGCGAGCACGTGTCGAGACCAGCCGACGGCTACGGATCAAGCGTGCTGGCCAGGTGCTCCGCCCAGAGCTCACGGACGTCCTTGGTCACGGGTCCGAGGTCGGGCAGCTCGCGGTCGTCCCAACGCCGGACGCCCTGCGCGTCACGGGTGGTGGAGGACAAGAAGACCTCGCTGGCGGACTCCCTGATCTCCGCCAAGGGCGCGTCGACCTCGAGCGCTCCGGTCCACTCGACGATCAGCTCACGAGTGATGCCGGCGAGGCAGCCTGCCGCGAGCGTCGGCGTACGGAGCTCGCCGTCGATGACATAGAAGACGTTGGAGCCGGTGCCCTCGCACAGATGCGCCTGGGTGTTGGCGAAGATCGCCTCGCTCGCCCCGCGCTCCTGGGCGTGGGCGAGGGCGACCACGTTCTCGGCGTACGACGTGGACTTGACGCCGGCGAGCGCCCCCCGCTCGTTGCGTGGCCAGGGTGCGGTGACCACCGACGTCGATGCGGGGTTGGGGCTCATGTCGGCGAGGACGACGACCAGGGTGGGCGCGGCCTCACTTCGCCCCGACCCGAGCGGCGCGTCCCCGGCGGTGTAGGTGATTCGCAGCCGGCCGAGCGGCGCGGGGTACCCGTCGAGCACCTCGCCTACCGCTCGGCGTACGGCGTCCTCGTCGACGACCGGCAACCCCAGCGACCGCGCGGACCGGCTCAGCCGGCGCAGGTGCCTGGTCAGCGCGAACGGCACTCCGTGCAGCACCTTCAACGCCTCGAACGCACCGTCGCCGACAGTGAACCCGTGGTCGGTCACCCGGACGGCCGGATCGGCGGCGTCGTCGAGGATCCGGCCGTCGATCCATGCACGCATGGCGCCAACTCTAGGAGGCGTAACCGGCCGCCCCTCCCCCGCGCCCCGGGAGGTCGGGGCGATTTCTGCCGCCCTCGGGGCATGGGCTAATGTTCTGACCGCACCGCCGGGGTCACCCGGAGGTCACAAGCGGACATAGCTCAGTTGGTAGAGCGCAACCTTGCCAAGGTTGAGGTCGCGAGTTCGAGTCTCGTTGTCCGCTCGGAGAGGGTCTCGCCAGACCCATCCACGGTGGGTTGGCCGAGAGGCGAGGCAACGGACTGCAAATCCGTGTACACGGGTTCAAATCCCGTACCCACCTCAAGACTCCAACTCCACAGCTCCACCCTCGGGCGATTGGCGCAGCGGTAGCGCGCTTCCTTGACACGGAAGAGGTCACTGGTTCAAACCCAGTATCGCCCACCAGCATCACCGCAGGTCAGAGGCCGGTCTCCGACACAGGAACCGGCCTCGTGCCTTCGATGTGCCAGATGCGCGGGGCCTCTCAACCGAGAGGAATCACCATGACCACCACCACCCTGACCCCGGTCCTGCGACCGGGCCGCGTCTACCTACTTCGACCTGAAAAGGTCGGGTGCATGTCGGTGCTCGTTGTCGCCTGCCATGAGCATGGGACCGGTCTGAGCGGTTTCTGCCAGGTTCATGGGACCACCTGGATTGCCAGTCATGGGACCACCCGGCGCGCCTGGCCGGTGGGTCCTGGGTGTCCTCGTTGACTGCGCGCGTCATGACGGTGGACGCGGAGGTCGTCGGGGATGGGATTCAGGGAGGTCAGTGTGGTTGAGGTGCGTGAGGTGCTGCGGGCGTGGCTGGAGGGCCACGGGCTGCGGCAGGCGGCCGAGCGGGCCGGGGTGGACCGCAAGACCCCGCGCCGGTACGTCGAAGCAGCTCAGGCTGCTGGGCTGACCCGCGACGAGGACGCCGATGCTGTCACCGACGAGCTGGTCGGCGTGGTGGTCGAGGCGGTCCGCCCGCGAAGATCCCGGGGGCTTGCGGTCGATCGCAGCATGGAAATCCTCGACTGCCCCCGGAAGCAGCCACAGGTGGACGATCGTGCCGTCGTCGGCCGGAACGAGGTCCACGACCTTGCCCATGGCCAGGCGGCTGGCGTGTCTGTTCTCTGAGCGTGCTGCGCCGGAGTCGAGGCCGTGCGAGACGCTGCCTTCACGAACGTGGGCTGCTCCGACCGCGAGGAACAGGTCGAGCTGGTCCCGGGGACCGAGATCTCATTTGGAGGCGATCCACAACGATCGGTCCGGCCGCTTCGTCTCAGGAGCTTGCCGAGGGCCCAACGTGTTCTCATCAGTGTCGTAGCCCGGGCTCGGCGCCGAGACTCAGCGTCCGCAGCCGACGACCGAGTTGCCACGGCGAGCCATCGTGCGCGCCTGCGGGTGGTAGCGGCGATCAGGGCAGCGCCGCTGCCTCGTCATCACGTTCGCCAGCGCGACCACGCGGCCTGCTTGCTGGTGCCTGCATAGGTCGCGACCTGGCTCCAAGAGCCGCTCTCAGCAAGCCGGCGCGCCGAGAGACCGAGGGCGCGACCGACGTGGTCGCTGAGGGAGATCAGCTCTTGGAATGCTGCCGGGTCATCGTGTACGGCGAGCTCGTCGATCAGGGCTCGTGCTTCGGCCGCCACCGGGGCCGGCGTACGGTCAGTCACCTTCGACCTCGGTCGAAAGGCGGACGTCGATGTGAGCCTCGTCGTCGTCGAAGCGACGGGTCCAGGTGCGACCCGGCCATTGGTAGGTGACGGTCCCGTCGGCCGGTCGGTAGGCGGCTGTGTAGAGCGTGCCGAATCCTCGGTCGTAGGCGCCGGTGCGCAGCGGCTGCCTCGTGAAGGCAGCCACGAGCTCGGAGGCTGCCCGATCGGACTCGAGGTCGCTGAGCGCGTCCAGGAGCGCGTGCTGCCGCTCCCGGCTGCGCAGCGGGTCGGAGATGTGCGGATTCTCGACCACGGTGAGTCGATGGTTGGTCGCGGCCCGAAGGTCGCTGACCTCGGTGGGCTCGCCGGGGGCGACATACACCGTCGCATGACGGCCGGCGGTGTCGACCAGGGAGACGTTGTAAGCCTGGGCCACGGGGATCCTGCAGAGAGCTGATACCGCCGCGTCCACGTCGGAGCAGGCCTCGAGCAGGTAGCGGATCACGATCGGGATGCCGAACCCGTCGCCCGAGCCCACGCGCCCGCCCAGGGTGAGCGAGACGGCCAGGCCGTCCTCGTTCATGCCGTCGACCAGGCCCCACAGCACGTCGCTGGTGCCGATCACGCGTCGGTGCCCTGAGTAGTTGGTCGAGGCCACGACGCCCTCGAAGAGCTGTGGGTCGTAGTCGTAGTTGCGCACCAGCAGCGGCGCCGTACCGGGCACCACGGCCTGCGAGCAGCCGGCGCCGACGGCAGGCATTCGCCACATCGTCAGCATCCTCGCCGCGAGTGTGTCGGCAGCGCTCAGCTCGACCAGCCGCTCCCAGTGAGGCACCAGCTCCGGCATGTGCTCCTGCAAGGCTGCCCGAGCCTCCGCCAGCGAGGGCCGCGCATCGAGGTCGTGCCGCGTGTACCACGAGCGGTACGCCGGCCAGGTGGCCTCGAACAACATCTTCCACCGCGAACCGGGGGTTGCCTCACGATAGGAGTGGAAGCGAAGCAGGTGCTGCCCGATCGGCGGCGCTGCCCAGGAGTGGTTCGGTGGCGCCGAGCATCGTTCCCCGGCAACCCGGTGCTGACTCCACGCGAGGCCGTAGCGGACCCATTCCTGCCAGGGCGCGTCGGTCGAGGGAAGCATCGGGGTAGCAGGAACGCTGGGCGAACACTTGGCTAGGGTCATGTCGTCAAGGGAACCATGACGCACCGGCCGTCGTCAAGGAAACATTGACCAAAGGGGTGGTGGCGACGCACCCTGCGTCGCCTCCGGAGAGGGGGTGCCTGGGTGGCGACGCACCCTGCGTCGCCACCGGTCGAGGAGCCGCCGGTCATCGTCACGGGATGCTCGGCTCAGGCCGAGCGGTGGCGAAGCCGACGGTAGATCCACAGCGCGCCCTGCACGACGGCAACTCCGACGGCGGCGTTGAGCAAGCCGAGAAGTGTCGCCGCTGGAATCTGGTCGGGCCCGATGATGTCCGTCGCGAGGAGCAGCGCCGGCCAACCGGTCGCGGCCACCACGAGTGCCATCCACCACCACCGGCCAAGGACCAGGCCGAGCAGGATCATGGTCGGGATCATCGCCACCTCCCCCATCCACGCTACGCCGCCCTCCAGATCTGAGCCGAGCTCCGGGTCGGTAGCGCTGCCCGGGTGAGCATGGCGGCGACGCTGAACGAAGTGGCAACCGCCATCCTCGACATCCTGGCGGACGGGGGCCTCTGGAGGAGGGCGAAACTGCTCGACGCGCTGGATGACGAGGGGCTCGGCCTCTGGGGCCGATCCGGACGCGACCCTCGCGGAGGTGCTCGGGCTTGGCCAGTCGATCCCCGCCCTCGCCGGCGTCACCCGTCGCGAGGCGGCCGACGACCCCCGGCATGATGGACCCCGACCGGCTCCGGGCGGCGCTGGGTCTGTGACTGGGCGGCCGGGCACGCCGACGTCCTGGGCCGACGGTCGGTGGCGTCAGGGTCTGTGCCGAAGCCAATCGTCGTAGGGCACCGCGGCTGCGTCGCGCTCGGCTTGGGTGATGATGCACTCGGTCATCCAGGTGCGGAGCGACACCATCTCCGGCGTGGACCGTGGGGTGAGCAGATGGTGGGTCTCGCAGATCTCGTCGGCCAGGTTGTCCGCGGCCAGGAGCTCACCGACGCCGGAGGCCAACTCGCGGGGCAGTGTCATCTCGACGTCGACGTACTCGAGCCCCGCCGCGGCGGCGTCCAGGGCGATCCGGCGACCCATGTGCCGTGCGAAGGCCGGGCGTGTCACCAGCCGCTCGATGAGCAGGCCGAGCTCCCGCGGCTGGGTCGAGCCCTCGTCGGAGTCGATCAGCTGAAGCTCGCGGATCAGGTCGTCGAGTCGCTGGTCGACCCGAAGCGCCAGCTGCACCGGGCACCGGACCATGCGCACCCTCGCCCAGTCGGCGGGCAGCGCGCCCTGACCCGGCGTCGACCCGTCGCCGACGGCCACCACCGGCGGCCGGACCCGGTGCTCGACGCCGTCACCGGTGAGGTCGGCCCAGATCCGCCGGCCGTCGGCGCGCTCCTCGATGCCCCACGACTCCGCCAGCACCGACACGATCGCCAGTCCGCGCCCCGTCGTACCCAAGGCCTCGACCAGGGGTGCGTCACCGGCGCTGCGCAGCGGAGGCGGTGTCACCGCCGGGAGCGGGACCAGCCCGCCGGAATCCTCGACGCTGAGCCGCACGGCTGGGTCGAGGTCGCTCATCCCGACCTGCATGTAGGCACTGCCGCTGTGCAGAGCGGAGTTCGCCGCCATCTCGGTGACGCACAGGGCGGCGTCTTCGACGAGGTGCTCGCGGCCCCAGTCCAAGAGCCCGTCTCTGATGAACCTCCGCGCTCCGGGAACGCTGGAGGCCTCCGCGGCGAGGCGGACCCGCAGCTCGGGATTGCCGCCCCGGGGGACGGGGGTCATGGGGGCATTCTGCCTCAGGTCGGCGCCGTCCGGTGGTCCCGTGCCGGACGGCGGCGAGCCGTGCGGACGAGTCATGTCTCGGTTCCGTGAGCGGCGGCGAGGCCGTGCTGCAGGGCGTAGAGGCTGGCGCCGACGCGGTTGGAGACACCGATCTTGGTGTAGCTGCGCTCGACGTGGTTGCGGACGGTCTTCTCGCTGAGGACCAGCTTCTCGGCGATGTTGCGGTTGGACAGGCCGAGGGCGACCAGTCCCAGCACCTCGGTCTCGCGGGCGGTGAGCGTGTCGTCGCGGCGTACCCGGGTCGGGCCGTGGCCCGCGACCGCCAGGACCGCCTCGGCGCAGCGTGGGTCGATCTCTCCCCGGGCCGCGCGGGCGTACAGTCTCGCGGCGGCCTGGTCGGGAGTGAGGGGCTCGCGGTAGGGCCGGGGCTCGACCGCGGCCTGGTAGGCGACCGCTGACGCGAGCAGGCGCTCGGCCCTACCCAGGCCCGTCGCGGTGACCCCGAGGGGGTATCCGGAGCCGTCGAGGTGCTCGTGGTGGGCCCGGGCGACGGCGCGCTCGGCGGCCAGGCCGGGGATCCGGGTGAGGACTCGGTCGGTGAGGTAGGGGTGCATGCGCACGCGCTCCCACTCCGCGGTGGTCAGCCCGGTGGGCTTCGACCACACCTGGTTCGAGACGCCCAGACGCCCAACGTCGTGCAGGTGGCCGGCGCGCCGGATCGTGCCGACCTCGACGTCGGTGAGGCCGAGCTGCGTGGCCGCCTCGGAGGCGATGCGAGCGACGCTGCGGGAGTGCCCCAGCGTGAACGGGCACTTGAGGTCGACGAAGTCCCCGATCGCGGTCACCAGGGTGTCCAGGCCGGACTCGTCGAGCGGGACCTCGCTGTCCGGAGCGATGGCCAGGGCCTGCGCCCACGCGTCGCCGCCGTCCAGGTCTGCCAGTACGGCGGCCGGGTCGGCGGTGAAGGCGTCCACGACGGCCGGGTCGAAGTGGCCGCCGCGTCGGCTCCGGGCCATCGCGACCGCCCCGTCCACGCCGTACATCCGGTGGTGCACCTCGGCGATCTCGGCGAGCTGGGCCACCCGCATCTCGATGGGGATGCTCTCGCCCGCGGCCCCACGGGGCAGTCCGCCGCCGTCGTACCGCTCGAACGTGAACGCGAGTGCATGCTCCACCGGCGGCGGCAGGCCGATGTGGCGCGCCAGGGCTCCCGCGGATGTGCAGTGGGAGTGGACCATCGCGGCGAGCTGGCCGCGGGCGTCGCGGAGCAGCGTGGCCATCACCCGCAACCGACTGCCGAGGGGCTCACCCCTTGCGACATTGCCCAGGAGGAACCGCAGGTAGGGCAGCCCGGTCCAGTCGACGAGGTAGGCGTCGCGGCGTACGGCGATGTCGTCGCCGAACCAGCGAGCGTACTCCTGGGAGTCGGCATGGCAGCCGATCCACATCACCAGGGTCGAGTAGTAGACGCTGGCGCGCTGGTCGCGGCTCAGACCCAACCGGTCGGCGAGCCGGCAGGCGATCACCGCGGAGCGCAGCATGTGCTCGGCCGGCTGTCCGAGGCCGAGGTCGATGGCGACCGACAGCCCGGCCAGCACCTCCACCCGGCGTGGCATCGGCTGCCCGCGTCGCCCGGCTGTCTGCATGCGGCAATTGTCGCCTCCGTGCGGCCCGGCGTCCCGGGATCATCCGACAGCCGTGAACCTGGCCCTGCCCACGAAGAACAGCCCGGACTGGGGCAGCCAGAAGTCGCCGAGCCGGGTCTGGGTACGGAGGGGCTCGAGCTCGCCGAGGTGCTCTCCGTCGAGCGACGCGCCGCCACCGGTGACCCGCCAGACCTGCAGCGGCGCGGCCTTGAAGCGCTGGCCGTTCGGGGTCGCGCCGCGCAGCCGGATCCGTCCCGCGCGCAGGAACGCTCCGGCCATCGGGCCCATCGAGGCGAGCACGCTCTCGCTGTTCCAGGCCGCGTCGGGCATGGCACCGCCCATCCACGTCATCAACCGGGTCGCCGGCGTGCGGCCGAGCTCGATCCGCCAGGTCAGCAGGTCGTCGATCCTGACGTCGATCTCCCAGGCGGACGTCCAGTCGACCCCGATGCGTGGCACCCGCACCGCCTCGGCGGCGGCACCGAAGTAGCGCGGGCAGCTCAGCTCCGGAGCGGCGGTGGTGTAGATCGTCCACCGTCCGGACGGGTCACGGTGCCAGACGGCCCGGTACGCCGGACCCACCGAGCTGCCCACCATCTCCCGCAGAGCCAGGTAGTTGCCGGACGAGAACGGGACGCCCATCGCGCCGTACCCGGTGAACCGCTCGTCCGTCCCGACCGGAAGCCGCGGATCGGAGAGCATCGCGCTGACGGCCTGTCGTGGTGTGGTCGTTGCCATGGACCAAGCGTGACGAGGCCACCCGACGGGGACATGAGGCATCCGCCTCAAGATCGAAGCCTCGGTCGCCCCTGCCCGCCTAGTGGTCGGGAGCCCGGGCGTAGGCCACAGCCAGTTCGGTCCGCGACCGGAACCCGCGCTTGCGAAACACGTTGCCCAGGTGGCGCTCGACCGTCTTCGGGCTGAGGAAGAGCGCGGCGCCGATCTCCTTGTTGGACATCCCTTTCGCGGTCAGGAGCGCGACCCGCGTCTCCTGCGACGTGAGTGGCTCGTTCCCAGGTGCGAGTTGCCGTCGAGCGGTCGCGCCGGTTGCTGCGAGTTCCCGCTCGGCGACGGCGACCCAGTGCGTCAGGTCCATCCCTGCGAACGCGCCGCGCGCCGCTGCCAAGTGCTTCCGTGCGGCGATCCGGTGGCCGGTACGGCGTAGCCGCCCGCCGTACAGAAGCCGGGTGCGGGCTGTCTCGAAGGGGTCTCCGCCCTCGGTGTGAGCCGACAGCGCGGCTGCCACCGCCGCCGCGGCCGTCGCTTCGTCGGCAACGGTCAGCGCCTCGCACCGCCGGGCCAGCGCGACCGACAGTGCAGGCGACCCGGGTGGGGTGGCCTTGGCAAACCGAACCGCGAGCGACCGAGCATCGCCGGTCATCCCGAGCCCGAGGTACGCCTCGACCAGTAGCGGTGCCACGCCGAGCGGTTCACCACTGGCGCCGACCCCACCGTCGGCGGCGACTCGCGCCTCGAGGAGAGACACCACCTCGCCGAGTTCGCCACGGCACAGCGCGCAGAACGCCGCCGTGATCGCGTGATGGGCCGCGTAGGTGGTGGTGCCGGCCCGGTCGGTCAGCTCGCGCGCCCGGGCTAACGACCTACCGGCGTCGTCGTGCAGCCCGCGAGCGGCCGACTGCCAGGCCAGCATCTCCAGCGCGACCGACCCGTCCGCGGCATAGCCGAGGTGCGCGGCAAGCTCCGCGGCCTCACCGGCGTCCGCGAAGGCGCCCTGGTGATCGCCCAACCAGGCCCGGCCGGAGGCCAGGATCGCCAAGCAGGGGACGAGGACGCCGATCGCCCCGCGTCGGCGTACCTCGTGGAGCCGGGCCGCACCGACTGTCACGGCGTGCCCTACTTGTCCGGTGAAGCCCGCGGCCAGCGCCATCAGCAGAAGGGCCCGCGCATCGTGACGGAGCGCGGGGAGGTCCGCCAGCCGTCCGACCTCTTCGAGCCGGGCCGTGCCCGCCTCGAGGTCACCCGCCAGCAGCAGCACTGCGCCACCACTGAAGGCGGCCATCAGCCGCTGCTCGGCATCGTCGGGATCGGCGACGGTATCGATCCGATGACTGCAGTCGGCCATCCCGGCAATGTCGTTGAGCCGGAATCGTGCCAGCAGGAGCTCGGTCAGGTCACGGACCAGGGCTGGCCCCTCGAGAAGGTAGGACGCCTGGTCGAGGTATTCGACGGACTGCGGGACGGAGCCGGTGTACTGCTCCAGCATCCCGAGCGTGAGCAGGGCCTCGCCGCGAGACCGGTCCTCCACTCCCTCGGCCAAGACCCGGTCGACCAACGCACGGACCCGGGCGACGTCGCCAGCCTCGAAGGCGTCGCGTGCGGCGAGGGCGAGACGTCGCCGCGCCAGAACCGGGTCGGGTGTCAGCTCGGAGGCGCGTTCGAGGGCCGTCGCGGCGGCGGCGAAGCCCAGCCGGTCACGGTTGCTCCCCGCGAGCGTCGCGAGCTGGTCCGCGAGTCTCGGATCGTCACCCACGGCGGCCTCCGCCAGGTGCCAGACCCGGGTGCGGTCACTCACGGGCAGCACCGCCGCCAGCGCGGCGTGGGCTTCGCGCTGCTCGCCGGGAGTCGCCAGCTCGAGCACGGTGCTGCGCAGAAGGGGATGCCGGATCCGGTACCCCGCCCGTTCCTCGACGAGTACGCCGCACCGACACGCTTCCGGCAACGCCTCACCGACGTCGATGCCGGCATCGCCCAGCGCCGTGAGGACGGCGGACGCGGCTGACCCCGCTTCACCGACCAGAGCCAGGTACAGCACGGCGCTGCGAGCCGCTGGAGAGAGCTCGGCGAGCGTGGTCCGGAAGTGCTCGCGCAATCGATCTCCGCAGGGCACCGGGTCGGGGAGCTCGGCGGCGCCGAGCCACTGCGCGTCGACCAGCCGCGCCGCCACTTCGACCAGGGCGAGGGGGTTGCCCTGTGTCGCGGCGACCAGGCGCTCCACGACCCCCCGCGCCGCGCGGGTGGGCAGGAGCAGCGCCGCGGCGGACGTGGAGAGGCCAGCGACAGGCAGGACCGGCAGACCTTGGCTGAGCTCGGCCAAGGCCGCCTCGTCGCGGGCCGCCAATAGGAATGCGACGGGGTCGGGGCCGAGTCGGCGCGCCGCGAAGGCGATCGCGGCCGCGGACTCCGGGTCCAGCCACTGCCAGTCATCCACGAGCACCAGCACCGGCCGGTGCTCAGCCGCCGCGGCGAGGAGCGAGAGGGTGGCCGCTCCCAGAAGGAACGGGTCGGCGCTGGTCGCGCCGCTCGACCATGCCAGCGCCGCCCCGAGAGCGGTCGCCTGGTAGTCCGTGAGGTCAGCCACCCGGTCCCGGATCGGGTTGAGCAAACCGAACAGTCCCGCGTACGCCAGATGCGACTCGGCCTCGATGCCGCGTGTGCCGAGGCAGGTGAAGGAGTCAGCCCGCGCCCGGGCCACGTCCAGCAGCGTCGTCTTGCCCACGCCGGGCTCACCCACGACGAGCAGCGTCCCGCTTCGTCCGGCGATCGCATCGTCCAGCAGGGCGTCGATGCGCGCCAACTCGTGCTCGCGGCCAGCCAGAACCGAGGAATTGGGGGGTTTGCCGGACGCGATGCCAGCGCCGCCGGTGCGAGTTTCGACCGGAGAGGTTTCTGCGGAAGGAGGCCATGATGCGGACATCGACAAGGATCCTAAGGTCAATCGATCGTGCGCTCGCCAGCCCAAGGTGGGCGTACTGCACGGTCTGGTATTACCCGGCGTTCGTGCGCTGGGGGCCGCGGTTCCCGGCGGGACGCACTCAGCGGTTCCCGGCGAGAGGCACTCAGGAGACATCGGAGCGGTTCAGTGCCTGAGTTCGGCGGCGTCGATCACGCGAGCCTGTCGGTAACCGACCTGGACCGCAGCGAGGGCTTCTACGCCGATGTGCTGGGGCTGCTCCGGCTCGCCGACTTCGGTACGGCCCGAGTCCTCGTGCACCGGCCGACGTCGTTCATGCTGGCGCTCGTCCGCCACGACGCGGCGTACGGCGACCGGTTCACCGAGCTGCACACCGGGCTGGACCACCTGGGGTTCGGAGTGAGCTCTCGCGAGGAACTCGTGGCCTGGGAGGGCCGGTTGGAGGCGCTCGGCGTGGAGTACACACCGATCCGGGATATGGAGTTCGGGGCGCACCTGAACTTCCGGGACCCCGACCACATCGCCCTCGAGCTCAGCACCTCCAACGAAATCCTCACCGGCTGGTTCGACGAGCTCCGGGAGCGGGAGCTCCCGCGCGACGAGATCGAAGCCCGCCTGGCGGAGTACCTGGCCTCGCCCCAGCAGCCGGCATCGGCGCAGGCACTGCCCACGTGACGCCGATGGCGGCTGCCCGGGACGCCATGGAGGTAGAAGATCGCCGCGCCTCGCGCCAGCTCGTGTGCGCTAGCGCTTGACCCAGGGCCCGAAGGTTCGGCGATCCGCAGCCCAGTCCACGGTGTCCGCGCTCTCGTCCTTGAACTGCACGGCGACCCGGACTCTCCGTGGGTTCTTGAGGCAGCGTCGCGGGATTCGGATCGACACCGGCTTGTCGGCCGGTTGCTAGCGGAACATCCGATTGGACGCGCACCGTCACCGAGTGCCGATGGACGATCCGTACGCGGGAGATGTCCACGAAGGGTCGAGTCTCCGACGGCGTCATCGAACACCTTGGTGTCCGCCATCGCCGGCGCAGGAGCCATGGCAAGAAGCAGGCCCAGCGTCCACACGGACAATCCTCGAATTGACCACCTGGTTGCGAGCATGCGCAAATCCCCGTTCACGACGACCTCTGTCGGCCTCATCGTCGGGTGTTTCAACGCCCGTAGCAAGGTCGCGCGCAGGGGTCGGACAGATCAGGGCTGCATCCCTCGAGCCCGTGTTTCCGGTCCGCCCGAGGCGGGTAGGCGTCGTGGTGGGTGTGATCCCATGAGAGTCCTACGAAGGAGAGCCATGACGACCCGTTCCGTGCGCACGTCCGTCCTCGCCACCGTCGTGACCACAGGTCTGGGGGTGGGTCTCGGGGTCGCGGCGACGCCGACGGCAGGCGTCGCGGCGACCGGGACCGGCGCTCCCCCGTCGCTCCTCGCCCCCGTGCCGGCCGACGTTGCTCGGGCCGCGGGTGACACGGCGCCGCGCGATGTCGTGGGGGCGCACCGGCTCGTCACGCTCGACACCGGCGCGCTGCCCGCGCGGGCGGATGGCCAGCGGCTGCGGGTCCCGCTGGGTGACGGTACGTCGACCATCGTCCGCATCACCTCCGTCGAGCTCGAGTCGGCGTACACGGCGTGGACCGGCTCCCTCGACGGCGAGCGACTCGGGTCGTTCAGCCTGGTCGAGGCCGACGGTGTCTATCGCGGCGCGGTGGTCTCACCCGACGGCGTCTACGCGCTCACCCAGGCACGCGGCGACCGCTACTGGCTGACCGACGTCGCGCCGCGGCGCGGCGCGGAAGGCGACGACGCGGCCCCCGCGCCGCAGGTGGCGGCCGCCCCGGCCTCCCCCTCCGCCCGCGCCAAGCGCAAGGAGGCGAAGATCGGCGTGATGTTCGCCTTCACCAAGGCTGCCAAGGCGGCCGCGGGCACCAAGGCCGCGCTCAAGGCCAGCGCCGCACTGGTGATCACCCAGACCAACGAGGCCCTGAGGAACTCCGGCATCAAGGCGAAGCTGAAGTACAAGGGCCTGGTCAAGACGAAGGGCAAGGAGAGCCCGGACGCGGTCAAGAACGCCTTCCGGGTCAGCAAGCCGCACGACGGACACTTCGACAACCTGCAGAGGGTACGCCGCAGGCACGGCGGCGACATCGTCCACCTGTTCACCGTCGGCGACCCCAACGCCCTGTGCGGCGGTGGCCTCATCCCGGTGAAGCCGTCGTGGGCCAACCCGAGGGCCGGTGCGTCCACGACCTTCTTGGGCTGCCTGCCCTATCTCGTCGCCACCCACGAGATCGGCCACAACCTGGGGGCCGACCATATCGACTATCCCGGCATCTCCCACCACTCGAAGACCCAGGGCGCATACGGCTACTACAACGTGCCCGGCAACTACATCTCGGTGATGTCCTACTACGACCCGTGCACAGACAACGGCGTCTTCACCTGCGTGCGGATCCCCTACTTCTCCAGCCCGACGAACACCTACAACGGCCAGCCGCTGGGGCTGAACAAGGCGACCGACAACGCCCGGGTCATCAAGAAGTTCGCGCCGCGGGTCGCGAGGTACGTGCACTGACACGGACCGACCGCGGGCACGGCAGGATAGGGGCGAATCCACTCGGGACGAGGAGAAGCGCATGGCACAGTTCGACGGATCCGACGACCTGCAGGGAGCGGAGTTCACCGGCGTCAGCCTGAAGGGCGCCCGGTTCGTCCGATCCGACCTGTCCGAGGTCGTGATGCGGGGCGTCGACGTCGCCGGCGCGGAGATCGACTCACCGTGGCTGCTCGAGGGCGGCAGCAGGCTGATCGTCAACGGCGTCGACGTCGCGCCGTACGCCGACGCCGAGCTCGACCGGCGCTTCCCCGGGCGGAGCATGCGACGCGCCGACGGGCCCGAGGGCCTGCGCTCGGCGTGGGCCGTCCTCGAGCGAAGCTGGGAGGCCACCCTCGATCGCGTCGCGGCTATGCCTGACGAGACCGTCGACATCTCGGTGGACGGCGAGTGGTCGTTCGCCCAGACTCTGCGACACCTGGTGATGGCCACCGACACCTGGCTGCGCCGGGCGATCCAGGGAGTCGACCAGCCGTACCACCCCCTCGGGCTCCCGTACGCCGAGTACGAGGACGACGGCAACGACCCCTCGGTCTTCTCGGCGGACGAGCCGTCGTACGCCGAGGTGCTGGAGATCCGCGCCGGCCGGGTGGCGATGGTGCGCGACTTCCTCGCAGAAGTCACCCCCGAGGCGCTCGCCGAGCCGCGGGCGAACCCGTGGGCACCGCAGCACCCCGAGACCGTCCTCTCCTGCCTGCACACGATCCTCGAGGAGGAGTGGGAGCACCACCGGTACGCCGTCCGCGACCTCGACGCGATCGAGCTGAAGGAGCGCGACTGACGACGACTGACCGGCTCAGTCCTCCTCGACGGAGGTCGTCTCCCCATGGGTGCCCGGGCGGGGCGCCCACGGCTTCTCGCGCGAGGGACGGACGACGATCAGCCGGTCACCGCGGTTGAGCTGGGACACGACCGGGTCGAAGTAGCGGTAGACCTTCTCGTCGCGGACCACGGCGATCACCTGGTCGGGCAGCGACTGCGGCGTCTTGGTCACCTCGCCGAGGAGCAGGTCGCGCTCGGCGACCTCGAGCCCGTCGCCGTAGGTCAACAGGTCCTCCATAACCGAGCCGAGGGTGGGCGAGAGCGAGGACAGGCCGAGGAGGCGGCCGACGGCGTCGGAGGAGGTGATGACGGAGTCGGCGCCCGACTGCCGCATGAGCGGCACGTTCTCCTGCTCACGCACGCTGGCCACGATCCAGGCATCGGGATTGAGCTGGCGCACGGTGAGGGTGGAGAGGACGTTGGAGTCGTCGCGGTCGGTGGTGATGATGACGTGGGTCGCCTTCTCGACGCCGGCGCGCCGCAGCACCTCACGCCGGGTCGCGTCGCCGGTGACGACGGCCAGGCCGTCGCCGTGCGCCTCGGCCAGAGCGGTCGCGCTCGGGTCGACGATCACGACCGACTCACGGTCGTAGCCGTTGCTCGTCAGGGTCTGTACGGCGCTGCGGCCCTTGGTGCCGTAGCCGACGATCACGACGTGCTGCTTCATCCTCTTCCTCCAGCGGGAGATCCGGAACAGCTCACGACCCTGCGACGCGAGCACCTCGAGCGTCGTGCCGATCAACAGGACCAGGAAGGCGATGCGCAGCGGCGTCATGACGAAGGCGTTGAGCAGCCGCGCGGTGTCGGTGACAGGTGCGATGTCGCCGTAGCCAGTGGTGCTGAGCGTGACCGTCGTGTAGTAGATCGCGTCGATCAGGCTGATCTGGTTCGTCGGGTCGTTGCCGTCGATGTAGCCGTCTCGGTCGAGGTACACCATCAGCACGGTGCCCACGAGGATCGCCGCGGCCATGAGAAGCCGGCGACCGAGCTCCCACCAGGGCGAACGCACCCGCTCCGGCAGGGAGACCCGGCCTACTGAGGTGCCCGCGCGGCTCTCGGTCGAAGACGACACGGGCGCGACACTAGTCCACGTCGCGGTCGACGGGCTGCTCACTCTCGGTCGAGGTGAGTCGCTCGAGCCGCTCCCCCACCCGCTCCCTGAGCCGGCGGAGCTGCTCGCGTGCGCGGGTCGTGTCCTTCTGCGGGAACACCTCGTCGAAGGCCGCGTTGACGGCGGCGCCGATCAGCACGGCGATCGCCAGGATGTAGAGCCAGAGCAGGATCGCGATCGGGGCCGCCAGCGGACCGAAGATCGACTTCGACTCGGCCGCCGTGACGGTGAGCACCCAGCGCAGGATCGTGGAGCCGACGATCCACACGACCAGGGTGAAGGTGGCACCCGGAAGGTTGAAGCTCCAGTTGGTCCGCACCGGCACGGACACGTGGTAGAGGGTCGCGAGGAAGCAGATGCAGACGACGATGACCGTCGGCCAGTAGAAGGCCATCACGAAGTCGAGTCGCTCCGGCAGCCACCGGCGTACGAGCGTCGGCCCGGCCACGATCAGCGGGATGCTCACCGCGCCGGTGACCAGCGCGAGCACGTAGAGCAGGAACGAGAGGGCCCGGGTCTTGACGATCCCGCGCTTGCCGCCGAGACCGTGCATGATCGTGATGGTGTCGACGAAGACGTTGAGCGCCCGCGATCCCGACCACAGCGACAGCACGAAGCCGACCGAGATCACGTCGAATCGGGGCGCCTCGAGCACGTCCTTCAGGGTCGGCTCGATGATCCTGTCGACGGCCCGATCGGTCAGCGCCTTGCGCGACCAGTCGAGGAACTGGGCCTGGAAGTCGGCCACCTGCGCCGTGGTGAACTGCTCCGACACGATGCCGATCGCCCCGGTGAGCGCGAAGATCAGCGGCGGGATCGAGAGCACCGCGAAGAAGGCCGCCTCGGCGGCCAGACCCGTCACCCGGTAGCGCATGCAGGCGCCGACCGTGGTGACCGTCAGCCGCCACAGGGCCGCCCGGAACCGGTCGAGAAGGGGCTCCGAGGACGCCCGCACGTCCCCGTCGCCCGACATGCCGCCTACGGTATCGACAGGAACGGCGCTGGCTCCGCAGCCGGCCTCCGGGCGAGCCTCAACCAGGCGCCGCCGCTGACCGGCCACGACGTCATCGGCTCCGACGCGGCCCTGAGCGAGGCCGTCGTCCGCCATGGCGACGCCGTGCTGCTCGACGACCTGGGTGAGCTCGGCCGTGCCGCCGGCTCCGCGGAGGCACGCGAGCAGGGCATGCTCGCCAACCGCCACCACCCCGAGCTGCGCCGCTACGACCGCTGCGGCAACCGCATCGACGAGGTCGACTTCCACCCGGCGTGGCACTGGCTCATGTCCCGCGCCGTGGGCTTCGGCCTCGCCGCGACCCCCTGCGAGCGACAGGCGGCCGGCGACCGGCACGCTCAGGTACGGCGGGCAACGGGTATGTCGGGGAGTCGGGTCTGCCGCTGCTCTTCCGCGAGTCGCCCCTCAACTCGATCTGGGAGGGCTCCGGCAAACGTCAACGAGCCCGACGTCCTCTGTGCCCTCACGCGCGAGCCGGAGGCGCTCGACGCCAGGCTCACCGAGGTCGTCGCCGCGCGGGGCGCCGACCCGCATCTCGACGCCGCGATCGAGTCCACCCTGCGCCTGATCGGCGAGCGCGTTGGTCCGGCTCGCCACGCCTTCGTAGACACGCGGACAGAAGTCCGGAGAGCACCTCAGCCCGACGCTCAGCGTTGTCCGCCCGCGGGACTTGTGTCCGCGTGTCTACCGTCCTGTGGAGAGCGCCAACAGGAATCGCGGGTTTCGGGCAGTCTCGTCGGCATGGAACTCGTCGACATCCTCGACCGCCACGGCGGCCTGAGCACCCGGGCGGCGCTGATCGCAGCGTCCTCGCGGGCCGATGTCGACCGCGCTTTGCGTCAGGGTTCGATCGTGCGTGTCGGGCAGGGTCGGTACGCCGCACCCGGGTTCGACCAGGCGGCTGTCACCGCTCACGCGCTCAACGGCGTGCTGTCGCTCACCAGCGCCGCTCTCTTCCATGGCTGGGAGGTCAAGACGGTGCCCGGCCTTCCCCATGTCACCGTCCCCAGACGCCGCCGGGTCCACGCTGATCGGCAGAGCAGCGCGATCCTGCACCGTGCTGACCTGGGTCCCGACGACATCGTGGAGGGCGTGGCCACGAGCCGAGAGCTCACGCTGCTCCAGTGCCTGCGCAGCCTGCCCGACGACGAGGCCCTTGCGATCGCCGACTCGGCCCTCCGGGCCGGCGAGGACCGCACACTGGCTCGGGTCCTCGCCACCGCGCGCGGCGCGGGAAGGTCGAAGATCCTGCGCATCGGCCACGCCGCTTGCGGCGAGTCGGCGAACCCCTTCGAGTCCTGCCTGCGCGCGATCGCGCTCACCGTGCCCGGGCTCGCCGTCGAGCCGCAGGTGGTGATCAGCACCCCCCACGTCTGGGCGCGTCCCGACCTGGTCGATGTCGATCGCCGGCTGGTCGTCGAGGCCGAGTCGTTCGAGTTCCATGCCGACCGATCGGGCTTTGCCAAGGACGTGCGGCGCTACACCCTCCTCTCGGCGGAGGGCTGGACCGTGCTGAGGTTCACGTGGAAGGACGTGATGTTCCGGCAGGAGGAGGTGCGAGCCGTGCTGATGCGCGCGATCGGCCTCGTAGACGCGCGGACCGAACTGGCTGCGGCGTGGCCGATCGCCGCGTGACCCGTGCCCGCTCAGCGGACTTCGGTCCGCGTGTCTCCGAAGTCGCCACCGGAGCCACCACCGAAGCCGTTCGGCGCCGCCAGAGGTGGGAGCCGGCCCAGGCCAGCGACAACGCCAGGACGGCGAGGCCGCCGCCGAAGACCGCAACGTCGCCCGCCGTCACCGGCTCCGCGCCGGGCTCGGAGATCATGGCGACGAGCACCGAGCTTCCGACCACCGGCACCGCGAGGCCGGCCCAGCCCAGAGCGCGTGCGAGCCGCCCCCGGCCGGCGAACGCGAGCCCGCCGACCAGGAAGCACGGCGCGAGGAGCATCCCGGGGCTGAAGAAGATCAGCAGACCCGGCACCGCCGCCAGGGTCCACCACAGGCTCCGCCCCTGCCGCCGGCTCGCCGCGACCAGGCCCGCTCCCGCACCGAGCAGCGCCGCGAGCCCCACGATCATCAGGGTGCCCGACCAGGAGAACTCCGGGTCGTCGCTGATCAGGCGCATCCAGACGCGGGCCAACACGCCCCAGCCGGCTCCGGCGAGCGCGCCGAGCGCGCCCGCGCGGGCCATCGAGGTCCTCACCAGACCACCGGCAGGCAGGCCAGCCGCGCTCCCGCCGCACCACCCGGCGCCGTCGGCTCGGCATGGATGACCACGGACCTGGTGCCGGGCGTGGGCACGAACGGAACAGTGGCATCGGATGCGCCAGTGCCGGAGGACCTAACGGTGAAGTCGAGCCAGACCTCGGTCCGGTCGCTGACCACCGGCGGCACCGTCGGCGGCGACGCGTTGTAGTGCGCTCCGGCGGCGGCGCCGTTCCCCTCGACACACGGCCCCACGTGCAGATGCGCGCCGTAGGTGTCCCCGGCGGCCGCCGTGTCGATGCCCTTCACACGCAGGTGGAAGAGCGTGCCGTGGGAGTTGGGCGTCATCACCAGGTGTGCCGAGGCCGCGCCGAACGGGTCGGGGGTCGCGGCCGAGAGGTCGACGAGGTCGCCACGGAACACCTCGGCGGGCGCGGCCTGGACGGGTACGGCGAGGACGTAGCCGGCGGCCGCGGTGAGCGTGGCGGCGAAGGCGACGGACCAGCTTCGGAGGTGCATGACGGACTCCCATTCGGTCGGGCGAGGTGTTCTGATACCTGAACCGACGCCCGTCGGCGGACTGCCGGGTGACGCCGCGAAGCCGCGAGAACTGGCAGACTCCGCTCGTCACCCATTGCGGCGTCTCGCTCGTCAAACATGCGATGGAGTCCGTGTCGGTGATGACCTCAGGCATCGAGTCCGGCGGGACGGCGTACGACGTCGACCCGCTGATCGTCACGCTGTTCCAGCAGGAGGGGCGCCGACTGGTCGCCCTGGCCGGCTTCTTCACCGACGACCGCACCGCGGCCGAGGACCTGGTCCAGGAGGCGTTCATCCGCCTCGCCCGAAGCGCTCACCGTATCCGCGAGCGCGAGAAGGCGGCGGCCTACCTCCGTTCGATCGTCATCAACCTCGCCCGTGACCACAACCGGCGCGGACTCGTCTCCCTGCGGCACCGACCGCCGGCGGTCACCGACGAGCCATCTGCGGAGGAGACAGCGTCCGTGCAGGAGTCACAACGCGAGGTCGTCGACGCCCTGCGAGCACTGCCACACCGACAGCGCGAGTGCCTGGCCCTGCGCTACTACCTCGAGCTGCCGGTCCAGGAGATCGCCGAGGCGCTCGGCGTCTCGGCCAACTCGGTGAAGACGCATCTCAAGAGAGGCCTGCGAGCGCTGGCCTCGGCTCTGGAGGACACCAATGACTGACGTGGAGGCACGCCTCCAAGAGGCGCTCGAGGATGTGGGCGACCACACCGCGCCCTCGCCCGACCTGTTCGCCCGCGTGACCGGCAGCATCGCCGTGGACCTTGCCCGCCGTCGTCGTGCGCGGCGGAGCGTCGCCGCCGGGTGCCTCGGCCTGACCGCCGTGACGACCCTGGTCCTCACCCTCACCCCGCGCGACGAGGAAGGAATGCACATGAACTGGTGGATCCTCGAGATAGCCGCCGACCTGGTCCTGGTCGCCATCGCGGTCTGGCTCGGCCCGTTCATCAAACGGTTCGGTCGGGCGTACGCCGCAGACGTCTTCCACGACAACCCGATGACCGGCAAGAGCTATATCGTCCTGACCGACATCGTGTACTACCTGATCTTCGCGGCGTACATCCTCTTCACCGTGCGCACCGAGGCACCGTTGGCGTACGCCGACGACGTCACAGCCGGGCAGATCAAAGAGGTGGCCGCCCGGCTCGGCGGCATCCTGCTGATCATCGGCGTGCTGCACGGACTCAATATCGTGATCATGCCGGTCCTCGGCAGGCTGTTCTCCCTCAACCGCCGCCTCAGGTGAGCTCGAGGCCGGGGTAGAGGGGGTGCTTGTCGAGCATCTCGGCGCTGGCGGCCTTGACCCGGTCGGCGACGCCGTCGGCGAGGGCGTAGGTCGCCTTCGACGGGGCGCCGGCCTTGGTGGTGCCGGGCTCGGTGTTCTTGAGCACCTCGATCATGAGCTCGGCGACCTTGTCGAACTCGTCGTGGCCGAAACCTCGGGTGGTGAGGGCCGGCGTACCGAGGCGGACACCGGAGGTGTACCAGGCACCGTTGGGGTCGGAGGGCACCGAGTTGCGGTTGGTGACGACGCCGGCGTCGAGCAGCGCGGACTCGGCCTGCCGGCCGGTCAGGCCGAAGGACGACACGTCGAGCAGCACGATGTGGTTGTCGGTGCCGCCGCTCACCAGCGTCCCGCCGCGGGAGAGGAAGCCGTCGGCGAGCGACTTGGCGTTGTCGGCGATGCGCTGCGCGTAGTCGCGGAACTCCTGGGTGCGCGCCTCGGCGAGCGCGACGGCCTTCGCGGCCATCACGTGCGAGAGCGGACCGCCGAGCACCATCGGACAGCCGCGGTCGACGTCGGGCGCGTACTCCTCCTGCGCCAGCACCAGGCCACCGCGCGGACCGCGGAGAGACTTGTGGGTCGTGGTGGTCGTGATGTGAGCGAACGGCACCGGGTCCTCGTCGCCGGTGAACACCTTGCCGGCCACCAGCCCGGCGAAGTGCGCCATGTCGACCATCAGCACCGCGCCGATGTCGTCGGCGATCTGACGCATCTTGGCGAAGTCGACCCGCCGCGGGTACGCCGAGTAGCCGGCGACGATGACCAGCGGCTGGAACTCCCGCGCCTTCGCCGCCACCGCGTCGTAGTCGAGCAGCCCGGTCACCGGGTCGGTGCCGTACTGCTGCTGGTGGAACATCTTCCCGCTGATATTGGGCCGGAAGCCGTGGGTCAGGTGACCGCCGGCGTCGAGGCTCATCCCGAGCAGCCGCTGGTGGCCGAACTCGGCACGCAGGGTCTCCCAGTCCTCCTCGGAGAGCTCGTTGACGTTCTTGGCGCCGAACTTCTTCAGCCAGGGTCCCTCGACGTGGTGCGCGAGGATCGACCAGAAGGCCACCAGATTCGCGTCGATGCCGGAGTGCGGCTGCGCATAGGCGTACGGCGCGCCGAACAGCTCGCGGGCGTGCTCGGCGGCCAGTGCCTCGACGGTGTCGACGTTCTGGCAGCCGGCATAGAAGCGGTGCCCGACCGTGCCCTCGGCGTACTTGTCACTGAGCCAGGTGCCCATGGTGAGCAGGACCGCCGGAGACGCGTAGTTCTCCGAGGCGATGAGCTTGAGCGAGGCGCGCTGGTCGGCGAGCTCCTGGCGGGTTGCGGCCGCGATCCGCGGCTCGACGGATGCGATCACCTCGAGGGCGTTGTCGTAGGCGGCGCTCGTCGCGGCGCTGAGCTGCTGGGCGTTCAGGTCGGCCATGGCCCGCAGCCTAGGGCCCCGGCGGCCCGGATCGAAGCCCCGGACGGCTCCGGGCCTCGGACGCCGGGTAACCCCCGCGGATGAACTTGAGGGTGACCCGGGCCTCGAGTCAGGCGTGTTGCAGCCGCAGAATCCCATATTGCGGACGCAGGTCCCACATCACGAGATTTCGACTTGTAGGACGACGGTCCAATCCGTGAGACTGCTTGACATGACCACTCGTCCGGCGCAGCTGCCCCTCCTCGTGGTACGTCGCCACGTGGACTTCGGTCGCATGCGCTCGATGATGTGTCATCGCTGACCAGCCGTCCTCCCGCTTCCATCCTTCCGCGCTCGACGAAGCGCGCGGCCTCAGCGAAAAGGTAAGCCCGTGCCCGATCTCCGGTACCAGGCCAAAGCCGCCCAGCAGACCGAGATCCCCCGTCCCCGGCGGGCGGAGGGTCAGTGGGCCCTCGGCTACTCCGAGCCGCTCAACAAGAACGAGCAGTCGAAGAAGGACGACGACCCGCTCAACGTCCGCGACCGGATCCTCTACATCTACTCCAAGCGCGGCTTCGACTCCATCGACCCGGCCGACCTGCGCGGCCGCTTCCGCTGGATGGGTCTCTACACCCAGCGTGCTCCCGGCTTCGACGGCGGCAAGACCGCGATGCTCGAGGAGGAGGAGCTCGACGACCGCTACTTCATGATGCGGGTCCGCACCGACGGGCAGATCCTCGGCGTCGAGCAGCTGCGCGCCCTCGGTGAGACCGCCACGACGTACGCCCGCAACACCGCCGACATCACCGACCGAAACAACATCCAGTACCACTGGATCGAGATCGAGGACGTGCCGGCGATCTGGGAGCGCCTCGAGGGCGCCGGCCTGATCACCATCGAGGCCTGCGGCGACTCGCCCCGCCCCTTCCTCGGGTCGCCGGTCGCCGGCATCGCCAAGGACGAGATCATCGACGGGTCGTCAGCGCTGGCCGAGATCAAGCGCCGCGCGATCGGCAACCCGGCGTTCTCCAACCTGCCGCGCAAGTTCAAGACCGCCCTCACCGGCCATCCGAGCCACGACGTCGCCCCCGAGGTCAACGACGTCTCGTTCGTCGGCACGGTGCACCCCGAGCACGGCGCGGGCTTCGACCTGTGGGTCGGCGGCGGCCTCTCGACGAACCCGATGCTCGCCCAGAAGCTCGGCGTCTGGATCCCGCTCGACGAGGTGGCCGACGCCTGGGAGGGTGTCGCCTCGATCTTCCGCGACTACGGCTACCGCCGGCTGCGCTCGAAGGCGCGACTGAAGTTCCTGGTCGCCGAATGGGGCAAGGACAAGTTCCGTGAGGTGCTCGAGAACGAGTACCTCAACCGCAAGCTCTGCTCCAACCCGTCACCTGAGACGCCGCTCCACCAGGGCGACCACATCGGCGTCCACGAGCAGAAGGACGGCCGCTTCTACGTCGGCGTCGCCCCCGTCGTGGGCCGCATCGACGGCACCATCCTGAGTGGCCTGGCGGACCTCGTCGAGCAGTACGGGGCGCAGGGCGCCCGCCTCACGGCGTACCAGAAGCTGGTGGTGATCGGCGTCGACGGCGCCGACACCGAGGCCTTCGTCGATGACCTGGAGAAGATCGGGCTCACGGCGCGCCCGAGCAACTGGCGGCGCAACACGATGGCCTGCACCGGCATCGAGTTCTGCAAGCTGGCGATCGTCGACACCAAGGAGCGCGCGCGCCTGCTCGTCACCGAGCTCGAGAAGCGCTTCCCCCGGCTCGACACCCCGATCAGCGTCAACGTCAACGGCTGCCCCAACGCCTGCGCCCGCACCCAGGTCGCCGACATCGGCCTCAAGGGCCAGCTCGTGCTCGACGCCGACGGCAACCAGGTCGAGGGCTTCCAGGTACATCTCGGTGGCGCGCTCGGGCTGGCGGCCAACTTCGGTCGCAAGCTCCGGGCTCACAAGGTGACCAGCGCCGACCTCGACGACTACATCACGCGCGTGGTCACGGCGTACCTCGCCGACCGCACCGACGGCGAGACCTTCGCCGCCTGGGCCGCGCGTGCCGACGAGGTGCACCTGCGCGGCGAACGAGAGCTGGAGGCCGCGCGATGACCGGCGCGGCGGGCAGGGCGGTCCCGTTCCACTGCCCCTACTGCGGCGACGAGAACCTCTGGCCCCACGAGGGACATGGCGCCTGGGAGTGCCGTTCATGCCTACGGGCCTTCTCCGTCAAGCTCCTCGGCCTCGTGCGTCCGACCGGGGTCGTGTCGTCGGGCGGATCGTCGGGCGGATCGTCGGGCGGTGAGCCGACATGAGTACGGCGACCACCCGCGCGGCCCGCGCGTTCAAAGGCACCCACACCGACGGCCGCTCGCCCGAGGAGCTCCGCGCACTCGTCTCGCACGTGGGCGCCGAGCTCGAGCTGGCGCCCGCGGAGCACATCATCGAGTGGGCGGTCGCGACCTTCGGTGAGCGCTTCTGCATCACCTCCTCCATGGGTGACGCCGTGCTCGCGCACCTGGCCAGCAAGGTGGCCCCGGGGGTCGACGTGGTGTTCCTCGACACCGGCTACCACTTCGCCGAGACCATCGGCACCCGCGACGCCGTCGAGGCGACGCTGCCGGTCAATCTGATCACGATCACCCCCGTGCAGAGCGTCGCCGAGCAGGATGCGACGTACGGCAAGGACCTCTACAAGACCGACCCCGACCTGTGCTGCAAGCTGCGCAAGGTCCAGCCGCTGGCCGACAACCTCGACCACTACGACGCCTGGGCCAGCGGGCTGCGCCGGGCCGAGACCCACAACCGGATCATCGCGCCCGTGGTCGGCTGGGACGCCAAGAAGGGCAAGGTCAAGGTCTCCCCCCTCGCTCGATGGTCCGACGAGCAGGTCGATCGCTACGTCGCCGAGAACGGCGTGCTGGTCAACCCGCTCGTGTACGACGGCTACCCGTCCATCGGCTGTGCACCCTGCACCCGGCGCGTCGCACCCGGCGACGACCCGCGCAGCGGCCGCTGGGCAGGGACCGGCAAGACCGAATGCGGCATCCACGCATGAATATCAACGGAATGAGCGCCCACTCCGCTGCCCCAGTGCCCGACATCGTCGTCGGGCTTCGCTCAGCACCACCCGTCGAAGGGAGGCAGTCATCATGACCGCACCCGCAATGATCGCCCTCGCCCACGGCAGCCGAGACCCGCGCTCGACGGCCACCGTCAACGCGCTCGTGTCCGAGGTCCGCAAGCTGCGACCCGACCTTCGGATCGAGCCGGCGTTCCTCGACCTGGCCAAGCCGACCCTCGACCGGGCCGTGGCCAAGCTCGAGCGCGCCGGATTCGACGAGATCGTCGTCGTGCCGCTCCTGCTGACCGAGGCGTTCCACGCCAAGGTCGACGTGCCCACCGCCGTGGCCGCGGCGGCGGAGGCGCACCCGGGGGTCCGATTGCGCGCGACGTCGGTGCTCGGCCTGGAGACGCGCTTCCTCGAGGTGCTCGACCTGCGGATGCGGGAGGCCCTCAAGGCCGCGCGGGTGCGCGAGCTCGACGCGCTGGTGCTGGCCGCGGCCGGCTCGTCCGACGCTCTTGCCAACCAGTCCGTCGCTCGCCTGGCCCGCATCTGGGGCGCGAGGCACAAGCTGCCGGTCGTCGCGGCCTACGCCTCGGCCGCTCCCCCGGCCACCGGTGAGGCCGTCCGCGCCTTCCGATTCGAGGGACGCCGGCACATCGCGGTGGCGTCGCTCTTCCTCGCGCCGGGCAACCTGTGCGACCGGGCCGCGGAGCTGGCGCTGGAAGCGGGTGCGGTCGCGGTGTCCGAGCCCCTCGGCGCTCACCCCGAGATCGCCCGCACGATCCTCGCCCGTTACGCCGTCGGCGCCGTCGAGCTCGTCCCCGTGTGACGCCGACTCGGCGGTCAGGCGACGTAGCAGGCGAGGAGCCGCTCGATCTCGGCGGCACAGTCGGTGGTGAGGCCGCCGTGGACGGGGCCAGGCTGGACGACGGTGCTGCGCGGCGCCCTCAGGAAGCCGAAGCGGGTGCCGATCGGCTGCCCGGCCGCGCCCTCGTCGTCGCTCCCCCTGCACACCTGGTCGACGTAGGCGAGCGCCTCATCCACCCGTGCGACATCGAGGCCGGGCGCGAAGGCGGTCAACCGGCCGGCGTCCACCGCGCCTCGCATCGCGAGGTAGTCGGCGGCCTGGCAGTAGAGGACGACCCCGACATTGAGGAACTCCTCGCGGTCGGTGCGCGGCACGCACCGCAGCACGACGTACTGGTAGGGCATCCGAGCCGTCACGCGCGCACCCCCGCCAGCCAGGCCCGGGTGCCGAGTCGGGCGGTGAGGAAGTCGAGGTAGGCGGCGCGCAGCGCGTCCGGTGACTCGGCGCCGGGCACGGCCTCCAGCCACTCATCGGGCACCTCGGACACAGCCGCGACGAACGCGTCGGCGTCGAGCGCGGCCGACGCCGCCTCGTCGGCCGCCTCGATCTGCCGGCGGTGGGCGAGCATCACGTGACCGGCCGGGTCCCAGGGCTGGGCCGCGAAGCGATCCGCGGCGGTGACTCCACCCGGCCAGGCATGGTGGAAGTAGAGGGCCGCGCCGTGGTCGATGACCCAGACGTCGCCGTGCCACACCAGCAGGTTGGGGTTGCGCCAGGTGCGGTCGACATTGGCGGTGAACGCGTCCAGCCAGAGGATGCGGGCCCCCACGTCGGTTGCGGCGGACGACGACGCACCCACGCCGGGCATCTCCCCGTCGTACCCGAACGCACCGGGCAGGAAGTCGATGCCGAGGTTGAGCCCGACCGAGGCGGTCAGGAGATCCTGCACCTCCTCGTCCGCCTCGTAGCGCGCGATGTCGCCGGCCAGGTCGAGCACGACCTGGCGCGGGGTGAGCAGCCCGATACGGCGAGCGAGCTCGGCGACGATCACCTCCGCCACCAGCACGCGCAGCCCCTGCCCCGCGCCGCGGAACTTCGCGACGTAGGTGCCGAGGTCGTCGGCCTCCACGATGCCCGGCAGGGAGCCGCCCTCACGCAGCGGCGTCGCGTAGCGGGTGACCGTTACGGTCGGGAGCCCGGCGCGCACCTCGGTCGCTTGGCGGTCGAGAGTCACCGGACCGGCGTCTCCCGCTCGAGGCGCGCCCGCTCGGCGGCGACGTCGAAGTCGGCCTTCGGCCACTCGAGCCTCATTCCCCGCAGCGTGTCGAGGAGCAGTTGGCCGATGACGAGGTTGCGGTACCACTTGCGGTCGGCGGGCACGACGTACCAGGGCGCGACCGCGGTGTTGGTGCGCTCGAGCATGGTCTCGTACGCCGAACGGTACGCCGGCCAGTGCGCGCGCTCGTCGATGTCGCCGGCGTTGAACTTCCAGTGCTTCGTGGGGTCGTCGAGCCTGGCGAGCAGCCGCTCCTTCTGCTCCGCGGCCGAGATGTGGAGCATGCACTTGATGACCGACACGCCGCTCTCGGCGAGCTCGGCCTCGAAGGCGTTGATCTGTTCGTAGCGGCTCCCGATCGTGCGCGGGTCGGCCCAGTCGTGGACCCTGACGATCAGCACGTCCTCGTAGTGCGAGCGGTCGAAGACGCCGACGTATCCGGCTGGCGGCAGGGCACGCTTGATGCGCCACAGGAAGTGGTGCGCCTTCTCCTCGTCGGTCGGCGCCTTGAAGCTGGTGACCCGCACGCCCTGGGGGTCCATCAGCCCGACGGTGTGCCGCAGCGTGCCGCCCTTGCCGGAGGTGTCCATCCCCTGCAGGACGAGCAGGATGCGTCGCGGGTCGTCGTTGACCCTCTGGGCGAAGAGCCGCTCCTGGAGATCCGCCAGCTCATCGCCCATCGCCATGAGGGCGGCGGTGCCGGCGGTCTTGCCCTCGCCGAAGCCGGGGGTCGCGTCGGTCGCGAGCGCGGTGAGGTCGACCGGACCCGAAGGCAGGCGATGCGGGTGAGCCGGGGCGGTGCTCGATCGGCGACTGGTCATGCGCACATCATTGCCGGTCGCTCACCCGTAGATCTTCGCCAGGTCCAGCGTGCAGCCGACGACGGTGTCCACGCTGCCGTCGGACTGCGGGTCGTCGAACCAGATCCCCTGCTCGAAGCCGAGCTTGTCGAGCATGCGCAGCGATGCCGCGTTGCGGTGGGACGGCGCGGCGAAGACGTGCCGCGCATCCGGCCAGTGCCGTCGCGCCTTCGCCAGCCAGGCCCACACCATTCGTACGCCGATCCCGCGGCCGACCCAGGCGACGTCACCGATGGCGTAGTCGACCCCGATCGCGTCGGCATCGGGGGTCAGCACCGCGAACTCCGGGTAGTCACGGAGCCGGTAGTCCTGCACGAACCCCACCGACCGTCCGTTGACCTCGGCGACCCACATCCTGGTGGGCGTGCCGCCGTCGATGCGGGCGGCGTACTGAAGCTCGACGCGCTCGGCCGTCGGCTCCCCGTCGGCGCGCCACCAGCGGTGGACGTGCTCGGCCTGCCGCCACTTCGTCAGGTCCGGCAGGTCGCCGCGGGTCATCGGCCGCACGACCACCAAGAGGTCGTGCTCGATCCGGAACCGCAGCGGGCGGCGGCCCAGGTCGAGCGGCACCGGCTCCTGGTGGAGGGCCGCGACGGTGCGGTTGGCAGCCGCGCGCCAGGACTCCCCACCCCGCACCACGCCGTCGTACTCGTGCCCGCGGTCGATGACCGTGAGGCGGGTCGACGTCGCGGCGTCGGCCATGGTCAGCGCCGCATCATCGGCGAGGCAGCAGCCCGGCCGCGGCGTACTGCTCCCGGCCGCGCTCGGTCAGCGCGGCGAGCTCGGCGAAGAGCGCGTCGTCGATGCGGGTGAAATTGAAGCAGGTCTTGCCCTGCCGGCGCTTCGCGAGCTCCGGCGAGAGCTCGACGTCGCCGCCCGGGAGGTAGAGGGACATCAGGTAGTAGCTGACGTAGCGCTTCCCGAGCCTGACCGCCGCGAACAGCTGGCCGTCGGGGTACTTGTCGGTCGGGGCACCGAGCAGCAGGTAGCTGCCCGGGTCGCCCTCGTCGCCCTTGCGCCCACCGGCCGCGTTGGCGTCGGTGAGGTTGTCGGAGGGGGCGAAGGCGTCCTCGTGTGAGCTGAGCTGCTCGCGGAGGGTCGCGAACACTCCGGGTAGGTCGGGCACGCTCGCATCGTACGGCGATCCAGGGTGCGGGTGCTGCGTGCCCACCTCGCCCGCTCGTCACAGCAGGGACTCTGACACTCCCTCGCCGAACGCGTCATCGGCGCCGTCTCGTTGCGCCGCGAGCTCCTCGCGCACGACACGAAAGGACAGCCCCGCCGGGTAGCCCTTGCGTGCCAGCATCCCGGCGAGCCGGCGGGTGGCGACCGTGTCGTCGACTGCCCGGAGGCTGCGCAGCCTCTTTCGGACGAGGGCGCGGGCCGCCTCCGTCTCGCTCTCCGCATCGACCTCGTCGAGTGCCTCCCGCGCGACCTCCTCGGCGACGCCCTTGCGCCGCAGCTCCTGGGCAAGCGCGCGCCGGGCCAGCCCGCGGCTGCGCTGCCGGGCCTGGACCCAGTCGCGGGCGAACGCGCCGTCGTCGACGAGCCCGACCTCCTCGAAACGGTCGAGCAGCCTTCCCGCAACGTCGGCAGGCACGTCCTTCTTCGCCAGCCGCTCGGCGAGCTCGTGGCGGCTGCGGGCCCGGTCGGTGAGCGTGTCGAGCAGGATCTTGCGCGCCACCGCCTCGGGGTCGGCCGTTGCGTCGGTCACGTCGACCTCAGAAGGAGTCGACGCCGATCGGCTCGTCGGACAGGTCGTCGGCCGGCGAGTCGACCTGCGGCCCGATGCCGAGCTTCTCCAGGATCCGCTTCTCCAGCTCGTTGGCCAGGTCGGGGTTGTCCCTGAGGAAGCCGCGCGCGTTCTCCTTGCCCTGGCCGAGCTGGTCGCCCTCATAGGTGAACCAGGCCCCCGCCTTGCGGACCAGGCCGGCTTCGACGCCGACGTCGATGAGGCCGCCCTCGCGGCTGATGCCCTTGCCGTACATGATGTCGAACTCGGCCTGCTTGAAGGGCGGGGCGACCTTGTTCTTCACGACCTTGACGCGGGTGCGGTTGCCGACGGGCTCCGCGCCGTCCTTGAGCGTCTCGATGCGGCGTACGTCGAGGCGCACGGAGGCATAGAACTTCAGCGCCTTGCCACCGGTCGTGGTCTCGGGGCTGCCGAAGAAGACGCCGATCTTCTCCCGGAGCTGGTTGATGAAGATGGCGGTGGTGCCGGAGTTGTTGAGGGCACCGGTCATCTTGCGCAGCGCCTGGCTCATCAGCCGGGCCTGGAGGCCCACGTGGGCGTCGCCCATCTCGCCCTCGATCTCGGCGCGCGGCACCAGGGCGGCGACCGAGTCGATGACGATCAGGTCGAGGGCGCCGGAGCGGACCAGCATGTCGGTGATCTCGAGCGCCTGCTCACCGGAGTCGGGCTGGCTGACCAGCAGCGCGTCGGTGTCGACACCCAGCGCCTTGGCGTAATCGGGGTCGAGGGCGTGCTCGGCGTCGATGAAGCCGACGATGCCGCCCGCGCGCTGGGCGTTGGCCACCGCGTGCAGCGCGACCGTCGTCTTGCCGGAGGACTCGGGGCCGTAGATCTCCACGACGCGCCCGCGCGGGAGGCCGCCCAGGCCGAGCGCGATGTCGAGCGAGATCGCGCCGGTGGGGATCACCTCCAGCGCCGCCCGCGCCTCGTCACCCAGTCGCATGACCGAGCCCTTGCCGAACTGCTTCTCGATGTTGGCGAGCGCGGCGTCGAGCGCCTTGTCGCGGTCTCCTACAGCCATGGGTGGTGTCCTCTCGGGTCGTCTCTTGGCAGGCACATAGGCGACGTTAGAGGGATCCGCCGACAGTCCGGCCGCGTCGATCGCGGCCTGTGGAGAACCCGCCTTTCGGTCGTGCCTGTGGATAGAACCTATCCCGAACAGTTGTTCGACGTCAGTACGGCGCTCGGCGTGTCGCGGCATCCCAACGGCTCACGCCGTCTCGGCGGGGAGGGGGCGGGCGGAGAGCACGCCCGCAAGCACCACGACCAGGGCGAGCACCACGGCGAGCAACGCCAGGGTCGGATAGCCGTACTCCCCCACGACGACGCCGGCCAGCCCACCGGCGGCCGCGGCCGTCAGCCCCATCAGCAGGTCGGCGGCTCCCTGTACGTCGGTGCGCGCGGCGAGGGGTGCGTGGTCGGCGACCAGCGTCGACGACGCGACCGTCGCCAGCGACCAGCCCAGCCCCAGCAGGAACAGGCCGCCGAAGATCTGCCACGAGCTCCCCTCCGGCGACACGCGGCAGAACAGCAGCGAGACGAGCAGCACAAGTCCACCCGCGACGAGCACCGGCGCCCGGCCGAGCCGGTCGGCCAACCAGCCCACGACCGGCGAGAAGGCGAACATCCCGAGCACATGCACCGAGATCACGAAGCCGATGACCCGCAGCTCGGCGCCACCGTGCTCCATGTGGAGCGGAGTCATCACCATCACCGCGACCATCACCGCGTGCGCGCCCGCCAGGCCGGCCATCGCCGCGCCGAGCACCGGCCGCTCCCGCACCGCCGCGCCCACCCGTCCCCACGACGTACGCGAGGCCGCCGGCTCCGGCTCCCCCGCCAGCTCACGGGCGAGCAGCAGCGGGTCGGGCCGCAGCCTCACCCAGATGACCAGGGCCGCCACCAGCGTGCCGACGCTCCCGAGCGCGAACGGCCCGGTGAGCTCGGGGATGTGCAGGCGCTCGGCCACCCAGGCCGACGCACCCGTGAGGTTGGGCCCGATCACGGCGCCGACGGTCGTCGCCCACACCACGACCGACAGCGCACGGGCCCGGGTCGCCTCCGGAGCGAGGTCGGTCGCGGCGTACCTGGCGCTGCTGTTGGCGGCGGTGGTCGCGCCGAGCAGCACCGCACCGACGAGCAGCAACGTCATCGAGTCGAGGACACCGGCCACCACGGCAACGCCCGCGCCGGCGGCGCCGACCAGGAGGCCGACGGTGAGTCCGAGGCGTCGTCCGCGTTGCGCCATCACCCTCGCCAGCAGGTACGACGAGACCGCGGCGCCGAGGACCTGGAAGGTCTGGGCGAGGCCGGCCTGGCGCTCGGAGCCCGAGATCTCCTTCGCCAGCAGGGAGGCGGTGGCGATGCCGATGGTGATGCCGAGCGCGCCGACGGCCTGGGCGGTCACCAACGTCGCGATGGTGCGCCTCTGGACGGCCGCGAGGTCGACGTCGGCGGGCGCCACCGGCCGAGACCTCACCGATCGGTCTCGGGAAGGTCCAGGGCACCCCACACCGCGGCCCACACCTGCTTGGGCGGGGCGCCGGCGTCGAGCGCATCCTGGGCGGTGCGGCCGCCGAGATCGGCCAGGACGTACGACATCGCCCAGGAGCGGGAGTACGCCGGCCCGAGGGCGGCGTCCATCCGCCGCCAGAACTCCGTGTGCCGCAATGTCAGCCCTCGGTGCCGCGGCGCTCCGCAAGCACCATCAGCCAGGGCTGGTCGGTCCGGTCGCCGCCCTTGCTGAGGTCGGTGACCCGCCACCCGGAGGCGTCCACGACCTCCCGGAGCGGCGCCTCGCGCCAGAAGGTGAAGTGTCGCGGCGCGACGACGTTGCCGTGGATCGAGAAGCGCGCACCATCGCCCTCCTTCATGGCGATCCAGAGCACACCACCCTCGACCGTCACCTCCGAGAGCCGCCGGAGCACCTGCGGAAGATCCTCCCGGCGCACATGCACCAGGGACGCCGAGGACCAGACGCCGTCGTACGGCGTGCCGCGCAGCGGGTCGGTCAGGTCGTCGGTCATGGGGTCGATGCGGTCGGCGGCGTGTCCCTGGGCACGCAGCATGCGCACGAAGGCCGGGCTGATGTCGCTGCGCCGTACGGACAGGCCGGCCGCCTCGAGAGCGAGCGCGTCGCGGCCCGACCCCGAGCCGATCTCGAGCACCCGACCGCCCTCACCGACGGCGGCCGCGAAGTCGTCGATCTTGGCCTGGACGTTGTCGGGCATCTGGGCCATCGCGGCGGCGTACTCGGCGGCGTAGGCGTTGTAGGAGGCGACCGTCACCCGCTTGGTCACGTGGGAGACGTCGTGGGCGTGGTGCACGAGGTCGTGCAGGTGGTAGCGCGCGAGGGTGTCGACGGTGAACTCCCGTCCGTCGCTGCGGTCGCCCGGACGCTGCCACTGCTCGCCGGACAGGGCCTCGTACGCCGCCGCGACCTCGTCGGCCGCGGCCGTCACCTCCGCCGACACGATCGCCGGTTCCTGGCTCCCGTAGTCATCGGACGTCGCGGTCTCGTCCTGGTCCCAGCTGTCGAACTGCGGCCGGTCCTCGGTGAGCATCAGCCGCACCCGCTCGGCGAAGAGCCGGTTGGCGTCGCGCACGTGGCACGCGTACTCCAGCGGCGACCAGATGTTGGCCTGCGGGCGCACGGCCACGTCGTCGGTGCCGAGGACGACCTCCCACAGCGTGGCGTTGTCGCGGATCGCCTGGGGAAGCCTCGCCAGGTCGAGTGCGCGCGCGTCGAACCCGCACTCGGGGCACGCCTCGCCCAGCACCCAAGTCCAGTCCTTCGTGTCGTGCTCGATGCTCATGCGTCCATCCTTGCAGGAAGCGGCCAGAATGAGCCATGCGCATCCGCCCCGCCGTGGCTGACGATCTGGTGCACCTGCCCGCAGGCCTCATCCGATGTCGAGCTGCGCCATCACACGTTGGTCGATCCGGTCACCGGTCAGCCTGACCCCCCACCCGTCGTCCACCGGAGCACCGCACGGGCGGACCGGGTCCCCGCGCCCGCCCCAGCAGGCCAGGGACAGGACGAAACTGCCCTCGACGACCTTGATGGTCGTCGTCGGGGGTGGCTCGTAGTCGACGTCCAACGCCACCACCCGGGCCAGTGCGCGGCCCTGCGACGACTCGCTCCGCTCCACGACCCCGGTCAGCAGATAGCTGATCTCGACGTTCATGGCGCCGACGAAGGGATACTCGGCGAACTTGTCGATCGCCTTCGGACCCGGCACCACGCGGTCGTCGACGACGACCTTGACGTTCTCGGCGCGGGCGGCGAGGCCGTACTCGGACAGGTCGGGCACCGACAGCCCCACGTTGAACAGCAACGCGTCGCTGCGGATCACCTGGGTCACACGGAGTTCGCCCGAGTCGGTCACCTCGGTGCGCTCGTACGTCGAGTTCGGCGGAACACGTGGCGAGTCGACGGCGGCAGGGCGCGCGGGGGCCGCAGGCGGCTCGGCGTCACCTTCTCGCAGCACAAGGAAGCCCAGGGCACCGGCCAGGACCAGCGCGATCACGAGGGTCGCGAAGATGGCGAACATGGCCAGCGAATCCCGCTCGGCCTCCTCCCGCGACGGGTCGGGAGAGTCGTCGTCCGGTCGTCGCGAAGGCCCGGTCAGCCGGAACGTGTGCTCGTCCACGGGACCCTCCGTTCCATGGGGACCCTCGAGTGGGCCCGCGACATCAGGTCCGCCTCGAGTAAGGACCCGCGATCGGCGTCGCCGTCACGACGGCGAGGTTCTGGTAGCCGCCGGCACCCGCGACGTAGGGCGGAGCGCAGGTCACCAGGATCAGGCGGCGCGCACCGCCCGTGGCGAAGATCCAGCCGTTGCGCGCGAGCGAGCCACGCGGGACCAGCGTCAGCGAGGCGACCTCGAAGATCTGTCCCTGGTGAGCCGAGCGGACCTCGACGCGGTGCCCGGCGCGCACCGACAACAGCGCCGCGAACGGACCCAGCCCCTGGGTGGTGGAGTCGACGTGCGCGGCGATCACCGTCGTGCCGAACGGGTCGCCGATCCGCGATCCCCCGCGCCACCAGCCGGCAGCGCGGATGTCCCCGGGTACGTCGAGCCGTCCGTCGGGCGTCGTGCCGACGGCTTCGACCGGCACCTCACCGGTCCCGGAGAGGGCGACGGCGACCGGGGCCTCGGACCGGTGGACCACCCTGGCCCGGTGAACCGGCGGCGGCCTCTTCCCCGGCGCCGCTGCGGCAGCGGGGCCCACGCGCGCCCGCCCCCCGGAGGGCGGGCGCGCGGAAGGCAGGTCGACGGCGGTCACGGTGGAGGGCGACGCCTCACGCGTCGTCCCCATCCCTTGGACGGCCGCGACCCCACCGACGGCGAGTGCCGCACCGACGGCGATTGTCGCGAGCCGTACAACGCCGGGCTGCTTCATCTCAGGGCATCATCTGGCCTTGGCCTTGGCGTCGGCGCGGCGCAGCCACGCAGCGCCCCCCAGGCCGGCGATCCCGAGCAACGCGCCGAGCCCCCACCAGTTGAGCGCCGGGGCGTCGGAGTCCCCGGCACCCGGCGCCGGGAAGGGCGTCACCGACGCGTCGGCGGCCAGGCCCGCGGACCCGGTGTCGATGGTGCTCGGCTCGAGCGACCCGTCGGCAGCCAGGGTGGCCGTGTGAGCGACGAGGTTCATCGACTCGTCCGTCGGAGTTCCGTAGGCATAGACCATTGTCAGGGTGCGCGGCTCGAGGGTGACCTCGAGCGGCCCGAGGATCGGGTCCTTCGTCTCACCGGTCGGAAGCAGCTCGACCTTGTGTGTGCCGGCCGGAAGGTCGGCCTCGGCGAACTCGCCGTTCGCGATATTGGTGAACGCGACCTCGCCGTTCACCCGCACGTCCGCGGGCGGCACGGTGGCGGTGTGGGCGACCAGCACCCGGGCCTTGTCCTTGCCGATCGCTCCCTCTGGCGCGTCGTACGAGCTCACCACGGGGTCGCCCTCGACCTCCGCCGGGCTGTGCAGGACCACGTCGACGCTTCGTCCGGACACGACGTCGAGGGTGGCCGCGGCCACCTCACCGTCCGAGTCCGCGAACGCCACCTCGTGACTCCCCGCGGCCAGGTCGATCGGACCCACCACCGAGCCCACCTCGACATCGGACCGGACGGACTTGCCGTCGATCGAGACCTCGACCGCGGAGCCCGGGAATGCCTGCACGACGACCATGTGGCCCGCCGCCTTCGCCGGCGCCGCAGCGACCGGCCCCGCCCAGATCGGCACCAGGACCAACGCCCCCGCCAAAATTCCAGCACTGATTCGTCGCATAGCGACCCCCCTGTGTAATCCCCCATTGAACGCGGCCCCCCGGCCGCTGGGGACAAGCAGACCACCGGCGATCCCCACGCGTCAACGGAATGGAGAAATTGGTATGAAAGCCCGGTGGGCCTGTTTCAACGCAGGCGGAGGGCGAGCTGGCCGTTGTCGAGGATCTTGGTCTCCACGAGGTGCTCGTGGCTCTCCACGAACGCGCGGAACGACGAGTAGCCGAGGGACTTCTCCTTGAACGTGGACTCCATCCGCTGCATCTGGCTCTTCACCGAGGAGGAGTGCATCCAGCCGTCGTCGCTCTTCTCCGCACCGACCCTGATCGCGCGCTGGAAGAGCGCGGTCGCGAGCTGCTCGGCCGCCTCGGGTGGGGTCGGAGCGGGCTGTTCCTCCACCGCCGGCTTAGCGGCCTTCTTCGATGTGGTCTTGGCTGTCGACCTCTTGGCCGCCGCCTTCTTGGCGACCGGCTCTGGCGGCGGGCTCTGCTTGGTGGCGGCCTTCGCAGCCGCGCGCGGTGCGGTGGGTGCGACGGGCCGGATGTTGGGCAGGTCCTTGTACGCGCTGAAGTCGTCGCACGCCGCGACCAGCGCCCTGCTGATCGACCCGGTGACCCCGATACCGACGACGAACCGACCCATCCGCTTGCACCTCTGGGCGAGCGCGATGTAGTCGGAGTCGCCGCCGACGATGACGACGTGGGTGATGTCGGCGTGTTGGAAGAGGTCGTCGACGGCATCGATCGACAGCCGGATGTCGGCGCCGTTCTTGGTGCCCGACGTCGTGAAGAGCTGCACCAGGTCGACGGCCCGGTCGACGAGCTGGCGCTGGTACGCCGCGTTGGCCGGCACCGACCAGTCGGCGTACGCGCGCGTGAGGCCGACCGTGCCGAACGACGAGGCGTAGTCGATGATCGCGCCGAGGTCGACCTCGGCCACGGCGAGCCGGCGATCGACGTCGTCGGCACCGTCGACCCGGGGCGTGTGGCTGCGGGCGTTGTCGCGCCGCCAGGAGCCGACACCGTGCACGTCGTCATACCGCGAGATCAACATGTTGTCGAAGTCGATGTACACCGCGACCCGATCTGCCATAGTCGTCACTCTAGGCGCCACGCTGTCGGCGGCGCCGTCTAGCGTCCAACCATGGCTCGACCGAAGGTGACGATCTACAACCGGGGCCTGCGGAGACGCCACAGCATCCTGCGGCGGTCGCCGCCGGCTCCGGCCCATCGACCTGGTGCTGACCGAGCTCGAGCGGCTCGACCACGACGCGCTCTGGTTGAGGTACGACGTCCGCTACGGCGAGCAGACCACCCCTGGTCCGGCAGGATGAGCAGGTGAGCTCCCTCGACGGTTTCGGCGCGGCAACGCGGGCCTGGTTCGAGGCCGCGTTCGCCGAGCCGACCGCCGCCCAACGGGGCACCTGGGAGGCGATCGCGACCGGCCACCACGTGCTGACCGTCGCGCCCACCGGATCCGGCAAGACGCTCGCCGCCTTCCTCACCGCCATCGACGACCTGCTCACCGAGCCGCGCGACTCGGGCGGCTCGGGCGGCTCGGGCGACAACAGCTGCAGAGTCCTCTACATCTCGCCGCTCAAGGCCCTGGCGGTCGACGTCGAGCGCAATCTCCGCGCCCCGCTGGTGGGCATTCGCCAGACCGGCGAGCGGCTCGGGCTGAGCCTTCCCGAGGTCCGGGTGGGCGTGCGCTCCGGCGACACCGAGGCGGCCGAGCGCCGTCGCCTGGTCAGCAGGCCGCCCGACATCCTGATCACCACGCCCGAGTCGCTCTTCTTGATGCTCACCTCACGGGCCCGCGAGTCGCTGCGCGGCGTGGAGACGGTCATCGTCGACGAGGTGCACGCGGTCGCCGGCAGCAAGCGCGGCACCCACCTCGCGCTCACCCTCGAGCGCCTCGACGAGCTGCTCCCCAAGCCCGCCCAGCGCATCGGCCTCTCCGCCACGGTGCGACCGATCGATGAGGTCGCGCGCTACCTCGCCGGCGGCCGACCGGTGGACGTCGTCGCGCCGACCTCGCCCAAGGCCTGGGACCTGAAGGTGGTCGTGCCCGTCGACGACATGAGCGCCCCCGGCGGTGTCGACGACGGGACGGAGCCTGACGACGACCCGCGAGCCGCCTCCTCCATCTGGCCGCACGTCGAGACCCACGTCGCCGGCCTGGTCCGCGACCACCGCTCCACCATCGTCTTCGCCAACTCCCGGCGCTCCGCCGAGCGGCTCACCGCGCGCCTCAACGAGCTCGCCGCCGGAGACGACGACGGGAGCGCGACACCTGCCGGCGGCACCGGGCCCGCAGAGATGATCGCGCAGAGCGGCGTTGCCCAGGGCGCGAGCCCGGTGCTCGCCAAGGCGCACCACGGCTCGGTGTCGAAGGAGCAGCGGGCGCTGATCGAGGACGACCTGAAGTCCGGCCGGCTGCCCAGCGTGGTGGCCACGAGCAGTCTCGAGCTCGGCATCGACATGGGCGCGGTCGACCTCGTCGTGCAGATCCAGTCTCCGCCGAGCGTCGCGAGCGCCCTCCAGCGCGTCGGTCGCGCCGGTCATCAGGTCGGGGCGGTGTCGCGCGGCGTGTTCTTCCCCCTCCACCGCGGCGACCTCGCCCAGAGTGCCGTCGCGGTCGAGCGGATGCGCACCGGAGCGATCGAGTCGATCCGCCTTCCGGCCAACCCACTCGACGTCCTCGCCCAACAGGTCGTCGCGATGACCGCCATGGACCCATGGGAGGCCGACGACCTCTTCGCCCTCGTCCGCCGCGCCGCGTCGTACGCCGCCCTTCCGCGTGCGGCCTTCGAGGCGACCCTCGACCTGCTGAGCGGGCGCTATCCGTCCGACGAGTTCGCCGAGCTGCGCCCGCGCGTCGTGTGGGACCGGGTCACCGGCGTCCTCACCGGCCGGCCGGGCGCCCAGCGGCTCGCCGTCACCAGCGGTGGCACCATCCCCGACCGCGGCCTGTTCGGCGTCTTCATCGCCGGCGGTATCGGACCGGGCCGCAGGGTCGGCGAGCTCGACGAGGAGATGGTCTACGAGTCCCGCGTCGGCGACGTATTCGCGCTCGGCGCCTCGAGCTGGCGCATCGAGGACATCACCCACGACCGAGTGCTCGTCACCCCGGCGCCCGGTGTCCCGGCGCGGCTGCCGTTCTGGACGGGCGAGACCCTCGGCCGCCCCGCCGAGCTGGGCGCGGCGGTCGGCGCACTGATCGCCGAGCTCGCCGCGGCCACACCCGACCAGGCGACCGCTCGCGCGATCGGGGCCGGCCTCGACGAGCGCGCCGCGGCCAACCTCACGGCGTACGTCGCCGAGCAGGCGGAGGCCACCCGCGTCGTGCCGAGCGACCGGACCATCGTCGTCGAGCGCTTCCGCGACGAGCTGGGCGACTGGCGGCTGGTCGTCCACTCACCGTACGGCGTCCCCGTGCACGCGCCGTGGGCGCTGGCCATCAACGCGCGGCTGCGTGAGCGCTACGCCCTCGGCGGCTCGGCCGGACAGGCCATCGCGTCGGACGACGGCATCGTGATCCGCATCCCCGACTCCGACGCGGAGCCTCCCGGCGGCGAGCTGATCGCGTTCGAGGCCGACGAGATCGCCGACCTGGTCACCACCGAGGTCGGCGGTTCGGCGCTGTTCGCCAGCCGCTTCCGTGAGTGTGCCGCCCGCGCGCTGCTGCTCCCTCGCCGCGACCCGGGCCGCCGGGCTCCGTTGTGGCAGCAGCGGCAGCGGTCTGCGCAGCTGCTCGAGGTGGCGGCGAAGTATCCGAGCTTTCCCATCGTCCTCGAGGCCGTCCGCGAGTGTCTCCAGGACGTCTACGACCTGCCCGGTCTCGTCGGTCTGCTGCGCCGAATCGAGTCGCGCGAGGTCTCCGTGGTCGACGTCGAGACCGGGTCGCCCTCGCCGTTCGCGCGCTCGCTCCTCTTCGGGTACGTCGCGCAGTTCATGTACGAGGGCGACTCCCCGCTCGCCGAACGCAGGGCGGCCGCCCTTGCCCTCGACCAGGGCCTGCTCGCCGAGCTGCTCGGCCGCGCCGAGCTGCGCGAGCTGCTCGACCCCGACGTGCTCGCCGAGTTCGAGGCCGAGGTCCAGCGGCTCACCCCCGACCGGCGCGCCCGTGGCGCCGAGGGTGTCGCCGATCTGCTCCGCCAGCTCGGCCCGCTCTCGGCCGACGAGCTGTCCCGGCGGGTGACCGAGCCCGACCGGGTCGGTGAGTGGGTGCGCGAGCTGACCGGCGCCCGGCGGATCGTCGAGGTCCGCTGGCACCACGGAGCCTCCTACGCCACGATCGAGGATGTCGTGCGGCTGCGCGACGCGCTCGGCGTGCCGGTGCCTCCCGGCACACCGTCGTCCTATCTCGAGCCGGTCGACGACCCGCTCGGCGACCTGGTCTCACGGTTCGCTCGCACGCGCGGGCCGTTCACCGAGCGGGGGCTGGCCGACTCGCTCGGCGTCGGTGCTGCGGTGGCCCGCCTCGCGCTCTCCCGGCTCTCGGGCCAGGGTCGGCTGCTGGAGGGCGAGTTCCGGCCCGCCGGAAGCGGATCGGAGTGGTGCGACGCCGGCGTGCTCCGCACCCTGCGTCGCCGGTCACTGGCCCGGCTCCGCAAGGAGATCGAGCCGGTTGAGCCGCCCGCTCTCGGCCGTTTCCTCACCGCCTGGCAGCAGGTGGCCGCGCCCCGGCGGGCGCCGCGCGGAGTCGACGGCCTGCTCACCGTGGTCGAGCAGCTCGCCGGCTGCGTGGTGCCGGCGTCGGCCCTCGAGACGCTCATCCTGCCGGCTCGCGTGGCCGACTACTCCCCCGCGCTGCTCGACGAGCTGACCAGCGCGGGCGAGGTGCTCTGGGCCGGCCATGGCGCGCTGCCCGGCGACGACGGCTGGGTCTCCCTCCACCTCACCGACCAGGCCGACCTCACCCTTCCCGCGCCTCAGCCCATCGACCACTCATCCCTCCATGAATCCGTCCTCGACGCCCTCGCCCCGGGCGGGGCCTGGTTCTTCCGTCAGCTGCTGGAGGCGGTGGCCGACGCCCGGCCGGGCGACGCCCCGCCGGCCGACGCCGCCCTGGCCCAAGCTCTCTGGGACCTGGTCTGGTCCGGACACGTCACCGGCGACACTCTCGTGCCCCTACGCGGCCTCCTCACCGGCGGCCGCACCACTCACAAGGCGGTCCGCACCCCACGCACCCGAGCCGCCCGGCCCCTGCGCGGCACCCGGCGAACCGGCGGCGTGATGTTGCCGCGGGCCGGCAGCCCGTCGACCGCGGGTCGCTGGGCCCTGCTGCCGCCGGTCGAGGCCGACCCGACCCGAAGGGCGCACGCGATGGCCGAGATCCTGCTCGACCGCCACGGCGTCGTCACCCGGGGCGCTGCCGTCGCCGAGCGGGTGCCCGGTGGCTTCGCGGCCGTCTACAAGGTGCTGAGCGCCTTCGAGGAGCAGGGGCGCTGCCGGCGCGGCTACTTCGTCGAAGGTCTCGGGGCCGCTCAGTTCGGCACCTCCGGTGCCGTCGACCGGCTGCGCACGTACGCCGAGCCGCCCGGCGTCGCGCGGACCGCCCCGGCGCCGGGTTCGATCGCGCTGGCGGCGACCGACCCGGCCAACCCCTACGGCGCGGCGCTGCCCTGGCCCGTCCGCGAGGACGACGGACACCGGCCCGGCCGAAAGGCGGGTGCGCTGGTGGTGCTCGTCGACGGGGAGCTCGCGTTGTACGTCGAGCGCGGCGGGCGGACGCTCCTCACCTGGTCCGACGACGCCGACCTGCTCACCGTCGCCGCCGCGGCGCTCGCGACCGCGGCGCGCCGAGGGGCGCTCGGCCGCCTCACCGTCGAGAGGGCCGACGGCGAGGCCTTCCTCGGCGCGGGGCTCACGCCTCTGCGGCTGGCGCTGGAGTCGGCCGGCTTCGTCTCCACGCCGCGCGGGCTGAGGTTCCGTGCCTGAGGGTGACGCGGTCTACCGGACCGCGCGCCGGCTCGACCGAGGGATCGGCGGGCAGCGACTGCTGGCGGCCGACCTGCGGGTGCCTCGGTTCGCCACCGCCGACCTCACCGGAGCCGACGTGCTGGAGACCGCGACGTACGGCAAGCACCTCTTCACCCGCCTCCGGCTGCCCGACGGCCAGCTCGTCTCCCTCCACACCCATCTGAAGATGGAGGGCCGGTGGCGCTTCGTCGCTCCCGGCGCCCGGTGGCCGGGGCCGGCCCACGAGGTGAGGGCGGTATTGCGCACCGCATCCACCGAGGCGGTCGGTCTCGCGCTCGGTGTCGTCGAGCTGATGCCCACCGACCGGGAGCGGTCCGTGACCGACCGGCTGGGGCCCGACCTGCTCTCCCCCGGATTCGGCGACGACGATGTCGCCGAGGTGGTCTGTCGACTGATGGGCGAGCCCGGCCGCCCGATCGGAGAGGCGCTCATCGACCAGACCTGCCTCGCCGGTCTCGGCACGATCTATCGCGCCGAGCTGTGCTTCCTCGGCGGTCTTCATCCCCACCGCCCGGTCGGCGAGGTCGCCAACCTCGCCCGGCTCGTGCGCCGCGCCCACCAGATCCTGCTGGCCAACTCGGAGCGGCCCGCGCCCAACACGACGGGCGACCCGCGACGCGGGCGCGAGCTGTGGGTCTACGGCCGGGCGCGCCGACCCTGCCTGCGCTGCGGCACACCGGTCGCCACCGAGCAGCTCGGCCCCCCGGGCCGCGAGCGGGTCAGCTACTGGTGCCCCCGCTGCCAGCCCTCCTGACCGAGCCGATCCACCCCCGGGCCGCATGGCTCCGCGCACACCCGGTCGCTCGCTCATCGGCAACGCCCATGCACGATGCACCCCCATGGCCCTTCGGCGTGGTCGACCGGGGCCACGAGGGTGAATCGTGCGCGAGCGCACCCTGTCGTCCGCCCACCAGGGCCTTGTCGCTACACCGCCCGCGGCGCGATCGCGTGACCGGATCAGGCGGCGGAGGCCACGACCTGGGTGGAGCCGACCGGCAGCGGGGTGGTGACGATGGCGATGCCGGCGGCGGCCTCCTCGACAGCGACCGCGTCGCTGACCTCGCGGAGCACCTCGGAGAGTGGGACGTCGAGGGCGCCGCAGAGGCTGGCCAGCAGCTCAGAGGATGCCTCCTTGCGGCCGCGCTCGAGCTCGGAGATGTAGCCCAGGCTCACCCGGGCCTCGGCGGAGAGCTCGCGCAGGGTCAGGCCCTGGCGCATGCGACGAGCACGGAGGACCTCGCCCAACGAGCGACGCAACAGCATCCGCAACTCCTAACTCACCCAAATCGGTCTGGCTGGTCGCACTGACCGGTCAACCGGTCGAACCTGCAGGCCCAACGCTACCCGAGGCCCCCGACATTCCGCCGGACGCTGTCACGAAGGACGCTCAGCGCGGCTACGGCCGCTCGGCGCTGGACGGCGCTCCGGTCATGGTCGCCCAGGTCGAACCGTGCCGACCGGGTGCCCGTCGCGGACGCCGCCGCGACGTACAGGGTGCCGACCGGGTGCCCCTCCGACGAGTCGGGCCCGGCCACGCCTGTGGTGCTGACGCCGTATGTCGCACCCGTGAGCCGGCGCACCCCCTCGGCCATCGCCCGCGCACAGCCCTCGGACACGGTGCCGTCACGGTCGATGACCTCGGCAGGCACCCCGAGCACCGACTCCTTCACGCTGGACGCGTAGCTGACGACGCCACCCAGGAAGTACGCCGACGACCCACCGCGCGCGGTGAGTGCCGCCGCGACCCGCCCACCGGTCAGCGACTCCGCGGTCGCCACCGTCACCCCGGAGCCGAGCAGCAGTCCGTGCAGCTCGTCGATCAGCGCCTCCAGGTCCGCCACTCGGTCAGGCTAGCCGCACTCGAGCGGCCGGTCGGTGGGCTCCAAGCCTCACCGAGCGCCCGGTCGACGACGGAAGGCCCGGGCTCGCGCCCGGGCCTTCCGCTTCAGTGGGTCAGCGATTCACTTCAGGAGCTTGATCCTGACCGTCTTGCCGACCTTGCGGGCGTAGGGCTTGCCGGTGTAGACGACGCGGACCTTCTTCTTGCCGGCCTTGCCGAGCTTGCCCGTCTTCAGCTTGAAGACGACCTTGCCCTTCTTGAGCTTGCCCTTGAAGGTCTTGCCGGCCACCTTCACCTTGACGGTGCCGTTGACCTTGCCGAGGCCGGTGGCGGCGACCTTGACCTTGAGCTTGAGCCTCTTGCCCAGCTTGACCTTCTTGCGCGGCTTGACCTTGACCTTCACGGTCGGCTTGGCCTTGCGGATCTCGACCGGCAGCTCGAAGGTCGACCCGGTGGTGTCGCCGACGAGCTTCCAGGTGCCCTTGCCGATCGGCGCCTTGCGAGTCAACTTGACGTCGACGGTCGACTTGCCGTACTCGTCGAAAACCGCCGTGCCGACCGAGTTGTCGACCGAGACGGACCCGATCGGCGACTCGCCGCTCTTGATGACCAGCTTGGCGTCCTTCTTGTCCGTCGGTGCCGTCATCGCCAGCGACGCGAGCTTGAGCTGCACCCGCTCGCCGACGCGGTAGAACCGCGGCGCAGTGGCGGGACGCTGCACGGCCACCGAGTGCTGCTGATAGTCGACCGCCAGCGGCTTCCCGGCCGGGTACTGCTTCATGTAGTCGACCATCGCCTCCAGGTCGACCTTGCCGGTGTCGCGCTTGGCGGTGCCGTTCGCGAGCTCCCGGAAGTTGTCGCCGCCCGCCGCGAGGAACGAGTTGACGGTCACGGAGTACGACGAACCGGTCGCGATCGCCTTGCCGTCGAGCCACATCCCGGTGATCCGGTCGCCCTCGGGGCGATCGGGGTCGTAGGTGTAGAGGAAGCCCTTGGACGTGCCGAGTCGCAGGAACGGCCTGCTCGGGATCTGGCCCCTGCTGTCGCGCTGCCACTGCTGCTCGAGCACGGTCTTGATCTGGGCTCCGGTGAGCTTCATGTTGACCAGGGTGTTGGCGAACGGCTGGACCACCGCAGCCTGCTTGTAGGTCAGCGTGGCCGGGTAGCCGGCAGCATTGCTGCCCAGCATGTCGGTGCGCAGCCCACCGGGGTTCATGAAGGCGATCTGCGCCTCGCCGGCCTCTTTGCTACTGGTCGCCCAACGCTGCACCTCGGCGACCAGGTTGCCGAGCGTGGACTCTCCGCCGCGGTTCTCCGTGGTGCCGTCGGCAAGCCGAGCCCGGTAGTGGCCAGCGGCGACCTGGCCGAGCGGCACCGCGCCGAGCACCTCGGCCTTCGCCTTGGCGTCGGCGACGATCTGAGCGACCACGGGGTCGGCCGGGTAGAGCGGCGTACAGATGCAGTTGCCCTGAGCGTCCCTCGTCGGGTCCTTGAGGTACTCGATGGTCGAAGTGACGCCCGAGATCGCGCCGTTCGTGTCGTCCACGGAGAAGACCAGCTTGTTGAGCGCCATCCCGTACTGCCCGGCGGAGACGACCGGACGGTTGTTGATGGTGTGGTTGTAGGCGAGGTGCGTGTGGCCGGACACGACCGCGTCGACATTGGCATTGACGCTGGTGACGATCTTGCCGAACGCGTTGGCGGGGTTGCTCGCCGTCGCGAGAGTCGTGTCGGACGCACCCTCGTGCATCAGCAGGACGACAACGTCGGCTCCGCCGCTGGTCAGCTGGTCGGCCGCGGTGTTGACCTCATCGATGATGCTCGTGACCTTCAGGTCGGCGATGCCGCTGGGGCTCACCAGAGACGGCAGATCCTCGGTGACGGCCCCGATGAACCCGACGTCGATGCCGTTGACGGTCTGCATCCAGGTGGCACCGTCGGAGGTGCCCGGGGAGGCCGCTACATCGGGCAGCGCGTAGGAGTTGTCGGACTTCTTGCGCACGTTGGCCGCAAGGTACTGCCAGTTGGCGCCGCCCTCGGGGTTGGCCGCGTCGTTGGGCTTCATCACTCGGTTGACCAGGTCGGCGTATCCCTGGTCGAACTCGTGGTTGCCCGCGGCGGAGACATCCAGACCCGCCTCGTTGAGTGCCTGGAGGGTCGGCAGGTCCCGCTGTATGAACGACTCGAAGGTGGATGCTCCGATCAGGTCACCGGCCCCGGTGAAGAAGGTCGGCCCGGTATGGTTGGTGGTCAGCTGCTTCACCGCGCCGGAGAGGATCGCAGCGCCGGCCGTCTGACCCTTGGTCGTGCCGCCGGTGCCGTCCTCATTGATGAGGCGGCCGTGGAAGTCGTTGGTCGCGAGGATCTGCACCTGAACGGTCGCCGCCTGGGCGGGCGAGACCGAGACGAGGCTGAGCGAAGCGGCCGCGAGGCCGACGGTGGTCGCCGCCGCGGCGGCCCGAACCCCGCGCCGTCGGCTGAGATTGCTGGTGGTCACGTGTGACTTGGCCTTTCGGGAAACGCACAGAGAACGTGCCGCGATTGACGGATGTCGGGTCACCATAACTCCCGGGTCCGACAGTGGGACCACACAGGAGTGCCGAATCGGTGAACGGCAATCGGCAAGGTTCGACATCTTGCGAACACGCGGCCGGTCAGCCCTTGAGCTTGTGCCGCTGCTTCCAGACGTCGCGGAAGAACTCATACCCCGACCACAGAGTCATCGCCACGGCTCCGGCCAGCAGCACCTGGGCGAGGTAGAAGAGCACCTCGCCGGGCACTCCGAAGCGGTCGAAGGCGCCACCATGAGCGCCGTCGGCGTGGGGAAGCGGCAGGCACAGACCGGAGAGGGCGATCGCCTGCAGGGTGGTCTTGATCTTGCCGCTGTTGGCCGCCGCGATCACGACGTGCTTGAGCACCGAGAGGCGCAGCAGGGTCACGCTCCACTCGCGCACCAGCACCACGATCGTCACCCACCACCAGATGTCGCCGACGATCGAGAGCCCGATGAAGGCCATGCCGGTGATCGCCTTGTCGGCGATCGGGTCGGCGATCTTGCCGAAGTTGGTGACCAGCCCACGGGCGCGAGCGATGTCACCGTCGATCTTGTCGGTGATCATCGCCGCGATGAACAGCACGAAGGCGACGAGGCGCCATGCGATCGACTCGCCATCGCCGGCCAGCAGCGCGTAGCCGAAGAACGGCACCATCACGATGCGCAGCGTGGTCAGCACGTTGGGCAGGTTGAGATTGGAGACCTTCGCGGCGGGCTGAGTCATGAGGCGACCTCCGTACGGCGTGCGACGGACCGCTGGACCGATCGCCGCGCAAGCAGGTCGACGCCATCACTGCCCACCACCTCGGCGCGCACCAGGTCGCCGACCGCCAGGTTCGACAGGCCCGGCTCGGCGGCGTCGAGGGTGGTCATGCCGTCGACCTCGGGCCCCTGGTGAGCCGCGCGTCCGGTCGCCTCGTGGCCTTCGACGGCCTCGACCAGTACGTCGACCACCTCGCCGACGCGGTCGGCCGCCCGCTGGCTGGTGAGCTCCTCGACGAGCCCGGTCACGTGGGCGACGCGCTCACGGATCTCGTCGTCGTCGAGCTTGCCGTCGTACGTCGCCGCCTCCGTGCCGTCCTCGTCGGAGTAGCCGAAGACGCCGGTGACGTCCATCCGCGCCGCGACCAGGAAGCCGCACAGCACCTCGAGGTCGGCCTCGGTCTCCCCGGGGAAGCCGACGATCACGTTGGACCTGACGCCCGCCTCGGGAGCCAGCGTCCGTGCCTGCTCGATCAGGGCGAGGAAGCTCTCGGCGTCGCCGAAGCGCCGCATCCTCCGCAGCACCGGGCCGCTGGCGTGCTGGAAGGAGAGGTCGAAGTACGGCGCCACGCCCGGCGTGGTGGCGATCCTCTCCAGCAACCCGGGCCGCGTCTCGGCAGGCTGGAGGTAGGAGACCCGCACCCGGTCGATGCCGTCGATCGCGGCGAGCTCGGGCAGCATCGTCTCCAGGAGCCGAAGGTCGCCGAGGTCCTTGCCGTAGGACGTGGAGTTCTCGCTGACCAGGAAGACTTCGCGCACGCCCTGCGTGGCCAGCCAGCGTGCCTCGTCGAGCACGTCGGCCGGCGGGCGGCTGACGAAGGCTCCCCGGAAGCTCGGGATCGCACAGAAGGTGCAGCGTCGGTCACAGCCGCTGGCCAGCTTGAGCGGGGCCATCGGCCCACCGTCGAGCCGGCGCCGGTAGGCGCGCGGCCCGGAAGCCGGCGCCCCGTGCCCCGGGATCACGACGTCGATGCTCGCGGGCCGCCCGTTCGACCGGGCTGATCGGCAGCAGCAGCCGCCGGTCGCGGGGCTGGTGGGCGACGTGCCGTTCCCCGCCGACGATCGACCGCAGCCGGGCGGCGATGTCGGGATAGTCGTCGAAGCCCAGCACCGCGTCGGCCTCGGGCATCGACTCGGCCAGCTCGGCGCCGTACCGCTCCGCCAGGCAGCCGACCGCGACGACTGCCTGAGGCCCCGCGCCTCCGGAGTCGGCGGCAGCCTTCAGGTCGGCGGCGGCGAGCAGGGTGTCGACGCTGTCCTTCTTGGCCGCCTCAACGAAGCCGCAGGTGTTGACCACGACCGTGTCGGCGTCGGCGGGCTCGTCGACCAGGCGGAAGCCGCCGGCCTCCAGCCGCGCGGCCAGCTCCTCGGAGTCGACGTCGTTGCGCGCACACCCGAGCGTCACCATCGCGACGGAGAGCAGCTCAGGCACGGGAGTCTGTGTGGTCATGACTTGGCCGAGTATGCCGCCTGCGGCGCGCCGGGCGTGAGCCGGCGCGACGTACGTCCCGAGAACCAGCCGGCGCTCAGCGGACCACGTAGGTGTTGTCGGCAGGTTCGCCGATCTCACCGACGCGACCCTTCTCGGCGCCGTCGACGACCACCTCGACCGACCCGTCGGACGACTGCACCTTCACCGGCGGGGCCGCCTTGATCGAGCGGGTCTGGCCGTAGGCGATGTCGCCGGTGAAGACGACCTTGCCGTTGCCGTCCTTGACGGTGACGGTCGCGCCGCCGCCGGCCGCGCGCAGCAGGACGGGGACGCTCTCCCCGCCCGGCTGCGCCTGGCCGGAGAGTCCGCCCGAGCCGTTGATGCCGTTGATGCCGGGCACCGGCCGCAGCTCGGCGGGCGAGTCCATCAGCAGTCTGGCGATCGACCAGGCGAGCACCAGGGCCATGACCGCGGCGATGAGCACGGACCAGTTGGGCCCGCCGCGGGTGCCGCGGATCGAGCCGCCGGTCCGGTCCGCCGCGAAGACCCGCCGGGGGTCGACGGGGGCGTGGGAGTAGCGCTCGTCGTACGCGGCGAGGAGCGGCGTCACCTCGACGCCGAGCACCCGCGACAACGTGCGCAGGTGACCGCGCGCGTAGAAGTCGCCGCCGCAGGGCTCGAAGTCGTCGACCTCCATGGCCTCGATGACGTGGGCCCGGATGCGGGTGCGCTCGGCGAGCTGGTCGACGCTGAGCCCGAGACGGGTCCGGGCGGCGGTCAGCTCGGGTCCGATCACCGGGTCGGGGGCGGGCTCGATCGGGTCCTCCGGGACCTCGAGCGGCTCCACGGCGTCGCCCGGGCGGGCGATCGGGCGGACCTTGGTGTCCTCGTACGACGCGTCGCGGGCGACATCCTCGTCGTCGGCGACGTCGTGCTCCTCTTCGAGGGCGTCCGGCAGGTCGACGCTGACCTCCGTGCGACGACCGAGCCTCGGGACGCGCAGCGGCAGCGGCGCCGCCCAACGTCGGGACTGCGGCTCGTCGGGGTCGTCGGCGGCAGCAGTGGTCTCCCTTCGAGACGCCTCGTCCCTCGGCTCCTCAGGACACGCGACACCGCTCGCTTCGCTCGCGGGCTCGACCACCGAAGCGCGTCCCAGCCGCTCCCCCAGCCCGTCGATCGCCTCGGCGATGCGGACACGGGGCTGGCTGCCGGGCACGGTCTCGACGACGGCGGTGCCGAGTCCGGCCAGGTCGCGGAGGGCGTCGGTGAGGTCCGCGCCCGCATGGGATGCGCGGGTCGCGACGCCGAGCGGGACCGACAGCGGCTTGCCCCATCGCTCGGTGTTGCGCGGGACGAGCACGAGCCAGCCGTCGCGCAGCGGGCCGCGAGCCGGCACGTGCTCGATGCGACCGATGGCGCCCCAGGTGAGACCGGTCCAGGTGCGGCCGCGACGGGACCGCACGCCCTGGGCGTCGGCGACCAGGAGCGGTGCGCGCGAGTCGACCACCGCGGCGGAGTACCAGGCCGCCATCGCGCCCAGGACCGCGGTGATCCCCCAGTCGAGGGCGGCGCCGGTCGACAGCGCACGGGTGACATAGAGGACGGCGACGGCAGCGGCAAGCACCCCCACGGCGCCCAACAGCGTCCGGTTGCGGCGTACCTCGACGGAGTCGGGCGCGATCGCCAGCGCGGTCGTGCGCGAACCGGCCGATCCCGCGTCGTACTCCTGCTCGGTCCCGTTGGCAAGCTCCGCGGCACCCATCTCAGGCCTCCCCTTGCACCGTTGCGATGACTTGGTCGATCTCGTCCGGCTTCACGAGCACGTCGCGCGCCTTGGAGCCCTCGCTGGGTCCGACGACGCCGCGACTCTCGAGGATGTCCATCAGCCGGCCCGCCTTGGCGAAGCCGACCCGTAGCTTGCGCTGCAGCATCGACGTCGAGCCGAACTGCGTCGACACGACGAGCTCGATCGCCTGCACCACGAGGTCCAGGTCGTCGCCGATGTCGTCGTCGAGCTCGCGCTTTGACTGCTGCGGCGCCGTGACGTCCTCGCGGTACGTCGGCTCCAGCTGTGTCTTGCAGAAGGCGACCACCTTGTGGATCTCCGCCTCGGTGACCCAGGAGCCCTGCACGCGCACCGGCTTGCTCGCGCCCATCGGCAGGAACAGCCCGTCACCCTGTCCGACGAGCTTCTCCGCGCCCGGCTGGTCGAGGATGACCCGGCTGTCGGCGAGCGACGATGTCGCGAAGGCCAGCCTGGAGGGCACGTTGGCCTTGATCAGACCGGTGACGACGTCGACCGAGGGCCGCTGGGTCGCGAGCACCAGGTGGATGCCGGCGGCGCGGGCCAGCTGCGTGATGCGGACGACCGCGTCCTCGACATCGCGCGGGGCCACCATCATCAGGTCGGCGAGCTCGTCGACGACCACGAGGAGATACGGGTACGGCGCCAGGTCGCGCTCGCTGCCCGGCGGCAGCTCGACCTTGCCGTTGCGGACGGCACGGTTGAAGTCGTCGAGGTGGCGGAAGCCGAAGTTGGCGAGGTCGTCGTACCTCAGGTCCATCTCGCGCACGACCCAGGCGAGCGCCTCGGCGGCCTTCTTGGGGTTGGTGATGATCGGCGTGATCAGGTGCGGGATGCCCTCGTAGGCGTTGAGCTCGACCCGCTTGGGGTCGACCATGATCATCCGCACCTCGTCGGGCGTGGACCGCATCAGGATCGAGGTGATCATCGAGTTGATGAAGCTCGACTTTCCGGAGCCGGTGGCACCGGCGACAAGCAGGTGGGGCATCTTCGCGAGGTTGGCGACGACGAAGCCACCCTCGACGTCCTTGCCGAGCCCGCAGACCATCGGGTGGTGGTCGGCGCGGGCGGTGTTGGAGCGAAGGACGTCGCCGAGGGAGACGACCTCCTTGTCGGTGTTGGGGATCTCGATGCCGATGGCGCTCTTGCCCGGGATCGGGCTCAGGATGCGCACGTCGGCCGAGGCCACGGCGTACGCGATATTCCTCGACAGCGCGGTGACCTTCTCGACCTTGACCGCCGGGCCGAGCTCGACCTCGTAGCGGGTGACGGTCGGGCCGCGGGTGTAGCCGGTGACCTGCGCGTCGATGCCGAACTCGTCGAGCACCGTGGTGAGCCGGCCGACCACGTCATCGCTGGCCTTGGAGCGGGCCTTGTGCACGCTGCCGGGCTTGAGCACCTGGCTGTCGGGCAGCGAGTAGGCGATGTCGCCGGACAGCGCGAGTTGCTCGACGCGCTGCGGCAGCTGGGCGTGCGGCGGCGGCTCCAGGACCGATCCCTCGCTGGTCGGGCCGTCCTCGGCGGTCGAGCCCTCCACGGTGGTCGAGCCGCCATCGGTGGTCGAGCCCGCGAGCGGAGCGAGCGGTGTCGAGACCACCTCTTCGTCGTCCGTAAGCCCCTTCTTGCTCCGCTTCCTGAGCTCACGCTCGGCCAGCACCGGCGAGTCGTACGCCGGGTCGCCGAGCGGCCCGGCGCCGGTGTCGACCGCAGCGCTGCGCCCGCCGCGCTTGGACCGGGTCTTGATCGGTTGGGTGTCCTCCATGTCGGGCTCGTCGGTGTCGTCGGCCTCGGCAGCGGGCTGATGGCCGAGCAGCCCGCGAAGGCGGTCGGGGATCTTGTGGACGGGGGTCGCGGTGATGACGAGGACCCCGAAGCCGGCGAGCAGGGCGAGCAGTGGCACCACGACGTACGCCGACCGCAGCAGGTCGAGCAGCAGGCTGGAGACGACGAAGCCGACCGCTCCCCCACCCTGCTGGAGGTCGCTGGAGTCACCGAGCTGGGGCTGGGGGTTGCCGGCGGCGATGTGCACGATGCCGAGGACGCCGAAGCCGAGCGCCGCCCAGCCGATGATCTGGCGGCCGGCGGGACCGTTGTGCACGGGGTCGCGCATCGTGCGCCATCCCATGAACACGAGCAGGAGCGGGACGAGCCAGCCGACCTTGCCGACGGAGCCGGAGACGACCGAGCGCATCGCGCCCATCACGTCGCCCGGGAGCTGCCACCACACGGCGGCTGCCGACACCAGGGCGAGGGCGACCATGAGCAGACCGGCGCCGTCGCGCCTCTGCTCCGGCTCGAGCTCGCGCGCCGTCCGGCCGATGCCGCGGGCGGTCCCACCGATGGCGTGGGCGACGCCGAGCCAGGCCGCGAGCAGGCCGCGGCCGAGAGCGGCGAACATCCGGAAGACCGGCCCCGGCCCACTGCGCACGGCGCGGGGGGCCGGCCGCTTCGGGCGCGCCGGTGTGCGCCGGCCGCTCGCTCGCGGGGCCGGCTTGCGGCTGGTACTCCTGGCGCGGGTGCTCGAACCGCCGGATCCGCGTCCCTTGGACTTGGATCCGGCCGTGCCCTTGCTCCGCGACCCAGGCGGGGAAGACGTACGGGTCGCCATGCCACCGACCCTAGGCCAGTCACACCAGCAACACCCTTCACATCCGTTGCGTGTCGCGATGCCGCCTGCCCGGCTCTCCCCCGCTGACCTGCGGAGATCCTCGATCCTGACCGAACGGTCAGGAAATTCTCGGGGACCCTGGACCATCGGCCGGACGATGCTTAGGCTGACGAGGGTCGCGCCGGAATCTGGTCCGGCGCGCTCACTCGGTGTTATGGGGAGGACTAACTCGTGAAGTTCCTCAAACAGGGTCTATGTCTTGGGCTCTTGGCGTCTGGGCTGGCAGTTTCGCCGGTGATCTCGACGCAAGCCGGCGCTGCTCCGGCCGGTGACGACAAGTCACTGCTGGCGCAGGCGAAGAAGGAGGCTGACGGCAGCCTCGCGATCAGCAAGGAGTCCGCCACCGGGAAGGTGGGATTCATCCGCACCGATGGCGACCTCATGCCGTCGCGGAAGGCCGAATCCGCCGATTCCGCGACCGCTAAGGCCGACGCCTATCTCGGCGAGTACGCCGCACTGGTCGGTGCCGCAGATGGGCAACTGCAGCGCATGGACACCGCCGCGGCGCTGGGCGGAGGCTGGACCGTCTCGTATCAGCAGACCTACAAGGGCGTCGCCGTCTTCGGCGGCATCGTCAAGGCGCACCTGGACGGCACAGGCGATCTCACCAGTGTCAACGGATTCGCCGCACCCGGGCTGGACCTCGACGTCTCACCACGCAGGTCGGCGGCCGAGGTCGGCCGCAACGCGATCGGGCTCGTGACCGACGACCCGACCGGCGACGATGAGGCCAACGCCGGAGTCGACACCTCCGGGCTGACGGCCGACGCGGACCTGGTCATCTACCGCACCGGCCTCGTCAAGGGCGACGCCGGAGACAATGTGCTCGCCTACTCGGTCAACGTCACCAACGGCAACAACATCAACGACCAGGTGTTCCTCGACGCGAACACCGGCAAGCTGCTCAACCGCTACTCCAAGGACAGTCACGCCCTCGACCGCGAGCTGTTGACCGTCACCAACGACGGCGGAACGCCCAATGACGTCAGTGACGACGTACGTGAGCGCGTCTGGCAGGAGGGCGACCCGTTCCCTGGTGTGCTGGCGACGAACCAGGACCAGCTGAATCTCGTCCAGTCCACGGGCGAGTCCTACTGGATGATGATGAACACCTTCGGCCGTGACTCGTTCAACGGCGCCGGCCATCGCATGACCACGGTGCACAACCGATCCGACCGCTGTCCCAATGCGTCGTGGAACGGCGTCTTCACCTCCTACTGCCCAGGCGTCTACTCCGACGACGTCGTCTCCCACGAGTGGGGACACGCGTACACCGAGTACACCTCCGGTCTGATCTACCAATGGCAGTCGGGTGCGCTCAACGAGTCGTACTCAGATGTGTGGGGCGAGACCCTGGATCTGCTGAACAACCGCGAGGACGCCGGCGAAGGGGACCAGAACATCCCTCGGACGGACGGCCATTGCTCCCGCTTCGCCCGCGGCCCGATCGACATCACGATCAACTCGCCCGACTCGATCGCCGGTGAGTGCGCCAGCGCCGCGCCCGCCGCCTTCGGCCCGGTCTTTCCCAAGGCCGGCGTGACCGCCGACATGGTGGTTGGGCGCGATGCCGCGAATCCCGCGGGTCCGACGACGACCGACGGGTGCACGGCGTACACCAACGCCGCCGAGGTCGCTGGCAAGTGGGTGTACGTCGACCGTGGTACCTGCCCGTTCGTGACGAAGGTCTTGAACGCGCAGGACACCGGCGCCACGGGCATCATCCTTGGCGACAACCAGCCGAACCGGCCAGCGTCGAGCTACTCGGGCGGCCCCGATGCCGAGATCTACGGCGCGATGGTCTCGCAAGCGGACGGGACCAAGATCAAATCGGCCACCGGCACGGTCAACGTCACGGTCAAGGACATCGGCACGGACCCTGTCGACGACTCCGTGCGTTGGTCGGTCGGCGAGCAGTCGACCGCGTTCGGCGGCGCGATCCGCGACATGTGGAACCCCACGTGCTACGGGGACCCCGGCAAGGTCTCCGATGTCGAGTACAACTGCGACAAGGCCCTTGCGGATGCCGGTGGGGTCCACGGCAACTCCGGAGTGCCCAACCACCTCTACGCGCTGGTGGTCGACGGTGGGACCTACAACGGCCAGGCCGTGGGTGGCATGGGCATCGACCAGGCCGCCAACCTGTGGTGGAAGGTCGGCTCGGAGTACCTGACGCCGCAGTCCGACTTCGGGGACATGGCCGACGGTCTCGAAGCGGCTTGTGCCCAGCTGATCGGTCAGCCGATCAAGGAGCTGAGCCTCCAGGCCAACACCCCGGGGGGTGCGGCCACGCCCATCACGGCAACCGACTGTGCTGATCTCGGCAAGGCCATCGCGGCCGTCGAGCTCCGTCAGGACCCGGTTCAGTGCGACTACCAGCCGCTCTTCGACCCGAACACCCCTTCGCTGTGCGGTGAGGGATTCACCACCGACACGTTGTGGAGCGAGGACTTCGAGGACGGACTGGCCGGGTGGGGCACGGACAAGGAGATCGTCTACACCGGAGGCAGCAACGATCCGTGGGTCTCGAAGACGGTGCTAGGGAACGCAAGCAAGGTCGCGTTCGGACCTGCCACGGACACCGGCGCGTGCAGCGGAGGTGCTGGCGATGCGTCGAGTCGCGACTCGATCACCAGCGAGTTGATCGACCTGCCGACGACCCTGCGAGCGCCGACACTGTCATTCCAGCAGTCGATCGCGACCGAAGGAGGCGTCGACGGCGGCAATGTGAAGATCAGCGTCAACGGCCGTGCCTTCCAGGCCGTTCCGAGTGAGGCCTACCTATTCAACGCACCCTCGGAGCTGCTGCCGGCCGCGGCCGGCAACACCAACCCGATGGCCGGCGAGGAGGCGTTCACCGGGACCGACGAGAACGACAACCATCTCAGCAAGTGGGGCACGTCGATCGTCGATCTGTCCGCGATCGCCGAGCCCGGTGACGCCATCAGGATCCGACTCGACGTCGGCCGTGACGGCTGCGGTGGCAACACCGGTTGGGCCGTCGACAACCTGAGGATCAGCTTCTGCAAGCTGGCGACGAAGGTGACGGCTGTTCACAAGCCTGAGCCCTCGACGTTCGGTCAGGCGTCCACCGCTGAGGTAAGAGTGGCTCGCGACGGCTCCACGGGTGCGGCTCCGACCGGCGCTGTCGAGGTCAAGGATGGCAAGGGCAAGCTGCTGGGCACCGCAACCCTCTCGGGCGGCGCCGCGACGGTCGACCTCCCGGCCGACCTGGCCGTCGGCGCCAACAAGCTGACCGCCGTCTACTCCGGTTCGGGGGGTCTCTCGGGCAGTTCGGCCGACTTCATCGCCACGGTGAAGTCCGACGGCAGCACCACGGTCGGCACCAAGACCAAGGCGAAGGTCATGCCGAAGTCCCCGAAGGCCGGCGACGCCTTCAAGATCAAGGTGAAGGTCGAGGCCGACGACAGGTCCAAGCCGGCAGGCTCGGTCGTCGTAAGGATCGACGGCAGGTTGGTGGGCAAGGCCGTCGAGGTCGAGAACGGGAAGGTGACCGTCAAGGTCAAGAAGGGCCTCAAGGCCGGCAAGCACAAGCTGTCCGTCAAGTTCAAGGGCACCGCGCCGTACGAGAACAGCAAGACCAAGAAGAGGTTCAAGGTCCGCCGCTGACTCTTGGCGACTGACACCGATTCGTCCCGGTCCGTGAGCGTGGAACTACATGGGAGGACCCGGACCCTTCGAGACGCCTCGTCCCTCGGCTCCTCCGGACAGGCGAATCGGTGTCAGGCCTCGATGACGATCGGGATGATCATCGGGCGGCGACGGAGGCGGCGGTTGAGCCAGCGGCCCATGATGCGGCGTACGGTCTGCTGCAGTTGATAGGAGTCGTCGACGCCGTCGCGCACCGCCTCGTCGATGGCGTCGATGATCGGCTGCTTGATCTCCTCGAAGGCCTCCAGCGCCTCGGCGAAGCCGCGGGCGTGGATCTCGGGGCCGCTCACGACCTTCCCGGTCACCGAGTCGACGACGACGATGACCGAGACGAAGCCCTCCTCGCCGAGGATCCGCCGGTCCTTCAGGGAGGTCTCGGTGATGTCACCGCCGACGGTCGACCCGTCGACGAAGACGTAGCCGACGTCGACCTTGCCCGCGATCGTCGCGACGCCGTCGACCAGGTCGACCACGACGCCGTCCTCCGCGAGCACGACATTGGGTACGCCGGTCGCCCGGGCCAGGTCGGCATTGGCGCGCATGTGCCGGATCTCGCCGTGCACCGGGAGGACGTTGGCCGGCTTGACGATGTTGTAGCAGTAGAGCAGCTCGCCGGCGCTGGCGTGGCCGGAGACGTGCACGAGCGCGTTGCCCTTGTGTACGACCTTGGCTCCCCACCGGGCGAGGCCGTTGATGACGCGGTAGACGGCGTTCTCGTTGCCGGGGATCAGCGAGCTGGCCAGCACGACCGTGTCGTCCTCGGTGATGTGCACGAAGTTGTGGTTGCGCTGCGCGATGCGAGCGAGCGCACTGAGCGGCTCGCCCTGCGACCCCGTCGAGATCAGCACCTGCCGCTCCGGCGGGAGATCGCCGAGGTCCTTGGCGTCCACCATCACACCCGGCGGCACCTTGAGGTAGCCGAGGTCCTGGGCGATGCCCATGTTGCGCACCATCGAACGGCCGACGTACCCGACCTTGCGGCCGTGCGCGTCGGCGGCGTCGAGCACCTGCTGGACGCGGTGCACGTGGGAGGCGAAGCAGGCCACGATGATGCGGCCGGCGCTCTTCGCGAACACCCCGTCGAGGACCGGCATGATGTCGGCCTCGGGCGTGGTGAAGCCCGGCACCTCGGCGTTGGTCGAGTCGGTCAGGAAGAGGTCGACGCCCTCCTCGCCCAGCCGGGCGAAGGACCGGAGATCGGTGATGCGGCCGTCGAGGGGCAGCTGGTCCATCTTGAAGTCACCGGTGTGCAGCACCATGCCCGCGCCGGTGCGGATCGCGACCGCGAGCGCGTCGGGGATCGAGTGGTTGACGGCGACGAACTCGAGGTCGAAGGGACCGAAGCTGATCCGGTCGCCCTCCTTGACGACGTGGTGCACGGTCTCCTTGAGCCGGTGCTCCCTGAGCTTCGAGCCAAGCAGGGCGAGGGTCAGCTCCGAGCCCACCAGCGGGATGTCGTCGCGTTCGCGGAGCAGGTACGGCGTCGCGCCGATGTGGTCCTCGTGCCCGTGCGTGAGGACCAGCGCCTCCACGGCGTCGAGCCGGTCCCGGATCGGGTCGAAGTCGGGCAGGATCAGGTCGACGCCCGGGTGGTGGTCCTCCGGGAAGAGCACGCCGCAGTCGACCAGCAGCAGTCGCCCGTCGTACTCGAAGGCGGTCATGTTGCGACCGATCTCACCGAGGCCGCCGAGCGGGATGACGCGCAGACCGCCCTCTGCGAGCGGTCCGGGCGCGTCGAGTTCGGGGTGGGGATGGCTCACGAGACTCCTAGGTAGGAACGGTTGGTCAGGCCAGCAGGCCGGAGGCCTGCAAGCCGGTGCGCAGGGCGTCGACCTCGGCGTCGTCCAGGGGGACGAGCGGGCCGCGCACGCGGCGGTTGTCGAGTACGCCGATCAGCTCGAGGGCCGCCTTGGCGGTGGTCGCGCCGTAGTTGGGGACGCTCATCACCGCGTCGATCGCGGGCATCAGGCTCCGGAAGGTGGCGAGCGCGGCGGCGTGGTCGCCGGCGAGGAACTCCTCGAGCATCTTGCGGGTCTGGTTGCCCGCCACGTGGCCGACGACGCTGACGAAGCCGACCGCACCGTACGCCAGCCAGCCCAGGTTGTTGGCGTCGTCGCCGGAGTAGAGCGCCAGGCCGGTCTCGTCGACGATCTTCAGGCCGCGAGCGTAGTCGCCGACCGCGTCCTTGACCGCCACGACGTTGTCGTGACGCGCGATCGCGCGGTAGGTCTCCGGCGCGATCGAGGTGACCGTGCGGCCGGGGACGTCGTAGAGCATCACGGGCAGGTCGGCCGCCTCGGCCACGGAGCGGAAGTGGTGGAGCACCCCCTCCTGGGACGGCTTGTTGTAGTAGGGCGTCACGACCAGCATGCCGTCGGCGCCGGCCTTGGCAGCCTGTACGGCGAGCTCGACCGAGTGGGCCGTCGCGTTGGTGCCGACGCCGGCGACGACCGTGGCCCGGCCCCCGACCGCGTCGATCGTTGCGCGCAGGATCTCGCCGTCCTCGGGGACGGTCGTCGTCGCCGACTCCCCCGTCGTACCGCTCACCACGACGCCGTCGTGTCCGTTGCGCACGAGGTGGTCGGCGACCGCGCCGACGGCGTCCAGGTCGACCGAGCCGTCCTCGGCGAAGGGCGTGACCATCGCGGTGAGAAGTCTGCCGAACGGAGGGGACACGAACGGCGCTGCCTGCGTCATGGGGTCAGGCTATCGCCCGGCGCTCCCACCAGACCCACCGGCAGCCCGGACCGTCCTCACGCCGGGTCTCCAGCCATTCCGCCTCGTCGAACGACGGGTAGAAGGTGTCGCCGGGCACGTCGAGGACGACCTCGGTGAGGATCTGGTGGGTCGCCAGCGACATCGTCTGCGCGTAGATCTGCTGTCCGCCGGAGACGTAGACCTCACCGGGCAGCGAGTGGGCCAGGTCGAGGGCCGCGTCGATGTCGTGGGCGACGTGGACGCGGTCGGCCGTCCACGCCTCGTCGCGGGTGACGACCACCGTCTCCCGTCCGGGCAGCGGCCGGCCGATCGACTCGTACGTCGTCCGCCCCATCACCAGCACCCCGCCCATCGTCACCTTCTTGAAGTGGGCGAAGTCCTCCGGGATGTGCCAGGGCATCCCACCGTCGACGCCGATCACGCGATTGGCGGCGTACGCCGCGACGAGCGTGAGGGTCTCGACCGGCTCGACCACCGAAGGAGACTCAGACGGCAACGGGAGCCTTGATGCCCGGGTGTGGGTCGTAGCCCTCGACCCGGATGTGCTCGAGCTCGAACGCGTCGAGGTCGGTGACGGACGGGTCGAGACGCAGCGTCGGGAGCGGTCTCGGCTCGCGGGTGAGCTGGAGCCGAGCCTGCTCGACGTGGTTGTCGTAGAGGTGCGCGTCGCCCATGGTGTGCACGAAGTCGCCGACGTCGACGCCGACCACCTGGGCGACCATGTGGGTCAGCAGCGCGTAGCTGGCGATATTGAAGGGCACGCCCAGGAAGATGTCGGCGCTGCGCTGGTAGAGCTGAAGCGACAGCCTCCCCCGGCCTCCCTCCTGAGCAGGCGGGGCGACGTAGAACTGGAAGAAGGAGTGGCATGGCGGCAGCGCCATCTCGTCGAGGTCGGCGACATTCCACGCGCTGACCAGGTGACGACGGGAGTCGGGGTTGTCGCGCAGCTGCCGGACGACCTGGGCGATCTGGTCCACCTGCCGCCCGTCGGGGGTCGGCCACGACCGCCACTGGTAGCCGTAGACCGGCCCGAGGTCGCCGTTGTCGTCGGCCCACTCGTCCCAGATCGTCACGCCGCGGTCGCGGAGCCACTTGACGTTGGTCTCCCCGCGCAGGAACCACAGCAGCTCGGCGAACACCGAGCGCGTGTGCACCTTCTTGGTCGTGACCAGCGGGAAGCCGGCGCTCAGGTCGTAGCGGATCTGGTGGCCGAAGACGCTGCGAGTGCCGGTGCCGGTGCGGTCGCCCTTCTGCACGCCGTTGTCGAGCACGTGCTGGAGGAGGTCGAGGTAGGCCCGCACGGCCCCGACTCTACGTCTCCCCGGTCACGCGTGCAGCGACATCGGTCCGTAGACGCGCCGTTCGGCCTCGAAGAGGGTCACGGCGTCGACGCCCTGGTCGGCGAGCTCGGTCCACACCTCGCCGACCCACGACTCGGCGTCGGCCTTGGTCGGGAACCGCTGGTCGGCGTACTCCTCGCTGACCTCGACATCGCTGCCGTCGACGCCCTCGAGCCGCCAGAGCCAGGGGCGGGCGCCGTGGGATGACTCGTTGTCCAGGCCCCGAGGGCTCGGAGGCAGGTCGGGAAGCATCGCGCGCTCAGCCTTCCGTTCTAACGATTGGCGTTCTCAAGGTTGGCGTTCTCACGATTGGCGGACCGAGGTGTCGACGAAGGGCGGCTTGACGGTCTGGAAGATCTCGCGCCGGCCGCGGACATCGACGCCGAGCTCGGCCTCCGGGTCGACGAAGGTCGGCACCAGCGCCAGGCCGATGCCCTTCCGGAGCGTCGGGGAGAAGGTGCCCGAGGTGATGTCGCAGAGTGGCACGTCGGCGGTGAGGGTGACGCCCATGCCCGGCCGCGGGATGCCGCGCCCGACGGCGACGAGCCCGCGCAGCTGGCGCTTGGGGCCCTTCTCCTTCTCCTCGAGCAGTGCCGCGCGACCCCAGAAGGCGTCCTTCGTCCAGCCGACCGCCCAGCCGAGCCGGGCCTCGTTGGGGGTGACACTGAGCGAGATGTCCTGCCCGTGCAGCGGGTAGCCCATCTCGGTGCGGAGCGTGTCGCGGGAGCCGAGGCCGCAGGCGACGATGTCGTACGCCGCTCCGGCCGCCATCAGCGCGTCCCACAGCGCGCCGGCCGCCTCGTTGGCGATGATGAGCTCGTAGCCGCGCTCCCCGGTGTAGCCGGTCCGGCAGACGACCACCCCCGTCGGCTCGACAGCGCCCTCCGGGACGAAGTCTGCCTCGACGAAGCTCATGTACTCGTGGCCGACCGGGAGCCCGATCGCGGCGAGCACCTCGTCGGACTTGGTGCCCTGCACCGCGAGCACGGCGTAGTCGCGGTGGTGGTCGACGATCCGCACGCCCTCCGGGGCGGCCGCGTCGAGGCGGCGTACGACCTCGGCGGCGTTGGCGGCGTTGGGGACCAGCAGGACGTGCTCGTCGTCCTGGTAGTAGGCGATCAGGTCGTCGACGATGCCGCCGGACTCGTCGCAGCACAGTGTGTACTGCGCATGACCCGTTCCGAGCTTGCGGAGGTCGTTGCTCAGTGTCGCGTTGATGTAGTCGGCCGCGCCGGGGCCGGTGACCATCACCTTGCCGAGATGCGAGACGTCGAAGATCCCGACGCGCTCGCGGACCGCGGTGTGCTCCTTCACGACGCCGGTCGGATACTCCAACGGCATCTCCCAGCCGCCGAACTCGGCGAGCTTGGCACCCAGTGCGACATGGCGGTCGTGCAGGGGAGATCGCAACAGAGCCGGTTGCGGCTGTTCTGATTCGGACCGGGCCATGCCGAGGAAACTACTGCATCGTTCGGCGCCGGCCCCGCCGTTCACTCGGTGGCTATCCTGCGGCCGTGACTACCTACACGCTCCGGGGCGGCAGTCCGGCCAAGACCAGGGCCGACGCCGTAGTCGTCGGTCTCCAGCAGAAGGGCTCCCAGAAGGGCGGCCGTGCCGTCGAGCTCGCGCCCGGCGCCGAGGACGTGTCCGAGGCGTACGGTCGCAAGCTCCGCCCCCTGCTCACCGCGCTCGGCGCGAAGGGCGGCGTCGGCGAGGTCACCCGGCTGCCGACGGGCGGCGTGATCGCCTCGCCCATGCTGGTGGTCGTCGGGCTCGGTCCGGCCTCGGAGGTCGACCCTGCGGTGGTACGCCGGGCCGCGGGTGCCGCGGCGCGCGCGATCACCAACGCCGCGAGCGTGGCGCTGGCGCTGCCCGCCGAGACGGCCGCCCTCGCGCGCGCCGCGCTCGAGGGCTACGCCCTCGGCGGCTACACGTACACGGCGTACAAGGCCGACAAGACCGACCGCATGCCCGGCTCGGTGTCGGTGCTGAGCCCGGCCGCCCGCAGGCCGGAGGTGATCGACGAGTTCGAGGTCGCCGAGGTCGTTGCCGGAGCCGTGCGCGACACCCGCGACTGGGTCAACCAGCCACCGGGCGACCTGCGTCCGCCCGCATTCGCCGAAGCGGCCGCCGCCGCGGCGCGGGCGGCCAACAAGGCGATCGGCAAGCAGGGCACGCGGGTGACGGCAAAGATCCTCGACGAGGAAGCGCTCGCCGAGCTCGGAGCCGGCGGCATCCTCGGCGTCGGACAGGCCTCGGGCGCGCCGCCGCGGCTCGTCGAGTTGACCTACCGCCCGAAGGACGCCGTCGCGCACCTCGCTCTGGTCGGCAAGGGCATCACCTTCGACTCCGGCGGTCTCAGCATCAAACCGGCGCAGGGCATGACCACGATGAAGTGCGACATGGCCGGCGCCGCCGCCGTCGTCCAGGCGACGCTCGCCATCGCCAGGCTCGGGTTGCCGATCCGGGTCAGCACCTTCGCGCCGATGGCTGAGAACATGGTCTCGGGTGAGTCCACCCGCCCGGGCGACATCCTGACCATGTACGGCGGCAAGACCGTCGAGGTGCTCAACACCGACGCCGAGGGGCGGCTGGTGCTGGCCGACGCACTGGTCCGCGCGACGGAGCAGAAGCCCGACGTGATCCTCGACGTGGCCACCCTCACCGGCCACATGGTGATGGCCCTCGGCGAGCGGGTCGGCGGCGTGATGGGCTCCGATGCGGTCGTCGCCGACGTGGTCGCGGCCGGTGAGGCCGGCGGCGAGGTGCACTGGCCGATGCCGATCACCGAGGAGGTGATCGAGCGCGTCAAGAGCAGCAAGATCGCCGACATCGCCCAGCACGACTGGACCCGCTGGGGCGGTGGCCTCTTCGCCGCCGCCTTCCTCCGCGAGTTCACCGACGGCTTCGCCTGGGCCCACCTCGACATCGCCGGGCCGGCCTACAACTCCGGCGCCGCCTTCGGCCACGTCACCCCCGGCGGCACCGGCTTCGCCGTCCCCACCCTCGTCGAGTTCGCCCGCGCGATGGCCGCCAAGGGCTGACTGGGCGCCTTGGCGACCGGCATGGGGTCGTCCGCGCGGCAGACCGCGTGACGCAGGCCGTGCACGAGCGCGAGGACGAGGTCGGGGCCTCCCTCCGCATCCATTCGGAGGATTGCCTCGCGCTCCGCATCACGATGCACCCGAAGAAGGTCGGCGACGGTCTCGTCATGTCGCTCGAAGGCAGCGATGGCGAGCCAGACGACAGTGAAGACCAGGTCATCCGGATCCGTCGGAAGGTAGCCAGTGATTCCGTACCCGTCGGCCCGGCTGCGATGCCAAGCCGCCCAACGGGCAAGGAAGCAGCGCACGACCGCGGCACGGAGGTCGCTCGTGCTCCCGAACCACTGCGCAACCGCCTGGCGCGAGCATTTCGCCACCTTGGCCAGACCAGCAGGCGTCACGGCCGCCACCCCACCTGCTGCGATCACCGGGATTGCACGGTCGGTGGCCATATCCACAGCCCTCGGGTCAGTCGCCGCGGGCCTGCTTCTGCCGCCTGATGTAGTCGCGCATCCGCTGCGGGATGCCGACGACCGCGGCGTCGTACGACGGGACCTGGTGCTGGTTGCAGAAGACGTGGGCCCACTTCGCGGAGGGCACCCGGCGGCGGGTCCACTCGCCGTCGATGGCGACGAGGAGCAGCGTGACGTCGCTGACCGCCGTACGGGGCTCGACGAACCCCTCGACGCCGGTGCGCTTGGTCACGAACTCGTGGAGATGCTGCTCGTCGACACGATCCGATCCCCGCACCGTGGTCGAGCCGGTCCGCGACCGATCACCCCTGGGGCGGCGCATCCCACTCCGTGCCCCGCGGAGACGGTCGAAGAGTCCCATCCCGCAATTGTGCCGCAAGCCACGGTGCCGGACCCGGCGACAGGCTGGGCAACCGGGTGTGAACTGCAGCGTCGGGGGTGCAAAGATGGGGCGCGCATCACACTCAGACCTTCGAAGGACCACGCGGGAAGGATGCAAGTGCCGGACAACCACTTCGACGTCCTGATCCTGGGGGCCGGGTCCGGCGGCTACGCGTGTGCGTTGCGCGCCGCCCAACTCGGGCTGAGCGTCGGCCTGGTCGAGAAGGGCAACCTCGGGGGCACCTGCCTGCACGTCGGCTGCATCCCGACCAAGGCCCTCCTGCACGCGGCGGAGGTCGCCGACTCCGCCCGGGGGGCCGGCCAGTTCGGCGTACAGGCCAGCCTCGACGGCATCGACATGGCCGGCGTCAACGCCTACAAGGACGGTGTCGTCTCCCGGCTGTTCAAGGGCCTCACCGGCCTCATCAAGTCGCGCGGCATCACCGTCATCGAGGGCGAAGGCCGAGTCACCGCGCCCCTGACTGTGACGGTCGACAGCACGACGTACGCGGGAGACAGCCTCGTGCTGGCCTCCGGCTCCTACTCCAGATCGTTGCCGGGCCTGGACATCGACGGCGAGCGAGTCGTCACGAGCGAGCAGGCGCTGACGCTCGACCGCGTGCCGGCCTCCGTCGTGGTGCTCGGCGGCGGCGTGATCGGCTGCGAGTTCGCGAGCGTCTGGCGCTCGTTCGGCGCCGAGGTGACCATCGTCGAGGCGCTCCCCCGGCTCGTCGCCGCCGAGGACGAGGCGTCGTCCAAGGTGCTCGAGCGCACCTTCCGCAAGCGCGGCATCAGGCTCCGCACCAGCACCCGCTTCCAGAGCGTCAAGACGACAGAAACGGGCGTCGCCGTGACCGTCGAGGGCGCCGGCGACGCGATCGAGGCCGAGCTGCTGCTCGTCGCCGTCGGCCGCGGACCGAGCACCGAGGGGCTCGGGTACGACGAGCACGGTGTCGCCATGGAGCGCGGCTTCGTGCTCACCGACGAGCGGCTCCGCACCAACCTCGACAAGACCTACGCCGTCGGCGACATCGTGCCCGGTCTGCAGCTCGCCCACCGTGGCTTCCAGCAGGGCATCTTCGTCGCCGAGGAGATCGCCGGCCTCTCCCCCGCACCGATCGACGAGGCCGGCATCCCGCGGGTGACCTACTCCCACCCCGAGGTCGCCTCCGTCGGCCTGACGGAGGCCCAGGCCTCGCAGAAGTACGGCGCCGGTGCGGTCACGACGCTCACCTACGACCTCGGCGGCAACGGCAAGAGCCAGATCCTCAAGACCCAGGGCTTCGTCAAGCTCGTCAGCCAGGTCGACGGCCCGGTGGTCGGCATCCACCTCGTCGGCGACAGGGTCGGCGAGCTGATCGGCGAGGCCCAGGTGATCTACGGCTGGGAGGCGCACGCCGACGACGTCGCGCCCCTGGTTCATGCGCACCCCACCCAGAACGAGGCGCTCGGCGAGGCACACCTCGCGCTCGCCGGCAAGCCCCTGCACGCCCACTCCTGAGAGCAAAGGAACCCCATGGCCACCGAAGTCACCCTCCCCGCCCTCGGCGAGTCCGTCACCGAAGGCACGGTCACCCGCTGGCTCAAGCAGGTCGGCGACGAGATCGCCGTCGACGACGCCCTCCTGGAGGTGTCCACCGACAAGGTCGACACCGAGATCCCCTCTCCCGTCGCCGGCACACTGCTCGAGATCCGCGCCGACGAGGACGAGACTGTCGAGGTCGGCGCCGTGCTCGCGCTGGTCGGCTCCGCCGACGAGGCCGGTACGTCGAGCGGGGGCGGCGACGCTGCGCCCTCGGCGGAGACGGAGACGGAGGCTTCCGAGACCGCGGCCGAGTTCGACGCCGAGGACGCCCCGGCCCAGGCGGACCCGGAGCCTTCCGCCCCTGCCGAGGAGCCGGGTGACGCGGCTCCCGCGTCCGATTCGTCGGGGGGTGCCGCGTCCGGCACGCCGGTCAAGCTGCCGGAGCTTGGTGAGTCGGTGACCGAGGGCACGGTGACCCGTTGGCTCAAGGCGGTCGGCGACGAGGTCGCGGTGGACGAGGCGCTGCTGGAGGTGTCCACCGACAAGGTCGACACCGAGATCCCCTCTCCCGTCGCGGGCACGCTGCTGGAGATCACCGTCAACGAGGACGAGACCGTCGAGGTCGGCGCCCAGCTCGGCGTCATCGGGTCGGGTCAGCCCGCGAAGACTCCGGCCGCTCAGCCCGAGCCCGAGCCCGAGGCCGAGCCGGAGCGCGAGTCGAAGCCCGAGGCCGCCCCTGAGCCGGCAGCAGCCCCCGAGCCGAAGCCCACCCCGGAGCCCACCCCGGCGAAGGCCACGCCGGCGCCGCCTTCCGGCCCGACCCCTGCCCACGCGGACGCGAGCGGTGACGGCGGCCGCACCTACGTCACGCCGCTCGTACGCAAGCTCGCCGACCAGCACGGCGTCGACCTGGCGTCGCTCTCGGGCACAGGGGTCGGCGGGCGGATCCGCAAGCAGGACGTGCTCGACGCCGCCAAGTCGGCGCAGGAGGCACCCGCTCCCGCCGCGGTGACCGAGCCGGCCCAGCCGGCTGCGACGAGGTCCGTGCCGGCTCCCAAGCCGAGCCCGCTGCGCGGCAGGACCGAGCCGCTCTCGCGGCTGCGCAAGATCATCGCCCAGCGGATGATCGAGTCGCTGCAGGCCTCGGCGCAGCTCACCCAGGTCGTCGAGGTCGACATGACCAGGGTCGCCCGGCTGCGCGATGCGACGAAGGCCGACTTCCTCGCCCGCGAGGGCGTGAAGCTGTCCTACCTGCCGTTCTTCGCCAAGGCCGCCATCGACGGCCTGAAGGAGCATCCGTCGCTCAACGCGACCATCGACACCGAGGCCGGCACGGTCACCTACTACGACCGCGAGAACGTCGCATTCGCCGTCGACACCGAGAAGGGCCTGCTCACGCCGGTCGTCAAGGACGCCGGCGACCTCTCCATCGCCGGCCTGGCCAAGAAGATCGCCGACGTCGCCGGCCGCACCCGCACCAACAAGATCGGCCCCGACGAGCTCTCCGGTGGCACCTTCACGATCACCAACCTCGGCAGCGTCGGCGCGCTCTGGGACACCCCGATCATCAACCAGCCCCAGGTCGCCATCCTCGGCCCCGGCGCGATCGTCAAGCGTCCCGTGGTCATCGATGACCCCGACCTCGGCGAGACGATCGCGGTCCGCCACATGGTCTATCTCGCGCTGACCTACGACCACCGCCTGGTCGACGGCGCCGACGCGGGCAGATTCCTGCAGACCGTCAAGGCGAGGCTCGAGGCCGCGCAGTTCGAGATCTGACGTGGTCGAGGCCTGACGAGTCGAGGTCAGTCACCATGCGGGTCGTCGTCGCGGGCTCCTCGGGCTTCCTGGGGAGCCAGGTGCGACAGCACCTCGCCGCCGCCGGCCACGACGTGGTGCGGCTCGTACGGCGTACCCCCGAGGCGTCCGACGAGTCTCAGTGGGACCCCCATGCCGGTCGCGTCGACGAGGCACTGATCGAGTCCGCCGACGTCGTCGTCAACGTGGCCGGGTCGCCCACCCTCGGCAACCCGCACTCGAGCGCCTGGGCGCGAAACCTGCGGGAGAGCCGGGTGAGCACCACCCGGGTCCTCGCGCAGACGATCGCCGTCTGTGCCGACAAGCCGGCGTTGCTCAATGCGTCGGCCGTCGGTCGGTACGGCGAGCACGGTGCGGAGCCGCTCACGGAGGACTCGCCCAGCGTGGGTGACTCGCTGATGACGCAGGTGTGCCGGGAATGGGAGTCGGCGACCCAGGCCGCATCCGCGGCCGGCGCCCGCGTGTGCAACCTGCGGACGGCGCCGGTGCAAGACCGCCGCCAGCCGCCGCTCTCCTTGATGCTGCTCCCCTTCCGCCTCGGGCTCGGTGCCCGGCTCGGCGACGGGTCGCAATACTTCCCGGTGATCTCGCTGCGCGACTGGCTGGGCGCCGTCGAGTTCCTGATGAACCACGAGACCGCCTCCGGTCCGGTCAACCTGTGCTGCCCGGAGACCCCCACCAACGCCGAGTTCACCGACGCGCTCGCCCGCGCCCTCGGCCGCCGGGCCCGCCTGCGCGCGCCCGCCGCCGTCCTGCGTCCCGCCGCCGGCGCGATGGCCCCCGAGCTCCTCGGCTCCCTCAACACCACCCCCGCCGCCCTCCTCTCCTGGGGCCACGAGTTCGCCGACCCCGATGTCACCAGCGTGCTCGCCGCCGCCCTCCGCTGACCCCGAGTCGCTGACACCGATTCGTCTGCGAGCTCCCATGTAGTTTGCGGCTCAGCCGCACAGACGAATCGGTGTTGCCTGTGGATAGCCGTTCGCGCCGGGGCGGGATCTGGGGGACCCTGGCGTCATGTCACTCGGGCCGGTCTCGCAACCCAACCGCTGGCTGCCAAATCGCTGGCTGTCCGCCGCGCTGGCGGTCGGGCTGATGCTCATGGGCGCCGGGGTCGTCCTGGTCGTCGCGGGGGGCGAGCCGACCACCGACCCAGACCGGCAGCCGCGAGTCGTCGCGCGGAGCCTCGTCGCCCAGCCCGTCGACATCCTCCGCGGCTGGGACGAGCGCCGCGCGACGGCGTACGCCGAGGGCGACCTGCGAGCCCTCGACGCGCTCTATGTCCGCGGCTCGCGCACCGGCGCCCGCGACCACCGGATGCTTCGCAGGTACGTCGACCGCGGCCTGCGCGTCGCCGGGCTGCGCACCCAGCTGCTGCGCGCCCAGGTGCTCCGCCACGACCGGCGCCGGCTGGTGGTCGTCGTGACCGACCGGCTGCTCCCGGCCACCGCGGCCGGCGACGGCGCGGACGCGCGACTGCCCGGCGGCGGTCCCCGCAGCCGCAAGGTCACGCTGCGCGCCTCCACGCAGGGTTGGCGGGTCGCCGAGACCGTCGCCGTCGACTGATCGCGAGTGGTCTCGACACGTCGCTCGTTCCCTCGCGATCGGCTCGACCGACGAGGATCGACAGTCGATACCACGACCGGCGTACCCTGAGCGACGTGACGACCGACCTCGCCGCGACCGACACCGGTGCAGTGAACGCCACGAACGAGCCCGACTTCCGCGTCGTCGGCCTGGGCGACGACGCCGTCGACTACCTCGAGGCGTGGGAGCTGCAGCGCCGGGTGCACGCCGAGGTGTCCGAGGGCGGACGACCGACCGTCCTCATCCTCGAGCACCCCGCGGTGTTCACCTGCGGCAAGCGCACCGAGCCGCACGAGCGCCCCCTCGATCCGGGCGACGCGCAGGTCATCGACGTCGACCGCGGCGGCAAGATCACCTTCCACGGGCCTGGCCAGCTGGTCGGCTACCCGATCGTCGCGCTTCCCGACCACGTCAAGGTCGTCGACTATGTGCGCCGGGTCGAGGAGGCGCTCATCGCAGTCTGCGCCGACTTCGGCATCGAGACGGCGCGCGTGCCCGGCCGCAGCGGTGTCTGGCTTCGCGCGGACGACGCGCGCGGGCTGCCCGAGCGCAAGATCGGTGCCATCGGCATCAGGGTCAGCCGCGGCGTGACGATGCACGGCTTCGCGCTCAACTGCGACGTCTCGCTGAGCTGGTACGACCGCTTCGTCCCGTGCGGCATCGCCGACGCCGGCGTCACCTCCATCTCCCGCGAGCTGGGTCGCGACGTTTCGACGTACGACGTCCTCGACGCGGTGCGCCGCCACCTGACGACGTACCTCGCCTGGCGGCCCTACGAGGCCACTGCCGACTACGACCCGAGGCCCGAGCCCGGCCGCCACCCGCGCATCGAGCTGGTCACGCCCGCGCGCGTACAGTTGCAGCCGTGACCTCGGCTCCGACCTCCTCTCCCACCGCCCCCGACGGCCGCAAGCTGCTGAGGCTCGAGGTCCGCAACGCCGCGGTCCCGATCGAGCGCAAGCCGGAGTGGATCAAGACGCGGGCCAAGATGGGGCCGGAGTACACCGCGCTGCAGAGCCTGGTGAAGTCCGAGGGGCTGCACACGGTCTGCCAGGAGGCCGGCTGCCCCAATATCTTCGAGTGCTGGGAGGACCGCGAGGCGACCTTCCTCATCGGCGGCGACCAATGCACCCGCCGCTGCGACTTCTGCCAGATCGACACCGGCAAGCCGCAGCCGCTTGATCGCGACGAGCCGCGGCGGGTCGCCGAGAGCGTGCAGAAGATGCGGCTCCGCTACGCCACGATCACCGGCGTAGCGCGAGACGACCTGCCCGACGGCGGCGCCTGGCTGTACGCCGAGACGGTGCGCGCGATCCACGACCTCACTGCGGACAACGAGCAGGGCGCCACCGGTGTGGAGAACCTGATCCCCGACTTCAACGGGGTGCCCGAGCTGTTGACCGAGGTGTTCGAGTCGCGTCCCGAGGTGCTCGCGCACAACGTCGAGACGGTGCCGCGCATCTTCAAGCGGATCCGGCCGGCGTTCCGCTACGAGCGCTCGCTCGGCGTACTCACCCAGGCTCGCGACTTCGGGCTGGTCACCAAGTCCAACCTCATCCTCGGCATGGGCGAGACCCGCGACGAGGTCTCCCAGGCGCTGCGCGACCTGCACGACGCGGGCTGCGAGCTGGTCACCATCACCCAGTATCTGCGCCCCTCGCTGCGCCACCATCCCGTCGAGCGGTGGGTCAGGCCGGAGGAGTTCGTCGAGCTCAAGGAGGAGGCCGACGAGATCGGCTTCGCCGGGGTCCTGTCCGGCCCCCTCGTGCGGTCGTCGTACCGCGCCGGGCGTCTCTACCAGCAGGCGATCGACGCCCGCGTCGGTGCCTGAGCGGCCGGTGAGCGACATGGACTCGCCGCCCATGACCACAGAGTTGTAATCTCGCCGCCATGTCCAGCAACGAGCCCGAGGAACTGAGCCGCCGCAAGCAGTTCGTCCAGGCCTACAAGATGACCAAGGCCGTCGACCCGCGCCTCGGCCTGTACATGTTCCTCGCCTTCGTGCTCGGCGCTGCCGTCGGCGGCCTGGTCTTCTGGCTGCTGCCGCCCGACGGCGGAGTGCTCAAGTGGATCCTTCTCGTCACCGGAGCGTTGCTCTTCGGCGGTCTCGCCGCGCTGATCCTCTTCACTCGCCGTGCGCAGCGCGCGATGTACAAGACGATCGAGGGTCGTCCCGGCGCCGCGGCCTCGGCCGTCGGCATGCTGCGCCGCGGGTGGAGCAGCTCCCCCGGTGTCGCCTTCACCAAGCAGATGGACATGATCCACCGAGTCGTCGGTCCTCCGGGCGTCGTCCTGATCGGCGAGGGCAACCCGGGCCGCCTCAAGACGCTGCTGGCCAACGAGCGCCGCAAGTACGAGCGGGTGGCCCCCGACGCGCCGGTCCACGAGATCATCGTCGGCGACGGTGAGGGTCAGATCCCGTTGACCAAGCTCGTGAAGTCGGTCCAGAAGCTGCCGAAGGGCCTCAAGCCCCGCGACATGACCGACACCCTCAATCGCCTCAAGGCCATCGACGCCAACCGCCCACCGGTCCCGATGCCCAAGGGCCCGATCCCGACCAGCATGAAGGGCATGCGGGGCAACCAGCGCGGCCGCTGACGCGGCCCCGACACGGCTGAGACCATCTCGCTGGTCGAGCCGCCGCCGAGGGACGAGGCGGCGTGTCGAGACCATCGACACGCCGCCCGCGCCACCTCACATACCGGGCATCTTGGTGATCTCGTTGGCGGCCGGCTTCTCGACGTCGATCGGCTCGCCCCACTCGGAGATGGTCATGTCGACGGTGCCCTGGTCACCGAGGTCCATCTTCATCTGGCGCATCCGGTCGTCGTCGTCGAGCCAGAGGTCGTAGGTCATGTCCTTCGGCGCCTGCGCGGAGCCCGAGCCCATGTCGATCTTGCTGGGGTCGATCGTCAGCGTGTAGTGCTCGGTGTCCTCGCCGTCGACCTCCTCCTCGCCGATGTACTGGACGCTCTTGAGGGCGTCGGAGAACTGGTCGAACGCCTTCGAGGGGTCCATCTGGTCGGTGAGCTCGGTCATGTCGCCCATCGGGCTGTTGGGGTCGTCCATCGGCACCTCGACGAACTTGCCCTGGGACATCTCGCCCATGTTGATGTACATCTGGCCGTCGACCATGCGGATCTCCATCTCCTGCCCCGCGGCCGCGGAGTTGGTCATGGTCATCGCCATCGTCGGCGGCTTGGCGCTGTAGTCGACGTCGCCCTCCATCTCCATGGAGCCGGAGCCGCCGCCGGTCGTCATCGAGATGTGCGCGGTGGTCACCTCCTCCATCGCACCGGTCACCATCGCGGCGAAGTCGGCGGGGTCGACCTCCTCGCCCGCCGCGGGCTCGGTCGCGTCGTCGGAGTCCGACGACTCCTCTGTGTCGTCCGAGGGCTCGGTGCTGGTCTCCGACGTACCGGCATCGTCGGCGTTGTCGTCACCGCCGCAGGCGGTGAAGCCGAACAGCAGGGCGGGCACGAGAGCGAGGCCGAGGCTCCGCCGGATGGGGGTCAAGCGCACGATGTACTCCTAGGGGGTCGCCGTCGGCAGCGCCGACATGTCCGACGAGCCTAACCACGATCCCTAGCGACGCGGAGTCAGCGGCACCGTGGCCGAGCCGGCGACCATGTCGTGCAGGCCCCGCCCGTCGGGCCGGAAGACCAGCGGCGGGATCACCAGGCACACCAGCGCACTGCGCAGTACGGCGCGCGGCAGGTCGACGTACCCACCGCTGCCGTCGACCCGTACGACCCGCAGCCGGGTGAGCAGCTGCCCGAAGGAGCCGCCCATGAACGCCGTCAGCACGGAGCTCTCGAGCAGGAAGACACCAATCGTGTAAAGGCCGGAGTAGGGATTGCCGCTCCAGCCGGCGGGGCCGAGGAAGGCCATCGTGACCAGCGTGCAGGCGAACCAGTCCACGACCAGTGCGCCCACGCGCCGTGCCCAGCTGGCGGTCTCCATCTCGATCACGCGCGCCAACCTATAGGTTGTTAACGCCGCCGAAACAAGCGAGACACTGGCGAGAAACTGCCCGACCGTACGGTTCGGTGACACGGACGCAGCGCCGCGTTCGGTCGTGCCCACCCGGCTCTTCATAGCCCGCACCGAGATCCCGGAGGATCGATGTTCGCCAACAGCGACGAGCTGCTCAAGTACCTGAAGGACGAGAGCGTCGAGATGATCGACGTGCGCTTCTGCGACCTGCCCGGAGTGATGCAGCACTTCACCGTGCCCGTGTCCTCCTTCGACCAGAGCGTCTTCGACGACGGGCTGAGCTTCGACGGCTCCTCGATCCGGGGCTTCCAGGCGATCAACGAGTCGGACATGTCGCTGTTCCCCGACCCGTCCACGGCGTACATCGACCCGTTCCGCACGTCCAAGACCCTCAACCTCAACTTCTTCATCCACGACCCGATCACCGGTGAGTCCTACAGCCGCGACCCGCGCAATATCGCGAAGAAGGCGCTGGCCTACCTCACCTCGACCGGCATCGCCGACACCGCGTTCTTCGCGCCGGAGGCCGAGTTCTACATCTTCGACTCTGTGCGCTACTCCACCGACGTCAACGAGGGGTACTACCACATCGACTCGGTCGAGGGCTGGTGGAACTCGGGCAAGGAGGGCGAGAACCTCGGCTACAAGACCCGCCTCAAGGGCGGCTACTTCCCGGTCGAGCCCTACGACCACTACAGCGACCTGCGCGCCGACATGGTCAAGAACCTCGAGGCCTGCGGCCTCCACGTCGAGCGGGCCCATCACGAGGTCGGCACCGCCGGCCAGGCCGAGATCAACTACCGCTTCGACACGCTGCTTCGCGCCGCCGACGACGTGATGAAGTTCAAGTACCTCGTCAAGAACACCGCCTGGGCGGCCGGCAAGTCGGTCACCTTCATGCCCAAGCCGATCTTCGGCGACAACGGCTCCGGCATGCACGTGCACCAGTCGCTGTGGAAGGACGGCGAGCCGCTCTTCTACGACGAGACCGGGTACGGCGGCCTGTCCGACATGGCCCGCTGGTACATCGGCGGCGTCCTCAAGCACGCCCCGGCGCTGCTGGCGTTCACCAACCCGACGGTCAACTCCTTCCACCGCCTGGTGCCCGGCTTCGAGGCCCCGATCTCGCTGGTCTACTCCTCGCGCAACCGCTCCGCCTCGGTCCGCATCCCGATCACCGGTGCCAACCCGAAGGCCAAGCGCGTCGAGTGCCGCTTCCCCGACCCGTCGGCCAACCCCTACCTCGCGTTCACCGCCCTGATGATGGCCGGCCTCGACGGAGTCCAGAACAAGATCGAGCCCGCCGAGCCCATCGACAAGGACATCTACGAGCTCCCGCCGGACGAGATGGCCGAGATCGACCAGGTCCCCACCTCCCTCGGCGCCGTCCTCGACGCCCTCGAGGACGACCACGACTTCCTCACCGCGGGCAACGTCTTCACCCCCGACCTGATCGAGACCTGGGTCGACTTCAAGCGGACCCAGGAGATCGCTCCCGTCCAGCTCCGCCCCCACCCCCACGAGTTCGAGCTCTACTACGACATATAGGTCGTAATTTGATCGAATTACTCATATTCGGTCGGGATGGCCCCGGGGGACCCCCGGGGCCATCGCTCATTTGCAGCGGGGAAGCGCCGGCAAGATGCCCGTGCGTCACTCCGCCCACTATGACGCACACGGAGGTGACGCTTGCCGACTATCGCCGGCGCGTGGACCGATCCTTGATCGAGTGTCGCCGCGCTCTCCCGCGGGGGCTTGCCGCAGTGACACTGCCGCCGGTTCTCGCGACGACAATTTGGGGTCCTTGACGAGACTGTGAGCGTTCTCTTTGGGAGACTCAGGATTCCCGCCGTGACACTCCTGCTGTCCGCTGGCTCGATGGGGCCGAGCCGCGACCCGGGCAACTGACGCATAGGGTTCTCGCCGTGAGCGAAGCGCCCAAGCCCCGCGTGTTCATCGGCTCGTCGTCGGAGGGCAAGCTGGTGGCTCGGTACCTGCAGGTGGAGCTCGGCGTCTCGTGCGCCGTGGACCGTTGGGACCAGAACGTCTTCGAGGCCGGGGGCTACACCCTCGACTCGCTCATCAACAAGGCGAACGAGGTCGACTTCGCCGTTCTAGTGGCATCGCCGGACGACAAGACGGTCAGCCGCGGGGACACGACTGCGTCGGTCCGGGACAACGTCGTTCTGGAGTTCGGCCTGTTCGCGGGGGTGCTGGGTCGCAACCGTACGTACCTGCTCGCGACCGACCACGAGATGAAGCTGCCGACGGACATGCTGGGGCTGACACGCTTGTCCTACAACAAGGCCGCCTCGGGGCAGGCGGCGGTGACTGCGGCCGCGCTTGAGCTCGAGGAACGCTTCCGGGCGTTGGGTCGCGTGCAGCGCGTCGCACCGGTTGGTGAGGCCGGGGGCGCGAAGTTCCTACTGGACCAGGAGCTCGCGACGTTGTGTGAGAACGCGGTGAATCAGGGCTGGGCGGTGAAGACGAACAGCGCGACCACTTTGCGGCTGCGGTCGCCTCGTGGCGCGCAGTTCACGTTGCAGAAGGGGCCGGCCGGCGCGACGCGTGAGGAGTTGCGGGCGTTCGCGCGGAAGCTGCGTGCTTCGGGGTTGCGGGTGAACTCGAGCGTGCGGCGGCCGGTGGACCAGTCGCCGTTCTGAGGTAGGGGCGTGTCCCCCACCAAGCGGTTCCATGACGGTCCTGGCCGGGTGGGGGACGGCACTCCAACCCGGGCAACTACCGGGGGCACTCGACTCACGAGCCGAGTAGTGCCGCGCCTCGATCGCCGATCCCGGGCTTCTAGTCGTTTGCAGGCACGGCCTGCGTCACCGCCAGGGCGACCGACCTTCGGCGGGGAAGGCAACGCAGTCAGTCTAGGCGAGGCCGCGGCGTGCCGGGCGGTGCCGTGGGTGCCCGCCTCAGCGGCCGAACTTCCCGGTGGCGGCCTTGGAGTGCCAGCGGTCGAGCATGTGGAGGGCCTGGTCGGTATAGCCAATGTCGGCCATGGCCTGCTTGACGCGGTCGTGGCCGATGGAGCGGTCGAGCTTGAGGATGAAGTCGGGCATGAGGGCTTCTGTCTGGGAGTTGCGTGCCCACGCGTTGTTGCCGACGCGGTCGAGAAGGTCGAGGTCGTGGACCTGCTCGTCGGTGAACCCAACCCATTGGAAGTTCCTGGGCTTGCGTGCCATGCCGGTCAGTGTGCCGGTGGCTAGGTGACCTGTCGCGCGCCTCGCCGCCGTCTCAGGGCATTGGGGTCCGGGCAATCGGTCAAAGACGCCGGGGAGGGGTTCGTCGGCGGGCACCCGGCGAGCCTGTGGCTGGTGCGGAGGCGAGCCTGTGGCTGGTGCGGAGCGCGCCACGGCTGGCTGGTGCATTGGGTGAACCTTGACCCATTCGCCGGCGGGGTAGGGGGTGGCGGCGAAATGGACCCCGGCGCCGTCGGGGGGTGACGTCGGCGAGGCGTGCGCGTGCGCGTTCGGTGGGTCTGGCCGAGGACGCCGTGGCCTGGGGTGGCGCGCGCGGCGATGGCTCGGCCCTTGGTCGGGCCCCAATGCCTAGTCGATCCGCGACTGGGCAGCGTGCACCGCCCCGAGGTACGAATCGTGGTCGCGTCCCGGCCGACGTCCGCATGCGTACGACGCGCCCAATTGCAGTACCCATTTCCCTCGAGTAACACGTCAGAACCCAAGCCGCGAGGCAGGCGAAGGGCTACGGAGCTGGCCGCGCCGGCAGTCCGGGCGCCACCGCACCATCGACTTTGCGAACGACGTCAAGGTCAGCGTCAAGGTCACGGGGAGTGTCGGGATCTGGCTGGTACCGGACAGCGATGGTCTGGATCGACGCGCTGGGGATGATGATCCGCTGCCAGTTTGGAGGCATGTCGACGATCTTCTCGCTCTCGCGCTTGACCTGTAGCGGCGGTCCGAGAACGAGGTCTCGATCCTCATCCCACGTCTGGCTGTAGTCCGCAAGCTCGCCGACAAACGTAGTGCCGGAGGCGGTCTTCACGCGGACGATGGGGGCGTTATCCGTCGGGTTGTCTTCGCGGAACACCTTGCGCCACGTCGGTTCGGCAACGAGCTTCGGCTTCTTGCCGTGCTGGAGCAGATGGACGCCCCATACGAGTGCACAGGACGCGACGCACTGTAGAACCAGGCTAAAGGCGACGGCGGCGTAGTTGTTGACGACGTACGCGTTGCCGCTCCTCGCCCAGCGCGACGGGTCAGGCAGCCAGTTGGACCATCCATTGGCGCCGATCACCGTGATCACGAGCAGCGGCACAGCGCTGAACGCTAGCGAGGCCAGGACCACCCGCGAGATCTCACGGAATGCAGACTCCTTCTGCCGGGCGATACGCGTCTCCGTCATCAGGTCGTGGAGGAGGCCGGGTGCGACGAGCACCAGGAAGAAGACGGCGCTCCAGACGTTGACCGGTACCATGATCGCCTCCGCTCAGTCGTCGAAGTCGTTCGGGTCGCCCTCTGACCCCGACGGTGCAGGCTCGCTGACGTGTGGCTTGGCAATTAGGAACGAGTCGAGGGAACGGGTCTCCTCGCTGAACTCGCCAGTGCGCTCTCGTGAGCTACTGTCAGGGTGCCGCTTGTCTTCGATGTCGCCGGGCATCTCGATCCTTCCTGTCGTGGCCTCTGCCACCAAGGTTAGTCGATCACGCGTTCGAATTGCTCGATGTCGCAGTGTCCCCTCCGCGTTTTGGTCATCGCTCGCCGCGACCGCGCCGTGCGCCCGCGCTGGGTCGTGACTCGCGCGATCCTAGACTCCAGCTATGGTTGGCAATCGGGGGCGCGTCAGGCGCGCGGTCCGGCCTGGTGATGGCCGGCGCACAGGATTCCAAACAATCCGTTCCCCGTTCCAGGCCATGCGTACGACGTTGCGTGCGCCGCGGTCGTGGTGGTCTTCGACGCGGACGAGATCTGGCGCAGTCAGCACCGCTGCCTGGGTACTCGAGGCACGAACCATCACCGGCCTGGGCACCGCTGACGTCGTCGACAGTGCGCCGAAGCCTCGCTCGAACTTCTGCTGAGAACAACGGGAAAGGACGGGCATGGACGACGCCGACAGCGTCTTGAGCCAGGACACCACCTACGTGTTCGACGCCGATGAGGCGCGGGTCCTGGTGCCCCTCATCGACGAGGCCTTCCAGCCGACAGATGGTGCGAGTGGTGGTACGGGCGGGTCGCGGGACTACCTCGACGCGCACAGTGAGTTCCGCGCGAGCCTGGCCACGCTCCTCGGAACCACGGTCAACGAACTGGACCTTCAAGGCGCGAAGAAGGGTGACGGCGCCGCAGCGTCAGACGAGCCGAGTGCCGACGGCCCGATGCAGAAGGCGACCGAGGCGCCGGTGGAGGGGCTGACCGAGCAGTCAGTAGAGCCGACCACAGACGAGCCGGTGGCTGAGGGGGAATCGCCAGAGGCGCCGGCCGCGGGGCATGCGCCGCCCGCGGGGGAGCCCATCCGCCACGAGCTCGACCGGGCCCTGATGTACGAGTTCGTCGTGCCCTTCGACGGTCCCGTCACGTGCAAGCTCGGCCACTACGACCAGGACAGCGAGTTCGTGTGGCCACCGCGCATCGAGAACGTGACCGAAGCGGTCGCCGACTTGTGGGAGTTCATGGCCGGGGAGGTGTCGGCGCCCGCAGCCGTGGCGCGGTTCCACGACCTCGCGTTCCTCCGTGGGCGCAACAGGTTCACCCACGCCGTGGCCGCGCGGGACGCCTACCTGGCGTTCGCCACGCTGGCGCCGGTCGTCGACCTCGATCAGGCATACGCGATGCTCCGTGCCTGGGCGATCGACCGGATCTTCGGTCGTACGGTCGAGCTGGAAGCGACGCGCCTCGCGATCGAGCAGGCGATCACGGTGGCGTGGGATGCGGGACGGGGCTATCCCGGCGTCGTCCTGCCTCTGCTCAACGCCCTGTGCCAGACGCAGCAGCCCGCCGACGCGGACCCGGTTCAGGTCGATGATCTCCTCGGGCGCGCGAGCAGCCTGTACGGGGCAACCGACTCGGTCCGCGAGGTCGCCGACTTGCGACGCGGCCGGGTCACGACCGACGTCGAACGGATCGCGGTGGGCGAGTGGCAGGTCGAGCAGCTGGCCGCCGTCGCGCGAGCATCGGACGGCTTCGCAAAGGCGATGCGCTTGCGCGACGCGATCCGTGAGGCCGGTCGGCTTCAGCTGCGCGACCTCGAAGAAGCGCTGACCATCGAGCTGCAGTCGCTGCCGCCCGAGGATGCGAAGCTTGAGACGTTCACCTCTGACTTCCGGATGTCACGCGTCCCGATCGAGCGATTCCTGAGGCAGTTCACCCAAAGCAGGGACTGGCGCCGAAGCCTGCGCCTGTTTAGCCAGACGCCTCCGCCCACCGGGACGGCCGAGGAGCTGGAGCGTGCGGCCGAGGAGCGGCGGTTGCGGCCGCGGCTTGTCGACCTCCTCTCGACCGTGCTGCTCGACGAGGACCGGCTGCCGAGCTGGGAGCCCACCACCGACGAAGAACGACTCGACTACCAGAAGGCGCGCGACGCCGGCTTCCGCGCGACGGCTACCGCCACGCAGCTGGTCGAGATCCTCGACCGCTTCAAGGTCCGCTACGGCGCTGTTCCCGTCGATGAGCTCGCGGCATACGTCTCCCACCAAGGGCGCGGCAACTACGAGCTCGCCGCCGTTTGTGCACGTGCGCTCCACCACTACTGGAACGGCGATGTGGAGGCGTGCGTCCACATCGCCGTGCCCCGTATCGAAAGCGCCGTCAGGCTGATCCTGCGCGAACTGGACGTCGCGATCTACCGCGTCCAGCTCGGCAAGCGTCCTGGTCAGTACCCGCCTCTGGGATCCCTCCTCAGTGAACTGGTCGACTTCGGGTTCGACGAGGCTTGGATCTACTACCTGCGTTGGTTGCTGACCGAGCACACCGGCAAGAACCTGCGCAACGAGGTCGCCCACGGCCGCGTGCGCGGCGCCTCGGAAGCCCAGGCCGCCCTGGTCATGCGCGCGTTGCTGCTGGTCGTCCTACTATGCGGTCCGGGCAACGCCGACGACATCGACGCAGACCTCGCCGAAGAGCAAGGCGATCAGAAGGCAGACGAACAGACAGGGAGTCAGGCGGGCGACGAGACGGACAGCCGGACGCGGCCGATGCCAGCTGCGGACGACCTCCGCACCCTGATACGCCGGCCCATCTCGGACGTCGTCAAGTTCCCGGCACGCGGTCTCGTCGTCGCACGACACCTCGCGAACAAGGCGTGGTCGCGAATCACCTGGCGGGCCTGAACAGAGGCTCAGAACGGAGATGCGGCTGGGGGATGCGGTCTGGGGCGACGACCCGCGCCGCTCCAGATCAGCTCGACGAGTTGTCAGGCAGAGCGCCCGCGTTCCCCCAGCGGCATGGGGCTCTCAGCGGTGTTGAGCGCTCCGGAGGTGTGCGCACCGTAGCCGTCGGAGCATGCCGCGCTGAGTGCGCTTCACACAGTCATTCCGGCTCCCTTCTGTTGTCAACCGGTCCGGCGTAGCGTCTTCTCCGCGGGTCCGGGAAGTGGCTGATCCGAAGTGTCGATGAGCAGGGGAAGGTCGACCGCGCTGGATTCTTGAGACGCCCTGCAGTGCCCGCCCGGACCCGTGCCAACGTCCTCGGTGGCGGCCCGTTGTGCGTCCTCGAGGAGCTGGCGAAAGATCGCGTCGGAGATCCTGCGCTTGAGGCACCGGATCGCCTCGAGCGGCTTCTTGCCCTCGGCACGCTTGCGTCGGTAGAAGACGCGGCCGTCGGTATCGAGGCGGATCTGGCTGATCGCGGCGATGTGGATCATGTGGTTCATCCGCCGGTTCCCGGCCCGGGAGAGCCGGCGGCGGTTCTGCTCACCGGAGGACGCGTCGAGTGGTGCGGTGCCGGTCCAGGACGCGAACCGGTTGCGGTCGGCGAAGCGGGTCACGTCACCGACATCGGCCAGGACACGAGCAGCTACGACGGGTCCGACGCCGTGGATGTCCATCAGGCGTGGGCCGCGGGCCAGGACGATGGCCTTCAGCTCGGCGGTGGACTTCTTGATCTTGGCCTCGACCGCAACCAGCTCGGCGAGCTCTTCGGCGGCGATGCGACGTCGAGTCTTGCCGGCGATGTCGCGCGGCCGAACGGACGCCAGCATGGCCTTGGCCTGACCGGTGGTGATGTCGCGTTTCGCCTGTCCTGGCAGGAGTTCTGCGAGCAGAGCCTGAAGTCGGTCGACGGTCTGAACACGCCGCCTGGTCAGTGCCTCACGACGGTCGGTGAGCATCCGCAGTGCCTCGAGCTCGCCGTCGAGTTGCAGCACCCGCAGGGTCGTCGTGCGGACCGCAACCGCGGCCACCGCGTGCGCGTCATGGGCATCGGTCTTGCGGTTGTGACCGGTGTCGAAGAGCCGCACCCGGGCCGCGAGCTTGGCCGGGACGTCGACGACCTGCTCGCCGTCCTCGAGCAGACGTTGGGCGAGCGGGCGGCCGGCACCGTTGCTTCCCTCGACCGCCCAGACCGCTGTGGCCAGGCGTCGACGTGCTTGCGCATCGCGGCGTAGCTGGCGCGATCGGTGGTGAACCGACCCGATCCGAGTCGCTGTTCATGCTGGTCGACGACCTCGATCGTGGCCGACAACTTGTGGGGATCGACCCCGATGATGACGTGCTCCATGTGCTGCTCCCGCCTGTGCTCGATCCGATGGGGACGGCGAGGTGGGCATTGCTACTACGAGCTGGGCAGTCCCTTCTTGAGCCACGCCTCGTCACGGTGACCGGCGGGCTGCAGACCGATAGTGAGCCACACCAGATCAGCCCGGTGGGCAGCCGCATGGAGAGCTTCCCGCCGCTCACCCGGACCGAGTCTGGCCAGACGCCGGTCCTACGGGAATCGTCTAGTAGCCGCGAGTGACGCGCCCGCTGCTGGTCAGGCGTTGAGGATCCGCAGCGCGGTCTGGCCGTCGGCTCGGGCGCCGGCTGGCAGCATCCGCCATTGGGCGGCGGAGTCCGGGAGTGCGCGCGCCAACGTCCGGAGTCGGGAGCGATCCGAGCCGGCGAACTGCTCGCGCTCGGCGTAGGGATCGTCAATGACCGCGAGCAGGAGCGCGGCATCGTGGAGATGACGTTCCCGGTCACGGGAGTCGGTCTGGTACGCGGCGGCTTTGAGGATGACCGCGCCGAACGGCGATGGAACGCTCACTGTGGTGATGCGCCTGGCGGTGATCTGGAGCCGTGCGTTGATCGTTCGGCGCAGAGCTTGGGTGCCGCCCTCGATAGCGACCATCGTGCGACCACGAAGCTTCTCGACCACTCGCGGTGCGACGTGGTCAGCGACAAGGACATCGACCACGTCGGGACCTCTGGTCCCGACGTCGACCGTCGACTCCCCTCGCTTGAACCGATGCGCGGTGTTGTTGCGCTCGTCGATCGACGACGCCAGCTTGTAGCCGAGCGCCTCGAGCGCCCGTGCGGTCTCCGACGCGATGCCGCGGGTGGTCTCGACATGGAGGACCATATCGACGTCGTTGGTGGGGCGCACGGCATCGATGCCCGCGTGGATTCCGTGCAGCTGAGCCATCAGGCCGCCGACGAGCGTCCACTTGTCGTGGGGCAGCACGGCCTCGATCTCGGCGAGGTTCGGCCACGGCGGGCCCCAGCCACCGGCGGGCGTGGCGACGTCGATGGTCGGCCTGTCAGCCACGGAACTCGCCCAGCGCGCGGTCAAGCGCGTCGATTCCGGCTCGGCGTTCGCGGACATCGAGAGACTCCGCCAGGTCGAGCGCAGCCACAACGTTGGCGGCGCTCACAAGGTCGCGCACCACACCGAGGTCCATGGAAGTCGCGCGAAGCGCCACGCTTCCGGTGTCATCGCGAATCAGGCCATGGCGAGCCACGACCGCTTCCAAGTCGGTCGCGGCCAGGTAGCCGTCGATCGCGTTCGTCGTCGCCAGCCCCAGTTGCGCGGCCGTCGATGATGTGTCGATCAGCTCTGTCCGCAGCCGCTCCCCCGCGCTGCTATGCGCGACGTACCGGATCGCGGTGGCCCGCCTTCGCGCGCGCCCGACTAGCTCCGCGGCGTCGAGAGCACGGAGTCGTCCTCTGAGCCGGGATCGCTGGCTCTCCCCTAGCCAGCCCGCATCACATCCAGACAGCAAAGCCACGGCAGCCCACGCCGTCGACTCAGCCCAGGCCCTCGTGTGCGACCCGCGGCGGACGGCCAGCAGGCGTTCGACAGAGGTCTCGTCGACCACTCCCCTGGCCAGCGAACGCAGCTCACCCCGCGCGACCAGGTGCTGGATCTGGCGCGTCGAGACACCCAGCCGGTCCGCGGCCTCGGAGACACCCAACATAGACATGATAGAAAGTTTCGCCCATGCGAAGTTATCTATCAAGTCGCCTGCCATCGCTTCTCGGCGTTCTGCGTACCGATTGCACCCCACATGTCCTCCGAGGCGACGTCTTCGCAGGTCAGGACGCATTGTCGATCAGTATTACGACATCTAAGATCGCGTAGATCGCGAAACGGCCCCTGACCTGCGGAAACGCGGACTCGGGGGTCGTTTTCGTTGGCTCGAGATGGCCGAAATTCCGCAGGGATTCCGCAGGAGATCGGTTCAGATCGTCATCCGCATTGCGTCAGGCCGCGTCGCAGCGGCACTGAGCGGGATGGCTCTAGGCTCCGGTCATGAGCTTGACTCCAGCCTGGACGCCCTGATGCCCGCGGCAGATTTCAGCGAGTTCTCCTACGGCTACGCGGTCGTCCCTGAGGCAGAGGACCTTCTCACGACCTTGGCCGCGGGCCTCGTGAGCGCACCGACGCTGCCGTCACTCATCAAAGAGAACACCGTCGGGTACGACGCCCACCCGGTGTCGGTCGACTTTGCACTGTTCCTGCAGTTCAAGCGATCGTTCTTCGTGTCCCGGCAGCACACGTCCGGCGCCTGCGGCTACATCGGCCCCGAGCCGCACTGCACCTGGGCATTCTGGAACACCGAGCACTACCGGTTCGACGTCGACATGTCCTCGAACCAGTTCCACGCCATGCGCGGATACGAGACCGATATCGCTCTCGCCTACCGCGCCGGCCTTTCCCTCTACGCCGCACCCGCGTTCCACCGCGAAGCCGAATTGAACGACTCATATACGCGCAGTGCCATCTTGGATCGCTCGGTGGGCGTCCTCCCCTCGGCCTTCGACACCGCAACGCCGCCGCCGGGAGAACACAAGTACTCGTTTCCTCCCAACGATGGCTGCCAGCGTGATTACCTCGGAAGTGATCGAAGCGCAGTCGTCGACGCTGCGGAGTTCCATCACGGCCGCAGCCCAGCCCATCCTTGCCGATCCGCCCCGCGGCCGCCTCTCGCTGACATCGTTGGGGTCGTGGGCTGCTGAGCGCGCCGCCGAAGGTCAGGTGCCGATCGACTTCAACCGCGAGTCCGCTGGAGAGACGCTCGCCTTCCTCGCCGACTTCGCCGGACTCATGGGTGGCGCGTTCGTCCTTCTCGGTCGGAATGAGGCTGGGGAGTCGCGCGCATGAGCGCGACGTGTCGACGCCCATGCACATAAATATGTTCATGCTTGTGTTAATGTAGATGTACATTCGTTGAGGAGGCTGATCATGGTGCGACTGCTTAGGCCGGTTGGTGACCCGCTCGGCTCATACCTGCGCGTCGGCAGGCAGGACCACACGTTCCTTTCGCAGATGCTCGTAGACGGCAAGCCGGTTGGCGGCGGCTTGATCGCCGACCCAGCGCAGGTCGACCACCACAGGGATCTCTGGACAGAGGCCAAACAGCACGGCATCGAGACCGTCCTTGACCCGCGGACTCTTGAGTTGTCGACACCTGGCGGGTTTCTTCGCGGTGGAGCCCAAGACCTCCCCTGGGCCTCCGATCGACCGCACACACCGGATGCCTTATACGGGAATGCTGGCGCGGACCTCTGCGATCAGCTGGTCGACATGGTCGGCGTCGCCGCACACACAGCGGTCCTCGCGCCCACCCATTTCCTCAGCTCGGCGAGCGACCCGTGGCTGGACGTTGACTCGGAACTCACGCACGCGCTGCGCGACGCCCTCAACAAGTCTGGCTTCACCGACGTGCCGATCTACTACCCGTTGATCGCAAAGTCCGCGAACTTCTACGACGACGCTTGGCGGTCGGCAGTCGCTGGCTACCTTCGCGCCCTGCCGATCGACGCCATCTGGCTCCGTATTCATCCCTTCGGAACCGCGACGTCTGGACCAATCGCACTCAAGCGATACTTGGCGGCCTGCCGCGACCTCCACACGCTCGGCAAGCCGCTCGTTGGCGAACACACCGGCGCAGTCGGCGTCGGGCTGATGGCGTTCGGAGCCTTGGGCGGGGTCGAGTCCGGTGTGACCGTGAACGACCACACGAACCTGAGCGACTGGCTGCGAGTGCCGAAGCGCTCCGGTGGCGGCGGCAACGAAGCTCGGATCTACCTTCACCAACTCCAAGCCTTCCTGGATCGAAGCAAGGCAGCGGCGCTGCTCGACCGTCCCGGAATGAAGGCCGCCCACGCGTGCTTGGACACCTCGTGCTGCCCGCGAGGCTGGAAGGACACACAACTGAAGTACCGCGAACACTTCGTGGTGCAACGCGCTCGGGAGGTGTCCGCACTGTCCCGTACTCCGGAGCCCCTGCGTGCTGGCGACTACCTGGAGAACTTCCTCCGCCCTGCCTCTGACAAGGCTGTTCGTGCGGCAGAGGCCGAACCGGCGCTGCTTTCGACCCGCAAGCGCTTGGACTCTTGGCGCGGCACATTCGGTAGTGACCGCACCACAAACCCTGTGCACAGTTTCAGCCTCCCCGCCGCCGGCAAGAGGCACCGCAAGTCCGCATGACCATCAACACAACCGCGAAGGAGGCGAAATGACGAGTGCAGTTGCCCACCGGCTGGATTCGATCAAGAACCAGGCGGGGGTCCGCTCACGCGAGATCGCAGAATTGCTAGACACGACTCCGCAGACCGTTTCCCGCTGGCAGCAGGGACGGGTTGACCCTCAGCCCACCAAACTCCACCAACTTCTAGCACTGGAGTGGCTGGCGACCCAGCTTGCCGAGTTCTATGAGCCCGAAGATGCCCGGCTTTGGCTCTACAGTCCTCACAAGTTGCTGGCTGGCAGACGTCCCGCTGAACTGATCGCTGAGGGCGACAGCGACTCGGTCCTCGCGCTGATCGATCAGCTGCGCGACGGAGCGTACGTCTGAAGCCATGGCCATTCACGATCCGGAACTGCTCGACGCGATCGAGCGTCTCGGTGCTGAGGCCTTGGATTCGGTCACCGTCTGGCGGCACATGTTCAACGACAACCCGCCTGAGCTGTCGAACACCCGGGGTGCACGATGGAACCCGGGTGGCTTGGGGGCTATCTACACGTCGGAGCAGCGTGAGACCGCCATCGCCGAGGGCCAGCACGCCATCGACTCCCAGCCGATACGCCCCAAGGCACTCAGGTTCGTCTATGAGCTCCAGGTCAGCGCGGCCAAAGCACTCCGGATTCGCGAATCGGATCTTCCTGCGCTCGGCCTCGATCGGTCCGACCTGATGTCACCAGACTTCTCGGCATGCCAGCGCGTCGGCGCCCACGCGGCATTTCTTGAATACGACGCACTCATCGTTCCGAGTGCAAGAGCCGACGGCACGAATGTGGTCATCTTCGTCAACGAACTGGCCGCTGACGCAGTCTTCGAGCGCGTCAGTTCTGAGGAGATCACGTAGCCGATCGTTGGCGCTGCTCGCCCAGGGCCACGCCAGCGGGCCGCCGTGATCACTCGTCGACGACGTCGCACCAGCCGTCGTCGGCCAGCTGCTCGGCGGCATCTTCCCCCTGGGCGCCGGTGAGCTCCTTCAGACACGCGAAACCCATCACCGGGTCACCCTCGAACTTCTCCACCCGGGCGAAGCTGGCGATTTCGTCGTCACAGATGCAGACGACCTGGCCAAGTCTCAACCGCTCCTCGATGTCGGGCAGCCAGATCCGGATGAAGCCGTCCGGATCAGGCTCGAAGCTGTCGATGGCCACGTCGATGGCGTGGTAGCTCATGTTCTCTCCTTGTAGACGGCCGCGACCGCGGCTCGTGAGGTGTCGTCCCTGTCTGGCCACAGGTGGCCGTAGGTATCGAGGGTCGTCTTCGCCGAGGCGTGCCGAAGTCGGGCCTGCACCACCTTCACGTCGAGGCCGGGGGCGATCAGCAGAGAGGCGAAGTAGTGCCGCAGGTCGTGGAACCGGACGTCGTCGGGCAGGCCGACCTGGGTTCGTGCGGCGCGGACGGCACGTTCGATCGTCCAGGGCCCGCCGGCGTTGCCCCACAGGTCACTGACGATCTGGATGCCGTTGCCCAGCGGGATCGCCTCGGCGAGGAGCTGCGACATCTCGGCTGGGATCGGGATCGAGTGGCGCGAGGTGTCGGACTTCAGTGGCTCGTTCTCCCACTGAACCGACGGCGTCACGATGCCGGTGGCGAAGTCGACGTCCGTGACCCGTAACGCCGCCGCTTCGGCAAGGCGCAGCCCGGCGTGTGCACCGAGAAGGATCGCTGGCGTACGCCGGGCGAAGTACGACGACGTCCTCACCCCGGAACTCAGTCGCGAACTGGCCGTCTGGCGGGCAGCCATCGGCGTACCCGCCGACGAACGAACGCCGGCCGGGCCCGTGCCGCACGACGACTGGGAGGCCGCGTACCACCGCAACCTCACCGGCCGGATCAACGCCCGCTACGGCGAGGCCGTGAACACTTGGGCCGACCGCATCGTCGAGTACGTCGGCAGGCGCGACGAGCACACCGGTGAGCTCGCGAAGTACGTCGACCAGCTCGCCCGCAGGGGCATCGACGCCGAGCGCATCCTCGACCTCGCCGCCGCCCGCAGGCCCCTGCCCGTCGACTATCCCACCGCCGCGCTCGGCTACCGGGTCAAGGCCCTCACCACCCCGAGGAGGCAGCGCCGGACGGTGCCGTCGATCGACCCCTTCCCGCGCCCGAGCCAGCGTCAGTCCGGCCCATCGCTGGGGTTGTAGATCGGCGAAAGCCTCAGCGCGGCAGATACGATAGAGACATGTCCGAGACAGCAGCGCCTGCCCGAAAGCCGCTCAGCGGCCCCACGGGCCAGCGCGTGGCCGCCCGACGTGGTGAGCTGCTCGACGTGCTGCGCCGCAATGGCGTCACGAACCCGGAGATCTTCGGCAGCGCCGCACGGGGCGACGATCGCGAAGACAGCGACGTCGACCTCCTTGTCGACTTCGCGGTCGGGACCGACATCATCGACATCATCGGCATCAAGCGCGAACTGGAAGACGTGCTGGGTGTGCCCGTCGACTTGGTGCCGCGCAGCGGCCTGAAGGAGCGTGTGCGCTCTCGCGCCGCGAAGGACTTGCTGCCACTGTGAGCCGCCCCGACGCCGACCGACTCGATGACATCGCCTCGCCATCACGTCGATCCGCTCCCACCTCCAACATCGCCCGATCTCTGTTGAGATCGTCATGGACGCCGTCGCTATGCGACTCCTGGAGATCGGCGAAGCGGTGAAAGGAATCAGTCCCGAGCTGACAGCGACCGAGCCTGACATCTGCTCGAAGGTGCGCTTCATCCAGGTGGTGCCGGCGCCGGAGGGTCCGGTGATCGCCAACGGCGGTGTTGCATATTGCGCAACTGATCTCACATTGCGCAACAGTGTCTCGCCTCGACGAGGCAGTGTCAAGGGTCTGACTGTAGATGAGCAAACGCTCAAGTGAGGGTGGCCAATAGTCAACTGCCGTTGCTGGTGCCGAGGGGTACGACGGCCCTACGGTCGACTCGCCGCCCTTCCCGAGGTGGCCCCATGAGTTCACAGTCCGCAGGGCCTCCGTCCACATCCGGTAACGTCGGCGGACCGCACCTCCAGAGGAGAATCAGCCCATGAGGAATGGCCAGACCCACTTGTTCATCCCGGGCCCGACGAACGTGCCCGAGCCAGTCAGGCGCGCAATGAACGTGCCCATGCAAGATCATCGCGCGCCGGACTTCCCCGAGCTGACCCTGCCGCTCTTCGAAGGTCTCAAGCGCGTCTTCGCCAACCCCGATGGCCGGGTCTTGATCTACCCGGCATCAGGCACAGGAGCCTGGGAGGCGGCGATCACGAACACGCTCAACCGCGGGGATCGCGTCCTGATGGCCAGGTTCGGGCAGTTCTCGCACCTGTGGGTCGACATGGCACAGCGCCTCGGGTTGGACGTCATCTGCTGTGACGTGCCCTGGGGCGAGGGCGTCCCCGTCGACACCTTCGCAGAGCACCTCGCCGGCGACCCGACGATCAAGGCCGTCTTCGTCACCCACAACGAGACGGCCACCGGGGTCACCTCCGACGTCGCGCCCGTCCGCGCCGCCATGGACGCCGCCGGGTCCTCGGCACTGCTCTATGTCGACGGCGTCTCCTCCATCGCCTCAATCGACTTCAGGCAGGACGAATGGGGTGTGGACCTGGCGGTCTCCGGTTCACAGAAGGGCCTGATGCTTCCCCCCGGCCTGGGCTTCCTCAGCGTGTCCGCCAAGGCACTCGAGGCCAGCAAGACCGGAGGCATGGAGCGCTGCTACTTCTCCTTCGCGGACATGGTCGCGACCAACGACCAGGGCTTCTTCCCGTACACGCCTCCGACGCCGTTGCTTCACGGTCTGCGCGCCTCCCTCGACCTGCTGTTCGAGGAGGGACTGGACAACGTCTATGCCCGCCACCACCGACTGGCCGAAGGCGTTCGTCGCGGAGTGCACGCCCTCGGGCTGCAGCTGTGCGCCACGGACTCGAAGTGGGACTCGGACACCGTCTCGGCGATCAAGGTCCCCGAAGGCATCGACAGCGCCGAGGTCGTCCGGATCGCCTACGACAAGTACCGAACCTCCTTCGGTGTCGGGCTCGCCCAGGTCGCCGGCAAGGTCTTTCGGATCGGCCACCTCGGCGACTGCAACGAAGTGATGTGCCTCGCCGCGCTGGCGGCCGCTGAAGTCTCCCTCCTCGACGCGGGCGCAGAGGTCGAGCTCGGCGCCGGCGTCGCTGCCGCCCAAGCCCATTACAGCAAGGCCCTCAGCTGAGCCGCCGAGTCCCGCCCCGAAGACAACGGAGAGATCGATGAGTCACACCCTCTACCCGCTCCGCCGAGCCCGGCTGCAGCGCAGCGAGCTGGCGGTTCCCGGCTCCAACCCCCAGTTCATCGCCAAGGCAGCCGACTCGTCCGCCGACTACGTGTTCCTCGATCTGGAGGACGCCGTGGCCCCGCCGGAGAAGGAGCAAGCGCGCCGCAACGTGATCGATGCGCTCAACGGGATCGACTGGCGGGGCCTCGGAAAGACGATCTCCGTGCGGATCAACGGCCTCGATACCCACTACATGTACCGCGACGTCGTCGACGTCATGGAACAGGCCGGTGATCGAGTCGACACGCTGTTGGTACCCAAGGTCGGGGTGGCCGCAGACCTCTATGTCGTCGAGACCCTGATCGATCAGATCGAGCAGGCGCGCGGCTTCCAGACCCGCGTCGGCACCGAGGCCCTCATCGAGACGGCCCTCGGCATGGCCAACGTCGAGACCATCGCAGCGAGCGGTGGCCGTCTCGAGGCCTTGCACTTCGGTGTCGCCGACTATGCGGCCAGCAACCGGGCGCGGACGGTGAGCATCGGAGGACTGAACCCGGACTACCCGGGCGACCAGTGGCACTTTGCGCTCAGCCGGATGATCGTCGCTTGTCGTGCCTACGGTCTGCGCCCCATCGACGGACCCTTCGGGGACTTCAGCGATCCAGAAGGCTTTCGAGAGGGAGCCAGGCGCGCGGCAGCCCTGGGCGCCGAAGGCAAGTGGGCGATCCACCCCACGCAGGTCGACCTCGCGAATGAGGTCTTCAGCCCACCCGAGGCCGAGGTCGAGCGAGCTCGGCGCATCGTCGAGGAGCTCCGTGCGGCCGAAGCGGCGGGCAAGGGAGCGGCGTCCGTCGACGGCAAGATGATCGACGCGGCATCGGAACGGATGGCCCGCACGGTCCTCGAGATGTCAGATGTCATCGCGGCGTCGGCCGTGAGGGCCTAGCCATGGACATCCACGAGTACCAGGCCAAGGAGCTCCTCGCGTCCCACGGGATCCCGATCCCACGTGGCGGACTGGCGTACGGCCCCGAGCAGGCCGGCTACAGGGCGCGGGAGATCGGCGGAGCGGCATGGGTCGTCAAGGCCCAGGTGCACACCGGTGGACGCGGAGAGGCCGGCGGGGTCAAAGTCTGCCACAGCGAGCGCGAGGTCACCGAGGTCGCGAACGAGCTGTTCGGGATGCGACTCGTCACCAAGCAGTCCGGCCCGGAGGGAAAGCTCGTCTACCGGGTCTACGTCGAGGAGGCCAGCAAGATCGAGCGCGAGCTCTACTTCGGGATCGTCCTCGATCGGGCGGCGGAGCGAGTCATGGTCATCGGCTCGCCGGACGGTGGCATGGCGATCGAGGATCTTGCGGAGTCCAAGCCGGAGTCGATCATCCGGATCATGGTCGAGCCCGCCCTCGGCTTCCTCGACTTCCAGGCTCGTGAGCTCGCCTTCGGGCTCGGCCTGCCGGCCGAGCTCGTCAGCCAGGCCGCCCGCCTCTTCCGCTCCGCCTACCGGGCCTTTCGCGACCTGGACGCGTCGATGGTGGAGATCAACCCTCTGGTCATCACCACCGACGGGGAGCTCGTCGCCCTCGACGCGAAGCTGTCCTTCGACGACAACGCCCTCTTCCGCCACCTCGAGATCGCAGAGCTGCGCGACCGTAGTCAGGAGGATGCCCGCGAGTCGCACGCTGCCGACCGAGGCCTTGCCTATGTCGGGCTGGACGGTGACATCGGCTGCATGATCAACGGTGCCGGCCTCGCCATGGCCACTCTCGACATGATCAAGCTGGCCGGTGGCGCACCCGCGAACTTCCTCGACATCGGCGGGGGCGCGTCTCCCGAGCGCGTCTTGAAGGCGTTCCGGGCCGTCCTTCTCGACGACAACATCAAGGCGATGCTCGTCAACATCTTCGCGGGGATCAACCGGTGCGACTGGGTCGCCCAGGGCGTGGTCGAAGCGTTCGCGAAGGTCGACGTACAGGTCCCCGTCGTCGTGCGGCTCGCCGGCACGCACGTGGAGGAGGGCAGGCGGATCATCGCCGACTCCGGCCTCCCGATCACCACAGCCGACACCCTCGCGGAGGCGGCAGAGCTCGCCGTCGCTGCCGCCAAGACCCACCCTGTCCCCGCCTGAGGAGTGCGCTTGCGATGGCCATCCTGATCGACAGCACGACCAAGATCCTCGTCCAGGGTCTCACCGGACGCATCGGACGGTTCCATGCCGAGGAGATGATCGCCTACGGCACACACGTCGTCGGCGGCGTCACGCCCGGTCGAGGAGGCTCCACCCTCCTCGACCGCCCGGTCTTCAACACCGTCAAGGACGCCGTGGCCGGCACCGGGGCTGAGGCCTCGATCGTCTTCGTCCCGCCGCCATTCGCGGCCGACGCGATCATGGAAGCCGCCGACGCCGGCATCCGGTACTGCGTGTGCATCACCGACGGCATCCCGGTTCAGGACATGATGCGGGTGAAGCGCTACATGCGGCGCTACCGGGCGGAGACCCGCATGCGGCTCACCGGCCCCAACTGCGCCGGGACGATCACTCCTGGACAGGCGATGCTGGGGATCATGCCCGGCCACATCTACACGCCGGGCCGGGTCGGGATCATCGGAAGGTCCGGGACCCTCGGATACGAGGCGGCAGCACAGATGAGCCAATTGGGCATCGGCGTCTCGACCTCGGTCGGCATCGGCGGAGACCCGGTCAACGGCTCCTCCTTCCGCGACATTCTCGAGGTGTTCCAGGGTGACGACGAGACCGACGCGGTCGTCATGATCGGCGAGATCGGCGGTGGTCAGGAAGCCGAGGGGGCTGAGTACGTCCGCGACCACATGACGAAACCCGTCATCGCGTACATCGCGGGACTGGCGGCTCCGAAGGGCCGACGCATGGGGCATGCCGGCGCGATCGTGTCAGCCGTCGGCGAGTCGGCGCAGGAGAAGGTGGAGATCCTCGAGTCCTGCGGGATCACGGTTGCGCCGGACCCCTCGAGCATGGGAAGCACCGTCGAGCGAGTCCTCCGGGAAGCCGGCCTGCTGACTCCGTCGATTGCCTGACAGACCCTGGAGTGGAGAGAAGCGTGAGCATGATCCAGACCGCCACCGTCGTCGTGACCCGCCGCTGGCCCGAGTCGGTCCAGCAAGACCTCGCTGCGACGTTCTCCGACGTCCGCTTCAACGAGGCCGATGTCCCGCTCGGAGAGCACGATCTGCGTGAGGCGTTGCGCTCGTGCGATGCGCTGCTTCCCAGCGTGTCGGATCGCATCACGGCGGACATGCTTCTGGACGAGGGCGTGCGAACCCGGTTCATCGGCAACTTCGGCGTCGGCTACTCCAATATCGACGTCGACGCCGCCCGCCGGGCCGGAATCGTCGTGACGAACACCCCAGGCGTTCTCACGGACGCAACTGCGGACCTCGCCATGACCTTGCTGCTGATGGTGGCCCGACGCGCGGGTGAGGGCGAGCGTCACGTCCGTGAGGGTGCCTGGACCGGATGGCGACCGACTCACATGATGGGGTCGGATGTGACCGGGCGAACTCTGGGAATCCTGGGCATGGGCAGGATCGGCGCCGCGGTGGCTTCCCGGGCCCACAACGGGTTCGGGATGCCGGTGATCTGGTACGGCCCAGACGCCGACCACGCGATCGCAGGCGCCGAGCGCATGGAGTCGATGGACGACGTGCTGAGGCGGTCCGACTTCGTCAGCCTGCACATGCCGGGTGGCGCAACCAACACACACCTGATCGGCGAACGGGAGCTGGCCCTCATGCGGCCCACGGCCTACATCATCAACACCGCACGCGGTGACGTGGTGGACTCCGAGGCCTTGGTGACGGCGCTGGCCAACGGCACGATCGCCGGCGCCGGACTGGACGTCTTCGAGCAAGAGCCTGACGTCGACCCGCGCCTGCTGGGGTTCGAGAACGTGGTGCTCCTCCCCCACCTGGGCTCGGCGACACTCGGCACCCGCACCGCGATGGGCGATTTGGTCGTCCGAAACCTGAAGGCCTTCATGCAGGGTCTGGAACCGCCCTGTCGCGTCGTCTGAGCGCCTCCCGCCCGTGGACTACTGTGGCTCACCAGGGCACGGCGGAGGCAGTCAACGGCCGCGAACGGAAGGTGAGGATGACACCGTCACGGCTCCAGACCTTCCTGGCCCTGGTCGACACCGACTCAGCGCGATCGGCCGCCCTGGCACTGCACGTCACCGAATCCGCGGTCTCCGCCTCGTTGGCGTCGCTCCAGCAAGAGCTCGGCGTGGCATTGTTCGAACGCCGGGGCAGAGGCCTTGTCCTGACCGAGTCGGGCGAGATCTTCGCCACCTACGCGCGGCAGATCATCGGGCTGATCGAGGAGAGCCGGTCCGCCGTACGGTCAGGGCTGGCGGCCGACCATGGGAAGCTTCGGCTCGGCGCGGTCACGACCGCCGGCGAGTACCTGCTCCCCGGACTGCTCGCGTCCTTCCGCGCGAGGTGGCCCGCGGTCGAGGTCACCTTGGAGGTCCGGGTGCGAGACCGAGTCATGGCCGATCTTGCCGACCACCGTCTCGACGTCGTGATAGCTGGTCGACCGGGCCAGCGACGCTCCCTCGTGATCCGGGCCATGCGACCCAACGCCCTGGTGGTCGTGAGCGCCCCCGGAGTCAATGAGGACCTGAGTGCAGCGACCTGGCTGCTGAGAGAGGAGGGGTCGGGAACCCGAGCCACCACCCTCGCGTTGCACGAGAAACTCGGTATCGCTCCGGCCACGCTCTCCCTCGGCTCCCACGGCGCGGTCGTCGCATCCGCCGTGCTGGGTCTCGGCGTCACCCTCGTGTCGATGGACGCAGTCGGCAGAGATCTCGAGGAGGGTCGCCTGGAGGTGCGCTCGACCTCCGAGACACCGCTCAAGCGCCCCTGGCACGTGCTGACCGGAACCAGTCCGACTGCGACTGCCCGGCTGTTCATCGATCATCTCCTCTCCGAGGAGCACTGGACGGCGCTCAAACGCCCCCCGCGTTCCGTCGGTCCCTCGCGCCCGTGATCAAGCCGGAATCAGCCATCGGCCTGCGCTGCCGACGCCGTGGTCGAGCCGGACGCAGGGGCGCCACATGGCGACGGCGAGTTGGTGGGTCTTGCCACCAACTCGCCGTCGACGTGGTTGCTGGTGCGTCAGCGAATCAGGATGTGCCCCTTCTGCTCCAGCTCAACGGCTGGCCGCCGCCTCTGCAGGCGCATGCTGCCGTCCTCGAAGAAGCCCGACTTCGTTCGAGCCAAGGTCTGCACCGCGTGCGCGGCCGCATCTCCCAGCTCGAAGAGCGCCTTGGTGCTCACATTGTTGACGGTGTCGCAGGCCTGGTGGTAGCACGGGTCGTACGCCGCGCCGGCCGTACCGCCGTAGACAGCCGCCTGCTCGGCCGTCTTGATGCCCTCCGCACCGCTGAACAGGCCACCGGCCGGGATGCCGACCGCGATGAACGGGCCGTAGTCGGATCGGCCGCTGAAGGGTGTCGGCTCGCTCTGGAGGCCCTGCGACGCGAAGTAGTTGCTGAAGACCTGCTCGATCTGCGCAGATCCCGGCGGACCGGCAGGGTCGGAGTCGGAGCCGTCACCGTCATAGACGAAACGCACGTAGTTCGGCGAACCCAGCATGTCGAAGTTCAGGTTGGCGACGATCTTGCCCAGCTCGTCGGCCGGCAGGCTCTCGACGTAGTGCTCGGACCCGAGCAAGCCTGCTTCCTCTGCGCCCCAGAACACGAAGCGCACCTGCTGACGATTCTTGATGCCGAGCTCGGTCATCTGCTCGGCGATCTCAAGGATCGCGGAACTGCCGCTCCCGTTGTCGTTGATGCCAGGACCTTCCACGACGGAGTCGAGGTGAGCGCCGACAACGACCACCTTGTCGGAGTTGCCGGTCGGCGAGTCAGCGATGACGTTGGTCGTCGTCGCCTCGAGGTTGGTCTCCGTGTCGGTAACCACGTTCACGACAACCTCGCCCGCTTGTACGTCGGCGTACAGGGCTGCGCCATCGGCGAACGAGAGCCCGATGACTGGAAGGTCGAACGGCCGGCCCAGTGTCCCGGTGAGGAGTTCTTGCCTGCCGGCCTGGCCCTCGTTGAAGATGATCACGGCGTCGTAGCCAGCAGCCTGGGCGTTCGCCGCCTTCTGCTCGAACGAACAGGTGCCACGCTGGATCAGCGACACCTGCGGGTCGGTCGCCGAAGCCGGCACAAAGTCCGCGGCTTCGCAGCCGGAGTTGGACGAAGAGGGTGTGGGTCCGGGCGGGATCTGGACGTCGCTGGTGGGGACGAGCCGGCCGGTGATGTTGCCGCTGCCGGAGTACTGGAACGTCGCCGTCTCGTAGTCGGCCGGTGTCGGCGAAACCTGCGACAGCGTCGGCTCGGAGAGATCACGGAAGAACGGGAACGTGAACTCCTGCTGCGACACCTCGTAGCCGGCCGCCTCGAGCCGCTGCTGGACGTAGGCAGCGGAGGCCGCATATCCAGGCGTTCCCGACGCGCGGGTGCCCCCGTTCTGGTTGGCGATCCGCTGGAACACCCGCTCATGGGCGAGGATCCCACCCACGGTCACGGCCTGCCGCAACTTCTTCGTGTTGACCTGGTCGACGGCTGCCGCCGGCGTGGGCACAGCCATCGCCAAGGCCAGTGCGGCCACGACAGCTAGGACGAAGGACTTCCGCACAGTGTCTCCTCATGTCTGCGGCAGGGGTCACCCGCCGGCGCTGGTGGACGGGTCTGCCACCAGGGGCCTTCCTGGCCCAGAAGGCAGACACCCATCAAGCAACCTAACTCTGCGAATGCGACTTGTGAACCCAGCTGCAGGGTTCGGGGCTCTGCCGACCGAGCACGGCGACGTCGACCGAACCTGCCCCTAGACTGCGAGACCCATAACATTCATCGGCGTCGACGAGGACGGCCAATGGCAGGGACCCGACCGACGGCTCGCCGCCACCGGCTGCTGCAGCATCCGGGCCAGGCGGTCGTCCTCGGCTTCGCGGTGGCGGTGGCCATCGGCACGGTCCTCCTGATGCTGCCGGCCGCACGGAGCGGCCAGGGCGGCGCGTCGCTCGAGGTAGCGCTGTTCACCTCGACCAGTGCGGTGTGCGTCACCGGACTCGCCGTCGTCGACACGCCGTCGTACTGGTCGACCTTCGGTGAGGTCGTGATCGCCGGCCTGGTCCAGATCGGCGGCCTGGGCATCATGACCCTCGCCTCGCTCCTCGGTCTCCTGGTGTCGCGGCGACTCGGGCTCCGCACCCGGCTCACCGCGGCGGCGGAGACCAACACGATCGGGTTGGGCGACGTCCGCGCGATCCTGGTCGGCGTACTCACGATCACCGCCGTCTTCGAGGTGCTGGTCGCGGCGATCCTCACCCTGCGGTTCGCGACGAGGTACGACGAGCCGTGGGGCACCGCGATCTACCACGGCGTGTTCCACTCGATCACCGCCTTCAACAACGCGGGCTTCGCGCTGTGGTCGGACAGCCTGATCGGCTTCGTCGGCGACCCGTGGATCTGCCTGCCGATCGCGGTCTCGGTGATCGCCGGCGGCCTCGGCTTCCCGGTGTGGCTGGAGCTGATCCGCGGGCACCGCCATCCCCGACGGTGGAGTCTGCACACCTCCATCACGCTCTGGGCGAGTGGGCTGCTGCTGGTCCTCGGCATGGCGATGGTCTTCGCAGGCGAGTGGCGCAACCCGCGAACCCTCGGCGAGCTCGACCTGCCGACCAGGCTGCTCGCCGGGCTGTTCCAGTCGGTGATGCCCCGCAGCGCCGGGTTCAACAGCCTCGACTACGGCGCGATGAACGACGAGACGCTGCTCGGCACCAGCGTGCTGATGCTGATCGGCGGCGGGTCGGCGAGCACCGCCGGCGGGATCAAGGTCACCACCTTCATGCTGCTGTTCTTCGCGATCCTCGCCGAGGTACGCGGGGAGCGGGATGTGACGGTCCACGAGACCCGGATCGACCCCCGGGTGATCCGGCAGGCGCTCACCGTCGCGCTGCTCGGCGTTGCGGCGGTCATGGGAACCACCCTGGTGCTGCTGCAGCATCACGGCCTTCGGCAGCGCCGAGGTGCTCTTCGAGGCGGCCTCCGCGTTCAGCACGACCGGTCTGTCCACCGGCATCACCGACGATCTCCCGACCTCGGCACGACTGCTGCTGGTCGGCGTCATGTTCCTGGGTCGGCTCGGGCCGATCACGCTGGTCTCGGCGCTCGCGCTGCGATCCCGAGAACAGCTCTACCGCTATCCGGAAGGACGGCCGATCATTGGCTAGGAACCATTCAGGCGGCGTCGCGGTGATGGGCCTCGGCCGCTTCGGCGCAGCGCTCGCGCTCGAGCTGATGCGCGAGGGCGAGGAGGTCCTCGGCATCGACGGCACCGAGCAGGTCGTGCAGTCGCTGGCCGGTGAGCTCACCCACGTCGTCCATGCCGACACCACCAACGAGAAGGCGATGGCCCAGCTCGGCGTCGGCGAGTTCAGCCGCGCCGTGATCGGGGTCGGCAACGACCTCGAGGCGAGCATCCTCTCCGCGTCGGTGGCGCTCAACCTGGGCGTCCGCGACGTCTGGGCGAAGGCGATCAGTGACGCCCACGCCCGGATCCTCCAACAGCTCGGGGTGCACCACGTCGTACGCCCCGAGCACGACATGGGCGTGCGCGTCGCCCACCTGGTGCGGGGCCGGATGATCGACTTCATCGAGTTCGACGACGACTACGTCTTCGCCAAGGCCCGCGCACCCGAGTCGCTCGCCGGCCGGAGCCTCAGCGCCTCCCGTCTGCGGCAGACCCACGGAGTCACCATCGTCGGGCACAAGCCACGTGACGGCGTGTTCACCTACACCTCGCACGAGACCGTGCTGGAGCCCGGCGACACGATCATCGTCTCGGGGCCCGAGGGCAAGGTCGAGGCGTTCTGCGACCTGTCGTAGCGTCACGGGTCGTTCGCGGGCCTCGCGCCGTACGACGACCCCAGCCACGAGGGGCCCCCGTCACCCACCCGGGCGACCGCGCCGTTCGGCACCTCGACCCAGGGCGCGCCGTTCGGCGGAAAGCCCGACAGGTGCGCGACGGCCGCGCGGATCGCGTCGCCGTGGCTGACCAGGACGGTGACGACGGACCTGTCGAGGGAGCCGATGAGGTCGACCATCCGGTCACGCACATGCCGGGGCGACTCGCCGCCCGCCACCCGGAGGTCCGGGTCGGTCCAGTCGTGGGCCTCGGCCGCCGCCCAGGTCACGGCGTAGGTCCGTCCCTCCAGGTCGCCGAGGTGCTGCTCGCGGAGGCGCACGTCGGGGGTCACCGTGCCACCGACGATCGAGGCGATGATCTCGGCCGTCTCCGTCGCCCGAACCAGGTCGCTGCTGACGATCGACCCGACCTTGCGCTCGCCGAGGTCGGCCAGCAGGCGTGCGGCGGCGAGCGCCGACTGTTCCCGCCCCAGCGGGGTCAGCCGGGGGTGCGTCGTCTGACCCTGGGTGAGCTCGAGGACGTTCCACTCCGACTGACCGTGGCGGACGAGGTAGAGCGGCTGCGGCACGCGGGTCATCGTCCCCTAGGCTGAGGCCCCTGCCCGCGGCCCAGGAACCCGGTGAGACTCCGGGGCGGTTCCGCCACTGTGATCTCCAGCGACGACTGGATGCAGCCAGACACTGACCGCGGGCGGATCCGACCACTACACGGGGCGAGAACCCCGGAGGAGGACACCCGGCGATGGCCGACCGCACCGACGTATCGACCGACCGGCACCCGCGGGTCGCCCTGCTCTCCACCTCCGACACCGACCTGCTCTCGGCACGCGCCAGCGGTGCGGCGTACACATGGGCAAACCCGGCGAGGGCCACCGACGCCGAGCTCGCCGCCGTCACGGACGGGGCCGACCTGGTCGTCGTACGCCTCCTCGGCTCGCCCAGCGACCTGTGGCCAGGCCTCGCCGGCATCCGGGAGCGTGGCACACCGCTGGTGGTCCTCGGGGGCGAGCTGCAGCCCAACGCCGAGCTCATGGAGATCTCCACGGTGCCGATCGGCGTCGCCGCCGAGGCGCATCGCTACCTGGCCGAGGGCGGACCGTCCAACGTCGCGCAGCTCCACGCCTTCCTCTCCGACACCGTGCTCCTGACCGGCGAGGGCTTCGAGCCGCCCACCGCCATCCCAGCGTGGGGCTTCGCCGTCCTAGCCGAGCCGGTGAACGCGACACTCCCGAGGATCGGCATCCTCTACTACCGCGCACACGAGGCCAGCGGCCACAACGGATTCGTCCATGCTCTGGCCGACGCGGTCGACGCGACCGGCGAGGCGGTCGGCGTACCGATCTTCGCCGGCTCGCTCCGCTCCGCACCCGACGACCTGTACGCCGCCCTCGGCACGCTCGACGCGCTGGTCGTCACCGTCCTCGCCGCGGGTGGCAGCGTGCCCGCGACCGCCGGCGCCGGCGGGCAGGACGAGGCCTGGGACGTCGAGCGGATGGCGGCGCTCGACATCCCCGTGCTGCAGGGCCTGTGCCTCACCAGCAGCCGGGCGGAGTGGGAGGCGTCCGACGAGGGCGTCACCCCGCTCGACTCGGCCAGCCAGATCGCGATCCCGGAGTTCGACGGGCGGATCATCACCGCGCCGTTCTCGTTCAAGGAGCTGGACGAGCAGGGCCTGCCGCGGTACGTCGCCGACCCAGAGCGCTGCGACCGGGTGGCCCGGATCGCGGTCAACCATGCCCGGCTGCGTCAGGTCCCGAACGCCGAGAAGCGGCTCGCGCTCGTGCTCTCGGCGTACCCGACCAAGCACGCCCGGATCGGCAACGCCGTCGGCCTCGACACCCCGGTCTCCGCGATCCGGCTGCTGCGGGCGCTGCGCGATGCCGGGTACGACCTGGGCGAGGACAACAAGGTGACCCGGATCCTCGATGGTCTCGACAGGTCCTCGCTCGTCCCTCGCGAGGACGGCTCGACCAACGAGCGGGTCGCTGATACCGAGGCCGGCGACGCCCTGATCCACACCCTGATCGCCGCCGGCGGGCAGGACGAGGAGTGGCTCACCTCCGCTCAGCTCACCGACGCCCACGTGCGGATCGGCAAGGCGGCGTACGACGCCTGGACCGTCGACCTGCCGGCCGACCTGCGCGACGCGATGACCGAGACCTGGGGCGAGTCGCCGGGCAGCCTGTTCGTCAACGAGTCAGGTGAGCTGGTGCTCGCCACGCTCCGGGCCGGCAATATCGTGATCCTGATCCAGCCCCCGCGCGGCTTCGGGGAGAACCCGGTCGCGATCTACCACGACCCCGATCTGCCACCGAGCCACCACTACCTCGCGGCGTACCGCTGGCTCGAGAGCGACCCCGACGGCGGCGGCTTCGGCGCCCACGCCGTGGTCCACCTCGGCAAGCACGGATCGCTGGAGTGGCTGCCCGGCAAGAACGCCGCCCTCTCGGTGTCGTGTGCCACGGACGCCGCGATCGGCAGCCTGCCGCTGATCTACCCGTTCCTGGTCAACGACCCCGGTGAGGGCGCGCAGGCCAAGCGCCGCGCGCACGCCACCATCGTCGACCACCTCGTGCCGCCGATGGCGCGGGCTGAGGCGTACGGCGACATCGCCCGTCTGGAGCAGCTCCTCGACGAGCACGCCAATATCGCCGCGATGGACCCCGCGAAGCTCCCCGCGGTCCGCGGCGAGATCTGGCAGCTCATGCAGGCCGCCCAGATGCACCGAGACCTCGGCCTGGACCAACGGCCCGGTGATGAGGAGTTCGACGACTTCCTGCTGCACGTCGACGGCTGGCTGTGCGAGATCAAGGACGCCCAGATCCGCGACGGTCTGCACATCCTCGGCGACCCGCCGGCCGGTGAGGCGCGGGTCAACCTCGTGCTGGCCATCCTGCGCGCGACCCAGGTCTGGGGCGGGGTCGGCAACGCGGTTCCCGGACTGCGGGCGGCGCTGGGGCTGGGGCGGGATGGTCTCGACACGGCCTCGCTCGTCCCTCGCGAGCCCGGCTCGACCACCGAGGATCGCGAGCCCGGCTCGACCACCGAGGATCGCGCGACCGGCTCGACCACCGAGGATCGCGAGCCCGGCTCGACCACCGAGGATCGCGAGCCCGGCTCGACCACCGAGGATCGCGAGCCCGGCTCGACCACCGAGGATCGCGAGCCCGGCTCGACCACCGAGGATCGCGCGACCGTCGATGCCTTCGAGGCGCAGGCACGCGACCTCGTCGAGGACATGGAGAAGGCCGGCTGGGAGGCGTCGTACGCCGCGACGATCGCACCGAACGGCGACGTACGGCGGGTGCTGGAGTTCGCCGCCACCGAGATCGTGCCGCGGCTGGCCCGCACCACCGACGAGCTCGACTCGGTGCTGCACGCGCTCGACGGCGGGTTCGTGCCCGCAGGCCCCTCCGGCTCGCCACTGCGAGGCCTTGTCAACGTGCTCCCGACCGGCCGCAACTTCTACACCGTCGACCCGCGCGCCGTACCGTCTCGCCTGGCCTGGGAGACCGGTCAGGCGATGGCGGACTCGCTGCTCCAGAAGTACGTCGACGAGACCGGCACCTACCCCGCATCGGTCGGGCTGTCGGTCTGGGGCACGTCCGCGATGCGCACGTCGGGTGACGACATTGCCGAGGTGCTAGCGCTCCTCGGCGTGCGCCCCGAGTGGGACGAGCAGTCGCGGCGCGTGAGCCGGCTCGACGTCGTACCCCTCGGCGAGCTCGGCCGTCCACGTATCGACGTGACGGTCCGCATCTCGGGGTTCTTCCGCGACGCCTTCCCGCATGTCGTCGCGATGCTCGACGACGCCGTCCGGATGGTGGCCGAGCTCCAAGAGCCGACCGACCAGAACTACGTCCGCGCCCACGCGCAGGCGGACCTGGCCGCACACGGCGACGAGCGCCGGGCCACGACCCGCATCTTCGGCTCCAAGCCCGGTTCGTACGGCGCCGGCATCCTGCAGCTCATCGAGTCGGGCTCGTGGCGCGACGACGACGACCTCGCGGAGGTCTACACCGCCTGGGGCGGCTTCGCCTACGGACGTGACCTCGACGGCGCCCCGGCGGCGGACGACATGCGCGCCAGCTATCGACGCATCAAGGTGGCGGCGAAGAACGTCGACAGCAGCGAGCACGACATCGCCGACTCCGACGACTACTTCCAATACCACGGGGGCATGGTCGCCACCGTCCGCGCGCTGACCGGCACGGACCCGAAGGCGTACGTCGGCGACTCGACCAGCCCCGATGCCGTGCGCACCCGCACCCTCTCCGAGGAGACCGCCCGGGTCTTCCGGGCGCGCGTCGTCAACCCGCGCTGGATCGCGGCGATGCAGCGGCACGGCTACAAGGGCGCCTTCGAGCTGGCCGCGACCGTCGACTACCTCTACGGCTTCGATGCGACCGCGGGCGTGGTGCACGACTGGATGTATGAGGCGCTGGCCAAGGAGTACGTGCTCGACGAGACCAATCAGGCATTCCTGCGCAAGTCGAACCCGTGGGCGCTGCGCGGGATCGTGGAGCGGCTGCACGAGGCGGCCGAACGTGGGCTGTGGGCCGATCCGGACGCCGAGGTGCTCGCCGCGATGCAGGGGGTCTACCTCGAGGTCGAGGGCGAGCTGGAGGACAGGGCTGAATGAGGGTCCGCATCCTCGGGATCGGGATGGGTCCTCAGCACGTCACCGCCGAGGTGGCCGAGGCGCTGCGATCGGTCGACTTCGTGCTGGCCTCACGCAAGCGCGAGGACGACGCGCTCCTTGCTGTCCGCCAGGCCGTCTGTGACCGGTACGGCGTAGCGCTGGTCGCCGTGCCCGATCCGGAGCGGGACCGGGACCGGGACGATCCTGCCGACTACGCCGGCGCGGTCCGGGACTGGCACGAGGCCAGGGTGGCGGCGTACGAGCGGATCCTCACCGACCGGGACGGCATCGCCGCCTTCCTGGTGTGGGGTGACCCGTCGCTCTACGACTCCACGATCCGCGTGGTCGAGCAGCTCGCGGCCCGGCTGCCGCTCGAGTGGGACGTCCTGCCCGGCATCAGCGCGCCTCAGCTGCTCGCCGCGCGTCATCGGATCGTGCTGCACGAGGTCGGCAGGCCGGTGCACGTCACGACCGCGCGGCGGCTGCGCGAGGCGATCGCCGCCGGCCAGGAGAACCTCGTCGTGATGCTCGCCGGCGAGCCGGATCTGGCCGGTCTCGACGACTGGTCGATCTGGTGGGGTGCCAACCTCGGCACCGACGGCGAGGAGCTCGTCGCGGGCCGGGTCGGCGACGTCCTCGGCACGCTGGGCTCGGCGCGAGCACGGGCGAGGGGCGCGGTCGGCTGGACGATGGAGGCCTTCCTGCTGCGAGCGCCGTTCGCGTCGGGGGCCGAACGATGACCGGGCTCCTGGTCGCTGGGACGACGTCGGACGCCGGCAAGAGCGTGGTGACGACCGGCCTGTGCCGGGCCTTCGCTCGTCGCGGCGTGCGGGTCGCGCCGTACAAGGCGCAGAACATGTCCAACAACTCGATGGTGGTCTCGACGGGGCTCGACCAGCGAGGGACGGGGCTCGACCAGCGAGGGACGGGGCTCGACCAGCGAGGGACGGGGCTCGACCGACGCGGGTCGACGGGGTTCGCCGAGATCGGGCGGGCCCAGTGGGTCCAGGCCCTTGCCGCGCGGGTCACGCCGGAGCCGGCGATGAACCCGGTCCTGCTCAAGCCGGGCACCGACCATCGCAGCCACGTCGTCCTGATGGGACACCCCGCGGGGGATGTCGAGGCCACCGACTTCGCCACCGGCCGCCGCCATCTCGCCGCGGCCGCACACGCGGCGTACGACGACCTGGCCGCACGCTTCGAGGTGGTCGTCGCCGAGGGTGCCGGCAGCCCGACCGAGATCAACCTGCGGGACAGCGACTACGTCAACATGGGGCTGGCTCGTCACGCCGGCCTGCCCGTCGTGGTCGTGGGCGACATCGACCGGGGTGGCCTCTTCGCGGCGATGTACGGGACCGTCGCGCTTCTCGAGGCCGCCGACCAAGCGCTGTTGAGCGGTTTCGTGGTCAACAAGTTCCGCGGAGACCTCGGGCTCCTCTCCCCCGGGGGGACCCGGCTCGAGGCCCTGACCGGACGGCGGGTGTACGGCGTCCTGCCATGGGCGCCGGGGCTGTGGCTCGACTCCGAGGACGCCCTCGACCTCGAGGGCCGCCGCGCGGGCGGCGACCGGGCCCGACGGGTCGCGGTCGTCCGGCTCCCTCGGATCAGCAACTTCACCGACGTCGACGCCCTCGGGCTCGAGCCCGATCTGGACGTGCTGTTCGCCTCCGACCCGCGGGACCTGGCCGATGCCGACCTCGTCGTGCTCCCTGGCACCCGCTCGACGGTCGCCGACCTGGCCTGGCTGCGCAGCCGCGGTCTCGACCGTGCAGTCATCGACCACGTCGGCCGCGGCAAGCCCGTGCTCGGCATCTGCGGCGGCTTTCAGATGCTCGGCCGCGTCATCGCGGATCCGGACGGTGTCGAGGGGCGGGCCGGTGCCGAGGGGCGGGCCGGCGCGGAGGTCGAGGGGCTCGGGCTGCTCGACGTACGCACCGACTTCGTCCGGGAGAAGACGCTGCGCCTGCCCACGGGCGGGGCGCTGGGCGTGCCGGCGTCGGGCTACGAGATCCACCACGGCCGGATCACCCTCGGCGAGGGCTCGGAGGAGTTCCTCGGTGGCGCCCGCTCGGGGAACGTCTTCGGGACCATGTGGCACGGCAGCCTGGAGGGTGATGAGCTGCGCTCGGCGTTCCTCGCCGAGGTGCTCGGACGGACGCCGTCCGGGGTGAGCTTTCCGGCTGCGCGCGACCGCAGGATCGACCTGCTCGCCGACCTGGTGGAGGAGCACCTCGACATCGATGCCCTGCTCTCGCTCGCGCGGACCGGGGCGCCCGCCGGGCTCCCGCACCTCCCGCCGGGTGGTGTCGCATGAGACTGCTCCTGCTGGGCGGCACCGCCGAGGCTCGCGAGCTCGCCGCGCTGCTGGTCGAGGCCGGGGTCGATGTCACGTCTTCGCTGGCCGGGCGGGTCGCTGCGCCCCGGCTGCCGGTGGGACCGGTCCGGATCGGTGGCTTCGGGGGCGTCGAGGGGCTACGGGCGGCGCTCGTGGAGTACGACGCCGTCGTCGACGCCACCCATCCCTTCGCCCATGGCATGAGCAGAAACGCCGAGGCGGCCTGTCTGGCCGACGCCGTCCCGCTGCTGCGCCTGGAGCGACCGGGCTGGGAGCCCGACCCCTCGTGGCATCTCGTCGACACGCACGAGGAGGCGGCGAGGCCGCGCAGCAAAGCTCGGCGAGCGACCGTTCCTCACCGTCGGCCGCCAGGAGCTCGGGCGATTCGTGCCGGAGCTCGGCGAGAGTCCGGTGCTCGCCCGCGTCGTCGACCTCCCCGACCTCGAACTCCCCGCGACGTGGCGACTGGTGACGAGCCGCGGCCCCTACTCCCTCGACGGTGAGCTCCGCCTGATGCGCGAGCATCGCAGCGACGTGCTGGTGACCAAGGACTCCGGTGGCACCTACACGCGGCCGAAGCTGGGGGCAGCCGCACGGCTCGGCGTCGTGGTGGTCGTCGTACGCCGGCCGCCGGCCTCGCCGCAGGTCCCGACCGTCAGCGCGGTCGCGGCGGCGCTCACGTGGGTGAAGGGACTCTTGTGAAGGTTCTGGTGACCGGTGGCGTGCGGTCCGGGAAGTCACGACATGCGGAGAGGCTGCTGGCCGGGTTCGAGTCCGTCACCTACGTCGCGCCGGGCCCGACGACCGCCGAGGATCCCGACCCCGACTGGGCGGCGCGACTGGCAGCCCACCGGGCTCGTCGCCCGTCGACCTGGACGACGCTGGAGACGCGCGACCTCGCCGCCGCCCTGATGGATCGGCGTGCGCCGGTGCTCGTCGACTGCCTCGGGACCTGGCTGACCGGCGTCCTCGACGAACGTCAGCTGTGGGATGAGCCGAGCGACATCGTCACCGCCGCGCTGAGCGACCTGGTCGACTCGGCCGTCGAGATGCTGGCGAGTCGCGACGATGTGGTCCTCGTGACCAACGAGGTCGGGCTCGGCGTCGTACCCCCCCATCGCTCCGGACGCCTCTTCCGCGACCTGCTCGGCCTGGTCAACCAGCGGGTGGCCGAGGCCTGCGACGAGGTGCACCTCGTCGTCGCGGGACGGGTGATCCGGCTGTGACGGCGCTGGTGCTCGTCGGCATGTCGGTGACCGACGTCGACCGCCGTGACGAGCTCCTGGCCACTGCCCGTGGCCGCGACGCGACCGTCGCCTTCCTGCAGATGGGCGACCCGTCGCTCTCCCTCGAGCTCACCCGGCTGGCCGATCTGGCCGTCGCCGACATCACTCTTGTCGGGGTCAACCTCGGGCCGCTCGCACCAGCCCACTCGTGGCTGCGGCGCATCGCGGGTCATTGGTGGCGCGAGCGCGCCGGAGCCCGGCCCGTCTTGAACGTCGCCACCCGGCTGGTCACGTCGCCCTGCTCGGCCGACCTCGATGCCACGTTGGCGGACGTCAAGCCGACCTGCGGCGCCGAACCCGGCCTCACGTCGGCCGCCTGGGAGGACGTGACCGGTCATCGTCGTCAGGTGCTCGTCTGCCGCGGACCCCGCTGCACCGCCCAGGGCGGGGAGGAGGCGATGCGGGCGCTGGTCCTCGGCCTGCTGGAGGCGGGTCTCGGCGACCACGACGTGCTGGTCACGCACACCGGGTGTCAGTTCCCGTGCAACCAGGCTCCCGTCGTCAGCGTCCAGCCCGACGATGTCTGGTACGGCGACGTCGACCCCGCCGCGGCGAGCGAGATCGTCACCCGCCACCTCGTCACTGGAATCCCGCTCGAGAGCCACCGGCTCCCGCGCTGAGCGCCCTTCTTCGGTGGTCGAGGGTGGTTGCGAGGGACGAGCGACCGCGTCGAGGCCACGCGTGGTGGGTCGGGTGGTCCGATAGGGGAAAGATGAAGGTCAGCCGAAGTCAGCTCGCCTTCTGCAGGGTGACGGTGTAGCCGAGTTGTGTCGGGTCAACCCAACCTGGACCCACCACCTCCGCGAACCCACCCATCATTTCCGCGCTGAGATGCTCGACACCACTCGCGGCGCTCGCAGGTCTCGACCACCGAGTAGCTGCCCGGTCGAACGGGCAGAAGCTCCGGCCCGGCAGCGCACGTGATCTCGGTGGTTGAGGAAGTTCGCGAGGGACGAGCGAACTGTCTCGAAACCACCAACCGAAAGAATCCGCGAGGAAACCTCACCAAACCCTTGACTCGAACAATTGTTCGAGAGACAATGGAGGCATGACCCTACCCGTCGCCCAGGCCGCCACACCGGCGCCGTACGGCGACGCGGAGGCCCCGGTCGGGGAACTGGACGCACCCGATGTGCTCGACGCCGCGACGGCCGCCCTACGCGCCCGCCGGCTGGCCGAGGTCGCCGAACTGGAGCTCGCGGCGCAGTGGGCGGTCCTCCACGGCCAGCCTCGTGATGCCCGGGATCCGATGGTCTCGCCGGGTGGTGAGGGCACCCCGGCGGTGCGGGAGTACGCGCTGCCCGAGCTGGCGATGGCCAGAGAGACCCACACCCTCACCACCCGGGCACTGGTCGCCGACGTGCTGGACCTGATCCATCGGCTGCCGTCGACCTGGGCGAAGGTCCGGGCCGGGCAGTGCGAGCCGTGGGTGGCACGGAAGGTCGCATCGAAGTCCCGGTCCGTCCCCTTCGCCACCGTCGGGCTGGTGGACCGGGCGGTCGCGGGCGCGATCGCCGGTTATGCGCCGGCCACGGTGCTGCAGATCGCGGAGGCGAAGACGATCGCCGCGGACCCGGAGGGGTACGCCGGGCGGCGGGAGTACGAACGCCGCCGCCGGTACGTACACCTGTCGCGGTGTGACGAGTACGGCTACCGACACGTCATCGCCCGCGTGACCGCCGGCGACGCCGTCTGGGTCGACGCGATGGTCGACCGGGTCGCCGACATCCTGGTCCTCACCCATGGTGAGGATCACAACCGTGACGAGCTCCGCTCCCTGGCGTTCGGATGGCTCGCCCGCCCCGTCGACCTGCTCCGGCTGCTGCTGGACCACACCAGCCCCGACCCCGACGAGCCCGGCGACAGCGACCCCGAAGGCGCGGGCGACACGGTCGGTGACCAGGAGTCCGATGACGAGGCCGAGCCTGCCGTCGCCGATGAGGCCGAGGGCGGGTCCGGGACTCGGCGTCCGGTGTGGGCGCCGTCGGACCTGGACCGGATCCTCGGCCGACTCGCCGAGATGTCCACCCGGCAGCTCGCCTCGCTGCGGGGCAGGGCCACCGTGTACGTCCACCTCACCGACCGGTCGCTGTGCGACGGCGTCGGGGTCGCGCGGGTCGAGGGGCAGGGGCCGCTGTGGATCCGCGACCTGGCCGACCTGATCGGCCACGCCGACATCCGCCTCACCCCGGTGGCCGACCTCGCCATGCGCAGACGCTCCGACGCCTACGAGCACGACGAGGGCGTCAAGGACCAGGCGTGGCTGCTCACCGGCGGCGACGCCTTCCCGTTCAGCCCCCGCACCGCCACCCGAGACCGCGTCGACTTCGACCACTCCACGCCCTACGACCCCACCGGGCCACCCGGCCAGACCGGCGCTCACAACAGCGGCCCCCTACGCCGCAGACACCACCGATGGAAGACCTTCGCCGGCTACCGCTGCAGATCGGCCGGGCTCGGCCGACACCTCTGGCAGACCCCCCACGGACTCACCTTCCTCGTCGACCAACACGGCACCCGAAGACTCGACAAGGACGAGGCCGACATCATGCTCCACGCCCCACCGGGCATCGACCTCCACGTCACTGACGTGCGCCTCGAGTACGCCGGCACCTGAGAGGTTCCGCGGGTGGGCGCGTTCGCCGCGCTGATTCCCGGACACGCCGACACCCACCCGTTGGTTGTCACAACCCGCGCCTCCCCCGACCGAGTCATGTTCGACAAGCTGATCTAGGTCCTCGTGCTCGGCGCGGCCGACGGCAAGATCGCCTGGATGCTTACGACCACACCGGGTCCCGCTCGGCCCTACAGGGCCTCGTGCGGACCCGCGGACGCCCTGGCGGCGTACAAACAACATCCGCCTCAGAGGCTGGCGGCCATCTCCCGGCGCTGGACGACGGCGGGCGGGGTGGCGGGGTACTTCAGGAACGGCACGAGGGCTACCGAGAAGAAGCCGATCAGCGTGATCAGCGCCGTCGACTGGCCGGGCAGGAGCCGGCCGATCCGCCCGAGCGTGCCTGCCGCGACCAGCGCGACCAGTCCGCCGAGCGCGACACCGACGGCAAGGCTTCCGGTGAGCAGGCCCCAGGTGCGCTGGTTGCCTCGAGAGACCTCGACGACCTGCTCGTCGCCGGCCCCTTCAGCCGCGTGACTGTGGCCGTCGATCTCCTCACCGTGGCTGTGAGAGTCCGCCGCTCCGGCCTCCTCCAGCGCGATCGCCGCCTCGACGTGGGGTTCCCCGACGACGTTGGCGACGAGGAAGGCGGCCAGGCCGGCGAGCAGCCCGGCCAGCAGTCCGCGGACCAGGAATGCACGTGCACTCACGTCAGTGGCAGGGGTAGCCGAGCAGGTGACGCCCGTCGTGGACCCACTCGTGGATCGCGGTGCCTGCGGGGATCGAGATGGCGCCCTGGTCGGCGCTCACGAAGAAGATGAGCAGCAGACCCAGCAGACCGAAGAACAGCGCCCATGAGGCGAGCTCCCGCAGCGGGATGACGGGAAGAGTGGGGGCACCGGCGACCGGCGCCGCAACCGAATGCGACATGTGTCCTCCTCAGGGATACGTGCGTCCCTGGTTGATGGGTTCGGACGGACACTCGGGTCTGACTTCACCGATCAACCCGGAGGCTGAGCGATGTCACAGTAGCGCGACTGCGCCGGAGTTCCACCGGCTTCCTTGTGATCCGTTGCCGCTCACCCTAACGGACGGGGACGCCGTTTCAGCAAGGGCCCACGGAGCGAAATCAGCGCTGCCGACACAGCCGCGCCGAGGCCGATTCTCCGCGCCAGGACGGTGGATCGGGCGATGTCGTCAGGCCGGGCCGCGCGCCCGTCTCCCATCACTGCACGATGCTCGATCCGGTCGCCGTAGTAGGTGTTCGTGCCACCCAGCCGGACGCCGAGCGCGCCCGCGAAGGTCGACTCGACGACTCCCCCGTTGGGGCTCGGATGCGCCGTCGCGTCGCGTCGCCACGTCTGCGCCGCGGCGCTCGCCCGCGACGGCGCAGCCGCCATGGTGAGGAGGCCCGAGAGTCGCGATCCCGGCAGGTTTGCCAGGTCGTCCAGCTGCGCCGAGGCCCAGCCGTACCTCTCGTAGCGCGCGTTGCGGTGGCCGACCATCGCGTCGAGGGTGTTGACGGCGCGATAGCCGAGGAGTCCGGGTACGCCGCACAGCGCACCCCACACCAGCGGCGCGACGACCGCGTCGGAGGTGTTCTCGGCGACCGACTCGATGACGGCCCGAGAGACCTCGGACTCGTCGAGATCGGCGGTGTCGCGGCCGACGAGGTGGGTGAGACGCTCCCGCGCCGCCGGCAAGTCACCGACAGTCAGATGGGCGTGTACGGCGCTGGCCTCCCGCTCCAGTGAGCGTCCACCCAGCACGGCCCACGTGGCCGCAGCGGTGACCGCCGCGCGAGGAACCGATTGCTTCGCGAGGGCCTCCGTGGCGAAGCCGAGCGCGACCGTGCCACCGACGAGGAGCACGGTGTGGGCCACTCCGTGCGCCCGCGAGTCGGCGTACAGCACGCTCTCGACGGCTGCGGCCGTCGTGCCGAACCCTGCGACGGGGTGGAATCGTCGCGGGTCCCCGAGGAATCGGTCGGCGGCAAATCCGACGAGGAGTCCGATGGCGCGCGCGTTCATGCCGCGCCGACCGACAGGACCACCAGGATCGCGGCAAGAGCGAGCTCGATGCTTGCGCCGAAGACGTCGCCGGTGACACCGCCGAAGCGACGCGTCGTTCGGATCACGACCACCACGACCACGCCCAGCGCGAGGGCCCCGGCCAGCGCGCCCTGCCACCACTCGAGACCGGCCCAGGCGCCGGTGACTGCAAGCACGCCCCCAACCGCGAGCCAGACAGCCACCGCGACCGTGCGCGGAACCGTCTGGGTGTAGGTGCGGCCGAGCCCGTCGGACCGGGCCGCAGGCACACCGCGCACGCAGCAGACGACCAGCGCGGCCCTGGCGGCGCACACCGCGCCGCCCGCAAGGATCGCGGCCCGCCACCAGTCAGGCAGGCCGAGGATGCTGGCTAGGCCGGCAGCCTGGAGCCCGAGCACCAGCACGATGGCGACGACCCCGGCCGGGCCGGACGTGCCGGACCTCGTCACGACCAGGGACCGTTCGCGGTCGTAGGACGCGGCCAGCCCGTCGACGGTGTCCGAGAGCCCGTCGAGGTGGAGGGCGCGGTTGCCGAGGATCGCGGCACCGAGGGCGAGCAGGGCGGTGACGAGGAGGGGCAGCCGGAGCCAGTGACCGGCGAGCGCCACGACCGTGACGGCGAGACCGAGGGGCAGCACCGCGAGCGGCGCCAGCACCACGGCCGCCGACGCACGCCGCCGGTCCACGGTCGTCGGCGTTCGCACCGCGACCGCGGTGAGCGTCCCGACCGCGAGCCGCCAGGCGTCGGGCAGCATCAGGGCGTGAGCTCGGAGAGCAGCGCGACGTCGCGCAGCAGGGCGGCGGCACTCCGGACCACCGGGACCGCCGCCACCGCGCCGGAGCCCTCCCCCAGACGCAGCCCGAGGTCGAGGAGCGGCTCGAGCCCCATCTTCGCCAGCGCGAGGGACTGGGCCGGCTCGGTGGAGCGGTGGCCGGCGGCGTACCACCCGGCCGCGCCGGGCTCGATGCGGTCGGCGGTGAGGGCGCAGGCGACGCTCATCAGCCCGTCGAGAAGCACCGGCATGCCCTCCTGGGCGGCGGCGAGCAGGAAGCCGGTGCTCGCGGCGAGGTCGGCGCTGCCGAGCGCGGTCAGCGTCTCGATCGGGTCGTCCGTGCGGACACCGGCGCGGGCCAGTGCGGCGGCGATCACGCTCGTCTTGTGGAGGAGGGCCCGGTCGTCGATCCCGGTGCCGCGGCCGACGACCTCGGCGGCGGGCAGGCCGAGTCCGGCGGCGACCATGGCGGAGGCGGGGGTGGTGTTGCCGATGCCCATGTCGCCACTGATCAGCAGCCGGGCACCGGCCGCGATCTCCTCGCGGGCAACGGTTGCTCCGGCGGCCAGCGCGGCCTTCGTCTGCCCGACGGTGAGCGCGTCCTCGAGGTGGATGGCACCGCTGCCACGCCGGATCTTGTGCGCCATCAGCGCCCTCCGGACCTGCTCGTCGAGGTCGTCGAAGTCCTCGTCGACGCCGAGGTCGAGCACGCGCACCGCCACTCCGTGTGCGTTCGCGAGGGCGCTGACGCCGGCCTTGCCGAGCAGGAACGTGCGGACCATGGCGCCGGTGATCGCCGGCGGGAACGCCGACACGCCATGGGCGGCGACTCCGTGGTCGCCGGCGAAGATCACCAGCCGGACGTTGTCGACGGGCACGGGCGGCACCTGGCCCTGGCAGGCCGCCACCCAGACGGCCAGGTCGCCCGAGCCGGCCGAGGGCGCCTGGCGGGGTGGCGAGCGCGGCCAGCCGCTTGGCGGCGTGGGTGTGGGCGATGTCGGAGGGCGCGACGACGTAGGGCATGGCTGGTTCCTTCACGGTGCGGGCTGGAGAGCGCGATCAAGGGCGGTGAGGAGGCGGTCGGTCAACGGCTCGGGTCGCACGGCGATCCGAGCCCAGGTCGAGTCGAGACCGGGGAACGTGTCGGCGCGTCGTACGGCGATGCCGACATCGCGCAGGAACAGCCGGGCGCCGCCGAGCCGGGCGAGCACGAACGGAGCCGCCGAGGGCACGTGCTCGATGCCCGCGCTCGGTCAGGCCCGCGACCAGATGGTCGCGCCACCGGCCGATCGCGAGAGCGCGTTCGGTGGCTTCGGCGACCGCGCGGGCATCCGTGCAGGCGACGATGCGCTGCGACCGCCGGGCCGGCGACCGACCACGGCGTCTGAGCCCGGGCGAGCTCGCCGATGGCGTGCGGGTCCCCGGCGACGTAGCCCGCCCGGATGCCGGGGATCGACCAGTGCTTGGTGAGACTGCGGATGACGACGACGCCGTCGAGGCGATCACGGACGAGCGACTCGGCCTCGCCGGGGACCGCGTCCATGAAGGCCTCGTCGACCACGACGAGCCGCCCGGGCCGTCGCAGCGTCCGGATCAGGCCGACGGGTGCAGGACGCCGGTCGGGTTGGTGGGATTGCCGATGACGACGAGGTCGGCCTCGTCGGGGACGCTGGTGACATCGAGAGTGGAGTCGGGGCGGCACAGGACGGTGTCGACGCGGTGGCCGGCCTGCTCGAGCGCCGCGTGCGGCTCGGTGAACTGCGGGTGCACGACGACCGGGTGCTGCCAGGGCCGCATCCGCGCGATCAGGGTGAACGCCTCCGCGGCGCCCGCGGTCGGCAGCACCTCATCCGCGCGACGGTCGAGGCGGCGCGCGACCGCGAGTCGCGCCGGCGCCGCGTCCGGATAGTCTGGTGTCGCCGACCGCGGCGTGCAGCGCGTGGTCCAGCCACGCCGGTCGCGCGCCCGGATAGACGTTGACCGCGAAGTCGAGCAGCCCGGCGCCGGCCTCGACATCGCCGTGGTGGCGCAGCGGCTCGGCGGGTGGGATGTCGGTGTCGACCGGGACGGACGACTCGTGGGGTACGGCGCCGTGCGCGGCGTCCGCGAACCGCTGCGCGAGACGGGGGTGCCCGGCCCAGTGCACGTGCAGGTAGGACGCGTGCCAGGTGTCGCACGCGAACCCGGCCGGGGCTCCGTCGATCTCCCATGCCGCGCCGTCTCGGTCGACGGAGGTGTGGTGGAACTCGTGACCGGTGACGCGCTCCCCCGCCCGGGTGAGCAGCGAGTCGGTCAGCGCGGTCGCCGTCGGGTAGCGCAGCGTGAGCCGCTCGGTCATCGCAGCCCTGACCGGCACGACGCCGGCCATCTCGACGCCGTCGAGGGTCTCGGCGAGGTAGAGCAGCCCGGCGCACTCGGCGACCGTCGGGACGCCGGCCGCGACCGCGTTGGCCAGGTCGTGGAGGAGGCCCCGGTTGGCGGCCAGCTCCGCGGCGTACACCTCGGGAAAGCCGCCGCCGAGGTAGATGCCGCGGGTCCCCTCGGGCAGCGCTCGATCCACCAGCGGGTCGAAGGCGACGACCTCGCAGCCGGCGGCGGCGAGGAGCTCCTCGGTCTCGGGGTAGCGGAAGGTGAAGGCGCGCCCGCCCGCGAGCGCGATGACCGGGCGACCCGGCCCCGCGCGGCGTCACCTCGGCGACGGGATCCCACGGCGTCGCCTCGAGCCTCGGCGCCGACCGGGCGACCGCGAGCAGCGCGTCGAGGTCGAGGTGCCGCGCCACCTGCTCGCCGAGCCGTTCGATCATCGCGACCGAGTCGTCGCGTTCCACCGTCGGTACGAGGCCGAGGTGTCGCGACGGCGCGGCCAGGTCCTCGTCGCGCGGCAGCACTCCCAGCACGGGCAGCGACAAGGCGCGCCGGATGTCGTCGACGTTGCGCTCCGACCCGCCCGGTTGAGGACCACGCCGGCGATCCGGATCCGGGGGTCGTACGCCGCCATGCCCGCCGCGATCGCCGCGACCGACCGCGACTGGCGGGCGACGTCGAGGACGAGCACTACCGGTGACTGGGTGAGGGCGGCGACGTGGGCCGTCGACGCGAAGCCGTCGGTGCCTAGCCGACCGTCGTGCAGGCCCATCACGCCCTCGATGACGGCGACGTCGGCACCGCGAGCGCCGTGGAGCAGCAGCGGCACGATCCGCTCCTCGCCGACGAGGTGCGGATCGAGGTTGCGACCCGGCCGGCCCGAGGCGAGCGCGTGGTAGCCGGGGTCGATGTAGTCGGGCCCGACCTTGTGACCGCTGACGCTGAGCCCTCGCCCATGGGGCCCGGCGGCGCGCAGGGCGGCCAGCAGCCCGGTCGCGACGGTGGTCTTGCCCTGCCCGGTCGACGGCGCCGCGATCACCAGCCGCGGCAGTCCTACCATTCGATGCCCTTCTGTCCCTTCTGGCCGGCGTCCATCGGGTGCTTGACCTTGGTCATCTCGGTGACCAGGTCGGCGATCTCGGTCAGCCGGGGGTCGGCGTTGCGGCCGGTGATGATGACGTGCTGGAAGCCCGGGCGGGCGCGCAGCGTCTCGACCACGTCGTCGACGTCCACCCAGCCCCACGTCATCGGATAGGTGAACTCGTCGAGGATCAGCAGGTCGTGGGTCTCGGCGGCGAGGCGGCGCTTGATCTCCTGCCAGCCCTCGACGGCGGCGGTCGCGTGGTCGTCGGTCGTCGCCGTGCTTGCGGGTCCAGGACCAGCCCGACCCCATCTTGTGCCACTCGACCGGCCCGCCTTCGCCGGTCTCGTCGTGCAGCCGGCCGAGGCGTTCGAGCACGGCCTGCTCGCCGATGCGCCACTTGGCGGACTTCACGAACTGGAAGACCCCGGTCCGCCAGCCCTGGTTCCAGCCCCGCAGGCGCGAGCCCGAAGGCCGCCGTCGACTTCCCCTTGCCGTCGCCGGTGTGCACCATCACCAGCGGGCGGTTGCGGCGCTGCCGGGTGGTGAGCCCGTCGTCGGGTACGGCGATCGGTCGGCCCTGGGGCATCAGGCCACCCCCTTCGTGGAGACGTTGAGCGCGGTGTGACTGCGGACGGTGCCGGCCAGCGCCTCGGCGATCGACCTCGGCGACGGGGAGGTGCTCGGCGCCGAGCACCTCGGCGAGCCGGACGGCGAGCCCGAGCCGCAGCGGCCCGCCCTCGGAGTCGATGACGACCGTGGTGACGCGGAGGCCGGCGACGTACTCCGCGGCGCGCACGGACCGGCCCACCGCATCGGCGCCATCGGTGGCGCGGCCGTCGGTCACCACCACCAGCAGCGGCCGCAGCCGCGGGTCGCGCAGCCGCTCCCGCTGCAGCACCTTCGCCGCCTCGAGGAGACCGGCCGCCAGCGGCGTCCGCCCTCCGGCGGGCAGCTCGTCGAGTCGAGCGGCGGCGATCTCGACGGAGTGCGTCGGCGGCAGGGCGAGCTCGGCGCCTTGCCCGCGGAAGGTGATGAGGCCGACCTTGTCGCGGCGGCGATAGGCGTCCATCAGCAGCGACAGGACGGCCGTCTTGACCTGGGTCATCCGTTTGCGAGCCGCCATCGATCCGGACGCGTCGACACAGAAGAGCACCAGGTTCGGCCTCACGACCCTCACGCACCGCGACGCGGAGGTCCTCGGCGCGTACGTCGACCCGGCCGCTCGTGCGTCCCCGTGCCGGCTGCTGTCCGGCGGCGGCCAGCAGCGTCTCGACCAGGTGCAGCGAGCCGCCGTCGCCGCGGGTCGCGCCGATCCGCCGGCCCGTGCGCGCCAGCGCCCGGCTGCGTCGACCGGCAGCGCCGTCGCCCGAGCCCCTGGACGGTCAGCAGCTTGGGTCGGTACGCCGCCGCGGCACTCACCACCGACCCCGGGCCGCCCGCCCTTGGACCTGAGTCCTCCCGAGACTCAGGCCCGCGATCGGGCTCGCTCGGAGCTGAGTCCTCCCGAGACTCAGGCCCGCGATCGACGTCGCTTGGAGCTGAGTCCTCCCGAGACTCAGGTCCGAGGTCGTCCTCCCCGGGGCCGTCGGGCGGGTGCTCCGGGGCCGGCTCCTCCGGCGGCTCGGGCGGCAGCTCGTCGTCGCCGAGGAGCTGGTCGAGCAGGTCCTCGTCGAGGCCGGGCGCGTCGAACGGGTTGCGACGCCGACGGTGCGGAAGCGAGAGCAGCGTCGCGCGCCGGATGTCGGCGCGGGTGACCTCGTCGCGGCCCTCCCAGGCGGCGTGGGCGACGGCGGTGCGGGCCGTGACGATGTCGGCGCGCAGCCCGTCGACCTCGAAGGCGGCACAGATCTCGGCGATCTTGAGCAGGGCCACATCGGTCAGCCGCACCTTCGCCAGGTGCGAGCGGGCCGACTCGATGCGCTCGGTCAGCGACCGGTCGAGCTCGTGGTAGCGGTCGGTGAAGGCGACCGGTCCGGCGTCGTAGGCCATGCGGCGGCGTACGACCTCGGCGCGCAGCGTCGGTTCCCGCGGGGCGGCGACCTCGACGGTCAGGCCGAAACGGTCGAGGAGCTGCGGCCGGAGCTCGCCCTCCTCGGGGTTCATGGTGCCGATCAGCACGAAGCGTGCGGCGTGCTCGACGGAGACCCCGTCGCGCTCGATCGTGACCTGGCCCATCGCAGCCGCGTCGAGCAGCAGGTCGACGAGGTGGTCGTGGAGCAGGTTGACCTCGTCGACGTAGAGGATCCCGCGGTGGGCACGCGCGAGCAGGCCGGGGTCGTACTCGACCTTGCCGTGGGACAGCGCGCGCTCGAGGTGCAGCGACCCGAGGACGCGGTCCTCGGTGGCGCCGACGGGCAGCTCGACCAGGCGGACCGGGCGGGTCAGGACCTCTGCGTCGACGGCGAACGGCCCGTCGGGCGAGGTCGCGGACGGGTTGTCCGGGTCGATCGAGAACCGATCGGCGGCGTACACCTCGACCGGCGGCAGCACGGCCGCCAGCGCCCGGACGGTGGTCGACTTGGCCGTGCCCTTCTCGCCGCGGACGAGCACGCCGCCGATCTCGGGAGCGATCGTCGTGAGCACGAGGGCGAGGCCCATGTCGTCGAGCGCGTCGGCCTCGCAGCCGAGCACGGCGGAGAATGGGTAGTGCTGAGGCATGTGAGGCTCCCGCTCGCTGTCGCCGTCGATCCTGTGCAATCGACATGGTCGGGCGCGAGGCCGGTCTTCGGACTTGTCGGGTCCCCCCTCGCGAGGGGCCCGATTCACCGCAGCGGGCCTGTGCCGGACTCTCACCGGCTTCCCAGATTCTCCCCTCCGACCGTTGCTCACCGTTTCCGATGGGCGGGCCGTCGGGGCACCTCGTGCCTAGCGAGACGATAGCGTGCGGCCTCGTGCCCGGCTCGCCTCACCCCTCGCCGAGGCCCATCGACAAGGCCGCCATGGCCGTGACGGTCATCGGGATCGGCGCCGACGGATGGGTCGGGGTCTCCGACCCCCTTCGCGACCTCGTCCGCCGGGCCGCCGTCGTGCTCGGGGGCGCTCGCCACCTCGATCTGCTCCCCGACGTCCCCGGACAGCGCCGGGTGCCGTGGCCGACTCCCCTGCGCGCCGGCCTGCCCGAGCTCCTGTCAACGGTCGGGGAGGGCCTCGTCGTGGCGCTGGCTTCCGGCGATCCCCTGGTCTCCGGCATCGGCACCACCCTGATCGAGATCCTCGGCAACGACCGCGTCGTGATCCACCCCGGCGTCTCGTCGGTGGCGCTCGCCCGGGCCCGCCTGGGCTGGGCCGCCGAGTCGTGCGCGGTCGTCAGCCTCGTCGGCCGCGACCCCGCCCTGGTGCTCCGCGAGCTCGCGCCCGGCCGCCGGGTCCTCGTGCTGTCGTCGGACGAGCACACCCCCAGCTCGGGTCGCCGGCCTCTTGACCGAGGTGGGGTACGGCGCCAGCGTGCTCCACGTCCTGGGCGACCTCGGCGCTCCCAGTCGGAATCTCACCTGACCGGCCCGGCCGAGGGTTGGTCGCAGGTCTCCCCCCGCCTTCACGTCCTCGCGCTCGAACTGGCCGGTCCGTCCTTCCTCGGCTGGAGCGCGGGGCTGCCCGACGACGCCTTCGAGCACGACGGCCAGCTGACCAAGCGAGACCTGCGGGCCTCCGCCCTCGCGCGGCTCGCTCCGGTGCCCGGCGAGCACCTGTGGGACGTCGGCGCGGGTGCCGGCTCGGTCGGCATCGAGTGGATGCGCGCTCATCCGACGTGCACCACGACCGCGGTCGAGGGCGACCCCGAGCGAGCTTCACGTATCGCTCGCAACGCGTCGCGACTCGGCGTACCCACCCTGCAGATCGTCGCCGGTCGCGCGCCGGACGCGCTCGACGGGATGCGCCCGCCGGACGCGATCTTCATCGGCGGTGGAGCCACTGCACCGGGCGTCACGGACAGGTGCGTCGCCGCGCTGCGGCCCGGCGGCCGACTGGTCGTGCATGGCGTGACCCTCGAGACCGAGCAGTTGCTGGCGCGTGCCTACAACGAGTACGGCGGCGAGCTGACCAGGATCGCCGTCGAGACCGCCGCACCCGTCGGTACCTTCACCGGCTGGACGCCCGCCCGCACCGTGACGCAATGGGCCTACACGCGCTCCTGACCGGCCCCGTGTGCGCACGCATGTAAACTGCATGCAGGGTTGCCCTGCAGAGCCAGGCCACCGGGCGGACTCGAGCGGGAACCCGACCAGATCCCGGAGGAACTCCCGGACGAGCACGAAGTCCCACGGCTGGCTCATCCCGACGCTTGGGGCGCAGTGCGCTGCAGCCAGCATCCGCTCGAGCACATCGGCAGCAACGGGAGATCCCGTGAACTCCCGGCGCGTGTCACGGCGGCGGTTGATGACGTCGTAGAGATCGTTCACCGCTTGGCCGCGCGGTCCCGGGCGGGGTCGTACAGGTAGGACTCCCCTCCCACAGAGGGCTCGAGCGCCCGGCCCACGAGAATGACCGCGGCCATCCTCAGATCAGCGGCCTCGACCTGGTCGGCGATGGTGGCGACCGTGCCGCGCAGCACCCGCTCGTCCGACTGGCTGGCGCGGTGGACGACCACGACCGGGCAGTCCGCCCCGTACTCGGGCCGGATCTCCGCCATCAGGTCGCGGATCCGGGTGATGGCCAGGTGCAGGACGAGGGTGGACCTGGTCGCGGCGAAGCGTGACAGCGCCTCGGTCGTCGGCATCGCGGTCGACCGGGCCCGCGTGCGAGTGAGCACGACCGACTGGCTGACCAACGGCACGGTGAGCTCGGCACCCACCAGCGCGGCCGCAGCGGCGTACGCCGGGACTCCGGGCGTGACGTCCCAGCCGACGCCGGCGTCGTCGAGACGCCGCGTCTGCTCCGACAGGGCCGAGTAGATCGAGGGGTCGCCGGAGGTGAGCCGCACGACCCGCTTGCCGGCATGTGCGGCGGCGATCATCCGGACGGCGATCCGGTCGAGATCGAGGTCCTGGGTGTCGACGAGCTCCGCGGTCGGGCGGCAGTGGGACAGCACGTCGTCGTCGAGGTAGGTGCCGGGGTAGAGCACGACGTCGGCCTCCGCGAGCAGGCCGGCGGCTCGGAGCGTCAGCAGGTCGGCCGCACCCGGGCCGGCTCCGACGAAATGGACCGTCACGATTCGATCCCGGTCTCGACGAAGCGCGGCGTCCACACCCGGCCGCGGGTGACGCGCGTCGAGCTGGCACCCACGATGAGCAGGCACCTCATGTCGATAGTGGCCGGATCCAGCTCGCTCAATGTCGTGACGGTCAGCGACTCCTCCGCTCGCCCCACGTCGCGCCCGACGACGACGACCGTGTCGGGCTTGCGGTGCTCCAGGAGCACCTGCTGCGCGGTCGCGATCTGAGCAGTGCGCGAGCGCGACGCCGGGTTGTAGATGGCCAGCACCAGATCCGCCTCGGCGATCGCGCGCAGGCGGTCCTCGACGACCGCCCAGGGCTTGAGGCGGTCCGACAGGCTGACAACGGCGAAGTCGGCTCCGATCGGGGCGCCGGCCCGCGCCGCCACGGCCTGCACTGCACTGACTCCCGGCAGGACGCGGATCGACACGTCGGCGTACGCCGCATCTTCGGCCGCCTCGAAGACCGCCGCCGCCATCCCGAAGACCCCGGCGTCACCACCGGAGACGACGGCGACCCGCTCCCCGGCCCTTGCCAGGTCGAGCGCGACCCGGGCGCGGTCGACCTCGACGGTGTTGCCGGAGGCGTGCCGGGTCATGCCCGCGCGCTGGGGCACGCGGTCGACGTACGGCGCGTAGCCGACGACGTGGTCGACCTCGGCCAGCGCGGTGCTCACCTCGGGTGTGAGCCAGCCGTCCGGACCCGGACCGAGCCCGACGACGAGCAGTTCCGCGGCCGGCTGGGCGTCCTCGATCACCGCACCCGCCGGGTCGCAGGAGGTCCGCGAGCGCAGACCGTTGCGGGAGTCGCCGGTGACGACGATGAGCGAGAAGTAGGGCACCGAGGCGGGTTCGACATCGGCCACCGGAAGCATGCGCTCCTCCGCCATCGAGGCACGCTCGACGAAGACGGCGTGATCGAGCCGTCCGGCCGCCTCCAACGCTCGACGTACGGCGGGGAAGGTGCGGCCGAGCTTCATGATGATCGCGCCGTCGGTGTCGGCCAGGCGCCGGGCGAGCTCGGGCTCGGGCAAGGTCCCGGGCAGGACGGTCAGCACGTCGGTCTGCCGCACCAGCGGCGTGGCGGCGGCCGCGGTGGCGGCCGCGAAGGCGGGGATGCCCGGGACTATCTCGGTCTCGAAGCGCTCCGCGAGCCGGTCGTGCATGTACATGAACGAGCCGTAGAACAGCGGGTCGCCCTCGGCCAGCAGGACGACCGTGCGGCCCGCCTCCAGATGCCCTGCGAGGCGGGCGGCCGACTCCGTGTAGAAGTCGGCCAGGGCGCCCTGGTAGCCGCCCGGGTGGTCGGTCGAGCCGGTGGTGACCGGGTAGACCAGGACCTCCTCGATCGCGTCCGCCGGGACGAGGCCGTCGGCGATGCGGCGGGCGTTCGACCGCTTGCCGACGCCGGAGTGATAGGCGACCACGTCGGCATCCGCGATCAGCCGAGCCGCCTTCAGTGTGATGAGCTCGGGGTCGCCGGGCCCGACCCCGACCCCGTAGAACCGGCCGTTCACTCCGTCTCCTTTGCTCACTCCGCCCTTTCTCACTCTGCCTCCTGCGCGAGTGCGTTGAGCGCGGACGAGGTCATCGCCGAGCCGCCGCGGCGGCCGCGGACGGTGACGTAGGGGATGTCGATCCCGTGATCCGCCGCGAGGTCGACGAGTGCCTGCTTGGACTCGGCGGCCCCGATGAACCCCACCGGACAGCCGACGATCGCGGCCGGCCGGGGGGCGCCGTCGACGAGCATCTCCAGCAGGTGGAAGAGGGCCGTGGGTGCGTTCCCGATCGCGACCACCGCACCGTCGAGGTGTGGCTCCCACAGGGACACGGCCGCCGCGGTGCGGGTGGTCCGCCACTCCCCCGCCAACGTGGGCACGCGCGGGTCGTTGAGCAGGCAGAGCACGTCGTTGTCCTTCGGCAGCCGACTGCGGGTGACTCCGGTGGCGACCATGGTGGCGTCGCACAGGATCGGTGCGCCCGACTGCAGCGCGGCTCTCGATGCCGCGACCAGGCCCGGGTGGACGAGGAGGTCGGCGGCGAGGTCGACCTGGCCGCTGCCGTGGATCATCCGGACGGCGAGCTTCTCGGCATCGGCCGGGACGGCGCCGAGGTTCGCCTCCCGGCGGATCGTGGCGAAGGAGTCGACGTAGATCGCCGGTCCGTCGGTGACGTACTCGTAGTGACGTCGCGGACGGCTCGGGGCTTGCGGGCTCGGTGTCATGCGATCTCCGTGTTGGTGGGAACGAGTACGCCGTGCCAGGGCGTGACCACGAGGGTGTCGGCGGCGTCGGCCAGACCATCGGTCAGGGCGGTGGTGAGGTCGGGGGTGAGTACGCCGTCCGGCGCCGCGACATGCCGGCCGCCGGGGACGGCGCCGTACGGCAGGGGCGCGCTGGCCGCCGGCAGACGGGGGTCCGGCGGCGCGGCGACCGCCAACGGCTTCGCGAGCTCGCGGACGTGCCACGGAGCGGTCGGTCCGTCGCCCCGCACGTCGAGGAACCGCCCGGCAAGCGCAGCGATCGCGGGAGCCGCCCGATCGAGCCCGACGACCGGGCCATGGTCGTCGCCGACCCGGAGCTGCGCGCCCCGCCGGTCGAGCGCCACCAGTCCGAGATCGCACGAGCGAGCGACCAGGTCGCCGCGGCCGTCGTCGAGCACGAAGAGGAACCGTCCCGGCAGCCCACTCAGCCGTGGATCCGCCAGGAGGGCGGCGTCGAGGTCGAGCGCCACCGCGCGCAGGTCCGCACGTCCTCCCGCCAGGCCCGTCTGCGGCGAGACCATCACGTTGCGGATCAGCTCGTGGGTCCGCGACGGCAGCAGCCCGGTCGCCTCGATCGCCGCGAGCACCTCCGGCGCGAGTGCTCCGCCGGCGGCCGGCAGCCGCCGCAGTTGAAGGTTCGCCCGCGTCGTGAGGTGGATCTGGCCGTCGCCATACCGCTCCGCGACGTCTCCGAGAGCCCGCAGGCTCGACGACGAGATGCACCCGCCGATGAGCCGCAGGCGGACAAGCAGTCCGTCCTCGGCAGGCCACGGACGCAATGCTCCCGGGCAGCGGTCACCCCGGTCGCGGGTCGAGGGAGGCGTCGGCACCCGGGCTGGTCCTTGAAGGTCACGGACCCTTGCGCGGGGCCCTCGGTCGACCTGGCGGCGGTTGCCGCTAGGGCCAGCAGGTCTTCGGACTCGGGATCAACCGGCGCGAGGCGCCTTCCCAGGTGCATCGTGCTCCACCCAGTGACGTGAATGCCTCGCCCGTCACCCTTACCGCTGCGCGTCAGTCCCGGAGTCGCACCGGGTTCCCTGACTCCACAAGGGAGTTCGACTGGCCCGCCTAGCGTACGGCAGGCGCATCGGAATGGCCCGCCGGCAAGGCCGCAGCACTAGATTCGCCCCATGTCTGTCGAGTCCGCGATGGTGCCGCTGGGCACCCCGATGCCCCCGTTCACGCTGCCCGACCTCGACGACCGGCCGGTCTCGAGCGCCGAGTACGCCGGGCGGCCGCTGCTGGTGGCCTTCCCTGTGCAACCACTGCCCCTACGTCAAGCATGTCGAGCGCGGGCTGGCCGAGGTGCTCGCCGGTCTGCCCGACCTCGCGGTTGTCGGCGTCTGCGCCAACGACGCCACGGCGTACCCCGAGGACGACGTCCCCGGCCTGCGCGACCAGGCCACCCGCGCCGGCTGGACCTTTCCCTACCTGGTCGACCAGACCCAGCAGGTCGGCCGCGTGTTCGGGGCGGCCTGCACGCCCGACTTCTTCCTGTACGACGCCCCCGGCCGGCTCGCCTGGCGCGGCGCGATGGACGCGTCCACCCCCGGGAACGACCTGCCGGTCACCGGCGACCTGCTCCGCGATGCCGCCGAGAAGGTGCTGGCAGGCACGGCGGTGCCGGAGCCGCATCGACCGAGCATGGGCTGCTCGATCAAGTGGCGCGGATTCTAGCCCGACGGCCACGCCTCAAGGTGCGTCGCGACCCCATCAGCACCGAGCGGGTCTCTCAACTGATCAGGCGACAGACTCGAAATGAAGCTTGAGACCAAGTGCCTTAGCGACCTTCATGATCGTCGCGAAGCTCGGATTCCCCTCGGACGAAAGCGCCTTGTAGAGGCCCTCCCGGCTCATGCCGACCCGGCGTGCGAGCTCGCTGATATTGCCCGAACGAGCAATCGTGCCGAGGGCTTGGGCGATGAACGCCGGGTCGTCGCCGGCCTCTTCCAGTGCGGCTTCCAGGTAGGCGGCAGCGGCCTCGATGTCGACGAGGTAGTCCGCACTGTCGTAACGGCTGAACTGCTCAGTTGCCTTGCTCATAGTCTTTCGCCTCCTTCCACTCGCTGGCGATCTGCTGTGCTTCCCCGATGTCGCGGTCCTGGCTGGACTTGTCGCCTCCACACAGGAGCAGGATCGGTGTGTCGCCGTCTTGCAAGTAGTAGACCCGATAGCCCGGGCCATAGTCGATCCGCAGCTCCGAGACGCCGCTCCCGACCGGCTTGACGTCGCCCGGATTGCCAGCGGCGAGACGATCGATCCTCACCTGCGCCCGCGCAACGGCGCGCCGATCCTTCAGTTTGCGTAGCCAGCGGTCGAAGGTCTCACTCCTGATCACCTCGACCATATGTCAACTGTAGTTCACAGTCGAGTCCCGCGGAAGGAGAGGCAGGCGTCCACGGAGGCCAGTACGAACGGGACGGTCAGGAAGTACATCGCCCGTGGGCTGGTGAGGTGCGCATGGGTGCCCGAGGTCGCGGCCGCCGGCGCAGATCTCGCCGCTACCATGGCGGCGATCCCGATGCCGCCACCCGAGCAAGACCGCCGCGACCGCAAGCTCCTGCTCGCGGTCGACGCGCCGTCACTGCTCCACCGCAACCACCATGCCCGGGCGCACACCCGGATCACGGACCGTTCGGGGCGGCCGGCATGGGCGCTGCACGGGATGCTGCGCCAGATCATCGAGTCGATCGAGGGGTTCGCGCCGGATGCCGTGCTCTTCGGCCTCGACGACCGGAGGGCGTCGGTGCGTGAGGACGTCTATCCCGACTACAAGGCGGGGCGGGCGGCCAAGGACCCCGAGCTCGTCGACCAGCTCGACCGCGCCGGCGCCCTGCTGGACGCCCTCGGTCTCGCGACGATCACTCCCCCGGGCCTCGAGGCCGACGACGTCAACGCCTCCGCGGCCGCCTGGGCCGAGCGGCACGGGTGGAGCTGCGTCATCATCACCTCCGACCGCGACGCGTTCGCCCACATCAGCGAGCACACGCAGGTGCTCCGGCTGATCAACGGCGGCATCAACGCCTCGCCGCTCCTCAACCCCGCCCGGCTGCGGGCGATGTACGGCATCGCCGCCGAGCACTACCTCGAGTACGCCGCCCTGCGCGGCGACGCCAGCGACAACCTGCCCGGCGTCTCGGGCATCGGCGAGAAGTCTGCCGCCGCGCTGCTCGAGCAGGCCGGCCCGATGCGCGGCGTCTGGGCCGACATCGACCACAACGACGGCGAGGCCGTGGCCGCCGCCCTCGACTCCTGGGCCGAGGAGACCGGCGCGCGACGCATCGGCGCCATGGTCGTCCGACGGCTCAGCGCCAGCGGCGCCCGCGAGCGCTTCGACTTCAACGTGCGCATCATGTCCGGTCGCCACGACCTCGACCTCCGGCTCACGCCCGACGTCCCCGGCACCCCCGGCCTGCTCCCCCTCGACCTCGACCGCGTCGCCCGGGTGGTCGGCCACCTCAACGTGCCGGCCACCACTCAGCTGGCGATCCGCGTCCTCACCGGCGACCCGGCGTCGGTCTCGCAGGCGTAGGAGCCGACAGGGGGCGCCGATCACGCCTCTCGGAGCAGACCGGCGGCCCTCACGACGAGGGGGTGCGTCTCCACACCCTCTTCGCCGAGAGCCGCGTCGAGCTGCCTGCGCATGCGCGGGTCCCAGAAGAGCCGGATGTGGTTGGCGACCGCCGAAGCACCCTCCTCGGCCGGCAGGTACTGGAACTGCACGGCGATATCGGTTGCGAGCCGAAGGGTCGGCGACTCGGTCTGGCTCATGATCACTCCCCTACACGCCGGCGATCGGGACGGGGACCTCTTCAGGCGCGGCCTCGGCATCTGCCGGGGCCGTCCGGAGGGCGACCTGGACCGCCGTGACCTTGTACTCCGGACAGTTGGTTGCCCAGTCGGAGTTGTCGGTCGTGACGATATTCGCCCCCGACGTGGGGTGGTGGAAGGTCGTGTAGCAGACGCCGACCGGCATCCGCTCCGCGATCTTGGCGGTCAGCGACGTCGTGCCGCTCCGACTGGTGAGGGTGACCGTGTCGCCGTCGTTGACCCCGCGGACCTCGGCGTCGTGCGGGTGGAGCTCCAGGATGTCCTCGGGGTGCCAGGCGACATTGTCGGTACGCCGGGTCTGGGCGCCCACGTTGTAGTGAGACAGGATGCGCCCGGTCGTGAGGATGAGCGGGAAGCGCCGGGTGGCGCGCTCCGGGGTGGCGACGTACGGCGTCTGCATGAACCGGCCCTTGCCGCGGGTGAAGTCGCTGATGTGCATGATCGGCGTGCCGTCGGGCGCATCCGCGTTCACCGGCCACTGCAGGCTCCCCACCTCGTCGAGGCGGGCGAACGAGACCCCGGTGAACGTCGGCGTCGTGATGGCAATCTCGTCCATGATCTGCGCCGCGTTGTCGTAGTGCATGGGATAGCCCATGGCCTGGGCGATCTCGCACACGATCTCCCACTCCTGCTTGCCGGTCGGCGGGGCCATCACCGGTCGCACCCGGTTGATCCGGCGCTCGGCGTTGGTGAACGTGCCGTCCTTCTCCAGGAAGGAGGTGCCGGGCAGCAGGACGTGCGCGAACTTCGCGGTCTCGTTGACGAACAGGTCCTGCACCACGAGCAGGTCGAGCGAGGAGAGCGCGGCGTGCACGTGCGACGTGTTCGGGTCGGACTGCGCGATGTCCTCGCCCTGGACGAACAGCGCCCGGAAGGAGCCCTCGATGGCGGCGTCGAACATGTTGGGGATCCGCAGGCCGGGCTCGTCGAGAAGGGTCGCTCCCCACAGGTCCTCGTACATCGAGCGGGTGCCCTCGTCGGAGACGTGACGGTAGCCGGGCAGCTCGTGGGGGAACGACCCCATGTCGCAGGAGCCCTGGACGTTGTTCTGGCCACGCAGCGGGTTGACCCCGACGCCCTCCCGGCCGATATTGCCGGTGGCCATTGCCAGGTTGGCCATGCCCATCACCATCGTCGAGCCCTGCGAGTGCTCGGTGACGCCGAGACCGTAGTAGATCGCCCCGTTCGGCGCCGTGGCGTACAGCCGTGCCGCCTCGCGAACCAGGATCGGGTCCACGCCGGTGATGTCGGCGACGGCCTCCGGGCTGTGCTCGGGAGCCGCGATGAACTCGCGCCAGGCCTCGAAGCCCTCGCAGCGGTCCGCCACGAACTCCTCGTCGACCAGCCCCTCGGTGACCACGACATGACCGAGGGCGTTGACCATCGCGACGTTCGTGCCCGGCTGGAGCGGCAGGTGGTACGCCGCCTCGACGTGCGGCGAGCGGACCAGGTCGATCTTGCGCGGGTCGACCACGATCAGCTCAGCACCCTTGCGGAGGCGCTGCTTCATGCGCGAGCCGAAGACCGGGTGCCCGTCGGTGGGGTTGGCTCCGATCAGCAGCATCACGTCGGTCTTGTCGACGGACTTGAAGTCCTGGGTGCCCGCGGACTCGCCGAAGGTCTGCTTGAGTCCGTAGCCGGTCGGCGAGTGACACACACGAGCGCAGGTGTCGACGTTGTTGTTGCCGAAGGCGGCGCGCACCATCTTCTGTACGACGTACACCTCCTCGTTGGTGGTCCGCGACGACGTGATCGCGCCGATCGACGTGGCGCCGTGCTCGGCCTGGATCTCGCCGAGCCGGCGCGCGGTGAACGCGATCGCCTCCTCCCACGACACCGTCCGCCACTCGTCGGTGAAGGACTCGCGGACCATGGGCTCGAGCACCCGGTCGGGGTGGGAGGCATAGCCGAACGCGAACCGGCCCTTGACGCAGGAGTGACCCTCGTTGGCGCCGCCGTCCTTCGCCGGCACCATCCGGACCAGCTCGTCACCGCGCAGCTCGGCACGGAAGGAGCAGCCAACGCCACAATAGGCGCAGGTGGTCACCACCGATCGGCTCGGCATGCCGAGCGCGACGACGGACTTCTCCTGCAGGGTCGCGGTTGGGCACGCCTGGACGCACGCCCCGCACGACACGCACTCGGAGTCCATGAACGACGTCCCGCCGGGCGAGATCGTCGTGCCGAAGCCGCGGCCGTCGAGGGTGAGGGCGAAGGTGCCCTGCACCTCGTCGCACGCGCGGACACAGCGGGAGCACACGATGCACTTGGACTTCTCGAAGTCGAAGTAGGGATTGGAGGAGTCCGTCTCCAGGTCCATGTGGTTGGCACCCGCCTCGACGCCGGAGCCGTAACGCACCTCGCGCAGCCCGGTCACGCCGGCCATGTCCTGCAGCTCGCAGTCGCCGTTGGCCGAACAGGTCAGACAGTCGAGCGGGTGGTCGGAGATGTAGAGCTCCATGACGCCACGACGAAGCCTGCCGATCTTCTCGGTCTGCGTGTGGATCACCATGCCGTCCCAGATCGGGGTGGTGCAGGCCGCGGGCGTCCCGCGCATGCCGTCCACCTCGACCACGCACAGTCGGCACGATCCGTACGACGCCAGCGAGTCCGTCGCGCACAACGACGGTACGTCGATGCCCACCATCCGCGCGGCCCTCATGACCGACGTCCCGGCGGGGGCCTTCACGGCGATGCCGTCGACCACCACCTCGACGTCGACGCCCTCGACCGCGGGGGTGCCGTAGTCAGGTTCCTTCACCATGCTCATCGGACAACGTCCTTTCCTAGGAAGTCTTCTTCGAAGTGCTGGAGCGCGCTGCGCACGGGCATCGGCGTGAGGCCGCCCATCGCGCACAGCGAGCCGTCGGTCATCAGCTCACACAGGTCCTCGAGCAGGACCAGGTTCTTCTGTCTGTCCTCACCTGCTCGGATCCGGTCCATCGTCTCCACGCCCCGGACCGCGCCGACGCGGCAGGGCGTGCACTTGCCGCAGGACTCCTCGGCGCAGAACTCGAAGGCGAATCTCGCCATCGAGGACATGTCGACGGTGTCGTCGAAGACGACGATGCCGCCGTGTCCGACCATGGCGCCGGCCGCGTCGAACGCCTCGTAGTCCATGGGCAGGTCGAACTTGTCGACCGGCAGATAGGCGCCGAGTGGGCCGCCGACCTGCACGGCCCGAACCGGCCGGCCCGACGCCGTGCCGCCACCGAACTCGTTGACGAGCTCGCCGAGGGTGATGCCGAAGGCGGTCTCGAAGACGCCGCCCCTGGCCACGTTGCCACCGAGCTGGAAGACGGTCGTGCCGCGGGAGCGGCCGACGCCGTAGTCGGCGTACGCCTGTGCACCGTCTGCCAGGATCTGCGGGACCGCGCCGAGCGAGAGCACGTTGTTGACGACGGTGGGGCGCCCGAACAGGCCCTCCAGCGCCGGGATCGGCGGCTTGGCCCGCACCATGCCCCGCTTGCCCTCCAGGCTCTCGAGCATGGAGGTCTCCTCGCCGCAGATGTAGGCGCCCGCGCCGGCCCGTACGTGCATGTCGTAGCTCAGGCCGGAGCCGAGGATGTCGTCGCCGAGCCAGCCCTGGTCGCGCGCGATGACGATCGCGGCCCGCATCGTGCGGATCGCGTCGGGATACTCGGAGCGGATGTAGACGTAGCCCTCGGAGGCGCCGACGGCGTGTGCGGTGATCGTCATGCCCTCGATCAGGGTGAACGGGTCACCCTCCATGAGCATGCGGTCCGCGAACGTGCCGGAGTCGCCCTCGTCGGCGTTGCAGCAGACGAACTTGAGCGGGTCCTGGGCCTCCAGGACGGTCTTCCACTTGATCCCGGTGGGGAAGCCGGCGCCACCGCGGCCGCGCAGGCCGGAGGCGGTGACCTCGGCGACGACGGCCGCGGGCTCCATGGCCAGCGCGTTGGCCAGGCCGACGTTGCCGCCGTGGTCGAGGTGCGCCTGCGGTGACAGCGGGTCGATGACTCCGACCCGGGCGAAGCTCACGCGCTGCTGGGCGCGCATCCAGGGCAGCTCCTCGACCGGGCCGAGACCGGGTGCGGAGCCGTCGAGCATGCCGGAGGCGACCAGCCCGTCGACGTCCTCGGGGTTGACCGGGCCATAGCCGACGCGGCCCTGGGGCGTGTCGACCTCGACCAGAGGCTCGAGCCAGAGCATGCCGCGTGAGCCGGTGCGCAGCACCTGGACACCCATCCGCTCGAGGGCGGCGGCGACCTCGTCGGCACCGACGGAGACGGCGGATGAGTCGCGGGGAACGTAGACGGTCACGAGGTCCGCACCTCCCCCAGCAGGGCGTCGAGTCTGGCGGGCGAGACGCGGCCGTGCACGACCTCGTCGACCATCACGGACGGACCGAGGGCGCAGTTGCCGAGGCAGAAGGCCTTGTCGAGCCGGATCTGGCCGTCGGCGGTGACCTCGCCGCACTCGATACCGAGCGCCGTCTGTGCGTAGTCCGCAAGCGCCTGGCCGCCGAGCGACTGACAGGCCTCGGCGCGGCAGACCAGCACCGTGGTAGCCGCGGGCGTGCTCCGGAAGTCGTGGTAGAAGGACACGACCCCGTGCACATCGGCGATCGAGATGTTCAGCAGGTTGGCCAGCGCGGGCACCACCTCGGCCGGCACGCAGCCGAGGCGCTCTTGGATCGTGTGCAGGATCGGCATCAGCGGGCCGCGGTCGTCGCGATGTTCGGCGAAGGCGGCGCGGGCGCATTCCTCGGCAGCGGCGACTGGAACTGGGACGGAAGGGACAGCAGAACGCACGGAGCAACTCCTTTGGATGGGAGCGGCTGCCGCGGCGCCAGTCCGGTCAGTCCGTCTGGTCAATCCGTCAGGTCAGACCTTCGAGGGAGCACACGAGAAGGGGGCGACAGCCGAGTGGAGTACCGCCCGACCGGACGGCAGGTCAACACGACGTCAACGACGTGGCAACACGCCGCATCACTCCCTCCGGCAACAACCTCCGGGCACGTGCCGATGACACGTACCGCCTTTTGAACCAGATCCCGAGGTGCGCCGTTTCGCCTTTTATACACCCAAACGGGATCGGAGGCACGCGATGGGTTGGCGATTCGTGGCCGCGGCGGCGGCGCTGGTGTCGGGAGCGGTGCACCTCTGGCTGTGGTCGGAGGGGGTCCGGCACCAGGACGTCATCGGGCCGGCGTTCATGTTCAACGCGGTGGCGGGGGTCGTGATCGCCGTCCTGCTCGTGACCTGGCGACACTGGCTTCCGTTGCTCCTCGTCGTCGGCTTCGGAGCCTCGACCCTGGGCGCCTTCATCGTCTCCACAACCGTCGGCCTCTTCGGCGTCCACGCGTCGTGGGAGGGTTGGGACGAGTTCGTCGCGGCCGGCTCCGAGATCGTCGCCATCGTCGCGGGACTGGCGGCGGCGTACGCCGAGGGCTGGCTTGCCGCGCTGCGCCGGACGCGGATCCACCGCTGAGGTTCGCGGCGTCCGCCCGGGCTTTCGTGCAGGGCATCGCCGGAGGATGCTGGCAGTGGAGGTGGTTCCCATGCCTACCGAAGGCTGGCACGTCGACATCGAGTTCGACGAAGACGACACTCACACCCGCGCAGTCCTGGCGCTCCGGCTCCCGGACGGCAAGGAGCTCCGCGCCCACGGGCACGCCATGCGCAACCCCGCGGACGAGCCGCAGCCTCGCATCGGTGAGGAGATCGCGGCGGCTCGCGCCCTCGCCGACCTCACCCACCAGCTGCTCGACAAGGCCGCGGGCGAGATCTCGGAGGTGACGCACCGCCCCGCCGCGATCTCCGTCTGACCCGCGGCGTGCGTCTCATCTCGCTGGTCGAGCCGGTCGCTGCTGGGGAAGGGCTCATCGCGCTGGTCGAGCCGGTCGCTGCTGGGGAAGGGCTCATCGCGCTGGTCGAGCCGGTCGCTGCTGGGGAAGGGCTCATCGCGCTGGTCGAGCCGGTCGCGAGGGACGAGCGACCGTGTCGAGACCACGCATGTCGACAATCAGGAGGATGCGCTCGGAGCCCCCACCTCCGTTAGCGACGCAGGGTGCGTCCCTTCCCAAGGGGGTCATCTCCCATATCGACGCAGCGTGCGTCAATGGTCTTGAGCACCTGGCCTTCCCTCCGCCCGGAACAGGCCGGACTCGTCGGCGAACCCCTCGACCGCGACGGTCTCGGTGTTCGTCTCCTGCAGTACGGCGACCTCTCGCCCGGCGTCCGCTCCGGCGCGGGGCAGAGACAGTGGGCCAGGTGATAGGTCACGATCGGGTAACAGTCTCAGAAGCCCTTGTGGGTAGGGCCTTTTCGGCGCCTTCACTGTCGGAGGTCCCTGCTTGAGTGGACTCATGAACGAAGCCGCCACCCTCGACTCGACCGGCTCGGTGGAGCTTGCCGACCTGGCCGTGATGGGTGTCCTCGACGCGGCTACGGCCGCCCTACGCGCCCGCCGGCTTGCCGAGGTCGCCGAACTGGAGCTCGCGGCGCAGTGGGCGGTCCTCCACGGGCAGCCGCTTGATGACCGGGATCCGATGGTCTCGCCGGGTGGTGAGGGCACCCCGGCGGTGCGGGAGTACGCGCTGCCCGAGCTGGCGATGGCCAGAGAGACCCACACCCTCACCACCCGGGCACTGGTCGCCGACGTCCTGGACCTGATCCATCGGCTGCCGTCGACTGGGCGAAGGTCCGGGCCGGGCAGTGCGAGCCGTGGGTGGCACGGAAGGTCGCATCGAAGTCCCGGTCCGTCCCCTTCGCCACCGTCGGGCTGGTGGACCGGGCGGTCGCGGGCGCGATCGCCGGTCATGCGCCGGCCACGGTGCTGCAGATCGCGGAGGCGAAGACGATCGCCGCGGACCCGGAGGGGTACGCCGGGCGGCGGGAATACGAACGCCGCCGCCGGTACGTACACCTGTCGCGGTGTGACGAGAACGGCTACCGACACGTCATCGCCCGCGTCACCGCCGGCGACGCCGTCTGGGTCGACGCGATGGTCGACCGGGTCGCCGACCACCGGCTCCGCCGGTGAAAGCCGACCCGGCGGAAATGCGCCGGAGGAGCGGAGCGGAGGAGGCGCCTTTGCGCCGCGTCGGCGCCCCACCCAAGGCAGGTGCGGTGCCCGCCGCCGTACCACTGAAGCCCTCATGCTCTGCCCCACGAGCAAGGCGCACGAAGAGACCGACAAGGGGCGGCGGCCGGTGTGGGCGCCGTCCGACCTGGACCGGATCGTGGGCCGGCTGGCCGAGATGTCCACCCGCCAGCTCGCCACGCTTCGCGGCAGAGCCACCGTCTACGTCCACCTCACCGACCGGTCGCTGTCCGACGGCGTCGGCATGGCGCGGGTCGAGGGGCATGGTCCGTTGTGGGTGCGCGACCTGGCCGACCTGATCGGCCACGCCGACATCCGCCTCACCCCCGTGCGGGACCTCGCGCAGCGCAGGCGATCCGATGCCTACGAGCACGACGAGGCGTTGAAGGACCAGGTCTGGCTGCTCACCGGCGGCGACGTCTTCCCCTTCAACCCCCGCACCGCCACCAGGGACCGGGTCGACTTCGACCACTCCACGCCGTACGACCCGACCGGGCCACCCGGCCAGACCGGAGCCCACAACTCCGGGCCGCTTCGGCGCCGACATCACCGGTGGAAGACCTTCGGCGGCTACCGCTGCCGCGCCGCCGGCGGCGGCCGACACCTCTGGCAGACACCCCACGGCCTTACCTTCCTCGTCGACCGCCACGGCACCCGCCGACTCGACCAGGACGAAGCAGACATCATGGTCCACGCCCCACCAGGCATCGACCTCTACCTCACCGACCTACGCCTCGAGTACGGCAGCGGCTGAGGCGGGGTGACGTCGAGTACGTGGATGGCTCACGCCGGCCGGATCTTCTCGCCGCACGCGGGGCACCAGGCCATGTCAGCACCGATCATCGCCCCCAGCGCGGACAGATCCCGGGCGTGCACCGCGCAGGAGACCCGACCCAGGTGCGCGCGGATCTGGCCGACGATGAAGACCGCGCGCTCCTTCCGCGTACGTCAATAGCCGTCGGCCCCAGTGGTGCCTTCGGCGATGACGTCGCCGTCATCGAGCTCGACGGGCTCGAGAAGCATCTCGCCGACGGTGTCCGTGCCGCGGTAGGCGTTGGCGAAGCGGCCGCTTGGGCGCAGATCGAGCTCGATGCGCCACTGGTCGTGCCGCTCGCGGAAGTAGAAGGAGTGACCGTCAACGGTTCCTTTCCATTGCTCCGGAGCGAAGCCGCCATGGCTGCTCACGGTCACGTCGGGCCGGGCGTCCAGCCACGCGCGCAGCTCGGCCTCCTCGACGGCACGCGCCGCAGTCTCGGCCTGGCCCCCAGGGACGACCAGTTAGGCATCGATCCGTTCGCGCCACGAGTCCCACTCCGCTGCCCTCTCCTCCTTGGTCTTCGAGCAGCCGCACCCGAACCCGAAGTCGTGGTGGTCGCTATCGGGCAGACGGGGATGACAGTCGCACCGGCACTCCGCCTGACGGGCGCGAGCCGCTTCGCGGCTCCACGCGCCAGGCGGCCCGGCCCGGTGACCTCCGGCGGCGGGCACTCCCCCGCCGCCGAAGGTTCGCAGCCCGCTACATCGGAGCCGGCGGGACCAGGCAGCTGGTCGGGGCGGAGACGTTGCCGGTCGAGTCCTCGGCGTACACTTCGGCGTCACCGGTGCCCTTGAGCTTGATGATCCCGCTGCCCATCACCTTCTCGCTCGGCTTGCCGCCGGGCGCCTCGGTGTACTTGATCCGCTGGCCGTCGGCGTACGGCCCGAAGACCGTGCCGCTGCCGGTGTCACGGACGTAGACGGCCGGGTCGGGGTCGACCACGTCGGTGGCGGTGAGCAGGAAGAACCCGTCCTGGTTATGTGCGTTGGGGACGTGCCCGCCCGGGTTGGGTCCCTCGGGGCAGCCGACGACCGGTGGCGTGGTGTCGACGACCTTGATCGTGCCGGTGCCGGTGCCGGTATTGCCGGCCGCATCCGTCGCCGTACACGTGGTCGTCGTGGAGCCGATCGGGAACAGCGACCCGGACGGCGGCACGCAGGTCGGCGTCAGCGGGCCGTCGACGTTGTCGACCGCGGTCGCGTCGTAGTCGACGTTTGCGCCGCCGGGGCCGGTGGCCTCGACGGTCTTGCTCTCCACCGTGACGTCGGGCGGGGTCACGTCGAGTACGTCGATCGAGACGGTCTGCACGAACTCCGGACCGGGCAGTGAGCCGTTGACCAGGAAGCGAACCTCGCAGGTCAGCGCCTCACCCTGGGCGGCGTTGGCGGCGACATCGATCGTCTCGTCGAAGCTGACGGTGCCACCGCTGGTGACGGACTGCGACCCGGGGGTCAGGGAGACCGACAGGCCGGGGTCGCAGGTGGCGTCGTGCGTGACCTCGGCGGGCAGGTTCTGCAGCTGCGCGAGGATCGTGTCGGCGATCTCGCTCGGGTTGGCACTGACCAGCGTGCCGCCGGTCGCCGCGGTCACCGCGGTGGCCTGGCCGGCCGAGTTGAGCCCGTTCCACAGGTAGCCGTCGGCTCCGGGCACGTCGATGGCGATCACCCGTACGCCGGCCGCCTGCAGCGCGCTCGTCGCGCTGGCCAGCGTGAACCCGGCCGAGGGGTCGTGGCTCGAGGAGTCGCCGAACATCACCACGATCGGCTCGCCGTTCGCCCGGAAGTCGATATCGCTCGGGACCGCACCCAGTGCGCCGATCCAGTCCTCCGCCGCGTCACTCCCGCCGCCGGAGAGCGGCGTCCAGGCGTTGATGCCGTTGGTCACCGCGGTGGTGTCGGCGGTGAGGTTCTGCCGGATGATGAAGTGCCCTCCCGCATCGGCGGTGTCCTTGTAGTCGGCCACCGCGAACTGTGCGGACGGCTGCGCCGCCAGGATCTGGCTGAGGATCGTCGCCGAGTTGTCCCGCACGTTGCCGATGCTCGCCGTCATGCTGGTCGTGGTGTCGGCGAGGAACACGATGTCGGGGTTGGGCGGGATCACCGGCGTCTCCACGGTCTTGGTGACCGTCACCGAGGCGCCGGGCGCCAGCGAGTTCGTGTACGACGCCGGCGTGACGCCCGGCGCGGCCACGGCCGCGCTGCTCGTGCCCACGACGCACAGCGCCCCGGCTACGACGAGCCAGCTCTTGGCCAGCCTTGATCTGGCCAAGACTGATCTGGACAGGCTCGTTCGACTGAAGGTATGCACTGCGTGCTCCTGGGGGATGGAGGTTGATGGGGGTGACGGGCGCCCGTGCGTCCCTCACCCTTCTCCGGACGCCTGTTCACCGACAACCGCCCGTTCGGCACCCCTCCCCCGCCCGACCGGGCTATGGCGCACACGGCACCCGATCTGCGGCCGGCCTCATCTCGCTGGTCGAGCCGGTCGCGAGGGACGAGCGACCGTGTCGAGACCACGCACGTCGACGGCCTCTCGCTGGTCGAGCCGGTCGCGAGGGACGAGCGACCGTGTCGAGACCACGCACGTCGACGGCCTCTCGCTGGTCGAGCCGGTCGCGAGGGACGAGCGACCGAGTCGAGACCACGCATGCCGGACGGCATCTCGCTGGTCGAGCCGGTCGCGAGGGACGAGCGACCGTGTCGAGACCACGCACGTCGACGATCAGGAGGATGCGCTCGGAGCGCCCCACCTCCGTTAGCGACGCAGGGTGCGGCCCTTCCAAGGGGGTCGTCCCCCCAATAGCGACGCAGGGTGCGTCATTGCTACTCAAGCACCTGGCCTCCCCTCCCCCGCCGGGGGCGGCCGGGTCAGTAAGCGAGCGATCGCCAATCGACATGCACGAAGTCGTCCAGGCCCTTGAAGTCAACAGCATTCAGCGTTGCAAGCGTCGCTCCGGCGTCCGCCGCCGTGGCTGCGATCAGCAGGTCCATCATCCGTCTGCGCGGCCTGCGACCGAGGCGATCCCACGCTTGACGACCTCGCTCGCGTCATCACCGCGGCCGCTGCCATCATGGTCTCGGCGACCGCAGCTGGTGGCTCCCACGCTGGCTCGACCGGCGCCTGCCTCGTCTCACGATCGAACCGAACCGGGGGGCAATTGCGGATGCCTGAGGGGCTCGATCATGAGGTCTCGTCGAGTGGGGACGCCACCGTGATCCGCCGGCGCCGCCCCGACGCGGGCGGGCTCGACGTGTCTCGCGAGGCGGCGCTGCTCCGGATCGTCCGTCGCTCGGTGCCGCTGCCCGTGCCGAGGATCCTGCGAACCTGGCCCGAGCTGGGCGCCATGGAGATGGAGCGGGTGCCCGGCCGGCCCCTGCTCGAGGTGCTTCCCCTCACCACCGGCGAGCAGGCGAGGCGACTCGGCAGCCGGCTGGGTGAGCTCATCGCCGCCCTTGCCGCGATTCCTGTCGCGGAGCTGGAAGAGGTGCTCCCGCTCGACCTTCCTCGTCCGGGTCAGCTCCTGGCGGAGGCCGCCACCGAGTGGGAGGAGGTCCGGCACTGCGTCCCACGACCGTCTCGCGACAGGGTCGCCGCCTTCCTCGACTCGGCACCTGAGCTCGGGACGACGCCGGCGCCACTCCCGACCCACCAGGATCTGGGCGCGGAGCATGTGTTCGTCGGCCCCGACCTCGAGATCACCGGCATCATCGACTGGTCTGACTCCGCCATCGGTGACCCAGCCGTCGATCTCGGACTGGTCCTGCGGGACCTCGGACCGGCCGCGGGCGAGTCGGCGGTGGCTCGGTTGGCGGCTTCCGGCCTGCCGGCCGAGGGACTCCTCCCCCGCGCCCACTTCCATGCCCGCGTGCGGGCGCTGGAAGATCTCGGGTACGGCGTCTCCGAGGACCTGCCGCTCTATCGGGACAATGCTCTCCGGGCGATCGCACGACTGTTCCCCGACTAGCGACTACGGGCCGGCGATTCCCTTGCAGGCGACGGCCGAGTCGCGAGCCGACGATCGCCCAGGCGCCCGCAAGGGGGTGTGACGAGCCGACGTCGATTCCTAGGGTCACGTTCATGACGACGCCCACCTCCGACAGACCCACCCTCGGCCTTCCGTGGTGGGCGATCGCAGTCCTGGCAGCGTTGGCAGTGCCACGCGTGCTCGTTCACGACCTGAGGGTCGATGCCTCGCCCTTCGCCAACGGACTCCTGGCGCTCGGCCCACCGTCGGTGTGGGTGATCGTGGCCGTATGGAGGCAGGTCCCACCATGCTGAGCAGCGTCTTCACGGGAGCCCTGGTGGGGCTGATCTCCGGCGGAGCCGCGGAGCTGTTCGCGCGGATGCTCGGCCGCCGCCGACTCGAGGACCGGTGAGGCGAAGCCTCCCCCTGGTCGAACGGGCTAAGGCGCGGCGGTCGTGCGTCAGCCCGCCTTCGCACGAAGCCGTAGCGCGAGGTCGTCACGTGTGTCGGCCATTGCCTCGAAGAAGAGGTCGAGCATCACGTCGAGGTGCCTCGGCGCGAACGGCTGCGCTGGCAGGTGGACGGTCTGCCACACCTCCCGCTGACGCAGGGTCCATCGCGACCAGAGGTGGTTGCGGTTCGACAGGCCGAGCTCGACCGCGGCCGCGCGCCGCGACCGTACGTCGTACGCGACGCGGGCAATGATCTCGACAGCGGGTTGGTTCGGCAGGACCCGCACCCAGACGGGCCTGTCGAGCTGGTGGAGGACGAAGTCCCCGTCGTCGTCGACGGTCGGCTCGTCCTCGTACTTCTCCTCCAGGAGCCGGCCGACGATCTCGTGCAGATGATCGAAGCTGCCGGGCGAGACGGCGACCTGCTTCAGGACGGGAGCCGCCGGGTCGTTAGGCGCGTGCGGCGCATCGGTCGGTACGTCGTGGGTGGCGCATAGTTGGAGGACGTCCGCGCCCTCGGACGCGGGGCCGGCCGCCTGGTAGGTCAGCAGCTGCGGATGCGCGACTCCGAAGTGGCGGCGAAGCACCCGCACGACCTGCGCTACCAGCTCGTCGGCGCCGTCGACCGGCACTTCGACGTACCAGTTCCAGTCGCTCGCGTCGTTGCCCGACCACCCCACCCGCGTGAGGTACTTGCGTCCCTTGGCGCCCAAGTCGATGCTGGTCGGCAAGGTATCGGTTGCCCGCGATCTCAGGGTGGATCATCGCCTCCTCGCCGAGGGCCACGAACTGCGCGTACGGCGCACAGCCGTGCCCGCCTCCCGGCTCGGGCAGCTCGAGAATGAGACTGTCCCGCGCCCCCTCGTCGCCCATCGTCGCGACGTACGCCGCCAGGCCGACCTCGAGGACCTCCCACGCTGCGTCGGATTCCACCAAGCCCTCGCCGAAGCGTTCCGCTGGCAGCCCGCCGCTCTCGATGTCACTCATACAGACCCCCTACCGTTCCGAACCCGCCAAGCGCGCGGGCCATCGGTGACGGGTCTCCCCCGCCGACGCGCCACCGTCGCCCTCGCGCTCCCGAAGGTAGTCGCGACCTCCGACACAACTCCGGCGTCGCCTACCAGTCGGCTCACCATTCGATCGGCCTCTCGTCGGGGGAAGGGACGCGGCTCGCGGCCGCCCGGAACAGGGCGGACTCGTCGGCGAACTCCTCGACCGCGCCGTCTCCGAAGCCCGCCCCGGGCCGCCACGTCGCCAGGTCGGCCAGAGCCAGCTCATCTCGCATCCGGGAGGCGAGGATGAGCCGCCGCGGCCGGCTGGTCTCCACCCGTGCCGCGCCGCGGAGCAGCAGGTGCAGCCGTGCATAGGTATCGTTGACGTGCATCAGGTCGCGGAGCGGATCGCCGTACCAGCCGCCCCACGGGTGTTGGACGAACGCCGCCACGTCACCGGCCGACGCGACGAGGGTCAGCGCATAGCTGTTGATGCCGTGCCCCGTGTGCGAGCAGCTGAAGAGATGCCCCTGCTCGGTGAGCTGAGTCGCGACATGTTCGACGGCGAACATGTATAGGACCGCCCTGTTGAGCGGGCGGCTCCCCCAATCCCACCGCTCGAATCGGCGGACGTCGAGCTTGTCGACGGCGCCGGGATGGGGCACCACGATGCCTTCACGAGCGATGGTGCGCCGCAGATCCGACCACCCCCGACCGGGCAGATCCCCTTCCGCCGTACCGGATGTCTCCTCGCCCATCGTTGCCTCCCGAGTCGCCTTCGGCCCTGAGCTGGGCCGGACGCTCGTGACAATAGGCGCGACGTCCGACAGTTTCCCGAGTCCCAGCCACGACCGTTGTCCGCTCAAGCCGACGCGGGTCGGCACGCCGCGCAGAGCGTCTTGACCAAGCCCCGATCAGCTCGAATCTCGCCGACGTCGCCGCACAGCTCGCAGACTGAGAAGGACCGATCCTCGGCGGCCTCGATGAGTACGGCGAAGCGGTCGGCGGTCTCCTCGTCGACCTCGGGCCCGTCGTACGGGATGGATACGTAGTAGCGAGGCCCGCCGAACTTCTCCTTCACCTGCTCCACCTGATAGCCGGGCACGATCGCCGAGCAGCTCGGCGTCGAGCCGCGCGATCAGCGGATACCAGCCCGGACCGCACTCGATCCACCGCACGCACCCCGATGCGAACCGCCGAAGGATCGCCGCCAGCGCCTCGGCGTACTCCCCAGCATCGTCGGGTACGTCGACCTCGTCGGCCACGCCGTCGCCCTTCGCCATCACAACCTCCTCTGCCGGGGGCGGATGTTATGAGCGGCCTCCGACAACCAAGCCCGGATCAACGGGACGTGTAGCCGACCTGATGTGTCGGCACTTCCTGCCATGCTCCGCGCATGCTCCACGCCGACGACCCTCTCGTGCCGGCCCGATCGACATCGAGACCTACGTGCACCGCAAGATGCTCACCGACCCCACGGCGGACGCCATGTCGCTGATGACGCAGTACGTCGAGGAGGTCGTGGTGCGCAAGGCCGCCTTCGACACCGTCGACACTCCCTTGGTCCCGCCGGACGTTCACGTCCTCGACCACCTGGCCCGCGCCCGGGACCTCGTCGACCCCGACTCCGCCTCGATGCGGCCGACGGCCCGCATAGTGGCCTGCCCGGTCGAGGAGATCGACTGCGACATCTGCGATGCGCCGGCCCGCTACGAGACGCACCTGCGCGATCGGGGTCGACGGATCCTCGCCTACGTCTGCCTCGACTGCATGCGTACCCACGGCGAGCGCATGCTCGGCGCCGGGCTCTCGACGTACCTCATGTACGCCGAGGAGACCCCCGCCGCCGTACGCCGGGTCTGCGACGAGCTGTGTGCTCGGGCGGCCGAGGCGGCCTCTGGCCCGACCGCCCGCCCGGCAGGCAATCGGTCGGTCGAGCGAAGTCGAGACCACCCCACCCCGAGCCAACTGCGGCTCTCGACCCGAAGGCCGTCGCCGTCCGGCTGCGCAACCTCTGGGTGAGCACGATCGGCCCTCGGATGGACGCCCGCGACCACGACCTCGCCGGCGCCTGGGCCGCCTGCCTGGTCAGGCGCATCGGCTCGAGGCTGGTGATCAGCGGCCCGATCGAGTTCGGCCACGGCGACCCCTTCGACGGCGACGTCGGCCGCGAGATCCGAGCGCTCGTCACGCGCGAGTCGCTGGGGGTCGTCGACGACATCGCCTACGAGTACGCCGACCGCCCGCCGCCGAAGCTCCGCCGAGCCAAGACCGGCAATCTCGACGTCTACCCTGAGTTTGGTCACCTCGGGTTGGGCCGGCGACGGGCGGGGCTCTGACCTGCGGCGATGGTGGCGTTGATGGTCGATGTGAGGCACTAAGGAGTGCCCTACCCTCGGTGCGTGGCGTGGATACGGCGGGTTCCGACGGCCTCGGGAGCCACGGCCGTGCAGATCGCCGAGTACGTCCGCGGGCGCCGCAGGATCGTGGCTCATCTGGGGTCGGCCCACACCGATGCTGAGCTTGGGATCCTGTTGGAACGGGCACGAGGGCTGCTGGTCGACGGCGGGCAGGAGCAGTTCGATCTTCGGGGTGGAGCCGACGCCGGTCAAGGCCGAGTTGGTCGCGAGGTCTGTTGCCGATGAGCCGCTGTTCACCGCGGGTGGGACTGCTGAGCCTGTCAATGATCGGGAGCGGGTGTCGGTGCCGCGGGTGGTGGCGACCTCCTCGCGGCTGCTGTTCGAGACCCTCGCCGGGGTCTATGACGATCTCGGGTTCGACGTCGTGGGCGACGAGGCGTTCCGTGACCTGGTGATCGCCCGGATCGTCGAACCGACCTCGATCCTCGATGTGGGGCGGGTCCTGAGGGATCTGGGCCAGTCGCCGGCGAGCGAGAAGACGTTGCGTCGACCCTGGTCCGCTGTGTGGGCGGTAGACCGCGACAATCGCAGGAGCGTGCTTTGCTCGCGCCTCTGTCCGCGGGGGACTGTCGTTGGTGCTCTACGACGTGACGACGCTCGATTTCGAGGCCGAGAAGGAAGATGCCCTGCGGAATGTCGGCTACTCCAAGGAGCGCCGGGTCGACCCGCAGGTCGTGGTCGGGCTGCTGGTCGACCGGGCCGGCTTCCCGCTCGAGATCGGCTGCTTCGAGGGCAACAAGGCCGAGTGCGACACGAGGTCGCATGCAGTAAGTGGGTCACGGTGAAGGAGGACCTGATGGTGACGTGATTCCCGGCCCGTGCTCGATAGCCGGTCTCCGCTCTGGCGTGCGCCCGGGTAGCCACGGGGAGCGAAGCCCAGGGTTCAAGCCGAGGGCCCTCGTTCCTCAGGGGGTCACGGGTGAGGAGAAGAGCGGGCGGGCGAACACGGATGAACCTTCGGTTGATGCCGCGTCATGTTTAAGGTCCGGATAGAAGGAAGCAAGGCCGGGCTGATGTCAGGGACGTGCCGCTGGAATGCGGCGGATGCTGGCTGCTGATCGGCAAGCGGCCGGGTGAGCACCATCGTCCCCGGGGTATAGAGGGCGCCCAATCCGTTCGTGTCTTACGCATGTGGAACGTGGAAACCCGTCTCGGGTCCAGGCGCTGAATGTAGGGCTGGTAGGTCGACCGTGAGGAAGGCGCAATCCCCAGCCGGGACAGGATGACCCAGAAGCGAATGCCGGTGCGCCGAAAGGCGACGGGAAGGGCGTCACCCGATAGCGGTCGCCTCTTGGCCGCGGGGAGTCGAACCGGCCGGATACGAGCATCGTGCTCGGCCCGAGAGGGAGCCGACGCGGGTCAGGTGAGTTTCGTGAAGGAGACGATGAACGTGACGTCAGCATCCCGGGGACGTTGGACGCCGCCACTGCGGTGACGGCGAACGGAGCGCGGGACCATGCAGAGGACTGGGACGAGGTCGACTGGTCCCGGGCCGAGGCAGAGTAGGCGGCTGCGGCAGCGCATCTTCACGGCGACAAGGGCGGGCGACCACGGAAGGTGCGGAGCCTGCAACGGTTGATGCTGCGGTCCCGGGCGAACGCGCTGGTCGCGACGCGACGGGTCACGCAGATCAACCAGGGGCGGCGAACCGCTGGGATCGATGGTGTCACCGCGCTGCACGGCCCAGGATCGGGTGGACGCTGGCCCGATGGGTCCAGCAGTGCGGGCACCAGTCACCGGCGCTGCCGGTCCGCCGGATGTACATCCCGAAGCCAACGGCTAGCAAGCGTCCGCTCGGCATTCCGGTCACCGTGGACCGCGTGTCGCAAGCACGTGGTGGTCGACGCGCTGGAGCCGGAGTGGGAGGCCCGGTTCGAGCCGTGAGTTCTACGGCTTCTTGCTCGGTTGTGGCTGTCACGACGCGATCGAGGTGATCTACTGGACTGTCGTAAAAGGTGCTCGAGAACGAAGGCGCTGTCTGGATCCTCGACGCGGACCTGACCGCGGGGATCGACGACATCAACGACGAGCAGCAGCTGCTCGACCACCTGCGACGGGTTCCCCGCCAAGGGACTCGATCGCGCGGTGGCTGAGGGCGGGTGTGATCGAGCACGGGCAGTTCGCCCCGACCGAGCGAGGGGACGCCGCAGGGCGGGGTCGTCAGCCCGCTGCTGATGAACATCGCCCTGCACGGGATGGAGCACGCCGCTGGGGTCCGGTACCAGCCGTGGCGCTCGACGCGGGGCTGGTCAGCGCCGGGGACGCCCGGTTCTGATCAGGTACGCCGACGACCTGGTGGCGCTGTGCCACACGCGGCAACAAGCCGAAGCAGGTCAAGGCGCGGCTCGACCGAGTGGCTGGCGCCCAGGGGGCTGTCGTTCAACGAGGACAAGACACGCGATCGTGCACCTCGACCGAGGGATTCGACTTCCTGGGATTCAACGTCCGCCACTACCGCAACCCGGGAAGCTGCTGATCAAGCCGAGCAAGGACGGCGGTCAAGCGGTTCCGCGCCACGGCTGCGCGCCGAGGTGCGCAGCCTGCGCGGCGCGAACGCCGATGGCCGTGATCGGCACGACTCAACCCGATCCTGCGGGGCTGGGCGGCCTACTACCGGACGGTCGTGTCCAAGAAGGTCTTCGCGCGATGATCGACTCCACCTTGTGGTGGACGATGTTCAAGTGGGGCAGACGCCGACACAACGAAGAAGACCGGCCAGTGGATCGTGGAGCGCTACTTCGGGGCGTTCCACCCGACCCGGCAGGACCGTTGGATCTTCGGCGACCGGGACACCGGCGCCTACCTTCGGAAACTGTCGTGGACGCCGATCCGTCGTCACCTGATGGTCAAGGCCGATGCGTCCCCGGACGACCCGGACCTGGCCGACTACTGGGACAAGCGACGACGGCGCCACGGGCCGCGTGACACACCCGATCCAGCACCCCCTCGCCTTCGACGCCCATAGGGACTTGCTTGAGCCGGATGCGGTGAAAGCCGCACGTCCGGTTCTGAGGGGGCCCCGGCCCAGCGATGGGTCGGGGCTACCCGACGACACAGACGATCATCCCGATCGTCGAAGCAGTTCGCCGACCGGCACGGCCTGTCCGACATGGTCGTGGTCGCTGATGCTGGAATGCTGTCGGCCAGCAAATCTGCGGGAGATCGACGAGGCCGGGTTCCGGGTTCATCGTCGGGTCCCGCACCACCAAAGCGCCGATCGATCTGGCCTCCCACTTTCGCTGGCACGGTGACGCTTTCACCGACGGGCAGGTCATCGACACGATCACCCCGAATAACCACGAGGGCCATCGAGAACAACCCGGCCTGGCTCAGAGCCGAACCGGTCTGGGACCGCGACGAGCACCGGTGATTGTGGCGGGCGGTCTGGGCCTACAGCGCCAAACGCGCGGCCCGAGACGCCAAGACCCTCACCGCGGCAGGAGAACCGCGCCCGCGAGCCGTCGTCGAAGGCGAGAAAGCAGCCCGTGCACCCCGAGGTTCGTGACGCCCATCAAGGGCGACGCCGCTGTCCTCGACGAAGCCGCCCTGGCCCTGAGCCCGGCGCCTGGTCGGGCTCAAAGGCTACGTCTCGAACATCCCCGCCACCCTGATGGGCGCCTCGCGAGGTCATCAAGCAGCTACCACGATCTCTGGCACGTCGAGCAGTCGTTCCGGCTCTCCAAGACCGACCTGGCCGCCCGCCCGATGCCCACACGCGCACACCCTGCAGACGCGATCGAGGCGCACCTGACCCTGGTCTTCACCGCCCTGGCCATGGTCCCCGCGAAACCCAGAACCGCCGCGGCCTCGGGATCCGCACGATCATCCGGCAGCTACGCCCGCTGCGGTCAGCCACTGTGGTTCCCCCGAATCGTGGAGGGCTTCTCTTATGCGGCTTCCCGGTCGGGGGCCGCGGTCGTTCTCGTAGTCTGACCGGTGACTCATCATGCCCGCCGCGCTGTGCCGCCGGCTCGTGGTTGTAGAACCCGTAGCACCAGTCCAGCACGACGGCCTGGGCCTGGCGGGTGTTCACGAAGTCGTGTCGCGAGAGGACCTCCCACTCCAGGCGAGCTGAAGAACGCCTCGGCGGCGGCGTTGTCGAAGCACGAGCCGACGCGGCCCATCGACTGACGGATGCCCATCTGGCGGCACACCTTGGTGAACGATTTCGCCGTGTAGGTCGAGCCCCTGTCGGTGTGGAAGATGACTCGCTCGGCCTCATCCTCGCGCCAGATAGCGGCCTTCCCGCCGCGGGCGGCCACGGCCATCTTGATCGCCGCGCAGGCCAGATCAGCGTCCGGATGCAGCCCCGGTCGCGGCACCGAGCAGACGACGCGAGTACAGGTCGATCACGGTCGCCAGGTACAGCTTCGGACCCGGCCGGCCCTGCCCGTCGACGGTGGGGATCTCCGTCATGTCGCCCACCCACTTGGCGTTCGCGGCGCCCTGCGGTGAAGTTCCTCTTGACAAGGTCTGGGAACTTCGGGGCCGTCTTGTCCTGCCTGCGTCGAGCCCGTTCCTGCGCTTGATCCGGCGCGCCACGAGCCCCTGGCGGCGCATCGAGTCCGCGACCGTCTTCTCGCTGACCGTCCCAGCCGTCGTCGCGTAGATCGGCATGCAACCGGGGCGAGCCATGCAGGCCCGCGCTTCTTGGTGAACATCACCCTCACAGCCCGGTCGATGGTGTCGCGGCGACGGTCACGAGTCGTGTGCAACCCCGAGGTCGCCGACGGTCCGGTCGCCCGGCCCAGCCACTTGTAGAACCACGCCAGAGCTGACCCCGAGCAGCAGGCAGGTGACCGTGTGCGGCACTCGGTAGTTGGTCCTCTGGTCGGCGATGAAGCGTGCCACGCTCACTTCGTCGCCTCCTTGACCCACAGGACCACGGATCGCTTGAGGACATCACGCTCCATCCGGCAGCTCGGCGACCTCGGCACGGAGCCGCTTCAGCTCCTCGACGTCATCCTTCGACAGCCCACGGGTGCCGTCGGCGCCCTCGCGTGCACGAGCCACCCAGTTGCCCAAGGTGCCCTCGTTCACGCCGAGGTCGCGCGCGACCTGCGCGATCGGCTTGTTGGTCTCTTCGACGATCCGGACAGCTCCCTCACGGAACTCCCGGTCGTACTTCTTGCGCTTCTCTGGCATCTCGATCCTCATCGTCGATGCCTCTACGGTCCGGGGGGAACCTCACACCGTCCTCAGCAACGGCGCCGAGCAGACCCTCCCACCAGCCATCCCGGCCGACCAGCAGGTCCTACTCAACGCGATCCACGCCCGGAATCTCAGGCACTAAGCAAATGACCGAACTCAGGTGATCCGAGCGCTCGTCACGCGCGAGTCGCTGGGGGTCGTCGACGACATCGCCTACGAGTACGCCGACCGCCCGCCGCCGAAGCTTCCGCCGAGCCAAGACCGGCAATCTCGACGTCTACCACCCCGAGGACGTCGACGCCCCCGACCCCGCCAACGTCGCCGCCATCCTCGCGACCGCCCGTCAAGGCGACAAGACCTCCTGGCCTTGCCGCCCTCCGCCCCATCACCGTCGCCGGCGTCAGCCACTTCCGTCTCTGGCTCGCCGTCCCCACCGATGACGACCGCAAGGCGATCGGCACGACCCCCGGCGCCGCCGCCGACCTGCACCTCGCCGTCCGCCGATTCCAGCGCAGCGACGCGCTCTTCGATACCGTGGTGGATCCGGAGGCCCAGCACCGCTACCCGTGCGCACTGGCGTCCGGGCCGGCGACAGCAGCCGTCAGAGACACTCAAGTCGGACCGAGGAGGATCTGATGGACGTGGTCCCTCGCGCTGAGCACCTGGCCAGATACCTGAAGAGTGATACCGCGACCCTCCTCGCGGGCTGGGACGAGCGAGGACCGGCCGCCGAACCAAGCCGGATCGATCTCTATTGCATCGTCGGCTGGCGTGACGTCACCCGCGCAGTGATGGCAACGCAGATCATCGACCGTGAGATGCGCCGCGGGGGCGCGCGCCTATCGCGACGCCTCGGGTTGGAGACAGCGCAGACAGCCTCTTCACGTCCCCTGAGTGGCTCCTTCGACACCTCGCTGCGTTCCCTCTCCCTCTGCACGCGAACCAGTCCGGCCTGGAGATGGTCGAATTGTGCGGTCCGCCGCTGTCCTTCCATATGGTCCCTACTGAGGACGCCCAGCGGGTCCTCGCCAAGGCTCCAGCCTCCCAGGTCGGCTACACGATGGCGGCCTTCGGCAGACCGTTCGCCGACTCGCAGATCCAGGGCCGCAACCATCGGCAACCGGATCTTCCATTGTCGCGCGTCCTCGACCTTGTGAGTCCGACAAGCGCCCCGTTCGATGTCCTTTCGAAGGAGGACCACCGTGCGGACGACCTGCTGATGACGGACTTCAGATCGGTCTCCAAGCCATCGAAGCGCGACCACCTCGGGTTTGAGGTTCACCTCATCGTCCGGCGGCTTTGCAACGACGCCATCGACCTGTTCGCCATGCCTGGTATTGACCTGCAGGTCGCGCGGTCCAGTACCGGGCATGCACTCAGCAGAGTGGTCCAACCGTCAGTTCCGGCGCTGGAGGCCTTCCGGTACCGCGAATGGCGCTCAGCCCGTCGCGATAACCCGCGGGGCGGACGGTGCCGCTGAATCAGCGGCACCGCGGTTCCGCACCCGGCGCGGGCCACTATCGAACCAAGGCCAGGATGTCTTCGGTCCTGAGGACAACGCGGTCGTCGCGGACGAGTCGGTCAATGACGTCGTTCATGCGCCGATCGACAACGGCGCCCGTCCGCGTCCAGCCGAAGATTCTGGCGACGCTCTGGACGACCTCCGTCCGGGTGGCCCCTCCAACATCGCGCAGCAGCATGACCACTGCAAGCCCGAGTCGTCGCCGTGAATTTGTTCCACCTTGCGCGAGCAGTATCCGGTCGGCGTCCGCACCTCCGCCACAGTGCTGTCAGAAGCGAATAGGAAGTCCCCCTGACGAATCACGTTCGCACGCTTGATCGCTAGGTCGATCGCGGCCCGGATGTTGTGGCCGATGCGTCCGATGCCCCACCAGTCGCGCAGGCGCTCATAGGCGATGTCCAGATGGATCGGCCCCTCCCCCTCAACGAGCGCGTTGATCGCGTCGACCATGTGGAGGTGGTTCCCCAACTCCCCGGGATCAGCCCAACGCGGAAGGCGGTGCTCCGGAGCACACCGATACGGACCCGCCCACGTGGGCGTCGCGTCCCAGGCCGCCTCTTCGGTCTCCACGACGTGGCGTTCGATGGTCGGCACCTTCTTGGTTCGGTCACCCACCGGGGCGTCGATCGCCTCCTGAATAGCCGCGCGAAGCCGCGTCTCTTCGGTCGCCCGGTCGCGGTACCAGGCTGTTCCCCAGATGCGGTGGAGTCGCCATCCCAGCCCCGTGAGGATCTGGTCGCGGAGCCGGTCGCGGTCTCGGGCGGCTGGGGCGGAGTGGTACTGGTAGCCGTCGCACTCGACGCCGAGGGCGAACATGCCCGGATATGCCGGGTGCCGCACGCCGATGTCCACCCGGAATCCAGCGGCGCCCACCTGCGGCTCGACGGTGTAGCCCCAATTCTGGATCGCGGCTAGAACCGATTCTTCGAACGGGGATTCCGGGTCGAGTCCCGTGGACGAGTACGGAATGGCGAGGACCTGCTGTCCGCGATCGGCGTAATCGAGGTAAGCCCGGAAGTACTCGACGTTCTCGTTGGTCGACGGTGGGATCTCCCCGGCACGTATGGATGCGACGACCTCGACCCGCTGGCGTGCGCGGGTGATGCCGACGTTCAGTCGGCGCCAGCCTTTGTCCTTGTTCAGAGCGCCGAAGTTGGTGGAGATCTTGCCGGCTTCGTCGGGGCCGTAACCGACCGAGAAGATGATGACGTCGCGTTCGTCGCCCTGAACCTGCTCAAGGGCGCGGATGAAGAAGCCGTCGAGGCGGTCTTCGGTGTCGAAGAACCGGTCCAGCTCGCGCCGTGCGACGCGGGCTTCGTCGAGGGCGCTCTGGACGGCATCCGCCTGGGCGACCGAGAACGTGACTACGCCGAGGGTTAGGTCGGGGCGGCTGGTGAAGTGTTCGATCACCCGCTCAGCGACCGTGGCGGCTTCGATCGGGTTGTAGGCCCCGCCTCCGCGCTTGTACATGCCGTGGGCGTGGAAGAACTCGACGCCCACGTCGCTGCCCTCGGCGTGGGCCGACGGGAACGTAACAGCTTGCCCTCATAGAACTTGTAGTTGGAGAACCCGATCAGGTCCTCGTGTCGGGACCGGTAGTGCCACCTCAGGCCGAGGTTGTTGAATGCGCCGGCGGCCTTGGCGAGCTCGAGGACGGACTGGAAGTCCTTCACGTCGGTTTCCTCTTCGTCATCGTCGTCGGTGTTGCGTTCGAAGAACGAGGTCGGGGGCAGTTGCTTGTCGTCTCCGGCGAGGATGAGCGCCTTGCCGCGGTAGATGCAGTTGACCGCGTCTCCAGGCGTCACCTGTGATGCCTCGTCGAAGATCACCACGTCGAACTCGATGTCCGACGGCAGGTATTGGGAGACAGCGAGGGGCGACATCATGAAGACGGGTTTGATTGCCTGCGTCACGTTACGGCTGCTTGCCATAAGGTCGCGAACGGGCTTGTGGCGCTTCTGCTTGCTGCCTTCGCGGCGAATGACCGCAGACTCGCCGATCGAGGGGTTCACTGGGCGTCGTGTGTTCGCCGCGGTGATGATGTCCGCCGTGGCGGCTTGGATGAGTCCACGATCGAGGTTGCGGTACTCCTCGACGAGGGCCTCGCGGTCGGTGGCGAGCAGTGGACGCAGGCGTCCATCAGCCTGGATGACGTGGTCGGACCAAGACCGCAGCAGCGCGCGGTTGACGACGTCCGGGACTTCGTGCGCTGCCAGTCGCTGCTCGATACAGAAGTTGATAGCGGTGTGGAGGCCGAGCCCGGCGATGGTGTCGTAGGCGCGCTTGTACTCGAACCATTCTTGTTGGCCGACGGTGTCGGCATTGAGGTCGGTCATGAGGTCGACGGCGCCACGGAAGTCGTCGAGTTCGATCTGCAATTCGCGATGGCGCGACGCGTTGAAGGCGTTCACGACGCGGTCCCGAGCCTGCGTCCACTTCTCGTATGGGCCGGCCATCTCGACGGCGTTGGAGTCAGCCAGTGCTTTGATCTGGCCCGGGGTGAGCGCGCCGCCGGCGAGCTCGCGTAGCGAGGTTGACCAGTCGAGGGCTCCGGCCAGGGCGTCGAGGTCGGTGTCCCCGAAGTTGAAGTAGTCGCCGAAGAATCCGCGGTAGGTGCCATCCGCTGCGTGCATTTCGGCAGTTGCTCGTCGCGCGGTGCGGGCGAGATCGAGGAGCTGGTCGGCCTGCTGCAGCGTGTGCTCCCGGCCGGTGAGCTCTGCTGACGGACTGGATGCGGGCTGCGGCTTGGCGTAGCGGCGCCACGTGCGCCTCGAGCCAATCGATGGCCGCCTCGATCGAGCCGAGGTGCAAGTCTGGACGGCCTGACATCGCGGGAGCCGGCCGGAGCCCGGCCACCCAATCGGCGAAGGCGGACCGAGCTTCATCGACAACGGCCTGGTGCGAATCGTTGGGGCCCGGCGTAGTCATGTAGCTCGTAAGCGCTGCAGGGGCTGAGTGATCGGTCAGCACGAGCACTTCATCGACGACCCCAAACGACCGCTGGAGAGCGTCGAAGTCCGTCTGCCGGCCACGCCAGAAGCTGCCGAGCCACTCACTCTTCATGAGCGCGAGACTTTCGAAACCCTTCGAGGCCTCGCCCCAAGCGATGGCATCAGAAAGACGTCGGATGCCGTTCCTGACGTTGCTGGCATCGGTCAGAAGGCCAGCGAGAGTTCGCTTGTCTGTTCGGTAGTTCCCCGACATCTTCTTGAGACCCTTGTGCAGGTTGGTGAACCGGTCCTGCAACTCGGCGAGCGGGGCCTTGAGGGCGTCTGGGTTGAACACGGCGGTGGCTTTGCCCTCGGCCTCATCGAGCGCGCGCGCGTGCTCCCGCAGCGCAGCCGCCGCGCTCCGCGCCTCCGCGACCCCTGTCGGCGTGAACCACCGACGGTCGGGGGATGCATCTGCGCTCCGCAGGTCGACCAAACGGCACAGGCGGTCGGCGTCGGCGAAGGTGACGACCTGGCCAAGACCGAGGTTGACGGCCATCGAGGTCAGCGATTCGAGGCGCCCTCGGAGCATCTTGGCTTCGCGCTCGAACCGGTCAGCCGTAGCCGTGAGGTCCCCGATCGGCACCGCGTCGAAATCGAGCGATCCGGGAGTGACCGAGGGAGCGTTGGGGCGTTCCGGTACTGCATCGTCATCCGGGAGGACATTCCAGGCCACACCCGCCGCTTGTGCCACCTCGTCTTCGGCGGCCTTCAGCGCGGCGACCTGTTGCTCCAGATCGAGGCGCGCCACGTTGAGCGCCTCCGTAGAGTCCATGGTCAGCCACTGCTCGATGGCACCGGCGGAATGCTCGCGATGCTGATGTTCGATCAGCGCAATGAGCTGGGGCGTTTCCGAGGGGCCCGTCAGTCCAAACGCGTCGATGACTTCCGCGTTCAACCCGAGGGTCCCTCGAAGTTCCTCAAGCGCCGATTCGGCCTGGTACAGCCGGACCTCGAGCGACTGTTCGTCTTCGATGTCGCGCCAGAGGAACGAGTTTCCCTGCGCAGCCGGCCGCCAGTTGCGAACCAGCCTCGCGAGGGTCTCCTGCGTGTCCGCGAAATCCCGCTCCGACAGGTCCTTGGGCGCTCTCTCGGGGACTGGGGCCACCGGGACGTGCGACAGTAGCGCGGCCTTTCCCAGCACGTCGTGAAGCGACGCGTTGAGGGGCTCGCGTACCAAGTTCATCGCAGCGGCGTAGTCATTCAGTTGCTCACGGCGGTCCTTTGCTCCGGCCCGGGCCAGGGAAGCCATCGGAACGGGCGGCCGCGCCACGTTGTCGAGCGTGCGCAGGAGTTCAGTCGCGACCTCCTTGCGGCTGGCCTTGTGGGAGTGCAATTCCAGCAGATATGACCCGAGTCCGGCTGCGGCGAGTCGATTCCGGACAACGTCCAGGGCTGCCATCTTCTCCGAGACGAACAGGACCGTCTTCCCTGCGTGGAGCAGCGCGCCGATCATGTTGGCGATCGTCTGCGACTTGCCCGTGCCGGGAGGGCCGTCCATGACGAACGTCTTGCCGGCCAGCGACGCAGCAACCGCAGCCCGCTGCGACGAATCAGCGTCAAGGACGAGAGGGGTGACCTCGGGTGGCGCGAGCCTGTCGATGTCAGCCGGGTCGATCGGCTCGAACTGAAACTCGCCGGTTTGCGCGTTCGGGTCTGACGTCGCGATAGCCCTGACGATGGGATGCTCAAGGATCTGGGCCTCATTGTCCGTGAGGTCCTTGAACATCGCCTCCTTGGCGAAAGAGAACGTCGAGAGGTACGTCGCCTCGCGAAGCGTCCAGCCAACGAAAGTCTTGGGTCGCTCTAGCGCTGCGCGAATGAGGGTGATGGTTTCCGAGACGGTGAGGCCGTCGATGTCCTCGCTGGTGGGCAGGTCGATCCCGAACTCTTTGAGGCGGAGCGCGAGCGCAGGGTTGAGTACGGGGTCGTCTTCACCCACGGTGACCCGCGGTGTCCCCTTCGGCCCCTCCGGGATGAGCTCGACGGGCACCAGAAGCAACGGCGAGACCATCTCGGTCCCGTCGACGTCCTTCCAATCCAGGATGCCGAAGGCGAAGTAGAGGACGGCGAGGCCACGGTCGAGGAACTCAGCGTTTGCCTTTCGCATCAGGTTCCGGACGACGGGACCGACCTCATTGTCTGGCCTAGGCGTGGCGAAGAACGTGCCTGGCTGCAGCGGCTTGGGCGCCTCCGGATTGTCCGGGTCCACAACGCCGCGAAAAGCCTGCGACTTTCCGGACTGCAGACGAGCGAGCACCTCGTCAGGCGCTGGCTGCTCGATGAGCAGCGATGACGTTCGCGCGGCACGGAACTTGATGAGCGCGCTTTGTCGGGTCAGGCCGACCAGCCCGTCCCGCCACGTCTTGAGAGCCGCTCGGATCTCAGCCTCGTTCCTCAATGCAAACATCTCCCAGTATCCGCGAATCGCCCTCGGCCAATCATGTCCGACCCGGCATGCCGACAGGTCCGAATTGCGGCAACCAGGGATCGCCGCCAACCCGTGGCTTCGAGGTTTAGGGGCTCATCCGAATCGAGGGTGTAGCCGTGGTCTGAAGCCGCCGGTCTCGAGCAGGGATCTGGCGATGTAGTTGGTCAGGTTGCGGAACCCTAGGGCGGAGCCGCGCAGGTGCTCGAGCCGTCCGTTGATGGCCTCGGTCGGCCCGTTGCTGGTGCCGGGGCGGTCGAAGTAGGCCAGCACGTCGGCGGCGCGTTTGTTCAACGTCCGTCCCAGAGTGATCACCTCGCTCAGGACCTTCGGGACACCGTGGCTGACCGAGGCGATCAGCTTGACCATCAGCTCGCGGCCACTGTGCCGGTCCTCTTCGCGGTAGGCGTCGATCATCCGTTGGTAGATGCCCCAGGTCGCCTGGACCTCGACATGCGCGTCGTCGGCGAACAGGGCGGCCAGACGGTCCTTCTGCTTGTCGGTGAGCAGTCCGGCACCGGTGTGCAGCGTGCGGCGTGCGGAGTAGAGCGGGTCGCCCTTGCGGCCGCGGTGTCCGTGGATGGCCTGCTGGACGCGGCGTCGGCACTTGTCGAGTGCGTCGCCGGCCAGGCGGACCACGTGGAAGGGATCCATCACCGCGACTGCGTCGGGAAGCTCCTCGGTAGTGGCGGTCTTGAAGCCGGTGAACCCGTCCATCGCGACGACCTCCACGGCCTGACGCCACGACTCGGGGCGTTCGCTGAGCCAGGCCTTGAAGGCCTGTTTGGAACGGCCCTCGACCATGTCGAGCAGCCGCGCGGGGCCGGTGCCCTCACGGATCCCGGTGAGGTCGATGATCACCGTGACGTACTTGTCGCCACGTCGGGTGTGCCGCCAGACGTGTTCATCGACGCCGATCGCGGTGACGCCGTCGAAGCGGTGCTCGTCGTCGATCAACACCCGCTTGCCCTCGGCCAGGACCGCGTCGTTGGCGGTGTCCCACGCGACCCCGAGTCCCTCGGCGACACGGGCCACGGTCAGGTGCTGGACCACGATGGCTTCAAGCGCCCACCGCAGACCACGACGCGACAGCTTCGCCCGCGGCTCGGCCGCCTTGGACGTGTCCTGACGCCACACATACCCACAGCCAGTGCACCGGTACCGGCGGATCGTGACGACCAGCGTCGTCGGCCGCCAGCCCAGCGGCTCGTGCGCCAGCCGTCGGGTCACCGTGTCGCGAGGCGCGCCCTCGCAGCCGCAGCGGCGGCACCACGGGTCTGGCTCGACGACCCGACAAGCCAGCACCGCACGATCGGGCTCAAGCCGCTGCCCAACGGCTTGAAGGCCCAACTCGTCGAGTCGGCAGAACACGGTCAGGTCGGGGCAGGCGAAGCTCGCATCAGCGGTAGCGTCAGGCACGTCGAGGTCTTCCGGATGAGGCGTGTAGGAACCTTCATCCTCGGGAGACCTCGACCCCTATCCGGTCACCGACGCGCCGAGAGGCCGACGGACGAGCGCCACACCCTCGTCTGGGATGAGCCGGTTTAGGCTGACACCTGCCCCCGACGCATCCTCTAGTGGTCACGTTCCGAATCGCCTGCCATCACACCAGCCCGAAGTAGCGGTCGAAGAACGCCGCGAGCTTGTCGAGCACGGTCTGTTTCTTGATGGCGTGGTTGTGACCCGCCGCGAAACGTGAGACGGGCGGAAGGATCTTGGTGACGGCCGTGCCCGCGGCGGCGATGCCGCCGTCCCGGAAAGCGGCGGCAACGAAGGCGCGGGTCTCGTCCGGCTTGAGGCCCTCAACTGCGATCAGTGCGTCGAGCTCCTCCGTCCTCTTGGCCTCGACGAACCGGCGCCAGTCCTCACCCGTGTCGTCACTGACGTTGACGGAGTCGACGAAGGCGAGGATGAGGTCGCGCTTGTTGCGCAGCGTGATGCTGGAGTCGATGGCGCGCTGGATGTTCATCAGCGCGGTCATCTCGACGTCGGAGCCGTTGCCCCGGGCCTCGCGCCACTGCTCGACGAGCAGCAGGATGTAGTCGACGTTGACCTCGACCTGCTTGATGAGCTCGATCTCGAAGACGACGTCGTCGTTGATCGACTCCTTCTCGGGCGCACCCTGGCCGCGGAACTCGGCGTACAGGTTGAGGTAGATGCTGCGGTAGTCCTGGAACTCCCGTTCGGTCAGCAGTTCGTGGCCGGCGAAGTCATCGAAGGAGACCAGGATGTTGCGCAGCCGCAGGATCGCGCCGAACAGCGCGATGAACTGCTTCTGCGCGGCCTCGCCGACGATCGGCTGGTCCAGCGGGAACAGCGCTGTGAGGTCAGCAACGAGCTTGGAGTACTCGCCGTAGTAGTCGGCGTACGGCTTGAGCAGGACGACGCCGCGGGCGTCCTTGTTGCCGAACAGCGACAGCGCGTCGTTGGTGGCATGCTCGAGGTCGCGGAAGCTGACGATGTTGCCGTAGGTCTTGACCGAGTTCAAGATTCGGTTGGTGCGTGAGTACGCCTGGATCAGGCCGTGGGAGCGCAGGTTCTTGTCGACCCACAGCGTGTTCAGGGTGGTGGCGTCGAAGCCGGTGAGGAACATGTTGACGACGATCGCGACATCGAGCTCTCGGTTCTTGAGTCGCTGCGACAGGTCTTTGTAGTAGTTCTGGAACCGGTCGGCCGAGGTGTCGAAGCTGGTGCCGTACAGCTTGTTGTAGTCCTGGATCGCCCCTTCGAGGAAATCGCGTGAGCTGGTGTCGAGGTCGTCCGTCTCGAACTCCTCCTCACCCAGGATGCCGCCGTCGAGGTCCTCGTTGGCGGCGTAACTGAAGATCAACCCGACCTTCAGGCGCTGGTAGCCCGGAGTGCTCTCTTCCCGCCTACGCTGCTCCTCGTCGAACTCCTTGTAGTAGCGCATTGCCGCGTCGATAGACGCTGTCGTGAACATGGAGTTGAAGCCAGCGACTCGCTTCTCGCCCAGCCGGTAGGTCGAGTTTCGGCGGGTCTTCTGATCGAAGTGGTCGAGGATGTACGACGTTACCGCGCCCACCCTCTCCGGACTGAGCAGAGCTGCTTCCGTGTTGATCGCTGCGACCTGCTTGTCGGTCAGGTCGGCAGGGACCTTGAAGGTGTTGACGTAGTCGATCCGGAAGGGCAGGACGTTCTTGTCGTTGATCGCGTCGACGATCGTGTAGGTGTGCAGTTTGTCGCCGAACGCCTGCTCGGTCGTGCGCAATTGGGGGTTGCCGCTCGACCCGGCGTTCTCAGCGAAGATCGGAGTCCCGGTGAAGCCGAAGAGGTTGTACCGGCGAAAGACGTTGGTGATGGCGAGGTGCATGTCGCCGAACTGACTGCGGTGGCACTCGTCGAAGATCACCACGACGTGCGAGTTGAAGACCTCGTGCCCACGCTCGTAGCTGACGAACCGGGCGAGCTTCTGGATCGTCGTCACGATGATCCGCGACGCCGGGTCTTCGAGCTTTCGCTTGAGGTGGGCAGTGTTGGTGGTGCCGTCGACGGCGCCCTTCTCGAAGCGGTCGTACTCCCGTTGGGTCTGGTAATCGAGGTCCTTGCGGTCCACGACGAATAGCACCTTGTCGACGCTGGCAAGCTTGCTCGCGAGCTGGGCGGCCTTGAAGCTCGTGAGCGTCTTGCCGGAGCCGGTGGTGTGCCACACGTAGCCGCCGGCGCCGATCGTGCCGGCTTCTTGTAGTTGGTCGAGGTCTCGATCCGCTGAAGGATCCGCTCCGCCGCGACGATCTGGTACGGCCGCATCACCAGAAGGTTGCGGTCGACGTCGAAGACGCAGTACTTCGTCAGGATGTTCAGGAGCGTGTGCTTGGCGAAGAACGTCTTGGTGAAGCCGGTCAGGTCGGCGATAGCCCGGTTGTTGGCATCGGCCCACCAGACTGGTGAACTCGAAGGTGTTGGACGACTGCTTCTTGCCACGCTTGCCACCCGTCGTTTCGCTGACGTGCCGCTCACGGGTCGTGTTGGAGTAGTACTTCGTCAGCGTGCCGTTGCTGATCACGAACAGCTGGACGTACTGGAACAGCCCGGAGTCAGCCCAGAAGCTCTCCCGCTGGTAGCGGTTGATCTGGTTGAACGCCTCGCGGATGTCGACACCGCGACGCTTGAGCTCGATGTGCACCATCGGCAGGCCGTTGACGAGGACTGTGACGTCGTACCGGTTCGAGCGAGCGCCGTCGACCTCGTATTGGTTGATGACCTGGAGCCGGTTGTTGTGGATGTTGGACTTGTCGATCAGGTAGATGTTCTTGGCCGTGCCGTCGTCGCGCTTGAAGACCTGGATGTGGTCCTCCTGGATGCGCGCGGTCTTCTCGACGATCCCGTCGTTCTTCCCCGCGACCGACTGACTGAAGAACCGCTGCCACTCGGGATCGCTGAACTCGATCTTGTTCAGCGCCTCGAGTTGGGTGCGGAGGTTGGTCCCCAGCGCCGACGCGCTGACAATCGGCAGGTACTGGTACGCCTGCCCCTGGAGCAGCTGGACGAACGCCACTTCCAGCTCGGCCTCACTCTGGTAGCCGTTCTCCTTGGAGTCGTTCGGAACGAACTCCGCGACGACAGTGCTCTCGTCGCTGACCGAGATCGGCTCGAAGCGTGTTGCGCTGCCAGTCGCGCCCAACTCGGGGAACTCGGTCACGCTGCTTCCTCGAACGTCAGCAACTGGTCGCGGTAGTACTCGTACTGCTTGCGACGGGCCTCGATCTCGGCCGGCAGGCCGATCGACAGGTCGTTCACCAGGGCGTCGAAATCGCGGACTCGCTGCGACGCGACGTTGCTCCGCGAGCGAAGGCAGCGGGATCTCCCACGCGAAGAAGCCCTGGGAGTCAACGGCGGCCATCGAACCGTCAGTGCGGACGCATTCCGATCGGATCCGCTCGCTGTCTGCTCGCAGTGCCTGGAACACATACTCGGCGTCAACACCCTCGCCAGGTACAAGCACTCGCATGTCTTGGTTCACGGTCGTGTCGACCTTGATCAAGCCGATGGGGAGCGTGCGCCGGAGGATGTTGGATCGCATCACGACCGCAACCGACGGCGCTGCCACGAGCCGCAGAGAGGTCTCGCTTAGGGCGAGCTCAGTGACTCGCCCTCGGATCTCGTCTGTACTCGTGTTGCTCACGTCCATCGAAGCAAGCCACGGAATCGTGCCGGATTCCCAGTAAGCAGGATTCGCCTTCGCAGGCGTGATCCCACCCTGCCACCTGCCCAGGCTGTACAGGGGAACCCCGTCCGCTTGAACCTGGTCGAGGATCACCCGCCGGTAATACGCATACTGGCGGGAGCGATATTCGAGTTCGGATTCGAGTTCGGCTTCAGCTCGGCTTCAGCATCTCCATTTTACCGAGAATCCAGCAATTTCGCGCTGAACCGCCGGCGGCGGCACTGGGATCTTGATACGTCCGATGTCGGAAACCTTGATGTCTTTGACCTTCGTCCCAGTTACGAACTTCCGCTTCTGGATCTCGAACTGGTCAGTCTGGAAGTAGTACGCGGCATACATCGGATCGAGGGAGTGCTTGTAGACGCACGAGTGGCCGCCGATCGCGATCGGCGATTCGCCAAGCCAGGCAACTGCGGTACACGCATCCTCGATGTTCTCGCTGGTAGTCGTAACGACCAGATCGCCCGTCGCGGCCTGCTTCAGCCGCGCTGCCAGCTCGGGTGCGACGAAGGACTTCGTCGTTGACGTGGACGAGCCGTAGAACGTGTAGATCTGCCCATAGTGGATGCACGGGAAGCCGGTCTCGACGAAGTCCTTCTTCCGGAGGCCGTTGCCCCGGATGAACTCGCCCACCTCCCCGAGCGCCCTGAACTCAACGCCATCGGGGCAGTGTTCCGGAATGAGGTCGTCGATACGGCTCATCGCACGATCCGCTGAACCATGTCGGCTATGCGCTCACGCATAGGCTGGAGACTGCGGCTGACCATCTCGTGCATCTGGGTGGCCATGTTCTTTGTGGCCCGGTCGACCGCTGCGCGCATCTGGGCGTTCATGAGCTTCAACCGAAGCGAACGCATGTCGCGGATGAGCGCGTCAGTGTCCTTGTCTGTTGGCAACGACGACACCCGACCGCTTGGGTGGCGATCCCCCTTCGGATGCTTCTGCCGTTCGGTCTTGAGGTGGAGAATCCTCCGGCCGTCCTCCGTCCGCTCCTCCTGGAGGACCGCACCGAGAGACGCATGCGCGTAGCGATCACGCTCAACCTTGAATGCGTCGTACGGCTGCTTGAGGTCGCTCAAGTCATCTGTGGCAACCTCCGCGATGGCCGAGACCACCCCTTTGCCGGTCTTGACCCTCTCCATGTAAGCCTCGCGGATCTCGGGGGACCCGCCGCCGCGAGACACCGCGAGTTCGCCGATGTCTTCCTCGAGGCACGCGAACTCCAGGCACATGCGCCCAATGTTCCGGGCATGCCGCTCCCCCTCTCGGCGAGAGTTGTCCGTCGAGGAACCGCTCAACAGGAAGTCTCGCGGCTGCGGTCAGGAGCCGCTCGCCACCTCCTCGGCGTCGCTCATGACTTTCCCTCCAAATCAGAGACAATGGCGTCGATCTCGGTGCGAAGCTTCGTCTGGCTATCGACGATCCTGGCGATCTCGGCGTTCAACGTGGCGATATCGATCGAGACCCGAGTGTCCTCGGCCTCGACGTACGAGCTGACCGCGATGTTGTAGCCGTTGTCGGCGATGACGTCGTGGTCGACGAGCTTGGCGAAGTGGGCGACATCCTCGCGGTCACTGAAGGCGTCCAGGATGGCCCGCTGGTGATCCGCAGCGAGCTTGTTCTTGTTCCCCTGCCTGGTGAACTCGGCCGACGCGTCGATGAAGAGGATCTTGTTGTCGGCCTTGGACTTCTTGAGCACGATAACGCAGGTCGCGATCGTCGTACCGAAGAACAGGTCCGGCGGGAGCTGGATGACGGTGTCGACGTAGTTGTTGTCGACGAGGTACTTGCGGATCTTCTGCTCCGCGCCGCCTCGGTAAAGGACGCCGGGGAACTCGACGATCGCAGCGGTGCCGTTGACGGCGAGCCAGCTCAGGATGTGCATCGTGAAGGCCAGGTCGGCCTTCGACTTGGGCGCCAGCACGCCAGCCGGCGCGAAGCGCGGGTCGTTGATCAGGAGCGGGTTCGCGTCGCCGTCCCACTTGATCGAGTAGGGCGGGTTGGACACGATCGCCTCGAACGGTTCGTCGTCCCAGTGGGCGGGGTCGATCGAGGGTGTCGCCGTGGGCGATCTCGAACTTCTCGTACGGGATGTCGTGCAGGAACATGTTGATCCGGCACAGGTTGTAGGTGGTCAGGTTGATCTCCTGGCCGAAGAAGCCCTGCCGGACCTTGCCGTGGCCGAGGACCTTCTCGAACTTCAGCAGCAGCGAGCCGGAGCCGCAGGCCGGGTCATAGACCTTGTTGACCTCGGTCTTGCCGACCACGGTGATGCGCGCGAGAAGGTCGGCGACCTCCTGCGGCGTGTAGTACTCGCCGCCTGACTTGCCGGCCGCTCGAGGCGTACATCTGCATGAGGTACTCGTAGGCGTCGCCGAACAGGTCGATTGTTGTTGTCGCGGAAGGCCGTTGCCGAGCTGGAGGTCGCCGATCGCGTCGAGCAGCTTGACGAGCTTCTCGTTGCGCTTGGCGACCGTCGGGCCGAGCTTGCCGCTGTTGACGTCGAGGTCGTCGAAGAGGCCCTTGAGGTCGTCCTCGCTGTCGGCGCCGACCGCCGAGCCCTCGATGTTCTTGAACACCCGCGCTCAGCGTCTCGTTGAGGTTCTCGTCGTGGCGGGCCCGCTCGCGGACGTTGGCGAACAGGTCCTGCGGCAGGATGTAGAAGCCCTTCTCCTTGACCGTCTCCTCGCGGCCGAACTCGGCCTCGGCGTTGGGCAGGCGGCGTAGTCGAAGCCCTGCGTCGCCGGCCATGCGCTCGGCCTCGTTGAGGTAGGCGGTGAGGTTCTCGGAGATGAAGCGGTAGAAGAGCATGCCGAGGACGTAGGTCTTGAAGTCCCAGCCGTCGACGCTGCCGCGCAGATCGTTGGCGATCCGCCAGATGGTCTTGTGAAGCTCTGCCCGCTCAGCTTCCTTGCTCATCGTACTCACGCGGAGCAGTCTTTCGTAGACTTCCCGACAGATCGTGGGGGCACGGTCAACGTCCTCTCCAACACCTCTCGAAGAGGAGGCAGGTTGCGTTGCCCCTGACGACGATGACTGCGGCTGGGCGATGCTCGAGGCAGTAGGCCACGCGGGCCGTGGTCTCGACACGCCGCTCGTCCCTCGCAGCGGCTCGACCAGCGAGTCAGTCGGCGAGGAGGCGGAGGGTGACGGAGGCGGTGTCGCCGAGGGCGAGGTGCTCGCGGCAGCGGACGTCCTTCTTGACCGGGAGGACGAAGCCGAGGTCAGCGGAGGGGAAGACCGACGTACGCCAGGTGGTGGAGCCGATGGTGACCTCGACACGGACGGAGCCGAAGCCGCGGGGTGGGCCGGCGGTGAGGCGAATCTCCTCGTCGACGTCCTCGGGCACCGTGAGGAAGACCCAGGAGGATGGGCCCTCCTTCGCCTCCCAGAGCCACAGCTCGGCGGTGAAGGTCCAGCCGGTCACCTCGCTCAGCCCTCCAGATCCCCGGCGTCGGCGGGGACGTCGACGGAGTGCTCGCGCAGCACGTGGAGCGGGATGACCTCGAGGACTCGCTCGTTGGTGGCGGCGAGGACGACCGGGGCGGCGGCACCGGCGGCGTACGCCTGGAGCCAGCGGGCGGCGACGACGCACCACCGGTCGCCCGGCCGCAGCCCCGGGAACTGCCACTCCGGGCGCGGCGTGGACAGGTCGTTGCCGACCGACTGCCGGTGGGCGAGGAACTCGGCGGTCATCACCGCGCACACGGCCTGCGGGCCGACGTCCTCGGGCCGCAGGCGCAGGTGCCGGTGCGGTAGAAGCCGGTCACCGGGTCGAGGCCGCACTCCTCCAACGGGCCGCCCAGGACGCTGCGCTCGGTCATAGGACGACGGTAGTGGTCTCGACACGTCGCTCGTGCCTCGCGACGGCTCGACCAGCGAGACGCAGCGTCGGCGTACCTCGCGACGGCTCGACCAGCGAGATGCAGCGTCGGCGTACGTCGCGACGACTCAGCGGACGAGGGAGGTGCGGCGCAGCTCGGCCTCGGTGCTGGCGAGGAAGCGGGGGGTGACGCGGCGGTGGAGTGGGAGGAGGGCGGCCCAGGAGAGACGGCCCCACGGGCGGGTGGAGAGCGAGACTTGCCCTGGCCAGGCGGTGACGATGATGTTGGCGGACAGGAAGCCGGAGGCGGCCTCGAGCCTGATCCACTCGGGCTCGCGGGCGGCGACCCACCATCCGGCGACGGTGTCGGCGGTCGGGACGGTGGCCAGGCGGAGGCAGAACCAGCCTCGCCAGGCCAGCCGCGCCACGAGATCGGGACTGTCGCCGAGCATCGCCCGCGCCCACCGCTCGGCAGGAAGGTCCACGTCGGTCGGGACCGTGATGTGGTCGGCGTAGTCGATCGTCGGGAGCGAGCAGAGTCGTCGTACGTCGTCGGGGACGGCGTCCGCCCCGATCAGCTGGGTGACCATGGCTCCAGCCTCGACGCGACCGGCCACGAGGACATCCGCCGTCGGGCGATCCGTCTCCCCCGTCGGGGAGGGGTGGTCTCGACACGTCGCTCGTCCCTCGCGACGGCTCGACCGACGAGGTGCAGTCCCGCTTGCGGGTGCGTTACCAGTTCGTCGCACACGCGTTTCTCAATCCTGCCGCTTCACCGCGGCCGCAAGGTCACCTCCTCTCGGCTGAGAGTCCTCAACAACAACGTCTCCTAGCATGGGTACATGACCGACGCCGCATCGACGGCCCACAGATCGCTCGCCGGTCCCACTGGGCAGCTGCTCGCCGCCCACCGTGGCGAGTTGCGCGAGGTGTTGCGCCGTCATGGCGTCCTCAACGTGCGAGTGTTCGGCAGTGTGGCCAGGGGCGATGACAGGGAGGGCAGCGACGTCGACCTTCTCGTCGAGCTGCCGTCGGGTACCGGTCTCTTCACGATCGCGCGGATCCAGGAGGAGCTCGAGGCGATCCTCGGCGTCCCGGTCGACCTCGTTCCTGACGCGGGCCTCAAGCCGAATATCCGGACGCGAGTCGAACGCGATCTGATCGCGCTATGAGCCGCTCCGACCCCGATCGGCTCGATGACATCGCCGCGGCGATCCCTGTGCGGCAGATCGCTCGCATGCGCGACCACTTGGCGCACCGGTACTTCGCGACTGTTCCCGACGTCATTCAGAGCACCGTCGACCACGACCTCACCCCGGCGCGGGCTGGAGCGCACACCTCGACGCCGCACTGGAGCACTTCGGCGACAGCTCGGCCTGCCCGCCGGCTCGCGGCTGCGTGCGGAGCTGCACTCGCTGCTCGTCTACGGCAAGGGGCAGTTCTGCCTGCCCCACCAGGGCTCCGAGAAGCACGACGAGATGGTCGCCACCCTGGTGGTCTCGCTGCCGTCCGTGCACACGGGTGGCGCGCTCGTCATCGACGACGCCGGCACCGACCGCACGTACGCCGCGGACCGCGACGACCTCGTCCTCGTCGCCTTCTACGCCGACCGGCGCCATGAGGTCAGGCCGGTCAGATCGGGCTATCGGGTCACCCTGACCTTCAACCTCATGCTCACCGGCGCAAGCGCGAGCTCCGACGCCGGCCCGGTGGAGCAGGCAGCCGGGCCGCTGTCCGAGCACTTCGCCACCAGAGCCACCAGCCGGTACGGCGACCGCGATCTAGGCGAGCCGACTCGGCTGACCTTCCTGCTCGACCATGAGTACAGCGAGACCGGACTGAAGGCCAGGCGCTTCAAGGGCGCCGATGCAGAGCGCGTGGCGACACTCCGGGCTGCCGCCGAGCGGGCCGGGTGCGAGGTCGTGCTCGCACTCGCCGAGATCAAGGAGACCTGGGACACCTAGCCGACCGGGCCGTCGGGGCGCTACGGGTGGTACGACGAGTACGACGACGACGACGAACCAGACGACGACCCGGACGACGCGGCTAACGAGCTGATCGACGACGAGATCACGCTGGGCTGGTGGATCGCCGCGGACGGCTCCGGTGCGGAGACGATCAGCCTGCCGTTGAGTCACCACGAGGTCTGCGCGGTCACGCCCTCGCGGTCGCTGACGCCGTACAACTCCGAATACGAGGGCTACATGGGCAACTACGGCAACACAGTCGACCGCTGGTATCGCCGCGCCGCAGTCGTCGTCTGGCCGGAGGAGAGGTCCTTCGCGGCGCGCGCGGAGGCGGGGTCGGCGTGGGCGCTGCGGACCCTCCTCGGCCAGATCGGCGCCGGCGATGTGGAGTCCGCCCGCGCCGACGCTATGTCGCTGGAGCCCTTCTGGCTCCACGTCGAGGCAGCCGCCCTCTCCCCCGCTCTTCGCGTCGCTGCGGGCCTGGTCGACCCCGAGGCAGCGAAGGTGGTGCTCGCGCCGTTCCGCCTGGAGATGCTGACGACCGACGACGCACCGCTCCTCGTCGCCCTGGCCGTCCGGTACGGCGACCAGTGGGTGCGCGGCCTCCTCGACATCTGGGAGTCACGACACCGGTTCGGCGGCACGGAGCGGAGCGCCTGGGTGGGCGAGACGTTGCTGCCCCTGTGCGTGGCGCTGCGCGCACACGAGGCTGGCCGGCTCGCCGACGTGGTCACCGATCGGGTATGGGGGTGGCTGTCCGGCCGGATCGACGCATGCGTGGGCACTGATCACGCCGACCGGCGACGCGCCGGCCTGGTCGCCCTCGGTGAGCCGCTGGCCCGGCTGCTCGAGGCTGCCTCCGACGAGCGCGGTGCGACGATCGCCGAGGCGCTTCGAGCAGAGCCGGACCCGGTCGTCGACCTGCTTGTCGCGGCCCTTCGCGAGCACCGGCCTCCGGCGACGACCGCGGTGCGATCCGTCGTACGGGACTGCCGCGAGCGGCTGACCCGGCGGGTCGAGGCACCCGCCCGGGCCGACGACGACTGGTCGATCGCGTGGACCGGTTGCGGCTGCGAGGTGTGCACCCGCCTCGGTAGGTTCCTGGCCTCGCCCGTCGACCGGACCGAGGAGTGGCCGCTGGCCAAGGCGGGCCGTCAGCATGTCCACGGGCAGATCGACGGCGCGGGCCTCCCGGTCCGGCACACCACCGGCGACAGGGGCGGCCCTTCACCCTCGTCCTGGAGAAGACCCACGACCTCTTCCGGCGCGAGCTCGCCTCCCGCCGCCAGGCCGTGGCCGATCTGGCCTGGCTCGACTCGGAGCACGGTAGGTGCCACGGCCCCGAGGCAATTCGGACCTAGGCCCGTAATTTCGCCAAACTACGTCACCGGCTACACTAACTACGAAAGAATCCGAACGGGTCGGAGTTCATCGTGGATAGGCAACCACCGTTCGTCTTCAACGAGGACATGCCAGCGTCGACTATCAGCAGCATGGTGGCGCGTGGCGTTCTGAGCAGGATCGCTCCAGGTATCTACCTGCCCGAGGGCTACGAACACGCTACGACGATTCGTTCCAACTACCTTCTGATCGCGGGCGTCTGGTGCCCGGGGCGGTCATCACCGACCGCTCCGCACCCACCGGCGCTCCCGTCGGCGGCGTCCTCTACCTTGCCCGGGACGGCAGGGCCCGAGAGATCGCTCTCCCGGGGCTCAAGATCCGCGTTCGCCGGGGAGCAGGGCCGCAGAGCGATGACATCCCGCTCCCGGACGGGCTGCACCTCGCTTCGCCCGCACGGGGTCTCGCCGAGAACTGCCTGGAATCCCGCTCCCGCGGAGGCGCAGCACCCCGCACCTTGTCCGAGGCGGAGCTCGGAGACTGGGTCGACCGGCTCTGCCGCAACGACGGGGAGGACCGACTGGCTGCCTACCGCCGTCGCGCCGAGGAGCTCGCGCCGAGCCTCGGAGTCCCGACGGATCGTCTCGTTCGCGTCCGTGACCAGATCGGGATAGCGCTCGGCACACGGGATGCGGAGACCGGCAGTCGCGCGCTGTCCTCGCGTCGCACGGGTCGCCCCATCGACCAGCACCGAGTCGAACGCTTCGAGATCCTCGCCGCCGCGCTTGCCGACTCCGCCCCGCAGAACCGATCTGCCCCCCGTTCGCCCGGCGACACCTTCGAGCCGTTCGCAGAGGCGTACTTCTCCAACTTCATCTAGGGCACCGAGTTCGAGTTCGATGAAGCTGCCCGGATCGTCACGACGGCGAGATGCCTCCGGCGCGACCGCAGGACGCCCACGACATCATTGGCACCTACCGACTGCTCGCCGACCGCGTCGAGCTGAGCATCGTGCCTAGCAACGAGGACGAGTTCATCGAGCTCCTGAAGCGAAGGCACCGTCGCATCAAGGAGGGACGCGCCGAGACACTGCCCGGCCAGCTCAAGGAGGTCGCCAATCGCGCCGGGGGCACCGTCTTCGTCGACCCCGAGCTGGTCGCGGGCACGCTTGCCGCGGGCTGGCGGCTGCGCGCCCACCTCGACACCCCCTGGGAGCGAGCGGTCTACACCGCATTCGTCATTGCCGAGGTGCGTCCCTTCAACGACGGCAACGGTCGCGTAGCGCGTGCCACGATGGCCTCTGAGCTGGATGCTGGCTCCCAGTCGCGCATCATCATCCCCACCGTCTTCCGCGACGACTACCTCGATGGCCTTCGGTTGCTCTCCCGACAGAACCAGCCCGCCGCCTACACCAAGGCCATGCGCTACGCCCACGACTTCACCGCCAGCATCGACTACGCCGACTTCGCGGGCATGAAGGAGCAACTGGAGGCGGCCAACGCCTTCGAAGATCCCAGCAGCCCCGACCGGCTCCGGGTTCTCCGGCGAAGCGAGCCCGATCCCACGCACACCGCCCCTTGGCGAGTCGAACAGCCGCGCCAGTAGCTCGTCCTGCGACGGCTCGACCGACGACGTGGGGTGGAGCCGCTCTGCCCTTTGAGGGGCGGCTCGTCCCTCGCGACGGCTCGACCAACGAAGGCGAGTGTCGAAGTCTTGGCGGCGGCTCCGACCACGAGGTAAGAGCCACCGATCACGCTGGCGCCGTACCGAGAGGGAAGACCATGCTCAAGATCAACGTCGTCGCAGTCATCGTCGCCGCCGTGGCGTCGTTCGCCGGAAGCGGGGTCTGGTACGCCGTCCTCGGCGACCGCGTCGCCCGGCTGCAGGCGCAGTGGCGCGGGTCGGACCCGGCCGCTGAGCCGAACCTGGTCCGCTACGTGGTGGTGTTCCTCGCCACCGCGCTCGTGCTCGCGCTGGTCATCGCGGCGCTCGTCGAGATGGCCGGTGTCAGCGGGCCGGCGCGGTCGGCCGGGTTCGGCCTGATGCTGTGGGTCGGCTTCGCCCTCACCCAGTGGGTCGGCTCGATCGTTGGCGAAGAGGTGCCGTTGGAGCTCGCGGCGATCCACGCCGGCGACTGGCTGCTCCACTCGCTCATCATCACCGTCATCGTCGGCAGCTGGAAGTAGGAGGGACGTCATGGACAAGCGAATCTCGACGAGCTCCGGGTCGTTGAGGTCGTCCACGGGCCGCGACCGCGCGGAGTGGTTCACCGCTCTCGACGGCTGGGGTGCCGCGCGCCGGCCGTTTCGGGAGATTGCCGACTGGCTCACCGAGCAGGGCGTGAGCGAGTGGTGGGCGCAGAAGCTCATCGTGGAGTACGAGCAGGACCGCGGGATCCGGCAGCCCGGCGCACGGCCGGACGGCACGTTCACCGGCGGTGCCAGCGCGACGATCGCGGTCTCCGCGGAGCGGTTGTTCGACTCCTTCGTGGACGCCGAGCAGCGGCTGGCGTGGCTCCCCGAGCTGACGTTGACCGATCCGACCTCACGCCCGCACCGATCCGCCCGCTTCCACTGCGACGACGGGTCACGCGTCCGGGTCACGGTCGAGGCGAAGGGACCCGACAAGGCGATCGTCTCCGTCGAGCACGAGCGGCTACCCGACTCCGCCTCCGCGCGTGCGGCAAAGGCCGCATGGCGCGGGCGGCTCGGCGTACTCAAGGCGCGCCTGGAGGAATGGTGTGCGCGCTGAGCATCGAAGGTGGAGTCCGACCGTCAAGATCTTAGTTCCCCCACCCATCGCTCGCGCCGTTGTCGCCAAGGAATCTCTACGACGCGGCCGCTCGGTTGCTCAGCCCTCCAGGCCGCCGGGGTCGGCGGGTACGTCGACCGAGTGCTCGCGCAGCTTCTCGAACGGGATCACTTCCAGCGCCCGTTCGTTGGTGGCCGCGAGGACGACCGGGGCCGCGACGCCGTCGGCGTACGCCTGGAGCCAGCGGACGGCGACCACACACCAACGGTCACCCGGCTGCAGCCCCGGGAACTGCCACTCCGGGCGCGGCGTGGACAGGTCGTTGCCGATCGACTGCTGGTGGGCGAGGAACTCGGTCGTCATCACAGCGCACACCGCGTGCAGGCCGGCGTCCTCGGGGCCGCAGCTGCACTCGCCGGTGCGGTAGAAGCCGGTCACCGGGTCGAGGCCGCACGGTTCGAGGGCCCCACCCAGCACGTTTCGCTCGGTCATAGGCCGACCGTACTGGGCCTGACCGGCGTACGGGGGTTGACCCTGACATCGTGTGAGGCTGTCGAGTGGGTGTCATGTCAGTCGGGTGCGTCGTCCCGCTCGACGTGGTCGCGCCACTCGGTGGGGCCGGAGGCGGTGATGGCGAGGTGCACGAACTCGCTGTCCGGCGCGGCGCCGTGCCAGTGCGGGACGCCCGGCTGCACGTGGATCCAGTCGCCGACGGTGAGGGGGCGGGGTTCGTCAAGAACCTCCCACTGGATCAGCCCATCCCCCTCGACGACGACCAGTGCCTGCTCGCCGTGGTGGACGTGCCACGCCGAGCGGGCGCCCGGGCCGTAGGCGAAGCGGTCGCCGCGCAGGCCGTTCTCTCGCTGGGCGGGGAGCACGGTCTGCCGCGTCACCTCCCCCGCGAACTTCGCCGGATCCCCCGGCAGCGCGGTGACGTCACCTTCGGCCACCACCGAGAAGTCCTGGGGCTCTTGGGTTGCTGACGACATGTGCCGATTCTGCCAGCGATCGGAGGTCTCGACACTCCGCTCGTCCCTCGCGGCTGCTCGACCAACGAGACGTGGCGACCAGTCGTAGTCGACGACGACGGGAGCGTGGTCGCTGAGCCTGGTGCCGTTGTGGCCGCGGTCGACGACGGCCTCGCGGGCGGTGCGGGCGAGCGCCGGCGTGGCCAGCTGGTAGTCGATGCGCCAGCCCGCGTCGCGCTCGTACGTCGTGCCGAGCCAGCTCCACCACGAGTACGGCCCGTCGGTGTCGGGGTGGAGGGAGCGGACCACGTCGACGAGGGTGCGTGGGGAGAGCTGGGCGTCGAGCCAATCGCGCTCCTCGGGCAGGAAGCCCTCGACCTGGCTGCTGCGGCGCCAGGCGGCGACGTCGTACCGGGTGTGCGCGACGTTGAGGTCGCCGGTGAGCAGGAACTCGCGCCCGGCGGCGCGCGCGGACCGGCGGGCCGCGGTCAGGTAGCGGGCGAAGCCGGCGAGGAACGCCATCTTCCGCTCGTACTTCCTGCCGCCGTCAGGGGCCTCGCGCATCCGCCTCGCGTCCTGCATGTGCGCCGGCAGGCCGCCCTTGGGGAGGTAGAGGCTGGCGACGGTGAGGGGTACGTCGGCCAGGTCGACCTCGACGTACCTCCCCTCGTTCGCGTGGGTCCGCAGGCCGCGTGGCAGTGGGGTCTCGACTCGCCGCTCGTCCCTCGCGGCGGCTCGACCAGCGATAAGACCCCAGGTGCGTACCGCGGCCGGTGGGTTGCGCGTCAGGACGGCGACCCCGTTGCGCCCCGACAACTCCCCCGGCTCGTACGTCGCGTGGAAGTCGCCGAAGGCGCCGTCGGGCAGCGCGGTTGCCGGGCACCGCACCTCCTGGAGCGTCACCACGTCGCACCCGCGCGTCGCCAGCCAGTCGCCGAAGCCGCGACGGTGCGCGGCCCGGATGCCGTTGACGTTGACGGTCGCGATGCGGAGCACCGGGCGATGGTAGGGCGCGGCGCACGACGTGAGTTCCTGGGGAGCGCCCGGATCTCCGGCCTCCCCGGAGGCGACGCACCCCGCGTCGCAACCCGCCACCCCAGACCCTCAACCCCCGGACGAGCCCGTGCCGGAGGGGAAGGCGGCCCGCGTGGTGAGGCGCAACCACAGCCAGAGACGCACGGAGGGCTGGTCGAGGTCGATCCCGAGGTCGTGGCGAGCGACGTCGATGCGATAGCGAACCGTGTTCTGGTGGACGTGCAGGCGCTCGGCGGTCGCGCGCACGCTCTCACGCAGGTTCAGGTAGGTCAGCAGGGTGCGGGCGAGGTCGGTGCCCTGCTCCGCGTCGCGGCGGGTGAGCCGGTCGGCGGCATCATCCTCGACCAGGTGACGGTCGGCCGTCGACTCCCGCAGGCTTCGGACGGCGATCTCCTCGCGGACCTCGTCGAAGTGCGCGACGGCGCTCCGGCGAACCTCCGAGAGCCGCGATGCCGGCGGCACCAGGAGCAGCCTGGTGACCGCCAGCGCCTGCCGGTAGGTGCGGGCTCCTCCGGCAAGACTCGCGACCGGCCTGCCGACCCCGGTGACCACGCCGCCATCGCTTCCACGCCCGACCTGCTCGGCCACCTGACGACACAGCACCGGGTCGTCCGTGCGCGCGAGAGTGACCACGAACGGCCCCAGGATCGCGGTCCGTGACCAACCGAGAGCGAGCCGCGCGGCACCGTTGGCGACGTAGAGAAGCCGCTGCTCCCTGCGGACCGGCGCCTCGTCGCCCTGCCTGTCAACGGCGTGACAGAGCACGGTGTAAGGACCCTCGGGTTCGGCCTCCAGGCCGAGCATCGCGGCGGCGGCGTTGGCCGGATCCTCGAAGAGGGTCCGCAGCAGGTCGCTCTGCCGCTGCTCGTTGTCGAGGGCATCGACCCGGGCCTGGCGGACGTGCTCGGCCACCAGCGGCTCCACCGAGTCGAGGAGGCCGGCGATCCGATCCGCCTGGGAGGGGTCGGTGACGATGACCCAGATGGTGCCGAGGAACTCCCCACCGGACCGGATGCCCCGCCCGACCCGGCCAAAGCTCTCGGCGTCCGGAGCCGGGAACCGGTGAGCGACATCGGACCGGGTGAGGATCCGGTAGTCGACGTCCTGGGTCGGTGGCACGACCTCCTTCAGCGCCAGTGTCGTCTGCCGTCTGAGCTCGTCGATGGGCTGCTCCGGCAGGGTGGAATAGCCGATCACCCGACCGACGGTGTCGACCAGGCTGACCGCACCGTCGGCGACGGAGGCGAGCGCGTTGGCCAGGGAGAAGAGGTCGCCGGTGGGTACGCCGCTGGAGACCGCGGCCGAGGTCGGGGTGCACAGCGCCCGGAGGACCGACCCGACCTGCGCCCAGTCGGCGTCGTCGGCCAGCACCAGCACGAGCAGTCCCTCCGGGCTCGCGTCCCCGTCCGCGAGCGCCTTCGCGGCGGCCCGGCGTACGACGAGAGCCGCCGCACCGACCTGGGCGCAGCGCTTGGCCGCCGCCCGCACCCGGCCCGGGTGCTCGCCGAGACCGACGCCGAGGACGATCGCGCCGCGATACCGCGACTTCCTCGCCCGCGTGCTCTGAGGGGCCTTGTGCCCCGAGCCGGCCCGGTGAGGTCGAGGGTCGCGACACCGGGGAACATCTGCCGTCACAGGTACGGCAGATGTTCCCGACAATCAGGCCGCGGTCTCACGGGAGGGCACTGGCAGCATTCCGACCATGTCGCGCCGAAATCGACCCGCTCCTCCTGCGGACCCGCCATGATGGGCGCGTGTTGACGGTCAGCGTGCGACGGGCGCCGTACGCCGCAGCGCGCTCGCTGCTCGTCACCGCCGAGATCATGCTCGGCGTCACTCTCGCGCACACACTGGCCGGCGGGCGGCTGCCGTCGCCGGTCTGGGTGATTGGCCTCGCCTCGGTGGTGTACGCCGCCACCTGGCGGCTCGACCGCGGCTCCGGCGCCTCCGGTCGTCAGGCGAGCAGGGCCAGTGTGCTCCGGTCGCTGTCCGTCGTGACCGCCACGCAGCTCGTCCTGCACGCAGCGCTCGCCGGCATGGCGCCGACGGAGCATGCGCACGGCGCCGGCGGCTGGGCGGCCCTCGGGCTCACCTGGCAGATGGTGGCCGCGCACGTCGCGAGCGCGTTGCTCACCCTGCTGGTCTGGCGGGCGCGGCGGCGGGCACTGCACGTGGTGCTCGACTGGACGGACGTCCGGACGGCCGTGCTCACCCCAGCGCGCCCGGCCCCGGCCGGCGCGATCGAGTCGATGGAGTCGCCCCGGTACTGGACGACGCGGGCGCCGCGGCGCGGACCTCCGGGTCTGGCGCTGCAGCCCGCGTAGCCCAGACCATCCCAGACCCCATCGACTCGAAGGAAGATCCACCATGTCAATGCGACGTACAGTCACGCGCCCCTTGGCGCCCATCGCCGCGCTCGGCCTCATCTCGTTCGGCCTCGTCCTCGGCACGGCGGGGCCGGCCTCGGCCCACGTCACCATCACCCCCGACACCACCGCAGCCGGCGCCTACGCGATCCTCACGGTGAGCGTCCCGCACGGCTGCGACGGCTCGGCGACCACCAAGGTCGCCGTCAAGGTCCCCGAGGAGATCCTCTCCGTCACCCCCACCCGCAACCCGCTCTGGGACGTGACAGTGAAGACCCGGAAGCTCGCCGAACCCGTCACCGACGCCCACGGCAACACCGTCACCGAGCGTGACGCGACCGTGGTCTACACGGCAACAACCCCCCTGCCCGACGGCTACCGCGACGCCTTCGAGCTCTCACTGCAGCTGCCCGAGGAGGAGGGCGCCGCACTCGCCTTCCCGACCATCCAGACCTGTGAGAAGGGCAGGACCCCCTGGGTCGAGGTCGCCGCCGACGGCCAGGACCCCGAGGAGCTCGAGCACCCGGCACCACTCGTCGTCACCACCGCCGCGGAGGGTGACGCACACGACGACGGGGCATCGGACGAGCCTTCGCCGTCGGCGGGAGCCGACACGCTCGGCGCGGTCGGCCTCGGCGCCGGTGTCCTCGGGCTGGTCGCCGGCGGCGCCGCGCTGCTGATGGTGCGCCGCAGGTCATGACGCGACGAGGGTGGCGTGCGCCCTCCACCGGAACGTCGTACGCCGGCAGGTCGTTCACAGGCAGTTCGTTGACTGGCAGTTCGTTCACTGGGGCCAGGTGGCGGATCGTCGTCGCCGGCCTGCTGTGCGCGCTCGCGGTGATCGGGCCGGCCGGCCCGGCCTCGGCACACGCCACCCTCGTCAGCACCGACCCCGCCGACGGCGCCGTCCTGGACGCCGCACCGCAGCAGGCCGTCTTCACCTTCTCCGAGACCGTGTCGCTGCCCGAGGGCGGCGTCAGCGTGTACGACGCGAAGGGCGACCCGCTCGACGCCGACGCCACCGCCCAGGACACCGAGATGACGGTCGACCTTCCGGGCGACCTCGCCGACGGCACGTACGTCGTGGCCTGGCGCGTCGTCTCCGCCGACGGCCATCCGGTGGCCGGGTCGCTGACCTTCTCGGTCGGCCGCGCCAGCGGCGTGGTCCGGGCTCCGGAGACCGACCCGCCATCGGAGGGCGGGACGAAGGTCCCGCTCAGCATCGTCCAGGGACTCGGCTACCTCGGGCTGCTGCTGGCCGCCGGGCTGACCGTCTTCCTGGTCCTTCTCCTGCCCGACGACAACAAGGCCGGGCGAGCGAGGGGACGGCTCCTCGCCCTCCGCCGGGCCGCGGCCTGGGTGGCGGGTGCTGCCGCCCTGCTGGCACTGCCGCTGTCGTCGGGCTACCAGCGTGGGCTGGGCCTCCTCGAGGCGCTGAACCCCGTCGAGTGGGCCGCGCCGTCGACCAACGACTTGATCTCGGCCGGTCTCGTGCTGGCCGGGCTGATCGTCGTCGTCGGCTCCCCGGCGTCCGGCCTGACGACCCGCGGCGCCCGGGCCCTCCCTCTTCTCGGCGTGGCCGCGCTCGTCACCGCGCCGGCGCTCGCCGGCCACTCCCGGGCGTTCCCACCGGAGCTCCCCGTGCTCGTCACCGACATCGCCCACCTGCTGGCCGGCAGCGTCTGGCTCGGCGGCCTGGTGGGGCTCGCGATCACCCTGCCCACCATGGCCGGCCGCGCCGCAAGCGCCGCCGACCTGCTCGGCCGCTTCTCGTCCGCCGCGGCCGGCACGCTGGCCCTCCTGGTCGGATCGGGCGCCCTGCTCGCCTGGCGCATCGTGGGCTCGCGGGACAACCTCTTCGGCACCGGCTACGGCCGGCTGCTCCTGGTCAAGCTCGCCGTCGTGGCGGTCGCCATCGGTGTCGCGGCGGTCAACCGGTACCTGCTGCTCCCCCGCACCCGGCGTGCGGCCGGCTTCGGCGACGGGCAGGCGGCGGCGGGTGCGGTGGGGCGTGCCGTCACGGTCGAGTCGGGGGTACTGGTCGCCGTACTGCTGCTCACCGGGTTCCTGGCCAACCAGCCTCCGCGTCCCGAGCCGCTCGCGGTTCCCGACGGCCGCACGGGTGTCGCGACCGGCTCCCTGGGTGAGCTCAGCGTCCTCGGCACGCTGGCGCCGCGAGCGCGTGGCCAGAACGTGCTGCGTGTCCAGATCCAGGACGCGAGCGGTGAGCCGGTGGCGTACGACGCCCGCCCGGTCGTGTCGGTCCGGTCCGACGACGTGGACCTCGGCGAGGTGACCCTGCGCAGCGTTGCCACCGGCACCTTCGAGGCGGACGTGGTGATCCCGACCGACGGGGTGTGGACGGTCGGCGTCGGGTTGCGGCTGAGCCGGTTCGACAACCCGGTGACGACGCTCGAGTTCGACGTACCGGCGGACTGACCTCTCGCTGGTCGAGCCGCCGCTGCCTCGGTGGTCGAGCCGCCGCGAGGAACGAGCGGCGTGTCGAGACCACGACCCGGCGCAGGTCACGGTCATGGCCGCCGGCAGCGTGTGCAGGAAGCCGTCGACCCGCAGCTGCACGAAGGCGAGGTAGCGCCCGGGCCTCTCGAACTCGATGTGGAAGGTGAGCCGAACACCGATTCGTCTGCGCCCTCCCATGTAGTTCGCCGCGTGCCCACCCAGACGAATCGGTGTCGGCGTTAGGCTCACCGCCGTGTCCGCCCGCATCCGCTCCCTCAACGTCGGCAGCCGTGAGCCCAACGCCGCCAAGTCGGTCGGTGTCACCGGCATCGGAAAGCGCTCGGTGGACGAGGCGATGGTGCGGGCGCCGGGTCGCAAGCACGACGGCCTGGGCAGTGGTCTGGTCGGCGACTTCATCGGAGACACGAAGCACCACGGGGGTGACACCCAGGCCGTCTACGCCTTCGCCCGCGAGGAGCTCGACTACTGGGCCGTCCGTCTCGGCCGTGAGATCCCCGACGGCCTCTTCGGCGAGAACCTCACCACCGAGGGCGTCGCCGTCGACGACGCTCTCGTCGGCGAACGCTGGCTGATCAGCGGGGCGGTCGGCGGGGCGGTCGGCGACGAGGTCGTGCTCGAGGTGAGCGCGCCGCGTGTCCCTTGTGCGACATTCGCCGCCAGGATGGCCGTGCCCGGCTGGGCGCGAACCTTCAGCGAGGTCGGCCGCACCGGCGCCTACCTCTCCGTCGTCACACCCGGAGTCGTACGCCGCGGCGACGCCGTCGTGGTCATCTCCCGCCCCGACCACGGCATCACCCTCCCGCTGGTCTTTCGCGCCATCACCGGCGACCTCGAGGCGGCCGAGCGGGTGCTCGCAGCCGACTGCCTCCTCGAGGAGGAGTCGGCCTGGCTCCGCGACCGGGTCGCCGCCCGCACCTCCTGACCACCCGCCCCCCCAACCGCCGAGTCGTGGCATCTTCGCGCCCCCAGCCACCCGAGTCGATGCTCCAATGACCTGTCAAGCCGCTTGGGGAGGCGGCGATGCCGAACGACTGCCGGAACTCCTGGACCCGGTCGGGATGCTTGTGGAGCAGGTAGCCGAGGTCGGTGGCCGGCCGATGGGTGGTGGTGAGGGTGACCAGGCTCAAGGGATCACCGTCAAAGAGAGACGCGCTTCTTGAACCAGTACGTCGTCGAGTCACCGTCGGGGTTGAACTGGATCAGCTGCCAGCCGTCCTCCCCCAGCCGCGTCACGACCTCCTCCCACGACTCGGCGTCGTTGAGGAGCGGGCTCGGGTCGGCGTTGTAGCCGCTGACCTCGATGTTGCCGTCGTCGTCGATCTCGAGTTCCAGGTGTGCCCATTCAGCCATGGGGAGATGTTCGCAGGTCAGTGGTGATGGCGCGACCCGGATACGCCCTTGCGATACTGGCGCCCATGCCCTCGGGGAACTGGTTCGCACGCCTGGCCGCCGTCCTGCTCTGCTGCGTCGCGGTGGCGGGCTGCTCGGGGGCCGAGATCGGGGAGGGTGAGGCGACGCTCACCGTCGTGACGGCGTACGACGAGGATGCGCCCTTCTACTCCAACGGCGCCGCCCAGGAGTACGAGCTGCGCCTCGGCGAGCAGAAGGCCGAGCCGACCTGGGACGCGACGACCGGCTTCCATAGCTTCGTCGACCTGCCCGAGAGCGACGAGTTCGAGCTCGTCGCCGCGCAGCGGCCCTGCATCGACACCTGCCAGCACGACCAGGGCGAGCGCCGCGACGAGTGCAGGCTCGACCTGGACATCGACAAGCCGGAGACGGTGATCTTGGCGACCTGGCAGGCGGGCAAGCCCTGCAGGTTCAAGGAGATCGACGCCGACGACCTGTGAGAAGTCGGCGCGCCGACTCACCAGAAGAGGCGCTCGACGACGGCGTGGGCGCGGCGAGTGGTGCGGAGGTAGTCGTTGACCATCGTGTCACTCTCGCCGGCGCGGTAGCCGAGCAGGCTGGCGACGCCGGCCCGCTCGACGGCGTCGCTCGGGAGCTGGTCGCTCGGGCGGCCGCGGATCAGGGTGACCGCGTCGCGCACCCGCGACACCAGCCGCCAGGCCGCCTCGAGCTGGGCGGCGTCGGCGGCGGGGATGAGGTCCGCCTCCCGGGCGGCGGCCAGCGCCTCCAGCGTCCGCGGCGTGCGCAGCCCCGGGTACGCGCCGGCGAAGCGCATCTGCAGCGCCTGCACCGTCCACTCGACGTCCGCCAGCCCGCCACGGCCGAGCTTGAGATGGGTGTGCGGGTCGGCGCCCCGTGGCAGGCGCTCGGTGTCGACGCGGGCCTTGATGCGGCGTACCTCCACCATGTCGGCGTCGCTGATGCCCGCCGCCGGGAACCGCAGCGGGTCCACCATCTCCCGGAAGCGCTCACACACGTCCGGGTCGCCGGCGACCGGCTCGGCGCGCAGCAGCGCCTGGAACTCCCACACCTTCGACCACTTGGCGTAGTAGGCGGCGTACGACGCCAGCGTGCGCACGAGCGGCCCCTGCTTCCCCTCGGGACGCAGGTCGGCGTCCACCAGCAGCGGTGGATCGGAGCCGGGCTCGGCGAGCAGCCGGCGGATGTCGTTGGCGACGGCCTGGGCGTACGACGCGGCCTGTTGCGCGTCGACACCCTCCACCGGCTCGTACACGAACATCACGTCCGCGTCGCTGCCGTAGGAGAGCTCGAAGCCGCCGTACCGGCCCATCGCCACGATCGCCAGCCGGCTCGGCGGCTCCTCCAGGCCGCGCTGCCGGCAGACCGCCCGCGACACCACGGAGAGAGTGACCTCGAGGGTCGCGTCGGTCAGCCGGGAGAGGCCGGCGCCGACGTCGGCGATGTCGGTGCCCTCGACCAGCTCACCCGCCGCGATCCTGAAGAGCTCGCGGCGCCGCACCGCACGGATGGACCGGACGGCGTCCTCCAGGTCCTCCTGACGGCCCGCGGCGGCGGCCATCTCGGCGGTGATCGCCCCGGCCGGCAACGGGGCGAGGTCACCGGCGAGCATGCGCACCCCCTCCGGCTCACGCCCGAGCAGGTCGGTGGCGTAGCGCGAGGTGGCCAGCAGTCGGGCGAGCCGCTCGGCGACCTGGCCCTCGTCGCGCAGCATCTTCAGATACCACGGCGTGCGGCCGAGAGCCTCGCTGATCCTCCGGAAGCCGAACAGCCCCGCGTCGGGGTCGGGAGAGTCCGCGAACCACTCGAGCATCACCGGCAGCAACGTGCGCTGGATCGCCGAGGTCCGCGAGACGCCTTCGGTCAGCACCTCCAGGTGCCGCATCGCGGCGGCCGGATCGGCGTACCCCAGCGCTGCGAGCCGCTCCTTCGCGGCCTCGGCCGTGAGGCGGGCGCCCTCGCCGGGCACCTGCGCGACGGCGCTGAGAAGCGGTCGGTAGAAGAGCTTCTCGTGCAGGCGGCGGACCTCCCGGCGGTGGTGGGCCCACTGCTTCTCGAGCCCCGCGCCGGGCTCCTTGAGCAGCCCCAGCGACCGGCCGAGGTGGCGCAGCGACTCCTCGTCCTCGGGTACGACGTGCGTGCGGCGCAGATGATAGAGCTGCAGCCGGTGCTCGAGGGTGCGCAAGAAGGCGTAGGCGTCGTGCATCCGCTCGCCGTCCTCGCGGCCGATATATCCGCCCGTGGTGAGCGCGGCGAGTGCGGAGAGGGTGGTCGGCTCGCGAAGTGCGGGATCGTGGCGGCCGTGGACGAGCTGGAGCAGCTGGACGGCGAACTCCACATCGCGCAGTCCACCGCTGCCGAGCTTGAGCTGGCGCGACGCCTCCTTCGCCGGGATGTGGTCGAGCACCCGCCGGCGCATCGCCTGGACGTCGGCAACGAAGGCGTCGGTGGACGCCACGCTCCACACCAGCGGCCCGACCATGTCGACGAAGGCGCGACCGAGGGCCAGGTCGCCGGCGACGGGACGAGCCTTGAGCAGGGCCTGGAACTCCCAGGTCTTCGCCCATCGCTCGTAGTAGCCGCGATGGCTCGCCAGCGTGCGCACCAGTGGCCCGCGCCTGCCCTCCGGCCGCAGGTTGGCGTCGACCGGCCAGATCGTGCCCTCGCCGGTGTGCTCGGAGCAGACCTTCATCAGGTGGCTCGCCAGCTGGGTGGCGGCGCGCAGCGCCACCGACTCCGACGCACCCTCGGCCGGCTCGAAGACGAACAGCACGTCGACGTCGGAGACGTAGTTGAGCTCGTGCCCGCCGCACTTGCCCATCGCGATCACCGCGAGCCGGGCCGACGTGGCGGTCTCGCCGACCCGCTGCCGGGCGACGGCGAGCGCCGCCTCCAGGGTGCCGGCCGCGAGGTCGGAGAGCTCGGCCGCGGCGTCGTCGAGGCCGAGGTTGTGGGTCAGGTCGCGAGCCGCGAGCCGCACGAGAACCCTCCGGTACTCGACCCGTAGCGCGTCGAGGGCCTCCCCGTCCGGCTTGGTCGCGATGGGCAGCACCGCGTCCGGGTCGGCGCCGACGGCCTCGAGCAGGCCGCGGCGCACGGCGTACGCCGCCGGTCGCGTGGAGCCGAGGGTCGGGTCGGTGAGTTCGCGCCAGTGCTGGGGATGACGGACCAGATGGTCGCCCAGCGCGACACTCGCGCCGAGCACGCTCAGCAGGCGCATCGCCGTGCCCTCGTCGTCGGCGAGCGTCTCGAGCAGCTCCTGGCCCGCAGGCTCGCCGGCCGCCTCGGCGAGGGCGGCCAGCCGGTTCGCGGCCAGGTCGGGGTCGGCGGTGCGCCCCAGCATCGCGGTGATCGGCGGGCCGGCGACACCCAGGGACGCCAGCGTCTGCTTGGCCCGCTCGGAGTCCTGGAAGCCGAGTCGGACCAGCTCGCCGCGTGCAGGCCCCTCGCTCATGCCTCGCGCGACTCCGTCCCGGATCGCGCGGCCAGCTCCGCGAAACGGTCGGCCAGCGGCCGCCAGGCCGACTCCAGCTCCGCCCGGGCGGCGTCGATGTCGTCGAGCCGCGCGGCCAGCGTGGGCGACGGCTCGATCGAGTCGTCGCCGTCGGTCCAGAGCGCGACGATCGACCGGTCGACCTCGGGGTGCCACTGGACGCCCCAGACGGTCGGAGCGTGGCGCGCGGCCTGCACCTCACCGCCCGCGGCGGTCGCCAGCAGCGTGGCCCCGGGCGGCAGCGCGGTCACGACGTCGTCGTTGTAGTGCACGCCGCGGTAGGCGGGGGCGCCCGGCTCGGCGACGGCCAGGTCGCCGACGAGCGGGTCGGCGCTCGCCTCGGACAGCCACCCGACATCGGTGAGGCCGAACTGCCGCCCGCGCGGATTGCGCGTCACCTCACCGCCCAGCGCACTCGCCGCCAGCTGGTGACCGAGGCAGATGCCGAGCGTCGGCTTGCCGGAGGCCGACGCCTCGCGGATCAACGCCTTGGTGGTCGCGAGCCAGGCGACCTTCGCGTCGTCGTCGGCGCCCATCGCCCCACCCAGGACCAGCAGCGCGTCGTACGCCGTAAGGGACGGCAGCGGGTCGCCGGCGTAGGGGCGCCAGACGTCGAGAGCGCAGCCCGCGTCGCCCAGCCACTCCCCGACCAGAGCCGCTGGGGCGTCGGCCTCGTGCTCGACGACGAGGACCCGGACCGCGCTCATCGCACCGCACTCATATGACGGGCAGCATCCGGTTGCGCTCGAAGGCGGAGACCTCGACGCGGTACTCCTCCCACTCCCTGCGCTTGTTGCGCAGGAAGAAGTCGTAGACGTGCTCGCCGAGCGTCTCGGCGAGCAGCTCGGACCGCTCGGCGATCTCGATGGCCTCGTAGAGGCTCTTGGGCAGCGGCTGGATGCCCAACGCCCGGCGCTCGTTCTCCGACAGGCTCCACACGTCGTCCTCCGCCTCCGGCGGAAGCTCGTAGCCCTCCTCGATGCCCTTCATGCCCGCCGCCAGGATCCCGGCGAAGGCGAGGTAGGGGTTGCCGGCCGCGTCGATGCTGCGGATCTCGACGCGGGTCGACTGTCCTTTGTTGGGCTTGTACATCGGGACCCGCACCATGGCGGACCGGTTGTTGTGGCCCCAGCAGATGTACGACGGAGCCTCGCCGCCGCCGAGGATCCGCTTGTAGGAGTTGACCCACTGGTTCGTCAGGCAGGTGATCTCCGCGGCGTGACGCAGGACGCCGCCGATGAACTGGCGGCCGACCTTCGAGAGCTGGTACTCCGCGCCCGCCTCGAAGAAGGCGTTGCGGTCGCCCTCGAAGAGCGAGACGTGGGTGTGCATGCCGGAGCCGGGCTGGTCGGTGAACGGCTTGGGCATGAAGGAGGCCCAGATGCCCTGCCCGAGCGCGACCTCGCGGACCACGGTGCGGAAGGTCATGATGTTGTCGGCGGTCGACAGCGCGTCGGCGTAGCGCAGGTCGATCTCCTGCTGGCCGGGGCCGCCCTCGTGGTGGCTGAACTCCACCGAGATGCCCATCGACTCCAGCATCGAGATCGCCTCGCGGCGGAAGTCGGAGCCCTTCGACTGCGCGGTGTGGTCGAAGTAGCCGCTGCGGTCGACCGGCACGGGCTCCGCGCCCGCGCCCTCCCCCGGCGCGTGCTTGAAGAGGTAGAACTCGACCTCGGGGTGGGTGTAGAAGGTGAAGCCCTTCTCCGCGGCGGCGCTCAGGGTCCGCTTGAGCACGTAGCGGGGATCGGCGTACGACGGGCTCCCGTCGGGCATGAAGATGTCGCAGAACATCCGCGCCGTCGCGGGGCTCTCACCTCGCCAGGGCAGCAACTGGAAGGTGCCCGGGTCGGGGTGGGCGAGCATGTCGGCCTCGGTCACGCGGGCGAAGCCCTCGATCGCGGAGCCGTCGAAGCCGATGCCCTCGCTGAAGGCGCCCTCGAGCTCGGCCGGCGCCACCGAGACCGACTTCAAGAAGCCGAGGACGTCGGTGAACCAGAGCCGGACGAACCGCACGTCGCGCTCCTCGAGCGCCCGGAGCACGAAGTCTTCCTGCTTCCCCATGCGGCAACTATGTCCTACGACCGAGGACGCGGCGAGCACGGTCCGGCGCACGCGCCCGGGCGGCCCTTGATTAGCAGTAGGTCGAGTTATGAGTTAAACTCGCGTATCTTAATTGGGTTAGGGGTCCGCCGGATCCGGGAAGTGGGCAGAACAACATGGAGAAGCTCATCATCTTCATCTTCGTGGGTCTCGGTGCCCAACTGGTCGACGGCGCGTTGGGGATGGCCTTCGGCGTCACGGCGACGACCCTGCTGGTCTTCAGCGGTGTGGGTGCCGCGCACGCCAGCGCAGCGGTCCATTTCCGCGGAGGTTGCCACGACTCTCGCGTCGGGCACCAGCCACTGGCGCTTCAAGAACATCGACTGGGGCCTGGTGCTCCGCCTCGGCGGGCCCGGCGCCATCGGCGCCTTCCTCGGCGCGACGCTGCTGAGCAACCTCTCGACCGAGTCGGCCGCGCCGATCACGGCGTCGATCCTGCTCGCGATCGGTGTCTACGTGCTGCTGCGGTTCTCGATCCGTCCGCCCCGGTTCACCCGTGAGCGCAGGTCGCCGCACACCGCGAGGTTCCTCGCGCCGCTGGGTCTCTTCGGCGGCTTCATCGACGCGTCCGGTGGGGGCGGCTGGGGGCCGGTCACCACGAGCACGCTGCTCTCGCGCGGCAAGACCGCGCCGCGGACTGTCATCGGCTCGGTGAGCGCCTCCGAGTTCCTGGTCGCGTCGGCGGCCAGCCTCGGATTCATCTTCGGGCTCGGCAGCGACTTCTTCGACAACATCCCGATCATCATCGGCCTGGCCGTCGGTGGCGCCATCGCCGCACCCTTCGCGGCCTGGCTCGTCAGCCGGATCACCCCGACCATCCTCGGCTCGGCCGTCGGTGGCGTCATCGTGATCACCAACCTGCAGAAGCTCTTCAAGACCTTCGAGGTCGCAGATGCCACCCGCTATTCGGTGTACCTCGTCGCCGTCGTCACCTGGGCGGCGCTGGTCTACTACGCCTGGCAGCGGAGCAAGCTCTCCCCGGCCGAGGCCGAGGGCAACCTCGACGACATCCGCACCGGCCTCGAGGAGCGGGTCGCCGACCGCTGACCCGCCGACCACACCCCTACGGGACGTCGCGCTCGATCTCGGCCAGCCAGGCCGCGGCGCTCGCGTCCGAGGGCATCCGCCAGTCGCCGCGCGGGCTCATCGTGCCGCCAGCGGACACCTTGGGTCCGTTGGGCAGTGCCGAGCGCTTGAACTGGTTGGCGAAGAAGCGCCTGGTGAACACCTGCAGCCACGACCTCACGGCCGCCAGGTCGTAGGACGCCCGCCGCGCATCGGGGTAGCCCGGCGGCCAGGCGCCCTGGTGCGCGTCGCGCCAGGCGTGCCAGGCCAGGAAGGCGATCTTGCGCGGCCGGTAGCCGCGGCGCAGGACGTGGTAGAGCGTGAAGTCCTGCAGGGCGTAGGGGCCGACCGACGCCTCGGTCGACTGGTTGCCGCCGGGGATGAGCTCGGGGGTGATCTCCTGCTCGACGATCTCGCCGAGCACCTCTCCGGTCTCGGGGTCGAACTGCTCTGAGTCGATGACCCATCGGATCAGGTGCTGGATGAGCGTCTTCGGCACCCCGCCGTTGACGTTGTAGTGCGACATCTGGTCGCCGACGCCGTACGTGCACCAGCCGAGCGCGAGCTCGCTCAGGTCGCCGGTGCCGAGCACGATGCCGCCGCGGTGGTTGGCGAGCCGGAAGAGGTAGTCGGTGCGCAACCCCGCCTGGACGTTCTCGAAGGTGACGTCGAAGACCTCCTCACCCTCGGCGTACGGATGCCCGAGGTCCTCGAGCATCTGCTCCGCCGACGGGCGGATATCGAGCTCCTCGAAGGTCACCCCGAGCGAGGTGGCGAGCCTGGTGGCGTAGGACCTCGTCGTCTCGCCGGTCGCGAACCCGGGCATCGTGAAGGCGTGGATGTCGGTGCGCGGGCGGCCGAGCCGGTCCATCGCCTTGGCGGCCACGATCAGCGCGTGCGTGGAGTCGAGCCCACCGCTGACGCCGATGACGATCTTCGGGCCGGCCAGACTCGAGCCGGCGATGGCGGTCAGCCGCTGCTCGAGGCCGGTGACCTGGATGTTGTAGGCCTCGTAGCAGTCGAGGGCGAGCCGGTCGGCATCGTCGGGCACGAAGGGGAACCGGTCGACGTGTCGGCGCAGCCCGATGTCGCCATCGGGCGGTGCGAGCTCGAAGTCGACCGTCCGGAAGGCGGCGACCCGCTCGGCGTGGGTACGCCGGTTGTCGTCGTGGGTGCCCTGGCGCAGCCGATCCTGGCGGAGCCGGTCGAGGTCGACGTCGGCGACCGTGCGCACCGCGTGCTCCGGGAACCGCTCGCCTTCGGCGAGCAGGTCGCCGCCCTCGTAGATCATCGTCTGACCGTCCCAGGACAGGTCCGTCGTCGACTCGCCCTGTCCGCCGGCCGCATAGACGTACGCCGCGTTGCAGCGCGCGCTCGCGGAGCGGACGAGGAGCCGCCGCTCCTCGGCTCGTCCCACGGTGATCGGACTGCCCGAGAGGTTGGCGAGCACGGTGGCACCGGCGAGGGCGGCCTCCGCCGAGGGCGGGATCGGCACCCACATGTCCTCGCACACCTCGACGTGCAGGACGAGCCCGGGCAGATCGGTCGCGCGGAAGAGCAGGTCGGGACCGAATGGCACCGGCAGGCCCGCGACGACGATGCTGCTACCCCGCCTGTCGTCGGCCGGCGCGAACCAGCGCCGCTCGTAGAACTCTCGGTAGGTCGGCAGGTAGGACTTCGCCGACACACCGAGCACCCGCCCCCGGTGGATGACGACGGCGCCGTTGACCACCCGGGTCCCGTGCACCAGCGGCGCCCCGACCACGAGCACCGGCAGCAGGTCGACCGACGCCGCGACGACCTCGTCGAGCGCCCGTCGTACGGCGTCGAGCAGGGTGTCCTGCAGCAGCAGGTCGTCGATCGCGTAGCCGCTCAGCACGAGCTCGGGGAAGACCGCGACGCCGACGCGGTCGTCGTGCAGGGCTCGGGCCTGCTCGATGATCCTGGCGGCGTTGGCGGCGGGGTCGGCGACGGTCACGGGGACCGTGCAGGCCGCGACCCGGGCGAAGCCCTGCGCGTACGCGTTGGCGAAGTCCACGGCCGCGAGTCTATGGCGGCGGGCTCCCGCCCGAGGAGGTCGAGTGCTGGGCCCCGCCCGAAGCACAGCCACCTCGGCACTCGACCTGCCGAGCGGCCGCGGGTCAGACGTTCTCCCGCCGGAAGGTCGCCGTACCCCACCACATCGCGAGCAGGAACATCACGAGCGCCGCGCCCAGGCCGGCGGCGACGGTGCCGCTGGCGACGGTGCCGACGAAGACCTCTCGGACCGAGTCGACGACCCAGCGGAAGGGCATGAAGTCGCTGACCCGCTTGAGCCACTCGGGCCCGAGGGTCATCGGGAGCATGATGCCGCTGAGCAGGAGCACCGGCATCATCACCATGTTGATGACCGGCGCCATCACGTCCTCGGACTTGGTGGTGAGCGCGAGCGCATGCGACGCGGCGGCGCAGGCGCCACCGATCAGCAGGGTGAGCAGGACGCCGATCACGATGCCTCCGAACGACCCTCGCATGCCCATCGCGAGGCCCAGTCCGATCAGGATCAGTGCCTGCACGAAGAGCTGCAGTTCGTCGCGCATCAGCCGGCCGAAGAGCAGAGCCGTCCGGTTGGCCGGAGTCACGCGCTCGGCCTCGACGACGCCCTCGCGCCACTCCGCGATGAGCCCGAAGCCCGCGAAGAACGCGCCGAACATGCCCAGCTGCACGAGCAGGCCGGGCACGAGGAAGGTGTAGGGGTTGTCCGCCCCTCCGGGGAACTGCGACACGATCGGCTTGAGCAGCGGGCCGAACAGCACCAGGTAGAGCACCGGCTGCAGAGCACCGATCAGCACCCATGCCGGGTTGCGCAGGTTCATCCGCATCTGACGGCGGAAGACGATGAAGGAGTCACGGAAGAACTTCATCGGGAGGCCCCCTCGAGGCTGTCGGTGATCGGATCGGTCCGGTCGTCGGCGGCGGGATCGGTGCCCTCGCTCTCCGACTCCGCGTCGCGCAGCGAACGGCCGGTCAGTGTCAGGAAGACGTCGTCGAGGGTGGGCCGGTGCACCTCGATCGACTCGAGGGTCACCCCGTCCTGCCCGAGCTCCCGCAGCAGCCCCGGTACGACGCGGCCGGCGCGGCGTACCCGCCCGGACACGTGCGAGCCCTCCACCCGCACCGACTCCGCGATCGAGCCCAGCCGCTCCGCGGCCAGGGAGACCTGGTCGGCGCTGACCTCGAGGTCGACGAGGTCTCCGGAGACCTGCGCCTTGAGGTTGTCGGCGGTGTCGGAGGCGACGATGCGGCCCTGGTCGATGATCACGATGCGGTCGGACAGGGCGTCCGCCTCGTCGAGGTAGTGAGTGGTCAGGAAGACCGTCGCTCCGCGCTTCTGACGCAGCGCCGCGATGTGCTCCCACAGGTTCGCCCGCGCCTGCGGGTCGAGGCCGGTCGTCGGCTCGTCCAGGAAGACGAGCGTGGGCTCGTGGATCAGGCCCATGACGATGTCGAGGCGGCGCTTCTGGCCGCCGCTCATGTTCTTGGGCATCCGTCGCCACAGACCGGGCAGATTGAGCTGCTCGAAGAGCTCCTGCCCCCTGCGCGTGGCATCGGCCTTCGACATGCCGTAGAGCATCCCGTGGTCGACGACCTCGTCACCGGCGAAGGCGCTCGAGAAGGTCGAGCCCGCCTGCGAGACGTAGCCGATCGAGCGACGGACCTGCTCGCTCTGGCCGACCACGTCGAAGCCGGCGACGCGCGCCGTGCCGGCCGTCGGCCGCAGCAAGGTCACCAGCATCCGCAGGGTCGTCGTCTTGCCTGCTCCGTTGGGTCCGAGGAAGCCGACGACCTCACCCTCGGCCACATCGAGGTCCACGCCGTCGACGGCACGGACCTCGCTCTTCCGCTTGCCCTGCCCTGTCGTGAAGGTCTGGACCAGTCCGCGAGCTTCGATCACAAGGAGCCAGTATTCCTGAAAGGAGCAACTGGTTTACAGGTCCTGCCCCGAGGGCTGGTCCGCGCGGGTGAGGACATAGAGCACGGTGACGTAGTGCTCGGTGACGAGCGGGCCGAGCGGGCCGGGACGGCCCACCTCCAAGACGGCGTCGGCCGCCTCCCGGATGCGGGCGGGCGCCCCCGCCCAGCCGGGGAAGGTGGTGAAGAGGTCCTTGACCTGGTCGCGGCCGAGATCGATCGACCAGCGGATCTTCCGGACGCGGGGATCGGTGAACCAGCCGCCGGCGGTCAGGTCGGCCAGCCGCTTCTCGGTGTCGAGCGGACCCGGCACGCGCCCCGCCCCGCCTCCCACGATCTGGCTCACCCGGTCCCGGAAGGGCGTGCGCACCTCGGGGTCGCCGTACACGGTCCACCACACCGCGAGGGTCGAGCGCGGGCGCATGGCGGCGTGGATCGCGGGGAGAGCCGCCCCGATGTCGATGTGGTTGAGCGAGGTCGCGGCCACGACGAGGTCGTACTCGTCGGCGGGCAGGTCGACCTCCTCGAAGGACGCGACGTACAGCCGCACCTCCGGCAGGCGTCGCCGCAGCATGGCCGCGAGACCGGGGCCGGGCTCGATGGCGTCGATGACCGTGTCGAACCCCGCAAGAGCCGCGGTCGCCTGTCCCGATCCGGCGCCGATCTCGAGGATGCGCCGGCCCGGCCCGAGGCAGCCCTCCTGCACCAGAGCGTCGTAGAGCTCGGCGGGATAGCCGGGCCGACCGCGGTCGTAGATCTCGGCGACCCGCTCGAAGTGAAGTGCGTCCGCCACGAGCAGAAGGATCGCACACCGGACGTCCTCCCGGAGCGTACTCGGAAGGCGTGACCGGCGACACAATGACCGGCGCGGCCGGGGGCGACTACCGTGACCGACATGTCCGAGAAGACCACGCCGCAGGGCACCGGCTCGAGCGCACCCATGCCGAGCCGGCCCGGGAGCTTGCGGGTCCGGACCCATCACCTCCGCGAGCTCAAGGAGCGCGGCGAGCGCTTCTCGATGCTCACCGCCTACGACCAGTACGCCGCGGAGATCTTCGACGAGGCCGGCATCGAGGTGTTGCTCGTCGGTGACTCCGCGAGCAACAACGTCCTCGGCAACGAGACCACGGTGCCGGTCACCGTCGACGAGCTGCTGCCGCTGACCCGCGGGGTGAGCCGATCCGTGCGCCGGGCCCTCGTCGTCGGCGACCTGCCCTTCGGCTCCTACCAGGCCTCGCCCGAGCAGGCGTACCTGACGGCCGCACGGTTCATGAAGGAGGGCCTCGCGCACTGCGTCAAGCTCGAGGGCGGCACCGAGATGACGCCCCAGATCGACCGGCTGACCAAGGGCGGCATCCCGGTGATGGCGCACATCGGCTTCACGCCGCAGAGCGAGCACACGCTCGGCGGCTACCGGGTCCAGGGTCGTGGCGCCGCGGCGGAGCGGCTGCTCGCCGACGCACGCGCGGTCCAGGATGCCGGAGCGTTCGCGGTCGTCATGGAGATGGTGCCCGCGGAGGTCGCGGGAGAGGTGTCCGCCGAGCTGACGATCCCCACGATCGGCATCGGCGCCGGCTCGGCCTGCGACGGCCAGGTCCTCGTCTGGCAGGACGCCTTCGGCCTCCGGTCGGGTCCGATGGCCCGGTTCGTCAAGCAGTACGCCGACGTGCGGGGCGTCCTCCTGGGCGCGGCGCGGGCGTACGCCGACGACGTCCGGGCAGGCACGTTCCCCGGCCCGGAGCACTCCTTCTAGAGCCACCGTGCCCTGCCGCGGACGCCCCGGCACGACTAGCGTGAGCGGATGCGTGCATCACTGTGGTCCCGGGTCGTGCCAGCCCTGGTGCTGACCGTCGGCGGCTCGATGTCGGCTCCGGCCGACGCGCTCTCGAGCTCGATCGAGGAGCCCGACGTCCCAACTGCGCAGGCGTCGTCCGGCCAGCGTGACCGGGCGGCGCCCCGGCTGAAGGTACGCCGGGTCGCGACCGGGCTGGACCAGTCGTGGGACGTGCAGCGACTGCCGACCGGCGAGCTGCTCGTCACCGAGCGCGACACCGCTCGACTGTTGGTGGTCCGCAGGCACAAGGTCCGCGAGCTCGCCGACCTCTCCGACATCGTCTGGGCCAGCGGCGAGGCGGGGCTGATGTCGATCGCCGTCGATCCCGGGTTCGCCGAGAACCGCCGGGTCTTCGTGTGTCACGGCGGCAGCACCCCGGCCGGCGCCCACGACGTGCGGATCAGCCGGCTCGCCCTCGCCGAGGACCTCTCCGCCGTCGACGACACCGAGCTGTTCCTCTCCGGCCTGCCGGCGACCAGCGGCCGGCACTCGGGCTGCCGGCTGCAGGTCGACCGGCGCACCGGCGCCCTGCTCGTCGGCACCGGTGACGCGGCCGTGGGCACCAACCCGCAGGACCTGTCGAGCCTCGGCGGCAAGGTGCTGCGGATGGACCGGGAGCGGGCGAACCCATGGCCGGACAACCCGTACGTCGGCTCCAAGGACCCCAACCAGCGGCTGTTGCTGACCTACGGTCACCGCAACGTCCAGGGGCTGGCCCAGCGGGCCGACGGCAGCTGGTGGTCGGCAGAGCACGGTCCGGACCGCAACGACGAGATCAACCGGCTCGTCGCCGGCGGCAACTACGGATGGAACCCCGTGCCCGGCTACAACGAGTCGGTCCCGATGACCGACCACTCGCTGCCGGGCAAGGTCTTCGACGCCCGGTGGCGGTCGGGCACTCCCACGCTCGCCACCTCGGGAGCGGCCTGGGTGCAGGGCAAGGGCTGGGGTCGCCTCGACGGCACCCTCGCGGTCGCCGCCCTCAAGGCCTCACGGCTCGTGTTCATGAGGTTCGACGGCAAGGGCCGATTCGTGCGGTCGTGGGCGCCGAAGGCGCTCCGCCGGTTCGGCAGGCTCCGGTCGGTGACCGCGACGCCCGAGGGGGCGCTCCTCGTCACGACGGCCAACGGCTCGGACGACGCCGTGCTCCGGATCCGCCCGAAGGGCTGAGCCGCGATGAGCCGGATGCGGTTCAGTCCTCCTGCTGCACGTCGTCGTTCCAGTTGGGGTCGTTCTCCCATGCCTCGTTGCGCTCCTCGACCTTCTCGAGCGCATGCGCCGCCTCATCCGCGGTCGCATAGGGACCGAGGCGCTCCGCGTTGCGGCAGCCGTCCTCCCCCTCGACCGCGTGGTGCGTGAGGCAGTACCAGTACTCCTTGGGTGCGCCCTCGGCGCCACTCTCAGTCATGCCACGGAATCTACCGCCACCCTGCGCGTAACCCGCCGGAAACAACGTCCTTTGTAGGGTCCGCTCATGGACGGGATGTTCGCCGGGTACGCCGGGTCGCACGCCGCGTACGACGAGATGTTCGACGGCAGCCGACTGCGTGCCCCGTACGAGCGGATCCGCGAGAGTCTCACCGAGCTCACCGACGGTGACCTGCACGACCGCGTCGAGGCGCTCCAGGCCGCCTACCTCGACCAGGGCGTCACCTTCGACATCGGCGGTGAGGAGCGCGCCTTCCCGCTGGACATCTTGCCGCGGGTCATCGAGATGGACACCTGGACCACCATCGAGTCCGGTGTGCGGCAGCGCGTGCGGGCGCTTGAGGCGTTCCTCGCCGACATCTACGACGCCGGTCAGGTGTTCGCCGACGAGGTCGTGCCCAGGCGGGTGATCACCACGTCGTCGCACTTCCATCGCCAGGCTGCGAGCATCGAGCCACCCAACGGCGTGCGCGTCCACGTGTCCGGGATCGACCTGGTGCGCGACGACCAGGGTGCCTTCCGGGTGCTCGAGGACAACGTGCGGGTGCCGTCGGGGGTCAGTTACGTCATGACCAACCGGCGAGCCATCTCCGCGGCCCTGCCCGAGACCGTCTCCCAGCACCGCATCCGCCCGGTGGCGTCGTACCCGCAGCGGCTGCTGACCGCCCTGAGGGCCGCGGCGCCGGCCGGCGTCGCCGACCCGACGGTCGTGGTGCTCACGCCGGGCGTCTACAACGGTGCCTACTTCGAGCACGCCCTGCTCGCGCGGACGATGGGCGTCGAGCTGGTGGAGGGCCGCGACCTGGTCTGCGTGCGCGGCCGCGTGCTGATGCGCACCACCGAAGGGCCGCAGCCGGTGCACGTGATCTACCGCCGGGTCGACGACGAGTTCCTCGACCCGGTGCACTTCCGCGGCGACTCGATGCTGGGCTGCCCCGGGCTCATCAACGCCGCCCGCGCCGGCAACGTCACTCTCGCCAACGCTGTCGGCAACGGCGTCGCCGACGACAAGCTGGTCTACACCTACGTGCCCGACCTGATCCGCTACTACCTGGCCGAGGAACCGGTGCTGAGCAATGTCGACACCTGGCGGCTGGGGGACGCCGACGCGCGCGAGGAGGTGCTCGACCGGCTCGACGAGCTCGTCCTCAAGCCCGTCGACGGCTCGGGGGGCAAGGGCATCGTGATCGGCCCCGGCGCCAGCCGCGCGGAGCTCGACCGGCTCCGGGAGCAGGTGCTGGCCGATCCGCGCTCCTGGATCGCGCAGCCGGTCGTGCAGCTCTCGACCGTGCCGACGTACGTCGAGGGGCGTCTCGGTCCCCGCCACGTCGACCTGCGGCCGTTCGCCGTCAACGACGGCCACCGGGTCTGGGTGCTGCCGGGCGGCCTCACCAGGGTTGCCCTCGCGGAGGGCGAGCTGATCGTCAACTCGTCGCGCGGCGGCGGCTCCAAGGACACCTGGGTGCTTGCGGGGCCGTCGGCGAGCAAGTCGCGCGACCCGGGATCGGTGTCTGGGGAGCCACCACCGCCCAGGCCCGCCGTCCCAGGCCTGCCGCCGTCCTCCGGTCCGGCCATCGTCGACCCGTCGTCTCAGCAGGAGCAGCAACAGCAGGCCCTCGCAGCGACCACGGTGGGCACCGGAGATCCGCGATGCTGAGCCGGATCGCGGAGTCGATGTTCTGGATCGGCCGGTACGTCGAGCGCGCCGAGGACACCGCGCGCATCCTCGACGTACAGACCCAGCTGATCCTCGAGGACGCCACCATCGACGAGTCCGAGACGTGTCGCACGCTGCTCTCGATCATGGGTGTCGGCGAGGTTCCCGACGGTCCGATCGGCACCGAGCTGATGCTCGAGCTGCTCGCCTACGACGTGTCGTCGCCGACTTCGGTGGCGACCGCGTTCGGTGCGGCGCGGGAGAGTGCTCGGCGTGCCCGCGAGACGCTCTCCGTGCCGCTGTGGGAGTGCATCAACACCACCCATCGCGCCATCCGGCTCGGGCGGTTCCGGTCGCTCCGGCCACCCCAGACCTTCCAGTGGGTCCTGGACCGCTCGGCCCTGATCACCGGCACCGCCGATGCGACCATGACCCGCGACCAGGGGTGGCAGTTCCTCGTGCTCGGCCGTTGTCTCGAGAGGGCCGACATGACCTCACGCATGATCGCGGCCGCCTCGCACTCCTCCGTGGGCGGCGCCCCCTGGGCCACCACGCTGCGCGCCTGTGGGGCCTACGAGGCCTTCCTGCGCACCTATCGGGGCATCGAGACCGACCGGGCGGCCGCGGAGTTCCTGCTGCTCGACCGGCTCTTCCCGCGGTCGGTGGTCTTCGCCCTCAACCGCGCCGAGCAGGGTCTGGACAACCTCGACTCGGGAGGGAGGCGCGCCGGCATCCACAACGATGCCCACCGACTCATCGCCCGGACGAGGGCGGAGCTCGAGTATCGGTCGCTCAGCGATGTCGTGGCCGACCTGCCATCGGAGATGGAGCGGCTCCAGCGCACCTGCGCCAGCGCCACCGACGCCATCACCCGGCGGTTCTTCGCCAGCGCCGAGGCCACCGAATGGGGTGTCCGCCGATGATGCGACACCGGATCACCCACGCCACGACCTTCAACTACGACGGCCGCGCCGGCTCGTCGTACAACGAGGCTCGGCTCACCCCGAGGTCCAACGCCGATCAGCTCGTCGTCCACTCCCGCATCGAGGTGACGCCGACGCCGTTCACCTATGGCTACACGGACTACTTCGGCACGTTCGTCCACACCTTCGAGGTCCTCGACCCGCACGAGACGATGACGGTGACGGCGGTCTCCACGGTCCAGGTGCAGCGGCGCGCTCCCGTGCCCGCCGGCCTGGCATGGCACGACCTCGAGCACCCCCGGGTGTCCGACCGCTGGACCGAGTACCTCGCCATCACTCCGGTCGTCGAGTCGCCGCCGGACCTGACGCTGCTCACCCGGGAGATCGCGGACTCCTCGGCCACGCCCGGCGAGGCCGCGCGCAGGGTGTGCGAGCTGCTCAACGACGAGGTCGCCTACGAGTTCGGCGCGACCGACGTCGAATCGCACGCGGCCGCGGCCTGGGACACACGCAAGGGTGTCTGCCAGGACCTCGCCCACCTGGCCATCGGCTCGCTCCGACGCCTGGGCATCCCGACCCGCTACGTCAGCGGCTACCTGCACCCCTCCTCGGAGCCAGTGGTGGGCGAGACCGTGGTCGGCGAGTCGCATGCATGGGTCGAGTGGTGGGACGGCGACTGGTGCGCCTTCGACCCCACCAACCGCGCCGTCCCGGAGGACCGGTACGTCGTGGTCGCCACCGGACGCGACTACGGGGATGTCCGCCCGCTCGGCGGCGTCTTCAGCGGAGCCGGCACCTCGGGGATGCAGGTCCGCGTCGAGGTCACCCGGCTGGCCTGATCGCGGCCGATCCGATCGGGGTAGGCTCGGCGGCGAGGGGCCGGCCGGGCGACCGCGGCGTCCTCGACTCCGGTCGAGTACGACGAGGAAGGTCCGGGCTCCGCAGGGCAGGGTGGTGGCCAACAGCCACCCGGGGCGACCCGCGGGACAGTGCCACAGAGAACAGACCGCCGCTCCCGGAGACGGGAGAGGTAAGGGTGAAACGGTGGAGTAAGAGCCCACCAGCGTGCCGGGTGACCGGTGCGGCTAGGCAAACCCCACCCGGAGCAAGGTCAAGAAGTCCCGTGCGTGCACGGGGCGCGCGTGCGTTCGAGGGCGGCCCGCCCGAGCACGCGGGTAGACCGCTGGAGGCGGCCGGCAACGGTCGTCGTAGATGGATGGTCGCCACGCTTTCGGCGTACAGAACCCGGCCTACAGGCCGGCCCCTCACCACCGGGCATAGCGAAGCGGAGCCCGGTGAACGCCGACCCGGCGGACTTTCACCGGAGGAGCGAAGCGGGGGAGGTGAAAATGCGCCGTGTCGGCGCCCACCCACGGCCAGTGCGTCGAGCGCGCACGACCAGCACGACCAGTACGATCGGCACATGTCGTTGCTCGACCGCATCTCGATCGACCCCGGTGTCGTCCACGGGCGGCCGGCGATCCGTGGTACGCGGATGCGGGTCAGCGACGTGCTCTCGCTGCTGGCCGCCGGCGCGGACGAAGCGGAGATCCTCGAGGACTATCCGTATCTCACAGCCGACGACATCAAGGCCTGCCTCGCCTACGCTGCGGCGCAGGCCGACCACACGATCCTGAGCGCATCCTGAAGTCATGCGGTTCCTGGTCGATGCCCAGTTGCCGCCAGCGCTGGCCGCACTGCTGCGCAGTCATGGGCATATCGCAGAGCATGTCAGCGAGATCGGGCCGGGTGACACCCCCGATCGCGATCTCTGGCAGTACGCGCTCGACCGCAACGCCGTCATCGTCACGAAGGACGAGGACTTCTCGCTGATGTTCGCGATGCGCGGAGAGCCGGCAACGGTGGTGTGGGTCAGGATCGGCAACACGCGGCGAGGAGTCCTACTGGAGTGGTTCGAGCCGCTGATCGATCAGATCGTGGCCCTGGTTCAGAACGGACAGCAGTTGATCGAGCTTCGCTGATCCAGCCCCGGACTTGGCCCGCCTCACCGATCACGCCAACACGAACTCCACCGTCCGGGTCCGTACGTCGGCGCGCTCGAGCCGCACCACCACCTCCTCGCCGAGGGGCAGCGAGTCGCCGGTGACCTCGGCCTCGATGGCCGGCCGCTCGACCGTGATGTCGCCGCGCCCCTTGTCCCGGTCGTCGAGGTCGACCACAACCGCGTCGAAGGTCTCCCCCACGTGATCGGCGAGGACTCCGGCCTCCACCAGGTCCAGGATCGCGCGCTCGTACTGGTTGGCCCTCCGCCCCGAGTCGCGCAGCAGGTCCGGCAGCTCGGGCAGCGCCGCGCGAGCCCAGTCGGGCACGGGCTCCCCCGCCGACAGCGCCAGGCAGATCTCTCCGGCGAACCGGTCTCCGAGGCGGCGAAGCGGAGCCGTGACGTGGGCGTACGGCGCGGCCAGCGCGGCGTGCAGCGGCTGCTCGGGCGGCGCGCCGTCGAACCCGGCGTACCCGGAGCCGCGCAGCAGGCGGGTGCAGGCGACGAGCATCGCGGCATGGCCCGGCAGGGTCGGGTCGAGGCTGCGGACGAACTCGGGGTAGTCCATCGCGCCGGGCCACTCGATCCTGAGCGCCTTCGCCGTCCGGCGCAGCCGGTCGATGTCGCGCTGCTGGGCGGGCGGAAGGGTGCGCAGCAGCCCCACCTTGCCCTCGAGCATGAGCCGGGCCGCCGTGAACCCGGTCAGGAGCGAGATCTGGGCGTTCCAGCTCTCGGCCGGGAGCAGCGCACGGAACTCCAGGCTCCAGGTCTCACCCTCGACCCGGATCTCCTGCTCCGGCAGCGGCAGCGAGATCCCGTCGCGCTCGGCCTCCTGGGCCAGCCGGAGCTCTCCGACGGCCTTCAACAGCAGGAGCGACCCGTCGGCCGACCCGTCGTCGATCGCCTCCTGCGCCGTCTCGTAGTCGAGTTGGGCACGCGAGCGAACGAGCGCTCGCTCGACCCTGCCGCCCTCGGACGAGCCGTCTGCGGCGACCGGGATCGTCCACAGCAACGCCGGTCGTACCTCGTCGGGCAACAGCGACGCCGCGCCCTCGGAGAGCGCCTTGGGGTGGAGCGGGATCTTCGAGTCGGCGCCGTAGAGCGTCTCGCCTCGGCGTCGAGCCTCCTCGTCCACCGGGTCGCCCGGCGCGACGAAGGCCGCCACGTCCGCGATCGCGTAGTGCACGACGTACCCGTCGCCGTCGCGCACGATGTGCAGCGCCTGGTCGAGATCCATCGCCCCGGGTGGGTCGATGGTGACGAAGGGGATGTCGGTGCGGTCGAGCTCAGGGAGCCGGGGCTGCGTCGCCGCCTTCGCGGCGGCCTCCTCCACCTCGCCGGGGAAGTCGGCCGTCACGCCCATCTCACTGCGGATGGCCGCGATCCCCTCCCTGAGCTGCTCGGCCGCGACCCCGTCGGGGTCGCCGGCATGTGAGTCGTGGCGGACGGACAGCACGCGGCTGGACATGTCCGCCACCCTAACCAGACCCGCGCCGCCCAACCCCTCTATCGTGACCGCCGTGCTGATCCTGCTGCCACCCTCCGAGGGCAAGTCCGTGCCGCGCCGCGGCGCGCCCCTGCAACCCGACCAGTGGCCGGCGGGTCTCGTCGAGCCGCGGACGGCGGTCGCCGACGCGCTCGTGCGTGCGGCCCGGCGCGACGACGCGATGAGCGTCCTGAGGCTGCCGGCCTCGATGACCGCCGAGGTCGAGCGCGACGCCCGGCTGCTCGAGCTCCCGACGGCGACCGCCGAGCGGATCTACACCGGCGTGCTCTTCGAGGCCCTCGATCTCCCGGGCCTCTCGCCAGCCGCGCGCAGACGCGCGGCCCGCCGCCTCCTCGTCACGTCCTCGGTCTTCGGTGTCGTCCGGCCGGGCGAGCGGATCCCCGCCTACCGGCTCTCCGGAGACGTCTCACTGCCCGGCCTCGGTGGTGTGGCCGCCCACTGGCGCCGCCACCTCGACCCGGTCATCCGGGAGGCCGCCGGCCGCGGGCTGGTCGTCGACCTGCGCTCCTCGACGTACGCCGCGTTCTGGCGGCCGGCGAAGGACCTGGCGCCGCGCGTCGCCACCGTCCGGGTCCTCCACGAGACCGGCGGCAGGCGGAGCGTGGTGAGCCACTTCAACAAGGCCACCAAGGGACGCCTCGTCCGCGCCCTCCTCGAGGACGGCCGCGACGCCCGGACCCCGGCCGCCCTCGCCGACCTGCTCGCCGATCTCGGCTGGAAGGTCGAGAGCGACGGCACCCGGCTCGACGTCGTCGTCACCGAGCTGTGAGCAGGCCCTGCTGCCCCGCCGGAGATCAGCTGTCGAGCTTGCCCGCCAGCCGGTTGGCGAAGAGCCGCACCCGCCGGGCGTCGGCCTCACCGTCGCCGCCCTCACCGCGGAGTACGGCGAGCACCGCGCGAGCGGTCTCCTCGTCGAGGGTCATGCGCAGAGCCCTCGACTCGGCGCTCGTCCCTCGCGCCGGCCCGACCGACGAGGATGCGCCCCGCGGCTCGTCGACCACCGAGGAGATCTCGTCCCAGCGGGTGCTGACGCCCGAGCGCTTGCCGTCGAGCGCCTCGTTGGCGAGCCGGTCGGCGTGCTTGTTGCGCTCGCGCGGCACCCACGTGTACGCAGTCCCGAAGGGAGCGAGCCGGGTGGCCTCCATCGCCAGCGGACGCAGGCCGGGGTGCTTGATCTTCCACCGACCCGACATCTGCTCGACCACGAGCTTGGAGTCCATCCGCACCTCGATGTCGGCGCCGGGCGCGTAGGTCTCGGCGAGCCGAAGCCCGGCGATGAGACCGGAGTACTCCGCATAGTTGTTGGTCGCCACCCCGAGCGTGGTGCCGTCCTCGGCGATCACGTCACCGGTCTCTGCGTCCTTGAGCACCGCGCCGTACGCCGACGGACCGGGGTTGCCGCGCGAGCCGCCGTCGGCCTCGATGACGACCGACCGGAATCCTCCGCTCACAGGCCCGACTCGGCGGTCCGGACCAGGATCCGCTGGCACTCCGGGCAGCGGACGACCTTGTCCTCGTCCGCGGCCCTGATCGCGCCGACCTCGGCGGCGTCGACGGTGAGCTGACAGCCGCCACAGCGAGCGGCCCGCAGTCGCGCGGCGCCAACGCCGTCCTTGGCGGCCCGCAGCCGTTCGTAGAGGGCCACCAGGTCGTCGGAGAGCGCGGCGACGAGGCCGCCGCGCGCCTCGGCCGCCTCGGCCAGCTCCGCGCGGACCGATGCCGCGGTCGCATCGCGCGAGGCGATCACGACCTTGGCCCGCGCCCGCGCCTCGGTGAGCGCGGCGGCCATCTCGTCGAGGTGGCCCTGGGCCTCCTCGAGCTGCTCCATGACCTCGATCTCCTGGTCCTCCAGCGAGGAGATCCGGCGGTCGAGGGAGGTGAGCTCCTCGGACATGTGCTGGAGGTCCTTCGGGTTGCTGACCAGCCCCTGGTCCATCCGGTCCTGGTCGCGCTTGCGGCGAGCCTTCACCGACTCGACGTCGGCGTCGATCTTCCTCTGCTCCGCGGCGAGGTCGTCGACGGTGAGCTTGGCGTCCATCGCCGCGCGGTCGAGGTCGCCGACCTTCGTGCGCAGCTCGGCCAGCTCGGCGAGCTCGGGCATCGTCTCGAGCCGACGGCGCAACTGGTCGGTCTTCGAGTCCAGGTCCTGGAGGTCCAGCAGCCGGAGCTGGACGGAGGGATCGGCTTTCAGGGCAGGCTCCTTCTGGGTCGTACGGCGTCCGCGTCGGTGGCGGGCGCCGACACGATTGGCGGCATCACACCCGCAGCTGCCACGGGTCCGTGACGATCTCGCTCACGTGGGTCTCCACCGTAGCGCCCGGCGTCGTGCCCAGGCTCGTCCGCAGTCGCTCGGCGACCACCGGCAGCCAGGTCCACTCGGCCGCCCAGTGCGGCACGTCGACCAGCGCGGGTCCGTCCTTCTCCAGGAACTCGGCCGCCGGGTGGTGCCTGAGGTCGCTGGTGAGGTAGACGTCGGCGTCGCTGGTGGCGATCGCGTCCAAGAGGGAGTCGCCGGCGCCGCCGAGGACGGCCACCCGCCGTACGACGCGGTCGAGGTCGCCCCCGACCCGGACGGCACCCGCCGGCCCGGGGAGGGCCGCGGAGGCGGCGGCGGCGAAGTCGCGCAGTGTGACCGGCGCGATCTCGCCGACCCGCCCGGTGCCGGTGGTCGCGAGACCCGCGTCGGCCACCTCGTAGAGGTCCCACGCCGGCTCCTCGTAGGGATGCGCCGCGAGCAGCGCCCGTACGACGCTCGTCCGCCGGCCGCGGGGCAGCACGGCCTCGATGCGCTCCTCCTCGACCGACTCCAGCTCCCCGACCGCTCCGATCGTCGGCGACGCGCCTGCCCGCGGCCGGAAGCGCCCGGTCCCGGTCGCGGTGAAGGTGCAGGAGTCGTAGTCGCCCAGCTCCCCCGCACCCGCCTCCCCGAGTGCGACCCGGATCGCCTCGGCGTGCGAAGCGGGCGCGAAGACCACGATCTTGTCCAGCGGCCGGCCCGGTGCGGGGAGGAGGGGTCGGAGGTCCCGCAGGCCCAGAGTCGTCGCGAGGGACTCCGAGACGCCGCCTCGCGCCCCGTCCGCATTGGTGTGTGCGGTGAGCAGGCCGCAGCCGCCGCCGACGAGCCGGCCGAGGGTGCGCCCCTTCGCCGTCTCCGCCGTGAAGCCGTGCACGCCCTTGAGGAACAGCGGATGGTGCACGACCAGCAGGTCTGCCCGCCACGCCACGGCCTCGTCGGCCACCGGCAGCGCCGGGTCGACCGCGAACGCCACCCGCCGGCAGGGCGCGTCACGGTCGCCCCAGACCAGCCCGACGGCGTCCCAGGGCTCCGCCGCGCGGGGCGGGTACCACTCGTGCAGCAGGTCCACCACATCGCCCAGGCTGGTCATGGCTGCAGGCTAGTGGTCTCCGGATGAGGGACTTCTCATCGTCCTCTCACTCGCCGTCCACGGAGTGCCGGGACAGTTGTGCCGTGGGCTCCTTCGCGAGGTTCTTGACCTCCCTGCTGGTCACGCTGCCGATCGCCGGCTACGTGGCCGCGACGCTGGTCGCCAACGCGCCGGAGGACCCCGGCCCGCAGGAGCCGGTCGTGCTTCGCGACCCGGGTCGTGACCCCAGCACCGAGCTCGACCCCAGGCCCGCCAAGGGCTCCAACCCCGCGGACTCCGCCCCCTCGGACGCGCCGTCAGTCCCGTCGATCGCCCCGCAGCCCCTCGATGAGGAGGATGACGATGTGCGGGTCGTGACACCCGCCCCGACGCGCGTCGACGATGATGACGACGGGGCCGGCGGGGCCGACGACGATGGTTCGGACGACGGACCGGACGACGACGAGGACGACGACGAGAGTGGCGACAGCGAAGGCGGGGACGACTGAGTCCGCCGGCGTGCGGCGGAGACCGCGCCTGTCGGTCCGCACGCGCATCACCGCCGTCATCGCGCTCCTCACCTTCCTCGCCATGGCCGCCGCCGGCGGGCTCGTGTACACGCTGGAGTCCGCAAGGATCGACGCCGCCGTGACCGAGCAGGTCCAACAGGAGATCGAGGAGTTCCGGGTGCTGGAGCGGAGGGGCGTCGACCCCGCGACCGGGGAGCGGTTCACCGACGCGCACCGCCTGCTCACGACATTCCTCAGACGCAACGTCCCCGACGACGACGAGATGCTGGTTGCCTACCGCGACGGGGAGCCGAGCGACCGCACCCCCAACCGGTACGGCGCCCCGGTCCTCGAGGACCCGCGGTACGGCGACGCCGTCGCCGGGCTGCTCGGCCAGGGCGGCACCGCTCGCATCGACATCGAGCGGTACGGCGAGGTGTGGGTCACCGCGGTGCCCGTCCGCGCCCGCGGGAGCCAGGGCAGTCTGGTGATCATCAGCTTCCTCGACGACGAGCACGCGGAGCTCGAGCGCACGCTGCGGACCTACGCGATCGTCGCCCTGCTGTCCCTCGGCATCATCACCGGCCTGGGCGCCGCGCAGTCCGGCCGGCTCCTGGCGCCGCTGCGCACCCTGCGCGAGGCGGCCAGCGACATATCCACGACCGACCTCTCCCGGCGTATCCCGGAGCAGGGGAACGACGACATCACCGCCCTCACCGCGACCTTCAACGGCATGCTCGACCGGCTGGAGTCCGGCGTACGGGCCCAGCGCCAGTTCCTCGACGACGCCGGCCACGAGCTCAAGACGCCGCTGACGGTCCTGCGTGGACACCTCGAGCTCGTCGACGTCGGCGATCCGGAGGAGCTGACCGAGACAAAGGAGCTGCTGCTCGACGAGGTCGACCGGATGTCGCGCCTCGTCCAGGACCTCATCGTGCTGGCCAAGAGCCGCCGCCCGGACTTCCTGCGGCCCGAGCCGGTCGACCTGGAGTCGCTGACCCGCACACTGCTCGCCAAGGCCCGCGGGCTCGGGGAGCGGACCTGGGTGCTCGACAGCATCGGCACCGGGACGGTGGTGGTCGACGAGCAGCGGATCACCCAGGCGGTGCTGCAGCTCGCCGACAACGCCGTCAAGCACACCGACACCGGTGCGCGCATCGTCCTCGGCTCGTCGTACGGCGCGGATGCGCTGCGCATCTGGGTGGCCGACGACGGCCCGGGGATCCCTGCAGCCGAGCGGGAGCGGATCTTCGACCGCTTCGCCCGCGCCACCACCAGGTCCACCGACGAAGGCTTCGGGCTCGGCCTCTCGATCGTCCGGGCGATCGTGGAGACGCATGGCGGCACGGTCGAGGTCGCCGGGCCCGGCGCCCGCGCCCCGCGTGTCGTGCGCGGCGCCTGCCTGATGATCACGCTGCCCGCCGACCTCGTGTCACCCGAGACGGCGCAGACCCAGGAGGCGAGATGGCCCACATCCTGATCGTGGAGGACGAGAGACGGATCGCGGCGTTCATCGCCAAGGGCCTCAAGGCCGAGGGCCACCAGGCGACCGTGGTCGGCGACGGGATCCTCGGCCTCGAGCATGCCCTGTCCGGCGGCTATGACCTGCTCATCCTCGACATCGGCCTGCCCGGCAAGGACGGCTTCGCGGTGCTCGACGACCTGCGCAATCAGGGCAGCCGGCTCCCGGTCCTGGTGCTGACCGCGCGCGACTCGGTGACCGACACCGTCTCGGCGCTCGAGGGCGGTGCGGACGACTACATGGCCAAGCCGTTCCGGTTCGCCGAGCTCCTCGCCCGCATCCGGCTGCGGCTGCGGCAGGCCGCGGCGACCCCCGCCACCGCGCGGGACGACACGTTGACGGCCGGCTCGGTCACCCTCGACCGGCACACCCGGCGCGCCGAGGTCAACGGGGTCCAGGTGGACCTCTCCGCACGGGAGTTCGCGCTGGCCGAGATCTTCATCGCCAACATCGGGCAGCTGCTCTCCCGCGAGCAGCTCCTCGACCATGTCTGGGGATACGACTTCGACCCCGGCTCCAATGTCGTCGACGTGTACGTCGGCTACCTGCGCAAGAAGTTCGGGTCGGACACGATCGTGACCGTGCGTGGCATGGGCTATCGCTTCGTGGGCTGACTCGGGTTACGCGGTAGTAGCAACGCCTCGAGCGCAGCATGCAGCGCGCGGAGTGCCGGACTACCGCGTAACCGGCGGGTGGGTCAGCGGACCTTGAAGCCGGTGAGGCGGCCGCGGGGCATCGACTCGAGCACCGGCTGGAGGGACTCGGCGATCTCGGCGGGCGCCGGGCGGTCGCCGGGATTGCGCGCCAGGCAGGCCAGGACGACCTTGGCGACGTCGTACGGCGTGCGCGGCGGCAGCGGCCCCGGGTCGTCGACCAGCTGTGGGAAGCGGATGGCCGGGTCGTCGGAGTCGGGGTCGCCGTCGGGGAATGCGCGCTCGCCCGCGATCGCGTCGAAGAGGGTGGCGCCGAGCCCCCAGACGTCGGCGGCCGGACCCGGCACGCCCGTCGCGGGCGGGTCGGCCTGCTCGGGCGCGAGGTAGCGGTCGGTGCCGATCGTGTAGGTGAGTGCCGCGGCGGCTTCGACGCTGCGCATCACCGAGAGGTCGATCAGCCGTGCCGGCGCGCCCATGATGATATTGCTCGGCTTGATGTCCAGGTGGACCATGTCGAGTCGCCCGAAGTAGTGCAGGGCCGACGCGATCTCGATGCCGAGCGGGAGGTACTGCTGCGGCTGCAGGGCGCCGTACCGGCGGATGAGCGTGGACAGCCGCGGCCCGTCGAGGTGCTCCAGCACGACGTGCGGCCGTTGGCACCCGAGGTCGTGCCGCAGCGCCCGGACGACCACCGGATGGTTGACGTTGGCCAGTGCGGCGACCTCGCGGCGCAGGCCGCGCAGGGTCGTCGCGCTGGAAACCTGGTCGGGCCGGACGACCTTGACGACGACGGGTGCGTAGGTGACGTCGTCGAAGGCGAGGTACGCCTCGTACGCCGAGCCACCTCCTAGCAGGCGCACGGCCGTCAGCTCGGGCGTGATCTGCTCACCCTCGGCGAACCGCCACCTGTCGGTCGGCGGCGAGCCTTCAGCGCGCGAACCCATCCCTACGCTCCCGTCGTCCAGGTCGCCGAACCGCCTCAGCCGCGCGTGTCGTTGCGCGACCGGTCGTTGGTGCTGCCCGCGGTCTTGTCGCGGGTCCTGTCGCCGCCGTCGCGGGTCCAGTCGCGGGTCTTGTCGCCCCGGCTGTTGTCTCGATCACGGCTCACGCCGGTCTTGTTGCTGGCGGTGTTGTCGTTGGTGTTCTTGCTCTGACCCGTGTTGTTGGTCCTGGTCTTGGTCTCGTCGTCGTTGGTGTCGTCGTCATCGTCGTCGGCGACCAGCACCAGGTCGGGGGTGTCCTCGTCCCGCTTGGCGGCGACGTCGTCGTCGGCCTGGGCGGCGCTCACCCCGACGACGCCGATCGATCCGGCCACGACTGCGGTGGCGAGCATTCCCATGAGTGTGCGCTTCATCGCAGGTCCCTTCCGTTGGTTCCAGACGGCCCCGTGCGACGGGGCTCGATGTCGAGGACCACCCTGGCGCCCCGCAGTGAGCCCTCCATGAAGGGTTGATGAGACGGCTCTCATCCCGGTGGCGGCGCGGTGCCGGCGGCGCCGCATCTCGGCGCACGGGCCGAGGGTGGGCGCTGAGCCGGCGCATTTTGCGTCTCCTCCGCTTCGCTCCCCCGATGCAAAAGTGCGACGGCTCAGCGTTCACGACGCTTCGCGTCGTGCGTCGGGACGGGTTCGAACCGCCGACCGCTCGGGTGTAAACCGAGAGCTCTACCGCTGAGCTACCGACGCCTGCCGGCTTGGACGCCGACGAGCCGGGCCAGCCTAGAGGATGGCCCGCTCAGGGGCTCGATCCGGCGCTCGCGGCCCTGAGATGAGTAGCGCCCCTGAAATGAGTTGAACCGCTGGCGTCTCGGGTCACCAGCGGTTCAACAAGACCAACTCTAACAGGTCGCCGGGCGCGGCCCACAACTCTTTGCGCCAAATCGCCCAGAAAACTTTGGGCAGGCCGATGGACCGCAGAGGAACGCCCGGTGCTTGGCGGCTCGGTCGTTGCCGGACGACGCCTACACGAGCGCCTGGAGCTGCTTGATGTGCTCGTCGAGGTCGCGTCCGTCGGGGCTGGCGTTGTGCACCGACCAGCGGACGCGTCCCTCGCGGTCGAGGATGTAGGACGACCGCAGCGGGCACCCCTTCGACTCGTCGAAGACGTCGAACGCGCGGGTCACCTCGCCGTGCGGCCAGAAGTCGGACAGCAGCGGGAAGTTGAGACCCTCCGCGTCCGCGAATCCGCGGAGCGAGTAGACGGGGTCGCAGGAGATGCCGAGCACCTCGGTGTCGAAGGTCAGGAACTGGGCGAGCCGCTCCCGGATGCCCGACATCTCACCGGTGCACACGCCGGAGAACGCGAAGGGGTAGAAGAAGATCGCCACCGCCTTGACCCCCCGGAAGCCCGACAGGGTGACGTCCTGCCCGAACTGGTCGCGCAGCGTGAAGTCGGGTGCCTCACGGCCGAGCTCGATCCCGGTCACGCCAGTGTCTTGGGAGCGAGCAGTCTGGTCGCGGCCCAGTCCGGGCTGACCGTCGCCGTGGTCGTCTGCGAGAGCCCGGCGATCGGCGCGGCCTCGGCGATGTCGGCGGCGGCGACGCTTCCCGGCCTGCCGATCTTCGGGGTGAGCAGCCAGATCGAGCCGCCGCCGACCAGATCGGTCAGCGCGTCGACCAGCCCGTCGACGAGGTCGCCGTCGTCCACTCGCCACCAGAGCAGTACGGCGTCCACGACGTCGCCGTACTCACCGTCGACCAGGTCGGCCCCGAGCGTCTCCTCGATGCTGGCGCGCAGCGCGTCGTCGGTGTCGTCGTCCCAGCCGAGCTCCTGGACGACCATGCCGGCTTTCATACCCAGACGATCTGCCGACCCTGGGGCCGCTCCCGTGGCACTGCCGTCCGCGATGTGGCTCACCGTCGCCTCCGTGAAATCGGGGACCGGCCTGTACGGCCCCGCGTGGTGGGGAGTAGTCCACCGGAGTTGTGCGCGCTACGCAACTCCCTCCGTGCGCTCCGCCCGCGCGCGAGAGCGGCACTCGCCGCCCCTGTACCGACGAGTAGATTTCCTCGTTGGACCGGGAGTGCAACGATGAGCCCTGTGAACCCGGCCACGCCTGCATCCCAGCCCACCAAGCGCACCGTGATCCACGAGGGCATGCCGACCCAGCTGCCCGACATCGACCCCGAGGAGACTCGGGAGTGGCTGGACTCGTTCGACGCGATGGTGGCCGACCGCGGCCGCGAACGGGCGCGCTACGTGATGCTGCGGCTTCTCGAGCGCGCGCGCGAGGAGGCGGTCGGTGTCCCGGCGCTGCGCAGCACCGACTACATCAACACCATCCCGCCCGAGCGGGAGCCGTGGTTCCCAGGCAACGAGGAGATGGAGCGCAATGCGAGGGCGCTGATCCGGTGGAACGCCGCCGTGATGGTCTCCAGCGCCAACCGCAAGGGTCTGGAGGTCGGCGGGCACATCGCGACGTACCAGAGCGCGGCCAGCCTCTACGAGGTCGGCTACAACCACTTCTTCCGCGGCAAGGCGCACCCAGGCGGCGGCGACCAGCTGTTCATCCAGGGTCACGCAGCACCGGGCATCTATGCCCGCGCCTACCTGATGAAGCGGCTTACGGCCGAGCAGCTCAGCCACTTCCGGCAGGAGGTCCAGCACGGACCCGGCCAGGGCCTCTCGTCGTACCCGCACCCGCGCCTGATGCCGGACTTCTGGGAGTTCCCGACGGTTTCGATGGGCCTCACCGCGCTCAACTCGATCTACCAGGCACGGTTCAACCGCTACCTCCACAACCGCGGCATCAAGAACACCTCGCAGCAGCATGTGTGGGCCTTCCTCGGCGACGGCGAGATGGGTGAGCCCGAGTCGCTCGGCGCCATCCGGATCGCCGCGCGCGAGGAGCTCGACAACCTCACCTTCGTCGTCAACTGCAACCTGCAGCAGCTCGACGGTCCGGTCACCGGCAACGGCAAGATCATCCAGGAGCTCGAGTCGTTCTTCCGGGGCGCCGGCTGGAATGTCATCAAGGTCGTCTGGGGTCGCGAGTGGGACAGCCTGCTCGCCCGTGACGTCGACGGTGTCCTGGTCAACCGGCTCAACCAGGTCCCCGACGGCCAGTTCCAGACCTACTCGGTCGAGGGTGGCGCCTACACCCGCGACCACTTCTTCGGCACCGACGCGCGCCTGCGCAAGCTGGTCGAGCACCTCTCCGACAAGGAGATCGAGAGGCTGCCGCGCGGAGGCCACGACTACCGCAAGGTGTACGCCGCGTTCGACGCTGCGAGCAAGCACGTCGGCCAGCCCACTGTGATCCTGGCCCAGACGATCAAGGGCTGGACGATCGAGACGCTCGAGGGCAAGAACGCCACGCACCAGATGAAGAAGCTCAACACCAAGGCGCTCAAGGCCTTCCGCGACCGGCTCTACCTGCCGATCTCCGACAAGGAGATCGACGACGCCTACGCCGCCGACGGATCCGCGCCGTTCTATCACCCGGGCGAGGGATCGGAGGTCCTGGAGTACCTCCGCGACCGCCGCCAGGCCCTCGGCGGACCGGTCCCCCATCGGACCGTGACCGCGAAGCCGCTCAAGCTGCCTGACAACAAGATCTACGGCGAGCTCAAGCAGGGCTCGGGCAAGCAGGCGATCGCCACCACGATGGCTTTCGTCCGGCTGCTCAAGGACCTGATGAAGGACCCCGAGATCGGCCACCGCATCGTCCCGATCGCGCCCGACGAGTTCCGCACCTTCGGCATGGACTCGATGTTCTCGACCAACAAGATCTACAACCCCCACGGGCAGACCTACGAATCCGTCGACCGCAAGCAGCTGATGGCCTGGAAGGAGTCGGCCGCCGGCCAGCTCCTCCACGAGGGCATCTCCGAGGCCGGCTCGATCGCCTCCGCCACGGCTGCCGGCTCGGCGTACGCCACCCACGGCGAGCACATGATCCCGGTCTACATCTTCTACTCGATGTTCGGCTTTCAGCGCACCGGCGACTCGATCTGGGCGATGACGGACCAGTTGGCCCGCGGCTTCCTGATCGGTGCGACCGCGGGACGTACGACGCTCACCGGCGAGGGCCTGCAGCACGCCGACGGTCACTCCCCGCTGCTGGCGCAGACCAACCCGGCCGTCGTGCACTATGACCCGGCCTTCGCCTACGAGGTGTCCTATATCGTCCAGAACGGCCTGGACCGGATGTACGGCTCCAGTGAGGAGCGCCCCAACGGTGAGGACGTCGTCTTCTATCTGACGGTCTACAACGAGCCGATCGTGATGCCGAAGGAGCCCGACGACCTCGACGTCGACGGCCTGCTCAGGGGCATCTACCACCTCACCACCCCGCCCGAGGGGCTCCCGGCCGATGCCCCACGCGCCCAGCTGATCGCCAGCGGAGTCGGCCTGCCCTGGATCCAGAAGGCCCGGCAGCTCCTCGCGGACGACTGGGGCGTCGCGACCGACCTGTGGTCGGTCACGTCCTGGAACGAACTCGCCCGTGACGCGGTGGCCACCGAGGACTGGAACCTGCTCAACCCCTCCGAGCCGGCCCGCACGCCGTACGTCACCGACAAGCTCAAGGACGTCGCCGGCCCGGTCATCGCGGTGTCCGACTACATGACCGCCGTGCCGATGCAGCTCGCCCGCTGGATCCCCCGCGACTACCGGGTCCTCGGCGCCGACGGCTTCGGCTTCGCCGACACCCGTCCGGCCGCGCGGCGCTTCTTCCGCATCGACGCCGAGTCGGTGGTCGTGCAGACCCTGCAGGCTCTCGCCGATGCCGGCCAGGTGCCGCGCGAGGCGGTCGTCAAGGCGTTCCAGCAGTACCGCATCGACGACCCGACCGCCGTCCGCGGCATCCTCCAGGAGGGCGGCGACTCCTGATTGGCGGTGGTCGAGCCGGTCGCGAGGGACGAGCGACCGTGGCGAGACCAGTCAGCAGGTCCTGACCGCCGGCACCGGGGCCTGACCGGCCTCGGCCCAGTCGAGGTCGAGGTCGCCACCACCGACGAGCCGCTCGCGCCAGGCCCGCTCGTCGTGCGCAGCCGGGCGGGTGGTCTTCACGAACTCGTTGACGATCCGCACGACCCGCTGCGGGTGGTCCTTGTGTGGGAAGTGGCCGGCGTTGGGGACGATCACGACCCGGGCGTACGCCGCCACGGCGGCGGCTATCTCGGCGTGCTCGACGGGGATCACCATGTCGTCGCTGCCCCAGATCACGCAGGTGGGGATGTCCTGGGTGAGGTAGGCCCGGTCGGTCATCGTGATGATCTGGCCCTTCCAGTCGACCACCGCCCGCACCACGTGCGTGATGGCCGCGCGGGTGCGGCTGTCGGCGAACGAGTCGATGATGTCGGCCACCTCGCCGAGGTCCCGCAGCTGGCGGAGCGGCGTACGGGACAGCGCGCGCAGTCCCGCGACGCCGGCGAGCCGCAGCCACGGCAGCGTGAGCACGCCCATCACCTGGTGGAAGCCGGGAGTGGTGACGACCTTGACCAGCGGTGTGACCTCGGGGCCGAAGCCGCCCGGTGCGATCAGGACCATCCGGTCGGTGCGCTCGGGGAACTGGTAGGCGAACTGCATCGCCACGCCGCCGCCGAGACTGTGGCCGGCGACGGTGACCCGGTCGATGCCGAGCACGGTGAGCAGGTCGCGCATCGCGTTGGCGTAGCCGCCGACGCTGTAGTCGGCGCGCGGCTTGGCGGATTGTCCGTGCCCGAGCAGGTCGGGGGCGATCACCGTGTAACGCCGGGCCAGGGACCGGATCACCGGTGCCCAGGTCGTGTGGTCGCAGCCGAGTCCGTGCAGGAGCAGCAGCGCCGGACCGGAGCCCGCCAGGACGAAGGCGCGCCGGTGACCGTGGATGGTAACCGCCTGCACCGCGAAGTCGTCCTCGACCGGAGCCGACTCGTCGGCTCTGTGCCCCTCGGCTCCGTGCCCCTCGGCTCTGCGCCCCTCGGCTCCGTGCCCCTCTCTGGGCCCGCGCACGCATCCTCCTTCCGCCCGGTCTCGTTTTGGGTGGTGGTGCGCGATTCAACCAGACGCCGGGCCGTGGCGCCTACCTCGTCGAGGTGGTTCAAAGGGGTGCAGGCGTCCTCGGGATGGGCCTTCGTGACCTGCATCTACCCTCGGGGAATGGCGAGCCGAGACGGTACGACGGACTCGGCGGCAGTGCTGCAGCGCGCGACCGGTGCGCTGGCTCGGGCCGCGGTGGCCCGGATGGAGTCCGACGTGCCGTGGTTCCGCGAGCTGTCCGCCGACGACAAGTCCTGGGTCGGTCTGATCGTGCAGGCCGGCATCAAGGGCTTCGTCGACTGGTACCGCGCCGGGCAGGCCTCCGCTCCCGATGCCGTCCCGCTGGCGGCGGAGCTGTTCGGCGTGGCCCCCCGTGCCCTGACCAGGGTCATCACGCTGCGGCAGACGGTCGACCTGATCCGCCTCGGCCTGGAGGTCGTCGAGGCCAACCTCGGTGAGCTGCTCCCGGCGGCCGAGTCCGCCGCCGTCCACAACGCCGTGCTGCTCTACGGCCGCGAGGTCGCGTTCGCGACGGCTGAGGTCTACGCGCGCGCCGCGGAGGTTCGGGGGGCCTGGGACGCCCGGCTCGAGGCGCTGGTCGTCGACTCGATCATGCGCGCGGAGACCGACGAGTCGGTGCTGTCCCGCGCCGCCGCCCTCGGCTGGACCGGCCGCGGTGCGGTGTGTGTCCTGATGGGCGAGGCGCCCGGTCCGCGGGTCGACACGGCCGTCTTCGACGAGGTACGGCGTACGGCGCGGGCGGCGGGCATGGAGGCCCTGTGCGGGAGCCAGGGTGCGCTCGTCATCGTGGCGATCGGGGGCATCGACGACCCGCTCCGCGCGGCCGAGGCGCTGGTGGGCTGCCTCGGGCCCGGTCCGGTCGTCGTCGGACCGTTGGCCGACGGCCTCGCGCAGGCGCACCGGTCCGCGCGGGCCGCCTGGTCGGCGTACCGGGCGGCACCGGGGTGGCCGGCGGCGCCGCGGCCCGTGGCGTCGACCGACCTGCTGCCCGAGCGGGTGCTGGGCGGCGACGGGCACGCGCGCCGCTACCTCGTCGACCATGTCTACCGGCCTCTCGCGGAGTCCCGGAGCCAGCTCGAGACCCTCACCGCGTACTTCGGCTCCGGCTCATCGGTCGAGGCGACCGCCCGTGCCCTCTTCGTCCACCCCAACACCGTGCGCTACCGGCTCCGCCAGGCCGCCGACCTCACCGGCTTCTCCCCGACCGAGCCGCGGGCGGCGCTGGCGCTGCAGATCGCACTTGCCCTTGGTCGGCTGCTGGGCCACCAGACCGGCCAGCAGCCGAGCCGGGCGGCCTCCGTCACACCCGGCGAGGTCACGCGGTGAGCCGTGTCACCGTCGTTGTCCGGTTCCCACAACGTCCGGCCCTCGGATTTCGTGCGTGTCGGAGATGAGCGCCGCGCCGGATCACGGCACAGTGGTCCCGTGCTAGCCATCGTCTCCCCCGGCCAAGGTGCCCAGACCCCCGGCTTCGTGACGCCGTGGCTCGAGGACCCCGGATTCGCCGACCATTACGCCTGGCTCTCCGCGGTGTCGGCCATCGACCTGCTCCACTTCGGCACCAAGGGTGATGCCGACGAGATCCGCGACACCAAGATCGCGCAGCCCCTCCTGGTTGCGGCGGGGCTCGCGGCCGGACGGCAGCTGCTCGGCGACGGCCCGCTCGACGGGGCCGGGGTCGGGGTGGTCGCCGGCCACAGCGTCGGCGAGATCACCGCCGCCGCGCTCGGCGGAGCGCTCTCGGTCGAGCAGGCGATGGTGCTGGTGCGCGAGCGTGGGCTCGGCATGGCCGAGGCGGCCGCTGCCGAGCAGACGTCCATGACCGCGGTCCTCGGCGGCGTACGCGACGAGGTGCTCGCCGCGATCGAGCGTCACGGACTCACTCCGGCCAACGACAACGGCCCCGGGCAGATCGTGGCCGCCGGCGCTGTCGGCCGGCTCGAGGCGTTCGCCGCGGACCCGCCCGCCCGTGCCCGGCTCGCCCCGCTCAGTGTCGCCGGCGCGTTCCACACCCACTTCATGTCACCCGCCGTCGCCAGGCTGGAGGCAGTGGGGCGCGGCGTGACCACCCGGCCGGCCTCGGTTCCGGTGGTCTCCAACCGCGACGGCGCCCGCATCACCGACGGCCGAGACATCCTACAGCGCATCGTCAGCCAGACCGCCAACCCGGTGAGGTGGGACCTCTGCCTGGAGGCCTTCGGCGACCTCGGTGTCACCGGTGTCCTCGAGCTCCCCCCCGCCGGTACGCTGACGGGCATCATCAAGCGCAACCTCAAGGACGTGGAGACCTTCGCCCTCAAGACTCCCGACCAGCTCGACGACGCCCGCGCCTTCGTCGAGCGTCATCGCCTGACCGCTGACCGCCCGGCAGGAGAATCCTGATGCCCATCACCTCACCCGCCGGCGCTCCACACGCAGCGATCCTCGGGGTCGGCGCCTACCGCCCCTCGCGCGTAGTACCCAACGCAGATGTGATCGAGGCCATCGACTCCAGCGACGAGTGGATCCAGCAGCGCTCCGGCATCAAGCAGCGCCGCTGGGCCTCGCCCGAGGAGACCATCCAGCTCATGAGCGTCGCCTCCGCGAGGGTCGCGCTCGAACGCGCCGGCATCGAGCCGCAGCAGGTCGACTGCGTCGTCGTCGCGACGGTGACCCACCTGCTCCAGACACCCGCCGTCGCCACCTCGGTCGCCCACGAGCTCGGCACCGACAAGGCCGCCGCCTTCGACATCTCCGCGGCCTGTGCGGGCTTCTGCCACGGCGTGGCGCTGGGCGCCGACATGGTGCGCAGCGGCAGCGCCCGCCACGTCCTGGTGATCGGCGTCGAGCGGCTCTCCGACCTCACCGACCTCTACGACCGCGGCACGGCCTTCATCTTCGCCGACGGTGCCGGCGCGGTCGTGATCGGTCCGTCCGACTCCCCCGACATCGGTCCGGTCGTCTGGGGCTCCGACGGGGAGCACTTCGACCTGATCCGGCAGAAGGAGGACTGGCGCGAGGTCGTCGGCTCTCCCGACGCCCCCGGTTCCGGCGTGATGCCCCATCTGGTGATGCAGGGCAACCCGGTCTTCCGGTGGGCGTCCTTCACGATGGCCAAGGTCGCCCAGCAGGCGCTCGACCGCGCCGGGGTCAGCCTCGACGAGCTCGACCTGTTCATCCCCCACCAGGCCAACATGCGCATCATCGACGCCATGGCCAGGGCGATGAAACTGCCCGAGCGGGTCCGCATCGCCCGCGACATCGCCGAGCAGGGCAACACCTCCGCGGCCTCGATCCCCCTGGCGCTCGACCGGATGATCCAAGATGGTGAGGCCGAGTCGGGCGACCTCGCGCTGCTCATCGCGTTCGGCGCCGGTCTCGCGTACGCCGCACAGGTGGTCCGCGTTCCCTGACCGCCCTCCCACGACGGCCGCTGTCCTGACAAGATCGGACGCACAAGCAGCCACCACCGCTCCGAAACCCCGCAAGCATCACAACCCAACCGAGAGGAAGAACCGAATGGCCACCACTGAGGAGATCCGCGCAGACCTCGCCGAGATCGTCAACGAGGTCGCCGGCATCGACGCCGCCGAGGTGCAGCTCGACAAGTCCTTCGTGGACGACCTCGACGTCGACTCGCTCTCCATGGTCGAGGTCGTCGTCGCAGCCGAGGAGAAGTTCGGCGTCTCGATCCCCGACGACGAGGTCAAGAACCTCAAGACCGTGGGCGACGCCGTCACCTTCATCGAGCGCGCCCAGGGCTGATGCACCAGGGCTGATGCACCAGGGCTGACACACCAGGCTGACCCGGCCCTCCGGGGGCGCGGCCCGCTCCGCGCCCCCGGTCGGCCACCAACAACATCTCGCCAGACCAGATCGCCAGACAAGGAAGAGATCCCAGCATGAGCACATCCCGTGTCGTGGTCACCGGACTTGGCGCCACGTCCCCAGTCGGTGGTGACGTCAAGTCCACCTGGCGGGCCATGCTCGCCGGCGAGTCCGGCGTGCGTCACCTCACGGACGACTGGGCCGAGCAGCTCCCGGTCAAGATCGCCGGCCGCGTGGCCGTCGAGCCCTCCGAGGTGCTCGACCGGGTCAAGGCCCGCCGGCTCGACCGCTCCAGCCAGTTCGCGATGATCGCGGCCGACCAGGCCTGGGCCGACGCCGGGCTCGAGGACTCCGGCCTGGAGCCCGAGCGCCTCGCGGTCGCACTGGCCTCCGGCATCGGTGGCGTCACCACCCTGCTCTCCAACTACGACACCCTGCTCGAGAAGGGTGCCCGCCGCGTCTCGCCGCTGGCGGTGCCGATGCTGATGCCCAATGCCCCCGCGGCCAACGTGAGCCTCAAGTACGGCGCCCGAGCGGCAGTGCACGCGCCCACCTCGGCGTGCGCCTCCGGCAACGAGGCGATCGCGATGGCCATCGACCTGATCCGCCTGGGCCGCGCCGACGTCGTGCTGGCCGGCGGCACCGAGGCGGCGATCCACCCCCTCCCGATGGCCGCCTTCGCCAACATGATGGCGCTGTCCAAGAACGAGTCCGACCCCACGACGGTGTCCCGACCGTGGGACGTCGCCCGCGACGGCTTCGTACTCGGCGAGGGCGGCGCCGTCCTGGTGCTCGAGTCCGAGGACCACGCCCGGGCCCGCGGCGCCACGATCTACGGCTACGCCCTCGGTGCCGGCATCAGCAACGACGCGCACGACATCGCCCAGCCCGACCCCGAGGGTCGCGGCGGCACCCGCGCGATCAAGATGGCGATGCGCGAGGGTGACGTCGACCCCGCGAGCGTCGTACACGTCAACGCGCACGCCACCTCCACGCCCAAGGGCGACATCGCCGAGGGCCTGATGCTGCATGCCGTCCTCGGCGAGCACGTCGACCGCTGCGTGGTCACCAGCACCAAGTCGATGACCGGCCACCTCCTCGGCGGCGCCGGCGCGCTGGAGGCCATCGCCACCGTGCTCGCCCTACGCGACCGCACCAGCCCGCCGACGATCAACCTCGACGACAAGGACCCCGCGGTCGACCTCGACATCCCCACCAGCGCTCGAGACCTCCCGAGCGGCGACATCGTCGCACTCAACAACTCGTTCGGCTTCGGCGGCGCCAACGTCGCGGTCGCCTTCGGCTCCGTGTAGCCCGCCCGCCGACCCGTGGCTAGACCGGGGGGCCGCCACGCGGAAACCAACTACCCACGGGTCGGCGCTACACCACCTGGTGGAGCCAGCGGACGGGGGCGCCGTCTCCGGCGTGCCGGAAGGTCTCGAGCTCGTCGTCCCAGGGTTTGCCGAGGAGTTTGTCGATCTCGTGCACGACGGTGGTGTCCCCGAGCGCGGCCTTGACCACGGCTGCCTTGAGCCGGTCCTCCGGGATCATGATGTCGCCGTGGACACCGGTGACCGCATGAAAGACGCCGAGATCGGGCGTGAACGAGTACCGAGTGCCCTCCGTGGCGGTCGTCGGCTCCTCGGTGACCTCGAAGCGCAGATGGTTCCAGCCGCGCAGAGCCGAGGCGAGGGCGGCGGCCGTGCCGGCCTCGCCCGTCCACGACAACTCGGCGCGGTAGGTGCCACCCTGCGCCGGTTGGGGGGTCCAGTCGACGCGCACGGCGGAGTTGAGCACTCCGCCGGCCGCCCACTCGATGTGGGGGCACAGCGCTGACGGTGCGGAGTGCACGTACAGCACGCCGCGCGTGAGCGCACGACCACCCGGACCCGAGTGGCTGGTGAAACGCGTGGTCATAGTGACCCTCCTTCATCTGAGCTGAGAGGCGCCTTCCCCAGCGGTCTGGCTCAGTGAAGGGTGGTCGTCGACCACCTGTCTGACATCGATGTGATTTGTGGGTCCATTGTGACCCATGGGGCCAGCAATTGCCAGCCGGCCGCGAGAACCGGCCGCTGGTCAGGTGATCCGACCCTCGATCTCCTCGGCTCGGGCGGCCGCGTCGGTGATCTGGTCGGAGTCGATCGCGTGCGTCCGGTGGAACCAGGTCAGCGCATCCTGCTCTCGCCCCGCCGCGACCAGCGTGTCGGCGTAGGCGTATCGAAGCCGGACGACCCAGGCCGCGCGACTGCGCGACATCAGGGGGGCCAGCTCGAGCGTCCTGAGCGCGCCGTCGTACTGACCGAGGTCGCGACGCGCCCCGGCCTCCACGATCGTCATCTCGGCCTTGGCCTCCGGCTCGAAGTTGCGGACGGCAGGGCTGCGCGCCAACCGCAGCGCCTCATCGGGCTTGCCGAGAGCGCGCTGACAGTCGGCCATGATCGGGAGGTAGGCGGTGGCGCCGTTCATGCGCTTGGCCGCCCGGAGGTCTGCCAGGGCCTCGGCGTAGTGGCCGGCCGCGTACGCCGCCTCGCCGGTGGCCTCGCGCACGACGGCCAGCCGACCCGCCCTTGCCCGCGCTGCCAACGTGTGCTGGTAGGCGGTCTCGGGGTCGGTGTCGATCAGCTCCGTCGCGGCGGCGAGGTGTCGCGCCACCCGCAGGGCCAGCTTCTCCGGCAGGCCTTTCAGCTGGCCGGAGACGGACCTGTCCAACTCTCGACCGGTGATGTGGTCGGGCAGCGGCGGCCCGTCATAGCGGACCTGGTCCTCCGAGCGGTCGCGCTGGTCCGGCCGCACGCCGTCACGCCGCTGTCGCGTCCAGGCGCGGTCCTGCGGCTTGCCCTTCGGGTCCTTGCCCCGGCCGCTACGCGCGGACCTGCCTCCGGGCTGGCCCTTGCCAGATTGACGGCCGTTGGGGCCTCGTCCCGGCTGCTGGGGACGGCCACCTCGTTGGTCGGCCACGCTCGCTCACTCTCCTGTTGCTTCTCGATGGACCTCGCCCATCCTAGGTACGGGGCGCGATTAACGCTCGATTAACGCGCTACTCCGCTCTCGTCCTGAAATGCCGCGGAGCGGGCCACCTTGTTGGGGTGGCCCGCTCCGGGTGAGGGGTGTTCGGCGGCGTCCTACTCTCCCACAGCCTCTCGGTTGCAGTACCATCGGCGCTGTCTGGCTTAACTTCCGGGTTCGGGATGGGTCCGGGTGTTTCCCTGACGCTGTGGCCGCCGTAACTCTTGTTCACTTATTTGTGAGGTTCTTTGGGGTGCCCGGGTTTTGTGTGCTCGGGCGTGTGTTGTGTTGGGTGTTGTGATTTGTTGATGGTGGACGCGAGACATCGTTTGATGGTTTGTCTTGAGGGTTTGTTGGGTGTGTTGGCGTGTGGGGCAAGCCCTCGGCCTATTAGTACCGGTCGGCTGGGCATTGCTGCTGTACACCTCCGGCCTATCAACCCCATGGTCTGTGGGGGGCCTTAACCCATTGTTGGGTGGGAAACCTTATCTTGAAATGTGCTTCCCGCTTAGATGCGTTCAGCGGTTATCACGTCCGAACGTAGCCAACCAGCCATGCACCTGGCGGTACAACTGGCACACCAGAGGTTCGTCCATCCCGGTCCTCTCGTACTAGGGACAGGTTTTCTCAAGTTTCCTACGCGCGCGGCGGATAGGGACCGAACTGTCTCACGACGTTCTAAACCCAGCTCGCGTGCCGCTTTAATGGGCGAACAGCCCAACCCTTGGGACCTACTCCAGCCCCAGGATGCGACGAGCCGACATCGAGGTGCCAAACCATCCCGTCGATATGGACTCTTGGGGAAGATCAGCCTGTTATCCCCGGGGTACCTTTTATCCGTTGAGCGACCACGCTTCCACATGCCGTGGCCGGATCACTAGTTCCGACTTTCGTCCCTGTTCGACATGCCTGTCTCACAGTCAAGCTCCCTTGTGCACTTACACTCGACACCTGATTGCCAACCAGGCTGAGGGAACCTTTGAGCGCCTCCGTTACTCTTTAGGAGGCAACCGCCCCAGTTAAACTACCCATCAGGCACTGTCCCTGATCCAGATCATGGACCTAGGTTAGATATCTAGTACGACCAGAGTGGTATTTCAACGTCGACTCCACCCACACTGGCGTGTGGACTTCACAGTCTCCCACCTATCCTACACAAACCGAACCAAACACCAATACCAAACTATAGTAAAGGTCCCGGGGTCTTTCCGTCCTGCCGCGCGTAACGAGCATCTTTACTCGTACTGCAATTTCGCCGAGTCCATGGTTGAGACAGCGCCCAAGTCGTTACTCCATTCGTGCAGGTCGGAACTTACCCGACAAGGAATTTCGCTACCTTAGGATGGTTATAGTTACCACCGCCGTTTACTGGGGCTTAAATTCTCAGCTTCACCACAACGAGTTGTGGCTGACCGGTCCTCTTAACCTTCCAGCACCGGGCAGGAGTCAGTCCGTATACATCGTCTTACAACTTCGCACGGACCTGTGTTTTTAGTAAACAGTCGCTTGGGCCTGGTCTCTGCGACCCTCCCCGCTTCCCCCAGCATGTGGGTTCACGGATCGGGTCCCCCTTCTCCCGAAGTTACGGGGGCATTTTGCCGAGTTCCTTAACCATGGTTCACTCGATCGCCTTGGTATTCTCTACCTGATCACCTGAGTCGGTTTGGGGTACGGGCGGCGCATAGCTCGCTAGAGGTTTTTCTCGACAGCATAGGATCACCCACTACACCATAGTGGCTCCCCATCACATCTCAGACTCACCCACTCAAGGGCTGGTGCCCGGATTTACCTAGACACCGTCCTACCTGCTTGGCCACGGACAACCATCGCCGTGGTTGGGCTACCTTCCTGCGTCACCCCATCGCTTGACTACTACCCGATCGGATCCCACGCTCCACCACACCCCCACCGGCCCCTCGAAAGGAACCGGCGGTAATGGTACGGCTTCGGGTGGTTAGCATCACGGACCTCGTCATGGGCGCTACATTGCCGGTACGGGAATATCAACCCGTTGTCCATCGACTACGCCTGTCGGCCTCGCCTTAGGTCCCGACTTACCCAGGGCAGATTAGCTTGACCCTGGAACCCTTGATCAATCGGCGCACGGGTTTCTCACCCGTGATTCGCTACTCATGCCTGCATTCTCACTCGTGACGCATCCACCACTCGATCACTCGGCGGCTTCACACGCGACACGACGCTCCCCTACCCACCCACACACAACCCATTACGGGCCACCACCCTTCGATGGTGCATGTGAGTGCCATAGCTTCGGCGGATGACTTGAGCCCCGCTACATTGTCGGCGCGGAATCACTTGACCAGTGAGCTATTACGCACTCTTTCAAGGGTGGCTGCTTCCAAGCCAACCTCCTGGTTGTCACTGCGACTCCACATCCTTTTCCACTTAGTCACCGCTTAGGGGCCTTAGCTGATGGTCTGGGCTGTTTCCCTCTCGACTACGAAGCTTATCCCCCGCAGTCTCACTGCCACGCTCTCACGCCACGGCATTCGGAGTTTGGCTAACGTCAGTAACCTGGTCGGGCCCATCGGCTATCCAGTGCTCTACCTCCGCGGCGAAACACGCAACGCTGCACCTAAATGCATTTCGGGGAGAACCAGCTATCACGGAGTTTGATTAGCCTTTCACCCCTATCCACAGGTCATCCCCTCCATTTTCAACTGAAGTGGGTTCGGTCCTCCACGACGTCTTACCGTCGCTTCAACCTGCCCATGGATAGATCACTCCGCTTCGGGTCTTGATCATGCTACTACACCACCTAAATGGCTCCGCCCTGTTAGGACTCGCTTTCGCTACGGCTACCCCACACGGGTTAACCTCGCAACACAACGCAAACTCGCAGGCTCATTCTTCAAAAGGCACGCCATCACACAACACCCCAAAAAGGCATCATGCTGTGACGGATTGTAGGCACACGGTTTCAGGTACTCTTTCACTCCCCGCCAGGGGTACTTTTCACCTTTCCCTCACGGTACTAGTCCGCTATCGGTCATCAAGGAGTATTTAGGCTTAACGGGTGGTCCCGCCAGATTCACACAGAATAATTGGGTTCCGTGCTACTTGGGAACAACATCACACAGCCATGAGCTTACGCGTACGGGACTCTCACCCTCTCCGGCACCGCGTTCCAACGGACTTCAACCTCACCCATGGTTTCTCACTGCGCACCACACCGGCAGATGTGATAAAACGCCGTCCCACAACCCCACACACACAACCCCTGCCGAGTCTCACATGTGCATGGTTTAGCCTCATCCGCTTTCGCTCGCCACTACTCACGGAATCACAATTGTTTTCTCTTCCTACCGGTACTGAGATGTTTCACTTCCCGGCGTTCCCTCCACACACCCTATACATTCAGGTGCAGGTAACACCACATGACTGGTGCTAGGTTTCCCCATTCGGACACCCCCGGATCACAGCTCGGTTGCCAACTCCCCAGGGCTTATCGCAGGCTCCTACGTCCTTCATCGGCTCTTGATGCCAAGGCATCCACCATGTGCCCTTCATAGCTTGCCACACAAACCAACACAACCAACAAACAAACCACAAACAAACAACAGTCTGTCGATCGAATCAGATTCAAACAAAAACCAAGACAAAAACTACAAAGATGCTCGCGTCCACTATCCACAAATCAAACACCACACCCACACCCGAACCACCCCCACCAGGGAAGCAGACCGGACCGGGCACCAAGAAACCAACCCCACCCCCCAAGAAAGGGGACTCGGGTCTGATTCCTCAGAACCCCAACAGCGTGCCACCCCCCACCCACCCACCCCCACAACAGGGACAGGGCAGACAAAAGGACGCGAGACCACCCAACAGGCAGGCCCCACGGTCGACGACTCCACTAGCGAACACCACCCACAACCCACACACCATATGCAGGAAATTACGCGAGAATCGGTGCTCCTTAGAAAGGAGGTGATCCAGCCGCACCTTCCGGTACGGCTACCTTGTTACGACTTCGTCCCAATCGCCAGCCCCACCTTCGACCACTCCCCCCCTTACGGGTTGGGCCATGGGCTTCGGGTGTTGCCGACTTTCGTGACGTGACGGGCGGTGTGTACAAGGCCCGGGAACGTATTCACCGCAGCGTTGCTGATCTGCGATTACTAGCGACTCCGACTTCATGGGGTCGAGTTGCAGACCCCAATCCGAACTGAGACCGGCTTTTTGGGATTCGCTCCCCCTCACGGGATCGCAGCCCTCTGTACCGGCCATTGTAGCATGCGTGAAGCCCTGGACATAAGGGGCATGATGACTTGACGTCATCCCCACCTTCCTCCGAGTTGACCCCGGCAGTCTCGCATGAGTCCCCACCACCCCCAAAGGAGCGTGCTGGCAACATGCGACAAGGGTTGCGCTCGTTGCGGGACTTAACCCAACATCTCACGACACGAGCTGACGACAGCCATGCACCACCTGTACAGAACCCTTACGGACCCCCCATCTCTGGAGGTAAATCCTGTATGTCAAACCCAGGTAAGGTTCTTCGCGTTGCATCGAATTAATCCGCATGCTCCGCCGCTTGTGCGGGCCCCCGTCAATTCCTTTGAGTTTTAGCCTTGCGGCCGTACTCCCCAGGCGGGGCGCTTAATGCGTTAGCTACGGCACGGAACCCATGGAGTGGACCCCACACCTAGCGCCCAACGTTTACGGTGTGGACTACCAGGGTATCTAATCCTGTTCGCTCCCCACACTTTCGCTCCTCAGCGTCAGGACATTCCCAGAGAACCGCCTTCGCCACCGGTGTTCCTCCTGATATCTGCGCATTTCACCGCTACACCAGGAATTCCGTTCTCCCCTGAATACCTCTAGTCTGCCCGTATCGAAAGCAAGCCACCAGTTAAGCTGGGGGTTTTCACTCCCGACGCGACAAACCGCCTACGAGCCCTTTACGCCCAATAATTCCGGACAACGCTCGCACCCTACGTATTACCGCGGCTGCTGGCACGTAGTTGGCCGGTGCTTCTTCTCCACCTACCGTCACCCACCCAAAGGCAGACTTCGTCAATGGTGAAAGAGGTTTACAACCCGAAGGCCGTCATCCCTCACGCGGCGTTGCTGGATCAGGCTTCCGCCCATTGTCCAATATTCCCCACTGCTGCCTCCCGTAGGAGTCTGGGCCGTGTCTCAGTCCCAGTGTGACCGGTCACCCTCTCAGGCCGGCTACCCGTCAAAGCCATGGTAGGCCATTACCCCACCATCAAGCTGATAGGCCGCGAGCACATCCCCCACCAAAACTCTTTCCACACAAACCCATGCGAACCTGTGTAAATATCCGGTATTAATCTCAGTTTCCCAAGGCTATCCCGAAGTGAAGGGCAGATTACTCACGTGTTACTCACCCGTTCGCCGCTCGAGTACCCCCAAAAGGGCCTTTCCGCTCGACTTGCATGTGTTAAGCACGCCGCCAGCGTTCGTCCTGAGCCAGGATCAAACTCTCCATCGAAAAACAATGAAAAACAAAACCCGACAAGAACAAAAACCGACAAAAAAACGATTTCATGTCCAAATCAAAACAACCCAACCATCCCAAAAGATGACAAGGCAAACAAACTAATTCGTCGACGACACACTGTTGAGTTCTCAAAAATCAGACACACACGAGATCGCCACCTCTTGCGAGGTCTTGACCAGGGGTTCTGGCGTCCCAGACCCTAGGGCCTCTCATGCTGCGCGCACGAATCCGTGCGGCTTCGAGAGATCGAAGAGTGGGAGATCGTCTGCTTCGGGGCCGAGGACCCGTCCGAGCGGACTTGCCCTCCGTCGCACCCGGCGACGAGAGGAAACATTACGTGAACGCCAAGGCGCGGTCAAATCGATACGGTGTGACGCCGCCCACCATGCTCACGGCCGCTCAACCGGTCAGCCGTACACCGGCGATCCGCTTCTTCCCACGCCGAAGCACCAGCCACTCCCCGGCCACCGTGTCGTCGGGTCCGGGCACGAGATCGGCATCGATGACGCGCACGTTGTTGAGGTAGGCGCCACCCTCCGCGACGGTCCGGCGTGCCTCGCCCCTGCTGGCGGCCAGGCCGGTCTCGGTCAGCAGGTCGAGCACGCTCAGTCCCGGAGCGACCCGGGTCCCGCCGGCCTCGTCCAGAGCGGCGGCCAGCGTGGCGGCCGGCAGGTCCCCGAGCTCACCGCCACCGAAGAGCGCCACGGCGGCCGCCTTGGCACGATCGGTCTCCTCCGCGCCGTGCACGAAGGTGGTGACCTCGTCGGCCAGCCGCTTCTGTGCCGCGCGCAGGAACGGCTTCTCCGTCGTCTGCGCGTCGAGGGCCTCGATCTCCTCACGGTCGAGAAAGGTGAAGATCCGCAGGAGCTCGCCGACCTTCTCGTCCTCGACGTTGAGCCAGAACTGGTGAAAGGCGTAGGGCGACATCATCTCCGGGTCGAGCCACAGGGCTCCACCTTCGGTCTTGCCGTACTTCGTGCCGTCGGCCTTCGTGATCAAGGGCGTGGCGAAGGCATGCGCGTGCCCACCGGCCGAGCGCCTGATCAGCTCGGCCCCGGCGGTGATATTGCCCCACTGGTCGGAGCCACCGAACTGCAGTGTGACTCCGTGCTCCCCGAACAGATGCAGGTAGTCGAAGGACTGGAGGAGCACGTAGGAGAACTCCGTGTAGCTGATGCCCGACTCGAGGCGCCTGCTCACGACATCACGCGCCAGCATCCGGTTGACGGGGAAGTGCTTGCCGACGTCGCGCAGGAACTCGAGCACCCCGACCGGCCCGGTCCAGTCGAAGTTGTTGACGATCGTGGCCGGGTGGTCGCCGTCGAAGGTGACGAACCCGCTGACCTGCCGCCGTACCCGCTCGGTCCAGTCCCGGACCGTCTCCACGGAGTTGAGGGTCCGCTCGGCGCTGTCCTTCGGGTCGCCGATCATGCCCGTCGAGCCGCCGACGAGGATGTACGGCGCGTGGCCGGCATTCTGCAGCCTCCGCGCCGTGGTGAGCTGCACCAGGTTGCCCATGTGCAGGCTCGGCGCGGTCGGGTCGAATCCGACATAGAACCTGACGCTCCCCTCGCCCAGCGCCGCGCGGAGCGCGTCGCGGTCGGTCGAGTGGGCGATCAGGCCGCGCCACTCGAGGTCGTCCCAGACATTGGGCGAGCCGTTGGGGGCGTTCACGGGGCCACCTTTCTCGGTCGATGAGATCACCTCGTCTGTATGAGGCGCGCTCAGTCTGCCAGCATCCGCCAGGCGCCTAGGATCGATATTCGGTTCCGGCAGTGAGGCGCGACCACGCAGGACGACTCGGTCCGGGGACGACGTACAGGAGGACAGGGGTGATCGCAGGGCGGTACACGCTCGAGCGCGAGATCGGGCGTGGCGGCATGGGATCCGTCTGGCTCGCCCGCGACGAGACTCTCGGACGTCGGGTCGCGCTCAAGCGCGTCGGCCTGACCCCGGACGGCCCGACCCCTGGCGGACCGGCGCCCGACGGCGGCCGCCCCGACCTGGTCCGGGCGGAGCGCGAGGCCAAGCTCGCCGCGCGTCTCAACCATCCCCACGTGGTCGCGGTCTACGACCTCGTCGACGACCCGACGGACGGCGCGCGCTGGCTGGTGATGGAGTACGTCGAGGGCCGCAACCTGGCCCAGCTCGTCGACAGCCGAGGCGTCCTCCCGGTCGACACCGCCGCCCGGCTCCTGGCCCAGGCCTCGGAAGCGCTCGCGCTGGCCCACGAGGCCGGGATCGTCCACCGCGACGTCAAGCCGTCGAACATCCTGGTCGACGACCTCGGCCAGGTGAAGCTCACCGACTTCGGCATCGCGCGCGCGGAGGCCGACGTCTCGCTCACCCGCACCGGCCTCGTCACCGGGTCGCCCGCGTACCTTGCCCCGGAGGTCGCGACCGGGTCTTCGGCCACGCCGGCCTCCGACGTGTGGTCCCTCGGGGCGACGCTCTTCCACGCGCTCGAGGGGCGACCGCCGTACGACGTGGGCGACAACGTGGTCGGCGCGCTCTACCGGATCGCACACGAGCCCCCGCCCCGGCCGCTCCAGGCGGGGTGGTTGACGCCGCTGTTCGCCGCGACGATGAACCCCGACCCGGCCAGCCGGTGGACGATGCGCGAGGTCCAGCGATTCCTGGTCTCCGGCCCGACCGCCGCCACGCCGCCCGCGCCGGCCGCCACGCAGACGGCGTACCTGCCCGGCCACGCCCCGGTCGCCTTCGACGTTGCGCCGTCCGCACCCGCGGGCCGGACGGCGCCCTCGCGCCGGGCGCTCTGGCCGGCCATCGCGGGCATCCTCGTCGCGGTCGCCATCGTCCTGCTCGGCGTGCGCCTGTTGACCGGTGGCGACGACCCGTCCGAGACGGGCGCCGAGCCGACGCCGGGCGCGCAGAGCACGCGGTCGCCGACCCAGACGCCGACAGCGACGCCGAGCCCGACAGAGAGCGCCGAGCAGAAGGCGAAGGCGATGGAGGACTTCGTCCGGAGCTACCTGGCACTGGTCACCAGCGACCAGAAGGCCGCGTTCGCCCAGCTCACGCCCGGCTACCAGGCGCAGAGCGGAGGTTACGGCGAGTACCGCAGGTTCTGGAAGGACTTCCGCAGCGCCGCGCCCCGCCGCATCGAGGCCGACCCGGTCGCCGGCACGGTCCGCTACCGGGTCGACTACGTGACGAAGAAGGAGGGTGACTGGAGCGACGAGGTCCAGCTCCGGCTGCAGGAGTCCAACGGCACCTACCTCATCGCCGGCGAGTCCTGATCCCCGACAGCAGGCCCCGGGCCGGGGCGGCTCAGCGGCCCACGACCCGGAACCACGCCCGGTCCGCGGACTTCCGGAAGTTCTCGTGGCCGAGGTACTTGACCCGCACCTTGTAGGTGCCCCGGTGGTAGAGGCGGATCAGGCCGACGCTCCGCCGCCCGTCGCGCAGCCTCTTCGTCTTCACCCGCAGGTCACCTCTCCGCTTCAGGATGACCGTGACCCTGCCCTCGACCCTCTCACCGTGGACGGCGTTGACGACGACCCAGGCCCTGACGCGTTTGCCGCGCCGAGTCTTCGTCACGCGCACCTGAGTGTTGGTCCTGTCCCTGCCCACCCTCAGATCGGTCGAGGCGCTGCTCGCCGCGACGTGGACGGCGTCGGCGGGTTCGAAGACCGCGGTCAGGGGGTACGTCGTGTTGGCCGGCAGGTCCGCCCGCAGCGCGGTCCTCGCGGCGCCGTCGTTGCCCACGGCGACCCGGTCGGTGCGCGAGCCCAGGGTGAACAGGACGCTGCCCCTGGCACGGCCGCCGGTCGTCGTGACCCTGGCGATCGCCCTGGCCTTCTCACCGTGCTTGACCCGGGCGTCGTCGAGGGTCACCGCTGTGGCCGAGGTCGCGGTCACCGCGACCGTGTCGATCGTCGCGCTCGGCTCCGGCGCCTTGCAGGTGATCGCGACCGCGCCTCCGGTCGCGACCCCGCCGGCGTCGTACTGCTGCAGGGTGAGGGCGATGTCGTCCGCCTTGAGGGTCACCGCGCCGGCATCCGCCAGGATGAGGGAGCCGGTCGCCGTGAGGACCAGCGGTCCGGACGCCGACAGGCCGACGCGCGGGATCGACTGCGGCACATCGCGGGCGCTGCCCGCGGCGTCGACCTCGAGCCTGGCGTTGCCGTCGACGCCGCGCCCTCCCCCGTCGTACATGGCCTGGCGGATATCGCTCGGGATGGACACCGTCGTCGTGACGCCCAGCCTGTCGCCGGCAGCGACCGTCGCCGGATCCGTATCCACGTTGACCGTGGCGGAGAAGGCTCCCGTCGTCTGACTCGCGCAGGAGTAGGTCATCGGCCCCGTCGCGGCTACCGCGGGTGAGAGCCCCGCCAGGGCGCTCGCGCCCAGCGCTGTCGCGGCCATGCAGCCGACGAGTCGTCGTGTCGGTACGTCGTACATCTCTCGCGTCCTCCTTGTGCCGGAGGGCCTCGTGCATGCCCTCCCACGGGGTCGGGTTTGCGTGCGTACCAGAGGTCTGATGCACGAGGACGTCAAGAGGTTCGCGTCGACGGCTTCCGCCGGTGCGTGGTCGCCGGTCGAGCGTCATCCCGGCGGAGGGCGGAGCCGATGTAGGCCAGGCCCGGAATCCTGAGGCCGTCTGACGTCTGGTATTCCGCCAGCCTTCCGCGGACCTTCTCACGGATGGCGCCGAGATCTTGCGGAGGCAGGGCTCCGAGGATCCGCTTCAGTGGGCCGGCTAGATCTGTGCGCAGATCCCAGTAGTCCTCGAAGGACGCGTCGTGGGTGGGCACGGCGACCTCCATGACCCGTACGTCCTCGAGTGCGGCCGAGACCAACGCTCTCGCGAGGGCACCGTCCGCACCCAGCGCGAACGGGCCCGGCATGCCGGGAGGAGGCACCGGCGAGCCGGTGTGCTCCTGCACAGCGTCTGCGAGCGCTCCGAGCCACGGGTTGCGGTTGCGTGGACCCCACACGGCGACGGCCACTCGCCCGCCGGGCCGCAGGACGCGGGCGATCTCGCTCATCGCCGCTGCGGGGTCGAGCGCGAACATGAGTCCCTCGCGGCAGACGACGATGTCGAAAGAGGCGTCTGGCAGATCGATCTGCTCCAAGTCGATCAGCCGCGCGCTGACTGCTGTGGTGGTTACACCCCCGTCTGGTCGTCGCGCGGCGCGAGCGGCCGCGATCGCCACCATCTGCGGCGCCACGTCGGAGAGGACGACGCGTCCTCCGGGAGAGACCCGGTCCGCGATGGCCAGACCCAGCCCCCCTGCGCCGCAGGCGAGCTCGAGCACCTCATCGCCCGGGGCTGGTGCGACGGCATCGATCATCAGGCGGGACACCACCTGGGAGCGCTGCTCGACGTGATCGGCATGCTCACCCCAGGACTCGGCGACCGCGTCCCACATCCGATGGACGTGGTGGCGGATCTGTTGGGGGGTCGGGGTCTGCGCGGTTTCGGGTGACATCCAGCTCTCCTCCTTCGACAATTCATTACACGTTATGAGCAACGAATAAGGCTAGTCTCCTCCTGTGACGGACGAAGTCAAGACCCACCGGACTTATGACTCCTCCCGGCGAGCGCGTCAGGCCGCTGACCGGCGGCTGGCACTTGCCTCGGCAGCTCGGGATCTGTTCGTCGAGCGGGGCTATCCGGCAACGACCATGGACGCGGTGGCGGTGCGCGCGAGCGTCTCGCTCAAGACCGTCTACAACGCCTACGCAAGCAAGTCCGGCCTGCTCAGAGCTGTGTGGGACATGTCGCTCAAGGGCGATCTGGACGACGCCCCGGTCGCCGAGCGCCCGTGGTACACCGCGCTCATGTCCGAGCCCGATCCGCAGCGGCAACTGGCCATGACTGCCGAGGCGTCTCGAGTCGTCAAGACGCGTATCGGATCCATGCTCAAGGTGATCCGGGACGCCGCCCCAGTCGACGAGGACCTCGCGGCCCTGTGGGAGCTGATCCAGACCGACTTCTGGGCCAACCAACGAGCGATCATCGAGAGCCTGGCCGCCAAGGGAGCCCTCCGGCCTGGTCTCGACATCGAGCATGCCACCGACTTGCTCTGGATGCTCAACCACCCAGACATCTGGCTCCTGCTCGTGGACCGGCGGGGTTGGTCACCGATGGAATGGGAAACCTGGTTCGCCGAGGCCTGCCGACACCAGCTTCTCGCCTCCGACTGAGAACGCCACAGCGCAACTCGAGCCTCATCTGGGAGACGCAGATGCGGTGTGACCTGCGAGGCTTCTCAAGTGGGGCGGGTGGGGCTCGAACCCACGACCCAAGGATTCCTAGGTAACCGCGTCTCTCGCGTGACCTGACAGGTTCTGTGACCTGCGCCTTGGGGCGTAGTTCGGCGGAACGACTGCCCTGCGCGTACCCCCAATTCCCCACGTTCCTGGGGGGTTAGTGGGGAATCCCGTGGGCAGCCCCCCGGCCACTGACGTACGCTCCACTTCTCCACGCATACCTAGCGTGGAAACGTCAACTGATCGTCTCGTTAAGCGAGACGGCGAAGGGAGGCGCCTTGGCGCCACGACCGAGAGGAGCGACGGAGGAGTGAGCAGTACGAAGTGCGAGGGGACCGCCGTCCCGGCAGCGCAGGTCTACCTGCGGGCCGAGGACCTGGCACAGCGTTGGGCGACGACGACGAGGACGCTTGCCAATTGGCGGAATCGCGGTGAGGGGCCTACCTACATCAAACTGGGCAGCGCCGTACGGTACCGCTGGCCGCGATCGAGAGGTACGAGCAGGGCCAGCGCGTCGAGGCGACGGCTTGATGGCGACAACGACTCTCGAAGCACTCGCCGTGACCAGCAGGGCGAGGGCGGCCAACAAGGTCCGCACGCTGGCGACCGCGTGACGGCGGCCGGATTCGGGCGACTGCCGGACGGGCATTGGTTGGACACGTGGCGTCACCTGTGGTTGAGCGCCGTCGACCTTGCGGCCGAGTGGGTGCGCAGCGACGCGGTCTCGAACATGCTCGACGTGGCCGAAGTGCGGGCAAGGCTCGCCACACTCAGCGACGACGGGGAGACCACACTCAGCGCGGCCAGCAATCGAGAGTTAGCAGCCGCTGGCTCGCTGAGCGTGTCGCAGGTGAAGCGAGGTACGCGCTCGCTCGTCGATCAGGGACTACTGGAGCCCATTCGGCAGGGTGGCAGCGGTGGCGGGTCGACTTCGACGTACACGCTCGCGTTGAGCGACAACACGGGCTGGCGTATCGACTGGTGGTCCGACGTAGCGATTGCTACAGCGGAGCAGCAATCGCGCTGGGTGACGCTCAACGAGCAGCAACAGGACCTCGCGGACGTAATCACGGATTACGCGACGCGGTTTTTTCCGGGAATCGGGAACGAGCCGCTCGTGGTTTGGGGATATGCCGGCACCGGGAAGACGACAGTTGTCGCGCAGACACTGGCACATATCTACGATCCCGAGCAGGTGTTATATGTCGCGCCGAGCAACAAAGCGGCTGCGGTGCTGCGGTCCAAGGGGGTCCCCGCGACAACAATCCATCGGGCCTTTTACGCCTATCTCGGGACCGACGAGCGCGGCGATCCCATCTTCAAGCCGGACCGAGACAGTCGGACAGGGCTATTCGAGGTCGTCGTCATTGATGAGGCCAGCATGGTCGACGTCGAGACGGCGCGAGTGATCGAGCAGGCATCGAGACGAGTGATCGCGCTGGGCGACCCGATGCAACTGCGCCCCGTGAGAGGAGAGCCCTACTGGACTGCCCTAGATCGGGTACCCGACTTTGAGCTGACACACGTCGAGCGAACAGGCAATCCCGACATTGCGGACCTGTGCAGGCGCCTTAGGGCCGAGGGCTATTCGCGCGAGCTGCTGCGAACACATGCCACGCGGGCGACGGCACTCGTCGACCCTGCGGATTTCGACGCCGTTCTGGTATGGACGAACCGAGCGCGCTGGCAACTGGTGCAGATGATGCGGGATGGTCTGCGAGAGGCGCCGGAGTCTGGCGACGTGGTAATGCTTCTGCGGAGCAGGACCGCCACCGACGCGCAGTACCTCGGGCCGGACGACCTCTACGCCTCTCAAGCGCTGACGGTCGAACGGCTCATCGACACCGTGACGGTCGAGCGCTCGGTCACCTGGCGGTCGGTCGAGTACGGCGAGACGGTCGAGACAGACGCGCAGTCGTGGCGCTACCACGTACTGCGAGTACGCGACGAGCGCGACAGAGTGCGAGTTGTACGAGTGCTCGACCACGGGCTACGTGGGCATGACTTCGAGCAGGAAGCGCGACGGGCCGACCGCCGGCACCGAGGCCATGCGATCCATCCGGCCACGTGGGGCCACGCGATCACCGTTCACAAGGCCCAGGGCACCGAGTGGCGCAGCGTGCTCATTGTCGACCAGTCCGACGAGCAGGTCGAGCGGCTCGACAAGGACGAGGCGGCTCGCTGGCTCTACACGGCAGCGTCACGCGCACGGGAGCGACTAGTCATCGCTGACATTGAGCAGATCGTCGGACTTGCCTAAGGGCTGGCCTCCCTTTATCTGCAAGGTGCGACAGCACGACGCCAGAAGGGCGAAAAACAGGACCTAGCCTACTTTAACCCTCCTATAGAGGACGTGACCCTAGGGGACTCCACAGTTACCAGGTGAACCTGAGAAACAGAGCCGGGCCATCGCGTTTCGCCACAAGGGCGGCGCACCGGCTGCAAGAGAGAGGAGGTTCCTACTTGGAGCACTACGTAATGGACGTTAGGCCGCCGTGGCCGCTGGTCAGTACGGCGTGGGGGACGACCGAGGGAGTTGTAGTCGTGGTCGCCTACCGGGGGCATGGCCCCGTCAATTCACGGCCCGGCAAACGAGCTCACGTCTGGGCCATCGAGTGTCCTGCTGGGCACGAATACCACCGCCGAGGACCGGCATTCGAGTACGAGATAAGCCACCGGATGACAGCCCTCGGTTGCGGACGGTGTCGCCATGGCAACGAATACATCGAACCGACAACAGACAGAAGGAACAGGAATAGAGGAGGAATGAACTGACCAAAACCACAATGAACAAGGAGGCTGCCACAATCACGACAACAGAGATTGAGTTGATTCGCAACGTCGGGGCGACCCGCGAGCGGATCGCCCAGGAGCGGGCGACCCTGCGAGACCAGATGCTCGACTTGCGCCGAGCAGGACCAGAGGTCGAGGCGGAGCAGCGCGCCGAGGCGCGTAGGACTCACGAGGAGGCCCGTGGAGCGACGGCGCGGCACGCGGTGGCGCTGGAGGCTGCACGGCGTGCGTTGAGGGATCTGGAAGCGCGGAGCGCCGCCGGTGACGAGACGGTGACCGGTGTCGACGTGGTGGCCGCTCGCGAGCAGGTTCGGCTGGTGGAGCAGCGGGTCAAGACTGCCGAGGCAGCGGAGGCGAAGGCGCGACGTGCGTGGAGCCGATACGCGGCCGACGACCACCTGGCGAACCTCGCGGCTGACGTGCTGGGGACGGTTGCCGAGGCGCCGATCCTGCTGCGGAAGGACTCGACCAACCTTCCGGCTGGGCTGGGCTCGGCCATCGTGCTCTCGCAGACCAAGGCGACAGTGAACTACGGCACCGCCGAAGAGGTGAGCGGCGAGGTGGGCGTGTCGCTGCTCGGCGAGCCAGGAGCTCGACTGGCGAGCCGTGCGCGAGGCCTTCGACGCTGCCGGGTGCGTGGGCGACTACCGGGCGGACGGGCTGACCTTCACATCTGCGGTCTGGCCGATGATGCCGCTTGTTGAGCCACTGTCTCCGATGGGTGATATCGGGTACCGAACAAGCGCCTACTGGTCGAGCCAGATCGAGTACGACGCCGGAGCCGAGCAGGTGGCGGACCATATGAGGGCTATGGGATACGCGGTCGAGAAGCGCGCCTCATATGACACCGGGCTCGTTGGTCTGAGCCGGATCGTCGGAGCCACCTACGAGCACGGCGACGGCGAGGCGGTCGGCACGGTGACCCTGCGGCTCGCTACCTACGGGGATCGCCGGATCGAGGTCGAGACCCTGACGAAGGAGGTCGAGACGCTGACGGCGACCCTGGGGCACCAGATGGTCGGGACCCGCACGGCTGGCGGGCAAGTGGAGTCTGTCGAGTCGGAGTCAGTCGAGCGGTGCACCGGCGAGGACTGGAACGTGCCGGTCAAGTACGGCGTCTCCGGGCACGCGCTCTACCCCGTCACTGTGGACGCGACGATCCGGGTCGACTTCCGGTACGAGCCGATGATCGAGGTTGCTGATGGCTGACTACGTCGAGGGAGGTGATGGCGAGTGGATCTCCGTCGAGGACCACGTCTTGCGGAGAGAGCAGGCATGGGCCGACGGCTCCAGCGAGTAGCGGAGGAACGCGCCGAACTTGACCCGTTCACCGACGAGATGTTGCATGGTACGCCGACGTACGCGGCACCCAAGGTCGAGAGATCCGAGGGTGCTGAGACGTGATCGGGGAACGGTTCGGGCGGCTCGTTGTCGAGAGTGAGGCGGGCAAGGTCGGTAGCCACAAGATGCTCATCTGCCGGTGCGACTGTGGCGGAGTGATCCGGGCGAGAGTGAGTGACGTACGGCGGCGCACGCGCTCATGTGGCTGTACCGGTGGACGACCACGGCTCGATGACGGCGTCGATCGCGGTTACGGGCGCATGCACTCACGCCTACGAGCGCGCTACGGTCCAGCCGCCGAGCAGTGGTGTTCGGATTGTGGGCGACCAGCGGACCAGTGGTCGTACGTAGGCGGTTGCGACGCCGAGCGGGCTGGCGCCTTCCCTTACTGCGAGCACGATCATCACTATCAACCTCGCTGCCGCTCATGCCACGCATACATGGACATGGGGGCTCCGTCGAGCGCGCGACGCGTGAGGGCGAGGGTGCTCACCTGGACCTGATCTACGGAGAGGCCTCCGGCTCCAAGGGCTGGGGGCCTCTCTCCCGGTTTGGGCGACCTGAGGACCTGCGCGCAGCGGTTGCTGCTATGGACTACCGGTGCTCCTCGCCAGCGCTCAAGGGGACATACCCCCACCTCTGTCACGAGAACAGGGGGCTGGAAACAAAGGTGCCGAGCGTGACGAGGAACAGTCCCAGCAACTCCAGCAGGACGCGGCGACGGGTTGCCTGCTGAGTCTCGCGGATGCTGCTCAGGAAAGTCTCCGTGCGCTCCATTAGGTCGCGGATGGCGCGCTCCTGGGCATCCCAGTCAGCAGCGAGCCACTCGCGAGTTTCCTTGTTCACCTTCGCTGTCCACTGGGCTACGGCTTCCACGGACTCGACGGACGCGGGTCGCTGCCCCGAAGAGGTGCCGATCTGCCCGTACTTCGATTCCCGCATCCGGTAGCCCGGCACAAAGGGAACGGTCACGAGCGAACCCCGCTCGAAGGGGTTGCGTCGATTGCCGTTGCCAGAGGTTGGCACCTTAGGCACTCGGTCGCGCCATTCCCCTCGGAGCGCCAGACCGGCAACACCCGTGCCGACCACTTGCAGGGCTAGGCCGACCTGCCAAACCTCCGGAACCAAGCGCGACACCTCGACAGCAAGAGCCATGCGCCGATCTCAGCACACCGAGGCGACCAAGTACCGCAGATCGACACCTGACAGCCGCACCCACTCTCGCCCGGTCAACTCGAATCGCGTTGAACTATTCCCCACTAACTGTTACGGTCCTGCCCTGTTCACACCGACGAGAGGAGACGACTCACATGGCTCGCCCGGCTAACCCCCCGTACACGCTCGGGAGGATCACGACCACGGCTCACCCCACGCTCACCGGCCAGATGCAGGCACGGGGCTACTTCAACGATGCCAACGGAAAGCGCCGCGAGGTGACCGCCAGCGGCAAGACCGAGGCAGCCGCCAAGCGAGCCCTCCAACGCAAGGTGCAGGACGCACGCGACGAGTTCCGCGGAGGGGATGAAACCCTCCGGCAGGACACGAAGATGGCACAGGCTGCTGAGGTCTGGCTCGACTGGAAGCGACGGCAGAAGGTGAAGGGCAGGACCCTCGCGCCTCAGACGCTCGTTGACTATGAGGGGTACGTCCGCCGCTGCATCACCGGGAGCGCTCTCGCTGACCTGACCGTGAGCAAGGCCAATGACGTGGGCACGATCGAAGCTTGGCTAGCCGAGATTGCCGACTCTCGCGGCGAGACCGCTGCCAAGCAGTCGCGCAAGGTGCTGGGCGGCGTGCTCTCGCTCGCCGAGCGTCGCGGGGCGATCCCTGCCAGCGTGATGCACCGGGTGCAGATGCCGGGCTCATCGGTCGGCAGCGCGGGCGACCGCAGGTGCGAGGTTGAGGACTGCGACTACGAGTGCGGCAAGCGCCACCTGAACACGAGACGCGCGTTCACCCCTGCCGAGGTGTCGGCCGTCATGGCCGTTGCCGAGGCCAGCGCTGCTGACATTGCCGACCTGGCCGCGTTCCTGTTCGGTACCGGCGTGCGTATCTCCGAGGCTCTGCACTGCGTGTCCTGGGCTGACGTTGACCTGAACGCTGGCACGGTGCGTGTGCGGGGCACGAAGACGGCAAGCGCTGACCGGGTGCTCACCCTTGCTGACGACCTGCGCGAGCGGCTGAGCGTGCGGGCCAGCCTCCATGGCACTCAGGGTCTCGTGTTCGGCGTAACGCGCTTCGCCAGCAAGGCCGGACAGCCGCGCGACCGGAACAACGTGAGCAAGAGCCTGCGACGAGTCTTCGCCAAGGCGGGTGTTCCCTGGGCTGGCACGCACACATTTCGTCGCACGGTAGCCACCTGGCTGGACGAAGCCGGAGCTGCCCTGGCGGAGATTGCCAATCAGCTCGGACATGCTGACACCAACGTCACGGCCAACTACCTGGGCCGGACCGGCAAGCCCACCCGAGCCGCTGCCGTCATGGTGCTCCCGACCACGAAGCCGATGCTCCGAGCGGTGTAAGTGGGGAGTAAGTAGGGAATCACCCATCCCAACCGAGTGGCCCTGAACCTGTTTCCGCAGGTCAGGGCCACTTTTTCGTGGGGCGGGTGGGGCTCGAACCCACGACCCAAGGATTATGAGTCCTCTGCTCTGACCGACTGAGCTACCGCCCCGTACCTGCAGGGAGCCTAGTCGCGGTGCCGCTCAGGGTTCGATGAGGCCCGCTCTGACCGCATAGCGGGTGAGGTCGACGCGGTCACGCATGCCGAGCTTGGCCATGATGTTGGCCCGGTGGCGCTCGACGGTCTTGGGGCTGATGACCAGGGCGCCGGCGATCTCCCGGTTGGAGTGGCCCTCGGCGATGAGCTTGACGACCTGGTCCTCACGCTCGGTGAGGACGGCGGCGGGGAGCCGCTCGCCACGGCGCAGCCGATCGAGGTAGTCGCGGACCAGCGTGCCGGCGACGCCGGCGTACAGGAACGGCTCGCCCCTCATCGCCGCACGGCAGGCGGTGACAAGGTCCTCGTCGGCGGCCGACTTCAGGACGTAGCCGTTCGCGCCGGCTCGGAGTGCGGAGAAGAAGTACTGCTCGTTGTCGTGCATCGACAGCATCAGCATGCGTACCTCGGGCCGGCGCCGGGCGATCTCCCGCGCGGCCTGGAGGCCGGTCAGCCGAGGCATCGACACGTCCAGGACGGCGAGGTCGGGCCGCGTCTCCCGCACGACCTGGACCGCCTCGGCGCCGTCGGCGGCCTCACCGACGACGACGAGGTCGGGCTCTGCCTCCAGGACGCGCCGGATGCCGGAGCGAACCAGGGCGTGGTCGTCGGCGAGGACGATGCGGATCGTCACGAGCGGTCACCGACAGTCGAGGGCAGCGGTACGGCGAGCACAAGCACCGTGCCGCCGCCCGCCGGCGACGACAGGGCGAGCGTGCCGCCGACGAGCTGCGCCCGCTCACGCATGCCCTGCATGCCGGTGCCGGGCTGGTGGCCGGTCACCCCGGCACCGTCGTCGGCGACCCGAAGCTCGAGCCGATCGCCGACCTTGGTCAGGCCCAGCTCGACCCGACCGGCCCCGGCATGCCGGGCGACGTTGGTGAGCGCCTCCTGCGCGACGCGATAGACCACCAGCTCCGACTCCGGCCCGAGAGGTGGGAGGCCGGGCGCGAACGTGCGCTCGACGCGGACGCCGGTGCGGGCGGCCAGATCGCTCGCCAGGCTCGAGAGGGCGTTGACCAGTCCCAGGTCAGCGAGCACACCGGGCCGCAGCCGCTGCGAGATGCGGCGTACCTCGGCCAGGCTCGTCCTGGTCGTGTCGCGCGCCGAGACCAGATCGGCCGCGACATCCTCGCCGGATCGCTCGATCGCGCGCGTCAGTCCGAGCAGCACAGCCGTGAGACTCTGCCCGACCTCGTCGTGCAGCTCCTGCGCGATGCGCTGCCGCTCGGCCTCCTGTGCGTGCAGGGCACGCGCGGTGCTGACGGTGCGCTCCTCCTCGAGCCGGTCGAGCATCTCGTTGAAGCCCGACACGAGGGGACGCGCCGGGCCGCGGCCTGCTTCCAGCCGGCGCCCGGTCTCGCGCGGGTCCACCGTGCTCAGCGCCACTGCCAGCCGGTCGAGCGGTCGCAGCAGCGAGCCGAGCAACACGGAGTTGACGACGACGATCACCGCCATCCCGACCACCACCACCACGACCTCGGACAGGATCGGCCGCGCCGACACCGTCGCGGGCGAGAGCACCAGCGCAAGGGTGCCCAGCGCGAAGACCGCGCCATTGGTGAGGCAGACCCGCCAGAAGAGCGGCAACGACACGTGCCTGGTCATGCCTCCAGACTTCCAGAGCGATCGCCGCCGCGCGGGTCGACAGAGCGCCGACGGGCCGAAATGGGGTCGAGACCCCATGGTCGGGCAGGGCCCGCCCGACAACCCTGAAGGCATGCAACCCTGGCTGGCCTACTGCGTCGTGCTCGCCGCCGGCACCATCGTGCTCGGTACGGCGACCGTGCGCGTCGTACCGGCCGGCCACCGCGGCGTCGTGGTCCGGGCAGGCAGGCCGAGACGCGAGGCGGGCGAGGGCCTGGTGGCCGTCGTGCCGGTCCTCGATCGGGTCACGATGGTGTCGCTGCACCCGGCGACCATCGACCCGGTCGTGGTGCCGGCGATCACCCACGACGGTGCCGAGGTCAGGGTCGTCCTCTCGGTGCTCTGGCAGGTGACCGAGCCGACCGCCGCCTCCGGTGCCGAGCCCGGTGCCGGATCCGTCACAGCCCTGGTCGTCGAGCGCGCCGTACGCCGCGAGGCTGCCCACGCAGACCTCGGTCGGCTGCTTCGCGACCAGGCGGCCCTGGTGAGGCTCACTCCCGAGGACGAGACGCTCCTGCATGAGCACGCCGGCGTCCGGGTGCTCGACATCGCCATCGTGGACACGGAGGTACGTGCCAGCCCCGAGCTGCTCCGGCTGCTGGCATGAACCCCTCGGATCTCAACGCCGCCGTGCTCGCGACGACGGCCGTGTTGCTCGTCGGCGTCATCGGCGTGCGCCTGTCGCTGGGTGCCGGCCTGCCCAGCCTGCTTCTCTACCTCGCCCTGGGACTGGTGATCGGCGAGGCCGGCCTCGGCCTCGGCTTCGATGACGCCCAGCTCGCGCAGACGCTCTGCTCTGTCGCACTCGCCCTGATCCTCGCCGAGGGCGGGCTCACGACCCAGATGTCGACCGTGCGTCCGGTGCTCGCCCAGTCGATGATGCTGGCCACCATCGGGGTCGCGACCTCGGTGGCGGTGACGTCGTACCTGGCCTACGTCCTGCTCGACGTCGACCCCCGCACGGCAGTGCTGATGGGCGCCGTGGTGTCCTCCACCGACGCCGCCGCGGTCTTCGCCGTGATGCGCACGCTGCGGTTGCGCCCCCGGACCCGGGCGACCTTGGAGGCCGAGTCGGGCTTCAACGACCCGCCCGTGATCATCCTGGTCACCCTGGTGGCCTCGGAGCTGTGGTTCGACCTCGACGCATTGAGCGCGCTCACCGGGTTCCTCCAGCAGATGCTCGTCGGCGCCGCCGTCGGCGCAGTCATCGCAGCGATCGGGGCTTGGGTCCTCGGCCGGACGGCGCTGCCCGCCACCGGCCTCTACCCGTTGGCCACGCTGGGATTCGTCATGCTCGGCTTCGGGGCCGCCGGCATCGCCGGAGGCAGCCCGTTCCTTGCGGCCTACGTGGGCGGCATCGTGCTGGGCAACGCGCAGCTGCCGCACCGGCAGGCGACGCTCGGGTTCGCCGAGGGCACCGCCTGGCTGTCGCAGATGATGCTGTTCGTCGTCCTCGGGCTGCTGGCCTCCCCCGGCCGCCTCGCGGACGCGCTGGTCCCGGCGCTGGTGGTCGGAACGGCGCTGACCTTCGTCGCCCGGCCGGTCTCGGTGCTCGTGTGTCTCCTGCCGTTCCGGGTGCCGCTCCGGCAGCAGATCTTCGTCTCCTGGGCGGGCCTGCGCGGGGCCGTGCCCATCGTCCTCGCCACCTTGCCGATGACCGCCGGGCTTCGCGATGCACAGCGGATCTTCGACGTGACCTTCCTCCTCGTCGTCGTCTTCACGCTCGTCCAAGGTCCCACCCTGCCGTGGCTCTCACGCCGCCTCGGCGTCGTCGACGACCACCAGACCAGCGAGCTCCAGATCGAGAACGCCCCGCTCGAGGGGGTCGGCGCGACCATGCTCACCTTCGACATCCCCGCGCAGTCGAGGCTCCACGGCGTACGCGTCGAGGAGCTCCGTCTCCCGGGCCAGGCCGCCGTCGCGCTGGTCCTGCGCGAGGGCCGCTGGTTCGTCCCCGAGAGCGACGAAGGTCTTCGCATCGGCGACCACCTGGTCATCGCCGCGGTCGCGGACCTCCATGAGGCCGTCGAGGACCGGCTGCGCGCGGTCAGCCGCGCGGGTCGCCTGGCCCGCTGGTACGGCGAGAGCGGACTGGTGAGCGCCTCGTGATCGCCGTCGCCGTGACGATCTTCGCAATCGCCTACATCCTCATCGCCTCCGAGAAGGTGCCACGGGTCGCCGCTGCGATCGGCGGTGTCACGGCGATGGCGGTCGTCGGCCTCGTCGAGACCAACACGGCCTTCTACGATCCCTCCCTCGGCGTCGACTGGGACGTCGTCTTCCTGCTCTTCGCGATGATGGTGATCGTCAGCGTCCTCCGGCACACCGGGCTCTTCGGGTTCCTGGCGCTGTGGACCGTGCAACGCTCCGGCGGTCGGCCCTATCGACTGATGGTGCTGCTGATCGTCGTGACCGCGACGGCATCGGCCTTCCTCGACAACGTGACCACGGTGGTGCTGGTCGCCCCGGTCGTGCTTGCCGTGTGCCGTCGGCTCGACCTGCCCAGCACGCCGTACCTGATCACCGTGGCGTGCTCGTCCAATATCGGCGGCACGGCCACGCTGATCGGCGACCCGCCCAACATCATGATCGCCAGCAGGTCCGGGCTCACGTTCAACGACTTCCTGCTGAACCTCGCGCCGCTCGTGGTGGTGCTCGTCGTGGCGTACGCCGCGATGTGCCGGTGGTACTACCGCGACGTGCTGGCCTCCGGCCGGCGCGATCCCGGCCCGCTGGATCCGTGGGCGGAGATCACCGACATGCGGGTCCTGGTCCGCTGCCTGGTCGTGCTGGCCGCGGTGGTCGTCGGATTCGCGCTGCACTCCGCGCTCCACGTCGAGCCGTCGATGGTCGCGCTGCTGGGAGCGGCCGCGACGGTGACCGTCTCACGGAGCACCAGCGCGAAGTTCCTCAGCGAGGTGGAGTGGGAGACCCTCGTCTTCTTCATGGCGCTCTTCGTGCTCGTCGGCGGCCTCGCCGGCACCGGCCTCATCGACAAGGTCGGCGCCGCCGCGATCGACCTGGCCGACGGTCGATGGCTCCCGACCGCGATGGTGCTTCTGTTCGGGTCCGCGGTCCTCGGCGCCTTCGTCGACAACATCCCTTACACGGCAGCGATGCTGCCGGTCGTAGAAGACCTCGTCGCGAGCGACCCGGAGGGCGCGGGCAGCCTGTGGTGGGCCTTCGCGCTCGGCGCGGACCTCGGCGGAAACACCACCGCCGTCGCGGCCGGCGCCAACGTCGTCGTGACCGGCATCGCCGCCCGAGCGGGCGCGCCGGTGAGCTTCTGGACGTTCACCAAGCACGGCCTGATGACCACCGCCATGACGCTGGCGATCGCGGCGGTCTACGTGTGGCTGCAGCTACTACTCACCATGGTGAGGGTCACCATCTCGGGCCGGCCCAGCCCTCGGACCGCGCGACGCCACTGGACTCCCGCGCCATACTGACCGCATGGACGACGCCCGCACCGAACCCCAGCCGCTCGAGCCACTGCCCGAGGACTGGGAGTCGGCCTTGTGCATCGTGGCCCATCCCGACGACCTCGAGTTCGGCGCGGCGGCCGCGATCGCACGCTGGACCGGGCAGGGCAAGCGCATCGTCTACTGCATGGTGACCTCCGGCGAGGCGGGCATCGACGGCATGGCTCCCGACGAGTGCCGCATCGTGCGCGAGGCCGAGCAGGTCGAGTCCGCGCGGATCGTGGGTGTCGACGCCGTGGAGTTCCTCGGCTTCACCGACGGCGTCATCGAGTATGGCGTGCCGTTGCGCGCCGCGGTCGCGCGCCAGGTCCGCAAGCATCGGCCCGAGATCGTGATCACCGGCAACTTCCGGGAGACCTGGGGTGGCCGCAACTTCAACCAGCCCGACCACATCGCCGTCGGGCGTGCGGTGATCGACGGGGTGCGTGACGCGGGCAACCGATGGATCTTCGCCGACCAGCTGACCGACGGTCTGGAGCCCTGGGGTGACGTGCGCGCCGTCTGGGCGGCCGGCTCACCGGAGTCCACACACGCCGTCGACACCACCGACACGTTCGACGCCGGCGTGGCCTCGCTCGCCGCGCACGCGGCGTACATCGACGGCCTGGGCTGGGAGAACTGGGATCCGCGCGAGTTCCTGGAGGGCTTCGGCCGGCAGACCGGCCAGCGGCTCGGCGTACCGATCGCCACCGCGTTCGAGGTCTTCCCGATGGGCTGGGGCGAGTAGCGGCGGGCTCGGCTCGTCGGTACCCGCCGTCTGTCCTCCCGTCTTGCGCACCGGCGCCATTGCGACCTCCGGCGTACGCTGGAGATGACTGACCGGCGCTGAGACTTCCGACTCACGGACCCTCGTCCGGTCGAGAGGCGGGCGTCATGACGACGTCGAGCGGATCCATCCTCACCTACACCGACGAGACACCAGCGCCTCCTCGGCTGCGGCTCGCGGAACATCCGGGCCCCGACTATCTGGACGGCGCCTGGTGGCCACGGAGTCGCGACCTCGTGGTCGAGCTGGCCGACCTGGTCGACCACTTCCCGCCCGCGTCGGGCCGAATCGTGCGGGCGCTCTACTCCCCGCCGGACTGGGAGCCCGCGCCACGGCGGATCCCCATCGCTGCCGGATCGATCAAGGTGGGGTCGTTCCCCCGGGACGACACGCACTCGATCGACCTCACGATGGCCGATCACACCGTCTTGAGGCTCCTCGTCGTGCCGCCGGCCTCCCCCGGGGATCAAGCCGCTGCCGCCCTCGTGGCGGCGGCTGCTCCGAACAACGCGCTGAGTGCGACCGCCCAGCTCGACGCCGCAGGCGGACACCTCGACGCGGCGCCGGTGGACCACTGGAGTGACGACGGCGGCTCGTGGCGGGACCGCGGGGCGACTCCGGATCGGTGATGGCCAACCTGATGCTCTACGGCAACGGCTGGACGATGCGATGGTCGATCGCACCCGGCCGTGAGGAGTTCGTGCGCGCCCAGCTCGAGCAGATCGGCTCCGAGTCCACCGCTCGACTTCCGGTCATAGATCCCGGATCGGACACCGAGGTCACTCTGCTGGTCGCGTGGCCGCTCGTGGCGGCCGCGATCGTGCTCGACTCACCCGGCGGCTCAGGGGTGGAGGAATCCGCCGGTCAGTACGCCTGAGGTATCTGGGTCCTCGACCCCGGCACACTCAGCTGCCGCGGCAGCCGGGTGTGCCGGTCCTCGACGAGTTTCGCCCGCACTGCCGACCTCCCCTTCGAGGTCAGCCGCGTTGCACCACGCCGTTCGCATGCTGCGACTGGCGACACGGCTGGGCGCGGAGTGGTCAGCGTGGTGCCGGTTACCAGTAGCACCGGATCTTCCCCTTCCAAGCGTCGCGCCTCCACCTGCAGCTGTAGCGACACCACCGCCCTGCGGCACATCGTCTACGCCTCAGGGATTGACTTCCGTTCGGACGGCTTCGACGAACGCGCTCCGCCCAGGGTGATTGATGTCGCGGCGCAGCCAGCACAGTGCGCTCGACGACGCCGAGAGGTCGACGAGTGGCACGATGGCGATGTCAGGGTGGCGGAAGTGCTCGGCGAATGGCGCAACCGTCGGATGCCGGCCAGCGGGTGGTCAGCGGCGACCATGATCACCCGCGGGTCGCCGACGGACAGCAGCGGACCCACCTCGATGTCGGGCTGACTCAGGGGCAGCCGCGTCACCATCAGGTCGACCTCGTTGCGGCGCAGGGGACCGAGCCGATTGGCTGCGCTGTCCTCGAGAGCCCCCATGTGTGGTCGTGGGGCCCGGGTGCTGCTCGGGGCTGCGGACGGCGCGGGCATCGAGACCGCAGCGGCGCGTTCACGAGGTCACCCCGGTGACGGTTCGTGCCTGGCGCACACGGGTTCGAGGCCGACGGGCTGGGGCAGGTCGAGCCCGGCCGTGGCGGCAAGGCCATGATCAGCGAGGAGAAGGTGAGAACGAAGGCGCCTGTTGGTGGGCAGCCAGCGCGCGTGGGACGCGGGACCGCTATCTGCGTCGGTGGAACCTCTGGTCGCCGTTGGGCAGCGTCGTTCGTTCGTAGGTGGGGTCGTGTGCGCGGTGGTGGTGGAAGGAGCAGAGGAGGAGGGCGTTGTCGAGGTCGGTGGTGCCGCCTTGTGACCACGGGGTCTCGTGGTGGGCTTCGCACCAGGCGGCGGGGATGTCGCAGCCGTCGGTGCGGCAGTGTCGGTCTCGGATGGCGAGGGCTTTGCGCTGGGCTGGGGTGAAGAGGCGTTGGGTGCGGCCGAGGTCGAGCACACGGGTGTTGCCGTCGAGGACCGCGGGGAGGATGCCGGCGGTGCAGGCGAGCCGGCGGGCCTCGCTCGCGGTGATGACCTCGCCGGTGCTGGTGGTGGCGAGGCCGAGGCCGGTGCGGAGGGTGTCGTGGTCGATGGTGACGACCACGCTTGTGGCCTCGCCGCCGTGGATGGGGAGCCGACCGTGGTCGAGGTGTTCGAGGAGGGAGCAGAAGGCCTGGCCGAGCCTTACGTCGTAGGGCGTGGGCTCGCCGTCGCTGGTGGTCTCGACTCCGCTCGACCGACCGGTGGTGGTCTCGACACCGCTCGCTGCGCTCGCGGGCTCGACCACCGAGTGATCCCCGGTGGTCGTGCCGTGACCTTCGGTGGTCGAGCCGGGCCGAGGTACGAGGCCCGTGTCGAGACCACACCCACCGTCAGGTCCTTCGGTGGTCGAGCCGCATCCTTCGGTGGTCGAGCCGGGCCGAGGGACGAGGCCCGTGTCGAGACCACACCCACCGTCAGGTCCTTCGGTGGTCGTGCCGCATCCTTCGGTGGTCGAGCCGGGCCGAGGTACGAGGCCAGTGTCGAGACCACACCCACCGTCAGGCCGGCGCGGGTTGAGGTAGGCGTGCAGGTGGGTGAGCAGTCGGGAGGCGATCGGGTCCGGGACGCGGGCGATGACCGAGGTGGTGCCGTCGCCGTGGCTGCTGGTGAAGAGTCGGGTCTTCTTGCGTGCGTCGGCTTCTTCGGCTTCGAGGGCTATGCGCTCCTGCTCTTCGCCGAGGTCGGGGGCGACGACGTCGAGGACCCGGCGGGTCAGGATCCGCAGCTCCTTGGGTGGGTGGTCGGCGGCCTGGGCGACCAGATGTTCCTCGGCCTTGCTGACGGTGTCGGCGGGCACGTCGGCGGGGAGCTTGTCGAGACCGGCGGCGATCACCTGCGCCTGCTCCAGGCTGACCTCACCGCGGGCCAGCCCGTCGGCCAGAGCGGGGCGTTTGGTGGCCAACGCTCGCGCGAGGCGTTGCTCGCGGCGCGCGGTGGTCCGGTCGACCTGGCAGGTGGAGGTGAGCCAGGCCGCGACATCTCTGGCGCCGTCGGCTTCGGCGACGTCGTCGGCCCCGGCGATCAGGTGCAGCTTCGCCGCGGTCACCCGGGTTTCGAGACGGGTCAGCGCGACCAGGAGGTCGCGTTTGTCGGCGGTGCCGAGGTAGGTGGGGTCGAGGTCGAGCAGCACCCCGACCTTCTGGTCCATGGCCTCCAGCAGGCCGTCGACCAGGACCGAGCGGCGTTCGCATCCCGGGACCGCCCCAGTCGGGGGCGGGCGGCAGCCCTCCGCCGGAGCGGGTGTCGTCGGTGTGGTCGCGCATCCGGTGGGTTCCTCCTCCCGAGTAGGGGCGACCCGCCCGATGGGTTGCCGCATCGAGAGGGTCGGGTCGAGCCCGTCGACGTCGGATCCGGTGGCTCGAACTTGGATTCGATTTACGCCGGGAGCCCTTACGCAGCAAGGGTTTTGAGCGTATTCCACAAGTGCATCGTGATCGTGTTGTGGTCTCGACGCGGGCCTCGTTCCTCGGCCCGGCTCGACCACCGAGAAGGCCCGGCTCGACCACCCAGAGCCCAGGGCTCGGCCCCACCGAGCACCGCCGGTCTGCCGCGAGAGGGCGGTTGGGAAGGAACGGGACTTGGGTGGCTGCGGTGGGACTTCTCGGGAAGCGTGGTTGCTCGCCGTCGTGGTTGCGACACTTGGCTACGGCCGGCGGGAGGGTCACGGGCGCGCTGAGGTCGACCGCTGTGGTTGCGGTCCATTCGCCACAGCGCGCTCGTCTCATCGTCCCGAGTCCGTGCGGTCAGGCTTGGATGACGGCGAGCGCGATTCGATCACCCCAGGCGCTTCCCCTTCTGGGGCTTGGGAAAGCGTCAGCCAGGCAGATCGCCGTGACTCGGTAACGTGCAGCGCATGCCCATCAAGCTCGAGAACGTCGGCATCGCGGTCCGCGACCTCGAAGCGACCATCGCCTTCTTCACCGACCTCGGGCTGACCGTCCTGGGCCGGGACACGGTCAGCGGAGAGTGGACCGACACCGCCGTCGGCCTCGACGGCAACCACGCCAAGATCGCCATGCTCCAGACAGCGGACGGCAACGGTCGCCTCGAGCTCTTCGAGTACATCCACCCCGACGCGATCGAGACGAAGCCCACCAAGCCCAACGAGATCGGCATGCACCGCGTCGCCTTCTCGGTCGACGACATCGACGAGGCCCTCGAGATCGCCGCGAGGCACGGCTGCCACCCGCTGCGCGGCGTGGCGACCTACGAGGACGTCTACAAGCTCACCTATCTCCGCGGCCCCAGCGGCATCCTCGTGATGCTCGCCGAGGAGCTGAAGAAGAGCTGACCGGGCATCTCGCATTCACCGGAACACTCTTGTATTCAATACAGACATGTTCCATACTTTCCTGGTGACCATCCCGATCGCCCCCACAGAGCCACCTCGACGCGCCTACGACTCCTCGCGTCGCAGGGCCATGGCCGAGGACAACCGCGCCGCCGTGCACGCCGCGGCTGCCGAGCTGTTCGCCACGCGGGGGTGGAAGGCCACCGGAATGCGCGAGATCGCAAAGGCGGCCGGGGTTTCGGTCGAGACCGTCTACTCGACCGCCGGCACCAAGAGTGACCTGCTGCTGCGGGTCATCGACATCGGGATCGTCGGCGACGACGAGCCGATCTCCCTCGAGGATCGACCGGAGTTCCGCGCCCTGGGGATCGGCGACCGGCCCAGCCGCGTGGAAGCGATGGGGAGGCTGATCGCCGATTCCAACGTGCGCATAGCAGCGCTGAACCGTACGTTCGCCCATGCGGCGGCCGCCGACGGCGAACTCGCGGAGCGATGGCGCGAGAGCCAGGCAACCCAGCGCGCGCAGTACGCGCTCGGCGTACGCATGACGCTAGGTCGCAAGCCTCGGCAGGAGGTGGTCGACGGCATCTGGGCGCTCGGGAGCGCAGAGGTCTTTCTCCAGCTCGTCGAAACGGCCGGCTGGTCCAGTGAGCAGTATCGAAAATGGCTGGTCGAGAGGATCGACCAGCTGCTCCAACCCGCCTCAAAGGAGAAGTCATGACCGCGCAGACCGCCGCACCCAAGCCTGTCGACCTCGACGGCCCGGCCGACACCCGGATGATGGGCATCGTCCACTCCGCGCTACGGCGCGACCTGGTCCGCACCCGCATGGTGCTCGAGGACGAGGCTCCGCTGGCCCCGCAGCGCAGGGTCGCCCTGGCGAACCATGTCCTGTGGTTGATGGACTTCCTCCACACCCACCACCACGGAGAGGACATCGGGCTCTACCCCATGGTGCTGCGCAACGACCCGAGCACCGCTGACCTGGTCGCAGACATGGACCGCGACCACGCCCGCATCGACCCTGCCATCTCCGGCCTCGAGGAGGCTGCCCGCGGCTACCGGGACGGCGCGCCCGGTTCCCTCGCCGGGCTGCTCGCAGCCCTCGCCTCGCTCGACGAAGTGCTGCTCCCGCACCTCACCCGCGAGGAGCTCGAGATGATGCCCGTCGTCTCCACCTGCGTCACCGAGCGCGAGTGGCAGGACTGGAACCAGAAGGTCAACGTCGAGCCCAAGCCCCTGTTGTATCTCGCGGAGGAGGGCCACTGGGTGCTCGACAACCTCGACCAGGTCAGCAGCGATCTGGTTGTCCACCTGGTGCCGCCGCTCCCCCGTTTCGTCGTGGTCCGGCTGCTCGGAGGTCGGTACCGGCGCAAGCGCGCCCTGCTCTGGCAGGGCAGCCCTGCCGAACACGTGCCGTCGCTTCCCGTCGATATCGCCGAGGACTGGCAGCGGTGACCCGCTGGTCAATCCCCCACTCAGCCGAGATCGCCGTCGTCGTCGACGCCACCCCCGAACAGGTGTACGCCGTTGTCACCGACGTCACGCGCATCGCCGAGTGGAGCCACGAGTGCCGTCAGGCCGACTGGCTGGGCGACACAACGGGTCCCGTGGTCGGCGGACGGTTCCAAGGAAGGAACAAGGTCGACCGGTTCGGCTGGTCGCGCATCTGCACCATCACCGCGGTCGAGCCCGGACGCGTCTTCGCCTACCGCACCAGCGGCGGCGTTCCTTCCGACTCGACCGCGTGGTCGTTCGAGTTCGAGCCGGTCGACGGCGGGACTCGGGTGATTCAGCGTTACGAGATCCTCAGGTTCGCCCGCTGGATGGAGGTCCTGACCATCGCACTCGTCCCGCCACACAGGGAGCGCACCGACGCGCTACGAGCCGACCTGGTGCGGCTCGGCCAGGTCGCACGTGCAGCGAGCTGACCAACCAGGAAATGCCCCCGGTAGCCCGGCCACACCCAAGGGGACGGGGGAGAACCTGGACCGCAGCAAGACCGAGCTCGCATTCCCGCGGCCACCTGGCCTGACTGACGGGGTGCGTCCCTAGCCAACGCGGTCACCGGACCAGCCCATGTGCACGGATGGGCTTGATGAGCCGACGTCCGAGTAGTGAGGCGCCATCCGTCATGCGGCTCGTTCGAACCAGTCGAGCGACAGGTCGGCGACCGCGGTCGGGGCGTCGTCGGTGATGAAGTGCGCCGCGTCGTCGACGTAGGCGAACTCGACTCGATCGGCGTACCGCTCCGGATGGCGGCAGATGCGCCCCAGGTTCTCCTCGGTCCAGGGGCGGTCTCGGCGGCCGAATACGAAGAGGGTCGGCACCGTGAGCCGCCGGCGGCAGTAGACGCCGCGACTCAAGCGCATGGCTTCGGGCAGGATCATGCCGCGGGTCAGCGGACGGACTGCGCCGTCGATGTCGGGTCGGCGCATCGGGGCGAGGTGGGCTTCGACGGTGGCCTCCGACATCGGGTGGGCGACGTACGCCTTGGAGAACACTCCGCGAAGCGAGGCGCGCCTGCGGTGCCAGATGAACCGGGGCAGGTGCCGAAAGCCCGGAGCGACCCTCGGGCTGAACCTCATAAAGCCCGGCGGCACGGAGAGTTCCACTGCCGTGCGAACCCGCTCGGGGTGGTCGTAGGTCAGCTGCATCGCGGTGATAGCGCCCATGTCGTGTGAGACGAGGTGGGCGCGCTCGATGTGGAGGACGTCGAAGAGGGCGAGCAGGTCGCGGAGCCGGGTCTCGCGCTCGACGCGCGGATCGTCGGCCACGGTCCAGCCGGCTCCGCGCAGGTCGGGGCAGAGGACGCGGTAGCCGCGCGCGGCGATGATCGGAGCGATGGCGCGCCACTGCCACCAGTGCTGGGGGAATCCGTGCAGCAGCACCACCGGCTCGCCCTCGCCGATGGCGGAGAGGTGGGTGCGCAGCCCGGGCGTCTCGACGACCAGATGCTCGAAGCCGGGGGCCGCCGGCAGCTGCGGCGACCAGGCCGAGGCGTCGACGGAGTGGGTGATGCGGGGCTCGGGCGTGGGCATGGCGACCCCTTTCGCGGGGTGGAGATACTATGTTCATAGTAGACCTCCTGGAAGGGTGGTGTCGATGCCGGCGGCGACCCGGGAGCGCGCACTCGAGGCGGCCGTGGACCTGCTCGGCGCGGAGGGCGTGCGCGCGTTGACCCATGCGCGGGTCGATGAACGGGCGGGCCTCCCGCCCGGGTCGACCTCCAACTGGTTCCGCACCCGTCGGGCGCTACTCGGCGGAGTCGTCGACTGGATCGCCGAGCGCGAGCGCGCCGATCTCGACCCGGCCGCGATGCCCACCATCTCGGGAGTCGGTGAGCTGATCGAGGGCTTGTGCGCGATGACCGAGCTGCAGGCCGGGCCGTTCGCCGCGCGCACCCGCGCCCGCTACGCCCTCTTCCTCGAACTCGCCGACGACCCTGAGCTCGGCGAGCCGCTGCGGCGGCAGCGACGCGAGTTCGAGCGCTGGTCCGAGAGGATCGTGATCGCCGTCGGCATCGCCGACCCCGTGCCGGCGACCCGGGCCCTCATGGCGCTCGGCGACGGACTGCTCCTGCACCGGCTTACCGTCGACCCCACACTTGACATGCGCCCCGCCATCGAACGCGCAGTGCGCGCCCTCGCAGAGTCTTGAGCTGATGCTTCAGCACAGACTGACTCAGCCGGGCGGCGGCGTACGGGGCGGCGGCGGTGACGGTGGTTGAGAGTCATCGGTGCGCTTGCCCGACGCTGGTTCGGGCGACGGGGTGACGGGCATGACGGCCCACGCCGAGGACAGTGCGTCAACGCTGAGAGTCCGGCGGTCTCCGGTGGCGAGTCCGTCCAGTCCGAGGGCGTTCCAAAACTCCCGGTGCTGCTCGCACGCCAGTACGGCGGTGACGCGGCCCCTGATGGGTGCGCGGTGTCGGTCGGCGGCGACCTGCAGGTAGCGGCGCGAGGAGTCGGCGGCGCGCCAGGCGACGACGTCGGGTCTGGAGAGGATGAGGGCCCAGGCCAGGAGGTCTGACGGGTTGTCCACCATCGCGGTAACGTCGCCGACGACGTCGATCTCTCGGCTCACGCGCAGCAGGATCGCGAGCTCACGGGCATCCTTCGCCGGATACATCGGTCCTCTCCTCCAATCCCCGTATGTCGGGTCGGGCGGCCGCCCGACGTGCGGCACAGACGGATCACGGCGTGGTCGCCCTGGCGGAGGGCTCGGCCCTGAAGGCCGGGCCCTCCGCCAGGGTGTCCTGGGATCCTTCGCCCGTGTTGCTCAGGCGGTGATCTCCTTGCGGTCCGTCTCGCCACCCGTGATCTCGACCCTGCGTGGCTTGGCCCTCTCCGCGATCGGGATGGTCAGGGTCAGCACGCCAGCCTCGTAGCTCGCGGTGAGCCGATCGGCGTCGAGGGTGTCGCCCAGGAACAGCTGGCGGCTGAAGACCCCGTAGGAGCGTTCGTCGACCACGCGCTCTGCGCTGTCACCCAGCGGGGGCTTGCGCTCGGCGTGGACGGTCAAGATGTTCTGCTCCACGGTCAGGTCGATGGAGTCCACCGAGACACCGGGCAGGTCGAGGTGGACCACGAAGCTGCCGTCCTCGCGGTAGGCGTCCATCGGCATCATCGCGGGCCTGGCTCGCGTGCCCAGTACGGCCTCGGTGAGTCGGTCGAAGTCCCGGAAGGGGTCGGTGCGCATCAACATGACTTTCCTCCTCACGTGTCGGATGCGACCCGAAGAGCGTCGGAACGGCGAACGCGACCGCTCCGTCGCCTTCAGATAATCTATGGCTGCTATTTGAGATTTACCCCCGCGATGGGAGAATTTCAAGAGGCAACTTGAAGAAGACGCACCCTCGTCGGCGCAGCACAGGAGGCAGGGATGTCCCGGTCGATCGAACAGGCCCTGGAGGTGTTGGGGGTCGCAGCCGACAGCGGCCCGGAGGCCGTGGCGCACGCCTACCGTCGCCTCGCCCGGGCGACCCACCCCGACGTGTCGGAGGACCCGGAGGCGGCCGAACGGTTCGCCACCCTCGCCGCCGCCTACCGGATGGTCGCTGACCGCTCCCGAAGCCGCGGCCCGGTCGGCCGATCGGCGACCGCCTTCGATCGACCCCCGCCTCGGATGGTCCTCCTCGGTGAACCGTCGTCGGGCACCGCTCGACCCTGGCCCGGGACGATCATCGTCGCCGGACCGGTGCTGGTCCGGGTGCCCCGGCCCGGCCCGGGGACGGACCCCGCTCGCGGAGACAGGTGATGGTCGACCTGGAAGCCAGCCGTGCGCTGTACTCGATCTCGGTGACCTCCGAGATCACCGGGGTGAACCCGCAGACGCTTCGCGTCTACGAGCAGAGGGGCCTGTTGGCCCCCCACCGCACACAGGGTGGGACACGCCGCTACAGCGGCCACGACCTGGACCGGATCGCCGAGATCATCACGCTGCTCGCCTCCGGGCTCAACCTGGCAGGGATCGAGCAGGTCCTCCAGCTACGGTCCGAGAACCACCGGCTCCGACGCGAGCTCGACGAGCTCCGCGACGCCCGCCCTGCACCCAACCGACGTCGGGGTGGATGACCTCATGCCCGAGTGCGCTCGTCGTTCGACCGGGGTCACGGCCTGTCCCCCGCCCTCCGCTTGATCTCGGCCCACGACATTCGCTGACGGAGGGTGGCGCCGCTGGGCACCCCCTCCTGGCCGCGCGCCCACTCGGCGTACTCGGCGAAGGAGCCGGTGCTGCCCGGCGAGGCGAGGTAGGCCGCGACGATGCCGACGATCTCATCGTCCGACCAGCGGCGGCTCGTGGAACGGGTCTTGTTCGTCGTCACTCCGGCGCGAGTGCAGGCGCCGTTCCAGGAGCCGAAGCGGCGGATCAGCAGCGCCGGCGACGCGGCCGGGCGGCCGCGCTGCCAGGCGTCGTACGACGTCGCCGTCAGCGGCTCGCCGAGCTCAGCGGCCGCAGCTTTCAGCGCGGAGACGAGCTGCTGGTCGCTGTAGTCGGGCGCGCGCATGCCGGCAACGCTAGACCAGCGCCATGCCCGAGCCGGCGTACGCCGGGCGCGGCAAGCGCGGGCGCGACGGAACGCCTGGTGCTACTCGGCGGCCCGGCGTTGCAACGCCTCCTCGAGGCTCGACTTGTCCCGTCCCGACACCGGGACTCCCGCGTTGGCCGCCTGCTGGGTGAGCTCTGCCTTGGTGATCTGGTCGGGTCGCCGGCCGAGGTGCTCCGCGCGCGTCGCCGCGAACGCCCGGGCGAGCTCTGCTCGACGCTCGGCCGAGAGCCCGCTGCGCAATCCGGGCAGCACCGACGACTCCTCCTCCTCTACGTGATGGGTGACCGCCTCGACGAGCTTGTCCAGGGCGGTCCGGTAGTCGGCCGCCTCTGGATCACGGTCGACCAGCTCTGCCAGCAGCTGGTCGGCGAGCAGGTGCTCCTCCTGGCTGTGTTCGACCTCGTCGGTCTCGCCGGCTTCCTTCCGGGCCGCCGGGTAGACCTCGGACTCCTCGGCCCTGCTGTGTGCGGTCAGGATCATCGCGAGCACCGGCGTCAGCATCGACCTGGTCTCCGGCTCGGTCTTCAGCTTCCCGAACAGCCGCTCCATCTCGCGGTGATCCTGCATGATCAGATCGATAACGTCCTCGGGCACGACGTCCTCCTTGTTCTGTGCGGTCTCGTCCTGTGCGGTGTGTCCGCGCTGTGCGATCGCGGTACCCCAGATGCGGGGGTTGATGCCGCCGACGCTCCGACCGCGCCGCGACGACCGAGCCTGGGGCGGCCACCTCCCTTGCGGCGCACGACGAGCCGCATGATCTCGCGGATCTCGGGGTACTGACCGTGGGGGTAGCCTCCGGCCGGGAGGTAGGGAGAACGTGAGGGCGGATCCAAGATGAGCAAGGCCGAGTCGCAGCGCACGGTCTGCCGCTAGCTGCGATGGAGAGCGACGGCAGCGAGGGCCGGGACGATCGCGGGAGCGGCTACTCGAGGAAAGAGGAGTCGGGAGAGCGGCTCGATCGCCACTGGAACGAGATGCTCCAGGAGTTGCGGCTCGCGCAGACCGGCACCCAGGTGATGTTCGCCTTCCTGCTCACCATCGGATTCACCCAGCCCTTCCGAGACTCGGACGTGTTCACGCATCGGGTGTACGCCGCCACCGTGGTCGTGATGGCCGTGGCCATGGCCCTGTTCCTGGCCCCCGTCGCGCTCCATCGCATGGTGTTCGGCGACGGGGTCAGAGACGAGATGATCCCCGTCGCCGGCCGTCTCATCCATGCCGGGCTGGCGTGCCTGCTGCTCGGAGTCACTGGAGGTGTCCTCCTCGCCTTGGACGCCGCCCTCCCCCTCACCCCGGCGCTGGTGCTCACCGGCATCATCGCGCTGGACACGGCGCTGCTCTGGTACACGCTGCCGGCCCTGCTGCGTCGCCGACGCTGAAGCCGTGGCGGGCACGGGATGCTCGCCGGTGAGGCGTCGGCGTCTGTGACATTCGCGGCGGAATGACGCACTTCCTGTGGACGTCCTGATCGCCGGCATGAGCGTGCGTTCCTTGCGGTGCGACATCGGGTTGTTGCTGCCCCGCACGCCTGTACGCGGCCGTCTGCCGGTGGTCGCCGAGTAGTGTGACCGGCATGGGCACAGCTCGCGTCGCTGGCCGCTAGCACTCTGCTCCTCTGGCTCGGCACGCTCGTACTCGGTTTGCGCCTGACCTGGTCGGCGACCCTCGGAAGGCTCGCCGCCCTCGGCATCCTCAACCCCGGTTGCGCCTACGCGCTGGGGCTGCTCGGTCTGGTCACGATTGACGCGAGCATGTCGGTGCTTCTCTGGGCGACAGAACCGATTCTCATCATGCTGCTCGCCGTGCTCCTCTTGCGGGAACGTGTCGCCGCCGCAACCATCGGCGCCGTAGCTGTCACCTCGATCGGGGTACTGCTGGTGCTGTACCGACCAGGCGCATCCGGCAACGCCATCGGGATAGTCCTGACCATTGGTGCCGTCACAGCTCGCGCGTTCTACACAGTGCTCACCCGCCGGCTCCTGCTCGATGACAGCTCCTTGGCCGTCGCACTGGTGCAACAACTTGCCGCGCTCGCCTTCGCGCTTGTCATCGCCGGCATCGCCTCGGCCATCCACACCGCAGACCTCGGCCTGCCCGCCGACGCCACGACGTGGGCCCTCGCGGCGGCCTCCGGCATGGTCTACTACGGCCTCGCGTTCTGGTTCCTTGTCGGGGGTCTGCGAGGCGTCCCGGCCTCGGTCACCGGGAGCTTCTTTCCCTTGATTCCCGTGTTCGGGCTCGCTGCCGGCTACCTCGTCGGGGACCGGCTCACCGACCGGCAATGGATCGGCGCCACACTGGTGGTCGTGGCCACGGCGGCCGCTACCGCCTACCACCTCACTCGACGGCCAACGCGATCAAGTTGATGTCTCAGTCGGATGTCTGGCAGCGCGCTCGCAAGGTGAAGGGACAGCCGCTGCAGGAGTCCACGAAGCGCGGCTACCTGATCTGGCTTCGCAAGTACCTCCTCCCGACGTTCGGCGATACGCAGCTGGGATCCGCGACCAACGCGTCCCCGACAGCGTCGGCACCGTACTGATCGAACAACTGCGGACCTTGTCACCGGCCGCGAGGGGCTGCGCGGTGCCAGGCGACGAACTCTGCGTGTTCCTGGTCAGTCGCGAAACATCCTGGAATCGCGAGCTCGTCGCCTCCTGAGTACGGTTTGACGTCCTTCAAGAGCTCATCGAGATCGACCTTGTCGCTGGCGGCGTGCGGGCTCCTCGTCATGCTGATCTTCGCTGTGCGTTCGAAACCCGCAGATCAACTGATGCTCGGACCGGGCAATGGTGGTGGCTCCTGGGGTGCCGTCGGATCGTGCGAACGGCGCTGACTTCGTCGCCGGCTATCCACGGCGGCTTGCGGATCGGGAACGTCGAGGTCGACAGCATCGTGCGCCTGGTCGGCGCGTTTGGTGGCTCCGCCACCCAGCGTTTCGAGCAGACCTTTCGCGCGCTGCCTGGCCACCGGATGGAGAGCGATGGCCTCGAGCCGTTCCCGAGCCATCTGGATGTCGATCAGTCCGGCCGCAGCCAACTCGGTCACGAACCTGATGTCCTTCTCGCGGAAGGCGGCGAGCTTGGCCACGACCAGGTCGTGCCTCTCAAGGAAGGAGGCGACGACTCCTGGTCCGTTCGGCCCGGCCGGAACGGGCTGGGTGATCAGCCTGTCGCGCCAGCCCTCGGGCAGGGTTGCTGTCTCGACATGGATTCCTTCGGCGTAGTAGCCCCGCAGTTGGTGGAAGTTGGAGTCCTCACCGATCGCGCCGGTCACGAGGTCGGCCTTCGCCCGGTCCTCGTCATCAAGGAATGCGACGTGGGCCTCCATGGACATGGTCGCGGCGCCCGGCAGAACGTCCTCCTCGTAGGTGCCAAGGATCGCCTGCGATCCCATGACCAATGGACGATCGTCGACCAGTTGGCTGGCTGCTCTAAGCACGTCGGCGAGCTGGTCGCGGTTCATCGCGCCAGGCTCGTCTCGACCGCTTCGGCGGCTGCCGCCGTTTGACGGTGCTCCCAGTGGCTGCGGAAGGACGCCAACGCCTGCTCGCGCTGCTCCTGGCTGAGCACGCCGGGGAAGGGGGAGTTCTGGCGCAAGTCCTCCGCCTCCTCGCTCTGTCCGGTCAGGGTTGCCACGGTCGACTCGACGCCCTGGTCGAGAATCTCGCTCCATCGGTCCAGCGCCGCCAGGACCGACAGCCTTCCGGCGTGGATCTCGCGCCATCGCGTGATGTTGTCGCGCGCGATCCCCAGGACGCGGTCGGGGTCGCGGCTCAGCTCGCCCACGACGAGCCGGTTCAACCACCGGGACCGCTCCTTCTCCCGTCGCCCTTCTCCCCCGGTCTCGAGCGACCGAAGCTCGATGTGCAGGTCCGCGCCGAGCCCATTGAGCACCCGGAGCAGGGTCGTCACGCTGGGCTGGGTCTGGCCGGACTCGATGCGCGAGAGCATCGACTGCGGAATGCCACACACGTGGGCCGCGGCGCGCTGGCTCAGGCCGAGCCGATTACGGCGAGCCCTGACCAGCGCGCCGGGATCCGGCGTTGTTTCACTCATGTTCCGATGATATGCGATTAGGCATCGCTTACGAGATGCCGAGGTTCGTCACATCTGCGGCGCGGGGACACGCTGGAAGACTCTGTCGAGGTCGTCAGGACGGACGCCGGTGACGCGGCGTCCGCAGCGGTAGGCGGGCAGGTGCCGTCGGCAATCCTGCGTCGCAGTGTCTTGACGGAGACCGACATGCGCTCGGCGGCCTCCGCAAGGGTGAGGTACCGGATGCGGGCGCGGTCAGCCACGGCTTCAGCCCTCCCTCTGGTTGGGTCCTGCGGGGCGCAGGACCCGGCGGAGTTCGGCGACAGTGTGTAGAGCCGGCCGGTGCCGTTGAAGCGCCGTCGGCGTCCCAACGGAAGCCGTACTGGTGGACCAGCCACGCTGCGGAGAACGCGCTGGACCCGACCTCGGCCGCTGCGACCTGGGCGGCCTTCAGGGTTGGGGTCACCACGATCATCCAGCTCCCGGTAGCTTCGACTGCTCGCCGCTGGGCGCGCAGCCGGGTGGTCTTCCCGGCACCGGCGGCTCCCTCGACCACCACCAGGTCGCGTGCTCCGTGCTCGGCACGGAGCGAGAGTCTGTCGTTGAGCTCGGCCTCGACGGCAAGACGGCGCCCCAACAACGGTCGGCTTGCGGCGACCGCCCGCGCGGTCACGGCGCCACTCTGCTTCGTAGCGGGCGAGGTTCCTGGCGACCTGCGCCGAGCGAGCGGTGAACGCCCCGGCATAGGGGGCGAACTCGTTGATCTCACCTCCCTCGTCCAGGGTGAACCTGTGCTTGGCGAGGACGGTCCGGAACTGTGGGTCGCACATCACTGCCGCGTGCCCGATGCCGTTGAGGGAAGCCACCATGTCCCGCAGCCCGACCGTGGAGCCCGCGCCACTTGCCGTCAGCGAACACGCGGGCGCTGACCTGCAGGGGGAGCGCTCGGTGGCCAGGAGGCGCTCGACGTGCTGGCAACACACAAGCCGTGTGGGCGCCATGGACGTGCTCGAGCGCGTCGCCGTACACGTCGAGGACCAGGTCGGCGATGTCCTTGGCCTTCGCCAGCCCGACCGCGGCGGGGCTCAGCGCCGCTGAACGATGCATAGCCGATGCGAACGGAATGCGAAACGGCCCGTGATCTGCGTTTCCGCAGGTCACGGGCCGTTCTCTCTGGCTCCCCCGGTTGGACTCGAACCAACAACCCTCCGGTTAACAGCCGAATGCTCTGCCAGTTGAGCTACAGGGGATCGCGCGTCGAACACCTTAGCAACGGCTGCCGCCGGGCCAGAAATCTGGAGCGGGTCAGCGGATGCCGATCTCCTCGCGGGCGGAGGTCAGGGCGGCGGACGCCTTCGCCTGAACCTCCGGGTCCCCGGGGTCGACGCCGGCGTCGTACTCGTAGACCCAACGCAGCGGCCGGTCGCCACGGGGCGCGCGGCGGGCGATCACCCGGACCCCGCGCGCGCCCTGGATGGGGACATGGCGCTGGAGTACGACGCTCGCGGTGACGCGCTCGCGGACCAGCTCGAGGAACCGCCCGGGCTCGGAGATCTTGAAGCGGTGCGCGACGCGCGGCTCGCCCCACTCGCCGACCTCGCTGACCCGGAAGGACTCGGTGTCGACGTCCCAGTCGGCGGCCTCGACGTCCTCCCAGGACACCCGGACGCCGCCGGCCTCGCCGAGGTACAGAGCGTCGCGAGTGCCGGCGAGCACGGTCGCGCCCGCGTCGGACTCGGCGACGCACCAGGCCAGCACCCGCTCCCCCGCGCGCACCTCGACCCTGGGACGCCGTCTCATCGACCCGCCCTCAATTGACCCAGCCTCATCGACCCAGCCTCATTGACCCAGCGCCCTCTCGCGCAGCTGTCGCCGATGCTGCTCGACGGCGACGAGCTCGCCGAACATCCGGTTGTACTCCACGGCGTGCTCGACCGGGTTGGTGCGTTGCAGGCGCGACTTGATGTCGTTGATGCGGCGCGCGGCGGTGACCTCCTGGAGACGGAAGACGTGCTGAGCGACGTACGCCGGGTCAGGCTCCTTCGCGGTGGGCAGGGGCTCGACCGCGAGGGCGGCGATCGCCGCACTGACGGCCGGCTCCGTCGCCTGGTCGCGCAGCCGGGTGCCCCAGTCGTCCGACACCCGGACCGACGGGCCGCCGGCCGCGGCGATCAGCTGCCACACGCCCCGGTAGACGGGGTGGGTGAAGTCGTTGTCGCCGAGCCCGCCGGCCGTCCCGCCGACCAGGGCCGGATGCTGGAGGATCAGCTTGAGGGTCTCGCGCTCGAGCGCGAACCTCGGGTCACGCGGGTCGGGAGCCTGTTGGCGGGGCTGGGCGGCCTCGCTCGCCTCAACCGAGGTACGCCGCCCCTGGTCGTGAGCCTGCCGACCCGACGCGGGTCGCCGGTTGGCCGCCCTGCGCACCTCCTGGAGCGCGTCGGCCTCGTTGATGCCGATCATGCCGGCGATCTCGCGGGCGAAGCCGTCGGCCTTCGACTTGTCACGGATCGCGGTGACCAGCCGGGCCGCCTCCCGCATCGCATCGACACGTTGGTCGGCGCGGTCGAGGTCGTACTTCCCCACGATGTGCGAGAGCACGAACCGGTAGAGGGGCTGGCGCCGGGCGATCAGCTCGCGCACCGCGGCGTCGCCGTCGCGCAGCCGCAGGTCACACGGGTCGAGGCCGCTGGGCTCGACCGCGACATAGGTCTGGGAGACGAAGTTCTGGTCGCCCCCGAATGCCCGGATCGCGGCCTTCTGGCCCGCCTCGTCGCCGTCGAAGGTGAAGATCACGTCGCCGCGGAACTCGTCGTGGTCCATCAGGAAGCGGCGCAGCACGCGAGCGTGGTCGTCGCCGAACGCCGTACCGCACGTCGCCACCGCCGTCGGCACGCCCGAAAGGTGACAGGCCATCACGTCGGTGTAGCCCTCGACGACCACCGCCTGCGTCGCGCGGGCGATCTCGCGGCGGGCCAGGTCGAGGCCGTAGAGGACGTGGCTCTTCTTGTAGATCGCGGTCTCGGGGGTGTTGAGGTACTTGGCGTCGATGCGGTCGTCGTCGAAGATCCGCCGCGCGCCGAAGCCGACGGTGTCGCCGTTGGCCTCGCGGATGGGCCACAGCAGCCGGCCCCGGAACCGGTCGTACGCCGACCGCCCGACGGCGACGAGGCCGGCGGCGACCGTCTCCTCCTGGTTGAACTGCCGGGCCCGGAGATGACGCAGCAGCGCCTCGCCGTCACGCGGGGCGAAGCCGATGCCGAACCGCTCGGCGGCCTCCTGGTCGAAGCCCCGCTGCCCCAGGAACTGCCGCGCCTTCAGCGCGTCGGGGGACGCGAGCTGCCCGGCGTAGAACTCCTCGGCGACCCGGTGTGCCTCGACCAGACGCGATCGGGACGGACCCTTCGGGCGGTCGAGGGGCTGGTCACCCTCCTCACGCCTCAGCTGCACGCCGTACTTGTCGGCGAGCTGCTCGACCGCCTCCGCGAACGCCAGCCCGTCGATCTGCATGAGGAAGTTGATGACGTCGCCGCCTGCCTGGCAGCCGAAACAGTTGCCGGTGAGGATGTTGTCCTCGAGCGTGAACGCGTGGCCGTCGTCCACCTCGGCGCAGAAGACCTCCTCCACCCGGTCGGTCTCCTCGACGCTCTCGACCACCCACCCCCGCCTCGCAAAGGCCGTCGCGTTCGCCGCGTAGCGGGCGCGGTGAGTGCCGATGAGGAAGAAGTCCTCGTCGAGGTCCTCGTTCACAAGGTGGATCCGGTAGAGCGCGGACGGCTCGCCTCCGAAGCCGGTCCGCATCTGCGACGTGATGCCGTACGTCGCGATCCCGAGGCGGGTGCAGACGGTGCGGAAGAACTCGAGATCCTCCCGATCTGCCGAGTTCATGATCACCGTGCCGTCGGCGGCCACGCAGCCGTCTGCCGCGAAATACCCGGCGAGCCAGCCGTAGAGGTAGGGCACCGACTCATCCAGTGAGGGACGGTCCTTGAAGTACTTCGGCAGGTGGTGGACGAGCAGGTTGCCGTCGCCACGTTCAGTCGTGTGGCTGTTGGGGAACCACTTCAGCATGGCCTCGTCCTTGGGCGGACAGACCAAGGCCATCGAGCCGGAGCCGTTGAGCGTCCCGTCGCCGTACGTGAAGCCGTGGGCGATGCCGAACGGCGACGGCGTACTACGCCGGATGCGAGACCGTGGGTACTTGTACGCAAGAGGCGCACCCGGCCTGAGCTCCGTGGTGAGGGCCTCTCGCGTCCTGCGCACTGACTTCCCGGATCGTACGAACCAGCGGTGGCCGTCGGTTGCGAAGATCTCCTTGCGCTGACGGTTGCGGGTGACGGCGATCCGGTAGAGCCGCTGCCAGCCATACGACTTGAAGGGCGCCTCGATCCAGTCCCCGCGAGCACCGAGGATCCGGTGAGTGCCGCCTGCAAGGTCGCGGATCTCCCGAGGCCCGTCCCGGGTCAGGACCCGCGTCTCGCCGGCCAGGCAATGAAAGAAACCACGGGCCGGGGTGACGTTGAAGGACGGCGACTTCTCGTCGTGGAAGGGGCACAGGCCCTTGAGCGAGCCACCACCGGCGTTGCGGAGCGAGACGTAGGAGGAGATCACCTCGTCGATGCGCGCCTTCTCACGCACCTCGGCGATGTCCTCTTCACGGATGCGCCCGCGCCCGGTCTGCTGGGCCACGCGCGGAGTCTACGGGTCGGCGGGGACGGACCTCGCCGGCCGGGTCCGCGTCCCGCTCACCCGGGAATGACTCACCCCAGGATGAGTGCGGTAAGGCCGGTGCAGACCAGGAGGTTCAGCACGATCACCACCCACTGGCGGCTCCGCCTCCAGCCGCCGAGGGTCGCCACCATCATGATCAGCCCGCCGACGCCGGCCGCGACGACCGCCGTGACCCGGAGGGCCGGCGGGGCGCCGCCCTCGAACACCCCCGCGCCGAAGCAGAAGATCACCGCGAAGCTGGCGACCTTGGTCACGAGTCCCCGGCCGATGTCCTCGCCGATCTCGGCCACGGCGTCGAGGACGCGCCCGTCGTCGTCGCCGGAAGGAGCAGGCACCCGAGTCATGGGCAAAGGATCGCACGAGGCCCACCGTGCGCCGTACTCGATAGTGTGGTGGGAGCCGCACGGTTCCGAGCCGAATGGGAGAGACACGATGAGCAAGCTGCCGCTGCTGGGAGCCTTCGCCGCCGGATACGTCCTGGGGGCGCGCGCCGGGCGAGAGCGCTACGAGACGATCAAGCGCACCTTCCTCCGGGTCAAGGACAACCCGACCGTGCAGAAGCAGACCAACCGGGTGACGCACGCCGTCGCGGACGTCGCCCGGGAGCAGGCGCCGGTCGTCAAGGACAAGATCGTCGAGGCTGCCAGTGCCGCGGCTCACAGGGTCAAGGGCGACTCGGAGCCCACGTCGCCCTGATCAGACCCGGCTGCCGCAGCGGCCGTCAGGCCGAGAGCCTGTCGTGCCGCGTCTTCGCACTCGCGTCGGTGAGCGAGGCGACCTGGTCGATCACGACGCGTCGGCGCGCGGCATCGTCGGCGGCCGCCTTCCAGTCCTCGGCGAACGCCGGGTCGAGCCCGTCGGGGCCGCGCAGCCAGAGGGCCTCGACGAGCTCGGCCAGCAGCTCGCGCTGACCAACCATCAGCGCAACGCGGTCGTCGGCCCGCATGACGTAGTGGGCGGCGACACCCTTGAGCACGGCGATCTCGACAGCGGTCGTGTCGGGCACGACCAGCTCGGCGGAGTAGCGCACGAACGGACCCTCCGACCGGGCGAAGGTCGCCTGTTGGACGTCGCCACAGAAGCGACCGACGAGGTCGCTGGTGAGGTTCTTCAGTGCCGCGAGAGCGCCGCGAGTGGCGTCGTACGGCGCGCTCGGCCAGCTGCCGACCCGGCGGAGCCGGGCGAGGGCTGCGGAGAGCTCGCCGTCTCGGGCATCGGGGAGGTACCAGTCGCGGACCACATCGCAGACGGCCGCGTCGTCGAGGCGGGTGAGGTCGATCCGGCCGGCGACGACGCCGTCCTCGACGTCGTGCACGGAGTAGGCGACGTCGTCGGCCAGGTCCATCACCTGTGCCTCCAAGCAGCGCTCCGGGCCCACCCGACCCGCCCGCATCCAGCCGAACACGTCGGCGTCGTCGTCGTACACCCCGAACTTCACGACCTCCCGCCGCGAGCCGTCCGCGTGCACCCCGCTCGGTGGCTGCGCCTCCGCGCGGGTCCAGGGGTACTTGGTGCAGGCGTCGATGGTGGCGCGGGTGAGGTTGAGACCCACCGAGCGACCGTGGGCGTCGCTGGTCTTGGCCTCCAGCCGGGTGAGGATGCGCAGCGTCTGGGCGTTGCCCTCGAAGCCGCCGCAGTCGGCGCTCAGGTCGGCGAGGGCGCGCTCGCCGTTGTGACCGTACGGCGGGTGGCCGAGGTCGTGGGCCAGGGCCGCCGTCTCGACCACGTCGGCGTGGCAGCCCAGCGCCCGGGCGAGGTCTCGGGCCACCTGGGCGACCTCGAGCGAGTGCGTCAGCCGGTTGCGCACGAAGTCGTCGGTCTGCGGGCCGACCACCTGGGTCTTCGCCGCGAGCCTCCGCGAGGATGCCGCGTGGACGACCCTGGCGCGGTCGCGCTCGAACGGCGTCCGAACAGGGGCATCCACCCGTTTCGGTGGCTCGGCCACCAAGCGCTCCCGGTCGGCTGCGTCGTACAGGTCCTCGACATCCATCGGCATCGACTGTAGGGCGTCGCTGGGCCGGCCCGACGCCTGGTCGCCGCCTACCTCGCGAGACCGCTGGTACCATATGTGGCGTGCAGAAGACGACGGTCTACCTACCTGAGGAGCTCGACCTTCGCCTCGAGGCGGAGGCGGCGGCCGAGGGCGTGAGCAAGGCCGAGCTGATCCGCCGCGGTGTGACCAGGCTCCTCGACGAGACCGCGCGCCGACCTCGTTCGAAGCCGCTTCCGGTCTTCGACAGCGGGCGGCCGCGCTCTGCCGAGGAGCTGGGCCGCGACGTGGGCGAGCAGATCGCCGAGCGAACAGCGCGCCGTTGATCGTCATCGGGGACACCTCGGCTCTGTTCGCGGCCTTCGACGCCGGCCAGCCCGAGCACGTCGACGCTGCCGCGCTCCTGGAGTCGGAGTCCTTCGTGATCTCGGCCCTGGTGCTGACCGAGCTCGACCACCTGGTGCGACGCGACTTCGGGTACCGCGCGGCGGTCGACTCGCTCCAGGCGCTGTCCGACCGGATCGCGGACGGACGCTATCGGCTGGCGAATGTCACCAATGCCGACCTGGCCGCCGCTCAGCAGGTCCGTCATGCGTACGCGAGTCTCGAGCTCGACCTGGCCGACGCGGTCTGTGTCGTGCTGGCCGACCGCCATCGCACCAACCGGATCTTCACGCTGGACCAACGCGACTTCCGCGCCATCGCCCCGCTGACCCGCGGCTTCGCCGCGTTCACGCTCCTCCCCGCGGATCGCTGAGTCGGTCGAGCAGGGCGACCTCGCAGACGGAGGCGCGCAGGGGCGAGCTGCCGCTGATCGGGTCGCTCGGCGTCTGACTCAGCACCAGGTTGAGGTTCGCACTGCCGGGCCCGTACGGCGGGTAGCCGGGCAGTCCCAGCTCGTCGCACGCCTGCCACCAGCCGTGCTGGCCGAACACGACCTCCGGGTCGAGGCTGCCGTTGAGCTTCGCGCGCACCCGGATGCTGCCGCGCGGGGTCTCCAAGGAGACCCAGTCGCCCGCCGAGATCCCACGCTCCGCGGCCGCGGCCGGGTGGATCTCGACCTGCGGGTCGGGCGAGCTCTTGCGTAGGGCGGCGACCTGTCGGTGCTGCGTCTCGCAGAAGAACAGCGACTTCGCGCAGCTGAGCACCAGCGGGTACCGGTCGGCGAGGTCCGGGCGGGAGCGCGGGCTCGTGAGCGGCTCCTCGAAGGCCGGCAGCGGTGCATAGCCGTGGGCGGCGAGGGTGGCCGAGTACAGCTCCACCTTTCCCGACGGAGTGGCGAACCCGGTGTCGGCGTACTTGCGGTAGCGCGTGGTCAACGGCACCCGGACGCCCTCGGGGTGGGCGCGCAACTCCTCGAGGGTGATGCCGCTCGGCTCGAGCTGATGACGGAACGCCGCCTCGATGTCGCCGTCCCAGAAGTGCGCCCCCAGGCCGAGCCGCGTGGCGAGGTCGAAGACGATCCGGAGGTCCGGGCGGGCTTCCCCACGCGGCGGGACGAGGGGCGGTCGCAGCTGGACGAGCGACTGCGCGTCCTGGCTGTACTCGAAGCCGATCTTGAGCGCCTCGGACTCGAACGGCGTCGTCACGGGCAGCACGATGTCGGCGAGCTCGGCCGTCGGCGTCATGAACAGGTCGGCCTGCACGAAGAAGTCCAGGCTTCGCAGGGCATCGCGGCCGCGGGCGCTGTCTCCGTGGGCCATCACCGGGTTGCCGCCGAAGCCCACCACCGCCTTGATCCGCCGGTCGGTGGCCGCGGTGTAGAAGTCCTCGCCGGTGACGAACTCGAACCTGGCCGGTCCGAGCGGCCGCTTGTCGACACCCACCGCGGGCGGGCGCGCGTCGGCGAGGAGCTCCATCCCGTCTATCGGGTTCGACGGGATCGCTTCGAACAGCACGTTGCCGCCCGGCACGTCCAGGCTGCCGGTCAGGGCGTAGAGCACGTTGATCGCGCGGATGGTCTGGGTCGTGCCGCTGTGCTGCTCCAGCCCGCTCCAGCAGTAGAACGCGACCGGTCGGGCCTCCCAGAGCAACCGCGCCGCGGCGAGGATGTCTGCCGCTGGCACGCCGGTGATCTGGGCCGCCACATCCGGTGGGTACTCGGCGCAGCGCGCCGCGAGCAGATCCCAGACGGTCCGGCCGTCGACCTCCTCGGCCGCGTTTGTCCAGTCGCGGACGAAGTCGGCGTCGTACCAGCTGTTCTCGATCATCACGTGCGTGAGGGACAGCGCCAGTGCCGCGTCGGTGCCCGGCCGCACGCGCAGCCAGTGATCCGCCTTCGCGGCGAGGCCCGCCTTGCGCGGGTCGACGACGATCAGCCCCGCACCCCGCGCGACCGCGGCGGCGGTGCTCGTCGCGTGCGCGAGCCGGGCGACGGACGGGTTGTACCCCCAGAAGAGGATGCAGCCGGCGTTCTCGAGGTCCGGCAGGTAGACGCCGGGCACGGAGGCGCCGAACGTGTAGAGCGGGGCGAGGTACCGGCCCCATCCGCACAGCTCCATGTAGGTGCAGTAGTTGGGGCTGCCAAAGGCACGGATCAGCCGCTGGACCCAGTCGATCGCGTCGCTGATCGCCGACGTGGACGGCGAGCTCGAGCTGAACCCGACCGCCTCCGGGCCGTCTGTTGCGGCGAGCGCCGTCAGCCGCTCGGCGACCGTGTCCAGCGCTTCGTCCCAGGTGATCCGCTCCCACCCCGGGTCCGCGGAGTCCTTGGGGTTGGTCCGCCTCAGCGGATGGAGAAGCCTCGACGGATGGTAGAGAATCTCCGGCGCCGCCTTGCCCTTCACGCAGAGGGCCTTGCCCGTCGGGTGGGACGGGTCCGGGTGCAGCGCGGCGAAAGTCCCGTCCGTGACGGTGGCGCGCGCCCCGCAGCGCGACACGCACAGCGGGCAGTACGTCGGGACGGTGTCCCCCTCCACCCCGTGATTGTCGCGCGTTGTGGAGGGAGGGGCAACGCAGTGCGGCCGGTGCGTTGCGTGGGGCGGGCAGTTGCGCGTCAGGATCGGGCGTGATCGGGGCTGACCGCCCGCACGAGATGGCCGGGTGGCTCGATCGCCGGCGTCTCCCACCGGGTTGCGTAGTGGTCGAGGAAGATCTGGCCGACCAGCTCGCCTCGGCTGTGCACGCCGGTCTTCGCGAAGATCGCCTTGAGGTGGTCCTGCACGGTGTGGGGTGACATGGACAGGCAGCGCGAGATCCCCCGGGTGTCCCGTCCCTGGATGCACTGCATCGCCACCTGACACTCACGCCCGGTGAGTCCGTAGGAGAGGGCTATCACCGGCGCCACGTCCTGGGGGGTGGCTGGATGGATGATCACCGCGGTGCGTGACCCCGCGTCGCCGCTCAGCCGCGTGCCGTACAGCAGCAGCCAGGCGCCGGTACGGGTTCGGACCCGCGCCCGAGCGGCGAGCTCGAGCGGGTCGGTGCCCGGCGGGATCGTGCGGGAGCGAGCCGCGATCGCCTGCACGATCTTCGACTCGGTCGGACGGGTCGGCGCCGGGTGCTCGACCAGCTCGCTGATCCAGCGCTCGGCCGCTCCCGAGATCGACTCCGGCTCGCCGTTCTCGTCGAAGATCACGACACCCGGACCATGGTCCACGCCAGCGCCGGCGTACGCCGCGGCCGGTGCGGCCAGAACCGAACGGCGGAGTCCGGCGGCGATGCCCGGAGCCAGAGACGCCATGGTGCGCACCTCCGCCTCGGTGAACCACGGCTCGCCGGCGCGCCGAAGGAAGGCCGACGCGCCCCAGTAGATGCCGTCGATCACCAGGGAGACCCGGAGCTCGTCGCCGAACCCGGCTGCCTCGTGCGTGCGGTGCCGGGCGGACCGGGAGAGATCGCCATGGGTGTCGATACTGCTCGCACCCACGATCCTGCCGCTGCGGGCGAGGAACGACCACTTGTTGACGTCCTCGATGACGTACTCGTGGTGGGCGAGCCACGAGCCCGAGCACGCGACGTCGCGGTTGACACTGCCGGTGAACAAGATGGTGCCAGGGTCGACGGTGTGAGCACAGAACCCATCGAACGGGATCGCTGTCCCTATGGCGTCGGCAGCGGCGGAGCTGAAGTCCACCCACCTCAGGTCGCGGCCCCGCAGCTGCGCGATCTCGTCGCGGACTCGACGCACCAGGGCTCCGGTCACTCTTCGAGCGTACGCCGGCCGTGCCCCCGGAGAGCCACCCCAGATTCTTGGGATGGCGCCGGCACACCGGCGCTCCGCACTCTGGAGACATGACGATGACAACGCAAGCCCCGGCCGGGTCCACCCACGACGCACCGACTCCCGATCTCATCTTCCAGCTGGCTCAGGGTTTCATGGTCAGCAAGCACCTCTTCGCGGCCAACGAGCTTGGCCTGTTCGAGGCCCTGGCCGAGGGGCCGGTCGATCTGGACGGCCTGGCCGCCCGCACCGGCCTGACCCGGCGTACAGCGCGGATCAGCGCGGACGCGATGGTCGCGATCGGCCTGCTCGAGCGACGAGGTAGCAACTACGCCAACACTCCGGTCGCCGCAGCCTTCCTGTCCGGCGCGACCCCGGCCGACCTGCGGCCGTTGCTGAGGTTCTGGGACAAGCTGAGCTATCCAGCCTGGGCCGATCTCGCCGGGGCACTGGGCCGCGGTCGGCCGGCCCACGAGATCTTCGAGATCGCCGACGATCTCGTGCCGGTGATGTCGGCAGGCATCGAGGCCGCGACCGCCGGCGCCTGTCGCGCCCTGCCCCAGGTGGCCGAGCTCCCGGCGGGAAGCCGGGTGCTGGACATCGGCGGCGGCACCGGATCGTGGGCGATCGCCTTGGCCGCCGCCGATCCCGAGCTCTCGGCGGCGGTGCTCGAGATCGCGGATGTGGCCGTCGTCGCCCAGGAGCGGGTCCGTGCGGCGGCCTTCGCCGACCGTGTAGACGTGCTCGTCGGCGACCTCCTCACCGACGAGCTTCCGCCCGGGTACGACGTCTTCCTCATGGCGAACGTCGTGCACTACTTCACCGCGGAGACGAACCAGGCGATCCTGGGCCGGATCCGCGCGGTCGCGGAGCCCGGTGCCCGGCTGCTCGTTGCAGACTTCTGGACCGACCCCACGCACACCCAGCCGATCCCGGCAGCGTTGATGGCGGGTGAGTTCGCGATCCACGTGAACGACGGTGACGTCTACAGCGTCGAGGAAGCCGCCACCTGGCTGTCGAGGACCGGCTGGCGGTTCACCGGCCACCATGCGCTGGCCGGGCCGATCAGCCTCGTTGCCGCGGAAGCCGTGTGAGTCCAGCTGCGGTTCGGTGATGGCCGGACGCCATGGTCGAACTCCGTGAATGCCTATTGGGTACCGTCCGGTGAACGCGGCGCGCATCAATGGAGAGCAACGAGATGAGACCACTTCGATACTCGATCAACGTCACGCTCGACGGCTGCTGCCATCACGAGGCAGGGCTTCCCCCGGACGAGGAGTCGATGCGCTATTGGACCGCTGACATGGCACGGGCCGATGCCCTGCTTTTCGGGCGGGTGACCTACGAGATGATGGAGTCGGCGTGGCGGCGGCCGGCCACGGGCACGTGGCCTGACTGGATGAGTGAGTGGGAGGTTCCGTTCGCAGAGACCTTCGACCGGGCGAAGAAGTACGTCGTGTCGAGCACGCTGAGCGGGGTCGATTGGAATGCCGAGCTGGTGAGAGGCGACCTGGGGCAAGCGGTTCGGCGGCTCAAGCAGGAGCCGGGCGAGGGCGTGTGGGTGGGCGGAGTGACGCTCCCCCTGGCGTTGGCAGATCTGGGACTGATCGACGAGTACGAGTTCCTTGTGCAGCCGGTCCTTGCCGGACACGGGCCGACGCTGCTCGCCGGTCTGCGCGAGCGCATCCAGCTCGAGCTCGTGGATCGCCATGAGTTCCTGTCGGGGGCGGTCGCCATGCGATACCGGCCCACACGACTTCCGGCCTGACGCAGATTGCTGCATCCCACGAGTTCGTTGACGGCCGACGGGTCGAGGAAGCGCACGCCCTTGCCGAGATCAGTGCACGGGTCCGTCACGGTGGCGGTGTATCGAGGGCCCGCTTGACGAGGGCGTCGACCATCCATTGCTGGAGGGCGCTGACTTCTGTGGGCGCGAGTCCGGCGACGTCGCTCAGCCAGACGCGGGTCTCGATGCCACACGCGGCGCGGAGTGCCAGCGCGAGCCGGTGCACGCCTTTCTCGCCGATCGACTCGGTCATGGACGCGAGCGCCTCGACGAACCACAAAATGGCGCGGCCCTGGCGCAGCGGCAGCTCGTGCGGCACCTCGCCCAGCGAGAGGCGCAGCATCGCACGCTGCTGCGGCTCACTCTCCTGCACGCGGCCGATGACGAACCCGGCAACGGTGGCCACGCGTTCGTCCAGGGCCTCCGGCGGCGGGTCGGGAAGGACCGACGCGGCTCCTGTCTCCGGGTATGCCGCAGCGAGGAGCTCGGCCTGTGACGCGAAGTAGCGGTAGGCGGTGGGGCGAGAGATCCCGGCGGCCTCGGCGACCTCCTCGACACGCGGCGTGTCGCCCGCGGTGATCAGCTCGCGTGCCGCAGCGATCAGCTGGTCGCGCGTGCGTTGCTTCTGCCGCGTGCGCCCCGAGTCGAGGTAGTCCGTTGACATGGCCTTCATGATATGGGAATCTCATTACAAGACTCAAGTCTCAGGAATGATCGGAGTGTCAGATGACTGGAAGGACGACGCTCGCGCCGGTGATCCGTCGGGCAGGCGAGGGCGAGAAGCGATGGTTCTTCGGCGGTGGCGTCTTCACCTGGAAGCTCAGCAGTGCCAACGAGGACATCGGCCTGTGGGAGGTCGACATGGTCGAGGGCAAGTGGACCCCGATCCACACCCACCCGGTCTCGGAGTCCATGTGGGTGCTCGAGGGGCAAATCCAGTACCGCGTCAACGACGATGAACACGAACTCGGTGCCGGCGACTTCGTCATGGTGCCCGCAGGCGTACCCCACGCCTTCATCGTCAAGAGTCCCACGGCCAAGGTGCTCGGCATCCAGCCGACCTGCGAATGCGAGCCCTTCTACCGCGGCGCCAGCGAGCCCTTCGACGGATCTGCCTGCATCGTCGACTTCGCCCGGATCGCGCAGAGCGCCCAGGAGAACGGCGGCATCGAGATCGTGGGACCTCCACCGTTCTAGTAGGCACCCATCTTCCGCCGATAGGGCTCTCCGAGCCCTGTCCTACTACTGGTTCTGGCGCGGGCGGGCGGTCGCGTTCGTTCGGATGGCGGCGTAGGTGGTCCAGTTGCCACCGGCGTACTCGACCCAGCAAGTGGTGGCGCTGATGCGGATGCCGATGAGGCTGGCGCAAACGGCGGGCGGGACGGTCGCCGCGAGGTGGAGCATCGCGGTGTTGCGGCTGGCTCGGGTGGTGATGCCCAGCCTGTTGAGGCTGCCCGTCAACGAGGTCGTGCTGGTGGTGGCCGGCCCACTTGCCGGGGAACAGCCAGCGTTCGTCGGCCAACGTGCTGGCTGCGCCGAAAGGCTCGCGATTGGCAGCGCGGTCAGGAGCGCGTCCAGGGGAACGGGGGCTGGTCTCGCCCGGGTGCGCGTTGGGTCGCACCGCCGCTCACGTCACCGTTTCACGCTTACATCTAGCGTAAGAATCCTGGGTTTGATGTAACTTCCGACGAAGTCAGTAGGTCGAGACGTGCACGTGGTCGTAATGGTTGGCGGTGGAGGAGCCGCGGTCGGACATTCCCCGCCACCCCTCGCCCGAACGCTCGACCGACCAGATCCGCTGCGAGTAGATGATGTAGCTGACGCCGAGCTCGGCATAGTTGGCGCGGACGAACTCGGCGACCTCGTAGCCGAGCGAGCCGCTGACCATGATGTCGACCGCGCGGCCGACGCTGTGGTCGCCGCCGCCACCGCGCAGGGTGCCGTAGGTGCTGATCGACGGGAAGGCCGCGCAGACGGCTTGGTGGACCTTGGCGATATTGGAGCTCACTCCGGAGGCGACCGAGGTCCCGTTGGTGCAGGCGCCGCCGATGCCGACAACCGGCTTCTCGTCGCTGAAGTAGCCCTGGGTGACCCAGCGCGCCTTGCCATCGACGACGACCTCGGCGCGACCGGCCTCCTTGCGCTCGGTGACGAGCACCTTCACTCCGGAGTCGAGCACGCCGAGCCTGTCGGCGGCCTTCGTCGGCTCCGTCCACAGGTTGAGGTCCTCGGTGGTCCACAGCCGGGTGTCGGCCTTCCTCACCGCGAGCTGCGTGGCACGGAGCTCGGCCCGCTCCCGCTTCGCCCGGCGGGCGGCCTCGGCCTTCCACCGGTCGGCGGCCGTCATGTCGACGGTGGCCGGGCCGCCCCCGCGGGCACCCGACCTGGAGATGTCGGTGCGTGCGAACTCGTCGAGATCGGCCGCCGGCACCCGCGGGTCGGCCGTCAGGTTGGTCGCGGCAGGGCCGGCGGTGAGGACGCCCACGCCGACGGCGGGAGCGGTGAACAGGAGGGCCACCGGGCCGGCGATGAGGCTGGCTCTGGGTAGCTTGCGGGCATTGGTGTCCCGCTTGTGGCAGCCATTGGCCACAGCGACGATCCTTTGCTCTTGCTGACAGGGCAACGCGCCCGGACGAGTCCGACACTGGACTCTGGGGCGTCTCCCGGACGACATCCCGTGGGCGCGATTCGAAGGAGTCAAGCATATGAGCCGCTGACTGTCACACTTTCAACCGCTCCTGCGGACAGTGTTCCCCATCACGGGAGCTCGCTCTCGGCGCCTGGGCGCGGTGGTCGGGCGAGGTTGGCCACGGACGCGGGCAAGACGATCTCCGGGCGCAGATCAGGCGCGGCCGAGGCTTCCAGTGACGGGACGCCGTACCGCAGATGACCTGCCCACGCAGGCCCGTCGACATCCTCGGCAGGGTCCTCCGGCCAGCCGTCGGAGATCCGCAGCGACCACTCCTCGATGTCCATGGCCAGGACCTGGGTGGCGGCCAGCTCCTTGCCCGTCGGGCGCCTCACCTCCGCCACCCGACCGGGAAGGATGCGCTCGGTGACGGCGTCCAGCGCGGCCCGCTTGCTCTCCCCGTCGAGACGGGAGAACCGGCCGAAGAGCACGGCGCTCCGGTAGAGCAGAGACGACTCGAAGGCCGACCGGGCGACCACGATGCCGTCGACCGCGGCCATCGAGACGCAGACCGGCGCGCCCGACGCCATCCGGCGGATCCACCGGGACCCCGTCGAGCCGTGCACGACCAGCCGGCCCTGCCACTGCACGACGGCGGTCGGCAGCACGACCGGTTGCCCGTCGTCATCGGTGTAGCCGATGTGGCCGAGCATCGTCGAGGCGAGGAGTGCGTCGAGGGCGGCGCGGTCGTGAGACATCTTCTCGGGCAGCCGCGTCGGCTCGGTGCGCGTCACCGTCGCACGATAGCGACCGACCGGGCCAGACGCGTCCCCTGTCCCGCCCACTTCGCGCGCGCCGGACCCTGGTGGCCCCTTCGCCGGGCGGTGGACGGGCCGCCAGGGTCCACGGCGCACACGGATGACGGCCCCGAGGGTCGGAAACCGTCGCCACCCGAGGGAGCCCATGCCCAAGCCCACCCGGGGGTGCGGCAGCAGGGCGAGGCTCAGCCGCCGGTCGTCTCCCCTGCGTCCTCGCGCAGGTGGAGGTCGCGGCCGTCGGTGTCGTCGAGCCAGCCCTCGGGTACGACGACCCGCTTGCGCGGCGCACCCTGGCGACCACGCGGCGTACCGAGCTCGCGGACGGGGAACTCCTCGTCGGGGTCGAGCCGGCCGAGCAGCTCGTCGAGCGTGGTGAGGGAGTCGATGAGGGCGAGCGACTGGCGGAGCTCGCCGCCGGCGCGGAAGCCCTTGAGGTACCACGAGACGTGCTTGCGGAACTCCTTGCAGCCCCGCTCCTCCCCCATGTGCTCGCACAGCAGCTCGGCGTGCCGGCGCATCACCGCCATCACCTCGCCGAGCCTGGGCAGGACCGGACGGGTCTCGACAGGCTCGACCACCGAGGAAGGCGCGAACGCCTCAGCGAGGTCGTGGAAGAGCCACGGCCGGCCGAGGCAGCCACGACCGACCACGACGCCCGCAGCACCGGTCTGCTCGACCATCCGGACTGCGTCACCCGCCTCCCAGATGTCGCCGTTGCCGAGCACCGGGATGTCGACGTGGGCGACCAGCTCGGCGATCGCCTCCCAGTCGGCGTGCCCGGAGTAGGCCTGCTCGACGGTGCGGCCGTGCAGCGCGATCGCCGCGCAGCCCGACTCCTGGGCGATGCGTCCGGCGTCGAGGAAGGTCAGGTGGTCGTCGTCGAGGCCCTTGCGGGTCTTCATCGTGACGGGCACGTCGTACGGCGTCGTGGCCGCGACCGCCGCCTCGAGGATGTCGGCGAGCAGTCCGCGCTTCCAGGGCAGTGCCCCGCCGCCACCCTTGCGGGTGACCTTGGGCACCGGGCAGCCGAAGTTGAGGTCGATGTGGGCGACGCCGTACTCGTCGCAGAGGATCTCCGCCGCCTTGCCGACGTACGCCGGATCGGTGCCGTAGAGCTGCACACTCCGCACCCGCTCGGCCTCGTCGAAGACCAGCATCTTCCGCGTCGTCTCGTCGCCCTCGACCAGGCCACGGCTGGTGATCATCTCGCAGACGTAGAGGCCCGCACCTTGTTCGGCACACAGCCGTCGGTACGCCGCGTTGGTGATGCCCGCCATCGGGGCGAGCACCACCGGCGTCTCGATCGTCAACGACCCCAACGTCAGGCTGCTGGGCAGGCGATCGGCGGCTCCGGACATGCCCCGATTCTCGCCCACCGGCCCGCGGAGCCCGACATCGCCCGGACGTCGGATCAGGTCGCCTCCCAGCCGCCGCCCCAGCCGAAGACGATCCTGTGCACGTCGCGGAACCGGCGGATCCTGGTGCAGTCACCGAAGGGCAGGTCGCACGCGGCGAACCACCCGCGTGCGCCGTCGGGCACTTCGAGGTAGTAGCTCCACGGGAAGCGCTTCGGCAATGCCGCGAAGAATGTGTCGGAGTCCTGCCAGCCGACGAAACCGCGGAAGCGGGTGCCGTAGTCGGGGTCGATCCGCTGACCGGTGGCCGGCTCGGTGATCCTGAGACGCGCAGTCAGGCTGGTGTTGAACGCGAACCGTCCGTCGGGTGCGAGGAAGCCGATCTCGCCACCCAGGCCGTCCGAGCTCGGCCGCCCGTCGACCAGCGTGACCGGTCGGCCGGACAGGGTGTCGTAGGGCAGCCCGAGGGGGATCTCGAGGCCGCCCTGGGTGAGCGTGGCGGCGACAGAGGTCTCCCAGGTGGTGAGGTCCGTGCGCATCCGCAGCGGTTCGCCCACGACCCGGTTCCAGTAGGCGTAACGCTCGTCGAAGCCCAGAAACGACGGCCCGCCCTCCTCGTGCGGGTCTGTATCCCGGCCCATCCACCGCGACGTCGCGAAGACCCGGCGCCCGGTCACCAGGTCGACGACCTGCACCCGGGCCGCGCGGCCGTGGCGTATTCGCGGCCCGGCGTGGTCGATCCATCCGGCCAGGCGGCCGTCCGGCGATACCGAAGGGAACGACGCGTCCTCGCGCAGCCAGGTCAGTCGCTGACCGTCGTAGTAGGCGAGGCGCGGGTCGCCGGTGTAGCGCTTGCTCAACTGCAGGAAGAAGCCGTACGGCGTGCGGAGCATCCACCAGATCTTGTAGCCCGCAACGCGGTGCACCCTCGCCCCGTCGTGGATCCGTGGCCCCTTGGCCCAGACGAGGTTCTCGGGCGCGAACTGCGCGGTGCCCGCGGGCAGCACCTGCGCCCCGACCCCGCCGCCGGCCGGTCCGCCCGCGGCGGGCGGCGGGCCGGTCGCACCGGCGGCCAGGGGCCAGGCCGGCACTGCGACGATCAGTGCGAGCAGGACTCCCAGCAGCCGGCGCACCGTCAGCAGCCGAGCAGCTTGCCTGCGAAGAACGCCGAGATCTTGTCGAGAGAGATCCGCTCCTGCGACATGGAGTCGCGCTCGCGCACGGTCACGGCCTGGTCCTCGAGGGTGTCGAAGTCGACGGTGACGCAGTACGGCGTACCGATCTCGTCCTGCCGGCGGTAGCGGCGGCCGATCGCACCGGAGTCGTCGAAGTCGACGTTCCAGCCCCTGCCCCGAAGCTCGGCGGCGAGGTCGCGTGCCTTCGGCGACAGGTCGGCGTTGCGCGAGAGCGGCAGCACCGCGACCTTGACCGGCGCGAGGCGCGGGTCGAGCTTGAGCACGACCCGCTTGTCGACGCCGCCCTTGGTGTTGGGCGCCTCGTCCTCGGTGTAGGCGTCGATCAGGAACGCCATCAGTGACCGGGTGAGGCCGGCGGCCGGCTCGATGACGTAGGGGATGTAGCGCTCGTCGTTGGCCTGGTCGAAGAAGGAGAGGTCCTGGCCGGAGACCAACGAGTGCTGGGAGAGGTCGAAGTCGGTGCGGTTGGCGACGCCTTCGAGCTCCTCGAAGTCACGGCCGGAGAAGCCGAAGCGGTACTCGATGTCGACCGTGCGCTTCGAGTAGTGCGAGAGCTTCTCCTGCGGGTGCTCGTAGAGCCGCAGGTTGTCGGGGTCGATGCCGAGGTCGGTGTACCAGCGGTAGCGCTCGTCGATCCAGTACTGGTGCCACTCCTCGTCGTCGCCGGGCTTGACGAAGAACTCCATCTCCATCTGCTCGAACTCGCGAGTGCGGAAGATGAAGTTGCCCGGCGTGATCTCGTTGCGGAAGCTCTTGCCCATCTGGGCGATGCCGAAGGGCGGCTTCTGCCGGGTCGAGGTCACGACGTTGGCGAAGTTGAGGAAGATGCCCTGCGCGGTCTCGGGACGCAGGTAGTGCAGGCCCGACTCGTCCTCGATGACGCCGAGGAAGGTCTTGAGCATCATGTTGAAGGCGCGCGGAGGGGTCCACGCGCCGCGAGTGCCGCAGTTGGGACACGGGACGAGCTCGTTGATGTCGACGTCATCGGGGGAGACGGCCTCGCCCTTGGCCGCCCGTTTGCCGGCGTACTCCTCCTGGAGGTGGTCCTCCCGGAAGCGCTTGTGGCAGGACATGCACTCGGTCAGCGGGTCGCTGAACGTGCTGAGGTGGCCGCTGGCCTCCCAGGTTCTCGTCGGGAGGATGACGCTGGAGTCGAGGCCCACCACGTTGTCGCGAGCGGTGACCGTGTAGCGCCACCACTGTCGCTTGATGTTCTCCTTGAGCTCCGTGCCGAGCGGGCCGTAGTCCCACGCAGAGCGGGTGCCGCCGTAGATCTCGCCACTCGGGTAGACGAATCCCCGGCGCTTGCACAGGGACACGACGTGGTCGAGGGTCGAGGGCGGCGGCTTGGCCACGGGAGAGGCTCCGATCGGTCTAGCGAGTGAGTGAGCAGGGTACGACGGGGGCTCACTCGCCCCGGGAGCCGGCCTGGTTGAGCTCGGCGTCCGCCTCGACGGGCTCGTAGGCGCTCGGCTCGTGGACCGCCCGGCCGAGCAGCGGGGCGAGGTGGAGCTTGCCCTCGTACGACGACAGCGCGCGGCGGTAGCTGCCGACGTTCTGCCAGCGCGTCGTCAGCACCCACAGGGTCGGCTCGTCGACGTTGCGGCCGACCTCCCCGGCGACGAAGCCCGGCTTCGTCGCCATCAGGTCTCGAGCCGCGAGCAACTCGGCGCCGAACGTCGCCGCATCCGAGTCGCTCATCTCGAAGCGGTTGACCACGATCACCCTTGCCAGCCTATCGACCTGGACACCGATTCGTCCCGGCCACCACGCGGGGAACTACATGCGAGGTCGCAGTCGAATCCGGGTCACTTGGCAATGGTTTTCATTTTGGTGTTACGGTTCGAGGCATGACCACTGGCGCCCGCACCGCCGCCCGCCGACCGATCCTCACAGGTCTACTGGGGGGCGCCCTGCTGTTGAGCGGATGCGCAGCGTTGACGGACGCGGACGAGGCAGGCAACGGCTCCTTCGCGGTCGTCGCCGCGTTCTACCCGTTGCAGTACGCCGCCGAGCGGGTGGTGGGCGACCTCGGCAGCGTGGAGAACCTCACCGCGCCTGGGGGCGAGCCGCACGACCTCTCCCTCTCCGTCGCCCAGACCGCGGAGGTGGCCGATGCCTCCCTGGTCGTCTACCTCGCGGGCTTCCAGTCCGCGGTCGACGACGCCGTCGAGCAGTCCGCTACCGGTGACGCCTTCGACGTCGCCACCGTCGTCGACCTGCAGCCGGCCACCGACGACCACGCCCACGAGGACGAGGACGCGCACGCCGCAGAGGAGGACGACCAAGCCGAGGGGGACGACCACGGCGAGCTCGGCGACCTCGACCCGCACTTCTGGCTCGACCCGCTCCGGATGGCCGACCTGGGCGACGCGCTCGCGGAGCGGCTCGCAGAGATCGACCCGGAGCATGCCGACGACTTCGCCGGCAACGCCCAGCGCCTGCGAGCAGACCTGGAGGCGCTCGACGCGGCGTACGTCGACGGGCTCGCCTCCTGCGAGCGATCGACGATCGTCGTGTCCCACGACGCGTTCGGCTACCTGAGCCGCTACGGGCTGGAGGTCGAGGGGATCGTCGGCCTCTCCCCCGACGCCGAGCCCGACCCGAAGGTTCGCGCCCATCTGCAGGAGCTGATCGACGACGACGGCATCACCACCGTCTTCTCCGAGACCCTCGTCGACCCCGAGATCGCCGAGTCGCTCGCCCAGGACACCGGCGTCAAGGCAGCCGTCCTCGACCCGATCGAAGGCCTGAGCGACGTCACCGCCGACCAGGACTACCTTGGCCTGATGGAGCAGAGCCTCGTCGCCCTCGAGGCCGCCAACGGGTGCGGGGCCGCGTGAGCACCGCGACCACCTCGGCCGAGGAGGCGCTGCCCGTCAGCCTGACCGGAGGGTCCGTGGCCCTCGGCGGTCGCCCGATCCTGCGGGGCGTCGACCTGACGGTGCGGACGGGCGAGTTCGTGGCGCTCATGGGTGCCAACGGCTCCGGCAAGAGCACCCTGGTCCGTGCCCTCACCGGCCTGCTGCCGTTGACGGCGGGCAGCCTCCGGCTCTTCGGCACTCCCTTCCCGCAGTTCCGCGACTGGCACCGGATCGGCTTCGTCCCGCAGCGAGCGGGCGCGGGCTCCGGCGTGCCCGCCTCGGTCCGCGAGGTGGTCGCATCCGGGCGGCTCACGCGTCGGCGGCTCTTCCATCCGCTCTCGCGCGCGGACCGGGCCGCGATCGACGGCGCCCTCGACGTCGTCGGGCTCGCCGACCGGGCGACCACCGGAGTCACCCAGCTCTCCGGCGGCCAGCAGCAGCGGGTGATGATCGCACGCGCACTGGCCGGCGAACCCGAGCTCTTCTTCCTCGACGAGCCGACCGCGGGAGTCGACCTGCCCAACCAGCTGGCACTCGCCAAGGTGCTCGGCGACCTCAGCGAGCGCGGGGCGACGATCGTGCTCGTCGCGCACGAGCTCGGCCCGCTGGCGCCCTTGGTGCAGCGGGCGGTCGTGATGCGTGACGGGCGGATCGTCCACGACGGCGATCCGCTTCCCGAGTACGCCGTCCATCACCCCGACCTCGGCCTGCACGGCCACGCCCACCATCCGGCCGACGAGGCCGACGACCGCGCACACGACCACACGCCGCACCTCCCGTCGCCGTTCGAGGGGCGGCGCTGATGCAGGACTTGGACATCTTCGCGCTGCCGTTCATGCAGCGCGCGTTGATCGCGGCCGTCCTCACCGGCCTGGCGGCGCCGGTCGTCGGCACCTACCTCGTGCAGCGCCGGCTCGCGCTGATGGGCGACGGCATGGGGCACGTGGCCGTGACCGGCGTGGCGCTCGGCCTCCTCACCGGCGCGTCTCCCACCTGGACGGCCGTCGTGGTCACCGTCCTCGGTGCCGCCCTCATGGAGGTGCTGCGCGAGCGCGGGCACACGAACGGCGACGTGGCGCTCGCACTGCTCTTCTACGGCGGCCTCGCCGGCGGCGTGCTGCTCACCGGGCTGGGCGGGCAGAGCGCCGCCCGGCTCCAGCAGTACCTCTTCGGCTCGATCACCACGATCTCGGTCTCCGACATCTGGGTGACGATGGTCCTTGCCGGGGTCGTCATGGTCATCGGGCTGGGCCTGGCCCCCCAGCTCTTCGCGGTCGCGCAGGACCAGGACTTCGCGCAGGTCGCCGGGCTCCGCGTCCGCGGCTACAATCTGCTCGTCGCGGTGCTCGCGGCGGTGACCGTGACCGTCGCGATGCGGACGGTCGGCCTGCTCCTGGTCTCGGCGCTGATGGTCGTGCCGGTCGCGACGGCCCAACAGCTCGCCGCCTCCTTCCGGTCCACCCTCGTCGCCGCCATGGGGCTCGGCGTCGTGGCCTCCGTGGGCGGCCTGACCATCTCGGCGCTCACCCCCTCCGGTACGACGATCGCGCCGGGCCCGGCCATCGTGCTGCTCGCGCTCGCCTGCTTCGTCCTCACCTGGCCGATCGGCGCGGCCCTGCGCCAGCGGCGCCGGCTGAGCGAGCCGTTCGCGCTCGGCGTACCACCCGGGCACGCGGTCAGCGACGAGCATCGCGAACACGCACATGGGCCAGGCTGCGGGCATCTGGCGGTCCGGCACGGCGATCACGTCGACTACGTTCACGACGGCCATCGCCACGCACCCCACGGAGCGCACTATGACGAGCACTGAGGCCACCGGCGCACGCCCCCACGCGGCCGGCGCGGAGGCGCGCCGGCCGACCCGCCAGCGACGGGCGGTAGCGGAGGTGCTCGAGTCCGTCGAGGACTTCCGCAGCGCGCAGGAGATCCACGAGCTGCTGCGAGGACGTGGCGACAAGGTCGGCCTGACCACCGTCTACCGGACGCTGCAGCGCATGTACGACGAGGGTGACGTCGACACCTTGCGCACGGACGACGGCGAGGCGCTCTACCGCAGCTGCAGCGCCGGCCACCATCACCATCTCGTCTGCCGCGGCTGCGGGCGGACCGTCGAGGTGGCGGGTCCAACGGTCGAGCGCTGGGCGCAGCGGGTGGCCGACGAGAACGGCTTCTCGGACGTCAGCCACACGTTGGAGATCTTCGGAACCTGCGCGTCCTGCGCATGATCACCACCTCAGCCGCGGAGCGAGAGCAGCCACGGCGCGGCGAGGAACACCGTGGGGAGCACGACGACGGCGGCGGCCGCCAGCAGGAGAGCCGCGGCCTGCACGCGGTGAGCTCGTGGGTCCTGGAGCAGCCGCGCCCGCGTGCCGAGCTGACCACCGCCGGCCCCCAGGGCCACGCCACCCTCAGCGATCGGCGGGCGGCTGCCGGCGAGGGCGACGAGGGCGCGGAGAAGGGGCAGGCGACCCACCGTCCGCACCGCGGCGCGGTCGGCGAGAATCTCGACGAGCAGCCGCACCTCGGTCAGGGCGGCGGCCGAGGACACGAGCCGCGGGAAGGCCGCGTGCAGCACCGAGAACGCCTCGACGACCAGGTCGTGGCGCGCGCGCAGATGGGCGCGCTCGTGGGCGACGACCGCGCTCAGCTCGTCGGGAGCGAGCGACCCCAGCGCACCCTGCGAGACGACCACGCGTGAGCGCGTGACGCCAGGCAGGCAGTAGGCGACCGGCACGTCATGGTCGAGGACGGCGAGGCCGTCGACCCGGCGGGCGAGCAGGTCCACCTGCTCGCGATGTCGCCGGCGATGCACTCGCAACGAGCGGCCGATCCGGTCTCCGGTGCTCAGCAACCGAGCCAGCACCAGCCCGGTGACCACCAGAGCCGAGCCCGCGACCAGCCACCCGAGCAGGCCCTCCTCCTCACGCCAGGCATGGTCGGTGACCAGGGCGAGCCCGGCGCCCAGCGCCGCGAGGACGGCGGCCAGCGCAACCGCCTGCCAGAGCACCATCGCCGCACGCGGCGTACGCCTGAGCACGGGGAGCCGCGCCAGCAACGCCGGGGCCGGGCCGGCGAGAACGACCGCGAGAACCGCGAGCAGGAGCGGGGTCATCGTGCTGGAGCCTCGGATCGGGCCATCGGCGGCGTCAGGCACCCTCGAGGTCGGCGAGGGCCTGGCGCAGCGCCGCCACCTCGTCCGCGTCGGCGTCCTCCACGAAGGCGAGCAGGGCCGAACGACGATCGTGCTGTGCGAACTCGTCGAGCGTCTCGCGCATGAGCTCGGCGGTGAGCTCACCGCGGCCGGCGCGGGCCTGGTAGCGGTAGGCGCGCCCGTCCCGTTGCTGGGTGACCTGCCCCTTGCGCGCCAATCGGTCGAGGACCGTCATCACGGTCGTGTAGGCGACATCGCGGGTGGTGGCCAGCGCGACATGCACGTCGCGGACCGTGCGCCACTCCGAGGCCGACGCCTCCCAGAGCACCTCGAGGACCGCTCGTTCGAGCTCCCCGAACCGTCCCGCTCTCGCCATGGCGCCCATCGTACGACGACGGGCCGGCGTTCTTCCGGTCACCGTAGATCCGGGCAGCCCCGGCGTACTACCCTACGTTCCGTCACTCGTACTACGTTTCGTAGTAGATCTTCGCCGATCAATGACAGGGAGCCTGACCGTGGACGTCCTCGACATCGCGCGCTGGCAGTTCGGCATCGTCACCGTCTACCACTTCTGGTTCGTGCCGCTCACGATCGGCCTGACGGCGATCGTCGCCGGCCTGGAGACCGCCTGGGTGCGCACCCGCAAGCCCGAGTACCTCCGGTTGACGAAGTTCTTCGGCAAGCTGATGCTGATCAACTTTGCGCTCGGCGTGGTCACCGGGCTGGTGCAGGAGTTCCAGTTCGGCATGAACTGGTCCGACTACTCCCGCTTCGTCGGTGACGTCTTCGGGGCGCCCCTGGCGATCGAGGGACTGCTCGCGTTCTTCATGGAGTCGACCTTCCTCGGGCTCTGGATCTTCGGCTGGGACCGACTCCCCCGCGGCGTCCATGCGGCCTGCATGTGGATCGTGCACATCGGCACCCTGGCCTCCAGCTGGTTCATCCTGGCCGCCAACTCCTGGATGCAGCACCCCGTCGGCTACCGCTTCGACGAGGCGACCGGTCGCGCCGAGCTGATCGACTTCTGGGCGGTGATGTTCAACAAGGTCCAGGTCTGGACGTTCCCGCACGTGATCCTGGCGGCGTACCTCACGGCCGGCTGCTTCGTCGCCGGCGTGAGCGCCTGGCTCTACCTGCGTGAGGCCCGCCGCCGCGACGCGGGCGGCAGCGGCAGCGGCAGCGACCTGCCGCTCTACCTCAAGGGACTCCGGATCGGCGCCGCGGTCGCCGTGGTGACCGGCCTGGGCGTGGCGATCAGCGGCGACGAGCAGGGCAAGATCATGACCGAGGTCCAGCCGATGAAGATGGCGTCGGCCGAGGCGCTCTACGAGACCCCGGAGGGCTGCGCGCCGTTCAGCGTCTTCACCATCGGCACGCGTGACGGCACCGAGGAGAAGTGGGCGCTCACGATCCCCTGCCTGCTCTCCTTCCTCGGCACCGGCAGCTTCGACGGCGAGGTCCAGGGCATCAACAACCTGCGCGAGCAGTACGAGGAGGAGTACGGCCAGGACCCCGGAGCGGGCTACTACACCGCGGCGGGATATGTGCCCTACATCCCGGTCACCTACTGGTCCTTCAGGTTCATGATCAGTCTCGGCATGGGCGCCGCCACCGCCGCGGGCCTGCTGCTGTGGCTGACCCGCAAGGGACGAGAACCGACCGCCCGATGGGTCGGCTGGCTGGCCATCGCGCTGCCGTTCGGCGCCATCTTCGGCAACTCGTTCGGCTGGATCTTCACCGAGATGGGACGCCAGCCGTGGGTCGTCTTCGGGCTGCTCACCACCGACCAGGCGGTCTCGCCGAGCGTCAGCACCAGCGAGGCACTGACCTCGGTGATCGTCCTCACCTCCCTCTACGCGGTGCTGTTGGTCATCGAGGTCGGCCTGATGCTGCGGTCGATCCGCCACGGCGCGGACGCCTTCGTCGAGCCACCCCAGCCGACGATGCGCGGCGATCGCGACGACGACGACGCGCCGCTGCACTTCGCCTACTGACGCCGTCGCCAAGGAGCCTTAGGAGCAACCATGGAGCACACCACCATCTGGTTCGCGCTCATCGCATTCTTCTGGGTCGGATACTTCGCACTCGAAGGATTCGACTTCGGCGTCGGCATGCTGCTGCCGTGGCTGCCGCGCGACGAGGCGGAGCGGCGGGTCCTCTACAACAGCATCGGGCCGGTCTGGGACGGCAACGAGGTCTGGGTCCTCGTCGCCGGAGGCGCGACGTTCGCCGCCTTCCCCGAGTGGTACGCGACGCTCTTCAGCGGCTTCTACCTGCCACTGCTGCTGATCCTCGTCGCCCTGATCGTTCGTGCGCTCGCGTTCGAGTATCGGCACAAGCGGGCGGAAGCGTCGTGGAAGCGAGGCTGGGACTTCTCGCTGATCTTCGGCTCCTACGTCCCCGCCCTCCTCTGGGGCATCGCGTTGGCCAACATGGTGCGCGGTGTGCCGATCGACGCGGACCACGAGTACACGGGCGGCCTGCTCACCTTGGTCAACCCGTACGGCCTGCTCGGCGGGCTCCTGTTCGTCTCCCTGTTCCTCACCCACGGCCTGATGTACCTCGCGCTGAAGACCGATGGCGACATCCGTCATCGCGCCGGCGCCTGGTCGTTCGGCGCCGCCCTGGTGAGCGCTGTCCTGGCCGTCGCCTTCCTGGGGTGGACCCAGGCCGATGGCGGCAACGGCACCTCCGCCCTGCTCTTCGTGGTGGCCGCCGTCGCGCTGCTCGCCGGCGCCGGCGCGGCGCGGGCCCGCCGGGAGGGCTGGGCGTTCGCCGGCACGTTCGTGTGCATCGTGCTCGCGGTCGCGGGCATGTTCGTGGCACTCTTCCCCGACGTGATGCCGTCGACGACCGACCCCTCGTACTCGCTGACGACCACCAACGCCGCGGCGACGCCGTACGCCCTTGGGGTGATGAACTGGGTCGCCCTCCTCTTCGCTCCGCTCGTGCTCTGCTACCAGACCTGGAGCTACTGGGTCTTCCGCCGGCGGATCGGCACGCAGCATATTCCGATGCCCACGGAGCGAAGCTCCGTGAAAGCCGAGCCGTCTCAAACGCACCGGGGGAGCGCAGCGGAGGAGGGCGGCTTGTGACGGCTCGGCGCCCCACAGGCGACCGCAAGGTGAGCGCCAAGCTCACTCGCAGCATGCTCCAACCCGCCCGCCGTACCCTCACCCTCCTCGTCGCGGCGCAGGTCGCCGCCGGCCTGCTCACCATCGTCCAGGCGATCCTGGTCGCGAACTTCCTGGTGCGGGTGGTCACCTTCGACGACGGTCGGCTCGACGCGGGGGGCTGGTTGGCGGCCGTCGCGCTGCTCCGCGCCGTCGCGGGATGGACCGTGGACGCGGCTGCCGCCCGCGCCGCCGCCGCGGTCAGCGACTCGCTGCGCACGCGGCTCCTCGCGACGCCCGCCGTCGGGCTCGATGCCGGCCGGCTGAGCCTGCTCGCCACCCGGGGCGTCGTGGCCGTCGAGCCGTACGTCGTCCGCTATCTGCCTGCGCTCGTGACCGCGGCCGTGCTCCCGGCGGCCACCGTCGTCGCGATCCTCCTCGTGGACCCATGGAGCGCCCTGATCGTCACTGTCACGCTGCCCCTGGTGCCGCTCTTCGCAGCGCTGGTCGGCATCGCGACCCGCGACCGTGCGCAGCGTCAGTGGCGGCTGCTCGGCGCGCTCTCCGGCCACTTCCTCGACGTGGTCAGGGGTCTGCCCACCCTCGTCGTCCATCGTCGCGCGCAGCCGCAGGCCGCGCGCATCGGTGAGATCACCGACCGCTACCGGCGAGCCACCACCGCTACCCTCCGGATCGCGTTCGCCTCCTCGCTCGTGCTCGAGCTGGTCGCGACCCTGTCGGTGGCCCTGGTCGCGGTCGCCGTCGGACTCCGGCTCGCGGACGGCGGCCTCCCCTTCGAGACCGCCCTCGCCGCCCTTCTGCTCGCCCCGGAGGCCTACTGGCCGCTGCGTAGGCTGGGCGCCGAGTTCCATGCCGCGGCGGAGGGCCAGGCGTCGCTCGCCGAGGCGGCGGAGGTGCTGGAGGACGCTCCCCCCGCTGGGGTAGTCCGCGAACTTTCGCACGCCTTGAACGATCCAAAGCGTGCGAAAGTTCGCGGACTACCCCGGAGGATGACGACCGGGTGCCGAGGGTCGAGCTGGCGGGACTGCGGTGCGGGTACGGCGACCGCGCCGTGACCGGCGTACTCGACGCCGTGCTGGCCGCACCTGGGTTCGTGGCCGTCACCGGGCCGTCGGGCGCCGGCAAGACCTCGCTTCTGCGCACGATCGCCGGCGAGCTGGAGCCGGTCGCCGGAGCCGTGGCCGTCGACGGGGTCTCGTTCGCCGATCTCGCCATCGACCGGTGGCGCAGCAGGGTGGCGTGGTCGACGCAGGAGCCCTGGCTGCTCGCCGACACGATCGCCGCCAACCTCCGCGTCGGACGCTCAGACGCATCCGACTCGGATCTGTGGCGTGCGCTCGAGGAGGTCGGTCTCGGCGAGGCGATCGCCACCCTCCCTGGCGGCCTCCAGTCGCCCCTCGGCGAGGACGGCACCGGGCTCTCGGCCGGCCAGCAGGCCAGGCTCGCGATCGCCCGAGTGCTGGTCGCGGACCGCCCGGTCTGCCTCCTCGACGAGCCCACGGCGCGACTCGACACGGCGACGGAGGCGGTGCTGCTCGGCGTACTCCGCAGGCTCTCCCGGCGTGCGCTCGTCGTGGTCGTCTCTCATCGCCGCGCCGTGCTGGCCGTCGCCGACCAGGTGCTCGACGTCGCTCCCGCGTCGAGCGCGCGCGAGTCGCCGCTCCGGCGTGAGACCGCTCGCCGCGCCGCACAGGACGCGTCGACCGCCGTGGCCCCACGCCCGGCGCGGTGGTCACTCCCGCTCGCCACGCTTCTCGGCGCGCTGTCCGCCGCCAGCGGCGTCGCCCTGACCGCCACCGCCGCATGGCTGATCACCCGGGCGTCCCAGCACCCGGCGGTGCTCACCCTTCTCGTGGCGATCGTGGCGGTCCGCGCCTTCGGCATCGGCCGTCCGGTGCTCCGGTACGCCGAGCGGTTGCTGTCGCACGATGCGGCACTGGCCCGCCTGGCACGGCGCCGGGTCGAGGTCTATCGGGCGCTGGTGCCGTTGGTGCCCGGCGCGCTCGGACCGGGGGGCGCGGGCGGCCGGCGGGGGGACCTGCTGACCAGCGTGGTGGACGACGTGGACGCCGAGGTCGACGAACTGCTCCGGGTCCGGCAGCCACTGTGGACCGCCGGGTTCGTGGGCGTGGCCGCGGTCGTGATTGCCTGGTCGCTGACGCCGGCCGCGGGCGGCGTACTCCTCGCCCTGCTCGTCCTCACCGCCCTCGCCGCCGCCGGCTCGTGGGGCATCGCTCGCACCGTCGAGCCCGGGCTCGTCGCGCTTCGGGCGCACCTGTCGGCGCAGGTCACGGAGTTCGTGCAGGACTCGCATCACCTGCGCCGGTGGCAGCGAACGAGCGCCCCGCTGGCGGCGATCGAGGAGACGTCCGGCCGGCTCCGTCTCCGCGGCGTGCGGCTCGCCGCGACCGTGGCGGCGGCCCGCGTGGTCGTGGCGCTCGGCGGCGTCGTCGGCGTGGTCGCGACGGGCATGCTGCTCCGGGACGGGTCCGTCGGCCCGGCGCTGACGGCCCTGCTCGTCCTCCTCCCGCTCGCGCTCGTCGAGGTGCTCGTGCCCGCGGTCGACGCGGCCGCCCTGGCTCCGCGCGCCGGTGCGGCCCGTGGCCGCCTCACCACGCTGGCCGCGCGACGGCCGGTCGTCGAGGACCCGGCGCACCCGGCGCCGCTCCCCCGGCATGCGGACGTCGACCTGCGGGAGGTCACCCTCGGCTGGCAGCGCCCGGTTCTCGAGCGGATCGACCTCCGGCTGCGGCCGGGCGCGCGCGTCGGCGTGGTCGGTCCGAGTGGCTCCGGGAAGTCGACCCTGGCGGCGGCCCTGGTCAGGTTCCTCGATCCGCTGCCGGGTGGTCTCGACACCGCTCGCTGCGCTCGCGGGCTCGACCACCGAGACGACACCGCTCGCTGCGCTCGCGGGCTCGACCACCGAGGCGACGCCGCTCGCTGCGCTCGCGGGCTCGACCACCGAGAGGCGGCCGGCTCGATCGAACTCGGCCGCAGCGACCTGCGCGCCCTCCGGCTGGACGATGTCCGCGCGGCGGTCACCCTGCTGGACCACGCGCCGTACGTCTTCGCGAGCAGTGTGGTCGAGAACGTGCGGCTCGCGCGGCCGGAGGCATCCGACGAGGAGGTGCTCGACGCGCTTCGTCGTGCCGAGCTCGGCGACTGGGTCGACTCGCTCCCCGACGGGATCCACACGCTCGTCGGTGAGGGGCACCGCGACATCTCGGGGGGCGAGCGCGCCCGGCTCGGGCTGGCGCGGGTCCTGCTGTCGGAGGCGCGCATCGTCGTCCTCGACGAGCCGACTGCACATCTCGACGCCCGCACCGCCGAGGCCCTCGCGGACCAGCTGCTCGCGCTCGACGCCGGTCAGACGCTTGTCTGGGTGACCAACGGCTCGACCGGGCTCGAGCACGTCGGGGAGATCGTCGACGTGTCGCAGTGGTCGTGCACCGTGGGCCTGGAGGCGTACATCGCCGACCTGGACGAGGAGAGCGAGCGGATGCTGAGGTACTCGGTCGGTTGATCAGACCCGGTCCGGCTCGACCGCATCGGGTTCGACCGCATCGGGCTCGACCGCATTGGGCAGGGCACCGCCGTACCGGCGATCACGGTGCGCGTAGATCTCGACCGCCTGCCAGAGATGACGCCGGTCGACGTCGGGCCACAGCACGTCGGTGAAGACCATCTCCGAGTACGCCGCCTGCCAGAGCATGTAGTTGGAGAGCCGCTGCTCCCCCGACGTCCGCCAGACCAGGTCGGCGTCACCGACCTCGGGCACGTAGAGGTGCTTCGCGAGCGTCTTCTCGGTGATCTTGTCGGGGTTGAGCCGGCCGGCTGCGACCTCGCGGGCGATCGCCCTCGTGGCGTCGGTGAGCTCGGCACGGCCGCCGTAGTTGACGCACATGGTGAGGGTGAGGACGTCGTTGTCCTTAGTCATCTCCTCCGCGACCTTGAGCTCGTTGATCACGCTGCGCCACAGCCGCGGCGTGCGACCCGCCCACCGTACGCGGACGCCCAGCTCGTGCATCTCGTCGCGCCGGCGCCGGATCACGTCTCGGTTGAAGCCCATCAGCCAGCGCACCTCGTCGGGCGAGCGGCTCCAGTTCTCCGTCGAGAACGCGTAGGCGCTGATCGCCTTCACCCCGAGCTCGATCGCGCCCTCCACGACATCGAAGAGCGAGTGCTCACCGCGCGCGTGACCCTCCGTGCGCGGCAGCCCGCGCTCCTTCGCCCACCTCCCGTTGCCGTCCATGATGATCGCCACGTGTCCCGGCACCAGCTTGGCCGGGAGCACCGGCGGGCGCGCTCCGCTCGGGTGTGGGGTCGGCCTCTTCACCGCTCGCATCACGGGCTCACCCTAGGACTTGCCCGCGGCTGTAGCGACGCACCCTGCGTCGCTACAGAAGGGGTGGGCCTCCGGAAGCGACGCACCCTGCGTCGCTTTAGGACGGGTGGGGCTTGGGAAGCGGCGCACCCTGCGTCGCTACAGAACTGGTTGGGGGTCCGGAAGCGACGCACCCTGCGTCGCTATAGCCCTGCGTCGCTATAGAAGAGTCCGCGCCTACCGCTCGACGTACGCGAGCGACCGCAGGCCGCGCTCGAGGTGCCAGTTGAGGTACGCCGCGACCAGGCCGCTGGCCTCCCGGAGCTGGCGGGGGTCGGCGACGGCGACAGCCGGCCAGTCGCCGGCGAGGAGGGCGCCGAGGAGCAGAACCGTCGCGGCGTTAGGCGACGCGGAGCCGGGGAGGCGGCAGTCGCTGCACAGGACGCCGCCGGCGGAGGGGTTGAACCAGCGGTGGGGGCCGGGGTCGCCGCAGCGTGCGCAGTGGTCGAAGGACGGGGCGTACCCGGCGACGGCGAGGGAGCGCAGCAGGTAAGAGTCGAGCACCTGGCCCGCGCCGGCGACCTCGCCGGTGAGCGCTCGCAGCCCTCCGATCAGCAGCAGGAACTGCTGCAGCATCGGCTGTTTGTCCTCGGTCGCCAGCCTGTCGGCTGTCTCCAGCATCGCCGTGCCGGCGGTGTAGCGGTCGTAGTCCTCACCCAGCCGCGCGCCGAACGGCGTACGGGTCTCGGCCTGGGTGACGACGTCGAGCGTGCGACCCTCGGCGAACTGCAGGTCCACGTGGGTGAACGGCTCCAGCCGAGACCCCCAGCGCGAGGATGTCTTCCGTACGCCGCGCGCCACCGCCCGGACCCGGCCGTGCTGGCGGGTCAGGACGGTGATGATGCGGTCGGCCTCACCCAGCTTGTGGGTGCGCAGCACGACGCCCTCGTCGCGGAAGAGCGGCATCCCTTCATTGTGCCGCGCGGCGCCGGTCAGCGTCAGGAGGCAGTGCCGCGCGAGGCCTGCGGATCCGCCCAGCAGTCCCGGACGAAGGCGGCGGCCTCGGCGTCGAGACGACCGGGCGAGAGCCTCCACTCCAGGATCGACCGGGCCTTGACGAAGCGCGCCCGCGGAAGCTCCTCGGCGAGCTTCGCCGCGTCGGCGGCGGGATGGATCGGGTCGGCCGGGTGGCCGACGACAAGGGCCGGTACGTCGATCTCGCGGCGCAGGGCGGGGGACGGCGCGAGCCGGCCGAAGAAGATCCCGTGCACGACCGCGGCCATCGCATCGGGCCGCTGGTCCATCGTGTCCAGGACGATGCCGAGCCAGAAGGGCATCAGTGAGCGCGGGAACGGCCTCGTGGCCCACCGCACCGCGTCGACGGTGACCGGCGCGAACCGGCCGGCCCACATCAGCGGTGCGAAAGCGATGATGCCCGCCTCGACGGCGTTGTCGAGCACCGGCATCTCCAGCAGGAGCCCGTTGACCCGCTCGGGTGCGAGCACCGCGACCTCCAGCGAGACGTTGGCCCCCAGCGAGGTCCCGCCCACCACCGCCCGATCGATGCCGAGATGGTCGAGGACCCCGACCGCCTGCTCGGCGAAGTCGGTCATCGAGTAGAGACGGGGGTCGGCCGGGCGGTCGGACCGGCCGTGCCCCAACAGGTCGAGGGTGACCACGTGGAAGCCCTCACCGGCCAGCGCCCGCGCCAGCGGCTGATGCATGCGCCTCAGCATCAGCTGGCCGTGCATGAGCAGGACATGCCGCCCACCACCGCCGTACTCGGTGAACTCGAGGCGATGCTCGCTGCCCTCGAGCTCGAGGACCACCTCACCGACCTGCTCGCTGACCAACATAACGGGTCACATTACCCGTGAGTAGCCGCACGGCCGACCGAAACGCCGTGCGGCTCGCGATCAGCAGCCCCGATTCAGCGTCTAGACCGCGACCGGCCCGGGGCGCTGGTCCTCGATCACGAACGACTTCATCACCGACGCCGGCGAGGTCCTCCGCCAGACCGTGTCGACCATGACCAGGTCGGTCTGCCAGCTCTCGCGACCGACGGTGTGACGCAGGTAGCCGCGCCGGTCGCCGTCGAAGAACTTGATGTGCGGGTTGTACTTGATCATCGGGCCGTAGTAGGGCCCGTACGGCGTGTTGTCGCCGTTGGTGCTGATCGAGGTGCCGACGAACTCCGAGGCGACGACCGGCGAGTCGGGCGTGTCGAAGTCGTGGCGGATGTCGTTTACGAAGGTCGAGTGCCAGTCGCCGGTGACGAAGACCGGGTTGCGCACGCCCTTGCCGACGACCTGGTCCAGCAGCCGCTTGCGGGCGGCCGGGAAGCCGTCCCACGCGTCGTTCCAGAGCAGCTCGCCGAGGTCGCCGTCGTGGTCGAGCCGAGCGACCATCACGTTGTTGCCGAAGGCGTTCCAGCGCGCGCCGGCGGTGGTCAGGCCGGCGTACAGCCACTGCTCCTGCGCGGTGCCGAGCATCGTGATCGCCGGGTCGTACGCCGCCTCGCAGGCCTGTGCCTCACCCCACCCGCACGGTGGCACCGACCGGAACTGGCGGCCGTCGAGCATGTCGACCTGGAGCAGGTCGCCGAAGACGAGCCGCCGGTAGAGCCGGATGTCGTCGGCCTTGAGCCGCGCGGCCTCGCGCAGCGGCTGGTGCTCCCAGTAGGCCTGGTACGCCGCGGACCTCGCGGGGGACGGGCCGCCACCCCATTCGTCGCTCGCGGAGCCGGCGTAGTCGTTGAGGTACTCGTGGTCGTCCCAGGTGATGATGAACGGGATCCGCTGCCGGGCCCTCTGCAGGTCCGGGTCGGTGTTGTAGAGGGCGTGGGTGGCGCGCCACTGACGCAGCGTCTGCGGGCGCGGCCGCACCACCTCGGGAGCCGGCGTGTTGCGACTGCCCGACATCGCCGTCATGCCGTACTCGTAGACGTAGTCGCCGAGGTGCATCACGAAGTCGGGGTCGTCGGCCACGATGTGCGGGTAGGACGTGAAGAACCCGTCGGGGTAGGCCTGGCACGAGACCGACGCGAAGGTCACCTGCTCGAGCGACCTGCCCGGGGCCGGCGCCGTCCGCGTCCGGCCCACCGGCGAGCGGTGCGGGCCGACCTTGAACTGGTAGTAGTACTCGCGCCCGGGCTCGAGGCCCTTGACGTCGACATGCACCGAGTGGGCCCACTGCGCCTGCGCGTACGCCCGACCGCTGGCCACCACCCCGCGCATCCGCTCGTCGCGGGCGACCTTCCACTGCACGGTGACCTCGTCGTGGCCGCGCATTCCGTGGTCCGCGGCGAACGGCTCGGGGGCAAGGCGGGTCCAGATGACCACCGCCGTCTGCTCGGGGTCGCCGCTGGCGACGCCGAGGGTGAACGGGTACCCGAACTTCTTCGGCCTGGCCCAGGCCGGAGCGGGCGAGGACAGCGCAGCGGTGGTGGCTGCGGTTGCGACGGCGCCACCGAGGACGACGCGGCGGCTGAGCGGGGGTGGGGTCGGCATGGGCATACCCCACTGCAGCGCGACCGGACTCGTCAAGCGATGCGCGGTGAACAACGATTGAACGGGTCCGCGGCCGGACCTCAGGCGCGGTTGATGGCGCTGATGACAGCCTTGAGTGAGGCGGTGACGATATTGGCGTCGAGGCCGACGCCCCAGAGGATCTGATCGCTCACGGCACACTCGACGTACGCCGCCGCGATGGCGTCGCCGCCGGCGGAGAGGGCGTGCTCGTGGTAGTCGAGGACACGCACGTCGAAGGCACCGTCGCCGCGCCGCACCTCCCCGAGCGCGTTGACGAAGGCGGCGATGGGGCCGTTGCCGACCCCGGTCAGCTCGGTGATCTCGCCGTCGACGTACACGTTGACGGTGAGCCGGTCCTTCTCCCCCGCCGCCGAGGACGTGTGCACCGAGTTGAGCTTGAGCGGGGTCTCGCGGGTGAGGTACTCACCGCGGAAGGTCTCCCAGATCTGCTCGGGGGTGATCTCGCCACCCTCGGCGTCGGTGAGCTGCTGGACCACGCGGGAGAACTCGATCTGCGCGCGGCGGGGGAGGTCGAGGTTGTGCTCGGCCTTGAGCACGTAGGCCACGCCGCCCTTGCCGGACTGGCTGTTGACGCGGATCACGGCCTCGTAGCTGCGGCCGACATCCTTCGGGTCGATCGGCAGGTACGGCGCCTCCCACGGCAGCTGCCCGACTGCGACGCCCTGCTCGGCGGCCTGCCGGTCGAGGTCCTCGAGACCCTTCTTGATCGCGTCCTGGTGGGAGCCGGAGAAGGCGGTGTAGACCAGGTCGCCCGCGTAGGGGTGGCGCGGGTGGACCGGCAGCTGGGTGCAGTACTCGACGGTGCGACGGATCTCATCGATGTCGCCGAGGTCGATCTGGGGGTCGATGCCCTGGGAGAACAGGTTCAAGCCGAGGGTGACCAGGCAGACGTTGCCGGTCCGCTCGCCGTGGCCGAAGAGGCAGCCCTCGACCCGGTCGGCACCGGCCATCACAGCCAGCTCGGTGGCGGCGACCGCCGTACCCCTGTCGTTGTGCGGGTGCAGGCTGATCGTGGTGAACTCGCGCCGGGTCAGCTGGCGCGAGAACCACTCGATCTGGTCGGCGTACACGTTGGGCGTGGCCATCTCGATCGTGGCGGGCAGGTTGAGGATGATCTCGCGGCCGTCGTCGGGCTGCCAGACGTCGCTCACCGCCTCGCACACCTCGACCGAGAACGGCAGCTCGGTGCCGGTGAAGATCTCCGGGCTGTACTCGTAGCCGATGACGGTCTTGTCGAGGATGTTCTCGGAGTGCTTCATCACCAGCTCGGTGCCGCGGACGGCGATGTCCTTGATCTCGTCCTTGGTGGCGTGGAAGACGACTCGGCGGAAGAGCGGCGCCAGCGCGTTGTACATGTGGATGTTGGCGTGGTGTACGCCGACCAGCGAGTGGACGGTGCGCTCGATGAGGTCCTCACGGGCCTGGGTCAGGACCGAGATCGTGACGTCCTCGGGGACGCGCTCACCCTCGATGAGCTGGCGCACGAAGTCGAAGTCGGTCTGGCTGGCGGACGGGAAGCCGACCTCGATCTCCTTGTAGCCCATCTTGACCAGGAGGTCGAACATCCGCATCTTGCGGGCCGGGCTCATCGGATCGATGAGCGCCTGGTTGCCGTCGCGCAGGTCGGTGGAGAGCCAACGCGGCGCCTTCTCGATGCGCGCGCTCGGCCAGGTGCGGTCGGGCAGGTCGATCGGCTCGAAGGCGCGGTAGCGGCCGAAGGGCATCGGGCTGGGGCGCTGGGTATTTTCGAAGCCGGAGTGCTGGAGAGTCATGACGTTTCCTCGGAATCTGCGGCCTGAGCCTGCGAGCTGGGTCAGGCGGCACTGGGATCGGCGCCGGCGCGCAGCACGCTCTCCGCAGCGAGGAGGCCGGCTGTCAGGCCTCGCTGCGGCAGCGAAGGAGGAGGCTGCGCATCATGACGGGACGAGCATAGCGTGGCCGGGCCGTGATCGTCGGGTGGGTCTACGAGCACGGCGGTACGATCGCGGCGTTGTCGGCCGATCGACCGCGCCCGCGGACCGGCCCGGCGGCACCTCCCGCACCCCGATCCGAGGACCCAAGTGCTGCCTGCCGTCTCGTCGTACCCGGTGCCGCGCGGCGCCGCGTCCGGCCGCGCGCTGGCGGGGCTGCTGGTGTCGCTGGCAATGGTGTGCGGGCTGTCGGCCTGCAAGGGTGCGGCCGGCACGGGCTCGTCGGAGCCACCCGAGCTCGGCGCGTGCAGGGACCTGACCCCCGGCGACCTCGCGAAGCCGAGCAACGACGACCGGGCGGTGCGGTGTGACGCCGAGCACACCGCGGAGACGTACGCGGTCGGCAGTCTCCCGGACGGGCTCGCCTCCGCCGACCGCACGGATGCCCGGGTGGAGGCCTTCGCCTACGAGACGTGCACGGAGAAGCTGCGCACCTTCCTCGGCGCCGACGAGTCACTGGTGATGCGGACGATCGTGGGCTGGGCATGGTTCCGTCCCGACCAGACGGCCTGGGAGAAGGGCGCGCGGTGGTACCGCTGCGACGCCGTCGGCGGCGGACCGGATCAGGACGGGCTGGTGCCCCTCCCCACGACGGCCAAGGGGCTCCTGCTCGGCAAGCCCGCCGACCGGTGGCTCGTCTGCGGCTCCGGCCCGGCGGTCGACACCGCGCGGAAGGTGCCCTGCTCCTGGCCCCATACCTGGCGCGCGGCCACGACGATCAAGCTCGGCAACGCCGGCGATCCCTATCCCGGCGACGAGGTCGTCCAGCTGCGCACCAGGGACTTCTGCGAGCATTCGGTGGACGCCTTCTTGGGATATCCCGACGACTTCGACTTCGCCTTCACGTGGTTCGAGGAGCCGGAGTGGGAGGCCGGCAACCGGCGGTCGGTCTGCTGGGCGAGGACTGCCGAGTGAGCCCACCCCCTTCCGGGGCTCGAGCCGGTCAGAAGCCGAGCTTGCGGAGCTGCTTCGGGTCGCGCTGCCAGTCCTTGGCGACCTTGACGTGCAGGTCGAGGTAGACGGGGGTGCCGAAGAGGTGCTGGATCTGCTGGCGGGCGGCCTTGCCGACGTCGCGCAGCCGGGCGCCGCGGTGGCCGATGACGATGCCCTTCTGGGAGTCGCGCTCGACGTAGAGGTTGGCGTGGACGTCGAGGAGCGGCTTGTCGTCGGGACGGTCGGCCCGCATCCCCATCTCCTCGACGACGACCGCGATCGAGTGCGGCAGCTCGTCCCGTACGCCGTCGAGGGCGGCCTCGCGGATCAGCTCCGCGACGAGGAGCTCGTCGGGAGCGTCGGTGAGGTCCCCGTCGGGGTAGAACTGTGGACCCTCCGGCAACAGCCCGACCAGGAGGTCGGCCAGCAGGCCAACCTGGTCTCCCGAGAGCGCCGACACCGGCACGATCTCGGCCCACTCGACGCCGGCCCCGGCACCGAGGCGCTGGATGTCGAGCAGGTGCTCGGCGATCCGCTCGGGGCCGGCGAGGTCGGTCTTGGTGACGACCGCGATCCTCGTCGTACGCCGAACCTTGGCGAGCTCCTTGACGATGAAGGCGTCCCCCGGCCCGATCCTCTCGTTCGCCGGGAAGCACACAGCGACCACGTCCACCTCGGACCAGGTGGCGTGGACCAGATCGTTGAGCCGCTCGCCGAGCAGCGTGCGCGGCCGGTGGAGCCCGGGAGTGTCGACCAGGATCAGCTGGGCGTCGTCGCGGTGGACGATCCCGCGCACCACCGACCGGGTGGTCTGCGGCTTGTCGGAGGTGATGACGACCTTCTGCCCGACCAGCGCGTTGGTCAGGGTCGACTTGCCGGCGTTGGGCCGGCCCACGAACGAGGCGAAGCCACTCCGGTAGGTCATGCGCCATCCTCCTGCTCGCGTTGTGAAACATCTTCTCTGGCGGCGTCGTACCGCTCCCAGATCTGCTCGTCGGTCAGACCCTGCGCCTTGCCGGCGCGGTAGATCGGGCCGGGGTCGACCGCTCTCGGCTGCCGGGTGCCGGCGCGCCAGTAGCCCATCACGTCGTACTGGCTGCTCGCCAGCTTGACCTCGCGCATCAGGTGCCTGCGGATCGCCCGCATCTGGGCCGACTCCCCCGCCATCCAGAAGTAGCCGGGGCCGTCGATCCAGGGCAGGGTCTCAACGAGCGTCGCGAGGGCGCTGCCCCCGGGTGGCGTGCTGAGCCAGGTCAGGCCGCCTGCCGGCTCCAGGCCCTCGGGGAAGTAGCCGGGCACCTCCTCGGGCACCTCGGCCCAGACGTGTGTAGCGACCGCTTCACCATAGGTCTCCACGATGCGCGCCATCGCCGGGAGCGCGGTGAGGTCGCCGACGAGGTAGAGCCAGCCCGCGTCGGCGGGCATCGCGAAGGAGCCCTTCGGCTCGGTGAGGGTCACCGTCTCGCCCACACACTCGCGCATCGCCCACTCGGTGACCAGGCCGGCGTCGTGGACCACGACGTCGAGGGTCAGGACGCCGCCCGCCCAGGAGCGAACGGTGTAATAGCGACTCTGGAACTGCCCCGGTACGACCAGCCCAACCCACTCGTCGGCGATGCCGGTCGAGCCGAAGCCGTTCAATCCGTCGCCGACGAGCCCATCGCCACCGAGCTCGAGCCGGACGAAGTGCTCCGACAGCTGCTCGCGGCGCAGCACCTGCGCGGCGTACTGCTCGGCGCGGACGCTCATGGCGTCATCCTCCCAGCCTCCCGGTCTGCGGGCTGAGCGCCTCCAGGTCGAGTGCTGGGCTCCGCGGGGCTCACCGCCGGCTGAGCACTCGACCTCTCGACCGCGCGCCAGCCGGCTCGGGAGCAGTCTCAGGAGACGGCGCTCCCGGTCAGCCGGCCGGCGGCGTCGCCGAGATGCACGGGTACGCCGGACCCGGCGAACTCGCCGATCACGAGCAGGTCGCGATCGGGCTCGCCCTCGCCCAGGACCACTGCGGCCTCGAGGCCCTTCGCCCCCGACGCCACCGCCATCGCGACGCACACCTCGAGCGCCGAGAGCCTGAGGGAGGCCAGGTCGACCGTGGCGCCGGCGTAGGTTCGCCCGTCGAGGTCGCGGACGGCGGCGCCCTGCGCGGCCCCGGTGCGGGCACGGGTGGCGCGGGCGAGGGTGACGAGCTTGGTGTCCTCGGCGGCTAGCGATCGGTCATCGGCCATTGGTAGTCAGGGGCGCGGTGCCATCGCTGGCCCGTTTCCCCATCCCCCTTTCAATCCGTGCGTGCGGTTTTCCCGCACACGGCTTACCGATGGTGTTCTTGACATGGTTACGCAGCCTTCGGGTAGCGGATGGTGCCGCGGAGTCGATGGAGCCCCATCTCAACAAACCAGTCGCTCGTCCATTGAGCCGCCTGACCAGCGCGTAGATTCCGTCCACGCTTCTTGATCATCAAGCGTCTCAGTCGCCAGTACACGTAGTCGTCGACATGGCCGAACTTCTTCCCGGCGTTTCCGGTGCGGAAGTAGTTTCCCCAGCCGCGCAAGATCGGGTTGAGATCCTCGATGACCCACTCGATGCGGGTCCCTGCACGACTGCGACCGGTGCGGTCCCGGACTTTCTCACGTAGCCGCTTCATCGCTGCCGCACTGGGCCACCGGTGCAGGTAGTAGCGGATAATCCGCTTCTGCTCCCACAGCCGACCCGACATGCGCGCCCGGAAGTGACACCCCAGAAAGTCGAAACCCTCCCGGCCTTCCCGCAGGTCCACGACCCGCGTCTTGCCCGGATGTAGCGCCAGCCCCAGACCCGCCAATACCTCGCGGGCCACGTTCAGGGCCGCCTCCGCCTGACCCGGGGTCCGGCACATGACCACGAAGTCGTCGGCATACCGCACCAACACTCCGTGGCCGTACTCGCCGTGCCGCCGGGCCATCTCTCGGTCGAAGGCGTGCAGGTAGACGTTGGCCAGCAACGGGGAAATCACCCCGCCCTGCGGGGTCCCAGCGACCGTCCGCTGTACCCCTTGGGCCGTCATCACACCCGCCTTGAGCCACGCACCGACCAACTTCAGCATCCGCCGATCCGACACCCTGCGACCCACCTGCGCCATGAGAACGTCATGGTCGATGTTGTCGAAGAAGCCCCGGATATCGGCCTCCGCCACCTGGGTATACCCCTTGATGAACGAGACCCGGACCACCTCCATGGCCTGCGTCGCCGACCGTCTGGGCCGGAACCCGTACGAGCACGACAAGAAGTCGGCCTCGAATACCGGTTCCAACACGATCTTCGCCGCCGCCTGAGCGACCCGGTCCCGCACCGTGGGGATCCCCAACGGTCGGTGCCCGCCTGCTGGTTTCGGGATGTCCACACGCCTTGCCGGCGCGGGACGATACGACCCGGAACGCAGATCGGCCTGGAGTTCGGCCAGCATCCGCTGCACCCCGTACTCCTCCACCATCGCCAAGGTCACCCGATCGACCCCAGCCGCGCCCCGGTTACCACGGACCCGCCTCCACGCCTCCCACAGCACGTCACCCCTGTGGACACGGTCATACAGAGCGTGGAAACGGCGACCCTCAGACTGCTTGGCCGCAGCCCATAGCCGACGTTGCAGTTGTTGCACTTTCACCCTCGACGGCATCCCTTCCAGGACAGCCACGGGGGCTACGACAGCCTGTGGGCTGCCGGGGTAGTTGGACCGGACCAACCCGGCCATGCCCTCACGCGTACCCGCTTCCTCGGCATCACCAAAGCAGGGGCCCTTCCCTCCCGGCGCGTTATGCTGCACGCCGTTCGTGACACCAGGACCAGCCTGGATCAGCGGTACTACGGCCCCCTCGGACTCCCGCTGCACTCCGTTCGGTTTCACCATCGGCTTATCCGACCGGTCTCTTGCCCGACGCAGGGCGTGCGCAGACGGGTCTCTCCTGTTCCGTGCCAGACCTTCTGCACGTGCCGCCGTCCGTACCCCGGAGAGACCCCCTCGGCTGACCCCGGAACAGGGCCGAAGGGACATGGCCTTCGCCGTGACATGAGCGGCTCGGCTCTCCCGTTGTAACTCTGACGAGGCTGCAACGTTCGCTTCACGCTACGGCCCGTGCAGTTGCTCCCTCCAAAGAGGCTTTCGACACCCCGCTCAGCCGCAAGGGTCTCCCCCAACGACCGGGGCCTGCTAGCCGGCGCTCCGGTACCTACCGGCACGGGACTCACACCCGCTGGCCTGACACAGCTTGCAGGACGCAACATGACGGGAGCGTAGGCGGGCGAGCTACGAGTCCGCTGACGTGGTCTCGACACGACGCTCGTCCCTCGCGTCGGCTCGACCCCCGGATGCACGACGCTCGTCCCTCGCGTCGGCTCGACCCCCGGATGCACGACGCTCGTCCCTCGCGTCGGCTCGACCCCCGGATGCACGACGCTCGTCCCTCGCGTCGGCTCGACCCCCGGATGCACGACGCTCGTCCCTCGCGTCGACGTGCAGAGGTCCGGGGTCGGGGGTGGTGAGAGAGATGACGACGGTGCCGACCCGGTTGCGGCGACCGGTGACGGCCTCGGCCTCGAAGCGCAGGCCGTGGACGTCGACGTGGGCTCCGGGGATGGGGACCCGGCCGAGGTGCTTGGCCATCAGCCCGGCGACCGTGTCGACATCCTCGTCGGCGAACCGCACGTCGAAGAGCTCGTCGAGGTCGTCGACCGGGTAGCGGGACGGCACGCGGACCCGGCCCTCGCCGAGGTGCTCGACGTTCTCCTCGTCGGGGTCGTACTCGTCGGTGATCTCGCCGACGATCTCCTCCAGGACGTCCTCGATGGTGATGAGGCCGGCGGTGCCGCCGTACTCGTCGACGACGACCGCGATGTGCTGACGCATCGCCTGCATCTCCGCGAGCAGGGAGTCGACGGGCTTGGAGTCGGGCACGAAGTGGGCCGACCGCATCACCTCCTCGGCCCGCTGGGTGAACTGCACCTCGGGCGCCTCGAAGTCGCGGCGCACCACATCCTTGAGATAGACGAAGCCCACGACGTGGTCGAGGTTCTCGCCGACGACCGGCAGCCGGGAGAAGCCGCTGCGGAGGAAGAGCGAGAGGGTCTGCTTGAGGTTCTTGTGGCGCTCGACGAAGACCACGTCGTTGCGAGGCACCATCACCTCGCGAGCCGTGGTGTCGCCGAGCTCGAAGACGCCGTGCACCATCCGGCGCTCGCTGTCCTCGATGAGCGACGACTCCTGGGCGAGGTCGACCATCTCGCGCAGCTCGGTCTCGGTGGAGAAGGGACCCTCGCGGAAGCCCTTGCCCGGCGTGATGGCATTGCCGAGGAGGATCAGCAGCTGGGGGATCGGCCCCAGGATCGAGGTGATCGCCGTGACCGGCGTCGCGGTGAACAGCGCGACTCGGTCGGCGTGCTGACGACCGAGCGTGCGCGGCGCGACCCCGACCACGACGAACGACACGACCAGCATCACCGCGATCGAGGTGAGCAGCTCCAACCAGTTCGCTCCGTCGTAGAAGTCGCGCACCACCTGGGTCGTGATGACGATCGCCGCGATCTCGCAGAGCAGCCGCAGCAGCATCACCGTGTTGAGGTAGCGCGGCGCGTCCTCGAGGAGGAGCATCAGTCGAAGCGAGCCGGTGCGCCGTCGGTCGGCGAGCTCGCGTGCCCGGGCCTTTGAGAAGCCGGCGAGCGCGGCGTCGGCGGCGGAGAAGACTCCGGCCAGTACGACGAGGGCCACCGCGGCCACGATCAGCCAGATGTAGCCGCTGCTCATGCCCACACAGGATCGGAGCGGCTCATCGCGGCGCGGCCGGCTCCCGGGACCGCCAGGCCTCCAGCAGCTGGTCCTGGAGCCCGAACATCACCTGGTGCTCCGCAGGCTCGGCGTGGTCGTAGCCGAGCAGGTGCAGGATGCCGTGAGTGGTGAGGAGCTCGATCTCGGCGCGCGCGCCGTGGCCGGCGGCATCACCCTGCTTCTCGGCGACGGCCGGGCAGAGCACGAGGTCGCCGAGCACTCCCTCTGCGAGCTCGGCGCCGACCAGCCCGGGCCGCAGCTCGTCCATGGGGAAGGCGAGGACGTCGGTCGGGCCCTGCTTCTCCATCCACTGCTCGTTGAGCTCGGCGATGGTCGGCTCGTCGACGGCCTTGATGCAGAGCTCCGCCAGCGGGTGCACGCGCATCCGGTCCATCACGAACCGGCTCAGCGCCGCGAGCTCCTTGACGTCGAGGTCGTGGCCCGACTCGTTGAGGATCTCGATGCTCACGAGCGGTCCCGGCGGTCGCGGGAGAACGGCTTGTCGTCGGCTCCGCGCGGGTCGGCCGAGCCGTCGCGCCGGGCGTCGAAGATGTCGTACGCCGCGACGATGCGGCCGACCAGCCGGTGGCGGACGACGTCGTGGCTGGTGAGCCGCTGGAACGAGATGTCCTCGACGTCGTCGAGGATGCTCTCCACGACCCGCAGCCCCGACTTGGTGCCCGAAGGCAGGTCGACCTGGGTGACGTCGCCGGTGACCACGATCTTGGAGCCGAAGCCCAGCCGGGTGAGGAACATCTTCATCTGCTCGGGCGTGGTGTTCTGCGCCTCGTCGAGGATGATGAAGGAGTCGTTGAGGGACCGACCGCGGAGGAACGCCAGCGGCGCGACCTCGATCGTGCCGGCGGCGAGCAGCTTGGGAATCGACTCGGGGTCGATCATGTCGTGGAGTGCGTCGTAGAGCGGCCGCAGGTAGGGATCGATCTTCTCCGAGAGCGTGCCGGGGAGGAAGCCGAGCCTCTCCCCCGCCTCCACCGCCGGCCGGCTGAGGATGATGCGGTTCACCTGCTTGGCCTGCAGCGCCTGGACGGCCTTGGCCATCGCGAGATAGGTCTTGCCCGTGCCGGCGGGACCGATGCCGAAGGTGATCGTGTGCTTGTCGATCGAGTCGACGTAGCGCTTCTGGTTGAGCGTCTTGGGGCGGATCGTGCGGCCGCGGTTGGAGAGGATGTTGAGCGACAGCACGTCGGCCGGACGCTCGCCTGATCCGTCAGCCTCTGCGTGGAGCATGTCGATAGCACGCTCGACGGTCTCGACGGTGACGCCCTGGCCGGTGCGGATGATGGTGACGAGCTCGTCGACCAGGCGCTCGATCAGCGCGATCTCCGAGGGCTCGCCGGTCAGCGTGATCCGGTTGCCGCGGACGTGGACATCGGCGGAGAAGGCCTTCTCGATCAGCCCGAGATGCTCGTCACCGGCGCCGAGGACGCTCACCATGTTGACGCTGTTGGGGATCACCACGACATGCTTGGTCGCGGGCACATTCGTCGATCGGTCGCTGTCTCGAGTGGCGCTGTGTTGAGAGTCGGTCATTCCTGGCCCGCGCGGGCCATCCTTCCTGTCCGGTGCTGGAGTGCCTCCATGCTACGGCCCGCGGCGGCACGCCGACCAGCCGACAGCGGTGGCCAGGATCGGCTGCTGCCGGGACGCCGTTTGGCTAGCGTGCCGTCATGGCTCGGTTCTCGGGGGCTCGGCGTCTGGTGGTCCTGACCGGTCGGTCCCGACGACGAGATCTCGGTGCTCATCGACGACAGCTCCGGCTCCACCGCGCACTCCCTGGTCTATCTGCCCGCTGCCTTCCCGGACCTCGTCGGCACCGGGCCGGCACCGGGACTGGCGCCGGGCAGCCTGCTGCTGACCCTCAACTCGTGGAACAGCGACCCAGACCGCTTCCACGCCGTCGTGGACGACTACGGCGTGCCCCGCTGGTTCCGGCGCGAGCCGCGGGCCTCCCACGACCTGCGGCTGCAGCCCAACGGCCGGCTGAGCCAGGCCGACGCGACCAAGGTGCCCGATCACAGCGGCGTGCAGATCATCGAGCTCGACGACCGCTTCGAACCGGTCGCCGCGCACCAGACCGAGGGGCTGGTCAACACCGACTTCCACGACTCGCTGCTCCGCGAGGACGGCAGTCAGGTGCTCGTCGCCTACGAGTACGACAGCGGCGAGCCCAACCGCTACGCGATCGACTCCGTCTTCCAGGAGCTCGACCGACCGGGGCCGTCCACCTCACCTGGTCGACGAAGCACCATGTGGACCGCTGGGCCGAGACGGTCGTCGACAAGGACGATCCCAACGCTCGGTGGGACTACGCCCACATCAACGCGGTCACGATGACGCCTGACGGCGACTACCTGATGAGCTTCCGGGGTCTGAGCGCGATCTTCAAGATCGCCCGCACCGCGCACGACGGCTTCGAGAAGGGCGAGGTGATCTGGCGCCTGGGCGGCAGGCGCAGCGACTTCGACTTCGTCGGCGACGAGCACGGCGGCCCGTGCGCGCAGCACACGGCGAGCATGCTGCCCAACGGCAACGTCCTGATCTTCGACAACGGCTCCAGGGCAGGCGCAGCCCATCCCGGCTTCTGCGTCGACCAGGGCGATCGCGACGGCGACACGCAGGAGCGCACCATCAGCCGGTACGTCGAGTGGTCGCTCGTCGAGCCAGCGAGCGGCCGGCGCGGCACCGCGACTCTGGTCCAGGAGTACGCGCCCGGCCACTTCGCACCGTTCACCGGCTCCGCCTTCAGGCTGCCCAACGGCAACACCCTCATCGGCTGGGGGGCGGCACCGACGGCCGTCGCGACCGAGCTCGACCCATCCGGGCAACGGATCTGGGAGCTCACGACGCCGACCGAGCAGGGCAGCTACCGGGTCTACCGGGAGACCGTTCCCGACGCCTTCGAACCACAGGCCGACCTCTCCGTGCCGGCGGACGGCGCGACGTACCTCCAGGGCGCCCGGGAGCAGGCCGACTACGGCTGCACCGACCGAGGCGGCTCCGACCTGGTGACCTGCGCGGGTCCGGCGGCGTCCGGCGGGCTGCTCGACACGAGCGTGCCCGGCGAGCACGGATTCCCGGTCACCGCCGTCGACGGCGAAGGCAACCGGACGACCAGGAGGCACTCCTACACTGTGACGCCGGCCGAGGTGACGCCGGCGCCACCCGTCGCCGCGAAGCCGGCCGGAAAGCCCGACCTGATGATCCGGAAGCGACAACGGCCTTGGGTCGGCAGCGGTCGCGCCTCCCCGGCGCGACAGCGGATCCGCCTCCTCGTCAGGCCCGGCGAGGTGGTGCGTGCGCAGGTCCGCCTCGTCAACGCCGGACCGGAGGACCGCTTCGTCCTCCGTGGCGCGCGCCGGACCCGGGCCTGCACGTGACCTGGTGGCATCGAGGAAACGACGTCTCCGGGGCCATCAGGGCGGGAGCCTTCTCGACCCCGGTGCTGGCGACCGGTCGCCAGCTTCGTCTGCGCCTCAGGGTGCGGGCGCGCGCGAGGCCCGCGTCGCGGCTGAGAGTCCGCCTGGTCGCCCGCTCACCGCTCGACGCACACGCCCGCGACCGGGTCGTCGCCGTCCTGCGGCCCGGGGCCGGGTGACCGCCTCGACGGCGACGGTGCAGAATCGGGGCGTGTCGATCAGCAGCGCGCTCCAGGGCAAGCACGTCCTCGTGACCGGGGTGACGGGCTTCGTCGGCGAGGCGCTTCTCCACCTGCTGCTGACCGAGGTGCCCGGGGTCCGGGTCAGCGTGGTCGTCCGCCCCAAGGGCAAGACCACCGGCCACGCCCGCACCGCGGCCCTGCTGGGCAAGCCGATCTTCGCCGATGCGGTGACCGCCGCGGGCGGCGTCGAGGAGCTGATGGCCGCCCGGGTTGGGGTCGTCGACGGCGACCTGACCGCCGTCCCCGAACTGCCCACCGGCCTCGACGCCGTCGTCCACTGCGCCGGCGACGTCTCCTTCGACCCTCCGGTCGACGCCGGCTTCCGCACCAACGTCGTCGGCACCCGCGCCCTGCTCGAGCGCGTGCGCGAGGCGGGGCCCGACGTCCACTACGTGCACATCTCCACGGCGTACGTCGCGGGGCGGCGGCGCGGCGCGATCCCCGAGGGCCCGGTCGACCACGACGTCGATCTCGACGCCGAGCTCGCCTGGGGTCTCGCCCAGCGGCAGTCCGTCGAGCACCGCTCACGACTCTCCGGGATCCTCGAGAAGCACCGCCGCAAGGCCGAGCGCCGGCACAGCCCGGCCGGACCCATCACCACGGCCAGGGCGATCGAGCACGCCCGGCAGGAGTGGGTCAAGAAGGAGCTCGTCCGGCTCGGCACCGAACGCGCTCGCAGCCTCGGCTGGACCGACTGCTACACCTTCACCAAGGCGCTCGGCGAGCGCGTCGTCGAGGCCTACGCCGCCGGGTCGGGGCAGGCCGGAGAGGCACGGCGGGTCTCGATCGTCCGCCCCAGCATCATCGAGTCGGCGCTGGCCCGCCCCTACCCGGGGTGGATCGAGGGCTTCAAGATGGCCGAGCCGCTGATCCTCGCCTACGGCCGCGGCGAACTCCCCGAGTTCCCCGCCTCGGGGGACACGATCGTCGACATCGTCCCCGTCGACCAGGTCGTCGCCGCGATCGTGGCGGTGCTCGCCAACCCGCCCGAGCCGGGCGGCCCGGCGTACTTCCACGTCTCCTCGGGCGACCGCAACCCGCTGGTCATCAGCGAGCTCTACAAGCTCATCCGCGGATACTTCGAGAAGCATCCCTTCGCCGCCGGCGACCGCGGCGCGACCCGGCTGCCCGACTGGCGCTTCCCGGGCGCGCAGGTCGTCGAGCGACTGCTGACGACGAGCGAGAAGGCGCACTTCGCCGCCGACTACCTACTCGGCCGGGTCCCCCGCGGCAACCGCACGCGCGACCTCGCACGCAAGCTCGACGTCCAGGGCCGGCGGCTGGAGTTCCTGCGCCGCTACCTCGACATCTACCGCGAGTACGCCTCCGCCCAGCTGCGCTTCAGGGACGAGCGGACCCTTGCGCTGTATGAGTCACTGAGCCCGGAGGACCGCGAGATCTTCGCCTTCGACACCTCCTGCTTCGAGTGGTCGGTGTACCTGCCGGACATCCACTGCGCCGCCGTCACCGAGCCGATCCGCCAGCTCGACGAGCGGCGAGCGGCACGTAGGCGGACGGACCCGGCGGCGCTCAAGCCGCTGACTCCGGTCGCCAAGAGTGGTCTCGACACGTCGCTCGTCCCTCGCGACGGCTCGACCACCGAGGAAGGCTCGACCACCGAGGGTTCCTCGATGGTCGAGGTGGGCGAGGAACGAGCCCGTCTCGAGACCACCGAGGGTTCCTCGATGGTCGAGGAGGGCGAGGAACGAGCCCGTCTCGAGACCACCGAGAGTTCATCGATGGTCGAGGAGGGCGAGGAACGAGCCCGTCTCGAGACCACCGAGGACGAGCCACAGGTGGCCGCCTTCTTCGACCTCGACGGCACCCTGCTCTCCTCCAACGTGATCGAGAGCTTCCTGTGGCTCCGGCTCCCGGAGCTGACGACCGGCGACCGGGTCACCCAGCTCGGCAAGGTCGCCACCCGAGCGCCCGCATGGGTCCAGGCCGAGCGACGGGACCGCACCGACTTCCTGCGCTCCGTCTACCGTCAGTACGCCGGCGCGCGACTCGCGGACCTCGACGCCCTCGCCGACGAGCACCTCACCACCCACGTCCTCTCCCGGCTCTCCCCGGCCGCCGCCCGCCGGATCCGGGCGCACCGCGCCGCCGGCCACCGGACTGTGCTCATCACCGGCGCCGTCCGGCCGCTGACCCGCCCGCTGGCGCCGCTCTTCGACCACATCGAGGCCGCCGACCTCGCCGCCGACGACCGCGGCATCTGCACCGGCTTTCTGGCCTCCACCCCACTGGTGGGCGAGGCTCGCGCCGCCTGGATGCGGTCCTACGCGGCCGACCAGGGCATCGACCTGGCCAAGTCCTACGGGTACGCCGACTCGCACTCCGACCTGCCGCTGCTGGAGGCCGTGGGCAACCCGGTCGCCGTACGTCCCGACGTGCCGCTCTACCGGCACGCCCGAAAGGCCCGCTGGAATATCGTCGACTGGGCCAGCCCGCCGACGGCGTCGCGCCTGGACCTCGGGCTGCGGGGTGGCCGGTGATCGCGCTCGAGATGTACCGCTCAGTGCCCCGCACACTGACCAACCGGGCCCTCGGCGGCCGGGTGCCGTTCGTGCAGGCCAAGACGATGCCGTTGCGCCTGGCCAACCTGGAGGCACCGGTCGCCGCACGATCGAGCCTGGCGGGCTTCGCGCCGCTGAAGACCCGGCTGTCCGGCATCTGCGGCTCCGACCTCGGCGCGATCACGGGGCGGACCTCGCTCTACTTCTCCGCGGTGGTGTCGATGCCCTTCGTGCCCGGACACGAGGTGCTCGCCGACCTCCTGGGCGACTGCGAGGACCTCCCCCGCGGCACCCGCGTCGTCCTCGACCCGATCCTGGCCTGCGCCGCCCGTGGCCTCGAACCCTGCGAGTCCTGCGCCGCGGGTCACACCAACGTCTGCGCCCGCATCACCGTCGGCCAGCTCGAGCCCGGGCTGCAGACCGGCTTCTGCAGCCAGCACGGGAGGCGGCTGGGGCCAGCAGCTGGCCGCCGCACCGGTCGCCAGCTGCACGCCGTCCCGGAGGAGTACGCCGACGAGCAGGCCGTGCTCGTCGAGCCGCTCGCCTGCGCCGTGCACACGGCTCTGCGCGCCGCGCCGGCGCCGGGCGCGCGGGTGCTGGTGAGCGGCGCCGGCTCGGTGGGGCTGCTGGCGACGTTCGCGCTGCGGCGAGCTGACCGAGGCCGGCGAGATCATCGTCGTCGCCAAGCACGGCCACCAGCGCGAGTTCGCCAGGCGAGCTCGGCGCGACCGAGGTGGTGCGCCCAACGAGGTGCTCCGGCGGGTACGACGGGTGACCGGCGCGTTCCAGCTCGACCCCGACCTCTCCGCCGCCTATCTCCTGGGCGGCGTCGACCTCGCGATCGACGCGGTCGGCAGCCGGGCCTCGCTCGAGACGGCGCTGCACGCGACCCGGGCCGGCGGGCGCGTCGTGCTCTCGGGCATGCCGGCCAGAGCGGACCTGTCGGCCGCCTGGTTTCGCGAGCTGGAGGTCGTCGGCACCTACGATCCGCGGCCCGCGAGCGACGGCCGGAGCGCTTTCGCGACGCGCTCGCTCGCCGGGCGACCCGAGATCGTCCGGCTCGCCGAGGGCGTCGCGACGTACCCCCTCCAACGCTGGCGCGAGGCGATCGACCACGCGCAGTCCGCCGGCCGGCTCGGCACCCTCAAGGTCGCCTTCGACCCACGGAAGCGAGGCTGAAGCCCGCATGTCCCGTCCCGGATTCGTCCTCGAGGTCGACGACCGGACCCCGCCCCTGCTCGTCCACGAGGGGCTGGGCTTCCGGCTGGAGAACTTCCCGCTCGGCACCCGCGTCGTCTACCCGCCCGAGTCGATCGCAGGAGTCGCCGACGTCGACGAGGCGATCAGCCACGCCCTGCACCACCCGATCGACTCCGACCCGCTGCCCGCCCTGCTGCGGCCGGGGATGCGGCTGACCATCGCCTTCGACGACGTGTCGATGCCTCTTCCCACGATGAAGGCGCCCGACTACCGCCAGCGGGTCATCGAGCAGGTGCTCACCCTCGCTGCCGACGCCGGCGTCGACGACGTCGAGCTGATCTCGGCCAACGCCTTCCACCGGCGGCTCACCGCGAAGGAGCTCGAGCACATCGTGGGCGAGCGGGTCTTCCGGTCCTTCTACGGCCAGGGCAAGCTCTACAACCACGACGCCGAGGACCACGACAACCTCGCCTTCCTGGGCAAGACCGAGAAGGACGAGCACGTCGTCATCAACAAGCGGGCGGCCGAGTCCGACCTGCTCGTCTACGTCAACATGAACATCGTCTCGATGGAGGGCGGACACAAGTCCGTGGGCATCGGGCTTTCGGCGTACAAGTCGCTCGCGGCGCACCACAACAACGAGACGATGATCAGCAGCACGTCCTTCATGGACCCGCCCAACTCCGAGCTGCACGCATCCGCCTGGCGGATGGGGCGGCTGATCGGCGAGCAGGTGAAGGTCTTCCAGATCGAGACCACCCTCGACAACAACGTCTTCCCCGCGAAGTTCGGCTTCCTGCAGAAGCGCGAGTGGGAGTGGTCGGTGCGCGACCAGGCCACGATGCTCGGCGTCCGCCGGGCCCTCAAGGCGGCGCCGCTCAAGCTGCGGCACAAGCTCTTCCACGACATGCGCGCTCCCTACGGCATGACCGGCATCAACGCCGGCGGGGTCGAGGCGGTGCACGAGCAGACGTTGGCGAAGGTCCACGAGCAGCAGCTGGTCGAGGTGCCCGGCGGGCAGACCGACGTGCTCGTGCTCGGCGTGCCCTTCCTCGGCCCCTACAACGTCAACTCGACGATGAACCCGATCCTCGCGACCTGCGTCGGCCTCGGCTACTTCTTCAACGCCTACCGAGGGATGCCGCCGGTGCGCAAGGGCGGCGCCTGCATCCTCTACCACCCGCTGGAGGAGGGGTTCAACCAGCTGCACCACCCGTCGTACGTCGACTTCTACGAGGAGGTGCTGGCCGAGACCACCGACCCGGCGGTGATCGGGCCCAAGTACGAGGCGCAGTTCGCCCAGGACCCTTGGTACAAGCACCTCTACCGCACCTCGCACGCCTACCACGGCGTGCACCCGTTCTACATGTGGTACTGGGCGGCGCACGGCATGGACCACTGCGGCGACATCATCTGGGTGGGCGGCGACCGCAAGGTCGCCAAGCACATGGGCTTCCGGGCGGCGTCGACGCTGGCGGATGCGCTCGAGATGGCCGCCGACACCGTGGGGCCGAGCCCGTCGATCACCTACCTGCACAACCCGCCGCACCTGATCGCGGACGTCAAGCCCGTGAGCTCCGGTCGTCGGGAGGGCTGGCTGCAGGGCACCGTCGCCGACACGAAGGCGATGGCGCGCGGCTTCCGCTGGGGCCGGAAGTCCTCGGTGCCACGGTCGGCGGAGCCATGGGTGCCGGAGGCGACGTCGACGATCTTCCCCTCCGACTGGGCCCGCACGCGGGCGGCCATCGCGGCCCGCGAGGTGGTGCAGAAGGGCGCCCTGGAGCCGGTCTTCCGCTCCACGGTCTCCACGCGGGTGCAGGGGCTCGACGTGCTCGACGGGCTGGCCGGGCCGGTGATCTTCGCAGCCAACCACGCCTCGCACCTCGACACCCCGCTGGTCCTGCTGTCGCTGCCCGACGCCTGGCGGCGGCGTACGGCGGTCGCCGCAGCGGCCGACTACTTCTTCGACACCTGGTGGCGGGCGGTCGGGTCCGCGGTGCTGTTCAACACCTTCCCGATCGACCGCCGCGGCGGCTCGATGGCAACCACCCCGGGTGAGGTGCTCGAGGAAGGCTGGAGCCTGCTGATCTTCCCGGAGGGCACCCGGTCACGCGACGGCTGGCTGGGCAGCTTCCGGATGGGTGCGGCGTACCTCGCCCTCGATCACGGTGTGCCCGTCGTCCCGGTCGCCCACCGCGGCACGTTCGCCGCGATGCCGCGCGGCCGGGGCTGGCCGGCGCCGGGACGCCGGCAGCTGTCGATCCGGTTCGGTGCCCCCTTGCGGCCGGCTGAGGGCGAGTCCGTGCGCGAGTTCGCCCCGCGCATCACCGCGGCCGTGTCCGCCCTGCTCGACGAGGACCGGACCACCTGGTGGGAGTCACGACTGCGCGCCGCCTCCGGCGCGACCCCGCCCGGCCGGGGCCCCGACATCGCCCAGTGGCGGCGGCTCTGGGAGCAGACCGCCCCCCTCCCCAAACGCCCCGCCGGCAAGCCCCGCGCCTGGCGCTGACCCGGCGTCGTGGTCACATGAACACCAGGTTCACCTGGGATGTTGCCGGTGGGATCACATGAACACCGGGTTCACCTGGGATGTTGTCACTTCACCTGGCGTACAACCACGGTGAAGTGACAACGCACCAGGTCAACCTGGGGTGCGAGTGACACGCAGCCCGACAGGTCCCCTACGGCCGGGTGACGACGAGGATGCCGAGGCACATCTCGTCGGTGGTGCCCTCGCCCCACACGACGTACTTGTCCGGGATGCCCTCGAAGGCCGGCAGTCGGTCGCGCAGGCGCTGGGTGTGCCTGCAGGTGACCTTGACGGTGTCCCACGGTTCGAGCGTGACCGGCGCGATCGGCCGGGAGCCCTGGTCATCGAAGTTCCACACCGGGATGTCGAGCACCGTGCGGGCGCGGTCGGTGCCGGGGTTGACCTCGATCTTGATCTTGCGGCCGAGGAGATGCATGTGACCCGCGACCGCGCGGATCGTGGTCGGCGTACCGATCGTGCGCGTGCAGGCGGTGGTGCGGCTGGGCCGTGGGTGGCTCCCGCACAGGAGATGCAGCCCGTCGGCGATCGAGCCGGGACCGTCGCCGAAGCGCTCCTTCACGTCGGCGACCGAGGCCGCCCGGTCGCAGAGCGGTCCGTCGGCGTGCGCCGCCCGGCACGGCATCTCGACGGGCGCCGGCAGCAGCATCGTCTGCAGCGGCGTGATGTCCGCGTCGCCCGGTGCGAGTCGCAGCCGCAGGCCCGAGACGTCGGGCGAGGAGCCGCGCAGCAGGTTGTAGTGGACCTGCATGACGACCTGGCTGCCGGGCGTCAGGCGGGTGCCGAAGCCCTTCTGGGCAACCGACTCCGCGCCGCCCGGTGCCCATGCACCGAGCCACTGGGCGTCATCGAGGCGGTCGAGCCCCGGCTCGCCGAAGCCCATGTCGCCGAAGCAGGTCCATCCCGGTCCGTCCTCGGCGGCATCGGAGGCCTTCGCGTTGGCCAGTCCGTCACCGTGCACGTGGAACATGATCACGTGGTGCACGACGTCGGGGTTGCCCGGCAGCACGGTGGTTCCGGTGAGGTAGGCAGGCTTCCTCAGGTTCGGGTCGAGCAGGAAGCAGCGGTAGTCGTCGGTGCCCTTGCCGGTCGGCGCCGCCGGGGTGTACGCCTCGGCCATCGCGAGCGACTCCCGCCGCTCCCCGCGCGGAGCGGCCTGGGCGTCGCGGTCGGTGTCGGCGGGGCGACGGAGTGGTCGGCATGCCCGGCGTCACCGGGTGACGCGGAGTCGCCGGATGCGGCCCGCTCCTGTGTAGCACCGTCGTCGGTGGACCCTGCGGAGCAGGCACCGAGCGCGAGCAGCCCGACCGCCACCATCGCCGCGACCAGGCGGCGTACGACGTCCAGGGTGCCCCGGGTCATCCAGGTGGCCAGGTCATCGCGCGGCCGCCGAGCAGGTGCACGTGCATGTGGAAGACGGTCTGTCCGGCGCCGGCGCCGGTGTTGGCGACCAGCCGGTAGCCACCCTCGAGCCCTTCGGCCGCCGCCACCTCCGCCGCCACCTCGACGACGTGGGCGAGCGTGTCGGGTGACGCGGCCGCCAGCGCGGCCGCATCGGGCGCGTGCTCGACCGGGATCACGAGCACGTGCGTCGGCGCCTGCGGGTTGAGGTCGCGGAAGGCCACCGCACGGTCGGTGCGGCGTACGACGTCGGCCGGGATCTCGCCCGCCACGATCTTGCAGAAGATGCAGTCGGGTCGCTCGTCAGTCCCGCCATCGTAGGCGGGTGAACGCACTCCGGACGTCATCCCTTCTCCCATCCATTGCTGGGAGGAGGTATGACGTCCGCCGGACTCTCACGTGGCGACGCGCAGACCGGTAAACCCGCGAGCGGCATGGCGCGTGTGGATAGCGTGAGCACCCATGTCCTCCTCTCCGCGCCGACCGGTGTCGACCAGCGGACTGCGGGGGGCGAGTTGACGGAGCGCTGGGATGCCGACGTCGCGCTCGAGCGGCTGTACGCCGCCCACTGGCGGTCGTTGGTCCGGCTCTCGGTGCTCCTGGTGCGCGACCAGGGGCTGGCCGAGGAGCTGGTCCAGGACGCCTTCGTGGCGATGCACGACAAGTGGTCGTCGCTTCGCGAGCCCGACCGGGCGCTGGCCTACCTGCGCCGGGCCGTGGTCAACCGATCGAACTCCGCGCTCCGGCACCGCAGCGTCGTACACCGGCATGTCGCGCGTGGCACCGGGGCGCTCCCGGAGACCGTCCCCGGCGCCGATGATCACGCGATCGATCGCGAGCGGCGCGACACCGTGCTGACCGCCCTGCAGTCGCTGCCACGAAGACAGCGGGAGGTGCTGGCGCTGCGCTACTACCTGGACCTCTCCGAGGCCGACATCGCGGCCACTCTCGGGATCTCGCGGGGCGCCGTGAAGAGCCACGCCTCGCGCGGATCGGCGAACCTGCGAACGCTTCTGGAGTCACCTGATCCGTCTCGGGCACAGTCTCGGCCCGAGGAGGAGACGTGAGCGTCGACGACGAGGTCCGCCGGCTGCTGCACGACGCGGTCGACGACATCGAGCCCGCTCAGCGGCTCGGCGCGATCCGCGACCGGGTGCGATCGGGGAAGCCGGGCCGCGGCCACGGCCGGCTCGAGGGATCGGGGGTCCGCCGCCGCGGCGGCTGGCTGGTGGCCGGCGGTGCCGTCATTGCGTCGGCGGCTGCGGTCACCGCGATCGCGGTCGTGCCGGCGCTGGTCACCGACCGCGGCGACGACCGTGGACCTGCCGAGCCCGGGCGGAGTACGACTTCCAGCGTCGGCCCTGCACCGCAGACCCTCGGCATCTACTTCGTCGGCGACACCGCGCGCGGGGCCGGCCTCTACCGCGAGTTCCAGAGCCTGAGCGTCGACGATCCGCTGACCGCGGCGGTCGACCGCGCCATCTCGGGCAGCAGCCTCGACGCCGACTACCGCAGCCACTGGCCGTCGAGCGTCGACGTCGAGGCGTCGTACGACGGCGACCGGATCACCGTCGACCTCTCCGGACCGGAGCTCCGCGAGCGACCCAGCAGTCTGAGCCGGCGCGAGGCCGAGCTGGCGGTGGAGCAGGTGGTCTACACCGCCCAGGCGGTCGAGCAGGACAGCCAGGCACCGGTCCAGCTGCTGATCGACGGCAAGCACTCCGACCAGGTGCTCGGCGTCCCCGCGGCCGAACCCCTCGCCCGCGCGCCCGAGCTCGACACCCGCGCCCACGTCAACCTGAGCCAGCCCTCCGATGGCGCCACCGTCCGGAACCGGCTCCACGTCGAGGGCGTCGCCGCTTCTTTCGAGGGCAACGTGCCGTGGCAGATCACCGACTCCGGCGGTACCCCGGTGACCGACGGCTACTTCACCGCGAACGCGCCGTCCAGACTCTCCCCCTTCGAGGGGACCCTCGACGTCTCGGGGCTCTCACCGGGCACCTACGAGCTCGCGGTGGAGACCGAGAACCCCGGCAGCGGCACCGAGGCGAGCGAGCCCGACATCGACACCCGCACCTTCGTCGTCAGCAGATGACGGCTTCCTCCGGGCCGCCACCTGCAACACCCGGCAGCGACTTGCAACCCCGCGTGCCATGAGGCAAACGGGGCACAGGGGTGGCAAGTCGGGGACCGTCCCGGCTTGCCATCGGCGTGAGTCACCTGCCCACCCGCGGGCGAGATGGCGGGTGAGAGTCAGGGCTGGCAAGGGCGCCCCGCCAGAAGGGCCCGGTCGGCGACTCAGCCGTCACCACAACCGCCCGGTCGGCGGCTCAGCCGTCACCACAACTGCCCGGTCACCAGCGCGGAGTCTGAGACAACACCGCCGCGCACGCCGCCACGCCGGCGGTCGAGGTGCGCAGGACCTCCGCGCCGAGGCGTACGACGTGCCCGCCCGCCCCGGTGAACGCGGCGAGCTCCTCGTCGGTGAGCCCTCCCTCGGGGCCGACCACCAGGAGCACGCGGCCGGAGGCCGGCACCGGGACCGCCGCCAGGGATCCGGCGCCCTCCTCGTGGAGCACCAGCGCGAGGTCGGCGGCACCGACGAGCTCGACGACGTCGGCCGTGGCGGCGAGATCGGCGACGTTCGGGAACCACGTCCGGCGGGCCTGCTTGGCAGCCTCACGGGCCGTCGACCGCCACCGGGCGAGGCCCTTGGCGGCCCGCTCGCCCCTCCACACCGCCACCGAGCGGGCGGCGGCCCACGGCACGATCGCGGACACCCCGATCTCGGTGAGCACCTCGACGGCGAGCTCGCCGCGGTCGCCCTTGGGCAGCGCCTGGACGACCACCAGCTCGGGCACGGGGGCGGCTGAGTCCGCGACGGACTCAACCGCCACCGACATCGCCCGCTTAGAGGCCGACGCCACCACTCCGGTCGCCGAGCGACCCGCACCGTCGGTCAGCACCACCTGCTCGCCGACCCGCAGGCGGCGTACGACGACCGCGTGGTGCGCCTCGTCTCCCGCGACCTCGACCTCGACGCCCGGGCGGACGTCCGCCAAGGAGTCGACGAGGTGCACGGGCAACGACATCTCGAGACGGGGCTCAGTGTTCCTTGAAGGCGTCGCGGACCCGGCTCCACACCGAGCCGCCGGGGCTGGAGCGCACGGTGCCGGTCGGCTGCTCCTCGCCACGGAGGGCGGCCAGCTCGCGCAGCAGCTCGGTCTGCCGGACGTCGAGCCGAGCGGGCGTCTCGACGACGACCGACACGACCAGATCGCCTCGTCCGCCGCGCAGGCCGGGAACGCCGCGGCCGCGCAGGACGTGCTCGGTGCCCGACTGGGTGCCCGGCTTCACCTCGACCTCGAAGGACGTCTCCACGCCCGACTCACCACCGTCGGGCGGCACCACGTCGGCCTCCAGCGTCGGCAGTGTCACCGTGGTGCCGAGCGCTGCGGCGGTCATCGGCAGCGTGACCGTGCAGTGCAGGTTGACGCCCTCGCGGATGAAGCTCGGGTGGGTCGCGACATGGATCTCGACGTAGATGTCGCCCGCCGGGCCGCCGCCGGGGCCGACCTCGCCCTCGCCGGCGAGCTGCACCCGGGTGCCGTTGTCGACGCCGGCGGGGATCTTGACGTTGAGTGTTCGGCGGGCCCGCACGCGGCCCTCACCAGCGCAGTCGCGGCACGGGTCGGGGATGACCGTGCCGAAGCCGCGGCAGGCAGCGCAGGGCCGCAGCGTGCGGATCTCACCGAGGAAGGACGGCTGCACGTGGGCGACCTCGCCCTGTCCGTGGCAGGTCTCGCAGGGCACCGGGTGCGTGCCCGGCGCGGCGCCCTCACCGTGACAGGTCGAGCAGACGACCGCGGTGTCGACCTTCAGCTCACGCGTGACGCCGAAGGCGGCCTCGGCCAGCTCGACTTCAAGCCGCACGAGGGCATCCTGGCCACGGCGCTGGCGCGGCCTCGGGCCGCGGCCCCCCGCCGCACCGGCGCCGCCGAAGAAGGCGTCCATGATGTCGGTGAACGAGAAGCCGGCGCCCTGTCCGAACCCGGCGGCGCCACCGAACGGGTCGCCGCCTCGGTCGTACGCCGCCCGCTTCTGCGGGTCGGAGAGCACCTCGTAGGCGCGAGAGATCTCCTTGAACCGCTCCTGCGCGTGCGGGTCGGGATTGACGTCTGGGTGGTATTGACGGGCGGCGCGACGGTAGGCCTTCTTGATCGCCGCGTCGTCCGCATCGCGGTCGACGCCGAGTAGTTCGTAGAGGTCGGCGCTCACAGTGGTCATCGGTTCCTTGTCAACTGAGTGTCTGGGGAGACTGAGGGTCTGGAGACGGGCTCAGGCCTCGTCGAGAATGCGGGAGACGTAGCCGGCGACGGCGCGCACGGCCGCCATCGTCGAGGGGTAGTCCATGCGGGTCGGGCCGACGATGCCCAGGCTGGCGAGCGCCTGCTGGCCCGGGCCGTAGCCGGTCGCCACGACGCTCGTGGCGGAGAGCTGCTGGATGGGGCCCTCGTGGCCGATGCGGACGGTGACTGCGCCTCGGCCGCCCTCGCCGAGGAGCTTGAGCAGCACGACATGCTCCTCGAGCGCCTCGAGCAGCGGACCGAGGCCGGTGTCGAAGCTCTCGCCGAACCTGGCGATATTGCCGGTCCCCCCCACCGCAATGCGCTCGTCTGAGCGGTGGTCGGACATCGCCTCGACCAGCGCGGCGACCGCGGCCGCGAGTTGGGGGTCGCCGGCACCTGCGTCGGGGTCGGGCTCGACGAGAGCCTGCACCCGGGCGGTGGCGTCGACGAGTCGCGCGCCGATCGCCGCCGTGCCGAGACGGGCCCGCATCAGCCCCAGCGACTCGTCGGTGACCTCCTCGGGCAGGTCGACGAGCCGCTGCTCGACCCGGCCGGTGCTGAGGATCAGGACGAGCAGCACCTTGGTCGGCGCCAGCGCGACGAGCTCGACGTGGCGGACGGTCGACCGGCTCAGCGTGGGGTATTGGACGACGGCCAGCTGACGGGTCAGCTGGGCCAGCAGCCGCACCGAGCGCTGGACGACGTCGTCGAGGTCGACGGCCCCGTCGAGAAAGGTCTGGATCGCGCGCTTCTCGGCGGCGCTCATCGGCTTGAGCGTGGTGAGCCGATCGACGAACAGCCGGTAGCCCTTGTCGGTCGGCACCCGGCCGGCGCTGGTGTGGGGCTGATGGATGTAGCCCTCCTCCTCCAGCACCGCCATGTCGTTGCGCACCGTCGCCGGGCTCACCCCGAGGCCGTGGCGCTCGACGAGCGCCTTCGAGCCCACCGGCTCCTCGGTGGCGACGTAGTCCTCGACGATGGCACGGAGCACAGAGAGCCTGCGGTCCTCGACCATCGTCCACCTCCATCCGCCCTGTGCGGCACTGGTCTGTCAGGCATCGGGCCGTCCGGTCGGACGACACGCTGGCACTCAACTATCGCGAGTGCCAAGTCTACAAGGCCGCGCCCATGCGCGCCGTACGCCTGACCGCGCCGGTCAAGCCCTTCGAGACGCCTCGTCCCTCGGCTCCTCAGGAACCACCGACGTGAGGGACGAGCGTCGAGTCGAGACCACATACCCTGGCCCGGTGCCCGACTTCACCGAGATCGCCGACCGGGTGTGGCTGGCCCGCTACGAGTGGTTCGACGTCAACATCACCCTCGTCGGTGGCGATCGGGGCCTCCTGGTGGTCGACACGCACGGATCGACGCGTGCGGCGCGGGAGGTCATCGACGACGTACGCCGGCTCGGGGCCAGCGAGGTGGTCGGCATCGTCAACACGCACTGGCACTTCGACCACACCTTCGGCAACGCGGCGTTCAGGCACGCGTTCGGCACCGCGTCCGGCGACCTGCCGATCCATGCCCACGAGGCGGCACGCGAGGAGCTGGCCGCACTGGGCGAGGAGGTCAAGCAGCGCTACGCCGACTCTCCCGACGACCCGCACCGCGACGACGTGATCGCCACGGAGATCGTGCTGCCGGACCACACCTTCTCCTCGGCCGCGGTCGTCGACCTGGGCGACCGCGGGATCGAGCTCGTCCACCCCGGCCGCGGGCACACCGGCGGCGACCTCGTGGTCAACGTCCCCGATGTCGACGTCGTGCTCGCCGGCGACCTGGTCGAGGAGTCGGGTCCGCCCTACCTCACCGACGACTCCTGGCCGATGGAGTGGCCGCTCACGCTCGACGTCGTGCTCGGACTGCTGCGGCCAACCACCACCATCGTCCCCGGACACGGCCTCCCGGTCGACCGCGAGTTCGTCGAGGCCCAGCGCAACGACTTCGGGCTGCTGGCCGAGACCATCCGCGATCTCGCGAGCCGCGGCGTACCCGCGTCCGAGGCGCTCGACGCCGCCGACAGCTGGCCCTGGCCCAAGGAGGGGCTCGCCGACGCCGTCAGGCGCGGCTACGCCCACCTCCCCCGCAGCCAGAAGCGCCTCCCGCTGATCTGACCCCCATTCGTCTGCGTCCTCCCATGTAGTTCCCCGCTCAGCCATTGGGACGTTTCGGTGGTACGGCGCGTCGTACGGCGCTCCCTCGGCGGCCCGGCCTAGCGTTGGTCGGGTGCCTTCCCCCGACCGCTACGGCGCCGACGTCCTCTCGACCGACTGGCGGGAGCCGAAGAACGGCCGCGCCGTCGAGGCGGAGGCGACGCTCGGAGATGTGGTGGAGGAGGTCGAGACCGACTTCGTCGGGGAGGTCGTCGCCGTCGACCGCGACCTGCACACCGTGACGCTCGAGGACCGCCGAGACACCCGGCGTACCTTCCCGCTCGGGCCCGGGTTCCTCCTGGAGGGCCGTCCGGTGATCCTCACCCCGCCCGTCACCCGCGTCGCGCCCGCCAGGGCGACCCGCACCACATCGGGCTCGATCGCCGTCCACGACGCGAAGGCGCGGGTGGCGCGGCAGAGCCGGATCTTCGTCGAGGGTCGTCATGACGCCGAGCTCGTCGAGAAGGTATGGGGCGACGACCTGCGGATCGAGGGGGTGGTGGTCGAGTACCTAGGTGGCGTCGACGACCTCGCCGACCACCTGCGCGGCTTCCGCCCCGGCCCCGGCCGGCGGGTCGGCGTCCTGGTCGACCACCTCGTGAAGGGCTCGAAGGAGAGCCGCATCGCGGATGCGATCGTGCGCTCCGACATCGGAGAGCACGTGCTGATCGTCGGCCACCCGTTCATCGACATCTGGCAGGCGGTGTCGCCGGAGCGGCTCGGCATCGGTGCCTGGCCGTCGGTGCCGCGGAGTATGGACTGGAAGAGAGGCACCTGCCAGCAGCTCGGCTGGCCCCACCGCGACCAGACCGACATCGCCCGCGCCTGGAAGCACATCCTGCGCGGCGTCCGCGGCTTCCAGGACCTCGACCCCGCCCTCCTCGGCCGCGTCGAGGAGCTCATCGACTTCGTCACCGCCGATTGAGCGGCCGCCCGACGACCCGGGTTACGCGGTAGTAGCAGCGCATCGCAGGCTGCACGCAGCCTGTCGAGTGTGGCTACTACCGCGCAACCCGGAGGTGTCGGCCCGGATCAGGGCAGCAGGCGGCGGACGACGGCGTCGGCGAGCAGCCGGCCGCGGAGGGTGAGGACGAGCCGGTCGCCGGGAGCCGCGGTCACCAGCCCGTCGGCCAGCAGCGCGGGCACGGCGGCGAGCCCGGCCGGGTCGAGCACGTCCATCGGCAGCCCGTCGGCCAGCCGGCTCTCCAGGAGCACCCGCTCGACCCGGCGGGTCTCCTCGTCGAGCATCTCTCGCGCGTACGCCGGGCTGGCACCGGCCGCGAGCCGGTCGGCGTACGCCGTGGGGTGCTTCACGTTCCACCACCGCAGGCCGCCGACATGGGAGTGGGCGCCGGGACCGACGCCCCACCAGTCGGCGCCGGTCCAGTAGAGCTCGTTGTGCCGACACCGAGACGCCGGCCGCCGCGCCCAGTTGGACAGCTCGTACCAGGCCAGGCCGGCCTCGCCCAGGAGCGCGTCGGCGAGCAGGTAGGCGTCGGCCATGGCGTCGTCGTCGGGCGCGGCGATGTCGCCACGCCGCACGGCGCGGGCCAGCGACGTGCCGTCCTCGACGATGAGCGCGTACGCCGAGACGTGGTCGGGCGCGCAGGCGAGGGCGGCCCGGACCGAGACCTCCCAGTCGGCGAGCGACTCCCCCGGTGTCCCAAAGATGAGGTCGAGGCTGATCTCCTCGAAGCCGGCTGCCCGCGCCCACGAGACGGCGAGCGGCACACGCTCGGGGTCGTGCGTGCGGTCGAGGGTCGCCAGCACATGCGGGACGGCCGACTGCATGCCGAAGGAGACCCGCGTGAAGCCGGCTTCGCGGAGGCGCGCCAGGCTCTCCGGGGAGACGCTGTCCGGGTTCGCCTCGGTCGTGACCTCGGCACCCTCCGCCAGCCCGAAGCGGTCGTCGACCGCGCGCAGGATCCCCGCCAGGTCCTCGGCCGGCAGCAGCGTCGGCGTGCCGCCGCCGAAGAAGACGGTCTCCACCGGCAGCTCGGCCTCGCCCAGCACCCGCCGGGCGAGCGCCACCTCCCGCATCGCCTGCTCGGCGTACGCCGCCTGCGAGCCGCCGCCGCCCAGCTCGGTGGCGGTGTAGGTGTTGAAGTCGCAGTAGCCGCAGCGGACGCGGCAGAAGGGCACATGCACATAGACGCCGAACGGCCGATCGCCTAGGCCGACGAGCGCCTCCGACGGCAGCGCGCCGTCAGCGGGCGCTGGGTCTCCGGGCGGCAGGGCGGACGGCACGGTCCGATCCTGCCAGGGGCGGCGCCAGGATCGCGTCGCACATCGCATCGCCGATCCAGGTCTGGTAGGCGCGTCCCGACCAGCCGCGTCCTGAGGTGAGCAGGTGCCAGACCTGGACGCTGTTGAGCGTCCAGATCCGGTCGCGCGCCCGGGCCACGGTCAGTCTCGGCGCGAGGCCTCCGAGGTCTCCGACGCGCCGGGCGACCATCAGCGTGCCGGCAAGGCGCTCCTCGTCGGTCCGGCGCTGATGCTCGACCAGGTCGGGATCCCCGGCCGCGGCGCCGGCCGCCGCCTGCAGCATCAGCGGCCCGACCCGCTCCAGCACCGTGCGGCCCAGCGCCGCATAGCCGCGCAGGAAGGCGGCCGGATCGCGTTGCGCGTAGAGCCGCCTCACCTCGGGACGCTCGGCCAGCGGCACCGGTGCATCGTCGCCGGCCAGGGTGACGTCGTACGCCGCCTTGAGCAGGTCGGCCTTGGTGCCGAAGGTGTTGTAGACCGTCTGGGCCGTCACGCCGGCGCGGCCCGCGACCTGGGACACACTCGTCGCGGCGTAGCCGTGCGACACGAACAGCTCCGCCGCGGCAGCGACCACGGCTCGCCTCGTGTCTCGAGCCTGCTGCGCTCGGGCGGGGCTGACGTAGCTCCTTGAACTCACTTCACGCTCCCTGAACTGACGTGACGCCCGCCAAATTGACTTGACTCCTGCACAAATCAATTTACTGTCTATCAAATGAAAACATATCAAACCAACAGCATCAGCGATCGGACCAACGAGGCCGTCACGCCGGACTGGCGTTGGTGGCACCTCGCCGGCGTCACTGCCCTGACCGTCTACTCCACCGCGATCGCGTGGCAGGCACAGCTCGTCTCCTACCCGCTCTACCGTGCCGTCGGCGGAGCGGAGTTCGCCGACTACCACCAGGCCTACAACCAGGCGATCCCCCTCGTGGTCATCGCGCCGGGCTTCATCAGCTTCGCGGCCTGCGCGGCGTACCCCTGGACCCGGCCCGCCGGCACGTCGCGGGGCCTGGCGTGGGTCGTGGCCGCAAGCGGCGTCGGCTCGATCCTCAGCACGGTCCTCTGGGCGATCCCTCGGCACGACCGGCTCGACCGGATCGGTCAGGACGCCGCCACCATCGCCAGCCTTCTGCAGGCCAACGCCCTGCGCACCGGACTGCTCACCGCGGGCGCACTGGCGCTGGTCGTGACCCTGGGTCGAGCGCTGACCCGGCGGTGACCGGTCGCTCCGTCGGCAGTGCCACGATTGCCGGGTGCGACACCTGATCAATGCCACCGACCTCGCGGCGGAGCTCGCGCGCAGCGATGCGGAGACCGTCATCGTCGACGTTCGCTGGACGCTGACCACGGGCCGGTCTCCAGACGACCCGTCCGGGCCGGTCGGCCGCCCGGACTACGACGCGGGCCACATCGCCGGCGCCCACTTCGTCGATCTCGACGCCGAGCTCGCCGGGCCACCCGACGACCGCGGTCGTCACCCGCTCCCCGACCCGGCCGTGCTCCAGGCCGCGCTGCGTCGCTGCGGCGTGGACCAGGGCTCGCGGGTCGTGGTGTACGACGGCCGCGAGTCCATGGCCGCCGCACGGGCCTGGTGGGTCCTCCGCTGGGCCGGGCTGGCCGACGTTCGCGTATTGGACGGCGGGTACGCCGCGTGGCTGGCGGCCGGGTTGCCGACGACCACCGACGTGCCGTCCCCGGGAGTCGGTGACGTCTCTGTCCGGCCGGGCGCGCAGCCCACCATCGACGCCGACCGGGCCGCGATCTGGCCGGCCGGCGGGCTGCTGCTCGACGCGCGGGCGCCGGAGCGGTACGCCGGCGACGTCGAGCCGATCGACCCGGTCGCGGGCCACATCCCAGGTGCCGTCAACAGCCCGACGACCGACTGGCTCACCGCCGACGGCACCTTCCGCGGGGACCTCCTCGACCACTGGCGCGAGGTCGCGGGCGACCGGCCGTCCGAGGAGCCGGTCGCGGTCTACTGCGGCTCCGGTGTGACCGCCGCCCACCACCTGCTCGCCCTCGCCGAGATCGGCATCGACGCGACCCTCTACCCCGGCTCCTGGAGCGAGTGGGTGCGTGACCCTGCGCGACCGGTCGCCACCGGTCCGGAGCCCGGCTAAGCGCACGCATCAGAACCGCTAAGCGCACGCATCAGAACCAGTGCCTATAGGCACCCATCGTGATGACGTCTGCGGTCAGACCGGGACGTTGAGGGTGACGACGTACCCGTCGTCCACAGACCCGGTCACCTTGGGCATCTGCAGCGAGTAGCCGTCGGAGAAGACGTTGTCGGAGTCGAGGGACACCTGCGCGAGGTTCTCGGCGCTGCCGCCGTAGCGGGCGTCGGCGTACACCGTCTCGCTCACGTCCTGCGGCAGCGCGATCTGCGAGGTGCGCAGCCTGCTCTCCGCGTTCGTGGCGGCGTCGAGCGACTCGTAGACCTCGAAGTGCATGTGCGGCCAGCGACCGGAGTAGCAGCCCGGGAAGACGGTCCGGAAGGAGAGCCGGCCGTCCTCGTCGGCCGCCTGGACGCCTCGCAGGTAGTTCTCCTCGACTGCGTCGCCGTCGTACATCGAGTAGCTCCCCGCGGCGTCGCAGTGCCACAGGTAGATCGCGGCGCCGGCCAGCGCGGTCGCCTCGTCGCCGTCGAGGTCGTACACCTTGAGACTCACCGTGACGGGTACGCCGTCGGCGACCCCGCTGGCCGACCCGAAGCTCGCGGTGATGTCCTGCCGGACCGCCCCCGACTCGGTCAGCACATTGGGCCCGTTGGAGCCGTCACCCGGAAAGGGGCCGGCGGTCTCCTCCGGGATCTCGCCCTCGGCGTCCTTCCCACAGCCGACGAGGGCGACGGCGCCCATCCCACCGAGTACGCCGAACAGGCCGCGCCGTCCCAGCGTCCGACGGGTCCAGCCCGGCTCACCGAGCCGGCGCCGGTGAAGGATCGCGATGTCATGCTGCAGGCCGAGGTCGTGCTCCTCGACGTCGTCGTGGGGTCCGTGGGTCTGACTCATGGGGTCGAGTCTGCGGCGTCACCCTGTGAGTCGGCTGTTGGCCCGCTGTCCACTGCGCGGGAACACTCGGGACGGCCGAGAGCTCACGCCGTCTCGGCGGGGGCGGGGAGGTCGGCGAGGTCGCGAAGGGCGTGGCGCGCCCGGGCGACGACGAGGGAGACCAGCGGCTCGCAGACGCCGAGGACCTCCGCGACCCGGTCGGCGGAGGCCGCCTGCAGACGCGCCTGGGCGGCGAAGTGGCCTTCGGCGAGGAGGTAGGGCGACACCACCGAGTCGGGGGTGGCCAGGTGTCCGGGTCGGCTGCCCGGCCCGGAGAGTGTGGCCAGCCGGACTGGGCCGCACCAGCGCTCGGCGAGCATCTCGACCGCGATCTCCAGGCCGCGGTGGCCCGCCGGGTCGCGGGTGCCTGCGGCGACCATCACCACCGGCTGGTCCGGGAGCGCGCCCGCCTCGTGGAGCCGGAGGACCTGGGCGCCGGCCAGCAGCGGGTCGGGCCCGAGGGCCGGGGCCAGCGCCACCGGCCGCACCGCCGCACCGAGCGCCGCCGGGATGTCCGAGCGCAGGTGGTGGCCGGTCGAGAGCAGCAGAGGCACCACGACCGCCGGCATCCGGAGCCGCTGGACCACCGAGGCCAGAGACGGCCGGCAGAGCTCGACGTACGACGTGGCGGCGGGCAGCCCGCACACGGCGGCCGCCCGCTCGGTCAGGACCGCCGCGGTCCGGTTGGCGAGCAGCCGACGGGTGCCGTGGGCGACCGTGACCAGGCCGACCGGGGGAACGGGTGTCGAGATCATGCCGGGCCTCCAGCGAGGGTGACGGAGAGCCGATAGCCGCGGCGTACGACGGTCTGCACGGTGCGCGTGCCGAGGGCCGACCGCAGCCGGGCCACCGCCATCTCGACGGCGTGCTCGGAGCCGGCCGTCCCCGAGGGCAGCGCCGCGAGCAGGTCCCGTCGGGACACGACGGAGCCGGGGTTCACCAGCAGCGCCTGGAGCACGGCGTAGGGCGCCGGCGACAGCTTCACCTCGACGCCGTCCAGCAGGACGTCGTCGCCGTGCAGGAGGAGGGTGTGGCCGGCGACCTCGAGGCTGGTGCCGCCCGCGCGGGAGGGCAGCTCGATCTCGAGCTGCCTGACCATCGCCGCGAGCCGGGAGCGCTCCGGGTAGATCGACGGGACGCCGTACATCTCGAACGCCGCGGCCGTCACCGGTCCGACACAGGAGGCGACCACGTCGGCCTGGAACGCGGCGACCACCTCGTCGCGGTGGCCGGTCGAGGTGGCGGCCTCCACGAGCGCGGCGACGGCGGGGGCGGCCGTGAACGTCACGGCGTGCACCCGTCGCCCGGCGATCTCCTCGAGGAGCCCGAACATCGGCTCGGGATCGCCGGCGCCCTCGACCCGGTAGACGGCGACAGTGGTGACGTCGGCGCCCAGGCGACGCAGCGCGTGCGCGGCCATCGACAGCGACTGGCCGTGCTCCTGGACGACGATCCGCAGGCCCGACAGCTCGCGACCGCGCAGGTGGCCGAGCACGTCCTCGAACGCCTCCGACTCCGGCGCCCACAGCTCGCGCAGGCCGAACCGGCGCAGCGCTCCCACGCTCTTCGGCCCACGCGCGAGGATCTCCGCGGTGCCCAGGTGCGCGACGAGATCCGCGAGCAGACCCCAACGCTCCGCCGCGCTGAACCAGGACTTCAGGCCGATGCCGGTGGTGGCGACGAAGATGTCGACCGGCTGCGACAGCACGCCCTCGGTGGCCGCGAGCAGGCCGACCTCGTCGATCCGGTTGGGATCGACCGACAGCACGGGGGCGTGGGTCACCTCGGCGCCCCGACGCCGGAGCAGGTTGATCTGCTCCTCGGCTCGCCGGGCGGCGGTGACCCCGATCCTGAAGCCGGACAGGGGCAGGTCGCTCACGGTGACTCTCCGGGGGTGGCCACTATCCGATTCTCTCCCGTGGGGCACCCACCAGGACGAATCCGTCGACGACCCGGACGTCGTAGGTCGGCACCGCGACCGCGGGATCGTCGAGGCAGACCCCGGTCCGCAGGTCGAACGGCTGCTTGAGCAGCGGGCTCGCCACGAAGGCGACATCCTTCTCGCCGACGGTCTTCGTGCCGAGGATGCCGCGGGACAGCACCGAGGCCCTGCCGTACGGGTCGAAGTTGGACATCGCGAAGACCTGGTCGTCGTACGTGCGGAAGACGGCGACCGCCTCGCCGTCGACGAGGGCGGCCACCCCCGTCTCCCTGCGGATCTGATCGAGGCGACAGACCACGGTCTCGGTGGTCGGGGCGGTCATCACGGGGCTCCTACCGGGATCGAGGCGCCCAGTGACACCGGGCCGTCGTTGACCGCCGCGTGGATCTGGCCACGCTCCTCGCGGAAGGAGATGTTCGGGTCGGGCGTGCCGGGCGCGTTCACGAAGGACACGAAACGGGCCAGCATCGCGGGGTCCTCGATGGTGGCCTTCCACTCGTCGAAGTAGGAGTCCACGTGCTTGGCCATCGCTGCCTCGAGCTCCGCACCCAGGCCGAGCGAGTCGGCGACGACGACCTCGCGGATCCGGTCCAGCCCGCCGATCGCGTCCATCCAGTACGACGTCCGCTGCAGGCGGTCGGCGGTGCGGATGTAGTACATGAGGAACCGGTCGAGATACCTGACCAACGTCTCGGAGTCGAGGTCACCGGCGAGGAGCTGGGCGTGGGCCGGGATGGCGCCGCCGTTGCCGCAGACGTAGAGGTTCCAGCCCTTCTCGGTGGCGATGATGCCGAAGTCCTTGCTACGGGCCTCCGCGCACTCGCGGGCACAGCCGGAGACGCCGCCCTTGAGCTTGTGCGGCGAGCGCAGGCCGCGGTAGCGGAGCTCCAGCTCGATGGCCATGCCGACCGAGTCCTGCACGCCGTAGCGGCACCAGGTCGAGCCGACGCAGGACTTCACCGTCCGCAGCGACTTGCCGTACGCGTGGCCGGACTCCATGCCGGCGTCGACCAGCCGCTTCCAGATCAGTGGCAGGTCCTCCATGCGGGCGCCGAAGAGGTCGATCCGCTGGCCGCCGGTGATCTTGGTGTAGAGGCCGAACTCCTTGGCGACCTCGCCGATCACGATCAGCTTGTCGGGCGTGATCTCGCCGCCCGGGACGCGCGGGACGACGGAGTAGGTGCCGTTCTTCTGCAGGTTGGCGAGGTAGGCGTCGTTGGTGTCCTGGAGGGTCGCGTTGCTGCCTTCGAGCACGTGGTGGTTGAGCAGGCTGGCGAGGATAGAGGCGACGGCGGGCTTGCAGATGTCGCAGCCGCGGCCCCTGCCGTGGCCCTCGACGATGTCGTCGAACCGGTTGTAGCCGTGGATCGCGACGACCTCGAACAGCTCTTGGCGGGTCAGCGAGAAGTGCTCGCACAGCGACTTGTCGACGACCTTGCCGCTCGCGGCGAAGTAGTCCTCGACGATCCTCTTCACGACCGGCTTGCAGGACCCGCAGGTCGAGCCGGCGCGGGTGTGCTTGGTCACGCACACGGCATCGGTGCACGGCCCGTCGTGCCCCCCGGCGGTCGAGCTTGTCGAGACCCCCTCCGACACGGCGTGCGTGATCTCGGCCTTGGTGACGTCGTTGCAGGAGCAGACCTGCGCCTCGTCGGGCAGCTCCAGCGCTGTGCTGTTGGCGCCACCGCGGGACGCCGGGAGGATCAGCTCCTCGGGGTTCTCCGGCAGCTCCATGCCGGCCCGCCCGAGCCCCGCGACCATCGGGCGCAGGATTCCGTACTGGCTCGCGTCACCGACGAGCACACCGCCCAGCAGCCGCTTGCCGTCCTCGCTGAGAACGAGCTTCTTGTACACGCCGGACACGGCGTCCTGGTAGGTGAGCTCGAGCGCGCCCTCGGTCCTCCCGTGGGCGTCGCCGAAGGACGCGACGTCGACCCCCAGCAGCTTGAGCTTGGTGGACATGTCGGCCCCGCCGAACTCGGCATCGCCCTCCAGCAGCCGGTCCACCACGACCTCGGCCATGTCGTAGCCCGGCGCGACCAGGCCGTACATCGTGCCCCGGACCGCGGCGCACTCCCCGATCGCCCAGATGTGCTCGTCGGAGCTGCGCAGCGTGTGGTCGACGAGGACGCCGCCGCGCTCGGCGACTTCGAGGCCGGCGGCTCGAGCGAGCGCGTCGCGGGGGCGGATGCCGGCGGAGAAGACGACGAGGTCGACGTCGAGCGGGTTGCGGTCCTTGAGCGCCAGCCGGTCGACCCGGGCCCTCTTGTCGCCGAGCACGGCCTCGGTCATCGCGCCGGTGTGGACGTTGATGCCGAGACCGCCGATGTGCCGGTTGAGCGTCTTGCCGCCCATGTCGTCGATCTGGACCGCCATCAGCCGCGGCGCGAGCTCGACCACGTGAGTCTCCACACCGAGCTGGTGCAGGGCGTTGGCGGCCTCCAGGCCGAGTAGCCCGCCCCCGATGACGGCGCCGACCTTCGCCCTCCTCCCCTTCGTCACAGCGTCGCGGATCGCCTCGAGGTCCTCGATGGTGCGGTAGACATAGCAGCCGTCGAGGTCGTGACCGGGCACCGGCGGCACGAACGGAGCCGCACCGGTGGCGAGCACCAGCTCGTCGTAGTGGATGTCCTCACCGTTGGAGAGGGTGATGATCCGGTGCCGCGGCGAGACCGCGACCACCTCGGTGTCGATGCGCAGCCTCACCCGCGGGTCGTCGTACCTCCCGGAGGGAAGGTAGCTGAGCGCCTCGGCCCCGACGGTGAAGAACGACGTGAGGGCAACGCGGTCGTACGCCGGTCGCGGCTCGGCGCCGATGACGGTGATGTCGTAGGTCTCGGTGAGACCGCGTGAGATCGCGGACTCGACGAAACGGTGACCCACCATGCCGTGGCCGACCACGACGATCTGCTTGCGGAGGTGAGGTGCCATCACTTGACTCCTTGTGTGGTGAGGGCGGACCGCGTAGCCAGGAGCTGGCGCACGGCGTCCGCGCAGCCACCGCATCCGGTGGTCGCGCGGGTTGTCTCGCGGGCCTCCTCCGGGGAGGAGCAGGCCCGGATGGCGCCGGCCGTGACACCGGCGCAGTTGCAGATCTCCGCGTCGTCGCGGAGCTGGTGCGAAGGAGCGGAGCGCGCGGAGATGTCGGCGAGCAGCAGGTCGCCCGGCTCGGTCGGCCCGAGGACCGTCTGCCGGTCGTAGTGTTGGGTGATCAGCCCGATCCGGTTGAGGTCGCCGACGAGCGTGCCGGCGACGATCCGGCCGTCGCGGACCACGAGCCTGCGGTGCGAGCCCCGCACCGGGTTGGACATCTCGACGACCTCGCCGCCCTTGACGATCTCTTGCTCGGGGTCGCCGAGGACGGCGACGTCCAGTCCGGTCGCGCGGAGCCGGGCGACGACCCTGCTGCCGTCGTACTTCACGGGCTCGTCGCAGAGCACGCCGGCGAGGACCGAGGCCTGCTCCCACGCCGGCGGCACGAAGCCGGTGACGCGGCCGTTGTGTTCGGCGCAGTCGCCCAGCGCGTGGATCGCGGGGTCGTTGACGCTGGTGAGCCGGTCGTCGACCACGATGCCGCGGCCGACCTCCAGGCCGGCCTTGCGGGCGAGCCGCGTCGACGGGCGGCCGCCGGCGGTGAGCACGACGAGGTCGGTGTCGAGCGTGAAGCCGTTGTCGAGCCGGAGTGCGATCCGGCCTGGGTTGGTCGGCAGCGGGTCGGGCACTCGGACCGTGCCGCCCAGCCGGTCGGCTCCCAGCCGACCTCCTCCCAGCCGATCCGCCCAGTGCCCCGGGTCGCCGGGTGCGGTGTCGGTCGGGGTGAGCCGGACGACCCGGGCGCCGGTGTAGGCCTCGACTCCCAGCCGCTTCAGGTCGCGCGCCAGGATCTTGGCGGCGGCGGAGCCGATCTGGTGGTGGAGCAGGTGGTCGGCGCCCTCGACGATCTCGGTGTCGATGCCGCGGCCGCCGAGGGCCCGGGCCACCTGCAGCCCAAGCAGGCCGCCACCGATGACGACGGCGCGCCGGTTGACCGGCTCTCCGTCGTCGTCGGTCGCGGTGACCGCCTCGAGCAGCCGGTCGCAGTCGGCCAGGCTGCGGAAGGCGTGCACCGCTTCGTGCAGCGAGCCGTCCAGCTTCACCAGGCCGCGCATCATCGGGAGGGTGGGGATGCTGCCGGTGGCGAGAACCAGCGCGTCGTACCCGACCACGGTGCCGTCGGCGAGCACCACGTGGGATCGGTCGCGGTCGATCCGGATGACCGGGGCGCCGAGCCGGAGATCGATGCCGTGGTCGGCGTACCACTCCTCGCTGCGAAGGGTGATGGCGTCCGCGCGGTGGGTGCCCTCGAGGACCGCGGAGAGCAGGATCCGGTTGTACGGAGGTGTCCTCTCGCTCCCCAGCACCGTGACGTCCATGGTCGCCGTCGCTCCCCGGGCGGCGAGCTCCTCGACGAGGCGGGTGGTGGCCAGGCCGGAGCCGACGATGACGAGTCGCTTCGACGCCCTCATGTGGTCACCTCCGCGGCGCAGACCTTGAACTCGGGCATCCGGCTGGACGGGTCGAGCACGTCGTTCGTGAGCCGGTTGGCGCCGACCCAGTGGAAGGGCACGAAGACGGTGTCCGGGCGCACGGTGTCGACGATCCGGGCGGGCGCCTTGAGCTCTCCGCGCCGGGTCCGCACGATGACGAGGCCGCCGTCGTGTGCGCCGAGCCGGTTGGCGAGGATCGGGTGCAGCTCGACGAACGGGCCGTGATCAGTGAGCTCCCGGATCCGCCTGGTCTGGGCGCCGGACTGGTACTGGGAGAGCGTCCTCCCGGTCGTCAGGTGCACCGGGTAGGCAGCGCAGGTCGGCTCCGCCGTACCCCGGTGGTCGACGTCGACGAACCGAGCGCGGCCGTCGGGGGTGGCGAACCGCTCGGTGAACATCCGCGGCGTCCCCGGATGGTCGAGGTCCGGGCACGGCCAGAAGACACCGAGCTCGTCACGGATCCGTGCGTAGTCGATCCCGTTGTAGTCGGCCCGGCCGCCGGCCGAGGCGCGGCGGAGCTCGTCGAAGATCTCCTCGGGGTCGGTGCCGAAGGGCACCGGCGCCTCGAGCCGCTCGGCCAGGCCCGACATCACCGCCAGGTCGGAGCGCACGCCGTCGGGAGGGGCGACCGCCTGCTCCCGCAGGATCACCCGACCCTCGAGGTTGGTCATGGTGCCCGTCTCCTCCGACCACTGCGTGATCGGCAGGACGACGTCGGCGCGGGAGGCGGTCTCCGACATCACCATGTCGCAGACGACGAGCAGGTCGAGTGCGGCCAGCCGGTCCGTGACATGTCCGGCGTTGGGGGCGGACACCACGATATTGCTGGCGAAGACGAGCATCGCGCGCGGGCCGTCCTCGGTGCCGAGCGATTCGAGCAGCTCGTACGCCGAGAGTCCGGCACCCGGCAGGGTCTCCGGCTCGACCCCCCACACCCGGGCGACGTGCTCACGGGCAGCCGGGTCGTCGATCATCCGGTAGCCGGGCAGCTGATCGGCCTTCTGGCCGTGCTCGCGCCCGCCCTGCCCGTTGCCCTGGCCGGTGAGGGTGCCGAAGCCGGCGTGCGGCCGACCGGGCAGGCCGAGCGCCAGCGCGAGGTTGATCCAGGCGGCCACCGTCGCCGTGCCCTGGGCGTGCTGCTCGGCGCCACGGGCGGTGAGGACCACGACCCTGCGGCTCGAGGTGAGCAGTCCGGCGAGTTTGCGCAGCTCCGAGACGCCGATGCCGGTGACCCGCTCGACCCGCTCGGGCCACCAGGCCGCGGCCGTGCGGACGACGTCGGGGTAGCCGGTCGTCCGGGCGGCGATGTAGTCGAGGTCGACGGCCTCGGCCGCCACCAGCATGTGCAGCATGCCCAGCGCGAGCGCCAGGTCGGTGCCCGGCACGGGCTGTAGGAACAGGTCCGCGCGCTCGCCGGTCGGCGTACGGCGCGGGTCGATCACGACCAGCCTGCCGCCGCGTTCGCGGAGCCGGTCGAGATGTCGCGCAGCCGGCGGCATCGTCTCGGCCATGTTGGAGCCGACCAGGACGCAGACGTCGGCCTGCTCGATGTCGGCCAGCGGGAAGGGCAGGCCGCGGTCGACGCCGAGGGACCTGTTGGCGGCGGAGGCCGCCGAGGACATGCACCAGCGGCCGTTGTAGTCGACCATCGCCGTGCCGAGCGCGATCCGGGCGAACTTGCCGAGCTGGTAGGCCTTCTCGTTGGTGAGTCCGCCGCCGCCGAAGACCGCGACGGCGTCCTTGCCGTGCTCGGCCTGGAGCGCGCGGAGCCGATCGGCCACCAGGTCGAGTGCCTCGTCCCAGGAGACCGCCCGGAGCTCGCCGGTCGCTCGGTCGCGCACCATCGGCGTGGTCAGTCGCTCGCGGCTGCCGTGCAGCCCGGCGGACGACCAGCCCTTGCGACACATGGCGCCCTCGTTGACCGGGAACTCGGGCCACTCCTCGACCCGCGGAGGCCGAGCGCGGCCACCGGGGGTCAGCGTCATGCCGCACTGCAGCGAGCAGTAGGGGCAGTGAGTGTGGGCCATGGGGCGGTGTCCTGGGGGTCAGATGTCCGCGCCGGCGAGGCTTGCGCCCCGCCCGGCGTACGACGGCGAGCGGAGGTAGGCGAACCAGGTGATCACGGCGCAGACGGCGTAGAAGCCGGCGAACACCGTGAACGCGCTGCGGACGGCCGCGGCCGGCTCGTCGACCCAGGGAGCGCCGAACGTGAGCGGGATGAGGAAGCCACCGATGGCGCCGATGGCGCCGATGATGCCGATCGCGGCGGAGGACCGGGTGTTGGCCAGGCGCAGTCCGGCCTCGCGCTCGGGCGTGCCCGCCCCGGTGGTCCGCTCGGCCTTCGTGCGCCAGATGGCGGGGATCATCTTGTAGGTCGAGCCGTTGCCGATGCCGGTGGCCGCGAAGACCACGAGGAACGCGCCGAGGAACCACGGGAACCACGACTTGTTGGCCATGGCGATCGCCGGGTCCGCGGTGGGGTTCGGCGTGAGCTGGGTGAGGGTCCAGAGGACGCCGAGGGTCGCCACCCCCATGACCAGGAAGGTCGCCAGCGTCACCCGCGCGCCGCCGTACTTGTCGGCCAGCCGGCCACCCACCGGCCTCGCGACGGACCCGACGAGAGCCCCGAGGAAGGCGTAGTAGGCGAAGTTGATGCCGGTGCCCGACGGTGCCGGTGTCGGCACGAAGAAGCTCATCTTGATGAGGAGGGGCATCGCGGCGGAGTAGCCGATGAAGGAGCCGAAGGTGCCGATGTAGAGCACGGCCATCAGCCAGGTCTGCCTCTCCTTCAACACGGCGAACTGCTCGACCGCGCGGGAGCGGGCGACGCGGAGGTTGTCCATGAAGAACCAGGCGGCGGCCGCCGCGAGCAGCGCCAGCGCGATATAGACGTAGGCCGCGCGCTCGAGGTGGATGCCACCCTCGGCGGCCTTGACGAGGCCGAACAGTCCGGCCCCACCGACGATCACCGGCAGCAGCAGCTGGATCAGCGCGACGCCCAGGTTGCCGCCCGCGGCGTTGAGGCCGAGCGCAGCGCCCTTCTTGTCGGCCGGGTAGAAGAAGTTGATATTCGCCATCGAGCTCGCGAAGTTGCCGCCGCCGAGGCCCGCGGTCGCGGCGATCAGGCAGAAGACCCAGTACGGCGTGCCCTTGTCACTCACCGCCATCACATAGCCGAGCGTCGGGATGATCAGCAGCAGTGCGCTGACCGTCGTCCAGTTGCGCCCGCCGAAGCGCGGCACCGCGAGCGTGTACGGGATGCGGAGCAGCGAGCCGACCAGATTGGGCAGCGCGACGAGCACGAAGAGCTGGGACGGGGTGAAGGCGAAGCCCATCTGCGGCAGGAAGACCGCACTGACGCTCCAGATGAGCCAGACCGAGAAGCCGAGGTGCTCGGCGAAGATGGACCAGACCAGGTTGCGCTTCGCCACCTGCGCTCCCCCACGCACCCAGAAGTCGGGGTCGTCGGGGCGCCAGTCGGAGATCCAGCGGCCGGGAGCGCGGCTGATCGTCGGGCGGGTCGCAAGGTCACTCGTCATAGCCCAGATCAAACGCGGGCGATGTTGCGCATCGCGATCAACCGGCGACGCGGGGTGTTACAAGTTCCTCACAGCCTCACCGGGCGCAGTCAGGGCGGAGCCCGGTGCACGCCGACTCGGCGGACTTTCCCGGCGGAGCGAAGTGGGGGAGGGAAAATGCGCCGCGTCGGCGCCCACCCGCGGCCCGCAAGCCGGCCACCGTGCCCGACAGGAGGCACTTCTGCCATCTCGCCGGGGTACTTCTGGCACCTCGGCGGGGGTCCTACTGCCAGCTCGGCCTATCCGCGGTAGAACGAGTCGATGAGGTCGGTGTACCGGTCCTCGACGACATTGCGCTTGACCTTCATCGACGGGGTCAGCTCGCCGGACTCGACGGTGAGGTCGTGGTCGAGGAGGGCCCAGCGCTTGATGGTCTCCCACCGGTTGAGCTGGGCGTTGAGCTCGTCGACGTACCCCTGGACCATCTCCTGGCAGGCCGGGGAGGCGACGATGTCGGCGTACTCACCGGGGACGTCGTTGTCGTTGGCCCAGCCGGCGATGGCCTCCGGGTCGAGTGTGATGAGGGCGGAGACGAAGTTGCGCTCGCTGCCGACGACGAGGAACTGGCCTGCATAGGGGCAGACGGCCTTGAACTTCGACTCGATGAGCGGCGGGGCGACGTACTTGCCGCCGGAGGTCTTGAAGAGCTCCTTGATGCGGCCGGTGATCGCGAGATAGCCGTCGGCGTCGAGGGAGCCCTTGTCGCCGGTGCGCAGCCAGCCGTCGTCGGTGAGGTTCTTGGCGGTCTCCTCGGGAAGGTTGTGGTAGCCGTCCATCACGCCGGGGCCGCGGACCAGGATCTCGTCGTCGTCGCCGAGGCGGACCTCGGAGCCTGGGAAGACCGGGCCGACGGTGCCGTAGCGGTTGTCGAAGGGCATGTTGACGAAGGTGCCCGCGGAGGTCTCGGTGAGGCCGTAGCCCTCGAGGATCTGGATGCCGGCGGCGTCGAACCACTGGGCGATATCGCGGTTGAGGGCCGCCGAGCCGGAGATGAAGAAGCGCACCCGGCCGCCGAAGCGCTGGCGGACCTTGCTGAAGACCAGCCTGTCGAAGAGCCTGTGCTGTACGCCGAGCAACGCGGGCACGCTCTTGCCGTCGCGCTTGAGCCCGGCGACCTTGAGACCGACGTCGAAGGCCTTGTGGAAGATCTTCTCCTTGGCCCCGCCCTCGGACGCCTGCATGGTGATGATGCGCGCGTAGGCCTTCTCGAAGATGCGCGGTGCGGCACCCATGAAGGTCGGCTTGACCACGCCGAGGTTGTCGACGATCTTCTCGACCCGGCCGTCGATGGCGGCCGGGTAGCCGACGGCGAGCTGGATGGACATCAGCACCTTGCCGAAGGAGTGCGCGAGCGGCAGCCAGCGAAACTCCAGGTCGTCGGTCGACAAGATCCCGGTGGCCTTGATCGCCTCGCCCTCGTAGACCCAGGACCGGTGACGGAGCCGCACGCCCTTGGGCCGCCCCGTCGTACCGGAGGTGTAGATGAGCGTCGCCAGGTCCTCGGGCTTGATGGACGTCGCGGTCTCCTCGATCACGCCGGGGTGCTCGGCCAGGTACGCCTCGCCCAGCGCGGTCAGGTCGTCGAGCCCGATGACCCAGTCACCGTCGGGGGTCCCGTCGAAGACGATGACCCTCCCGACGTGCGGGAGCTCCGCCTTGCGAGCCTTGAGCTTCGCGATCTGGCCGTCGTCCTCGGCGAAGACCACCCGTGACTCGGAGTCGGCGAGGATGTAGGCGGTGTCCTCCTCGTTGGTGCTCGGGTAGACCGTCGTCGTGGCGCCGGCGGCGCCCATGATCGCCAGGTCGGCGAGCACCCACTCGTAGCGGGTGTTGGAGACGATGCCGCACCGCTGCCCGGGCTCGATGCCGAGCGACAGCAGGCCGGCGGCGAGCTTGTCGACCTTCTCGCCGGCCTCGCCCCAGGTGACCCACTGCCACTCCTCGCCCACCGGGTAGGAGAACGCCTTCTCGTTCGCGGACTTCTCGACCCGCTCGTGGAACTGCGTCGCGCAGTTCTGGGGCAGCGAGTCCAGGAAGCTGTGGTCGGTCGTGGGCGGCATGCGTGCGCTCCTGCGGCTTGTCCGGGGACGAGGTTCGTTGCACGTAACCTAGAACACCCGGTTACGCGACGGTAGTAAGGCGGCTGGTTGGTCGCCATGCGGCCGTGCTGCCACGCCGATCGAGCGGGCGAGCTCACGGGGCCAGCAGCGTGGTGAGGTCGAGCGAGACCTCGCCACGACCGGCCACCTCGACCCGGCCCACCGGGTGTGCCTCGTCGAGCTCGAGGAGGATCTCGCACTCCGCGCCGGCATTGCGCAGCACCGTGAGGGCGCGGTTGTCCGGGTCGACGAGCCAGTAGCGGGCGGTGCCGGCGTCGCCGTACTCTCGCGACTTGCGCAGCGTGTCCTCCGACCGGGTGCCCGGTGAGAGCACCTCGACCACCAGGACCGGCGCCTCCGGCGCCCAGGAGTCGTCGAAGAGTGCGGCCGTCGCGACGATGTCCGGGATCCGGCTGCGCCGCTCGCCGGTCCATACGCCGACCGCACAGACGACGTACAGATCGGACGCCTCCAACAGGTTGGCGAGCCGCCGAGCAATCCGCTGATGAGACGACCGCGGAGCCGGGCTCATCAGCGCCTGCCCGTTGACGTGTCGCACTCGTCCACTCGTTCGGCGAGGCCTGACGACGGCATCGCGGCGACCACCGACATCCATCTCCCGCAACGCCTGCCCTCGATGCCAGCGCGGAGCGGAGGCGTCTCTAACCTGTGAGGCATGCCCAGCCCGGTCGACCTGATCACGCCCAAGCTCTCCGAGGCGATCGAGCGCGTCTTCGGACCGGAGTACGCCGGTGCCGACCCGGTGCTGCGTCCCAGCCAGTACGCCGACGTCCAGGCCAACGCGGCGCTGGCGCTGGCCAAGAGGGTGGGTGCTCCCCCGCGGCACGTCGCCGAGCGGATCGTCGTCGAGCTCGACGTCAGCGACATGTGCTCGTCGGTGGAGATCAGCGGACCGGGCTTCCTCAATCTGACCTTCGCGGACCACTGGCTCGCCGAGCTGTCCGGCGGCTTGGCGGCGGATGCGCGCCTCGGCGTACCGGCTCAGGAACCGCAGGTCGTGCCGATCGACTACTCCGCACCCAACGTCGCCAAGGAGATGCACGTCGGGCACCTCCGCACGACGGTCGTCGGCGACTCGCTCGCCCGCACGCTCGAGCACCTCGGCCACCGGGTGGTCCGGCAGAACCACATCGGCGACTGGGGCACCCCGTTCGGCATGCTCATCGAGCACCTTCTCGCCGTCGGTGAGGACTCCGTCGACGCACGGCTCCTGGAGACCGACCCCAACGCCTTCTACCAGGCGGCACGCGCCGAGTTCGACGGCGACGCGGAGGTCGCCGCCCGCGCCCGCGCCCGCGTGGTCATGCTGCAGGCGGGCGACCCGGAGACGCTGCGGCTGTGGCGCGAGCTCGTCGACCTCTCCAAGCAGTACTTCAACCGCATCTATGCCACCCTCGGCGTCACACTGACCGACACCGACCTCGCCGGCGAGTCGACGTACAACGAGGCCCTCGCCGGCATCTGCGACGAGCTCGAGGCCAAGGGCCTGGCGACGATCAGCGACGGCGCGCTGTGCGTCTTCCTCGACGGCTACACGGGCCGCGAGGGCAAACCGATGCCGCTGATCGTGCGGAAGTCGGATGGGGGTTACGGGTACGCGACAACCGATCTCGCGACGATCCGTCATCGGGTCTCACGATTGGGTGCCGACCGGGTGCTGTACGTCGTGGGGGCGCCGCAGGCACTGCACTTCCGGATGGTGTGGGAGACGGCGCGGCTGGCCGGCTGGCTGCCGGACGACGTCGAGGTCGTGCACGTGCAGATCGGCAACGTGCTCGGCTCCGACCGCAAGCTGCTCCGCACCCGTTCAGGCAGTCCGCTGCGGCTCAGCGCGCTGCTCGACGAGGCCGTCGCGGCCGCCCGACGCGTCGTCGACGAGGCCCGGCCCGAGCTCGCCGAGGGGGTCCGCGCCACGATCGCACCACAGGTCGGCATCGGCGCCGTGAAGTACTCCGACCTCTCCGTAGCGCACGACTCGGAGTACGTCTTCGACCTCGACCGCATGGTCGCCCTCACCGGCAACACCGGGCCCTACCTGCAGTACGCCGCGGCCCGGATCCGGTCGATCTTCCGGTCCGCACCCGCGGACGCCGTCCCGGGTCCGATCGTGCTCGGCGAGCTCGCCGAGCGGCAGCTCGCCCTGCGCCTGCTCGACTTCGGCTCCGTCGTCGCCGAGGTCGGCGACCGGCTCGAGCCGCATCGCCTGTGCGCCTATCTCTTCGAGCTGGCGCAGGACTTCTCGGCCTTCTACGAGCACTGCCCGGTCCTCGCCGCGCCGACCCCCGAGCTGCGCGCCTCGCGGCTCGCCCTCGCCGACCTCACCCTCCGGGTACTGGTCCAGGGACTCGACCTGCTCGGCATCGAGGCCCCCGACCAGATGTGAAGCACGATCGGTGCCGTCGTAGACACGCGGACATAACCCTCGTCGAAGGCGCTCGCTGAGCGTGGCGACCTGCCGCCGAGGCGACTTCTGTCCGCGTGTCTACGAGGCCCGTTCCCGACCTCGGCGCGCTTCGACGGTGCGGGCCACTGTGCGAGAGTGGCCACGTGGGCGAGCGCGAGCAGCCGTGGAGTGACGAGGTGTCCGAGCGCGGGCGGGTTCTCGTCCTCACGAACAACCCGATCGCCCGAGCCATCGAGGCCATCGCGACCGCGGTCGGCCTGGAGGTCGTCATCGAGGGCGACGACGACCATGGGCCCGGCCTCTCCCCGGCACCGGGCGATGCGGTGGTCCTGTGCGACCACGACGCGCCCGACGCGCCGGGCGTCCTGCGCGCCGCCCTCGCCTCCGATGCGGCGTACGTCGCGATGATGGCGAGCAGGCGGCGAGCGGCCGGCCTCCTCGAGGCGCTCGCCCGGGAGGGAGTCGACACCTCGACGCTGCACGTGCCGGCCGGGCACGACCTCGGCGGCAAGGTGCCCGGCGAGATCGCGTTGTCGGTGGTCGCCGAGATCGTCGCGGAGGCCAATGACCGCCCGGGCGGCCCGATGCGCGAGGCCCGAGGTTAGCCACCACGGCGCGCCCCGGCGTCGTACGGCACGAGACCCGTCTCGGTCTGGCGCAGATCCATGCAGCCCAGCGTCCGGTCGGTCCTGCGCGGAGCGGGCGAGGGTGATGCAAACGCGTGATCAACCCTCGCCCGAACGCCGAGCGGGTCAGGCCCAGGGGCGGGCGCGCTCCTCGAGAGGGGGCAGGAAGTCACGCGTGAACACCTGGTGTGCCGACACCCTCCTGGGCAGCCGACAGGCATTGGTGATCAGGCGGATCGAGCTGTGCAGGCGCTTGTCCGTCACGTCACCGATCCCGTGCACGAGGGTGTCCGGGTGCGCCATCTCGCTCCGCAGGGTGCCGAGGAGACGGGGGCCGTCGACCTCCGGCCGGTAGGTCGACGACTGACGCGACAGCGCCGCCAGCGCGGCGTCCGGGTCGGCATACGTGTCGGCGATGCCCCGATTGACGGCCGAGACGAGGCCCCGCACCGCGTCGGGGTGGTCGCTGATGAAGTCCGGCGACACCATCAGCGAGTTGCCGCAGAAATCGGGGAGCACGTCCCGGTACTCCAGGAAGTCCAGCTCCTTGCGACCATCGATGCCCACCCCCGCCAGGGCGGCAATGATGGTGTTGACGAAGCCGAAGACCCCATCGACGTGCCCGGCGATGACGTCCCTCGCCAAGACGGCCTGGCTGGACGGAGCGCGCAGGATCGACAGCCGGCTCTCGTCGATGCCGGCACGCACCGCGTACGGCGAGAGGATCTCGATCGCGGTGTCCAACGGATGACCGGTGATCACCTTGCCCTCGAGGTGCTTCGGCTTCCGGATCCGCCCGCCCTTGCGGACGGCGATCGTCAAAGGCGTGGCGCTGAAGGTGATGTGCACGGCGACGGGGCTCTTGTGGGGCCGCATCGAGGCGACCTTCACCAGGGAGCCGAGGTCCCCGTAGCCGGCCTCGTAGCCCTCCTGAGCCATCGCGGGGACGGATGCCGACGCACCCTCCCCGGCGAGGAACTGGACGTCGAGCCCCGCCTCCTCGAAGTAGCCACGCTCCTTGGCCAGGCAGAAGAAGGCGTGCGGGCCGCTCAAGCCCGAGTTGAGCAGGAGGCGAATCGTCAACGCGCCCGCTGACGCCGTGCGGGTCGTGGGCCGGGCCGCGGCGGGTGCTCCGGCGAGCGTGACCGGCAACGCGGCGGTGGACGCCACCAGTGCCGCCGATCCCATCGTCTTGAGAATGTCGCGTCGAGTTCTTTCCATCGGATGCCCTCCTGGATCACGTGGGGGTCGACAACGGAGGGGCATCGGCGCCCGAGAACTCGAGGACCGCGTCCAGTTGGGCGACGAGGGGCAACGGTCCGAGTCTGGCCTCGCTCGGCATCCCGCGCATATGGGCATCTCGCCATACCGACCGGTAGTGGTCGCTATCGGCACCGACCGTCGTCGCGCAGGCCCGCGGCCGTTCGGGGCTCAGTCGTCGACGGCCTTGGCGAGGGTGATGCAGCGGGTGCCTCGTTCCCGCTCGTCGGTGACAGGCGAAACCGTCGATCCGTATGTCGACGTCGGCGGGATGGCGCTATGCTTTCCGCCTGTTGACAGTCGGTTGTTAACATTAGGAGGCGGAGTGCCGGATCCCACCGAAGGGCGCTATTGGGGGGCCGTGCGAGCGGGCTACCCGGAGCAGCGGCCGATGCTCAACCTGAACAACGCCGCGGTCAGCCCGCCGCCGCTTGTCGTCGAACAGGCGGTGATCGACGCGTACCGGCTGATCAACCACAATCCTGACCTCAACATGTGGAGCGGGCTCGACGCGGCGCTCCCCGGTGTGAAGGGTGACCTCGCCCGCTTGGTCGACTGCCGGCCCGAGGAGATCGCGCTGAACCGCAACTCGACCGAGGGCCTGATGGCCGCGATCTTCGGGACACCGCTGTCCCGGGGTCACCAGGTGCTCCTGTCGCCGTGGGAGTACCCGAGCGTGAGGGCGGCATGGCTTCAGCGCGAGCAGCGCGACGGCATTCGGGTCGTCGAGGTCGACTTCGATCTGATGGACGACGACGCCGCCATCGTGAAGGCGTACGCCGAAGCCGTCACGCCGCGCACACGCGCGCTGCAGGTGACTCACATGTCGCACTGGACCGGTCGCGTGCTGCCGGCGAAGCAACTGTGTGAGCTGGCTCGAGCGCACGATCTCACCACGATCGTCGATGGCGCACAGGTCTTCGGGCAGATGCCCGTGAGCTTTCGCGACCTCGGCTGTGACTACTTCGTGACCAGTCTGCACAAGTGGCTGGGCGCTCCGGTGGGAAATGGCATGTTGGTGGTGAAGGAGGAGCTCATCGAGCGCACCTGGCCGTTGCTCGCACCGTTCGACCCGCCGCCGCTGCGCATCGACAAGTTCGACCACTGGAGCCTCGGCACCTACAACTCCGCGCTGCAGGCCGGGATCGCGCCGGCGATCCGATTCCACGAGCAGATCGGCATCCGTGCGATCCACCGGCGACTGCAGCACCTCACGCGATACTGGGTCGACCGAGCCCGCGACATCCCCGGCTTCCGGCCGCACACGCCCCTCGACAGCCACCAACTCGGCGCGGTCAGCCTGTTCTCCATCGATGGACTGGACTCCAAGGCCATCGAACGCGAGCTTCGTGAACAACATCAGGTGCACGTGAAGTACCGCCAGGTCGGCCCCCTGGCGGGGATGCGCGTTTCCCCGCACATCTACACGCTGGAGGAGGAGCTGGACCGCTTCGTCGACGCCCTCGACCGCGTAGTCCGAACTTCGCGGTGACTCTCGGAGAGCAGCTGTAAGGACTGGTCAGCTGTTGGGCGCGGTACCCGCACCGCCCCCGTCGACGGCGGACACGCGCCTACTTCTTGGCGGGCTTCTCGGTGGGCTGGGTGGTGGCGAGCGCGGCGACGAAGGCCTCCTGGGGCACCTCGACCCGGCCGACCATCTTCATCCGCTTCTTGCCCTCCTTCTGCTTCTCCAGCAGCTTGCGCTTGCGGGTGATGTCGCCGCCGTAGCACTTGGCGAGCACGTCCTTGCGGATCGCGCGGATGTTCTCGCGCGCGATCACGCGGGCGCCGATGGCGGCCTGGATCGGCACCTCGAACTGCTGCCGCGGGATCAGCTCCTTGAGCTTGCCCGCCAGCATCACGCCATAGGAGTACGCCGCGTCGCGGTGCACGATCGCCGAGAACGCGTCGACCGGCTCGCCCTGGAGCAGGATGTCGACCTTGACCAGGTCGGCCGACTGCTCGCCGGAGCGCTCGTAGTCGAGCGAGGCGTAGCCCTTGGTGCGCGACTTGAGCTGGTCGAAGAAGTCGAAGACGATCTCGCCCATCGGCATCGTGTAGCGCATCTCCACGCGATCGGCGGAGAGGTAGTCCATGCCGAGCAGGTTGCCGCGCTTGTTCTGGCAGAGCTCCATGATCGTGCCGATGTAGTCGGACGGGCTCAGGATGGTGGCGCGGACGACGGGCTCGCGGACCTCGGCGATCTTGCCGTCGGGGTACTCGCTCGGGTTGGTCACCTCGATCTCTCGGCCGTCCTCCATGACGACCTCGTAGACGACATTGGGTGCCGTCGAGATCAGGTCGAGGTTGAACTCGCGCTCCAGCCGGTCGCGGCTGATCTCCATGTGCAGCAGGCCGAGGAAGCCGCAGCGGAAGCCGAAGCCGAGCGCACCGGACGTCTCGGGCTCGTAGGCCAGCGCGGCGTCGTTGAGCTGGAGCTTCTCCAGGGCGTCGCGCAGCGTCGGGTAGTCGTCGCCGTCGATCGGGTAGAGCCCGGCGTACACCATCGGGTTGGGGTGCTTGTAGCCGCCGAGCGCCTCGGTGGCGCCGTGGTGCTGTGAGGTGACGGTGTCGCCGACCCGGGACTGGCGGACGTCCTTCACGCCGGTGATGAGGTAGCCGACCTCGCCGACGCCGATCTCCCTGGCCTTGACCGGCTCGGGACTGATCACGCCGACCTCGAGCATCTCGTGCACAGCATTGGTCGACATCATCTTGATGCGGTCGCGGTGGGTGAGCTTGCCGTCGACCACCCGCACGTAGGTGACGACCCCGCGGTAGGTGTCGTAGACGGAGTCGAAGATCAGCGCGCGGGCCGGCGCGCTCGCTTTGCCGACCGGCGGTGGAGTCTGCTTGACGATCTCGTTGAGCAGCGCCTCGACACCGACGCCGGTCTTGGCGCTGGTGAGCAGTACCTCGCTCACGTCGCAACCCACCAGCCCGGCCAGCTCCGCGGCGTACTTGTCGACGTCGGCCGACGGCAGGTCGATCTTGTTGAGCACCGGGATGACGTGCAGGTCGGCGCCCATCGCGAGGTAGAGGTTGGCCAGCGTCTGCGCCTCGATGCCCTGGGCCGCGTCGACGAGCAGGATCGCCGCCTCACAGGCCTCCAGCGACCGGGACACCTCGTAGGTGAAGTCGACGTGGCCGGGGGTGTCGATCATGTTGAGGATGTAGGTGCCGGGCTCGGCGCCCTGCGCGTTGTCGGCCGGCACCGTCCACGGCATCCGCACGGCCTGGCTCTTGATCGTGATGCCGCGCTCGCGCTCGATGTCCATCCGGTCGAGGTACTGCGCCCGCGCCGCGCGCTCGTCGACGACCCCGGTGAGTTGGAGCATCCGGTCGGCCAGGGTGGACTTGCCGTGGTCGATGTGCGCGATGATGCAGAAGTTCCGGATGATCGACGGGTCGGTCGAGCCGGGCTGCGGCGCGTTCTTCAGACTCACTTGCTGCTTTCAGGCTCGGTCGACGTCTACGGCGGGTCGGAACGGCTCATTCTTCCACGCTGGACGGGGGCGATCGAACCGTCGACCCCAGTAGCTGACCCCGGCCGATAACCCCGGCCGATAACCCCGGCCGATGACCCGCGCCGGCATGCGCAGGCATCGCCGGTGACGCGCGGCCAGTCGCGATTCAGCTTGTCTTTGAGTACGTGGGGTGGTCAGAGAAAAGCGCACGGGGATCGGTCCGCCCTGCGGTGCGTGCAAGCTGATCATCCGAATCCGGATCGCGCTCATCGGTCCAGACGTCGCACCACGTCGAAGTGCATCGGGTTGCGCCCGCCGGCCTGACTCGTCACACCGTCGGCACCCAGTAGCGAAGCTTGTCGCCCCGCCGGTCCTCGAGCACCCCTCCGCACGACTCGATCACCCGGATCGAGCCGATGTTGTCGTTGTCGCAGGTGACCAGCGCCGGGTCGATGCCGAGGTCGTGGGCGTGCGGGAGGACGGCCCTGAGCATCGCGGTCGCGTGCCCCTGCCGACGAGCGGTGGGACGGACGTCGTACCCGATGTGACCGCCGACCTCGCGAAGGAAGTCGTTGAGCTCGTGGCGGACCGCGATCCGGCCGAGGTAGCGGTCGCCGTCGGCCCACCATCGGGTGGACGTCAGCACCCAGCGCTCCGGCAGGGTCTCCGGATCGGTCTCCTCGGCGTACAGCGAGTCCACGAACTCGCCGAAGCCCTCACGCGTGGCCCACGCGTCGCCGTACCGTTCGATCCAGTGTGCCGTCTGCGAGTCGTGCGCACCCTCGGCGGCGAACTCGTCCATGGCCTCCAGGAAGGACTCCTGGACGGCGATGGTAGGACGCACGAGCTCGGGCATGGCGCCATAGTCGCCGAAGCGGACCGGCGTTCTCCAGTCGATATCGGTTCGAGGCCGACCGCCGCACGCTGGCACGATGACGGCGTGAGCCAGCCACCGACCGTCGCCAACCGGGTCCCGACCGGCAGGACCGCCCAGCGGCTCGAGTGGCGCTTCCTGCCACCGCACGTGCGCAACCTCATCGAGCGCCGGATCGGCTCGCCCGTGACTGATGCCAGCTCGCAGGGCGGCGGCTTCACGCCGGGCTTCGCCTCCGTGCTCACCTGCGTCGACGGGTCCAGACACTTCGTCAAGGCCGCCTCCGCGCAGGCGCAGCCGATCTTCGCCGAGTCCTACCGTGAGGAGGCGCGCAAGCTCCTTGCGCTGCCCGAGGCCGTCCCCGCGCCACGGCTGCTGTGGAGCGTCGACGACGACTGGGTAGTCCTCGAGACGGCGTACGTCGAAGGGCGGGCGCCGCGACGCCCGTGGCGGGAGGCCGAGCTGGCCTCGGTGCTCGACACGCTCGAGGCGACCACGCGCGTGCTGACACCGGCCCCGCCGGCGCTCGGGCTCGCGACCTTCGCCGAGGAGTTCGCCGCCTTCGCCGCGGCGTGGGACGACCTCGAGACGCGTGGGGACCTCCCCCACGCCGACGAGACCGCCGCGCTCGCCCACCGATTCGCCGACGTGACCGGCGGAGACTCGCTGGTGCACACCGACATCCGCGACGACAACGTCATCGTCGCCGCCGACGGCGGCGTGTGGTTCTGCGACTGGAACTGGCCGGTCCGTGGCGCTGCCTGGCTCGACATGCTCTTCCTGCTGATCCAGCCCCGCGGCGACGGGCTCAACGTCGACTCGATCCTCGCCCACCGTGAGCTCACCCGGGATGTGCCGGCCGAGCACATCGACATCGTTCTCGCCCTTCTCGCCGGCTACTTCACCCGCCAGGCCGACCAGCCGGTGCCGCCGACCTCCCCCCACCTCCGCAACCACCAGGCCTGGATGCGCGACGTCATCTGGGCGTGGCTCGCCGAGCGCCGCGACTGGAGTGCGCGCGATTTGGGGGCGCCCCGCCGCCCGCGGTAGCGTTGCCCCTCGCGTGTCCGGCGCACTCGCCTGCCTGCCGACACGGACTAAGACTTCTCTCCCATCCGCACGAGTCGAAGGTTCACGCAACGTGGCAAATATCAAGTCTCAGATCAAGCGCAACAAGCAGAACGAGAAGCGTCACCAGCGCAACAAGTCGGTGAAGTCCGCTCTCAAGACGGCCGTGCGCAAGTTCAACGAGGCCGCCGAGGCCGGCGACAGGGACAAGGCGCTCGCGCTGAGCAGCGCTGCCAATCGCGCCCTCGATAAGGCCGCATCCAAGGGCGTCATCCACAAGAACCAGGCCGCCAACCGCAAGTCCTCCATCTCCAAGAAGGCCGCCACGCTCTGATCCGAGGATGCCCAGCGGGTGACCACCCGCTGACGCCTTCACGACCCGTCCGGTCCACCGGGCGGGTCTCGGTCATTTCCCGGCGAGGACGGTCAGGAGCGAAGACCCGTCACGGTGAGCACCAGGCGCTCCAGGGTGTACGGCGCGTCGTGGGCGGCGCCCTTGATGTCGGCGTCGGCCTCGGCGACCGATCGGATCGCCCGGCCGATGCCGGCGTCGGTCCAGCCGCGCGACTGGTCGCGCAGGGTGCGCACCTTCCAGGGCGGGACGCCGACCTCACGTGCCAGGTCGCCCTCGCGCATGCCGCGCGGGGCGGAGAGGTACTTGGCGATCCCACGAGCGCTGCCGGCGAAGGCCGAGGTGACCAGCACCGGCGCGACCCCGGCGTCGAGCGCCCAGCGCAGTTCCTCCAGCGCGACGGAGCGCCGCCCGAAGAAGGCCGCGTCGGCGACCGCGAACGACTTGGCCCCCGCCCGGCCGCCGAAATAGCGCTTCACGATCTCCAGCGTCAGCGTCTCGTCCGGGAAGTCGCCGGCCAGCTGGGCGGCCGCGGCCGCCAGCGATCGGGCATCCGGTCCGACCGCCTGGACGAGGAAGGTGGCAGCCTGCTCGTCGATCGCGCCCCGGTGGGCCCGCACCTCGGCGGCCACGAACCGCGGCAGCTCCGAGGGCCTGAGCTCCTCGGACCTCACCTCGGTGACCCCAGCGAGCTTGCGCAGCTTGGTGAGCGTGCCGCTCCCCTTCGGCCCACCGCCGTGCACGAGCACCAGCGCGACGTCGTCGACCGGCGCCGCGGCGTACTGCAGCAGCCCGTCGGTCGACTCGTCAGGCAGCATCTCCAGCGAGCGGACGATGACGCATCGGGTGGTGGAGAAGAGCGAGGGCGCCGACATCTCGCCCAGCGTGGCCAGCGTGAGATCGCCGCCGACGGTCTCGGCGACCTCGGCCTCGGCGTCGTGGCCGCGGACGGCATGCTTGACCGCGCTGACCGTGCGCTCGCTCAGGAACTCCTCCTTGCCGGTCACCAGCGTGACCCGGCCGAGGACGTCGGCGGGCTTCGGTGCTCTCATCCCGCGAACCCTGCCACAGCCCGCCGACGCCGTGTCCGTGCGGGCGTCGCGTGAGCCCGCCCTTGCCGAGCCTCACCCGCCGGCCCCTCCGGACGTGACCGCGGCGAGCCGGCCGTCGCGCACCACGACCGCGATGTCGCCGTCTCGGTCGGTGCGCAGGGTGGGCACCCCGGCCATCGAGAACGGGCGCAGGGTGTCGATCGCCGGGTGGCCGTAGTCGTTGTCGGCGCCGACCGAGGTCAAGGTGATGCGCGGCGCCAGGCCGGCGAGGAAGCCGAGGTCCTGGAAGCGGCTGCCGTGGTGGGGGAGCTTCAAGACGTCGACCCGCTCGCCCGCCAGGCTCGGGGCGAGGGCGCGTTGTGCCGACGGCTCGATGTCGCCGGTGAGCAGCAGCCGGACGCCGGCGGTCTCGACCAGCAGCACGAGGCTGGCGTCGTTGGCGGCGCTGCCGTCACTGACGAAGGGCGGCGGGTCCGGCGTCGGCCAGAGCACCCGCCAGGACACCGCGCCCAGGCGCCGTACCTCACCGATCGGCGGCGTCCGGGACGGTACGCCGGCCCGGGCAGCGGTGGCAGCCACCTCACGGGCGCCGGACTCGGGGTCGGACAGCGGCGACACGTCGATCTCGCCGACCCGCCGCCCGTCGAGCACACCGGCGAGTCCGTCGACGTGGTCGGCGTGGAAATGGGTCAGCACGAGCACCGGCACCGTCACGACCCCCAGTCGGTCCAGACAGCGGTCGACCAGCCGTGGCTCGGGCCCTGCGTCGACGACCAGGCCGGCGCCGTCGCCGGCGTTGACCACGAGGGCGTCCCCCTGACCGACGTCACAGGCGACCAGCACCCAGCCCTCCGGAGGCCAGCCGGGCGACGGGGGGCGGACCAAGGCGCCCAGCACCAGCAGCGCGCAGCAGGCCAGACCGGTGACCGGCGAGGCCAGCATGCGTGGCAGCGCCAACGCCAGGACCAGGCACAGGGCCGTGAGCAATATCAGCGGCACAGGACCGGCGCCCCACTCGACCGCCGCCGTCGGCAGGTCCGCTCCCTGCCGGGCGACCAAGACGATCCAGGCGACGCACCAGGACGCGAGCGTGCCGCAGACGGTGCCGGCCCAGGGCACGACGAGGCCCAGCAGGGCACCCAGGAGACCCAGAACGGTCGCCGGCCCCACCGCCGGCCCGGCCAGCAGGTTGGCCCCGACCGCCGCCAGGCTGACCTGGCCGGAGATGCCCGCGACGACCGGCGTGCAGGCGAGCTGCGCGGCGGTGGGTACGGCGATCGCCTCGGCCGCCCAGCGCGGCAGCCACCGCGTCATCGCGTCGCGCCACGCGGGTGCGAGGAAGAGGATGCCGGCCGTGGCGAGCACCGACAGCCCGAAGCCGACATTCGTCGCCAGCCCGGGGTCGAGGAGGAGCAACGCGACCACCGCCCCGCCGATCGCGCGGATGCCACGCTGACGACCGGAGGCGAGGCCGACCAGAGCCACCGTGCCCATCGTGGCGGCGCGCACCACGCTCGGCTCCGCCCGAGCCAGGAGCAGGAACGAGCCGATGCCGCCGATGACCAGCAGGAGCGACCAGCGCCCACGGATCCCGACCCAGCGGCCGGCCAGCAGCAGGAAGCCCACGAGCAGGGTCAGGTTGGTGCCGGAGACCGCGGTGAGGTGGGTCAGTCCGGTCGTCTGGAAGTCGGCGACCAGGTCCTCGGGCATCTCTGCGTCGTCGCCCACCACGAGCGCCGGCACAAGGGCGCGCTGCTCGGCCGGCCGGCCGGCGACCGAAGCCCGCAGGCTGGCCCGGACCCGCTCCGCGATGTGCCACCACACGTCGGGTGCCGCGAGGACCACCGGGTCGCCACGGGTCGTGAGCACCCCGGAGAGTCCGCGCTCGGCCGGAGCGAGCCGACCCGCGACCCCGATCCGACTGCCCAGCCGGACGTCGTGCCAGCCCTCGGGTGCGATCACCAGCACCCGCGCCGCGCCGGCGTAGGTCGTCCCCCGGCCGGTGACACGCTCCACCCGGCCGCGCAGCAGCACGTAGTCGTCGAATCTTCCCTCTCTCGGTCGCGGGTCGCTGAGCACCGTGAGCTCCGCGCTCACCGCCACGCGTTCGGACGCGAACCCGGCGACCGGGTCACGAACCTCGGCCTCGTGTCGGATCTGCGCGATCGTGCCGACGGCCGCGAACACCGCGATCGCGGCAGCCGCCGTCGTCCGCATGCTCGCGGCGGTCGTCGGGCTCGAGGGTGTGGTGGCGCCGTCGCGGCGCCCGCGCAGGAGCCAGGCGGCGCCGGCCACGAGCACGACCGCCAGCGTCGCCGACCAGGCCCAACCCGGCAGCAGGGCCAGCAGCGCCGCCGACCAGGCGACGACGGCCAGCATCGGGAGTCGCAGGTCGAGGATGGCGGGGTCGAGGGGTACGTCGCCCTCGGGTGCTCCCACCTCGGTCAGTACGTGCTGGGAGCGGGCGGGGCGCAGCAGGCCATGGTCCGTCCCCACCACGACCTCAGAGCGTCACCAGGGGCGCCAACTGGCTCAGCGTGGCCTCACCAATCCCGTCCACCTCCATCAGCTCGTCGACCGAGGTGAAGCCGCCGTGCTCCTCCCGCCACCCGAGGATCGACTGGGCGGTGACCGGACCGACCTCCGGCAGCGCCTCGAGCTCGGCCTGGCCGGCCGTGTTGATGTTGACCAGGGCACCCGTCGTCGGCGCGCCGGCGACCGACGCCGCCGGCGCCGCGAGTGCCTGCCCGGCCACCCCCTGCGGTGTCCGGCCGCCCACCAGGATCTGCTCGCCGTCGACGAGCGGCCTGGCCAGGTTGAGCGACGTGAGCTCGACGCCGCGCCGGGCACCGCCGGCCGCCTCGAGGGCGTCGACCACGCGACTCCCGGCTGGGAGCACCGCGATGCCCGGCCTTCGCACCCTGCCGGCCACGTCGACCACCAGCTCGGCAGCCGTTGTGGGCGCCGACCCCGCCGCCGGCGCGGCGGAGCCCTGGGCTCCGACCGGCCGTGCTCCGACCGGCCGCGCTCCGGGTCGGATCTCCCCCGCCGAACCCGGTGAGGGCGTCACCGAGATCGGACTCGACACCGGCGCGACGACCTCGCTCGGCTCTCGCCGGACCAACCAGACACACAGCACCGTGAGCGCCACCACGAGGGCGAGCGCGACCACCGCGAGCTGCCCGGGGCCCAGCATCACCAGCCGCCGAGCGACCGCGCGACGCAGCGGCGCCGGTGCCGGCAGCCCTCCGCGGCCTCGCCGGCTCGCGTGCCTGCCCACCTCTGGCACGACGACCGCCGGTGGGGAGCGATCGATCGCCACCGCGTCGTCCGGGGACGCATCCGACGCCGGACGTCGGCGGGTCGGCGGCCCGGTCGAGGTAAGGGTCGACCACGACCGCGCCTCCCCGAGCCCCCGCCCCGCGTTGCCGGGCGCCTCGGAGTGAGGCGCCTCGGAGCTGAGCTCCTGGGAGGGTGGCGCCTCGACCCGGGACGGCTCCGGAGTCAGGCGGTCGGCGGGGATCCGGGTGTGCGAGTCGGGCGGGCGCACGGCCTGCAGCTCGGCACCCAGCAGCGCCAGCCGACGGCGGACCGCATCTTCGTGGTCGGCACTGGTCCGAGAGGATCGCATGCGTTTCACGGTAGGTCCGGTCGCCGACCTCGGGTAGGGCCAATTCCGCTACCTGTGGATAACCCTGGGTGCCGGTCCGGCTGTGGAAAGTCGGACCCGGCTCACCCGAGCACGAGCGCGATGAGCAAGATCACCGGGACCGAGCCCGCGGTCGTCAGCAGGATCGTGTCACGGGCGACCAGCTCGCCCCGCCGGTACAGGGTGGCGTGCGTGAAGATGTTCTGCGCCGTCGGCAGTGCCGAGGTGACCACCACGGCCAGAAGGGCGTGCCCCGAGAGCCCCAGCGCAACGGCCGCGACCAGCCACGCGACTACCGGCTGCACGACCAGCTTGAGCACCGTCGCAGCACCGATCTGGGCGGCCGCGCCACCGGATCCGAGCCCGGGTCCGAGCCGGAGGGAGATGCCGTAGGCGATGAGCATGCACGGCACCGCGAGCGCACCCAGAAGCTCGAGAGGTGCGGAGACCGCCGTCGGCAGCCGCAGCCCGGTGAGGGCGAGCAGCAGACCGGCGAGCGAACCGACGGTCAACGGGTTGCGGAACGGCCGGCTCAGCACGCTCAGCCACGCCGGCACGCGTCCGGCATGGGCTCGCGAGGAGCCTCTCGACGTAACGCGATCGCGGTCCAGCAGCATCAAGGCCAGCGGTTGCAGGACCAGCAGCTGCAGCAGCAGCGTCGGCGCGACGAGCGCGGCATCGCCGAGCACGTACGTCGCGATCGGGATGCCGAGGTTGCCGGCGTTGACATAGCTCGCGGCGAGTGCCCCGATGACGCTCTCCCCCAGCGGCAGCCGCCACAACCAGCGGGCCAGGGCGGCGTACGTCGCGGCCGCCACGGCCACTCCGGCGACGGAGGCGACGAGGTTGCCGGAGAGTACGCCGTGCACGTCGGCGCCGCTGAGAGTCACCGCCATCAGCGCGGGCGAGCCGACGAAGAACGAGAGCCTGGTCAGCACGTCCCTGGTCTCGAGCCCGAAGACGCCGAGATGGGCCAGCAGCGCGCCCACCGCGATCACGACACCGATGGTCGCGAAGCCCTCGAAGACCCCTGTCACCTAAGAGAGTTCGCTCCGCGGTGCGACGGTGACCGCCACCATGCCCGGCCCGACGTGGGCGCCGAGGACGGCGCCGACCTCTCCGCACCACACTGACCGGCCTTCGAGCTCCGCGGCGAGCCGATGCTCCAGGTGCTCGGTCAGCACGGCGGCCCGCTCCGGGCTGGTGAGGTGGGACACGGCCACGTCGACCGGCCTGCCGCCCGCGGCCTCGACGGCGCGGTCCTCCAGTCGCGCCAGTGCCTTGGCCGCCGTGCGGACCTTCTCCTGGCGCTCGACCCGTCCGTCGACGATGGCGAGCAGCGGCTTGACCGCCAGGGCTCCGCCGATGAGCGCGGCCGCGGCGCCGATCCGGCCGCCGCGGCGCAGGTACTCCAGGGTGTCGACGTAGAAGAGCGATGAGGTCCGCTCGGCTCGCGTCCGCGCGGCGGCCGCCGCCGAGGCGGCATCGGCGCCGGCCGCCAGCCGATCCACAGCCGTCAGCGCGGCGAACCCGGTCGCGATGCCGACCTGGCGGCTGTCGACGACCGTCACCGGGATCGACACCTTGCGGGCGGCGAGCTGCGCGGACTCGACGGTGCCACTCATCTCACCGGACAGATGGACCGACACGATCGCGTCCGCACCCTCGGCGGCGAGCGCGTCGTACACCTCCATGAACAGCGCGGGCGCGGCGCGCGACGTACTCACCGGCTTGAACGCCTTCAGCGCCTCGGCGACCTTCTCGGGCGTGGCCTCGGCGCTGCCCTCGTCGAAGGAGTCCGCACCGATCACGACCTGGAGCGGCACGACGGTGATGCCGTTGTCGGCGGCCACCTCACTCGGCAGGCACGCGGTCGAGTCGGTGACGACCACGACCCGCTGACCCATGGCTGAACCCTAGAGCACCGATTCAGTCGACTGAATCGGTGTCAGACCACGATGTTGACCAGCTTGGGGGCGCGGACGATCACGCGCCGCACGTCACGGCCGTCCAGGGCGCGTACGACGTCGGGGTCGGCCAGCGCGGCCACCTCCAGGTCGGCCTCGGAGACGTCGGGTGACACCTCCAGTCGGCCGCGGACCTTGCCCTGGATCTGCACGACGCACGTCACCGAGTCCTCGACCAGCAGCGCCGGGTCGACCTCGGGCCAGCCGACCTGGGACACGGAGGGCTCGTGACCCAGCCGTGCCCACATGTCCTCCGCGGTGTACGGCGCCACCATCGACAACAGCATCGCCACCGTCTCGACGGCCTCACGCACCGCCGGGTCCGAGGGACCACAGCCGGTGTCGATCGCCTTGCGGGTCGCGTTGACCAGCTCCATGGTGCGGGCGACCATCACGTTGAACCGATACGACTCGATCAGCTCCGCGGCGTCATGGATCGTTCGGGCGGTCACCTTGCGCAGCGCCGGATCCCCTTGCTCTGCAGGGGTTCCCGTCTCCGAGGTCACGTCACCCGAGAGTCGCCAGGCGCGCTGGAGGAAGCGCAGCGACCCGGCCGGCGACATGTCGGCCCAGTCGATGTCGTCCTCCGGCGGGCTCGCGAAGACTAGGGTCAACCGCACCGCATCCACGCCGAACTCGGCAAGTTGGTCCCCCAGACTGACGCCGTTGCCCAGCGACTTGCTCATCTTGTGCCCGCGGTTGATGACCATGCCCTGGTTGAGGTGAGCGGCGAACGGCTCGCGCACGTCGACCAGGCCCAGGTCGTTGAGGACCTTGGTGAAGAACCGCGAGTACAGCGTGTGGAGCACCGCGTGCTCCGGACCGCCGATGTAGATCGCCGCCGGCATCCACTGGTTGGCCTTCGCGGTGTCGAACGGCTGGGTCTCGTCGTCGGGGCTGCAGTAGCGCAGGAAGTACCACGACGAGTCGACGAAGGTGTCCATCGTGTCGCTGTCGCGCCTGGCGGGGCCGCCGCATCGGGGACAGGCCACGTTGACCCAGTCCTCGGCGGCGGCCAGCGGCGAGACGCCCTTGGGCTTCAGGTCGGCGCCGCGCAGCTCGGGCAGGACGACCGGCAGCTGGTCGTCGGGAACGGCGACCTCGCCGCAACTGGGGCAGTGGATCACCGGGATCGGCGCGCCCCAGTAGCGCTGACGGCTCAGCAGCCAGTCGCGCAGCCGGAAGTTGACCGCACCCTTGCCGCGGCCGTCGGCCTCCAGCAGCTCGATGGCCTTCCGTACGCCGACCGCCTTGTCGGTCAGCCCGTCGAGGGGACCGGAGTTGACATAGACGCCGTTGCCGGTGGTGGCGACGTAGGTCTCCTCGGGGTCGTCCTCACCGGGCACGTCGACGACGCGCCGTACGGGAAGGCCCATCACCTTCGCGAAGTCCAGGTCGCGCTGGTCGTGCGCCGGCACGGCCATGATCGCGCCGGTGCCGTAGTCGGCCAGCACATAGTCGGCCGCCCAGACCGGGATCTGCTCCCCGGTGACCGGGTTCGTCGCGTGGACGCCCAGGAAGACGCCGGTCTTCGGCCGGTCGGAGGTCAGCCGGTCGATGTCGGTCTCCTTGCGCACCTCGACCAGGTAGTCGTCGTACGCCGCCCGCTGCTCGTCGGTGACCAGCTCGGCCGCCAGCGCCGCGTCGGCGGCGACCACCATGAACGTCGCGCCCCACAGGGTGTCGGGGCGGGTGGTGTAGACCTCGATCTGGCGGGTGGTCTCGACACCGCTCGCTGGCTCTCCTGAGGAGCCGAGGGACGAGGCGTCTCGAAGGGCGCTCGCGGGCTCGACCACCGAAGGCTCGACGTCGAAGGTGACGTGCGCGCCCTCGGACCGGCCGATCCAGTTGCGCTGCGCGTTGACGACGCGGTCGGGCCAGGTGGCGGACAGGGCGTCCAGGTCGTCGAGCAGCTCCTGTGCGTAGTCGGTGATCTTGAAGTACCACTGGGTCAGCTCGCGCTTGGTGACCTCGGCTCCACAGCGCTCGCAGTGGCCGTCGACGACCTGCTCGTTGGCCAGCACCGTCTGGTCCTGCGGGCACCAGTTGACCGGGCTGTTCTTCCGGTAGGCCAGCCCCTGCTCGCGGAAGCGCAGGAACAGCCACTGGGTCCACCGGTAGTACTCCGGGTCGGAGGTGTTGAACCGCCGGGTCCAGTCGAAGGAGACGCCGTACTTGCGGAAGGACTCGTACTGCGTCTCGATATTGCCGTAGGTGTAGTCGGCGGGGTGCGCGTCGTTGCGGATCGCGGCGTTCTCGGCGGGCAGGCCGAAGGAGTCCCAGCCCATCGGGTTGAGCACCTCGTAGCCCCGCAGCCGCCAGTAGCGCGCGATCACGTCGTGCAGCGCCGTCACCTCGGCGTGACCCATGTGCAGGTCGCCGCTCGGGTAGGGGAACATCGTCAGCGCGTAGCGCTTCTCCTTGGGGCTGTCGTCGTCGGCGACGAAGAGGTCCAGCTCGTCCCAGACCTTGCGCCACCGGGTCTGCATCGCCTCGATGTCGTACGTCGACTCGCTCATCTCGGTTCGTCCTCTACGGTCTGTCTCGAAAGTCCTCTGGGATCCTGCGGGCACAAAAAAGCCCCTCGGACACGAGGGGCAGCCGCGTCGGCTGGCCGGTTGCTCGGCCGGTGGCGACGCGGCTAGGTAAGGAGCAGGGTCCTGCGCATGGCCCGATGATACCGCGTGCGGAGTGCTCCCCGCCTCTCGATACTCCTCGGAGGGTCAGCCCAGGAAGGTCGGCAGCAGCCGGAGCACCCGGTCGCGAAGGACGGCGGGCGCTGACGACCGTCCGGCGGCCACATCGAGCAGAGCCTGCTCGAAGAGGCCGTCGAGGAGCGCGTACGCCGCCCCGGGATCGACCCCAGCCTCGGCGCCGGCCAGCTCGGCGTATTGCTGGACGACCCGCCAGACCATCTGCTCGAGCGTGTCGTCGATGATCTCGACGTCGTCGCGGAGCCGGTCGTCGAAGAGGCTCTGCGAGCGCAGGTCGTACCAGAGGCGATGCATCGCGGAGTCGTCGACGAGGGACGCGGCGAGCTTGTCGGCGAAGGCGATCAGCAGCTCGTCGGCGCGCTCGGCCTCGGCGACGATGCCGTCGTAGCGGGTCACACAGCTGGCCTTGTAGTAGCGCACGCAGTAGGTGATGAGGTCGATCTTGTCGCGGAAGTAGTAGTGCACGACGCCGTGACTGAACGGCGAGTTCTGCGCGATCTCGCGCAGGCTGGTGCGCGCGTAGCCGAGCTCGCCGAGGGTCTTGAGCGCCGACTCCGCCAGCTCGTCGCGCCGGGCGTCATACCTGTCGACCGGTCGCCGCCGGTCCTTCCGCACCAGGGCCGCCGGGTCGGACTCGACCGGCTCGCCCGCGATAGTTGACACGACAACGACGATAGCCGAGTGGTGATCTGCTTGACAGATGTCCAGCCGAACCTTGACAGACGTCAAGACAGCGGGCACCGTAATCCTTGTCGCCGTCTTCAGGCGTTGGTCAAGGACAGGGAACCGCCTCCCCCAAATCCCCCCGGCGGTCCCTGTCCTTGCGTCTGTCTCACCAGCGAGCCTCGCGTCGCTCGTCGTACGCCGCTCGGAGCAGGTGGGCGAGGCGATCGGGAGGCACCTCGACGCGCACCCCATCGGCGAGGTCGTTGACCTGGACCATGCCGGCGGCGGCCTCGGCCGGCCCGATGACGACCACGAGCCGGTCGCGCCGGAGCCGGCTCGCTCGGATCCGCGCGCCGACCGAGCCGTCGACCTCCAACCGTGGCCGGAGGCCGGCCGCGAGCAGCGCGTCGACGAGGTCGCGCGCCACCCCGTCCTGCTCCGGACCGACCGGCAGCACGCACGCCTGCACCGGCGCGAGCCAGAGCGGCAACCGGCCCTGGTAGCGCTCCAACAGCGAGGCGGTGACCCGCTCCATCGAGCCGACGGTCCCGCGGTGGACCATCACGACCCGCTGCCGCGAGCCGTCCGCGGCGTCGAAGGTCAAGTCGAAGCGCTCGGGTTGGGTGCAGTCCAGCTGGACGGTCGCGATGGTCTCCTCGTGCCCCCTGCCGTCACGCAGCTGAAGGTCGAGCTTCGGTCCGTAGAAGGCGGCCTCCCCTTCCGCCTCGACGACCTCGAGTCCGGTGCCGGGCACGACTCCGGCCGCGGCGTTGCGGAGGGCCTGCTCGCCATCGGCCCACCACTTCTCCTCGCCGAGGTACGCCGGGCCGCCGCCGCGGCGTGACAGGCGCACGTAGTCGACGGGCAGGCCGAGGATCTCCTGCGCACGCAGGGCGGCGCGCAGCGCGAGGGCGACCTCGTCGGCGACCTGGTCGGGCCGACGACCGCCGCCGCGCGCCGAACAGCAGTGCATGGTGGGGGCAGTTGGCCGGCCGAAGGCAGAGCTCATTTCCGGGTTCGTCGCCGCCGACCCGCATCGGCGGGAACATGTCGCCGGCGAACTTGTCCCAGTGCCCCGAGCGCTCGAACAGCGCGCGCTTGCCGAGCACCGGGGTGTGCACCTCCTGGCATCCGTCCGCGCGGGCGAGGTCGCGCGCCAGCCGCTCCAGCTCGTCGCGGATCACCGAGCCGCCGGGGAGCCAGAGCGGGAGGCCGGCGCCGACGAGCGGATGGGTGGTGAAGACGTCGAGGTCGTGGGCGAGGTCGCGGTGGTCGTCGCGCTGATGCGGGTTGGGCTGGTTCATTCCGGTGATCTCCTGTCGAGTCGGCCGGGGCACCGGTCTCGGGAGCAGGCGAAGGCCCCGGAGCGGTGCTCCGGGGCCTGTGTCGTAGCTGGGTCGTGGCTGCTGTGGTCGAGCGTCAGCGGGCGGCGCCGGAGTGGTCCGGCGTCGTCGTCACCTGCGATCGCAACATGTCCTGCACGGTACGCCGGTCACCGCCGTACCGCATCCGCCTTTCCGCCGACCCGTGGGTAGGTCTCCCGCCGAGCCGGTGGGTGGTTCCCCGGATCAGCCCTTGACGAACGCGGGGGTGAACGGCGGGTCCCACCACTCACCCTTGTTGGCCTTGATGGCGCCGATGACGTGCAGCACCACCGCGAACACGCAGGCGACGGCGTACGTGACGAAGCCGACCAGGACCAGCATCAGCGGGATCGAGACGAGCAGGATGATGCCGGTCATGATCTGCACGTTGAGCGAGTTGGCGGCGTTGCGGCGCACGAACGGCCCACGGTCCTTGTAGATCAGGTAGACCACGAGGGAGCCCAGGAAGCCCAGCAGCCCGGCACTCAGGACCATCGCGCCGATCGGGATCAGGTGCGCGATCATCCCCCAGCTGCGCTCCTCCGTCGGCGACAGGGTCTGCGGCTGGGGCGATGCGTAGTAGTTCTGCTCGGACATGGTTCCTCTCTTCTCGGCCCGCCATAGGTTGTCGCGGGCCTGCTGGTGTCGGTATCCAGATAACCACGCCGATCCCCCGTTCGATGCCGCTTCCGGGGTCGGGTCAGGGTGCTCTCGGGGACCGTTCCGGGTCGGCGTAGTCCCTAACGTTCTGGCTGCTCCTGAGCGTGCGGGCCAACAACCACTTCGTTAGGGACTATCTCCCCAAGAAGTGTTTGACAGTACGGCGGCACGCGGGGCAGACTCACTCCCCAACGACTCTTGGGAGGTTCGGGTGGACGAGCAGGTGCCGGACAGGCGGCCGCCGGCGGAGCGGGCCGATCGCGAGGAGCTCGCGCGGATGCGCTCCGTGGCGCATCCGGTGCGGCTGCGACTGCTGTCGATGCTGACCGCCGAGCCGATGAGCGCCGCCGAGGTGGCGCGAGAGCTGGGGCTCACCCACGCCAACGCGTCGTACCACCTGCGGGTCCTCCTCGCCGCGGGCGAGCTCGTCGTCGACGGCGAGGAGCGCATCCGCGGCGGGGTCGCCAAGCGCTACCGCTACGACGCGACCCGGGAGGTCCCCGAGAGCCGGTCCAGCGTTGACGACCGGATCGCCTATGCCCGGGCCACTGCCGCCGAGGTCGAGCGACGCCTGCTCGACGCGGCCCGAGGGTCAGGGTCGTCGAGTGACCTGGAGGCGTGGGTGCCGGTCGAAGCCTGGCGCCGCGCGCTCGACCTGCTGCACGAGGCCTCCCACCTGCTCCACGCGGCGGCCCGGCCCGCCCGCACACCCGACACCGTGCACATCAGTGCCACGACCAACGCCTTCACGATGACGGGCGGACTCACCGGCGAGGCCGCGAGGTGGCGTCCATGACCTGGGGCACGGCCCTCGCGCCGCTCCGGCGGCGAGACTTCCGGTGGTACTTCGCCTCCCGGTTCGTCAACACGCTCGGCACGATGATGGCCAATATCGCGCTGGCCTTCGCGGTCCTCGACATCACCGGCTCGGCGAGCGCACTGGGCCAGGTCCTCGCGGCACACACGGTCCCGATGGTGCCCCTGCTGCTGTGGGGCGGGGTGATCTCCGACCGGCTCCCCCGCACCCTCGTCATCCAGGTCACCAACATCGCCTCGGCGCTCACGCAGGGGCTCATCGCGCTGCTCATGCTCACCGGCGCGGCAGAGCTCTGGATGCTGATCGCACTCTCGGCCGTCCATGGCGCGGTGTCGGCGATGTCGATGCCGGCCATGTTCAGCGTGCTCCCGCAGCTGGTCCCACGCGACCAGCTCCAGCCCGCCAACGCGCTGCTCTCCCTCACCCGCAACGGCCTCACCGTCATCGGCCCCACGATCGGCGCGCTCCTCGTCGTCACCCTCGGCTCGGGGTGGGCGCTCGCGATCGACGCCGGCACCTGGCTGCTCGCCGCGCTCCTGCTCCTGCCGGTCAAGCTCCCCAAGCGGCCCCCACGCGAGCCGGGCGTCGGCACGATCCGCGAGCTCAGGGATGGCTGGCGGTTCTTCGTCTCCACCACCTGGCTGTGGGTCATCGTCCTCGGCTTCGGCTTCCTCAACGCGATCCACAGCGGCGCCTGGTTCACCCTCGGCCCGTTCGTCGCCGACGGCACGATCGGCCGCCAGGGCTGGGGCATCGTGCTCTCCGCGGAGGCGCTCGGCCTGCTCGCGATGACCGTCGTCATGCTCCGCGTCCCGCTCCAACGTCCGCTGCTCTGGGGGATGCTCGGCATGATGACCCTCGCGATCCCGATCGTCATCCTCGGTGTCGAGCCGCACCTGGCCTCCCTCGTCGTCGCCGCGTTCATCGCGGGCTGCGGCACCGAGGTCTTCGGCCTCGGCTGGAGCCTCGCCATGCAGGAGAACATCGACGAGTCCATGCTGTCGCGCGCCTCGTCGTACGACATGCTCGGCTCCTTCGTCGCGATGCCGATCGGCCAGCTCGCCTTCGGCCCGCTCGGTGCCGCCCTCGGCTACGCCGACGTCCTGGTGGTGAGCGGCGTCGCGTACGCCTGCATCTGCCTGCTGGTCCTGTGCTCACGATCCGTCCGGACCCTCCCCCGAAGGACATCGGAGCCGGTGGCCGCGGACCCCCGGCCCTGAGCGCCGCGGGCGTCGCCCCGGCGTAGGGTGCGCGACATGACCGGGGTTCCCGAGCTGTTCCGACTCGACGGCCGTGTCGCGATCGTCACCGGTGCCTCTGGCGGGCTGGGGGTGGCGTTCGCCCACGGCCTCGCCGAGGCCGGGGCCGACGTCGCGCTCGCCGCGCGCCGTACCGACCGGCTCGAGTCGGTGGCCGACTCGGTCCGTACGACGGGCCGCCAGGTGCTCACGGTCGAGACCGACGTGGCCGACCCCGACGCCTGCCAGGGGCTGGTCGAGAGCACGGTCGCCGAGCTCGGGCGGGTCGACATTCTCGTCAACAACGCGGGCATCGGTACTGCGGTGCCGGCGACCCGTGAGACGCCCGACGAGTTCCGACGTGTCGTCGACGTCAACCTCAACGGCTGCTACTGGATGGCGCAGGCGTGTGGCCGGGTGATGGAGCCGGGGTCGTCGATCGTCAACATCTCCAGCGTGCTCGCGGTCACGACCGCCGGCCTCCCCCAGGCGGCGTACGCCGCGTCGAAGGCCGGCCTGCTCGGCCTCACCCGCGACCTCGCCCAGCAGTGGACCGGCCGCAAGGGCATCCGGGTCAACGCCATCGCCCCGGGCATCTTCGCCTCCGAGATGACCGAGCAGTACCCCGACGGCTACCTCGACGCCATGGCGCCGCGGATCCTCGCCGGCCGCGTGGGACACCCCCACGAGCTCGCCGCCGCCCTCGTCTTCCTCGCGAGCGACGCCGCCGGCTACATCACCGGCCAGACCCTCATCGTCGACGGCGGCCTCACGATCACCTGACGCCTCACGTACGACGCAGTGGGTGGTGGCCGGGGCATCACGCACCCCAGGTTCACCTGGGATGTTGTCACCTAACCCGTCGTACAACCATGGTGAAGTGACAACTTCCCAGGTGAACCTGGTACGCGCGGGACAACGCCGCCCGACCACCGGCGGGCGAGGGATCAGGCGCGGTTGCGGAGCAGCCACCACAGGCCGGCGACCGGGAGGAGCAGCGGGACGAAGCCGTAGCCCAACCCGTACGACGACCACACCGTCTGGTCGGGAAACAGATCGGAGCGCACTAGGCTGAGCGTCCCGACCCCGACGACGCCGGCCAGCTCGAAGCAGATCGCGGCCAGCGCCACCAGGTGCGCACGCTCCGACCGACCCCGCAGGGCGACCGTCGCCACGACGTAGACGAGCGCCGCCACGAACGACAGCGAGTAGGCCAACGGCGCCTCATCGGCCTTCGTGAGCAGCTGGACGGTCGAGCGCGCGCCCGCGGCGAGGGCGAACACGGCGTACAGGGTCACCAGCACCTGGCGGCCGGTCGACGCCCTCACCGGGTCCCCCTCATCGGGCCCCCCTCATCGGGCCCCCCTCATCGGGTCTGGGCCATCCGCACGACCACGACCGCGCAGGCCACGCAGGCGACCGCGAGCACCCAGAGCGACGCAGGGGCGGCCGGCTCGGCGGAGCCCTCCGCGCCGGGCTCGACCGGCGCCCGGAATATCAGCACGGGGATCAGCCCGACCGCCGCGACGGCATACCCCAGATGGGTGACCATGCTGTCCGGCCGGTCACCGCCGCGCAGCCCGAGCAGGTCCCACGCGACGTACCCCACGAGCACGACCTCGGCCGCCCAGCCCGCCCTTCGCGCAAGCGGGTCGAGCGCGGGCGCTCGGGTCCCCGCGACAGCGAGAGCGGCGACGACCAGCAAGAGCCCCATGAGCACGAGCGCGACGGTCACCCGACGGAGGGTACGGCCCCGACGACGGGTCGCCTCAACCGGCGCGGCATCATCGACGCCATGCCAGCGCACCGCGAGCCACGGAGTCGGTGTGCATGAGGTCGTGGACGACTGGCCCTTCGGACCGGTCTTCGCGGGACTCTTCGTCATCGCGATGCTTCGCGGGCAGCTGCTCTACTGGATCGGGCGGGTCGTCACGCAAGCGGCCCTCGACCACACACATCCCACCAAGGGCTGGCGGGCCCGCACGCACCGCTGGCTCACAGGTGGCGGGGCCGACGCCGGCATCGACACGATCCGCAGCTGGGGACTCGTGATGGTGCCGCTCTCCTACCTCACGATCGGCTTCCAGTCGGTGGTCCAGGCGGGCGCCGGCGTGCTCCGCATCCCGGCCTGGCGGTACGCCGCGGCACAGGTGCCGGGCGCGCTCGCGTGGGGCGCGATCTACACGACCTTCGGGTTCGTGACGTGGGCGGCGATCGGTTCGGCGGTGGGCCGCTCGCCCCTCGCCGCGGCCCTGCTCGGGCTGCTCGGCCTCGCCGTCGTCGCGATGGTCGTACGGCGGCGCCGTACGAGCAGCTGACCGACAGCCGAAGCGGTCTCGACGCGGGCCCTGACCATCGCGGTGACCAACAAGGCCGACTCGCCCCTTGCGACCGCCGCAGAGGCGCACGTCGACATCCAGGCCGGCCCCGAGCTCGCGGTCGCGGCGACGAAGTCCTACACCGCCCAGCTCCTCGCCCTGCACCTGCTCCTCGACGCCGTCCGCGGGCAGGACACCTCCGCCACCGGCGCGGCCTGCGACGCGGCCGAGCAGCTGGTCGCGGGCGGCGCGGCCGTCGCCGAGCTCGCCCAGCGCTACCGTTTCGCTTCGCGACTGGTGACGACCGGGCGCGGCTACTCCTACCCCACCCGCCCGCGAGGGAGCGCTGAAGCTCATGGAGACCTGCTACCTGTCCGCACAGGCGTTCTCCGGCGCCGACCTCCTGCACGGACCGCTCGGGCGCCGACGTCTTCTGCGTGGGTACGCCGGACGCGGTGGCCGCGGCCGACGCGGGCGTGGTGCTGCCGTCGGGTGTCACCGAGGAGCTCTCCCCGCTGCTCGAGATCATCCCGTTCCAGCAGCTCTCGCTGCACCTGGCGATCGCTCGCGGTGGCAACCCGGACGCGCCGCGCGGGCTTCGCAAGGTCACCGAGACCCTATGACCCTCATCCAGGCGGCGACGGTGGTCGCGGGCGGGGCCGTCCACCGGCCGGGGTGGCTCGAGGTCCGGGACGGCGTCGTCGTCGCGGCCGGAGACGGAGCGCCGCCCCGGCCCGCCGACGTCGATCTCGGCGACGCGATCGTGGTGCCCGGGTTCGTCGACATGCACGTCCACGGCGGCGGCGGTGGCGCCTTCACCTCCGGCTCCCCGGCGGAGATCCGCAAGGTCATCGCCGCCCACCGTGCGCACGGCACCACCACAATGGTCGGCAGCCTGGTCAGCGCCCACCCGGAGCCGCTGGCCGCACAGGTCGGCGGGCTGGCGGACCTGGTCGAGTCCGGGGAGCTGGCCGGCATCCACCTGGAGGGCCCGTGGCTCTCGCCCAGGCGGCTGGGCGCGCACGACCCGACGTCGCTGCGGTCCCCCGACCTCGGCGAGGTACGCCGGCTGCTCGAGGTGTCGCGGAGCACGGTCCGGATGGTGACGATCGCCCCCGAGCTCCCTGGAGCGCTCGAGGCGATCTCGTTCCTCCGCGAGCACGGCGTGGTGGCCGCGGTCGGTCACACGGAGGCGACGTACGCCCAGACCCACGAGGCCGTGCGCGCCGGAGCAACCGTGGGCACCCATCTCTTCAACGCGATGCGGCCGATCAAGCACCGTGAGCCCGGACCCGTCGTCGCGCTGCTCGAGGCACCCGAGGTCGTCCTGGAGGTCATCGCCGACGGCGTCCACCTCCACCCGGCGATGTACGACCAGGTGCGGGGCTGGGCCGGCCCGGAGCGCATCGCGCTCGTCACCGACTCGATGGCGGCGGCGGGGATGCCCGACGGCTCGTACACCCTCGGCGACCTCGCCGTCACCGTGGCGGACCACGTCGCCCGCCTCACCGACAGCCTGACGATCGCCGGCGGGACCGCCACCACCGACACGCTCTTCCGCACGGCCGCAGGCGACCCGGCCGGGCTCGATGACGCCCGGCTGCTTGCCGCGGTCGAGCAGACCTCCGCCGTACCGGTGCGCGCCCTCGGCCTCGCCCGCCGCGACCTCGGCCCCGGCGCGCCGGCCGACCTGGTCGCACTGACCCCGGCTCTGCAGGTGGCGGGCGTGATGTCTCGTGGGGACTGGGTGGCAGTGCCTACCATCCACTCATGACCGGACCGCTGGCTGGCGTCAGAGTGGTCGAGGTGGGCGGCATCGGGCCGGGGCCGTTCGCCGGGATGCTGTTGGCCGACCTGGGCGCGGAGGTGATCCGGGTCGACCGCCCGGGCGACGCCGCACCGCCGGGGCACAGCCTGCTGCTGCGCGGGCGGCGGTCGGTGGGCATCGACCTCAAGGACGATCGGGGCGGTGACCTGGTCAGGCGGCTCGCCGAGCGGAGCGACGTACTGATCGAGGGCTTCCGCCCCGGCGTGATGGAGCGCCTCGGTCTCGGCCCTGCCGAGCTGCTCGCGGCCAACCCGCGCCTCGTCTACGGCCGGATGACCGGGTGGGGCCAGGACGGCCCGCTCGCGACCGCCGCCGGCCACGACATCAACTACATCGCGGTGGCGGGGGCGCTCGAGCCGAGCACGGCTCCCGACGGCGCCCCGACTCCCCCGCTCAACCTGCTCGGCGACTTCGGCGGCGGCGGGATGCTGCTCGTCTGCGGGGTCCTGGCCGCGGTGCTCCACGCGCGTACGACGGGTCGCGGCCAGGTCGTCGACGCCGCGATCGTCGACGGCACCGCCCTGATGACCGCGATGCTGCACTCGATGCGCGCCGAGGGCATCTGGGCCGCCGAGCGCGGGCACAACCTCCTCGACGGAGGCGCCCCCTTCTACGGCGTCTATGCGACCGCCGACCACAAGTGGCTCGCCGTCGGCGCGCTCGAGCCGCCGTTCTACGCCCAGTTGCTCGACGGCCTCGGGCTGGCCGACGAGCAGGCGGGCACCGACCAGTACGACGCGGGCCGATGGCCGCAGACGAAGGCGCGGTTCGCCGCGCGGATCGCCGAGCGCACCCGCGAGGAGTGGACGACCGTCTTCGAGGGCACGGACGCCTGCGTCAGCCCGGCGCTCGCACCCGACGAGGTCCGCGAACACCCGCATCTGGCGGCGCGCGGCACCTTCGTCGACGGCCCGGGCGGCGTCCAGCCCGCGCCGGCGCCGCGGTTCAGCGAGACCTCCACCGCCCTGCCGACGCCGGCCAACACGAGCGGAGCCGACACCGCGGCCGTCCTGACGGAGCTCGGTCTGTCGAGAGACCAGATCGCGATGCTCGCCGCCGAGCGGATCGTCGACGGCTGATGTGGGGCGAGGCACGCATCCCCGTCCGGCTTGCTTCTGATTGCCTGGAGTAATCAGAGGCAAGCGGGCGGAGTCCGGCGATCGCGGTCGCCGACTCAGACAGCTGCTCACTCGGCTGCGGATCGCGAGCCGCCAGCCGACGTGCGAACCGGGTCGGCAGATTATCCCCGCGCGCTCCGCAGCCGCCGCGAGTATCGTCAACTCGCGGGGGGCCGTGGGTGAGGGAGGGCGCATCATGAGCGATACACCACCGGTGATCCTGCTGGCGACGATCGACGGCGGGTCGGCGTCCGGTCTCGACGACGAGCTGCGCCGTCGTTACGGCGCGGACTACGAGGTCGTCACCTGCCTCCGCTACCAACATGCCCGGGCGGTGCTCGAGGGTCTGCGCCGCTGGGGTCGGCAGGTCGCGATGATCATGACCTGCTACAACCCCAAGGACCGCGAGGGCCTGACGTTCCTGCGCCGCGCCAACTCGCTGCACCCGGCCGCCAAGCGCGCCGTCATCGTCAACTGGGGTGACTTCGACAGTGGCGCTGCGGTGTTCCGGACGATCGCGGAGGGTCATGCCGAGCTGCTGCTCCTGCGCCCCGAACGGCGACGCGACGAGGAGTTCCATGGATCCGTCACCGACGTGCTGGACGACTGGCATCTGGCCAACGGGTCCGGCTTCGAGGCGATCCGGCTGATCGGCACGGCCGAGGAGCGCACCCACGTGCTCCGCGACACCTTCAACCGCAACCACATCCCGATCGGGTACGTCGATGCGCGCAGTGACGCCGGCCGGCAGGCGCTCGAATCACTCGGACTCGGTGAGGACGCCGCTCTCCCGGTCGTCTCGCTGCAGTTCACCTCACCACCGAAGACGCTGCAGAACCCGACCGACATCGAGATCGCCGACGAGTTCGGGCTGATGTCGCCACCGACGGGCGACACCCGCTACGACGTGGTCATCGTCGGCGCCGGTCCGTCGGGCCTGGCCGCGGCGGTGTACGCGGCGTCGGAGGGGCTGCGCATCCTGGTCGTCGAGCAGCAGGCGGTCGGCGGTCAGGCCGGCACGAGCTCGCTGATCCGCAACTACCCCGGCTTCTCACGGGGCGTGAGCGGCGCGCACCTTGCCTACCGGTCCTTCCAGCAGGCGTGGACCTTCGGAGCGGAGTTCCTCTTCATGCGCCATGCCGTCGGGCTGCGCCTCGACGGCTCGGACCGATTGGTCGATCTCTCCGACGGCGGCGTGGTCCGTGGGCGCTCGCTGATCGTCGCCAATGGCGTCGACTATCGTCGCCTCGGCGTACCCGAGCTCGAGGCGCTCGTGGGTCGTGGCGTCTACTACGGCGCCGCCGTGTCGGAGGCGCCGGCGATGGCGGGGTCACCGGTCTACGTGATCGGGGGCGGCAACTCGGCCGGCCAGGCCGCCGTCCACCTGGCCAAGTACGCCGAGCACGTGACGCTGCTGGTGCGCGGATCCGGCCTCGCGGCGAGCATGTCGGAGTACCTCATCGACGCGCTCCGCGCCAACCGCAAGGTCTCGATCCGCACCAGAGCGCAGGTGGTCGGCGGCACCGCGATGGACGGCTGCCTGGAGTCGCTGCAGATCGAGGACCTCGACGACGGCGCCGTTACCGAGGAGGCCGGGCGAGGCCTGTTCGTGCTGATCGGGTCGATGCCGCGCACCGAGTGGCTCTCACCCACCGTCCAGCTGGATCCGGGCGGTTTCGTTCTCACCGGTCGCGACGTCGACCCCGACATCATCGAGGGGGGCGCGATGCCGCTGCCGCTCGAGACGAGCGCGCCCGGCGTGTTCGCGATCGGCGACTGCCGGCGCGGCTCGGTGAAGCGCGTCGCCACGGCCGTCGGCGACGGCGCCGCGGTGGTCTCCACGCTGCACGGCTACCTCGCCGACCTCGACGCCGTACCGGCCACGGCCGGGAGCGAGCAGCCCGTGGGTGGACCGTCGTGACGACCACCCGGAGACGGGCGGCGAGACCTGAGATCGCCGCCCTCGTCCCCCCGATGCGGGTCGTCCTGGCGATCGCCGCGGTGCTGGTGTTCTTGGCGGGCCTGCAGCTGTTCGTGTTCCCGACCCGGACCGAACGGTACTTCGCGTGGACGGTCGCCTCCCCCATGACCGCGACCTTCCTCGGCGCGGCGTACTGGTCGGCGATCGCCCTGGAGCTGGGCGCGGCGAGATCACGCACCTGGGACCGAGCGCGGATCGCCGTGCCCGCGGTGTTCGTGTTCACGACGCTCACCCTCGTGGTCACCCTGGTCCACCTCGACCTGTTCCACCTCGACGGCGCGCTCGAGCTCCGCACCCGGCTCGTCACTTGGGGATGGATCGCGATCTATGCCTTCGTCCCCGCCGCGATGCTGGCCGCGGCGCGACACCAGGTCAGGGCTTCGACCGCCGCGTCTCCCCCGACCGGGCTACCACATGCCCTGCGCGTCCTGCTCGCCGGACAGGCCGCTCTCCTCCTGGTGCTCGGCGCGGCGCTCCTCGTCGCGCCGGCGTGGGCAGACGCGGCCTGGCCATGGCCCCTGACACCCCTGACCGGCCGCGCCGTGGGCGCCTGGCTGGTGGGGCTGGGCGTAGCCTCCGGACACGCGCTGCTCGTCAACGCCGCTCAGCCCCTCCGGCCGCTCGGCCTCGCGGGCGTGGCCTTCCTCGTCCTGGAGGCGGCCGCCCTCGCCCGCTATGGCGACGAGCTCGCCTGGGGCAGCGCCCCCGCGATGGGGTACGTCGCCGGGCTGGCCTTGATCGGCGGCACCGGCGGGTGGCTGCTCCGGACCGGCGCCCGAGACCCCCACGGCTAGCTCCTCCTCGTTGGTCGATCCGGGCGAGCGCAGAAGAGCGGAGGCCGTCACCGCCGACCGGCGAGCGCCGCGACCGCGTCGGCGACCGGCGTCCGGCCGTCGGTCAGCTCGACGATCGTGCGGACCAGGGCCGGTTCCTGCAGCGACGCGTCGATGAAGGCGGCGACGTTGTCGCGGCGTACGACGCCGTACTCGACGGCGGGTCCGGCCGTGACGAGGCCGTCGCCCGGCTCGTCGGTCAGCGTGCCGGGGCGGACGATCAGCCAGTCGAGGTCCGTGCGGGTCAGGTAGACGTCCGCGGTCTTCTTGACCCTGATGTAGTGCTCGAAGCCCTCCCCGAGGCCCGCGTCACGACGCGCGTCGGGGAAGACGGACACGAGCACGAAGCGTCGTACGCCGGCCAGCGCGGCGGCGTCCGCGGCCTTCTCCAGCCCGCGACCGTCGATCAGGGTCGTCTGGTCACGCCCCGTGCCGTGCGCACCGGCAGAGAAGACCACCGCGTCATGGCCGCGGAGCCGGTCGGCGAGCGTCTCGACCGAGTCGTCGATGAGGTCGCCCGCCACCGGTCTCGCGCCCGCCTCGCTCACCTGGGCGGCCTGGTCCGGGCGACGATGCATCCCGGTCGGCGGCGCGCCCCGCGCGGCGAGCAACCGGGCCAGCGGCGCTCCCACTCCGCCGGCCGCGCCGATCTGGAACACCTTCACGTTCGTCCTCCTCGCTCGAACGCCGACACCGTCAGCGCAGGTCGAAGCGGTCCAGCTCCATGACCTTGGTCCACGCCGCGGCGAAGTCGCGCACGAACTTCTCCTGGGCATCGTCGCTCGCATAGACCTCCGCGACGGCGCGCAGCTCGGAGTTGGAGCCGAAGACCAGGTCGACCGCGGTGGCGGTCCGGGTGACCTCGCCGGTGGCACGGTCGCGGCCCTCGTAGACGTGCTCCTGGTCCGAGACCCTCCACTGCGTGCCCATGTCGAGCAGGTTGACGAAGAAGTCGTTGGTCAGCGCGCCGGCGCGGTCGGTGAAGACCCCGTGCTGCGTGCCGCCGACGTTGGTGCCGAGCGCACGCATGCCACCGAGCAGCACCGTCATCTCCGGCGCGGTGAGGCGCAGCATGTTGGCGCGGTCGAGCAGCAGCACCTCCGGCGGGGTCTTGTCACCGGGGCGCAGGTAGTTGCGGAACCCGTCGGCCCGCGGCTCCAGCACCAGGAACGACTCGACGTCGGTCTGCTCCTGGGTCGCGTCGGTGCGGCCCGGGCGGAACGGCACCGTGACCTCGTGGCCGGCCTCCCGCGCAGCCTGCTCGACGCCCGCGTTGCCCGCGAGCACGATGAGGTCGGCGAGTGACACCTGCCTCGCGCCGGCGCCCTGGTTGAACTCGCGTTGGATCGACTCCAGCTCGCCGAGCACGTGCGCCAGCTGAGCGGGGTTGTTGAGCTCCCAGTCCTTCTGCGGGGCCAGGCGGATACGAGCGCCGTTGACGCCGCCCCGCTTGTCGGTGTCGCGGTAGGACGCCGCGGCGGCCCAGGCAGTGGAGACGAGCTCCGACACGGTGAGACCGGCCGAGAGGATCCTCTCCTTGAGAGCCGCGGCGTCCGCCTCGTCGATCAGCTCGTGGTCGACGGCCGGGAGCGGGTCCTGCCACGGCTGCGGCTCGGCCACCCACGGGCCGAGGTAGCGCGAGACCGGGCCCATGTCGCGGTGGAGCAGCTTGTACCAGGCCTTGGCGAAGGCCAGGCGGAACTCCTCGGGGTTCGCCATGTAGTGGCGCGAGATCTTCTCGTAGACCGGGTCGAACCGCAACGCGAGGTCGCTGGTGAGCATCCGCGGCTCGCGACGCTTGTTGGGGTCGTCGGCCCCGGGCACCATGTCGGAGCCCGCGCCGTCCTTGGGTCGCCACTGGTTGGCCCCGGCCGGTGACTGCGTGAGCTCCCACTCGTAGCCGAAGAGGATGTGGAAGAACTCGTTGTCCCACCGGGTCGGGTGGTAGGTCCAGGTGACCTCGAGGCCGCTGGTGATGGCGTCGGCGCCCTTTCCCGAGCCGTAGGCGCTCCTCCAGCCCAGGCCCTGCTCCTCGAGCGGCGCGCCCTCGGGCTCCGGCCCGACCAGGTCGGGGTCACCGGCGCCGTGGGTCTTGCCGAAGGTATGGCCGCCGGCGATGAGGGCGACCGTCTCCTCGTCGTTCATCGCCATCCGGCGGAAGGTCTCGCGGATGTCGCGGGCGGAGGCGAGCGGGTCGGGGTTGCCGTTGGGGCCCTCGGGGTTGACGTAGATGAGGCCCATCTGGACGGCGCCGAGCGGCTCCGCGAGCTCGCGCTCACCGGAGTAGCGCTCGTCGCCGAGCCAGGTGTCCTCGGGGCCCCAGAAGATCTCCTCCGGCTCCCAGATGTCCTCGCGGCCGAAGGCGAAGCCGAAGGTCTCGAAGCCCATGTCCTCGAGCGCGACATTGCCGGCGAGGACGAGGAGGTCGGCCCACGAGATCTTCTGGCCGTACTTCCTCTTCACCGGCCAGAGCAGGCGGCGGGCCTTGTCGAGGTTGCCGTTGTCAGGCCAGCTGTTGAGCGGCGCGAAGCGCTGGCCACCGTCTCCGGCGCCGCCGCGGCCGTCGTAGATGCGGTAGGTGCCGGCGGCGTGCCAGCTCAGGCGGATCATCAGACCGCCGTAGTGGCCGAAGTCGGCCGGCCACCAGTCCTGGGAGGTGTTCAGCACCTCCACGACGTCCCGCCTGACGGCCTCCACGTCGAGCTCCTGGAAGGCCTCGCGGTAGTCGAAGCCGGTCCCGAGGGGGTTCGACTTCTCCGAGTGCTGGTGGAGGACGGACAGGTCGAGCTGGTTGGGCCACCAGTCGCGGTTGGAGCTGGGCCGGCCACCGGTCCTCGGCTGCGGCGAGTCGAGGGCGGGGTTCTCGCTCTCGCTGCCGTGGTCGGTCACGCCGCTGTGGTCGACCGGGCATTCGTTCATGGTGCTTTCCTCCAAGTGAGATGGCTGTCAGGAACTGCTGGTGGAGCAGGCGGGGCAGATACCCCAGTAGACGACCTCGGCCTCGTCGACGGCATAGCCGTTGTCGTCGGAGGCGGTCAGGCAGGGGGCTTCGCCGATCGCGCAGTCGACGTCGGCGATCACACCGCAGGAACGGCAGACGACATGGTGGTGGTTGTCACCCACCCGTGCCTCGTAGCGCGCGACCGAGCCCGCCGGCTGGATGCGCCGCAGCAGCCCGGTGTCCGTGAGCACCCGGAGTACGTCGTACACCGCCTGGTGCGAGACGTCCGGCAGGTCGCGGCGGACGGCACGGATGATCGAGTCCGTGTCCGCGTGCGGGTGCTCGTGGACCGCACCGAGTACGGCGACCCGCGGCCGGGTCACCCGGAGCTCGACGCCTCGCAGCGTGTTCTCGAGATCGGGCGGCGCAGGCACATCTGAGATCCTTTCGACTTCTCTGGAGCCAGTCAAGTTTGGCGTCCATCGACCGGTCGGACCCGAGGTCGTTCAGGCGAGCTGCCCGGAGATGGCGTCGAAGGCGCGCAGCGTGCTGAAGAGTTTCCAGGGGTGTTGGGGCTCGGGCCAGCTGGAGAGCTTGGCGGCGACGAGGCCGGTGTCTCGGTTGATGTAGATCATCTGCCCGTGGATCCCCAGGCAGAGCAGCACGTCGCGGTCGGGGTAGGGCAGCCAGAGCTGGTTGCGGTACATGCCGCCTGGCATCAGGGTGATCGTCGGGCTGGCCGCGAACGCGGCACGGGAGTCGGCACCGCCGCGGGCGGAGTCCTCGACCCACCACTCGGGGACGACCTGCTCCCCGGACAGCGACGTACCACCGGCTGCGAGCATGCAGCCGAATCGGGCCAGGTCGCGCAGGGTCGCGCAGATGCCACCGTCGAACATCCCGGCGCCGGCCGAGTCGACCGCGATGACGGCGTCCTGCTCGGCGCCGAGCCTCGACCACAGCAGGCCGGACATCAACTCGGGCATGCGCTGCCCCGCCGCCGCCTCGCAGACCCAGCCGAGCACGTCTGTCTCACCACTTCGGTACTCGAACGCCCCGCCGTGCTCCCGGCCCTGTCTCAGGGTCAGCAGGAAGTCGTACATGGTGTGCGGCACCAGCGGATGCTGCCGCGGCGCCCACCCGATCGCCTGCTCCAGGACCCGCACCTCGGCGTCCGGGTCGAGGTAGTCCTCGGAGAACCGGACTCCCGACCGCATGTCGAGGAGGTGACGCACCGTCGCGCCCGCATATCCGGACTCGCCGAGGTCGGGGACATAGGCGGTGAGCTCACGGTCCGGGTCGAGCTCGCCCGATGCGATCAGAGCCCCGGCAACCGTGCCGACCAGTGACTTGCTCACCGACATCACGATGTGCCTCTGATCGGCAGGCATGCCCTGCGGATAGTGCTCGGCCAGGACCGCCCCGTGCCGGGTCACCATCCAGCCGTCGGTGTCGGTCGCGGCCATCACCTCGGCAACGGTCGGACTCCTCCCGTCGGGCCCGGGCACCACGATGCCCTCCACCGCCGCCGGAACCACGTCGAGCCCGGCTGCCGGCCCCGAGCCGCACGAGATCATCGCGGTCGGGAACAGGTCCTCGATGTGCTGGAACGACCAGTGCAGCTGCGGCGCAGCCTGCCAGTTGTCCAGCGTGATACCCGGGTAGGGATGACCCTCGAACCTGCCCAGCACCACCTCTGGTCCACGCCCTTCCAACAAGTCGATCGACAGCGGCCCGAGGACCCCGGACTCCCCGCCGCCCTCCGGCCGGAACCTCCCACAGCCTGCCCGGTCCCTACAGATGAGCCGCCGCCGGGGTCGCCGGCGTGGCCAGCGGTGCGGCCGGCGCCGCCGCTGGTGCGGCCGGCTGGGCCGGGGGCATCACCGGGGTTCCTGTGTAGTGGGCGCGAATGGAGTCGATCAGGTGCTTGGCTCGGATGGTCAGCGCGGCGGGCTTGTCGGGCCGCTCGGTCTGCAGCCGGCCCTTGGTGACCAGCACGCCCAGGTCCGCGCCCTTCCACCGGTAGTCGCCGGGGCCGTAGATCCGCAGGTAGAAGGCCTCGGAGTCGTTCTGCAGCTGGTGCCAGTCGAGAGCCGCACGCTTGTAGACCAGGGTCCCGCTGCCGTCGAGCACATAGGCACCCGTAGGTGCCGCGGTGTCGATCCGCTCCACCCCGGGCGAGACCTCCTTGATCACCATCTGGGACCACAGGTCGACCGCGGCGAGCTCCTGCCACCGCAGGTTGATCTCGTCGACGTCGAGATCGAAGTCGACATCGAGGTACTCCAACAGGTGGAACAAGAACAGCGGGACGTCGGCGTAGGCGCCGGCGGTGACGTTGGTGATCGAGGAAGCACCGCTGATGCGCGGGTTGAGCTCACCCAGGTACACCTCATCGGTGTCGACGTCGATCAGGACGTCGACCTCGAAGAACCCGCGGTAGCCCTCGGCCCCGAGCCGATCCCCCAGCCGGCGGACCAGGTCACCCGCCTTCCGCCGCAGCTCACCGGTTAGCACCTCGGGGAACATCTCGTTGCCGCACCAGCCACCACGGTACGGAGTCAGCTTGGTGTGGCCGGTCAGCTCGGACATGAACGGCCCGACCACCGTCCCGGACTTCGTCAGGACGGCCTCCACGGCGACGGGGCGGTTGTTGATCCGCTTCATCACCTTGACCTCGTTGCCCACGATCAGCTTCCGGTGCTTCTTCCAGTCCGTCTCCGAGGCGATGAAGAACGTGGTCTTGCCAGAATCGCCGTACGCGGTCTGCACCACCAGATCGCTGCCCAGCCCCGCCTCCTCGGCGACCTTGGTCAGGCCCTCGTAGTCGTCGACGGTCGCCATCGTGTTCGGCACGCTGGGCACGCCGACCTCATCGCCCAGCCGGGTGGTCACCAGCTTGGAGTCCAGATGCGCCCGCAGCTCCGCCGACGGGAGGATCAGGTCGTACCCGAGCTCCTCGCAGATTCGCTCGGTCTCCTCGTCGAAGAACACCATCGCGACCTTCGGACGGGTCCCCGGCACCGTACGGCCCGCGATATAGGCCCGCGTCTCGGGGTTCTCCAGCAGCCAGTTGTTGATGTGCTCGCCGCTCTCGAACTCGATATACGGCTTGTGCCCCGGCGTGAACACTCGCGGATGCAGACCGTCCCAAGCATCGAAATAGGCGACATAGGTGAAGTTGCGCACCCACCGGTCCAGACCCAGCAGATTGAACGGCGTCGCACCGAAGAAGTAGACCGGCACATCGTTGGTCCGGAAGAAGTGCCGCACCTCGGAGATATTCCGCAGCACCCGCCCCCCGGCACCCGAAGGAGCGGCCGGCGCGAAAGCCGCATCCACCGCCATCGTCGCCACCGGCGCATCACCGGTCGGGACCGGTAGCGGCGCGGCCTCGGTCGCGGCCTTCGACCGGGGTGCCGCCGCCTTGGTCGCCTTCTTCGCGGTGCCCTTCCGCACCCGAGGAGACGCCGCCCTCGGGGACTTGCTCGTCGACGACGCGGCAGGCTTGCCCGGACCGTCACCGGCCTGAGCAGTTTGGCGTCGACCGCCGGGGGGTGTGGACATCGAGTCTCCTTCGTCTTGAACCGGGCACCACCTGTGGGGGCATCCTGTCAGATCACGACCGGTGCAAGAAGGCGTCTCTCATCCGAGGTCCAGCGTGCGCTAGACGGGTCGCTCGGGCGCGATGTTCTGGGGGTTCAGGTCCGGGTACTCCTCGTCGGTGACGTGCTCGAGCCAGGTCGATGGCCGACTGCTCGTCGGGGTTGCGGATCCCGTCGAGGTAGACGGTTCCGGCGAATCAGTCGGCCGGTCCGGGGCCGGACTCCCCGCCACTCCTGGTGAGCTTCATCGATCTATCCCTTCGGTCGTTGATCGCTGGGGGGCCGGAGCCTGGCCGGCGGCCAAGGAGCCGAGGATGCGGAGCTTCTCTGCCGAGGGTGAGCCGGGTTCGGCGGTGTAGATGATCATCGCCAGCCCGGGTTCGGCGGTCAGAGCGAGCTCTTCGTAGGCGAGGACCAGCTCTCCGACGTCCGGGTGCTGGAACCGCTTGGTCCCGGTGCCGTGGGTGCGGACGTCGTGGGAGCCCCAGAGTCGACGGAAGGTCTCGCTCTGGGTGGACAGCTCACCGACCAGGTCCTGCAGGGCACGGTCGTGGGGATCTCGGCCGGCCTCGGCACGCATGATCGACACGCACATGTGCGCGAACAGATCCCAGTCCGGGTAGAAGTCCCGCGACGCGGGGTCGAGGAACTGGAAGCGCGCCAGGTTCGGGGTACGGCCGCCGTCGCCGATCAGCGGTGAGTAGAACACCCGCCCCAGGGCATTGGTCGCCAGCAGGTCCTGCTGCGGGTTGCGCACGAAGACGATGCCCTCGGTGATCGACTCCAGGACCCAGCTCAGGCTCGGACGCGCCAGGGACCGGATCGTCGTACGACGGCGGGGGCGCCCGGACGTGGGGACGCCGTCGGCCGCGCGGGCCAGGTCGAAGAGGTGTGCTCGCTCGGTGTCGTCGAGGCGGAGCGCCCGGGCGATCGCCTCGAGCACCGCCGAGGATGCGCCGGCGATGGCGCCGCGTTCGAGCTTCGAGTAGTACTCGATGCTCACCCCGGCGAGGGTGGCCACCTCGCCGCGGCGCAGGCCGGGCACCCGTCGCTGGCCGACATCGGGCAGGCCCACGTCGGCCGGGGTCAGCTTGGCGCGCCTCGTGGAGAGGAACTCGCGCACCTCGGCCCGGTTGTCCATGCCAACCACGGTACGGCGACTCGCGGGGTCCGTGCAGGCGCCGTGGGGTTCCCTGTCGGTACACCTCACAAGCGAGACTCCCCCGGCGTCGCCGTTCGAGGTTCGATGAAGCCGACGAACCACCGATGACGGCAGCGATGTGAGAGGACTCGTGACCATCAGTACGCAAGAACGAAGCGAGACCGTCGCAGCCCGCGATGCCCGATTGAGCAAGGCCCTGCTGGTCAACGTCGTACTGCTGACGATGATCGCGCCCCTGGCTACCGACATGTACGTGCCGGCGTTCCCCCTGGTCGGCGACGACCTGCGCGCAGGCGCCACCGAGGTGCAGCTGACGCTGACGACCTTCTTCGTCGGCATGGCCCTGGGGCAGCTGATCGGCGGGCCGGTGTCGGACCAGCGCGGACGCCGGCGTCCACTGCTGGGCTCGCTGATCGTGATGACGGTGGCGTCGGTTGTGTGCGCGCTCAGCCCGACGATCGGGGTGATGATGGTCGCCCGCCTGGTCCAGGGCTTCAGCGGTGGTTGGGCAATGGTCATCGCCCGCTCCCTGGTGGTCGACCTCGCCTCGGGGCCGCGGCTGGTGAGGTCTCTCAACCTGGTCCAGGGAGTCGCCGGGGTCGCGCCGATCGTCGGCCCCCTGCTCGGGGCGGTGATCCTGCAACTGTCGCACTGGCGGGTCTCCTTCTGGCTGCTCGCCGCCTGGAGCGCGGTCATGCTGCTCACCGTCGCCGTCGCCGTACGGGAGACCCTGCCGGTCGAGCGCCGTCACGCCGGCGGGCTCAGCCAACTGCGCGGTGCCGCCGGTCATGTCCTGCGATCGCGTGGGTTCGTGGGCTATCTGGTCGTGATGGCCTTCTCGATGGGTGCCATATTCGCCTACGTCGCCACGTCGGCGTTCGTGCTGCAGTCGATGAACGGCCTCTCGCCGGTGACCTACTCCCTCGACTTCGGCGGCAACGCCGTCGGCCTGACCGTGGCCACCTTGGTCGCGGCCCGGCTGGCCGGAGGGTGCGGACCCGCACGGTGATAGCTGCCGGGCTGACCGCGACGGCAGCGGCAGGGCTTCTCCTGCTGGTGGGCGCCCTGTGGTTCGGGATGCCGCTGTGGATCGCGGTGACCGGCTTCTTCGTGCTCATGACCGCACAGGGACTGGTCGGGCCCAACGCCGGGGCGTTGGCGTCTGGAGAGGTACCCGACCATCCTGGCACCGGGTCCGCAGTCCTCGGCTTCCTGCAGTGGTGCACCGCCGGCGTGATCGCCCCGATCGCCGGGCTCGGGGGCGAGCGGACCGCCGTACCGATGGCTCTCATCGTCCTGGCCCTCGTCGTCATCTCCGTCGCCGCCCTTGCTCTGGCGAGCCCGCGACGCCGATCCACCTCCAGCTGAACCCAATCGAATCGGAAGGAACCTGCCATGCGAGCAGTCACCATGTACGGCCCCGGGGACGTCCGGGTCGTCGACCGCGAGGACCCGCGGATCATCGAGCCCACCGACGCGGTGATCCGCCTGACCGCCACCTGCATCTGCGGGTCGGATCTGTGGCCCTACCGCGGCGCCGAGCCCGCCGACCACCTCCCGATGGGCCACGAGTACGTCGGCATCGTCGAGGAGATCGGCGACGCCGTGAAGACCGTGAAGGTCGGGGACTTCGTCGTCGGATCGTTCGTGATCTCGGACAACACCTGCGAGATATGCGGGGCGGGCTATCAGTCCCGTTGCGTGCACGCCGAGTTCGTGCACGGCACGATCGGCACCCAGTCCGAGCGCCCGCATCCCGCTGGCGGACGGCACCCTGGTCGCCGCCCCCAGGCATGCCCGACGACGACCTGGTCCCCAGCCTGCTGGCCGCCTCCGACGTCCTCGGCACCGGCTGGTTCGCCGCCGTCGCGGCCGAAGCAGGTCCCGACAAGACCGTCGCGGTCGTCGGCGACGGCGCCGTGGGTCTGCTCGGTGTCCTTGCCGCGAGAGAGCTCGGCGCGGAGCGTGTCATCGCGATGAGCCGCCACGCCGATCGACAGGCCCTGGCCCGCGAGTTCGGCGCGACCGACATCGTCGAGGAACGCGGCGACGAGGGAGTCGCCAGGGTCATGGAGCTCACGAACGGGCTCGGGGCGCACTCGGTCATCGAGGCGGTCGGCACCCAGGAGTCGATGATGCAGGCCATCAGGTCCGCCCGCCCCGGCGGGCACGTCGGCTACGTCGGCGTCTCCCACGACGTACAACTGCCCGGCGACGAGCTCTTCCTCTCCGGCGTCCACCTCCACGGAGGCCCCGCACCAGTACGCCGCTTCCTGCCCGACCTCATCGACCGCATCTGGAGCCGTGAGATCGACCCGGGCAAGGTCTTCGACCTCCACCTTCCGCTCGAGCAGGCAGCCGACGGCTACCGCGCCATGGACGCACGCCGCGCCATCAAGGTCCTGCTCAACCCGTGAGCCGGGTCGGAGCTCGAGAACCGACGACCACCGCCCGCGTCATCGCAGCAGCCGCTCTCTTGGCGTCGACCGGGGCGGCGCTGGCCGGGTGCGGCGGACCGAGCAACACCCGCGACGGTCCAGCACCCAGCCAGGAGAGTCCCAGTGCCACGCAGCGCTCCCCGGAGGAGAACGACATGAGGATCCGGCTCAGCATCGGCGGCCAACGCTTCCGAGCCACCCTCGACGACAGTCCGGCCGGTCGCGACCTGATGGCCCAGCTCCCCCTCACCTTGGAGATGACCGACCACGGCGCAGTGGAGAAGACCGGCCCTCTGCCCTCACCGCTCTCCCTCGAAGGTCAGCCGAAGGGCGCCGACCCCGAGGTGGGAGACGTCGGGTACTACGCCCCCGGCAACGACCTGGTCCTCTACTACGGCGACCAGTCCTACTACGACGGGATCGTCATCCTCGGCCGCATGGAGGGCGACGCCCCCGAGCGCATCGCCGAACTGGACGGTGGAGTGACCGTCCGCGTGGAACGCGTCGACTCCGTGCCGCGCTGATCAAGCCGGCGATCCAGGTCACCATCACGTCGAGGTCGGTCGTGGATCGGTCTGGATGCCGTAGGCCCGGAGGAATGCACTGGCCCCAGAGTCCGCGCGCTCGCGCACTCGCGCCACGGAAACCGCACCGGAGGCGAACATGCCCCTGTCCATGTCGCGCCCATGATCATGAACGCGAGGTGCTCGGCAGCGATGTCCGCGTCGTGGAGTTGGAGTTGCCCGGCGTCGGCAAGCTCCTGCAGTGCTGCCGAAAGCGCGCGCAGGACCGCTTCCGGCGCCCGTCGGCGGTACTCCCGGGCAAGGTCGGGAAAGCGTCGAGCCTCGCTCACCACCAGCCGTCGCAGCGGGAGGACCGGCCCACGAAGAACGGCCGACGCCAACCGGCGCGCGATGCGTGGGATGTCGCGGGAGGCCTCCTTCATGCGACCCGTCTCGTCGGCGCGCTCCGCGGAGAAGCGCTCGGCAACTTCGATCGCCAACAGGATCGTTTCGCGGAACAGCGCCTCCTTGTCCTCGAAGACGTTGTACACCGTGCGCTTGGCGACGCCTGCCTGGCGAGCGATGTCGTCGGACAGGATCGCCGCGGTGAGGTTCGGCGAGATGGCAGACGACGCAGAGACTGCTGACGGCTCGGCGGCGCAGGAGCCGACCCGGCCGAACCCCGATCTCAAGACGCTGGACAGAAGGCGGCTTCTTCCTCCTGCAGCACGTCGACCTCGGCGGCAACAAGGGGCCGGAGGTCATCGGCCACGAGTCGAAGTACGGCGAGCAGCCCAGCGCAGACATCAGGTCGCGCTACTACGGATTCTCCGAGGGGGACCCTCGACTACACCCACGAGATCGTCGACGACACCCTCACGATCTGGATGGGCGAGAAAGGGTCCCCGGCCTACTACCAAGGCACCTTCAATGAAGACGGGAACATCCTCACCGGTGCATGGCACTATCCCGGCGGTGGCGGGTACTCGGCCGTCGCGACGCGGGTAGAGCACTCCTGAGGTCGACCAGGTCGGCCCACCTCCCCGCGCTGGCGCGGATGCTCGAAGGAACGAAGTCCCAGGTTCATGCTCCTCCCCGACTCGGCGAGCAACTGGACGAAGAGCTCACGCTGGGTCAGCGTCATGGCTGCGGGACGAGCGGTGACCCTCAACCCCTTCTGGATGCGGGCCCATCACGGATTCGTGACCACTTCGCCCAGGACCCGGCGGACTGCGGCGATCGCGACAGCCTCTGCGTCAATGTGGACGTTGTGACCGGACCCCTGAACGACTCGGATCGTGCCCTGAGGGGCTAGCGCGGCGAATGCGGCCTCGTCGGCACCCCATTGGGCCTCGACTGTCTCGCTCCAGATCTTGCGGCTGGCGTAGACATCGGAGTCGTGGAGGAGGATCTCGAAGGGGATATCTGGCCACGTGGTGACCTGCTCGACCTGGTGGGCGCTCGTCGTCCCGTCCCAATCGGGCCGGAACTCCTTGTCGTCGAACATGCGGGCGAACGAGGCGACGGTCGGGTCGAAGAGCACGACGCCGGCGACATCGGTTGGGTGTTCGCCGACGTACAGGCGGGTGGTCAGGCCGGCGATGCTGTGGCCGACCAGGATCACCGGGTCTGGCACTTTGGCCGCGCGCAGCGTTCCGTGAAGCGAGGATGCGGCCCGGGCTGCGGTCATCATCGGTACGCCCGTGGAATGGCCGACGCCCGGGTAGTCCCAGGCGCACGTCCGGACATCGGGCCCCAGGGCGGCGCGGAGCTCCGCCCAGGTCGTTGTCGTGAAGCCCATGCCGCCGAGGAGCACCAGCGTCGGTGATCCGGCACCCTGGCATTGCAGATGGGCGGTCTCACCGTCGACTTGGTAGAGGTCGCCGGCTCGGGCTGGCGGGTCGGCCGCGTTGCCGCTGCACGCCGCCAGGATGAGGACGGAGATAGCCACCGACAGCAGGCTCGTCGCCCACCGCGAACCGGGTTGCCGGAGACTGTTCGACTTGGTCGTGCTCATCGCCCGACCGCCCGGACCAGGTCGCCGGTGCGGACCTCCCGGTCGTCACCCCATGGCCAGAGACCGCCCCTCATGATGTCGACGTTGCGGAACACCATCGGGTAGGTGCGGTCCGCGTCCGTGCTTGCCGGGGAGTCCTGGACCTGCAGGTGGAGGTGCGGTTCGTTGGAGTGGCCGTTGTTCCCGACGGCGGCGAGCGGCTGCCCTTCACGCACGACGTCGCCCACGGCCACCGTGACGCTGTCCTGCTTGAGGTGGGCCATCGACACGTAGCGGCCGCCACCGATGTCCATCACCAGATGGTTCGCCTCGTCGCTGTTCGTGCCTGCCGGCATGTCGGGGTAACCGTCGGATACCTCGACGACTCGCCCGTCGGCTGGCGCCAGCACCGGCCAGCCGAAGCCGGCGTAGTCGGCCAGAGGGGCGCCGCCTCCTCCCGTGTGTGTTCGCCCATTGGCACCCAGGCGCAGGAAGTCGACTGCGTTGCTTTCGTTTGGAGAGTGACCGTTGAGCAGGACGGTGTTGCCACCGTTGAGCACGAACCACTCGCCGGCCAGCGGCGAGCCGAGCACGACCGCGTCGGTGCGTGTAGCGGATGCCTGGGCGAGGTGGAGAGCGAGGAAGCCCGACAGCAGGGCCACGACCACGTTGGTCGCCAGATACACGCGCTTGCGCGGGACGACTGCCAGCGCCGCCAGCAGAACCAGCCCGGCGGCGAAGACCGCGAGCATGACAAGGAACTGTGCGTGGTTCAGCGAAAGCCAGATTCGTGCGAAGTGCGTGCCGCCGGCGGCCACCACTCCACCCAGCAGCGCGCCGCACAGCCAGAGGTTCAAGCCCTGCATCAGGTGGGGTCGCAGCTCTTGGCTCAGCGGGTGGCGGAGCAGCCCGAACTCGATCCGCCCCCGGCGGGCGCCCCATGCCCGCGACGCCGCAAGCACGAGAGGCACGACGACGCACACCGTCGTTAGCATGTTGAAGCTCTGTCCTTGCGCGTAGTAGAGGTCGACGAAGACCACGAGCCCCCAGATGGCCAGGGTGAGGCTGCGCTTCGTAACCACGACGGTGCGCTCAGATGCGGCACGGTCGTTGGAGTCCTCGAGTGCGAGCGGGAGTGACATCAGGGCCCCGCCGATCACGAGCAGCGTCGACTCGGCCAGCTCGAGGTGCCACAGCCAGAACCAGGCGAAGGCCGCCACCATGGCGGCGGCCAGCCCGAGGTTGCGTCTGCTGAGACTGATCGACCTCCTGGATCGCTCGTCGTCGGAGTCGGTGCTGAAGGCGAGCAGCAGCCCGAACGGGATGAGTCCGTCCAGTCCAAGGACGAGCAGCGCGGCGACGAACACGACCACCGCCAAACCGGTCAGCACCCGCGTGCGCGTGACCCTGGGTGGTCGGCGTTGCTGAGGTGGCAGGGGTGATGCCGTCTCGGCGTCCGGTACCTGGGGGTTCCGGGTGGTGAAGGCGAGGTAGAGACCATGGGCGACCTGCATGACTTCAGCGTGTGGCCCACGCCCCAGAGTCACAAGGACACGTTGTTGACGATGCCAGCCATACAGGCAAGTCCTGGGCTGCCTACTGCGTCAACCGATACCCGCGAGAGGTGCAGTGTCCCCGCGGAAGTGGTGCCGGTGCTCGCCAGGGGTCGTGTTGAGTCGTCGACGGAAGGTCCGGTTCATGGTCTCGGGTGTTCCGAAGCCACAGGTCTTCGCGATCTGCTCGATGCTTCTGTTGGTCGTCTCCAGCAGTCGGCAGGCGGACTCGAGCCGGACAGCCTCGACGTGGTCCGCGGCGGTGGCCCCCACCTCGGCCTTGAAGACGCGGGTGAACTGCCGCTCCGACAGGTTGACCTGGCGGGCGAGCGCACCCACGGATAGGTCGTCGGTGAGGTGGTCGCGCAGCCAGGACAGCAGGTCGCGGACCGGTTCGCTGTCGGCGGCCTGACCGGCCAAGAGGGCGGAGAACTGCGCCTGCCCACCGGAGCGCTGCAAGTAGACAACGAGCTGGCGGGCGATGGTGGCGGCGGCCTGATGCCCATGGTCGTCGGCGACGAGCGCGAGTGTGAGATCGATGCCGGCGGTGACGCCGGCGGACGTCCAGACGTTGCCGTCGTGGACGTAGATGGCGTCCGGGTCGACTGTGACGCCCGGGTAGGTGTCGTCGAGGAGGGCGCACTCTGCCCAGTGCGTGGTCGCGCGCCGTCCCTCCAGCAGACCTGCGGCGGCGAGCAGGAATGCACCGGAGCAGACGGAGGTCACACGCCGCGCATCAGCCGCGAGCCGCCCGACCTGGGCGAGCAGCTCGCTGTCGGCGGCCGCGGCGTCCATGTCGGCGCCCCCGGCCACCATCAAGGTGTCGACGGGGCCGGTGATGTCGACGATCGAGGATGAGGCGAACTCCAGCCCGCAACTTGCGCGGACCGGTCCACCCGCGTGGTCACGACCTGGGTGCGGTAGCGGACTGCGGGCAGGAACCGGGTGGCGCTGGAGAACACCTCCAAGGGTCCGGTGACGTCGAGGATCTGGGCCGCGTCGAAGGTCACGATGACAACGCCCCGCTCGGCGCGCGGCTCGAGCTGCGGCTCGTTGGCGGGGGTGTCCGAGGTCCCGGTCATGGGGAGTCCATGGGCTGAGGCTACGCCGCGGATGGACGCAGCGGCCGGGATCGTCAACAACGCGTCCTTGTGGCCCGCTCGCCCCGGTCACACGCTGGACACATGATGGTTGCCTTCCTGCTCTATCCCCGGTTCACCGCCCTCGATGTGGTGGGCGTCTTCCAGGTACTGGCTGCTGCACCGGGCATCGAGAGCGTGTTCGTGGCCGCCGAGGCCGGCCTGGTCACTGACGACACCGGCCTGTGTCCGCTGCTGGCCACCAGCACCCTCGCCGACATCGCGTTCGCCGACGTGGTGGTCGTACCGGGAAGCGACTGCTCCTGCGAGCCGAACCCGACGCTGGTGGAGTGGCTTCGGGGTGTGCTCCCCACGACGTCGTGGACGCTGTCGGTCGGCAGCGGGTCCTGCTACCTGGCCGCGGCTGGTGCCCTGGCTGGTGCCGTCGCGGCGACCCATTGGGCATCGGCACAGCGGTTGTCGGACTTCGGTGTCACCTACAGCGACCAGCGGGTCGTCCGAACGGGTAGCGTACTGACCTCCGCCGGTGCCACCGCCGCTCTCGACCTCGCGCTGACCCTGCTCGGCCTCACCCACGGCCCGGACGTCGCGCAGACGGTGCAGTTGGCCCTCGAGTACGACCCGCAACCCCCCTACGACGCGGGCTCCCCGGCGAAGGCGCCCGCCGAAATCGGCGAGCTCGTGAGCTCCTACTACGCGCAAAGGTGCACCTGAGGTTCCCCAACCAGCCAGTGACCTGTGCATCGAGCTTCCCGCCGACCGCCGGTAGCACTTCGCCGCCACCAGCACACCCAGCCACTCTCTCGACCCTCACAAAGCTGTTCGTCACGACGCAGACAGGGCCGGGACTACCACCGGGTGGTCCCGGCCCCTCGTCGCCTCTTGCTGCCGTCCCTCGTCAGGCCAACGCGTCGGCGATCAGCTTCTCCATCTCGGCGAGGGGCAGCGGCAGCCCGTCGAGGCGTCCGACCGGGTTCGGGCCGATCATCCGCAGGAAGTGCTCATCGAACTTGTCGCCCATTGCCCCGCGCAGGGCGGGTCCTGCCTTCGGGTGGGCCAGGACCTCGTCGATGCTCGAGGACATCGTCAGGGGAATGTCGACCACGTCGCCCGCCACCAGCACGCTTGTGCGGGAGCGGAGGTCGCGGCTGGAGGTGCCCACCTCGATCTGGTACTCGCCACCCTCGACGATCCAGTCGTCGACGCGGACATCCCAGTAGGCGAGGTCCTCGCGCGGCACGATGAGCTCGACGACTTTCCGTCTGGCCCGGTTCGAGGTCCACGACCGCGAAGGCCTTGAGTTCCCGCGGCGGGCGCTGCACGAGCGACGGGGCGAGCGAGGTGTAGACCTGCACCGTCTCCCGACCCCGGACGGAGCCGGTGTTGGTGATCGGGACCTCGACGCGGACGTCGCCGTCCTCGCCGACCGTCGCGACTACTGCGGCGTCGTACGCGAAGGTCGTGTACGAGAGGCCGTGCCCGAAGGGGAACGCCACGTCGAACGACCGGGCGTCGTACCAGCGGTAGCCGACCAGGATGCCTTCGCCGTACCGGACGTGCCCGAACTCGCCGGGGAAGCTCCCGAACGCCGGGGTGTCCTCCAGACGCAGCGGGATGGTCTCGGTGAGCTTGCCGCCGGGATTGACCTTGCCGAACAGCACGTCGGCCGTCGCCGAGCCACCCGCCTGGCCCAGCAGCCAGCCCTCGAGGATCGCGGGAACGTCGCCGGCGAATGGCAGCGCGACCACGCCGCCGTTCGAGAGCACGACCACTGTGCGGGAGTTGGCCCGCCGCACGGCTTCCAGGAGCGCCAGCTGCGCGTCGGGCAGGTCGATCCCTGCGCGGTCGTAGCCCTCCGACTCGTCCTCCGCGGGCAAGCCGAGGAACACCACCGCGACGTCGGCCGCGGCAGCCGTCGCGGCCGCCTCCTCGACCAGTTCCGCGGCATCCCCGGTGCCGTCGAGGGTGAATCCGGGGCGAAGCGCACCTCGCCGCCGGCTGCCTCGACGATCGCGGTGAGCGCGTCGTCCAGCCGCGTGGTGATGATCTGCGAAGAGCCCGCTCCCTGGAAGCGCGGAGTGCGGGCGAACTCACCGATCACCGCGACGGACTGCGAGGGCTGCAGCGGGAGGACGGGACCCGCGCCCGAGAGGGGATCGTTCTTCAGCAGCACGATCGAGCGGGCAGCTGCCTCCCTCGCCAGAGCGTGATGGGCGTCCACGTCGAGCGGCCCGACCACGGCCGGACGCTCCTGAGCCTTGCGCGACCAGGTCGACCACGCGGCGGGCAGCGGTGTCGAGATACGCCTCGTCCAGGCGTCCGCCGTGCACGGCCTGGACGATCTGCGCGTCGGTGCGCCCGTCGCTGGAGGGCATCTCGAGGTCCAGACCGGCCGCGAGGCCTGCCACGCGGTCATCGACGGCTCCCCAGTCGGAGACGACGAGGCCCTCGAAGCCCCACTGCTCGCGGAGCACCTCGGTCAGCAGCCACCGGTCCTGGGAGGCGTAGACGCCGTTGAGGCGGTTGTACGAGCACATGACGGTCCACGGCTGGGCGTGCTCGACGACGTGCTGGAACGCCCGCAGGTAGATCTCCCGCAGCGGCCGCGGGTCGATGTCGCTGGAGACGCGCATCCGATCGGATCTCCTGGTTGTTCGCTGCGAAGTGCTTCAGCGACGCGCCGACGCCCCGGGACTGGACGCCTCGCACGAGCGCCGCGCCGAGCCAAGCCGAGACGACCGGGTCCTCCGACATGTACTCGAAGTTGCGGCCGCACAGCGGGGACCGCTTGATGTTGATGCCCGGCCCGAGCACGACGGCGACGTCCTCGATCGCCGCCTCGGTGGCGATCGCGGCGCCGACACGCTCCGCCAGCGCCGCATCCCAGGACGAGGCGAGGGCGACCGCGGGTGGGAAGCAGGTTGCCGGCACGCTCGCGGCGAGTCCCAGATGGTCGGACTCCTCGGCCTGCTTGCGCAGGCCATGGGGCCCGTCGGTCATCATGATCGCCGGGATCTCGGCGCGCACGATGGATTTCGTGGTCCAGAAGTCGGCACCGCTGGTGAGCGAGGCCTTTTCGTCGAGCGTGAGCTGTTCGAGGGCGTCCATGTCCACCTCAGTCCAGGCTCTCGGTGTAGAACGCGGCGACCTTGTCGAAGGGAATCAGGTCGGTGCGGTCGTACAGGTCGATGTGCCGGGCTCCGGGGACGACGACGAGCTCCTTGGGGCCGGGGGCCTGCGCGTGCACGTCGTCGCTGAAGTAGCGGGAGTGGGCGTTCTCCCCGGTGATCAGCAGGATCGGTCGGGGCGCGATGTGGTCGAGGTGCCGAAGCGCGCCGAAGTTGACGTGCGCCGGCCAGCTCGTGGTGGTGAACCCGCCGATCGCGCGCGGGTGGTGGCCGCGTTCGGTGCCGTAGAACTCGAAGAACTCCGAGCCGTTGACATCGAGGTCCTCGGGGATCTCTGCGGCCGGCTCGTTCGGGAAGGCGCGGACGACCTCGGGCTCGCCGGCGTCGATGTCCTTCCAGCGCTGCGCCGACAGCGCCGCGATCTTCTCGTGTCTCTCGGCGTCGGTGGCGGCGTGCTCCCAACCGTCGTGGTTGACGCCGCTGATGTCGTACATCGCGGAGGTGATCACGGCCTTGATACGCGTGTCGACCTGCGCGGCGGACAGGGCGAAGCCGCCGCTGCCGCAGATCCCGAGTATGCCGATTCGCTCGCGGTCGACGTAGGGCAGGGTGCCGAGATAGATCGACTCCGGCGCTGAAGTCCTCGGCGAAGATCTCCAGGGAGTTCACGCGCCGGGCCTCGCCACCGCTTTCGCCGTTGAAGGACGGGTCGAAGGCGAGGGCGACGAGCCCGCGGGCGGCGAGCTGGTTCGCGTAGACGCCGGGGGCCTGCTCCTTGACCGCGCTGTGCGGCGGGCCGATCACGACCGCCGCATGCGTCGTGGTCTCGTCGAGACCCTTGGGGAGGTAGAGGTCCGCGGCGATCTCGATGCCGTAGCGGTTGCGGTAGCGGACCGGGGTGCGGGTGACCTCGGGTTCGAGGTCGAAGCGGTAGCCGCCTTCGTGCAACGTTGCCATGTTGCGTATTTCCTGTTCTGTTCGTTGGTCAGTCGATGACGGCGACCGTGACGTCGCCGCTTTCGAGGGCTTCGAGCTGATCTTGGGTGGCGTCGAAGACGCCGAGGTGGACGATGTCGGCGGAGGGCGCGCCGCGCTCGCCCGCGTAGAAGAAGGCGATGTCGCCCCAGGGGACGTAGATGGCGAGGTCGCCGGCACCGGCGCTCGAGGGCGGCGAGCCGGCCGTCTGGATGTCACGCGGCGGGTAGGCGATCTTCTCCACGCCGTTGAAGTCCTCGAACTCGAGCGTCATCGGCAGCATCGTGAGCAGGTCGCGCACGGCCGGGTTGTCCTCGTCGAGCGTGACATCGATCGTCCCGTCGGGCGCGGTGAAGCGGATGGTCGTGCCGATGACCGTGTCCACGGATGACTCCTCGGTGGGATTGGCAGGAGGGGTGGTGGGGGTAGCGCTCGGTGACGCGGATGCCGAAGGAGGCGCGCTGGTCTCGGGGCCCTCGACGGGGGCTGCGCCGCAGGCGGTCAAGGAAAGCGCGAGTGCGAGTGTGGCCCCCGCGCCGACGGCGAGCCCGACCCCATGCATCGGCCCTCTCCTCACTGTGCGGTGTGGCCGGCGTCGACGGGAAGCGCGGCACCGGTGACGTAGCTGGCGGCGTCACTGCACAGCCAAAGCACGGCAGCGGCGATCTCCTCCGGGCGACCCAGTCGACCCAGCGGGACACCGGCCGCAGCTGCTTCGCGGTCGAGTTCGCCTCCTGCGGCCATCCGGGCGACCATCGGGGTTTCGATCGCTCCAGGGCAGACTGCGTTGACGCGCACGCCGTGCTCGCCGTATTGCAGAGCGACGGACTTGGTCTGGCCGATCACCCCGTGCTTGGTCGCGTGGTAGGTGGACCGGCCGTTGCCACCGACCAGGCCACCGAGCGAGGAGCAGTTCACGATCGCGCCGGAGCCCTGCTCGCGCATCTGCTTCAGCTCGTGCTTCATCGACGCCCAGACACCTTTGAGGTTCACCGCGACGATCTGGTCAAACGCTTCTTCGGATTCGTCGGCGGAATCCACCGGCGGGAGCATGATGCCGGCGTTGTTGAACGCCATGTCCAGGCTCCCGAACGCCTCCACCGTCGTGCGGACGGCGGCGGTGACCTGTTCCTCGTCGGTGACGTCGCAGGGCACAGCGATGGCCTTGAGACCCTTGCCCGTGAGCTCGTCGGCGAGGCGTTGGGCGCCATCGGCGTCGCGATCGACGATGGCGACGCCCGCGCCGGCCTCAGCGAAGGCACGGACGGTGGCCTCGCCCATGCCGGCGCTGCCGCCGGTCACGAAGGCGGTCTTGCCGGTGAAGTCATAGGTGACGGACATGGAGGTTCTCCTTCAATCTTGCGGTGAGGGTCGTGATGGGAAGCTCAGGCGTGGGGCAGATCGACGCCGGTGGCCGCGGCGAGGGCGGTGAGCAGCTCGTCCTGGTGGCGCCCGTCATGCACGGCCGGGTGCGGTCGCTCGGTCCGCTGGTGGTGCCAGTAGCGGCCGGAGATGAGGGCCTCGGGATCGTCGGTGATGGCAAGCCAGGCCTGGGTGACGTGGCCGAGCACGAGGTCACTGCTCGCGGACGGGCCGCCCATCCTCGTGGGAACCCAGCCGGGATCGACAGCGTGGGCGAGCCGGTCCGGCCAGCGCCGGGAGACGGCAGCCATCAGCACAGTGACGAACAGCTCGCTGTCCGAGTATGAGACCGAGGTGCGGTCTCCGGACCATTCCGCCCCGACGAGATCCGCTTGTCCACCACGGTGCATGCTGCTGGAGAGGTAGATCAGCCGCGATGCCGGGATCAGCGCCGTCAGCACGTAGGGGGCGAGGACGTTGACCGGTAGCAGTCCGCGTCCGCCAATGATTCCGGCGTTGTGGATCATCGCATCGAAGGGACCGAGCGCACCGGCCTGGTCGACGAGGCCGTACACCTGGTCGGGGTCGGCGAGGTCTCGCACGAGCGATCCGGCTCCGAGGTCGAGGAGGTCCTGCACTGCGGCGAGGCGCTCTGGGCTACGGGCGTGAACGACGACCTCGTGGCCGTCGCCCAGCAGTGACACAGCCGTCGCGCGGCCAAGTCCGTCGGTCGAGCCGGTGATCAGGATGCGAGACAAGGGGGTCCTCTCTGAGTCAGACCGTCTCGTCGCCGACGAAAGAGCGGAACGGGCCACGGTCCTTGTGTAGGGAGAAGATGCGCTCAGCCAGTGCGTCGGGCTCGTGGTCCGGGTCGCCGCCGCCGATGCCCCGCGGGATGATCAGCTGCGCGACATGGATCCCCTCCGGCGCGAGGGCGTCGTGGAGCAGTTGCCCGTAGGCGCTCTGCGGCGAAGGCGACCGAGGTGCCGGTCACGTTGCCGTTCGGGGTCACGGCGCTGCCGCCGTTGATGAACAGGATCGTGCCGCGTCCCAGCGTCCGGAAGCCCGGCAGGCCGGCCGTGCACGCAGCGACCGGCCCGTACACCGATTGCTCGACCGGGCCGAGGAGGTCCTCCGCGGTCGTCTCCAGCACCGGCTTCATGAACTCCTTCGCCGGCACGGGGCTGTACTGCAGGACCTCAATCGGGCCCAGGTCCGCGGCTGCGGCGTCCAGGGCCGTACGTAGCGCCTGCGGGTCCCGGGCGTTCGCCGCGTACCCGCGGGCCGTGATCCCGTCGGCGGCCAGCTCAGCAGCAAGAGGGTCGACGTTGGCCTGGTTGCGGGAGATCAGCGCGACGGAGAACCCCTCCCGGCCGAAGCGGCGGGCCGTTGCCTGCCCCAGGCCAGGGCCGGCTCCGATGATCGCGATCGTGGTCATGATGGTTCCTTCCGTCGGGGCTTCGAAGCAGTCGGGTGGATAGCCGGCCGGATCAGCTAGCGAGCCGCTGCCGAGGTGGAGCTGATTCGGCTCGGCGGTGCCGTCCACGACTTCAACGGTAGGCAGCTGACGCCACGGGTGGGAGTCCCTCTGAGTACCCCCCACCAGCCGAGAGTCCCTCGCAGGGAGACGTGGTCACATGGATTGTGGTCCTGATCGCGAGATTCATCGCGAGGCCCCACCAATCCTGTCTTCGACCAAGAGGACCCATCTCCTGCCATGCCAGAAGCATCGAGTCGATCCGCCGGGACCGCCCGGCTGCCGCTGCTGAGTTGCGTCCTCGCCGCCGGGGTGTTCCTGATGGGCACCACCGAGTTCATCGTTGCCGGGATCCTCCCCGAGATCGCTGACAGCATCGGTGTCGGCGCCGCCGTCGCCGGACTGATGTTCACCGTGTTCGCGGTGATCGTCGGGACTCCGCTGATGGCGATCGCCACGCAGAAGATGCAGCGTCGCCCCTCGCGCTCTCTCTGTCGCTGGTCGTGCTCGCGATCGGCCACGTCTCGGCGGTCGGCTGGGCACGCACCAACGCGCTCTCGCATGTCGGGGGTTCGAGTACGTCAACTACGGGTGGAGCTGAGGGGACTCGAACCCCTGACCCTCTGCATGCCATGCAGATGCGCTACCAGCTGCGCCACAGCCCCAGGTGTGCCGCACAGGTGATGCGACAACGAGAAGGAATGCTAGCGGCCGGCGCCCACGTCGGAGAAATCGGGGTTGGGGGCCTCGGTCCGGGCGCCCGTGCCGGGGCTGACGTTGTAGCGCAGCAGCCGCCAGCGGGGCGGTCCGCCGTAGAAGGACGAGTGGGCCTCGACGAACTCGACCCAGCCGCCGTTGTCCGGGCCGCCGAACGACTTCACGACCTCCTCGGGCCAGTCGAGGAAGGCGACGATGCCGACCCGGAGCGCTGCTCCGTGACCGACCAGCACGCCACACTCCCCCGGTGCCAGCGAGTCCGCGAGCTCCTCGACGGCGGGTAGGAAGCGGGCCAGGACCTGGGCCGTGGTCTCCCGGCCGGGCACCTCCGAGATACGCCCCGCGAGCCAGTGGGCGTGCTCCTCGGGGAACCGCTCGGCGTACTCGGCGGTGGTCAGGCCCATGCGGTTGTCGCCGACGTGGAACTCGCGGAGACGCGGATCGAGAGTCACCGGAAGTCCGCAGGCCTCGCCGACGTACGCCGCGGTCTCGGCCGCACGAGCCAGGTCGGAGGAGACGATCCTGGCGGGTCGGTACGCCGCGATGAGCGGCGCCGCCTCTGCGGCCTGCCTGTGTCCGACCTCGTCGAGGGAGAGCTCAGCGTGCCCTTGGGCCCGTGACTCGAGGTTCCACGCCGTGCGACCGTGGCGCAGCCACAGCATCCGTCGCGGCTCTGGGTGCGACGAGGTCACTGGTCCTCCTGCGCCGGCGGATCTGGGGCCGGCAGAGTGATCGTCGGGCAGTCGCGCCAGAGCCGCTCGAGGGCGTAGAACTCGCGCTCCTCCTCGTGCTGCACGTGGACCACGATCTCGCCGTAGTCGAGCAGCACCCACCTGCCCTCGCGGTGCCCTTCGCGACGGATGGGCTTTGCGCCCTCCTCGCGCAGCTTGTCCTCGATCTCCTCGACGATGGCGCGGACCTGGCGGTCGTTGCTCGCCGAGGCGAGCAGGAAGGCGTCGGTGATCGCGAGTTGTTCGCTCACGTCGAAGGCGATGAGGTTCTTCGCGAGCTTGTCGGCGGCGGCCAGCGCCGCCACCTCGACCATGCGCACGGCGTGCGGGTCGGCGGTCATGGGGTGCCTCCTTGGTTCGTCTGCACGAGCCCGTCGGCCCCGCCGTGCTTCGGCAGGGGCGGATAGAGGTCGTGCTTGGCGATGTACTGGACGACGCCGTCGGGCACCAGGTACCAGACCGGCTCGCCGCGCTCCTTGCGCTTGCGGCAGTCGGTCGAGGAGATCGCCAGGGCCGGGATCTCGACCAGGGTGACCCGGTCGGCCGGAATGCCCTCGAGGGTCTTGACGTCCATCGTGTAGCCGGGTCGCGTGCAGCCGACGAACCTGGCCAGCTCGAAGAGCCTGTCGGCGTCGCGCCAGGTGAAGATCTCCTGCAGAGCGTCGGCGCCGGTGATGAAGTAGAGCTCGCTGCCCGGATGGAGGGCGGCCAGATCGCGCAGCGTGTCGATGGTGTACGTCGGTCCGTCGCGGTCGATGTCCACGCGGCTGACCGTGAACCGGGGGTTGGCCGCGGTTGCGATCACCGTCATCAGATAGCGGTCCTCGGCGGGCGACACGTCGCGGTCCGCCTTCTGCCACGGCTGACCGGTGGGCACGAACACCACCTCGTCGAGGTCGAACCAGGCCTGGACCTCGGATGCGGCGACCAGGTGCCCGTGGTGGATCGGGTCGAACGTGCCGCCCATCACCCCGATGCGGGAGGTCCGCTGAGCCTCGGCGCGGCTGTCGGGGTGGTCGGGCTCGTCGGTCAACGTCCGGTGCGTTCGATCAGGAGTGGTCGCGGCCGGCGCCGAAGGCCAGCAGGATGAGCAGCAGCACGAGGAGGATGCCGAGCGCGATCGCGCCGATGCCGTAGGGATGGATCGGCAGCTCGTGCGCCTCGGCGGCGGACGCGACGGCGCTCACGATGTGGCTCTGCATGGCTGGATCCTAGCGGGAGCCGAGCTCAGCGCACATGACCGGTGCCGGTGACGACGTACTTGGTGGTCGTCATCTCGGGCAGGCCCATCGGCCCGCGGGCGTGCAGCTTCTGGGTGGAGATGCCGATCTCGGCGCCGAAGCCGAACTCGCCGCCGTCGGTGAAGCGCGTCGACGCGTTGACGAGTACGGCGGCCGAGTCGACGCCGGCGACGAACCGGCGGGCCGCCTCCACGTCGCCGGTGACGATCGCGTCGCTGTGCTGGGTGGAGTGCTTGCGGATGTGCGCGAGTGCGGCGTCGAGGTCGGGTACGACGGCCGCGGAGATCTCCAGCCCGAGGTACTCGGTCGAGTAGTCGTCGTCGGTCGCCGGCTCCACGCCGTCGAAACCGGTGAAGGCGCGGTCGCCGTGGATCGTCACGTCGGCGGCCTGCAGCGCCTCGACGACCCGGGGCAGGAAGGCGTCGGCGACGTCGGCATGAACGAGGAGCGACTCGGCGGCGTTGCAGACGCTGGTGCGGTGGGTCTTGGCGTTGAGCACGATGTCGAGAGCCATGTCGAGGTCGGCCGCGCGGTCGACGTACACGTGGCAGTTGCCGACGCCGGTCTCGATGACCGGCACGGTGGAGTCTTCTACGACGCTGCGAATCAGGGAGGCGCCGCCGCGTGGGATGAGTACGTCGACCTGGCCGCGGGCGCGCATCAGCGCCTTCACCGAGTCGTGGGAGTCACCCGGCACGAGCTGGACGACGTCGGCCGGGAGGCCGGCGGCCTCGACCGCGCCGCGGAGCGCGGCGACGATGGCGGCGTTGCTCGACCGCGCGCTGGAGCTGCCGCGCAGCAGCACGGCGCTGCCGGCCTTGAGGCAGATGCCGGCCGCGTCGGCGGTGACATTGGGGCGGGCCTCGTAGATCATCCCGATGACCCCGAACGGCACCCGGATCTGGCGGAGCTCGAGCCCGTTGGCGAGCGTGCTGCCCCGCACCACCTCCCCCACCGGGTCGGCCAGCCCCGCGACGTCGCGCAGCCCCTGTGCCATCGCGGCAAGCCGGTCATCGTCGAGACGGAGCCGGTCGACGATGCCGGCCGGCGTACCCGCCGCCTCGGCACGGGTGACGTCCTCGGCGTTGGCGGAGAGGATCGCGGGCTCGGAGGCGAGCAGCGCGTCGGCCATTGCCTGCAGCGCGCCGTCCTTGGTCGCCCGGGTCGCCGTCGCCAGGTCGAGGCTCGCGGCCCTGGCCCGTACGGCGGCCGCCCGCACCGCACCCTCGACATCGCTCATGGGACCAAGATTAGTGATGACCCGACCCTGATCGCGTGGTGTCCGCGCCTACGCGGTAGTAGCAGCGCTCCGTGCGTCGCATGCAGCGCGCGGAGCGCTGCTACTACCGCGTAACCCGCGGGGAGTCGACGGTCGGGCGCACTCAGCCCTTGCGCTTGTTGACTTCCTCGGCCAGGCCGGGGAAGACCGTGTGCAGGTCGCCGACGACGCCGAAGTCGACGAGGTCGAAGATAGGCGCCTCGTTGTCCTTGTTGACCGCGACGATCGTCTTCGAGGTCTGCATGCCGGCGCGGTGCTGGATGGCGCCGGAGATGCCGCCGGCGATGTAGAGCTGCGGCGACACGGTCTTGCCGGTCTGGCCGATCTGGTAGGAGTGCGGCACCCAGCCGGAGTCGACCGCGGCACGCGAGGCGCCCACGGCGGCGCCGAGAGCGTCGGCGAGCTGCTCGACCGGCTCGAAGTTCCCGCCCGTGCCACGACCGCCCGAGACCACGATCGCGGCCTCGGTGAGCTCCGGGCGACCGGTTGCCTGCCGCGGCTGCGCGGCCACGATCTGCGCCTTCTTGGCGGAGTCGGAGATGGTCGGGGTGACCTGCTCGACGACGCCGGCGCCGGCGACCTCCTGCGGGGTCGCGGAGTTGGGCTTCACCGCAATGATCGGCGTGCCCTTGGTGACCGTCGCCTGCACGGTGTAGCTGCCGGCGAAGACCGACTGGGTCGTCACCGGGCCGGTGTCGCCTGCCTCGACGTCGACGGCGTCGGTGATCAGCCCCGACCCGAGCTTGATCGCGAGGCGGCCGGCGATCTCCTTGCCCTCGTAGCTGGAGGGGATCAGGATCGCCGCCGGCGACGAGGCCTGCGCGACCTGCTGCAGCGCCTCGGCCTTGGGGGCGACCAGGTAGCCCTTGAGCGGCGCGTCGTCGACGACGTAGACCTTCTCGGCGCCGTAGCCCTTGACCTTCTCGGCCACGTCGCCGGCCTGCGCGGCAGGTCCGATGTAGACCGCAGACGGCTCGCCGAGGCGGCGGGCCAGCGTGAGCATCTCGTAGGTCGGCTTCTTGACCGCACCGTCGGCGTGGTCGACCAGGACAAGTACTTCAGCCATGCGTCTTACAGCCCTTCTCGGATGAACTGCTCAGATGAACTTCTTGGAGGCGAGGAAGCCGGCCAGTGCGGCAGCGCCGGAACCGCCCTCGTCGGCGACGATCTCCCCCGCGGTTCGCGGCGGACGCGGCGTGGCGGAGGCGACCTGCGACCAGGCGACCGAGAGGCCGACCTGGTCCGCCTCGACGCCGAGGTCGGCGAGCGAGTAGGTCTCCAGCGGCTTCTTCTTCGCGGCCATGATGCCCTTGAAGGACGGGTAGCGAGCCTCGCCGGTCTGGTCGGTGACCGACAGCACCAGCGGCATCTGCCCGCCGATGACCTCGGTCGCCGTGTCGCCGTCGCGCTTGATGCGGACCTGGTCACCCTGCGTCTCCACGACCGAGGCGAAGGTGACCTGCGGCACGTCGAGGCGCTCCGCCAGCATGGCGGGTACGACGGCCATCGCGGCGTCGGTCGAGCTCATGCCGCAGATGACGAGGTCGGGGGCCTGTCCGTCGCCCGCCTTCTTCACGGCCTCGGCGAGGATCAGCGAGGTCGCCACCGCATCCGAGCCGGCGATGGCCTCGTCGGAGACGTGGACGCCCTGGTCGGCACCCATCTGCAGCGCCTTGCGGATCGCGTCGACGGCCCCCGCGGGGCCGACGGTAAGAGCGGTGACGATGACGTCCTCGGGGTTCTCGGACTTCTCCTTGATCTGCAGGGCCTGCTCGACGGCGTACTCGTCGAGCTCCGACAACAGCCCGTCGACCCCGGCCCGGTCGACGGTGAGGTCGGCCTCGAAATGCCGGTCGGCGGTGGCGTCGGGGACGTGCTTGACGCAGACAACTACGTTCATGGTGATGTCGGCCGTCGCCGGCCCCTCCTGTGCACTCGGGATGTGTGCGTGAGGCTACTAGCGAGGAACCCCACCGCGGAACCTGGCTCCGGATGGGGTCCCTCACACTGTTGCGTAGGTCACTGGGCCGATGCCGGCCCCGGCTGCTACGCAACAGCAGGGTTCTCGAACACCTGCGCGTTGTAGACGTCCTTCGCCTCGGGGTCGGGGACGGTGTGGTTGTTGAACATGTGGTCGAAGTTGCTCGACCACCCTGCCACGGACACCCGGACGAGGTCCCTCGCCGGCGCGTCGGACCCCTGCTTGAAGAAGAACGGGTCGCCGGTGGTCACCACCGGTCCCGGGTCGTTCGGGCCGTTCGAGTGGGCAGGCACGTTGCCGAAGAACGCGCCGGAGATGGTGAACGATCCGCCGTACTGCGAGCCGGCCCCGTTGCTCTTCACCTGGGTCCCGTTCCGGCCCTCGACGAGCAGGCTCACCTGGTTGGCGTCCAACGGTCCGTCGTTCGCGACCTGGATGCGGAACGGCACATCCTCGTCCTCGTGGACCAAGCCGCCGGGCGGCTCGACCTGGACGATCTCCACCACCAGGTACTCACGCGGGTAGGTGATGACGGCGTCTGTAAGGTCATCTAATAGGCCCATGTCTGGGCTCCCTTCTCTTGGTTCGATCTCGGGCCGTCTCTCGGCCCGACTACTCGAAAGTAGGGGCGTAGGGCTCGGACCCGACAGCGGGAAAACCCCAGATCCGGCCCTCGACCACCCAGTGGCGCCGGCCGACCGCCGTGCTGCCCGCGCCGAAGCTACGCGGACGAGCCGATCGCCTGGTGGGCAAGCTCCGCTCGGTTGCGCAGCCCGAGCTTGCGGTAGATGCGGGTCAGGTGCGCTTCGACGGTGGACTCGCTCACGAACAACGCGCTCGCCACCTCACGGTTGCGTCGACCGCCCGCCACGAGGGTGGCGACCTGCTGCTCGGTGGTGGTGAGGGCACCGCTGCCGCAACCGCGAACGCGCTCCAGCAGATCCCCGGCCACCGCGTCCCAGCCCCCGACCCCGTTGCGCGTGAACGTCTCGAGCGTCGCTTCCGCAACGGGCAGAACATCTCGGCGGATCCCCGCGCGCAGTCCGGAGGCCACCACGAGGCAACCATGTCTCGCCGCATCGAGTCTGTAACCCAGGCGGGTCAGACCTTGATGGGACGCTTGGAGGGTTGCCAGAGCCGCCGGGTCTCCCCGGAGCAGCTGTAGATGGCCGGTGGCGGCGCGAAGCTGCAGGTCGGCCCACGGCGATGCCAGTCCTTCGCACCGGCGAGCCAGCCTGGCGACGAGCACCTCGACGCGATCGGGCTGGTCGGCCAGCCCCGCCAGCTGGATCGCCAACGGCAGCGCCGGCACCACCCCGGGATGCCTGACACCCATCTCGTCGAGGATCGACTGCGCGGTCATCAGGTGCCTAAGCCCCGACTCCCAGTCTGCTTGGGAGGCGGCGAGCACGCCACGGACGTGAGCGGCCATCGACGCGCGCGGCCGCTCCCCTGCGTGGGCCGCCCACCAGTCCAGCCGCTCGGCGCTCCCGGTAGCGCCGTCGATGTCGCCTCGCAGTGCCGCGATCAGGCCCCGGGGGTGGGCCAGCCAGGAGACCGCCCGCTCGTCGCTGCAGTCGATCGCCGCCTCGAGTCCCTCTTCCATATGGTGCTGGGCCAGGTCGAGATCGCCAGCCGCCAGCTCCACGTGCGCAAGGTCGCAGAGTCGATAGCTCCGCTGACACTCCGCTCCGGTCGTGACCGCGCTCCTGTACATCGCGTCGAGGTTCCATCGCGCCTCCCGGAGGCGGCCGTCCCACAGCTGCTGTCGCCCCTTGAGGACTCTGGGCCACAACGCCAGCTGCGACGCCACCACCTCCGAGTCCAGACGGCAGGCCTCGTCGATCAGCTCGTCGGCACGCCGGCCGAGGAGCAGGGACGCCGTGGAGACCGCCGAGGCCGCCTGGGCGACCAACACGACGTCACCCTCGGTCCGGCCGATCTCAAGGCCGGCACGCGCATACTCCAACCCTTCGCGGACCCTGCCCAGGTGCAGCGCGACCAGCCATCCGAGCAACCCCAGCAGTCGTCCGCGCAAGCACCGGTGGTCGGGCGGACCGTCCGCGGGAAAATCCTCGAGTGCCCCCCGCAGGAGGTCTTCGGCGCCGGATGGGTCGAGCACCACCCTTCCGGTAATGACCTCGGCGCGCAGCCGGCCCGGCTCGAGCTGGTCGAGGAGGGTGGCGGCCAGTCCCAGCGCGGCAGGGAGGTTTCCCGCCGTGGCACTCTGCATCACCTGGGCAAGGGTCCGGCGTACCCGCTGCTCGAAGGCGTGCCGAGGCGTGAGCCGAGCACTGTCGCCCATCAGCTCCGCGGCCATCCGGGGCGAGCCCCGCCGCGAGAGGCGCAGCGCCGCCTCCTCGATCACGTCGGCCACCGTGCCATCCGGCTCGACGACCGCCCGCGCGAGATGGACGGCCCGGGCGTCGCGGTCCGCGACCACTTCGGCAAACGCGGCGTGGAGGTTTCGGGAGTCCAGGGCGTTCATGCCGTCGAGTACGGCGGTCGCGAGCAACGGGTGCGCGAATCGCACCACGAAGTCCTGGTCCAAGCCGAAGGCGTCGGCTTCCAGGCCCTCACGCAACGCGTCGTCCAGCCGATCCCTCTCCCAGGGCTGGTCGTCGACCAGCTCCGCAGCAGCTCGCAGCACCGGCAGAGAGGTGGGACCCGCGACAGAGAGCAGCCTGGCCAGCAGCAGGGTGTCCTCGGGCAACCCGGCGAGACGTCGGGCCAGCGCCGCGAGCGGGCCGCCACCGTCGGATGCGGGGGTCGCGGAGCCGGATTGCGCGCGGGCCAACGCGATCGCGAACAGCGGGTTCCCCCGGGCGAGGCCGTCGAGGCGCGACAGGTTCGCGGCGGCCAGAGCCGGGACGCGGTCGGCGACGATCCGGCGCAGGTCGGCGTTCTCCAGCCGACCCACCTCGAGCAGCTGCGTCGCCCCACCGAGGTCAGGGATCGCGGTCGTCAGTGCGTCCGGGAGCCAGGTTCGCGAGGTGGCGAGGAGGGACACCGGCTCGCCGACGAGGCGACGGAGGGAGAACCGCAGGGCGCGATGGGTCAACTCGTCCAGCCAGGGGAGGTCGTCGACGGCGATGACCACCGCGCCGCGGGCAGCCAGGGCCCGCAGGTTGTCCAGGACGAGCCTCGAGCACTCGAGCGCCGGAAGGTCGGGATCCAGGACGAACGGTGGCAGGTCGGCGTCCGACAGGTGCCGGGCATCGAACAGGTCCAGCAGGCCTTGGCCGAGGATCTGGTGGTCGTCCTCACTCGCCCTGGTCACCAGGACCCGACCGTGGTGCGTCCGGCATCGGGACAGGCCGTAGTTCCACAGTGTCGTCTTGCCGATGCCCGCCTCGCCGATCAGGACGAGCGAACGCGGACCGGACTCGAGACTGCCGGCATACTCGTCGATCCGGCGCAGCTCGCCCTCCCGCCCAACGATGCCGAGAGGGGCCCGGGTCGCGGCGGGTGCGCGGGCGGTCGGGATCAACCTCCGGGAGTCGTCGTGCATGCCGGTCAGCGTGCCGCGCTCCGGCCGCGCCGGCATCGGGAGGCCGCCTTAGATCCTCGACAGGGAGGCACCATAAGGTCTCCGAGGAGGCCACCAGCCGGCGCAGCCGGGCCTACCCGGGGTCAGCGCCCGACGAAGGTGGCCTTCCCCGGTCCGTTCTCGACGAAGGAGGCCATGCCCCGTCGCCGGTCCTCGGTGGCGAAGAGGGCGGCGAACTGCTGGCGCTCGATCTCCAAGCCGGTGTCGAGGTCGGTCTCGAGGCCGCGGTCGACGCACTCCTTGGCAGCCCGCAGCGCCAAGGGCGCAGCACCCGTGAAGGTCCGCGCCCAGGCCAGGGCGGCGTCGTACACCTCGGCGGCGGGAACCAGTCGGTCGACCAGCCCGATCGCGAGCGCCTCGTCGGCCGAGACGAAGCGCCCGGTGAAGATGAGGTCCTTGGCCCGGCTCGGACCGATCAGTCGGGCGAGCCGCTGCGTGCCGCCGGCGCCCGGGATGACGCCCAGCAGCGCCTCCGGCTGTCCGAGGACCGCGTCGTCGGCGGCGATCCTGAAGTCCGCGGCGAGGGCGAGCTCACAGCCACCGCCGAGCGCGTAGCCGTTGATCGCGGCGACGACAGGCTTGGGGATCCGCGCGATGCCGGTGATCGTGCCCTGGAGGGCGCCCCCGAGCTTGATCATGTCGGCGTGCGAGAGGTCGGCCATCTCCTTCACGTCGTTGCCTGCGGCGAACACCCGCTCGCCGCCGTGCACCACGACCGCCCGGACGTCGTCGCGCTCGGTCACCTCCGCGGTCGCGGCGCGAAGCTCGGCCTGCAGGGCAAGGCTGATCGCGTTCACCTTCGGCCGATCGAGCCGGATCGTCGCCACACCCCGGTCGGCCTCGACACCGACGTACTCACCCATCGCCCTGATCCACCGCCTCACCCGTCGACTCACCCACCCTAGCGTCCGGTCGGGAGCGTACATCGGCACAATGTCGCGGGTGACCTCACAGCAGTCGACGGCCTGGCGATGGCAGCATCGCGACGAGGTGGTCCCGGTTTGGCCGGGCCACCAGCACACCCTCGGCGCCACCTGGTCTCCCGAGTCGACCAACTTCGCCGTGTGGGCGCCCGATGCCACCGCGATCTGGATCTGCCTCTTCGACGAGGCCGGAGCCGAGAAGCGCTACCAGCTGACCGAGCACACCCTCGGCGTCTGGCACGGGGCGATCCCCGACGTACCGGTCGGCCAGCTGTACGGCCTCCGCGCCGACGGGCCGTGGAACCCCGGCCGCGGGCAGGTCTTCAACCCCAGCAAGCTGCTTCTCGACCCCTATGCGCGCGCGATCACCGGCGAGGCGCTGCCCGGCACCGACCCCCTCCCCCAGGACCCTGACCACCCCGATCGCCCCAGCCCGGTCGACTCGGCGCCGTCGATGCCGCGCTGCGTCGTCACCCACGACGAGTTCGACTGGGGGGACGACCCGCACCGGCGCACGCGCTGGCGCGACACGGTGATCTACGAGCTCCATGTCAAGGGCTTCACCGAGCTGCACGACCGGATCCCCGAGGAGCTGCGCGGCACGTACGCCGGACTCGGCAGCGCTCCGGTCATCGACTACCTGCGAGATCTCGGGGTGACGGCCGTCGAGCTGCTCCCGACGCAGCAGTTCTTCAGCGAGCCGTTCCTCGCCGGGAGGGAGCTCAGCAACTACTGGGGCTACAACACGATCGGCTTCTTCGCGCCGCACGCGGCGTACTCCTCCTCCGGCACTCACGGCGAGCAGATCACCGAGTTCAAGCAGATGGTCCGCAACTTCCACGCTGCCGGCATCGAGGTCTACCTCGACGTCGTCTACAACCACACGGCCGAGGGCGGCGCCGGCGGCCCGGCCTACTCGTTCCGCGGCCTCGACGACCACGGCGCGTACAAGCGGGTCATCGGCGCCCCCGGCCACTACTGGGACGTCACCGGCTGCGGGAACACCGTCGACACCACCCACATGTCGACTCTGCGGCTGATCCTCGACTCGCTCCGCTACTGGGCGAGCGAGATGCACGTCGACGGGTTCCGCTTCGACCTCGCCTCGGCCCTGGCGCGCACCGGCTACGACATCGACATGCGCAGCGCGTTCCTCACCACGGTCGGACAGGATCCGGTGCTACGCGGCGTCAAGCTGATCGCCGAGCCGTGGGACACCTCCATGGACGGCTATCTCGTCGGCTCGTTCCCGTCGCCGTGGGTGGAGTGGAACGACACCTACCGCGACGCGATGCGCGACTACTGGCTCGGGCACGGCGACGTGCGGGCGGCGGCGTCGAAGCTGTCCGGCTCCTCCGACCTGTACGCCGACGACGGGCGCTCGCCGTACGCCTCGGTCAACTTCGTGACCGCTCACGACGGCTTCACGCTGCGTGACCTGGTGTCCTACGACCACAAGCACAACGACGACAACCTCGAGGACAACCGCGACGGCAGCGACAACAACCGCTCCGCCAACCACGGCGCCGAGGGGGAGACCGAGGATCCGGCGATCAATGCGCTGCGCCGCCGGCAGGCGGCCAACCTGATGGTGACCCTCTGCCTCTCCTCGGGAGTGCCCATGATCACCGCGGGTGACGAACGCGGCCGGACCCAGGGTGGCAACAACAACGCCTACTGCCAGGACAACGAGATCTCCTGGGTCGACTGGAGCGATGACGACGACGGGTGGCTCGAGGTCCACGACATCACCCGGGCCGCGCTCCGGCTGCGCAGGGAGCATCCGGCCCTCCGCCAGCGGCACCACTTCGCGGGCACACCGGCGCTGCAGGGCGGCCCCAAGGATCTCGCCTGGCTGCATCCCGACGGTCGAGAGATGACCGAGGCGGACTGGCAGGCCGGCGGGTCGTCGGTGATCGGGATGTTCGTCTCCGGCGACCCGCTCCGCTCGCCCGGCAGGCACGGCGAGCAGCAGCACGACGCATCGTTCCTGCTCTGGCTCAACCCCGGGCCGGACGTGACGATCACCCTGCCCGACAACCAGTGGGTGGCCGAGGGCGAGGTCGTGCTCTCGACCGACCCCGCATACTCGATCGGCGACCGAGTCGCGGCGGGAGAGGCTCTCCCACTGCTCGCCCACTCGCTCGTCGTCCTCCGGCAGACGGCCTGAGCCGATCCAGCCGACCCCGACCCCGACGTCACGCAGGAAGCGCGACCAGCCCGAGCTCGGCGACGGCGGCAAGGCCGGCGTTGCGGGGGACGACACGGACCGTGTAGCCGAACGCACCGGAGTGGTCGAGGGCGACGGAGCCGTCGAAGCGGTAGCGGCCGCCGTCGTAGGTCTCGGCGAGCGACAGGTCCTTTCCGACCGCGTCGAGGAGCCGATCGTCGGAGGCCAGGCGGCCGTGCATGAGCTGCACCTCGACGTCGTCGGGCGAGAGCTCGCCCAGCGACACGAACGCCCGCACTGACAGCTGTGAGCCCACCTCGGGGGTCTCTGAGACGCCGGCGCTCTCGACGTGCTCGACGCGCACCGACGGCCAGGCGGCCCGCACGCCCTGCTTCCACTCCGCAAGCTCGTGCGCACCGTCGAAGTCGTGGTTGAGGGCACGCGCGTTACCGGCGGCGGGAGCGTAGAGCTCGGTGACGTAGTCGCGGACCTGACGGGTGGCGAGCACCTTGGGGCCGAGCGACTTGAGGGTGTGTCGCACCATCTCGATCCACCGCACGGGCACCCCGCGGTTGTCGTGGTCGTAGTAGCGCGGGGCGACCTCGTTCTCGATGAGGTCGTAAAGAGCGCGGGCCTCGATGTCGTCGCGGTGGTCGGGGTCGTCGACGCCGTCGGCGGACGGGATCGCCCAGCCGTTCTCGCCGTCGAACCACTCGTCCCACCAGCCGTCGAGGATGGACAGGTTGAGGCCGCCGTTGAGCGCCGCCTTCATGCCCGACGTACCGCAGGCCTCGTAAGGACGCAGTGGGTTGTTGAGCCACACGTCGCAGCCGGGGTAAAGCGGCTGCGCCATCGCGATGTCGTAGTTGGGAAGGAAGACGACGCGGTGGCGCACCTCGGGGTCGTCGGCGAACGCGACCATCTGCTGGATGAGCTTCTTGCCGGTGTCGTCCGCAGGGTGCGACTTGCCGGCGATGACCAGTTGGATCGGCCGGGTCGGGTGAAGCAGCAGCGCCTTGAGCCGCTCGGGGTCGCGCAGCATCAGGGTGAGTCGCTTGTACGTCGGCACTCGGCGCGCGAAGCCGATCGTCAGCACGTCGGGGTCGAGCACGCCGTCGATCCAGCCGAGCTCCGCCGGCGCGGCACCCCGCTTGGACCACGACTTCGCGGTGCGCCTGCGGGCGTCCTGGACCAGGCGGTCGCGCAGGACCCGCTTGAGGTCCCACAGCTCCTTGTCGTCGATCTGGTCGACCAACTCGAAGGTGCCGACCTCGCCGGTGCTGTCGCCGTCGGCGTCGATGTCGTCGAACTGGCCGCCGAGCCGGCGGGCGAGGCCGATGATCTCGCGGGCCACCCAGGTGGGGGCGTGCACGCCGTTGGTGATCGAGCCGATCGGCACCTCGGCCTCGTCGAACGCCGGCCAGAGCCCGTTGAACATCCCTCGCGACACGTGACCGTGCAGCTGCGAGACGCCGTTGGCTCGCTGGGCGAGCCGGAAGCCCATGACCGCCATGTTGTGGACGCTGGGGTCGCCGCCCTCGTAGTCCTCGGCGCCCAGCGCGAGCACCTCATCGACCGGTACGCCGGGCAGCGCGCCACCGGTGCCGAAGTACTGCTCGACCAGGTCACGGCCGAAGCGGTCGATGCCGGCCGGCACCGGGGTGTGGGTCGTGAAGACGGTGCCGGCGCGGGTCACCTCCAGGGCGGTGGCCCAGTCGAGTCCGGGACCGCCGTCGGCCACCGTGAGCTCACGGATCCGCTCCAGTCCGAGGAAGCCGGCGTGACCCTCGTTGGTGTGGAAGACCTCCGGCTCGGGCGCACCCGTGATCCGCGAGTAGGCGCGCAGCGCGCGCACGCCGCCGATGCCGAGCAGGATCTCCTGACGGAGACGGTGCTCGCTGGTGCCGCCGTAGAGCCGGTCCGTCACCTCGCGGTAGTGACCGGGGTTCTCCTCGATGTCGGTGTCGAGCAGCAGCAGCGGCACTCGGCCGACCTGAGCGATCCAGATCCGCGCGGCGAGCTCCGGCCCGCCAGGCAGCGCGATGGTGACGCGCGCATGGGAGCCGTCGGCCTCACGCAGCGGGATGAGCGGGAGCTCGTCGGGGTCGAGGACGGGATAGGTCTCCTGCTGCCAGCCCTCGCGGTTGAGCGACTGCTTGAAGTAGCCGTGCTTGTAGAAGAGGCCGACGCCGACGATCGGGATGCCGAGGTCGCTGGCCGCCTTCAAGTGGTCGCCGGCGAGGATGCCGAGACCGCCGGAGTACTGGGGGAGCACCGCCGTGATGCCGTACTCCGGTGAGAAGTAGCCGATCGAGCGAGGGGCGACCGGGTCGTCGCCGTACGCGCGCTGGAACCAGCGGTCCTCGGTGAGGTAGCGGTCCAGGTCGCCGGTCAGCTCTCCCAGACGGCCGACGTACGCCGGGTCGTCAGCGAGCTCGGCGAGCCGCGCCTGGGTGAGGCTGCCGAGCAGCCTGACGGGGTCCTTCCCCACGGAGTCCCAGATCTCGGGATCGGTGGCCGCGAAGAGATCCTGCGTCTCGGGGTGCCAGGACCAGCGAAGGTTCGCCGCCAGGGTGCTCAGGCCGGCGAGGGCGTCGGGCAGCACAGGGCGGACGGTCAGGCGTCGGATTGCTCGCACCGGAGCAAGGTAGCGGAACGGGTTGGATCGTTCCAATACGTCTCGCCGGAGGTGGAGCGTCGCTTGCGCCACGACCGGCCGGGACGAAAGGGTGGGCGCATGGTCGGACGCATCCCCATCATGAATGTCTCTCCCGTCATCGACGCCACCGTGGGCCCGGGCCGCGGCGGTAGCGCCCTCTCCGCCAAGGCGACGGTCGGCGAGCCGCTTCCGGTCTCCGCCTCGATCTTCCGCGAGGGTCACGACCGCCTCGGCGCCGAGGTCGTCGCCATCGACCCCAAGGGCAGGCGCCGACCACCGGTGCGGATGGCCAAGCACCCGAGCGAGCCCGACCGCTACGACGCCCAGATCCTGCCCGACCTCGAGGGCGCCTGGTCGTTCGAGATCCGGTCGTGGTCCGACCCGGTCGCGACCTGGCAGCACGCCGCCGGCCTGAAGATCCCCGCCGGGGTGGACGTCGACCTGATGTTCCTCGAGGGCAGGCTGCTCTTCGAACGCGCGCTCGCCGGCCTCCCCAAGGGCAGCAAGCGCGGCCCGGAGGCCAAGGTCCTCAAGGCGGCCATCGCCACCGCCAAGACCGGCGACACCAAGGAGGCCAAGCGCCCGGTCGAGGCCCGGCTCGCGGCCCTCCAGGCACCGGACCTGCGGGCCGTCCTGACCGCCTTCCCGCTCCGCGACCTGGAGACGACCGCAGGCCCCTACCCGTTCTTCGCGGACCGCCAGCGTGCCCTCTTCGGCAGCTGGTACGAGTTCTTCCCGCGCAGCGAGGGGGCCTATGTCGACGACGCCGGTGAGGTCGTCAGCGGCAACTTCAACACCGCGGCCGAGCGCTTGGACGCGGCGGCGGCGATGGGTTTCGACATCGTCTACCTGCCGCCGATCCACCCGATCGGCGAGGTCAACCGCAAGGGCCCCAACACTCCCCAGGAGCCGGGCGGCTCGACCGTCACCCGGCCGAGCGACACCGGGTCCCCTTGGGCGATCGGGTCGGCGTACGGCGGGCACGACGCGATCCATCCCGACCTCGGCACCCTCGACGACTTCGACGCCTTCGTCGCCCGTGCGCGGGAGCTCGGCCTGGAGATCGCCCTCGACTTCGCCCTGCAGGCGGCGCCCGACCACCCGTGGGCCAAGGAGCACCCCGAGTGGTTCACGACGCGCGCGGACGGCACCATCGCCTACGCCGAGAACCCGCCCAAGAAGTACCAGGACATCTACCCGATCAACTTCGACAACGACCCCGAGGGCATCTACAGGGAGTCGCTTCGCGTCCTGCGGCACTGGATGGACCATGGGGTCCGGATCTTCCGGGTCGACAACCCGCACACCAAGCCCGTCGCGTTCTGGGAGCGGCTGCTCGGCGAGGTCCGGCGCACCGATCCCGACGTGCTCTTCCTGTCCGAGGCCTTCACCCGCCCGGCGATGATGCACGCCCTCGGCGCCGTCGGCTTCCACCAGTCCTACACGTACTTCACCTGGCGCACGGCGAAGTGGGAGATCGAGGACTACCTACGCGAGGTCTCCCACGGGTCGAGTCACCTGATGCGGCCCAACTTCTTCGTCAACACCCCCGACATCCTGCACGAATACCTGCAGTACGGCGGCCCGGCGGCGTTCAAGATCCGTGCGGCGCTGGCGGCGATGGGCTCGCCCTCGTGGGGCGTGTACGCCGGGTACGAGCTCGGCGAGCACGTCGCCGTCAAGCCGGGCAGCGAGGAGTACCTCGACTCCGAGAAGTACCAGATCCGGATCAGGGACTGGCAGGCCGCGGAGGCCGAGGGCCGCACGCTCGCGCCGTACCTCACCAGGCTCAACGAGATCCGCCGGCAGCACCCGGCCCTGCAGCAGCTCCGCAACCTCGCGATTCATCACAGCGACGACGCCTCCGTGCTCTGCTTCTCCAAGGTCTCGACAAGCTCGACCACCGGGGAGGCCGACGACACGGTCATCGTGGTCCTCAATCTCGACCCGCACAGCACCCGTGAGACCGTCGTACGCCTCGACATGCCGGCGCTCGGTCTCGGCTGGGACGAGCGGATCCTGGTGGAGGACCTGATCACCGGCGCGAGGTGGACCTGGGGCGAGCACAACTACGTGCGCCTGGACCCCTACTACGAGCCCGCGCACATCGTGCACGTCAGGAGGACTGCGTGACGGCTGCCGGCGATGGTCTCGAGACGCCGCTCGTTCCTCGCGGCTCCTCAACCAGCGATACGCCCGAGTGGTTCCGGACGGCCGTCTTCTACGAGGTGCTGGTCCGATCCTTCAAGGACTCCGACGGCAACGGCACCGGCGACTTCCGGGGCCTGGCGCAGCAGCTCGACTACCTGCACTGGCTCGGCGTCGACTGCCTGTGGGTGCCGCCGTTCTTCACCTCCCCCCTGCGTGACGGCGGGTACGACGTCGCCGACTACACGAACATCCTCCCCGAGATCGGCACGCCCGAGGACTTCCACCACTTCCTCGACGAGGCCCACAAGCGCGGCATCCGGGTGATCATCGACTTCGTCATGAACCACACCAGCGACCAGCACCCGTGGTTCCAGGCCAGCCGCAGCGACCCGGACGGCGACTACGGTGACTTCTACGTATGGTCCGACACCGACGACCTCTACGGCGACGCCCGCGTCATCTTCGTCGACACCGAGCCGTCCAACTGGACCTTCGACCCGGTGCGCCAGCAGTACTTCTGGCACCGCTTCTTCCACCACCAGCCCGACCTCAACTTCGACAACCCGGCCGTGCACAAGGCGATGCTCGACGCGATGGCCTTCTGGCTCGACATGGGGCTCGACGGCTTCCGGCTCGATGCGGTCCCCTACCTCTACGAGCGCCCCGGCACCAACGGCGAGAACCTCCCCGAGACGCATACCTTCCTCAAAGAGGTCCGCAGGTTCGTCGACGACAACTACCCCGGACGCGTGCTGCTGTGCGAGGCCAATCAGTGGCCGGCCGATGTCGTGGAGTACTTCGGTCCCGAGCAGGACGAGGACGGCACCTGGGTCGGCACCGAGTGCCACATGGCATTCCACTTCCCGGTGATGCCGCGCATCTTCATGGCCGTCCGGCGCGAGTCACGCTTCCCGATCTCGGAGATCATGGAGCAGACGCCGGCGATCCCCGACGGCTGTCAGTGGGGCATCTTCCTGCGCAACCACGACGAGCTGACGCTCGAGATGGTCACCGACGATGACCGCGACTACATGTGGGACGAGTACGCGAAGGACCCGCGGATGAAGGCCAATATCGGCATCCGCCGGCGACTGGCGCCGCTCCTGGAGAACGACACCAACCAGATCGAGCTGTTCACCGCCCTGCTGCTCTCCCTTCCCGGCAGTCCGGTCCTCTACTACGGCGACGAGATCGGGATGGGCGACAACATCTGGCTCGGCGACCGCGACGGCGTACGAACTCCGATGCAGTGGACCCCCGACCGCAACGCCGGCTTCTCCGAGGCCCTCAACCCGGGTCGACTGCACCTGCCGGTGATCCAGGACCCGATCTACGGCTTCCAGGCCGTCAACGTCGAGGCGCAGATGGCCAACAGCTCCTCGCTGCTGCAGTGGACACGGCGGATGATCCACGCCCGCCGCGAGCACCCCGCCTTCGGCCTGGGCAGCTATGTCGACCTCGGCGGGTCCAACCCGTCGGTGCTGACCTACTCCCGGGAGTACATCGACCCCGACGGCCGCCACGACGTGATCATCTGCGTCAACAACCTCTCCCGCTTCCCGCAGGCAGTCGAGATCGACCTGCGCCGGTGGGAGGGGCGTATCCCCGTCGAGCTCACCGGTGGCGTTCCGTTCCCGGCCATCGGCGAGCTCCCCTACCTACTCACGCTGGCCGGCTACGGGTTCTACTGGTTCAAGCTCTCCGAGCCGACCGAGGAGGCTGGCCCCGTTGTCTGACCTCACACCCATCCACCCCCTGCCCGAGCCATCCGGCGCAGAGCTCCTCGAGCGCCTCCGCGACTTCCTCGCCGTTGCTCGATGGTTCGGAGGCAAGGGCCGCGACTTCCAGGTCGCCGGGGCGACCCGGCTCGGCGCCCTCGGCGACGAACCGGTGCTCGACGTACTCCTGGTGAGAGTCGCCTACGACGACGGCGACACCGAGGACTACCAGGTGCCGGTCGCCTGGCACACCGACCCCCAGGAGCGGCTCACCCACGCCCTGGTCGCCGTCCACGAAGGCCGGTTCGGCTACGACGCGGTCCACGACCGGGCCGCCATGGACCATCTCCTCCGGGGCTTCGAGACTGCGACCCCGCACGATCTCGAGTCCGTGGGCGTCGCGACAGTCGGCGATCTCGCCTTCCACCGGCTGCCGGGCTACGACCTGGCGACCGACGTCCACTCCACGCTGTTCTCGGGCGAGCAGTCCAACTCGTCGGTGATGTTCGGCGACGACTCGCTGCTCAAGCTCTTCCGCAAGATCACTCCGGGCGTCAACCCCGACATCGCCGTGCACGAGGTCCTCACCCGGGCCGGCTCCGACCATGTGGCGGCACTGTACGGCTGGCTGGAATGCCGAATGGTCTCGACACCGCTCGCTGACGCTCGCGGGCTCGACCAGCGGGAGACGACGACCCTCGAGCTCGGCATGCTCCAGCAGTTCCTGCGCACGGCGAGCGATGGCTGGGACCTCGCGCTCGCCTCGGTGCGCAACCTCTTCGCCGAGGCCGACCTGCACGCCGACGAGGTCGGCGGCGACTTCGCGGGCGAGGCGAGTCGACTGGGCGAGGCGCTTCGAGAGGTGCACCACACCCTGGCCGAGCACTTCCCCACCCGCCGGCGCAGCAGGTCACAGCTCGCCGACCTCGCCGCGGCCATGACCGAGCGGCTGCGAGCGGCGGTCGAGGTGGAGCCCTTGCTCGAGGAGCACGCCGGCAAGCTGCGTGCGGCGTACGACGCCATCACACGTCTCGACGGCGACGTCGTGCAGCAGATCCACGGCGACCTCCACCTGGGGCAGACCCTGCGCACGGTGAAGGGCTGGAAGATCGTCGACTTCGAGGGTGAGCCCGCGAAGCCGCTGGCCGACCGTCTCCACCCGGACTCACCCTGGCGCGACGCCGCCGGGATGATGCGATCGTTCTCCTACGCCCCCCGAGTCTCGGCGCAGCCGCTGCGCTCCGCCGAAGGTGCCGAACAGCGCGAGTTCCGCGCGCACGAGTGGTCGGCACGCAACCGGGAGGCCTTCATCACGGCGTACGCCGGAGGGCCTCTCACCGACGCCGAGCAGACCCTGCTCGACGCCTATATCGCCGACAAGGCCGTCTACGAGGTCGTCTACGAGGCGCGCAACCGCCCGACCTGGGTCACAATCCCATTGGAAGCCATCGCACGCATCGGAGCTGACAGATGACACCGACGCCCACCGACAACCCCGCCACCGGGCCCGACTCCGGAGCCGACTCCGGGCCCGACTCCGGGCCCGACTCCGGCACGGCGCCGGCGAGGCCCGTCGATCTGGCCGAGCTCGGCCAGCTGGTCGGCGGAGTCCACGGTCAGCCGCACACGGTCCTGGGCCCGCACTCGCACGAGGGCGCCGTGACCGTCCGCGCGTTCAAGCCCCTGGCCTCATCGGTCGCGGTCGTGTTCGGCGACGAGAGCGTCGAGCTCACGCACGAGCACGACGGCATCTGGGTGGGCGTCCTACCCGTGCCCGAGGTGCCCGACTACCGGCTCAAGGTCGCCTACCACGGCGAGCCGCGGGTCGTCGACGACCCCTACCGTTTCCTGCCCACGCTCGGCGAGACCGACCTGCACCTCATCAACGAGGGTCGGCACGAGCAACTCTGGAAGGTGCTCGGCGCCCGGGTGCATCACTACACCGGCACCTACTCCTCGGTGGTCGGTACGTCGTTCGCCGTCTGGGCTCCGGGCGCGCGAGGCATCCGGGTGAAGGCGGACTTCAACAACTGGGACGGTCGCGAGCACCCGATGCGTCAGCTCGGCACGTCGGGCGTGTGGGAGCTGTTCGTGCCCGACGTCGGGTCGGGCACGAACTACAAGTACACGATCCTCGGCGCGGACGGGCAGTGGACCGACCGGGCCGACCCGATGGCCACCTTCGCCGAGCGTCCGCCGTTGACCGCCTCGCGTGTCTACGAGTCGGCCTACCAGTGGGGCGACGAGGAGTGGATGCGAGCCCGCCCGGCGAAGCGGCCCGAGGCAGCGCCGATGTCGGTCTACGAGGTCCACCTCGCGTCGTGGAAGAAGGAGAACGGCGACCCGCTGTCGTGGGGCCAGCTCGCCGACCAGCTCACCGAGTACGTCACCTGGCTGGGCTTCACCCACGTCGAGCTGATGCCGGTCATGCAGCACCCGTTCGGCGGGTCCTGGGGATACCACGTGACGTCGTACTTCGCGCCGGACTCGCGCTTCGGCGACCCGGACGGCTTCCGCTACTTCGTCGACCGGATGCACCAGGCCGGCGTCGGCGTGCTCCTCGACTGGGTGCCCGGACACTTCGCGACGGACGCCTGGGCCCTCCCCCGGTTCGACGGGACCCCGCTCTACGAGGACCCCAACCCGCAGCGCGGCTGGCACAAGGGCTGGGGCTCCTACATCTTCAACTTCGGTCGCAACGAGGTCCGCAACTTCCTCTACGCCAACGCGCTCTACTGGCTGGAGGAGTTCCACTGCGACGGCCTCCGGGTCGACGCGGTCGCCTCGATGCTCTACCTCGACTACGACCGCACCCAAGGCGAGTGGACGCCCAACAAGTACGGCGGCCGCGAGAACCTGGAGGCCGTCCAGTTCCTCCAGGAGATGAACGCCACCGTCTACCGGCGCACCCCCGGCGCGGTCACCATCGCCGAGGAGTCCACCTCGTGGCCGGGAGTCACGAAGCCGACGTCCGCGGGCGGGTTGGGCTTCGGCCTCAAGTGGAACATGGGGTGGATGAACGACACGCTCCGCTACCTGGCCCGCGACCCGATCCACCGCTCGCACCACCACGGCGAGATGACCTTCTCACTCGTCTACGCGTTCAGCGAGAACTTCGTCCTCCCGATCTCCCACGACGAGGTCGTCCACGGCAAGGGGTCCCTGCTCCGGAAGATGCCCGGAGACCGCTGGCAGCAGCTCGCCGGCGTGCGCGCCTTCCTGGCCTACATGTGGGCCCACCCGGGCAAGCAGCTGCTCTTCATGGGCTCGGAGTTCGGCCAGGAGTCCGAGTGGGCCGAGTCGCGCCAGCTCGACTGGTGGCTCCTCGACCACCCCGAGCACCGGGGCGTCTCCTCGCTGGTGCGGGACCTCAACGCGACGTACACCTCGTCCCCCTCGCTCTGGTCGCGCGACATCGAGGCGGAGGGATTCGCCTGGATCGACGCCGACGACGCCGGCCGCAACACCTTCTCGTTCGTACGTCGTGGCGCGGCCACCTCATCCGATGCGGGCGACGCGGATGGCGCGGCCCGTGAGGATCTGTTGGTGTGCGTCGCGAACTTCTCCGCGATCCCGCACGGTGACTTCCGGCTCGGACTCCCGCAGGCCGGTGAGTGGGAGGAGGTCGTCAACACCGACGCCCAGGTCTACTCCGGCTCCGGCGTCGGCAACCTCGGCGCCGTCACCGCCGCCGACGAGCCCTGGAGCGGGCAGCCCGCCTCTGCCACGATCGTCGTCCCGCCCCTCGCCACGATCTGGCTCCGCCCCGCCGCCCCAGGCTCTGACTCCGACGCGACCGACTCCGAAGAGACCAACTCCAAAGAGACCGAGGAGTAACCGACCGAGCCGGCTGGCGCCGCGCCGCACCCCGCGGCGCCTCTTGGGGAGCGAACACTGTCCCGCGCCGCACCCCGCGGCGCCTCTTGGGGAGCGAACACTGTCCCGCGCCGCACCCCGCGGCCGGAACCCGCCCTGTGGAGAACAACGACTCGGGCCTGCCGCCGCAGCCCGAAACCGGCTATCAAGGAGTCCATGCCTCGCCTTGCCGATCCGGCCGCCCAGTTCGCCTTCCTACGCGAAGCCGCCTTCATGCTGGTCCTCGATCGTGGCCCAGGCGCACTGAGCCGTCGAGCGCTCGCCAAGGCACTCGGGATCGACGAGGCCACGGTCCGGCGGATGATCCGGGCCGATGTGGACCTTCGCGTCTTCGCGGCGGACGAGGTGAGCGACCGACGGCGCAAAGGCCGATGGCAACGACCGCGCGGCACACCCGCCGAGCAGGCGGTCACGATGCTGCGCCAGCTCCTGCCGGACGCACCGGAGCGGATCTCCGAGGAGCTTGTCGCCCTCAAGCTCACCGTCGACCTCGCACCCCCGCCCGCGCCGGCGCCGGCGCCGACCGGCCAACGCGACGCCGACGCCGGCGCCGACGCCCTGACACTCGCGGAGCGGGGACGACTCGGCCTGACTGGGAGGTGGCCCGAGCGCTCGACCGTTGACGAGCCGACCGAGGCACCTTCCTCCGATGCGAGCCCGCGGGAGCCCGGCTGCGCAGCCTGGTCGTCGGACTCAACGTCCGCACGTGCCTCGGCGAGCTGACGCCCGACGAAGCAGTCGACGTCCTTCGTGGACATCTGGTGCGGCCGTTGACACTCCTCGATATGAAGCAATAGTCTCTTCTACGAAAGTCACACTTCCCTTCACTATGGGGTGTGCCCTGTGGGTCTGGCCTCGCGGCTGACATGACGACATCGAGCAAAGGACCAAATCCATGCCTCTGGTGCCCATCGCGCACACGATCAGCGCCGCGGTCGATGCGGGCTACGCCGTGCCGCACTTCAACGTCTGCAATCTCGAGACCGTCCTCGCCGTGGCGGACGTGACCGAAGAGCTCGGCTCGCCGGTGATCTTCGGGATCCATCCGGCGGAGGCAGAGTACGCCGGCAGTCAGAATCTGGTCGCCCTGGTCTCCTCCGTGGTGCGGGCCCGTGGCCTCACCGCCAGCATCCATCTCGATCACGGCTCCACCTTCGAGCAGGCCGTGCAGTGCATCCGACACGGGTACACGAGTGTGATGTTCGACGGATCGTCGATGCCGCTGGAGGACAACCTCCGCATCACCCGGGATGTGGTGCACGTCGCCCACGCCGCCGGAATCAGCGTCGAGGCCGAGGTGGGCACGATCGGCGCGACGGCCGAGTACGGCGCAGAGATCGAGAACCCGCACCTCGCCGACCCCGCCGCCTGCAAGGCGATGGGCGAGACCGGGATCGACGCCCTCGCCGTCGCGATCGGCAACGCGCACGGCGTCTACATCGCCGAGCCCGAGCTCGACTTCGACCTCCTCGCCGACATCCGGTCCCAGACCGACGTGCCTCTGGTGTTGCACGGCGGGTCCGGGATCCCTGCGGAACAGGTCCAGAAGGCGATCGGCCTGGGTGTCGCCAAGTTCAACGTCGGCACGGCCCTGCACGTGGCGTTCAGGGACGCGCTGCGCCAGAGCATCGCCGAGAATCCCGACGAGAACGAGATGTTCGAGTTCCTCGAGGCCGCGCAGGCGGCGATGCGCGGAGTCGTGCGCGACTACGTCGGCATCGCCATGTCGGCCGGTCGCAGCTAGACAAGGCGCAGAGAAGGTGGCTCGGATCGACGTGCGATCATCGGCGGCGTGACCAGGCCCCAATCAACTGGCGACCACGAAACTGGCGACCAGCCGACTGCCGACCAGCCGACCCTGACCGACGGCACGGTCACGCTGAGGCCATGGCGCGACGACGACATCGAGGCGGCGGTCGAGGGGCACGACGAGCTGATCGCCCACTGGTTCGGATTCCCGCGCGTGACCCCGACCCACCAGGAGCACGCCGATGCCGTCCACCGGTGGCGCCAGGGCTGGACGGACCGCACGGTCGTCGGCTTCGTGATCACCCATGACGACGACATCGTCGGGAGCTGCGAGGTGCGCCGGGTCGATCCGCACACTGGCGAGCTGTCGTGGACTCTCTTCGCGGGTCATCGCGGTCGCGGATACGCGACCAGTGCCGTGCGCATCCTGGCCGACTGGTCCCTGACCGACGAGGGCCAGGGAGGCCTCGGACTCGGCCGGGTCGAGGCGAAGGTCGAGCCGGACAACAAGCCGTCCCTGCGCGTCGCCACCCGCAGCGGTCTGCGCCGTGAGGGAGTCCGACGCGTCGCACCGGGCACCGGCGACCGCCAGGAGACGACGGAGTACGTCATACACGCCCGCCTTCGCAGCGACCCGCCGCTGAGCGACCCGGAGAGCTTCCGCGCACTGCTCAACTCCTTCCTCCCGCGCAAGCGGGCGATCGGGCAGATCCTGGTCCGCGACCGACACGACCGGGTGCTCCTGTGCCAGCTCACCTACAAGCGCGACTGGGACCTCCCTGGCGGCGTGGTCGAGGTCGGTGAGTCACCGCGGCTCGGGGTCGGGCGCGAGCTCGAGGAGGAGCTCGCCCTCGCCATCAAGCCCGGCAGGTTGCTGCTCACCGACTGGCTGCCACCGTGGGGCGGTTGGGACGACGCCGTCTGCCTGGTCTTCGACGGCGGCACGCACGACGAGTCGCTGCTCGACGGCATCGTCAAGGAGGCCCGCGAGATCAAGGGCGCCGAGTGGTGCACCCCGGAGCAGGTCGCCGAACGCTGCGCCGACTTCACCGCCCGCCGCGTCGAGGCGGCCGTCGCCAGCCTGCACGGGACGGGCTCGGCCTACACCGAGTCCGGCCGCGCCGTCACCGACCCGGGGTGAAGGAGCTGGCCGGCACCTGGTCGGGTCGATAAAGACCCGGCGGCAGGTCGCGCAGTGGGCGGAGGGTGTTGAGAGCACGCGCCGCGGTGCCCGGATAGCCGTCGGTGAGGGTCGTGCCGGTGGCGACGATCTCGATGCGGGTCTCGCCCTCGAGGGTAAGCGTGTGTGACTCGACCATGTCGTCGGCCTCGGCGTCCATCGCGAACTCGCAGTTCCACCCGAGGCGCACGACCTCCACAGCCCCGACCGAGCCGACGCCGTACGCGCGGAAGCCGACCGCGGTGCCCGCGTCGACGAGTCGCCCGCGCGCCGACCTGGCAACCTGCGCCAAGCGTGGCTCGAACCGGAGATCGACGCGGTCGACGCCGAGCGCCAGCGCATCACTGACAAGTCTCACGCACTCCTCGACCGGCAGATGCGAGGACCATTCCGCCACGCTGACCTGTCGCGTCGAGCCGATGCCCAGGTGATCGAGCACGCCGTCGCCCCAGGCCGCGAGATCGCAGATCCGCTCGGCCGACACCTGCCGGAGTCCGGGCATCGAGTGGCCCCACACGACCGGCAGGACGTCGAGCAGGAAGCCGGGGTTCCACCCCGCTCCGACGATCCGGCCGCCGCCGGCCCGGGCCCGGGCCGCGAGGCGCTCGGCGCCGGCGCGGCCGAGCGCGGTCTCGGGGTGCACGAGACCGGTCACCGTCACACACGCCTTGCCGCGCTCGGCCAAGTATCCGAGCGTCTCGGCGACCGCTCCGGGCTCCCCGAGACCGCAGTAGACGATCGCGTCGATCTCCGGGTCCTCCGCGAGGCGCGCGGTGTCCTGGGTGGCCAGGATCCCGATCGGGGGCCGCCCGACCAGCACCCCGATGTCGACGCCCGACTTGGTCGCGGACGAGACCACGGATCCGCGGAGCTCGAGGTCCGGGCGGTCCAGACACATCGCGGCGACCAGCGCCCCGGCCCGGCCCAGGCCGTGGACCCCGACGCGGATCGGTGGCTCAGCCACCCGACTCGCCGCTCGACTTCACCAGGCCGGCCGGAGCGAGCCCGGCCAACGCCCTGACGGGGAACGGCGCGGTCTTCCCGGCGTCGCTGGCGTTCTCGTGGACACGCACCGCCTTCCGCACCATGACGCCGCCGACGGACCGGAACGGCTCGGGCGGGAACGCCGCGGTGGGCTCACGGACCAGACCGTTGGCCGCCCAGCGGTCGTCGCGCTCCAGGACGAGCGAGGTCAGCACGTTGCTGGCCAGCACCGCGGGACCGACGCCGTTGCCCGAGAAGCCGGCGCAGTAGATGACACCCGGCCTCTTCGGGACCCGACCGAAGAGCGGCACACCGGCCTCGGTCCGGTCGACCGGCCCGCCCCACGCGTGCGTGATCTGCGCCCCGGCGAGTGCGGGATAGAGCTCGCGGAAGGTCCTTTCCATCGCCGTGGTTCGTCGCGAGCCGAAGTCGAAGGAGCGTCCGACCATCGACCCGAACGCGAGATGGCCGCCCGCGACGCCGAAGACCAGCCGCCCCTCGGCCGCGCGGGCGTAGCGAACCAGCAGCCGCGAGTCGGACACGCCCTCCAGGCCACGCGGACCGTGCTCGGCCAGCAGCTGCGGGATCGGCTCGGTCGCGATCGCGTCGCTCGAGACGATCACCATCGCCCGCCGCAGCTCGCTCAGCTCGGCCAGTCCGGTCGACCACGATCCGAGCGCCAGGACGACGCGGTCGGCCTCCACCCGGCCCCGGGCGGTGACCGCCGCCGGGCGTCGTCCGGTCGCCAGACGTTGCACCTGCGATCGCTCGTGGACCGTCACGCCGAGACGTTGCGCGACCTTGCGCAGACCCCGAGCGAGGCGCGCCGGCTGCAGGGTGGCACCGGAGGTGTCGAGCACTCCCCCAACGTACGCCGGGCTGCCGGCCCGCTCCTGGAACTCCTCCACGGACAGCGGGTGGTAGGACGTCGACCCGAGGCTCTTGGCGGTGGCGATGGCCGAGTCCCAGGCGCCGAGCTGTGCCGCGGACGTCGCTCCCCAGAGCCACCCCTGCTTAGCGAACCCGATGTCGATGCCCTCGGCCGAACAGAAGGCGCCGATCTCGTCGACCGCGGACTCCGACTCACGGGCGAGCCAGCCGGCGTCGTCGGTGCCACACAGCTTCACGAGCTCCTTCGCCTTGACCCACCAGGAGAGGGCGAAGCCGGCATTGCGGCCGCTCGCACCGCCGCCGCAGATGTCGGCCTCCAGCAGGGTGACGTCGAGAGAGGGCTCGGCCTGCTTCAGCCGGATCGCGGTCCACAGGCCGGCGTAGCCGCCTCCGACGATGCACACGTCCGCCTGCGCTGCGCCCTCCAGCGGCGGCGCAGGCACATGGTCCGGCTCGTCGTTGAGCGCCTGCTCGAGCCAGAGGGAACGGTGCGGCCGGCGTTCGGACAACCCGAACCGATTGCTGCTCATCTCATCAACCTCACGATGACGAAAAGTACCACTGCGTTCGACAGAAGTCAGACTCTACTCAGATTCGCCATAGACCTAGCCGTCGGCCCACGCGGTCCACTAAACTGTGGCTTCATGCAAGAAAGTGACCCTTGATATCGTGACCTAGGTGGAGGATCCCCTGTGACATCCCCGGAGCGCAGCGAGGTCGACCGCACGGCGCATCCACCCCTGACCGACGATGACGTCGTCGCGGTGGTGGGCGACGCATGCATCGACCTCTACCCGGCGAGCGGACTCACGTGCATCGGAGGCAACGCTCCCAATGTCGCCGTCAACTTGCGCAGCCACGGCCTCCGCAGCGAGTTCGTGGGGAGGGTGGGCGAGGATGCGGACGGCCGCCGGCTCGTCGACGGCCTACGCGCCCGCGACGTCATAGTCGAGCGCCTCGAGATCGGCTCCGCCGCGACCTGCATCGGCTTCCTCGAGACGGGACCCGACGGCATGACCCGGATCGTGGGCACCCAGGGTGACTGCTCGCCGTACCGGCTGACGGCGGACGACTACGAGCATCTCGCGAAGCGGCGGCACACCCACCTGAAGGAGGTGGCCGACATCGCCACCGTCGTCAACGAGCTCGACAGTCGCGGGGTCTCGCACTCCTATGACTACTCCGAGGGCATCGAGGAGCTGCACGGCCAAGCCGCCGACATCTCGTTCTTCTCCTGCGGAGCCGGCGGCGACGGCGAGCGCCGCGCCGTAGAGGCGCTCGACGCGGCGATGGCCCTCGGCGCGCGGATCGCGATTGCGACCCTCGGCGCAGACGGAAGCATCGCCCGCCGCGGCGACGAAGAGATCCGGGTGCCGGTCACCCCCACACATCAGGTCGACAGCATCGGCGCGGGCGACAGCTATATCGCCGCGGTCCTCGCGGGTCTCCTGCGCGGGGAGAGCCTCCGGGCCGCGATGGAGAGCGGCGCCACCGCCGGCGCGGCCACCTGCCGGCACGTCGCCGCCTGGCCCCAGACCCTGGCCACACGCACGGGCCACTGAACCACGCAGGATTCCGAACGGGTCTCGGACGAGCATTCCGGGTCTTTCCGGATGAACGAGGAGGGCAACATGCGCAACAAGCGAACGCTCGAGATCACCGACAGCTGGGCACCGTCTCGACGCCAGTTCGTGAAGGGCGCGGCCGCGGTGGCCGCGATCCCGACGCTCGGCGGCCTATTGTCGGCCTGCGGCGGGGATGACCGCTCGTCCGGCCCGAGCACGCTGAACGTGCTCCTGTGGGCAGGCATCTTCGACCCGAGCCTCCCGGACTTCGAGAAGAAGTACGACGTCAATGTGACCGTCACCCCGCAGGTCGACCCGATCCAGAGCGCCAACCTGGTGAAGTCCCAACCCGGTCACATCGACGTGGCCATCTTCGGCATCGCCGACACCCCGTTCCTTTACGAGGAACTGGCGCAGGAGCTGGACCTCGATCGCGTCCGGGAGGCGTGGGACTCCCAGTACCCATACTTCCGCGACATGTGGAAGCCCGAGGTATTCGCACCCGAGAGCTACGGCGGGAAGATCTACACCCTCGCGTCGCAGTGGGGCAGCAGCGTCCTGGCCTGGAACACCAACCGGGTCAAGGAATCGCCCCAGTCGTGGTCCGTGATGGGCGACCCGCGCTACAAGGGGCGGACCGCGTTCGTCGACCAGGCCGCGGAGATGTACGGAACCATGGCCCTGACCCTCGGGCGGAGCGCCAGCGAATTCAGCCCCGCCGCCCTCGACTCGACCACCGAGCTGGCCCATCGATGGTTCGACAACGCCAAGATGCTGTGGAGCACCGGCGACGACATCAAGCAGCTGATGGCCCAGGAGGAGGTCTGGGTGTCCTACATGTGGGACGGCACGGCGCGTCAGCTCATCAACGAGGGCTACCCGATCGACTACGCCTACCCGGAGGAGGGCGTACGCGGCTGGGTCGACGGCATGGGCATCATGGCGACCTCCGAGCACGTGGACGCGGCGTACGACTTCTTGAACTTCGGCCTCTCGAAGGACTTCGGCATCGAGATGAGCGAGGCCACCCTCTACGCCTCCGGCAACCAGCAGGTCGCCGCCGAGTTGAGCCCCAAGACCCGCGAGATCATGCGCATCGACGAGATGGGCAGACTGCTCGCCGACGGGAAGATGGCCGTCCAGAAGCTCCGCGCAGAGGACTTCGCCGCCGTCGACGAGTGGTGGCGGGGCATCCGGCTCGAGCACCAGGGTTGATCCGGACGATGACCGCACAGGTCTCCTTCCCCAGCAGGATGCTGGCCAGCGTGATGACCGGACCCGGGACACTGCGAATCGAAAGCCGCCGCGTCCCGACTCCGGGACCGCAGCAGGTGCTCGTCGAGGTCGCGGCTGGAGTGCCGAACGGGTCGCTACAACCTGTGCGCGGCGATGGAGTTCTATGCCACTCCGCCGATCGACGGTGCGTTCTGCCAGTTCGTCACCATCGACGACGACATGGCCCACCCGGTCCCCGACTCCATGTCCGACGAAGCGGCGGCGTTGCTCGAGCCCCTGTCGGTCGCCATCGCCGCGATGCGCAAGGCAAGGGTGTCACCGGGCTCTTCGGTCCTGATCTCGGGCGCCGGACCGATCGGCGTGATCTGCGCGCAGGCCGCGCGCGCGTTCGGTGCGACCGCCGCCGGCATCAGGGCCGTCGGCCCGGCCGGCGCCGTCGTCCTCGTCGGGATGGGCGAGGACGACGCCACGCTGCCGGTCAGCTACCTCCAGTGGATGGAGATCACGCTGACGGGTGTCGAGCGGTACGCCGACACCTGGCCGACCGCGATCCGCCTGGCGTCGGCGGGCCGGGTCGACCTCGACCACCTCGTCACTGGTCACTACGGCCTCGAGCAGGTCGCCGCGGCTCTCGACAGCGTCGCGGACCCGCGGAGCCTCAAGTCCATCGTGCGCCCTTGACCACCAGCTCGATCCGACCAGCCCGAATCCGATAGGAGCCCCACCTTGACCGCAGCCGGCTCGAACAATGACCGTGCAACCACACCGGACGGCCTCGCCGTCGTGGTCGGCACCGGCCTGATGGCGCGCGGTATCGCGGCGGCCCTCGCCGCGTCCGGTCGCGACGTACTGGTCCTCGGCCGCGACGCGGACAGGGCGGAGGCGACCGCTCGCGATGCAGAGGCCCTCCGTCCCGGAGCCGCCGTCCAGGGTGCACGGATCGGCTCCCTGTCGGCCGGAGTGCTCGGCGAGACTCCGCTGGACGGCGCGAGGATCGCGGTGGAGACCGTCCTGGAGGACCTGGAGGTCAAGCGCGCGGTCCTGGAGATCATGGACGCCCAACTGCCGGCCGACGCGGTGATCGGCACCAACACCGCCAGCCTGTCGATGTCCGACCTGGCGGAGGGCCTCATCCACCCCGGCCGATTCGCCGGCTGGCACTTCATGAATCCCGCACAGCTGACCGGCCTCGCGGAGGTGGTCCCCGGCCCGTCGACCACCGAGGAGACCGTCGAGCTGCTCTGCCAGGAGACGACGGCGTTGGGCAAGACACCGATCCGGATGCGATTCCCCCTTCCCGGGTTCGTGTGGAACCGACTCATCTTCGCGATGTGGCGCGAGTGCGAGCACATCGCCCGGACCGGCGCCGCGGACCGGGCGAGCATCGACGCCGCCGTGTCCGACGGCCTGGCGCCGCGCTGGACGGCCGGGGGGCCGTTCGTCACCATGGACCTCGGCGGTCTCGACGACTTCGCACGAGCCGCCGAGCAGGTGCTGCCCGCCCTCGACAACAGCACCACGGTCCCCGGCGACCTCTACCGGGCCGCCGCCGCCGGCGAGTCCCTCTACGACTGGACACCCGAGCAACGCGCCGCGACCGAGCGACTCCGCCGGCAGGCACTCGAGTCCGGGGCGCTGCTGAGCGCTTCCCGTCGCCGCATCGGGCTAACGTAGGCAGGTCTTCGATGATGAGAAGTGACACCGCTAATGTTGGCCAATGTCCCGTAGCCAGAGAGAGCCGGGGGTCGAGGTGACCGAAGTGACGACCGACGTGACGCCCGATGCCGACGAGCTCGATCCGGTTGCCCAGACCCAGGCGCTTCTCGCCGCACGTATCCGCGCGTTCCGGCAGGCCCGTGGGCTCACCATCGCCGCGCTCGCGAAGGAGGTCGGCGTCACCGCGGCCATGGCCTCGCAGATCGAGCGGGGCGTCACCAACCCGTCGATGTCCACGCTGGTGCGCATCGCCGCCGCGTTGAAGGTCTCCATCGCACAGCTCTTCGAGGTGACCAACCCGGAGGGCATTGTCGTGCGCGCAGCCGACCGCCGCACGATCAAGTACCCCGATCTGGACATCGCCGACGCCGTCATCTCCTCCGACCCCACTGGGCAGCTCCAGGTGCTCGAGTCGATCATCGGGCCCGGGCGGACCAGCGGGCCCGACCTTTCGGCCCACGGTGCCGACGTCGAGTGTGTCGTCGTGCTCGAGGGCTCGCTCGACCTCCTGCTCGCCGGTCGCCGATACAGCCTGCACGGGGGCGACACGCTCACGTTCCAGGGCGAGCTCCCGCACGGCTTCGTGAACCCGACTGACAAGAGCACTCGGGTCATCTGGGTGATGACGCCCGCGACCTTCTGAAGCGGCCTGTCGCTCAGGCACCGACGAGCGGCCACGGCACGCCACGGGCTAGGACGACGGTGTGCAGCGGCGCCTCGATGTCGACGACGTAGTCGGGGACCGTCCCGGGACGCTCGGTGTTGCCTCGGTCGGCGTCCCAGTGCATCGGGATGAGGATGCCGGCGCCCATGCCGAGGGCGAACTCGACGGCCTCCCGCGAGGTCGGATTGCCAACGAGGTCGCGCTTCTCCCGGTAGTAGTCGCGACCGTTGACCGGCAGCAGAGCGATGTCGACGCTGTGCGCCTCGAGCGCCGCCACCAGCTCGTCGGTCACGAGCGTGTCGCCCGAGTGGTAGAGCGTGGGGCCGTCGGCCACCTCGATGACATAGCCGAGACAGCCGGGCAGCGGCGTGCCTCCGGTGAACATGTGGTCGGCTCGTACGGCGTGCACCACGACGGCGCCGAGGACGAGGCGGTCGCCGGGGTCGACGGGGACGATCCGCTCGCCCCCGACCAGCCGGCCCGCCTCGTCGGCGATCTCCCGGGCGACGACGACCCGGACGTCGGGTGAGGCGTTCGCGACCGCGGCGACGAACCCGCGGTCGAAGTGGTCCTCGTGCTCGTGGGTGACCAGGATGGTGTCGACGCCCTCGACGTAGTGCTGGGCGTCCAGCGGTGGACGTGTGCGGTCCTCGTGGTCGGTCAGCCACGGGTCGATCAGGGTCAGTCCGTCGCCGGCTCGCAGCGCGAATCCGGCCTGACCCAACCAGGTCAGCGTCGCCATCATGCCTCCGGGGTCGGTGTCGGTTGTGCGGTGACGATGACGACCTTCGCACCGGCGCGCAGCGTCGAGGCCCCCAGCAGGATGTCGGGTGTCTCGTCCAGCCCCACGTGGACGACCGGTCGGGGCCGGGCACCGAGGGCTCCGCGGACGATCGCGTCGGCCGCGGTCACGAAGTCCTCCGCGAAGTCGTGGCCGACCGATCCGATGATCGTGATCTCTCGCATCAGGAGGGTTTCGAGGTCCAGCGGGTCGGGACTTCCCGTGTCGCCCACGGCCAGGACGGTGCCGCCCGGCCGACAGGCCCGGAGCGCCGTGTTGAGGCCCGACGCAGCGCCGGAGGCTTCGAGCACCACGTCCGCGGCGATCGTGTCGACGTCGTCGGGGCGGATGGCGCCGGTGGCACCGGCTTCGAGCGCGGCGGCGCGCACACCCGCGTGGGGATCGACCACCAGGACCTCGGCCGCGCCGCGGAACCAGGCCACGTCGAGGGCACAGAGCCCGATGCTGCCGCCGCCCACGATCGCAACCCGCGTGCCCTCGACCGGAGCGGTGGCCCGGAACGCCTTGAGCACGACGGCCATCGGCTCACACAGCACCGCGGCGTCGAGCGGCACCGACTCGGGGATCACGACGCAGCACTCCGAGCGCACGACCACGAGGTCGGCCATGCCGCCGTGAGCGTTGATGCCGAGGTGACCGGCGAGGGGGCAGCGATGGCAGGCACCCGCCGCAGTTCCCCTCGGGCCGTTGCACCGCTGACAGGTCACGTACGGCCAGACCACGACCCTCGAGCCGAGGATGTCCCCGTCGCCGGCGACGACGCGACCGACGATCTCGTGACCCTGCGTGAGCGGCGCGTGACAACCAGTGGTCACGTGCGGCTCGAGCGGCACCTCGTCGCCGGCGCCGAGAGCGATGGCGACATCGGTGCCACAGACGCCGCAGGCCTCCACCGCCACGACGACCTCGCCCTCGGCGAGCCGGCTGGTGTCGGGGGCGGCGACGACGTCGACCCGGACGTCGCTAGCCGCGTGCCAGCGAACCGCACGGTGGCCGCCCGGAGCCACGGTGCTCACTCCCGGCCGATCCAGGTCGGGGTCACCGTGCGCACGGGGGTCGGCAACGGCTCCCCCGCCAGGCAGGCGACCACGTTGGCGGCCGCGAGCTCCGCCATGGCATCACGGACCTCCCGCGTCGCCGAGCCCAGGTGTGGCACGACGACGACGTTCTCCAGCTCCACAAGTCCCGGTGAGACCGCGGGCTCGTGCTCGAACACGTCCAGCGCCGCCCCGGCGATCCGACCGGCACGCAGGGCGGTCACCAGGGCCGCCTCGTCGATCACCGGCCCGCGCGCGGTGTTGACGAGGTAGGACCCTGGCTTCATCAGCGCGAGCCTCCGCTCGTCGATGAGATGGCGGGTCTCGGGGGTCAGCGGGCAGTGCAACGACACGACGTCGGCCGTGGCGACCAGGTCGTCGAGCGCGAGGAGCTGGACCAAGTCGCCATCGGCCCCCGTGTCGGGCACGACCGCGCCGCCGCGGGCGGATGCGCGGACAACTCGCATGCCGAAGGCCCGGGCACGGGTGGCGACCGCGCGACCGATCTGCCCGAAGCCGACCACGCCGAGGGTGCGGCCGCGCAGGCTGGTGCCGAGCATGAACTCCAGGTCCCAGCGCCACGCCTGACCGCGGCGCAGGAGTCGCTCTCCCTCACCGAGGCGGCGCATGGCCATGAGGATCAGGCCCAGCGTGATGTCGGCCGTCGCGTCGGTGAGCACGTCCGGGGTGTTGGACACGGCAACCCGCCGGGCCTCGGCCGCGGACACGTCGACGTTGTTGTAGCCGGCCGCGACGTTCGCCACGATCCGCAGCTGCGGACCGGCCGCGTCCAGCACGTCGCAGTCGATCACGTCGTAGAGCTGGGACACGACGGCATCGGCACCCTCGACGAGGCCTAGCAGCGCCTCGCGCGACAACGGCTCCGAGCTGGACGGGACGGCGACCGCGCCGCTAGCGGCGAGCATCTCCGTCGCGACCGGGGGCAGTGCCCGGGTGAGGACGATCCGGGCGCTCACAGCGAGTCGTGGACGACTCTGCGCAGTCGCTCGCCGGCGTCCTTCACCGCGGCGCCGAGGATGAGCAGGTCGTAGCCTATGCAGAAGTGCCGCACGCCCAGGTCGAGGTAGTACTTCGCCTGGTCGACCGACTCGATCTCCGCACGGGCCGGAATCCCGGCCGCGTGGCAGGTCTCGATGACATGCCGCTCCGCCGCCTTGACCTCGGGGCTGTCGGTCTCACCGGGACGGCCGATGCTCATCGCGAAGTCACTGGGGCCCCACTGCACCATGTCGATCCCGTCGATCGTCACGATCTCGTCGAGCTCGTCGACCGCCGACTTCTTCTCGATCATGATCACGGCGACGGTTTCGCGGACGGCCTGGACGTACTCGGGCGTGCCGCCGTACCCGGGGAGGGCATGGCGCCGCGCCCCGACGCCGAACAGGCCGCCGTCCTCGGGCGTGTCGGGGGTCAGCAGGCGCACGCAACGACGTACGTCGTCGGCCGAGCGAGGGTCGGCGAACAGGATGCTGTCGAATCCCGCGCCGATGCTGCGCTGGGCCAGGAACTGGTTGGGCTCGGGGTCGACCTTCATCATCTTGCCCATTCCGTGCAACTCGGCGGCCCGGCAGACGTTCTCGAGCGAGAACATGTCGAACGGGGCGTACTCGCCGAGGAACTCGATGTAGTCGACGGCGCCGGTGTGACCGATGACCTCGACGATCATCGGCGAGTCACTGAACAGGTGGGTGCCGATGGTCGGCTGTCCGGCATCGAGCAGGTCTCGCAGGCGGTTCCTGCGCATCGCCTCAGTACCCCTTGTCCATGTCGACGGTGCTCTCCAGGGGCTCACCGGCGGCGAAGCGCCGGACGTTGTCCTCGACGAGGCACGTGTAGGCGTCCATGAGCATCCGCTCGGTGTTCGCGCTGTGGTGGGTGATGAGGACGTTCGGCATCTGCCAGAGGGGATGCCCGTCCGGCAGCGGCTCGGGGTCCGTCACGTCCAGGCAGGCCCCGCCGACGATGCCGCCCTCCAGGGCCTCCACCAGCGCGTCGGTGTCCACGACCGGGCCCCGGCTGACGTTGACCAGCCAGCCGTTCGGGCCCAGGAGCCGCAGCCGCTCCGCATTGACCAGGTGGCGGGTCGACGGGGTGAGTGGAACGCCGAGGACGATCAGGTCGCTGCGCTCGATCACCGTGTCGACCTCGTCGGGCGTGAACGTCTCGTCGGCTCCCGAGTCGGGGTCGTCCGGCTGGGCCACGCCGAGAATCCGGACCCCGAAGGGCCGCAGGCGGGCGATGGTCTCACGGCCGATCGCACCGGCGCCCACGATGCCGATCGTCTTGCCGGCGATCCGCTCGTTGTCCGGCACGATCCAGGTGCTCGCCCGCGCCAGCTCGGTCACCCGCCGGCAGGCGGCGAGCAGCAGCAGCACCGCGTGCTCGGCCACGGCTGGCGCATAGCGACCGCGAGCCGAGGTCCAGGTCCGGTCACGCCCCAGCAGGCCCGAGGCAAACCAGTGGTCGACGCCCGCCGAGTCCACCTGGACCCACTCGATGCCGTCGTGGAAGTACTCAGGGTTGGCGGTCGACGGGCCGTCGCCGGTCCACACGATGGCATTGGCGTCCTCGAGGCTCGACAGGGTTCCTCCTCCGCGGACGACGGCCTCGGAGACCTCCTCGACGTCCACGGGTCCCACCCAGACACTCGCGTGGTGGGTGCTGGCTGGGCTCATCTGGCTCTTCTCTCCGATCTCGAGCTGCTACAGGAAGGACAGCGCGTCGTGCTCCACGTCGGACCTGCCGGCGAGGAAGTCGAGGTCGCAGCCCTCGTTCGCCTGGGTGACGTGCCGCGCGTACATCGCCCGATACCCGCGGGTGTCCAGCGGTGCGGGCGGAGTCCAGGCCGACCTTCGCCGGCTCATCTCCTCGTCGTCGACGAGCAGGTCGAGAGTGCGCGCCTCCACGTCGAGGAGGATCTCATCGCCCGTCTGCACGAGCGCGAGCGGCCCGCCGACCGCGGCCTCCGGGGCCACATGCGCGATGACCGCACCGAAGGACGTGCCGCTGATCCGGGCGTCGCTGATGCGCACGATGTCGTTGACGCCCTGTTCGAGCAGCTTCAACGGGATCGGGAGGTGCCCCCACTCAGGCATCCCCGGACCACCGATCGGGCCGCCGTTGCGCAGGACCAGCACGGTGTTCTCATCACACTCGAGGTCACGGTCGTTGATGACCGCCGCCAGCTCGGCGACGCTCTCGAACACCAGAGCCGTGCCGCGATGCTTCATGAGGCGTGGGTCGGCGGCGGTCACCTTGAGGACCGATCCGTCGGGGCACAGCGATCCGCGAAGGACCACCAGGCCCCCGCTCGGGGAGAGCGGTTCGGCACTCGAGGCGATCACGCTACGGTCCGTGCGGTCGGTGGCCGGCAGGAGGTCAGGCAAGGGGGCTCGGTCGACGCGCGGCCGGTCCAGGTGCAGGAGGTCTGTCATCTCCGCCTGCACCGCGGGCAGGCCGCCCGCGTAGCAGAACGCCTCCATCAGCTTCTCCCCCGCCGGCTTGACGTTGACGAGCCAGGGCGTGTCGCGACCCAATCGGTCGAAGTCGTCGAGGTCTAGGTCCACACCTGCCCTGCGAGCCACGGCCAACAGGTGGATGACGCCGTTCGCCGAGCCGCTAACGGCGTGCAGAACGCGGATGGCATCCTCGAACGCCTCACGGGTCAGGATCGCCGAAGGCCTCAGGTCCTCGGCGACCAGTTCGACGATCCGGCGACCGGTCCGCTCGCCGAGCGCGAGTCGGCGGCTGTCGACCGCCGGGATCGCCGCGCTGGTCGAGAGGGCGATGCCGAGCGCCTCGGTGATGCAGGCCATGGTGGAGGCCGTGCCCATGGTCTGGCACGTCCCGCGACTGCGGCACATGCCGTCCTCGATGTCCAGCCAGTCGTCCTCCGAGATGCGGCCCGCACGCAGCTCCTCGTGGAAGAGCCAGCAGTCGGTGCACGCCCCGACTGCGTGGCCGTCCGCGCGGCCGTCGAGCATCGGACCGGCGGTCAGCAGGATCGAGGGGATGTCCGCGCTGGCGGCGCCCATGAGCGCCGCGGGCACGGTCTTGTCACATCCGCAGAGGAGCACGACCCCGTCGAAGGGATAGGCGCGCAGGCACTCCTCGATCTCCATCGCGCCCAGGTTGCGGTAGAGCATCGCGCTCGGCCGCATCAGGGACTCGCCCAGCGGCATCACCGGGAACTCGAGGGGGAATCCCCCTGCCTGCAGCACGCCCCGCTTGACCGCGTCGGCCAGCTCCTTGAAGTGCCCGTGACAGCCGACGAGTTCGCTCCACGGGTTGCATATGCCGATGACGGGCTTGCCGGCGAACGCCTCGTCGGTGTACCCGTCCGCCTTGAGGTACGCGCGGTGCAGGAATCCGTCGAGGTCCGTGCGCGCCAGCCACTCGGCGCTCCGGAGACCGCCGTCAGGCATCTGCATCGGTGACCCCGAGCTCCTTGATGAGGCCGGCGAGGTGGTCCTGGTCCTCCGCGGTGAGCGGCAGGAGGGGCCGACGACATTCGCCGGCCCGGCGACCGAGCAGCTCGAGTCCGGCCTTGAAGATCTGAGTAAAGTCCGGCCGCTCGTCCGGCCGCCCGAACATGGGCTTGATCGACGTCATGTCGATCAGCGGGAGGAGCCGGTAGAACAGCTCGCGCGCCTTCGGCAGGTCGCCCTCCTGGCAGAGGTCCCACAGTCGCACGGCGTGGCGCGGAATGATGTTCCCGACGCCGGCGAACCACCCGTCGGCGCCGACCAGCATCGCCTCGAAGGCGCCGTAGTCCTCGCCGTAGAAGAGCGACGTCTCCTCGGGGCACAGGAGCCGCAGGTCGTGCAGGCGCGCCGCGTCACCGTGCGACTCCTTGATCATGGCCGCGGTGCCCTCGGTGGCGAGTGCGGCCAGGTCGGTGACGTCGATGTCGACGCCGGCGGCGCCGGGGTTGTTGTAGACGACGAGCGGGATCTCGACCGATGCGGCGATGTCGCGGAAGTAGGCCTGGATCTCGCGAAGCGGCGGGCCGGAGTAGTACGGCGGCACGCTCAGCACGGCCGTAGCGCCGACCTGCTCGGCGTGCCGGGCCAGATCGCATGCCTCCCTCGTGGAGGTGTGCATGACACCCACGAGGGTCGGCACTCGGCCGTCGACGTGCTTCACCGCCCGCTCGATGAGCGTGCGCCGCTCCCTCCGGTCCAGCGTGTTGAACTCGCCGCAGGTCCCGGAGATCAAGAGCGAGTGCACACCGGCGTCGATGAGCCAGTCGAGGTGGTCGAGGGTGGCCTCGTAGTCCACCGCGCCATCGGGCTCGAAGACCGTGATCGCAGGAATAATGACGCCGTACTTGGTGGCCACCGGTCGCTCCCTTGTCGCGTGCGTGGGTAGGTTCGTAGTCTTCCGTGTAAAGTAGCACTTCGCAAGCGGAAGTTCTGATTTCCACCCGATGAACGAGGAGCCATGGGTCAGCAGTCAGGTTCACAGCCTCGCCTCGCCGGCAGGGTCGCGATCGTCACCGGAGCCGGCGGCGGCCTGGGACGCGCACTGCGTGCGCGTCTCGAGGCCGAGGGCGCCTCGGTTCTCGGCGTCGACCTCGCCGGCGGCGACGCCTTCACCGCGGACATCGGCACGGCGGACGGCAACCGCGCGATGGTCGAGGAGGCCATGGAGCGCTTCGGACGTCTCGACATCCTGGTCCTCAACGCGGGGGTCCAGCATGCCGCGCCGATCGACCAGATGCCCGAGGAGCAGTGGGAGCGCCTCAACGACGTGATGCTGAAGGGACCGTTCTTGAGCATGAAGGCCGCCTGGGAGGGGCTCGCAGCCACCCGCGGGCGCGTCGTGGTGATCTCCTCGACCTCAGGGATCCACGCCGAGCACCGCAAGACGGCGTACTGCGCGGCCAAGGCCGGCGTGCTCGGACTGGTCCGCTCCGCCGCGCTCGACGGCGCCCTTCGCGGCATCGCCGTCAACGCCGTCGCGCCGGGCTGGATGCGCACCGAGCTCTCGGAGGGTCTCCTGCACGCCATGATGGAGCGCGAGGGCATCGACGAGCAGACGGCTCTCGACCGGATGCTCGACCGCCACCCGACCAAGCGATTCGTGGAGACCGATGAGGTCGCCGCCGCGGTCGCCTTCCTCGCCAGCGCCGACGCCTCGGGGATCAACGGCGTCTGCCTCCCGGTGGACCTGGGCCTGCTGGCCTGGTGAGTGCGCGGCGGCCGCGGCGGTCCCCAATGACGCGGGCGGCTCGGACGGTATGACGTGACCGCCTCGGGTTGAGGGGTTACGGGCCGGGGCCTCTCACATGCATACACGTGGGTTATCGGGCAGGACCGGCCCGCTCGACCTATCCACAGGCATGGTGGCCCGGTGTTCACTGAGCGTACGAGTGTTGGACTCGATGTGCACGCAAGGTCGGTAGTTGCGACGGCGATTGACACCACGACCGGCGAGCTGTTCAGGCAGCGGCTGATCGCGTCGAACGAGATGGTCCTGGAGTGGGTGGCCCGGTTGCCTGGCCCGGCGCCCGCGAGGACGTCCGCGGCGACCTGATGCGGGCCTGGCACCGGGTCTCGAAGCTGCTGCTGCGCCATGGCCACGTCTACTCCGGCGGCGCGACCTGGTCGGCCAAGCACCATGCGTTGCTGCACCGGATCCGGTTCGACGAGCTCGGCACCCGCTGTACTCCCATCCGCGATTCGGCTGTGAGCCACGAGCACGCTCGTGACGCTCGACACGCTGCGACAGGACCAACGACGCCACCCACGCCAAGAGAGGCGCCGCCAACACACCCAGTGTCGGCGGCGCCTCACCATGCCCACTTGACAACCGAGGGCTACATATCAGCCGACCAGGATCATCTTCTTGTTCACGAACTCGTCGGCGCCGAACCGTCCGAGCTCACGCCCGAACCCGGAGCGCTTGACCCCACCGAAGGGCAGCTCGGCGCTCTCCGCACCGACCGCGTTGATGAAGACCATCCCTGCGTCGATGCGATCGGCGACCCGCCGCGCCTGTGCGGCGTCGGTGGTGAAGACATAGGACCCGAGGCCGAAGGGCGTGTCGTTGGCCAGGCGGACCGCCTCCTCCTCCGAGCCGACGCGGTAGACGGTCGCGACGGGCCCGAAGAGCTCCTCGTAGTAGACCTCGTTGTCCGGCGTCAGGTCGGTGAGGACTGTGGTGGAGTAGAAGTTGCCATCGCGTACGCCGCCCACCACGAGCGTGGCTCCCTGGTCGACGGCACGCTTCACCTGCTCCTCGAGCCGGTCCGCGGCGGCCGACGAGGAGAGCGGACCGAGGGCCGTACCGGGATCCGTCGGGTCGGCGGGCCTCACCTCTGCCAACGCCGTGGTCAGACCCTCGACGAACGGGTCGTAGAGGTCATCGGCCACGATGAAGCGCTTGGCGGCGTTGCAGGCCTGCCCGGCGTTGTCGAGACGCGCGGCGACGGCCGACTCGATCGTTCCCGCCAGGTCATCGGTGCTCAGGAGGATGAACGGATCCGATCCGCCGAGCTCGAGCACGACCTTCTTCAGGTGCCGCCCGGCGATCTCGGCGACGGCCGCACCGGCGCGCTCCGACCCTGTCAGCGACACACCGCGCACCCGCGGGTCGGCGATCACCCACTCGATCTGCTCGTTGGTCGCGAAGACATTGACGTAGGCGTCCTCGGGAAGACCGGCGTCCTTGAAGATCTGCGCGATCGCCTCGGCCGACTCCGGGCATTGGGGCGCGTGCTTGAGCAGGATCGTGTTGCCGATGACCAGGTTGGGCGCGGCGAAGCGTGCCACCTGGTAGTACGGAAAGTTCCAGGGCATGATCCCGAGCAGGACCCCGAGCGACGCGCGCCGGATGACGGCGGTCTGGTCCTGGGCGACGATGTCCAGCGGCTCGTCCGCCATCAGCGAGACGGCGTTGTCGGCGTAGTAGTTGTAGATGTCGACGCTGATGTCGACCTCGATGAGCGCCTGCTCGATCGGCTTGCCGACCTCGCGGACAATGATCTCGGCGAGCTCCTGCCGCCGCTCCGCGTGCAGCTCACCGACCCGACGCACGAGCGCCGCCCGCCCCGCGACCGAGGACGACTGCGCCCAACGGCCGTGGGTGGTGGTCGCGCGCTCGATCGCGTCCTTCAGGTCCTCGTCGCTGATCGTCGGGTACTCGGCGACGGTCTCGCCGGTCACCGGATTGACCACTGCATAGATGTTCAACGCTTCGTCCTCCAGTTGCTGGCCGGGCGCGGGCGCGACGGCCAGGAGCTTGATCGTAGAAAGGTCAGCTTTCGCTTCGAAAGTTACAGTCCGGATAGCCGAGCGTCAAGCGCTGTGTGTCGACCCGGCCTACGCCTGGTGCTCCAGCTTCAGGCCGCTCCACCACTCGTCGAGCGACGCGAAGTCGTCTGGTCCTGGCTTCTGCATCTTGATCTTGCCGTCGGCCAGCATCTCGCCCATCTCGTCGATGCGCATGATCCGCTTCGTCTCCGGGTCGAGCGCCTCGGACGCATCCTGGTTGCCCGACGTCCACAAGGTGTCGGTCGCCAACTGGATCCCGAACTCCTTCGACATGGAGAGGTTGACGAAGTCGTACGCCGCGTCGAGGCTCTCGGTGCCCTTCACGATGCCGACGCTGTCCGTGTAGCCCCGCACGCCTTCTTCCGGGTAGGTATACGCGATCGGGTAGCCCTCCTTGACCAGCTGCCGCGCCGTACCGTCCCAGATGTGGGCGACCAGGACCTCTTCCTGGGCCATCAGCTGTTTGACGTCGTCGCCGGTGCTCCACAGCGTCTTCGCGTTGTCGAACCACTGGGCCGCCAGCTCGTTCGTCGAGGCCAGGTCGGCCTGCGTGTACACGTCGGGATCGGTGCCGAGCGCGACGGCAAGGGTGCCGTACATCTCCGCGGCCTGGTCGTTGAAGGCGGTCTTTCCGCGGTAGGCCGGGTCGGCCATGATCGACCACGACCGCGGCGTGCCCGAGATCCGGTCGGTGTTCCAGGCGAGCACGGTGCTGCCCCATTGATAGGTCGGCGCGTAGGCAACGCCGCCGAATGCCTCGGGTGCGAACACCTCGGGCTTCCACATGTCACGGAAGTACGGGTACTGAGCGTCCCACCCGGCCCGGATGCGGGACAGGTCCGGCGGCTCGACGAGGTCCTGCGAGATGAGCGGCGTGTTGAAGGGCCCGAAGACCACCACGTCGTACTCGCCCGGGGAGGCCTTGAGCAGGTTCGCCGTCTGGATCGGGTCGACCTGGTTGCGGACCTTGACGTCGATGCCGTGCAACTTCTCGAAGCCGGGGAGGCTCTTCTCGAAGAAGCCGGCCCAGAGGATCGCGTTGAGCTCCTCGCCGCCGGCACCGCCACCCTCCTCGTCGCCACCACACGCGGACAGCAGCCCTGCGAACGCAGGCGCCATCGCCGCGGCGAGCCCGCCCCGGAGGAGCGCCCGGCGCGACGTCCCGGGCCTACCCGCCTGCGCCGCCCTCATGCCTGGTGCTCGAGCTTCAGGCCGCTCCACCACTTGTCGAGGGTGGCGAAGTCCTCCGCCTCGAGCTTCTGGATCGGCATCTTGCCGGCCTGAAGGAGCCTGCCCATCTCGTCGATACGCATGATCTCCCGAGTCTTCGAGGTGAGCTCATCGGCGACCTGCTGGTTGCCCGAGGCGTAGAACGTGGCCTCGCCCATCTCGACGCCGAACTTCGTCGACATCGAGAAGTTGAGGAACTCGTACGCGGCGTCGACGTTCTCGGAGCCCTTCATGATCCCCGGTCCGTCGACGGACCCCCGCACACCCTCCGTCGGGTAGGCGTAGTCGATGGGGTAGCCCTCCTTGAGGAGCTGGCGGGCCGTGCCGTCCCAGATGTGCCCGACCCAGACCTCCTCCTGGGCCATCAGCTGCTTCACGTCATCACCGGTGCTCCACAGCGTCTTCGCGTTGTCGAACCATCGAGCGGCCAGCTCGTTGGTCGCGGCGAGCGATGACTCGGCGAAGTCGTTGGGGTCGCCACCCTGGGCGAGGGCGAGCGTCCCGTACATCTCGGCGGCCTGGTCGTTGAACGCGGTGCGACCCTTGTACGCCGGATCGGCCATGATCGACCACGACTTCGGGGTGTCCTTGACCCGCTTGGTGTTCCAGGCGAGCACCGTGCTCCCCCACTGATAGGGGACGTGGTAGACCTTGCCGCCGAAGCTCTCCGGCGCGAAGACGTCGGGCTTCCACAGCTCCTGGAAGTACGGGTACTGCACGTCCCACGCCGGCTTGATCCGGTCGAGGTCGAGCGGCACCGCCAGACCGTCGTACACGAACGGCGAGTCGAAGGGCCCGAGGCTCACCACGTCGATCGCGCCGGGCTGCGACTTGACCATGTTGGCGCTCTGGATCGGGTCCACCTGTGGCGTGTTCACCACCTTGATGTTGTTCTCCTTCTCGAACCACGGCAGGCTCTGGTCGAAGAGGCCGGCCCACAGGATCGTGTGCAGCTCGGTCGTGGCGCTCCCCTTGTCCGATCCGCCGCCGCAGGCTGCGAGCAGACCGCCGACCGCCGGAGCCATCGCCAAGGCCGCTCCACCGCGGAGCAGCTGACGCCGGGTCGGCCGCGGCAGGCCGGGCGCCAGTGGTTGTTCGCGCATGATTCCTCGTTCCTCGTTCGTAGGGCTGTGTGTTGTGTGGGGTTGACGTGCCGCCCGAGCCGAAGGCCGCTAGTGCGACAGGTTCCGCTCCACCCGGCGCGCGCGGCCGAACGCGATGGTCGCGAGGACGATGCTGAGGACGAGCGTCAGCGTCGCCACCGCGTTGAGTGCCGGAGTGATGCCGAACTTGAGGTTGCTGTAGATGTAGATGGGCAATGTGGTCTCGCCCGCACCGATGACGAAGTAGGTCACGTTGAACTCGTCGAAGCTCACGGTGAACGCGAACGCCGCTGCCGCGATCACGCTCGGGAGCAGCTGCGGGAGCGTCACCCGCCGGAACGCGTACCAGCGCGTAGCTCCGAGCGAGGCGGCGGCCTCGTCGAGCCGGGCGTCCAAGGTGGTGATACCGGCGGTGAGCACGAGCGTGGTGAACGGGAGGGAGAGCGCGGTGTGCGCCAGGATCACGGTGACGATCCCACGCTCGATGCCGAGCTGGTTCCAGAAGACGAGCAGGGCGACGCCGACGACGAGCGCGGGCGCGACCATCGGCGCCACCAGCATCGCTCCGAGCAACGGCCTGAGCCGGAACGACCGACGGCTCAGGGCGAACCCGGCGCAGAGCCCGAGCACGACGCTCAGCACGGTGGTGCTCATGGCGATGGTGAGGCTCAGCCGGGCGGCCTCCCAGACGGCGGCGTTGCCGAACATGTCCCGCCACCACGAGAAGGTCAGGCCGTCCATCGGGAAGGTCGCGATCTGCCGCGTGTTGAAGGACATCAACGCGACGAGGATGCTCGGGGCGAAGAGCACGACGATCACGGCCGTCAGCAGGACTCGGGAGGCGACACGCGCCCAGTCGACCTTCCGGCCCGGCGCCGGAGCCGCCACCCCCGTCGGCTCGGCCTCACGCGTCTGGAGATCGTTCGTCATGTGACGACCTCCTTGACCCCGCCGGCGGATCGTCCGCGGACCGCGAGCATCAGCAGCCCGACCAGGACGAGGGTGATGACCAGAAGGATCACCGCCATCGCGGAGGCCAGCGGCCAGTTGAAGTTGGCGAAGGAGTCGTCGATCAGGTTGGTGTAGAGGAAGCCCTCTCGACCGCCCAGGACTGCGGAGATCACGAACGTGCCGACCGACGGGATGAAGGTCATCAACACGCCGGCGACGATGCCCGGCATGGTGAGCGGCAGGACCACCTTCCAGAACGTGCGGAACCCACTGGCGCCCAGGCTTCGGGACGCCTCGATGAGGCGCCCGTCCAGTCGCTCGATGCTGGTGTGCACCGGGAGGATCATCCACGGCAGCCCGACGTACACGAGGCCGAACAGCACACCCGTCATGTTGAACGCGAGGGGTATGGGCTCCGACGTGAGGTTGGTGCCCTGCAGCACGGCGTTCACGAGACCCTGGTCGCCGAGCAGGAGGATGAGGCTGTAGACCCGGATGACGAAACTCGTCCACGACGGGAGGATCAGCACCAGCAGCAGCGGACGGCGCCACCTCGGCGACACGTGGTGAGCGATGGCCCACGCGGTCGGGTAACCGATCAGTAGGCAGATGAACGTCGCCAGCGCCGACACCCAGAGCGTCTTGATCAACAGACTCGTCATGCTGCTGCTGGACAGGACCTCGCGGTACTGGTCGAGCGTCCAGGACTGGGAGACGTCGAAGCCCTCACGCTCACCGAAGCTGTACATCAGCAGCACGCCGACCGGCACGATGAACAGAAGCAGCAGGAAGAGGAACGGCGGTGCGGCGAGCAACCAGGTCGTACCGGCGTAGCGCCGGCGGGGAGATCTGGAGGTCTTCTCCAGCGATGGATGAGTGGTAGCCATGGCCGTCTCGCTACTCGCTGACCAGCACCGGGACGACGTGCTCGGGAGGCAGGTGCACCCACAGTCGCTGGCCGACCGCGATGGGCGCTTGCGCTCCCGTGTTGAGCTGGCGGGCGATCATCGCACCGCCTCGGTCCAGGTCGATCCGCACGTCGCTCTGGTTGCCCGTGTACTTGAAGGCGCCGACCCGACCCGGGAACCAGTTGTCCCCTTCCGCCGGCGCGGTGCTCAGCACGAGCTTCTCCGGGCGGACGACCACGGTCGCCCCGTCGGCTCCGTCGGCCGCGTCAGCCCGGTGGGCCAGGGCCGAGGAACAGTGCACGGTGCCGGCATCGGTGGTGACGCAGAAGCCGTCGTCACTCGGCGAGGGGGCGCCCGAGAAGGTGTTGGACACCCCCACGAACGACGCCACGAACGTCGTGGCCGGCCGCTCGTACACCTCCGCCGGCGAGGCCATCTGCTCGATCCTCCCAGCACGCATGACGGCGATCCGATCGCTCATGAGCAGTGCCTCGTCCTGGTCGTGCGTGACGAAGATGGCCGTGACGGAGAGCCGCTCGAGGAGCTCCTTCAGCTCCACCTGCAGGTCTTCGCGAAGCTTGCGGTCCAAGGCGCCGAACGGCTCGTCGAGGAGCACGAGCTCCGGTTCGGTGACGAGGACGCGCGCAAGCGCGACGCGCTGCTGCTCCCCGCCCGACAACAGCGTCGGGGTCCGATGCTCATAGCCCTTCAGGCGGACGACGCGGAGCGCCTCGTCGACCTTGTCCCTGATCGTGGAGCGATCGGCCCCGCGTGCCTTCAGACCGAAGGCGATATTCTCGGCGACGCTCATGTGCGGGAACAGCGAGTACTGCTGGAAGACGAACCCGACGGGACGGCGCTGCGGAGCCAGGCCCACGATCGACTTCCCGTTGACGCGGATCTCCCCGCTGTCCGGATGCTCGAAGCCGGCGATCATGCGCAGCGTGGTCGTCTTGCCGCACCCGCTCGGCCCCAGCAGGCTGATGAGCTCGCCACGCTGGACCGAGAACGACACGCCGTCGACGGCGAACGCACCCGTGCCGAACGCACGCCTGAGACCGTGGACCTCGAGGACGGTACGTCGCTCCCCATCCGGTGCGGTCGTTGCCGGGCGCGGACTGGTGAGTGAGCCGTCAGCCGGCATCGGACACCCCGGTCCGCCTAGCATCGCGTCGTGCCGCCGTCATGGTGCACACGTCTGAATCGCCCCTCCCGTGGACCCGTCGTCCACGTCCCTGACTGACCAGAGATCGTCAGCAGTTGCACTTTCGTGACGAAAGTTACACTCTGCATATCCGATCGTCAAGGACCATGGGCGGGCACCATTCGGATGCCCGCAACGGAAGGGAGGGTTCATGGAAGAGCACGACACGCAGCGCCCGAGGCTCGGGATCACCTACCTGCCGAACTTCGAGCCGGACGGTCTGCTCGCGGCCGCCCGGGCCGCCGACGCGGCCGGGCTCGACGAACTCTGGCTGTGGGAGGACTGCTTCCGGCATGGCGGCATCAGCACCACGGCCGCCGCGCTCGCCGCGACCGACCGGCTCACCGTCGGGCTGGGACTGATGCCCGTCCCGATGCGCAATGTCGCCGTCACCGCGATGGAGGTGGCCACGCTGCATCGGATGTTCCCGGGGCGGATGATTGCCGGCATCGGACACGGCACTCAGCGCTGGATGGGCCAGATCGGCGCACGGGTCCAGTCGCCGCTGACCCTGCTGAGTGAATACCACACGGTGCTCCGCTCCCTGCTGGACGGTGAGACGGTCGACTTCGACGGGCGGTACCTGACCATCGAGGACGTGCAGCTCCGGTGGCCGCCGGCGACCCGCGTGCCCATCATGGTGGGCGGCGTGGGTCCCAAGACGCTCGGCCTAGCCGCTCGGATCGGCGACGGGAACCTGCTGACCGCGGCGTTGAGTCGCGAGGAGATCGAGAGCGCCTGCCGGCTGATCGCCGACGAGCTGACGGTCACGTCGAAGGACCCGGCGAGCCACGAGATCTCGGCGATCCTGATCGTCGCCACTGGGGAGGATGCCGATCGACGCCTCGATGCCGAGCGGGCTCGATGGCGGAGAGCCGGAGTACAGGGTGTGGGCGTCGCCGGTGACGCGGACGTCGTCGCCGACGAGGTCAGGGCGCTTGCCCGGCTCGGGGTGACCAGGGTCGCCGTCCAGCCCACCGAGGACGAACCGGATCTCCCCGGACTCATGAGCTTCCTGGGCCGCCGGGTCATGCCGCTGATCGGCTCGTACCGTTGACCGCCGTACGCCTTGACCCGATCGTCCTCGGACCAAACTTCGTAACCCAGCCTCCGCCTTACGTCGGCGGCGGTGGCATCGCAAGGTTCCGTGGCGCGCCCCCGACCGACCACCCACTGCCCGAGGACTGGGTCGGCTCGACCGTGCTCCGTTTCGGGGAGACCGAGGACGGGCTGACACGCCTCCCTGGCGGCGGATTCCTTCGCGACGTGCTCGCGGCCGATCCGGTCGGCTTCCTCGGGGGTGAGCATGTCGACGCCTTCGGCTCGAGCCCGGCAGTCCTGGTGAAGCTCCTCGACGCCGCGAACAGGCTCACCGTGCACGTACACCCCACCGACGACTTCGCCCGGCGTCACCTTTCGTGCGACTTCGGCAAGACCGAGGCGTGGATCGTCCTGGCCACCGAGGGCGACGAGGGCGAGGTCTGGGTCGGGTTCACTCGTGACGTCGGCGAAGCGGAGCTGGCCCGGTGGCACGAGACGGCGGCAGCGGAGGAGATGCTCGCCAACCTCCACCGGATCGCGGTCCGGGAGGGCACCGCGGTGCTGGTGCCCGCCGGTGTTCCGCACGCGATCGGCGCCAACGTGCTGGTGCTCGAGCTGCAACAGCCGACCGACTTCTCGATCGGAGTCGAACCTTTCGTGCCGACGGACGGGAGCCCGTCGTGCGACGACCTCGGCCTTGGCGCGCGGACGGCGCTGCGGGCGGTCGACCGCGCTGAATGGACCGAAGACCGGCTGAGGGAGCTGGTCGGCCCGGGCGCCTTCCGACCCGGCCGGATCCTGCCGTCGTCCGCCGATCCCTTCTTCCGGGCCGACCTGGTCTCCGGTCCGGAGGGTAGCCGGACGATCGAGCCGGGCTTCTCGATCGTCGTCGGCCTTCGTGGTCAGGGCACACTCAGCGGCGGAGCCTCCGATGGCGTCCTCTCGGTCACGCGTGGCTCGACCGTGCTGGTCCCCCACGCCGCCGGCCCGATGACGCTGGACGGAGACGTCTCGGCCATCGTCTGCCGACCCGGCGATCCCGCGGACCGATGATCAGAACAACGCAGAGGCCAGCCCCTGCCGCCCCTTGAGGACGCGCGGGTCCTCGTTGCCGACCGCGGCGAAGAGGTCGAGAAGGTGCAGGCGGGCCTGGTCGCGGTCGTCGCCGGTGGTGCGTCGGACGAGCTCGACGAGGCGGTTGAAGGCATCCTCGACGTGCCCGCCAAGCAGGTCGAGGTCGGCCACCAGAGCCTGCGCCGCGATGTCGTCGGGCCGCTCGGCCGCGGCCGCACGGGCGGCACCGAGATCGACACCGGTCGTGCGCTGCAGGACCTTGGCCATCGCGAGCCCGCCGGCCGCCTCGGTGTCGGCCGGGTTGGCGTCGACGAGCTTCTGGTACTCCGCGACGGCACCGTCGATGTCACCGCGCTCGATCGCGTCCTGCGCCGGTTGGTAGCGCGGGTCGAGCGGCGGCTCTCCGTCCTCGTCGGCCGGCGCTTCGACGGTGAGCGGCCTGTGCCGCGCGGTCATGCCCTGGGCCGTGAGCTGCTGGAGCACCTGGGTCAGCGCCGTCCGCAGCTCATCGATCGGCACCACACTCTGGAACAGCGGAGCCGGGCGCCCGTCGAGCACCGCGACCACGAGCGGGATGGTCGGGATCTGCATCGCCTGCGCGATCTCCGGGCTCGCGTCGACGTCGACGAGACCCGCCAGGAACCTCCCCTCGAACTCGCCGGACAGTGTCACGAAGTCGTCCGCCATCTGCACGCTGTCGGGCATCCGCGAGCCCGAGTAGAAGACCAGGAAGACCGGCGCGGTCATCGACAGCTCGAGGACCTGCTGCAGGTTCTGCTCGGTCACCTCGAGCGAGTACGCCGACCCGGCACCGGCCCCGCTCGGCGTGCCGAGTGACCCGGCCCCTGCTGACGGATCGGACCCGGGGCCCTTGAGTCCGGAGAGATCGACGGCTCCAGGACGGCTGAACGGCTGCTGCGACATGGTGACGATCCTAGAGAAGGCCCTGGTCGGCCGCCCGCCGGGCCAGCAACGAGTCGGCGGCGGCGTACGGGTCGATCTCCCCGGAGGCGACCTCGGAGGCGAGGTCGTCGAGCGCGGACTCGCCGGACGACTCCCGGCGCCGGCGCAGCACGTCCAGCGCGATCGCCTCGATCTCGGCCCGTGCCCGGGCCGTACGCCGATGCGCGAGCTCGCCGGAGGAGGTGAGCCAGGCGCGGTGCCGCGCGACCTCCTCGACGACGCCGTCGATGCCCTTCCCCTCGACCGCGACGGTCATCATCACCGGCGGCCGCCAGGACTGATCGACCCGCGCGGCGCCGGCGCGGGTGGCCAGGGAGGTCATCGTGCGCAGCTCACGACGCAGCTGCTCGGCCCCGTCCCGGTCGGCCTTGTTGACCACGTACAGGTCGCCGACCTCGAGAATGCCGGCCTTCGCCGCCTGGATGCCGTCGCCCATCCCTGGAGCCAGCAGCACCAAGGTGGTGTCGGCGAGTGCGGCGACCTCGACCTCGCTCTGGCCGACCCCGACCGTCTCGACGATCACGATGTCGCAGCCGGCGGCATCGAGCACCCGCACAGCCTGCGGCGTCGCGCGGGACAGCCCGCCGAGGTGCCCGCGCGACGCCATCGAGCGGATGACCACGTCGCGGTCGAGGGCGTGCTCGCTCATCCGCACCCGGTCGCCGAGCAGAGCGCCACCGGAGTGCGGCGACGACGGGTCGACGGCGAGCACGCCGACCCGCTTGCCGGACGCCCGCAGCCGGCCGACCAGCGCCGAGGTCGAGGTCGACTTGCCGACTCCCGGAGGCCCGGTGATGCCGAGGACGTGCGCGTGACCGGCGTACGCCGCCAGGGCGTGCATGACCTCGCGCAGCGCCGGGGAGTCCTCCTCGACGAGCGAGATCAGCCGAGCGATCGCCCGCGGCTCCCGCGCCCGCGCGCGCTCGACGAGCCCCCGCACATCCTCACGCCGGGACACGGATGATGAGCGCGTCGCCCTGGCCGCCACCACCGCACAGCGCCGCCGCGCCGATGCCACCACCGCGCCGCTTGAGCTCGAGGGCGAGGTGCAGCACGATCCGGGCGCCGGACATGCCGACCGGGTGGCCGAGCGCGATGGCACCGCCGTTGACGTTGACCCTGTCCTCGGGCACGCCGAGCTTGCGCGCGCTCTGGATGCCGACGGCCGCGAAGGCCTCGTTCATCTCGAACAGGTCGATGTCGTCGATCGAGATGCCCTCCTTGGCCGCCGCCGCGACGATCGCGTTGGCCGGCTGCTCCTGCAGGCTCGAGTCTGGGCCGGCGACCTGTCCGGACGCGCCGATCTCGGCGATCCAGGTGAGACCGAGCGACTCGGCCTTGGTCCTGCTCATGACGACCACAGCGCAGGCACCGTCGGAGATCTGGGATGCGGAGCCGGCGGTGATCGTGCCGTCCTTGGCGACCGGCCGCAGTCCGGCGAGGGACTCGACGGTGGTGTCACCGCGCACGCCCTCGTCCTCGGCGACGGTCACCGTGCCACGGCGGGAGACGATCTCGACGGGCACGATCTCGTCGTCGAAGAGGCCGTCCTTCTGCGCCCGCGCCGCCCGCTGGTGGGACTGGGCGGCGAACGCGTCCTGCTCCTCGCGGGTCAGGTTGGCGCCCCCCTCGGCCGCCGGCCCCCCCGATGACCTAGCGTTGTAGCCCTCGGTCAGGCTGATCATCGCCTGGTCGGTGAACTGGTCGTAGAGGGCGTCATAGGCCATCGAGTCGACGAGCGTGGTGTCGCCGTACTTGAAGCCGGAGCGCGACTTGGGCAGCAGATGGGGCGCCAGGGTCATCGACTCCATGCCGCCCGCGACGACGACCTCGTGCTCGCCGGCGCGGATGAGCTGGTCGGCCAGCGCGATCGCGTTGATGCCGGACAGGCAGACCTTGTTGATGGTGATCGAAGGGACGTCCATCGGGATGCCGCCCTTGACCGCGGCCTGCCGGGCCGTGATCTGCCCGGCGCCGGCCTGGATCACCTGCCCCATGATCACGTAGTCGACCTGGTCGCCGGTGATGCCGGCCCTCTCCAGCGCGCCCCTGATCGCGACGCCGCCGAGGTCGGCCGCGGTCTGGTCCTTGAGCCCTCCGAGCAGACGGCCGATCGGGGTACGGGCTCCGGCGACGATCACGGATCCGGACATTGCGGGCCTCCAGGTGCAGACGGCGCGGCCGCTCGTCACGCAGCCGGCGGGGTGATGATTTCGACCCTACTCACCGGCCACCGGGTGGGCGAGCGGTCGGCGCGGTCACGGCTGAGGAACATCTCACACAGCTCGGGCCACCCTCGACGGTGGCGGTCCTTCGCCTGCCGTACGACGATGGCGAGATGACCGACCAGACGCCCGATCTCGTCCCCGCCGGGCTCGTTCCAACCAGCCTCTTCCTCGGCATCGACCACGTCGGCATCGCCGTACCCGATCTCGAGGAGGCCCTTGCCTTCTACCGCGACGCCTACGGGATGACGGCGGTCCACGAGGAGACCAACGAGGAGCAGGGCGTGCGGGAGGCGATGGTGGCCGTCGGGGGGGCCGAGGGCGGGCCCCGCCTCCAGCTGCTCGCCCCGCTCTCCCCCGAGTCGGCGATCGCGAGGTTCATCGACCGCTCCGGCCCGGGCCTGCAGCAGCTCGCCTTCCGCGTCGCGGACATCGAGGTCGTCTCGTCGACCCTGCGCGACCGCGGTCTGCGGCTGTTGTACGACGAGCCGTCGCGGGGCACCGGCGGCTCACGGATCAACTTCATCCACCCCAAGGACGCCGGCGGGGTGCTGGTCGAGCTGGTCGAGCCGCCGGTGACCGAGCCTGCGAGGTCACCGACCAGCGGCGAAGGTTGAGGAGCGCCCGCGACCGACGAAGGAGGTCGCGACGGCGCGTCTCGAAACCCGTCGCACGCGACGGGTCATCCCTGAGAGATCCTTCACAGCGACAGCACAAGGGGTCTACCCGTCGGTACTTTGCATCCACCCGGCCAGCCGAAGGAGACCGCCGTGCAGCACATCCTCGACGCCATCACCGCCGCCCAGGAAGGTGCCGCAGGCCGCGCGGACGTCGCGGCCCTGCGTCTGCCGGAGTCCTACCGCGCCGCATGCGTGCGGAAGGACGAGGTGGACATGTTCGAGGGCCTGGCCAGCAAGGACAAGGACCCGCGCAAGTCCCTGCACATCGACCGGGTCGCATTGCCCGAGCTCGGTCCGGGCGAGGCACTGGTCGCGGTGATGGCGAGCGCGATCAACTACAACACGGTCTGGACCTCGATCTTCGAGCCGCTGCCGACCTTCGCCTTCCTGGAGCGCTACGGCAGGCTGTCCCCGCTCACCAAGCGGCACGACCTGCCCTACCACGTCGTCGGCTCCGACCTGTCCGGCGTCGTCCTCAGGACCGGCCTCGGCGTCAACGCCTGGCGGCCCGGTGACGAGGTCGTGGCCCACTGTCTCTCCGTGGAGCTGGAGAGCCCCGACGGCCACAACGACACGATGCTCGACCCCGAGCAGCGGATCTGGGGCTTCGAGACCAACTTCGGCGGCCTCGCCGAGATCGCCCTGGTGAAGTCCAACCAGCTGATGCCCAAGCCCGAGCACCTCACCTGGGAGGAGGCGGCCTCCCCCGGGCTGGTCAACTCCACGGCGTACCGCCAGCTGGTGAGCAAGAACGGCGCCGCGATGAAGCAGGGAGACAACGTCTTGATCTGGGGCGCGTCCGGCGGCCTCGGCGGCTTCGCCACGCAGTACGCGCTCAACGGTGGCGCCACCCCCGTCTGCGTCGTGTCCAACGAGGACAAGGCGGCGATCGCCCGGTCGATGGGCGCGGCGCTGGTCATCAACCGGTCCGAGGAGGGCTACCGGTTCTGGAAGGACGAGCACACCCAGGACCCCAAGGAGTGGAAGCGGCTCGGCGCCCGGATCCGAGAGCTCACCGGGGGTGAGGACATCGACATCGTCTTCGAGCACCCCGGGCGCGACACCTTCGGGGCCTCGGTCTTCGTGGCTCGCAAGGGCGGCGTGATCACGACCTGCGCGTCGACGACCGGCTACATGCACGAGTACGACAACCGCTACCTGTGGATGAACCTCAAGCGCATCATCTCCAGCCACTTCGCCAACTACCGCGAGTCGTGGGAGGCCAACCGGCTGATCGCGAAGGGCATGATCCACCCCACGCTGTCGCAGACCTACCCGCTCGAGCTGGTCGGCCAGGCCGCGCTCGACGTGCACCACAACACCCACCAGGGCAAGGTCGGCGTCCTGTGCCTCGCGCCGGCCGAGGGCCTCGGCGTCCGCGACTACGAGATGCGCGACAGGCACCTGGAGGCCATCAACCGCTTCCGCGGGGTGTAAGTCACGTCCACTCGCGGTGAGCCGCGGCGTGTCGGCTGGGCGCATCGTGGACACTGGTACGCAGCAGTTCCCCGCCAGGCCACCCACCTGGCGTACGGGCGTCGTACGAGTGAGATGAAGGGTGTGCGCGAATGACGGACCGCGGCCGCAACGAAGGCCTGTCGATCTTCCGTGACGACGAGGAGGCGGACGAGGCTCCGGCGGCGTCCGACGAGCCGGCCTCGGCGGCGCCGTCCCCGCCGTCGGCCCCCGAGCAGGCGCCCGACGACGCCGAGCCCACGCAGGTGATCGCCGCGGTGACCAGGCACGAGCCGACCGCGACCCGCCAGAGCGTGCCGCCGGCCGTGCCGGCTCCGCAGGGACCGGCTTCGCAGCGACCGGCGCCACGGCTCGCGGCGCCGTCCTTCCCGGTCGTACGACGAGGCGGATACGACCGCGCCGCCGTCGATGGGCAGGTGCAGCAGATCGTCGTCGAGCACGGCCAGCTGGGCGAGCGCCTCAACCACGCCGAGCAGCGGCTCGCCCAGCTCAGCGCCGAGCTCGACGCCGCGCGGCGGGAGCTGGAGGAGAACAAGAACCCGACCTACGCCGGCCTCGGCACCCGGGCGACCGCCATGTTGCGACTCGCCGAGGAGGAGTCCGAGGAGGTACGCCGCTCGGCGGCCGCCGACGCCGAGGAGATCCGCTCGCAGGCCGAGCACGACGCCGCCGCACTGCGCGCGGAGGCCAAGCGCGAGACCGACGACATGAGGCTCGTGCAGATCAGGGAGCTCGACGAGGCCCGGGCGCGCACCACGGCCGATGTCGAGCAGGAGCAGACCCGCTCGAAGGCCCAGGCCGCCGACCTGGTCGCCATCGCCGAGCGGCAGGCGGCCCAGCTCCGGCTCGCGGCCGAGCAGCAGGCCAACGAGCTCCGCACCGCGGCGACGCGCGAGGCCGAGAAGATCCGCGCCTCGGCCGACCGCGAGGTCCAGGAGGCCCGGCGGGTGCTGGCCGTGGAGAAGGAGCGGCTGGCGCGTGAGGCAGCCGAGCACCACGCCTCGGCGACCGCCGAGACCAACCGCCTCGTTGCGGACGCCGAGGAGCGCGCCACGGCCGCCGAGCAGCGTGCCCAGCAGGCCGTCGACCAGGCCACCTCGCAGCGCGGCCATGCCCAGGCGGAGGCCGAGGGTCTCCTCACCCGGGCGCGACGCGAGGCCGAGCAGCTCGTCTCGTCGGCCCGGAGCCAGGCGGAGGCCATCGGGGCCAACGAGAGGGCGGAGTCCGAGCGCAAGCTCGGCGTCATGCGCTCGGAGGTCGAGCGGATGCAGAAGCGCCGCGACGCCATCACCGCCCAGCTCGCCCAGCTGCAGGACATCCTGACCGGCTTCACCGACGACCCCTCGGAGCAGCAGGACTGACCCACCCGGCCCCGGCGCGGTCGGGGAAAGCGCGGGCCCAGAGGGCATGATGTCTCCCGTGACATCGCCGGAAGAGCCCGAGCGGCTCGATGACGACCCGACCTCGAGCGCCGGCTCGGTCCCGGCCGTACGGGACGCCGAACAGACGACCCGAGCTGACGATCTCGGCGAGCCCGGGCTCCCGCTGGCCAAGCACTCGCCGTTCTACATCGGATTCCTCGGCGGCCTCGGCGCGGCCCTGGCCCTCTGGCTCGGTCTGCGGATCCTCGACATCGGATCGACGCTGATCCTGATCGTGGTCTCGCTCTTCCTGGCCGCCGGGCTCAACCCGGGCGTGGAGTTCTTCCAGCGCCGGGGGCTCAGGCGGCCGTGGTCGGTCTTCGCGGTGATCGTGATCGTGCTGATCGCGATCGTCCTGTTCGTGACCGCGATCGTCCCGGTGATCTCCGACCAGGTCGCCATGCTCTCCGCCAACGCCCCGGGATGGCTGCTCGAGCTCCAGGAGAACTCCTACATCGAGAGGCTCGACGAGCGCTTCGACGTCATCTCGAAGATCCAGGACTACGTCGCCGGCGGCGACTTCCTGTCCGGACTGTTCGGCGGCGTGCTGGGCTTCGCGTCGCAGGTGGTCTCGACCCTGCTCAACGGGTTCGTGATCGTGGTGCTCACCCTCTACTTCCTCGCCGGGCTCGACGCCACCAAGGGTGCCCTCTACCGGCTCGCCCCGGCCTCTCGCCGCGACCGGGTGAGCAAGCTCGGCAACCGGGTGATCAAGAGCGTCGGCGGCTATGTCTCCGGGGCGTTCATCGTCGCCTGCTGCGCCGGCGTCACGAGCCTGGTCTTCCTGTTCGCCGTCGGTCTGGGCGAGTACGCCATCGCCCTGGCGTTCGTCGTGGCGCTGCTCGACGTGATCCCGATGATCGGCGCCACGATCGGTGCGGTGATCGTGACGGCGATCGCCTTCGCCACCGACCCCAAGGCCGGCCTCGCCTGCGTGATCTTCTACCTCCTCTACCAGCAGATCGAGAACTACGTCATCTACCCGCGGGTGATGTCACGGTCGGTGGAGATCCCCGGTTCGGTCACGGTGATCGCGGCGCTGGTGGGTGCGGGCCTGCTCGGTGTCGTCGGCGCGTTGCTGGCGATCCCGACCGCCGCGGCGATCCTGATGCTCACCAGGGAGATCTTCATCAGGCGGCAGGACGCGCGCTGAGCGCGACCTGCTCCTGGGCCCGGGCCCGCCCGTCGGCTCTCCCAGCTTCACGAGGATGACGCCGGCAAGGATCGCCACGCCACCCAGGAGCTGGGCCGAGCCGGGCACTTGACCCAGCAGCAACCAGGCCCACAGCACCACGGCAAGGACCTCGCTCAGGGCGACGAACGACGACAACCGCGACCCCAGCTCGCGCATCGCGGCAGCGCCCGCGCCGTAGGCCAGCGCGGCGGTCACGACACCGAGCACGAGGATCGGCAGCCACCACGGGACGTCGGCACCCCGGAAGCCGACGGGCTGTGTGCTGACGGTCACCGGCAGGAGCCCGGAGACGCCCAGTACGACGAGAACGCACCCGCCCAGGGCGAGCCCCGCGGTGGCCAGGGTCAGGGGCGGGAGGCCGGTGCTGTCATCGGCACCGAAGATGAAGTAGCCCGCCGCACCCAGCATCGCCGCCGCCGCCCACAGCGCGCCCGTCGGGTGGACGTCGGCCCCCGACATCAGGTCGAGCACCAGGACCAGACCGACCAGCGCAAGCCCGGCACCGGCCAGGGCGACCCGCCGCGGCCGCTGGCCGTGGCGGAGCCACAGCCACACGACCACGAGCACCGGTGCGGTGTACTCGATGAGCAGCGCGGGCCCGGCGTCCATGTAGCGCATCGCGGAGAAGTAGCAGAACTGGGCGAGGACGACTCCGAAGACGGCGTACCCGGCGACGATCCGACGGCTGGCCCAGAGGACTCCCCACCGACCGTCGAGGGCGCGCAGACCCAACGGCAGGAGGACGACGACCGCGATCCACACGCGGAGCAGGGTGATCGCGCCGGAGCTCCAGCCGGCGTCGAGGAGCGGGCGAGCGAGCCCACCGGCCAGGCCGAACGAGACCGCGGAGACGAGCGCGAAGAACGTGCCCGTCCGGACGCTCCGGCCGGACCCGGCGCTTACGACGACGTCATTCGTCATTGTGGCCATGACATGTGACGCTAGCCGGGATCGCGTAATATCTCAATGTGGTTTTCGCCTATGACACCGGGATGGCCCTGCGGGCCGCGGCCGCGGTCGTCAACTCCGCGCCCGGCGCCGACGGTGCCGACACCCTCGCCACGATCGCGGACCTGGACGCCTTCTACCGCGAGTGGCGCTACACCGGCCGGCGCGACCGCGACGCGGCCGAGGTCGCCGAGGTCCGCTCGCTCCGGCCCCGCTTGCGCGCGCTGCTCACGGCCACCCGCGACGAGGCGGTCGAGCTGGTCAACGCCGCGCTCGCGGAGTCGCGTCTCGACGTGCGACTCGTCCGCCACGAGGAGTACGACTGGCACGTCCACGCCGTCGACGCCGAGGCCCCTCTGGCGGAGCGCATCCTGGTGGAGACGGCGATGGCCATGATCGACGTGATCCGCGGCGACGAGCTGTCCCGGCTGGGGGTCTGCGCCGACGCGACCTGCGACGACATCGTGCTGGATCTCTCTCGCAACCGGTCCAAGCGCTTCTGCTCCACCACCTGCGCCAACCGCAACGCCGTCGCCGCCTACCGGGCCCGCAAGAACCTCTGAAGCACCTCGACGAAGATCCCGGGCTGCTCGGAGTGCACCCAGTGCCCCGCGTTCTTGACCGTCACCCGCCGCACCCGCGGGAACAGCGACTCCATGGCGGCGGCGCTGCTGTCCTCGACATAGCCGGAGCGGGAGCCGGCCACCCACAGCACCGGGCCGTCGTACGACGCTCCGGCGACGAGGTCGCCCGGCCACCCGGCGATCGCGGGCAGGCCGTCGCCCAGGACGTCGAGGTTGGCCTGCCATCGCCAGGAGTCACCGTCGCGGCGCAGGTTCTGCAGCAGGAACGAGCGGATCGTCGGGTCCGGCACCTCCGTCTCGAGCGCCCTGTCGGCGTCCTCACGCCGGGCCAGGGCCGCACGATCGAGGCCACGCATCGCGCCGACATAGCGCGAGAACTCACTCGCCGTGCCGTAGTCGACCGGCGCGACGTCGACGACACAGAGCCGCTCGACGAGGCCGGGATGCCGCAGCGCGACCAGCATCGCGATCTTGCCGCCCATCGAGTGGCCGACGAGGGCGACCGGATCCGCGGCGGTCAGCAGCCCGGCGACCCGGTCGGCCGCGTCGGCGTAGGAGAACTCGTCCGTCCACTCGGACCGTCCGTGGTCGGGCATGTCGACGAGCAGGACCCGGTGGTCGGCCGCGATCGCCTTGGCGACCTGCGTCCAGTTGCGGCCCTGGCCGAAGAGCCCGTGGCAGAAGACGACCCGTTGTCCGCGCTCCCCCAGCTCCGTGGTGTGCAGACCGGACGTCATCACGACCCGAGGCTATAGGGGACGAACCGGGTCTCGGTGGTCGAGCCGGTCGCGAGGGACGAGCGACCGTGTCGAGACCAGCTCGCCGAGCCCACGCCGCCCGCTCGTTCCTCGCGGACCCACACCCGGTCTCGATACGCCCGTCCGCGACTTCGCAAGCTCAGTCGCGCGGGCCACTCGACCTGGCCGAGCCCACGCCGCCCGCTCGTTCCTCGCGGACCCACACCCGGTCTCGATACGCCCGTCCGCGACTTCGCGAGCTCAGTCGCGCGGGCTACTCGACCCGGCCGAGCCCACGCCGCCCGCTCGTTCCTCGCGGACCCACACCCGGTCTCGATACGCCCGTCCGCGACTTCGCGAGCTCAGTCGCGCGGGCTACTCGACCTGGCCGAGCCCACGCCGCCCGCTCGTTCCTCGCGGACGGCTGCTCGACTCAGAAGTCGAACATGTCCCCGATGCCGCCGAAGACGTCGCCGACCCCGTCTCCGATGCCTTCGAACATCCCACCGACACCCTCGCCGATCCCCTCGGCCATGGCTCCGATGCCCTCACCGAAGCCGTCGAAGGCGCCGAACATCAGCCCCATGAACATCCAGTCCATCGGGCCGAAGGCGCCGAAGTAGCCCGCGGCATAGGGCCGGTACGCCGGGCCTCCCTGCCAGTAGGGCACCCGCCGCGAGCCGACCATCACCTTGCGGACGTCGGGCTCGGCACCGGCCTGCACCCGCTCGGCGTCGAGGGCGCATGCCGGCACGTCACGGGGGGTGCCGCCCGGCGGGGCGTAGCGGACGTCGGTGACCGAGAGTCCGTGGCGGGGGTCGAAGAAGCACGGGGGACGGCGGGTCGGGAGCGGCTGCCCGGCGACGCGGGCACGGACGCAGGCCATCGCGTAGCGCCCGTCCTCGAGGATCTCGGTGATATGCCTGATGTCGTCGGGCTTTCGGATGTGGTCGCCGGCCATCTTGGCCGCCTCGTAGGAGTCGAGCGCCCGCTGGTAGTCGGAGTTGGCGCCCACGTCGAGCTCGGTGCCGGCGAGATCGAGGTCGAGGTCCTGCAGCTCGACGCCGAGGGCGGTGATGTCCTCGAACGCGAGCTTCTTGACCGGCTCGAGCTCGGCTTCCTTGCGCTGGCGCTCCTTCTCCTTGCTGGAGCGCAGCAGCATCAGCACCAGCCCGGCACCCGCGGCCAGGGCGACGATCAGCACCACCCACCTCATGAACCCGAGACTAGCCGGACCCGCCACATGATGGCCGCCGGTCACGAGCAGAGCCCGGGGCTCCATTCGCTCGCCGGAGTCTCCGGCTCGTCGCGCAGCGAGTCGGCGGTCGACCAGAAGACCTCGGGATAGTCGCCCTCCTCCGCCATGCCGTCGAAGAGCTGCCAGTGCCGGCTCGCGTCGAACGCGGCGATCGCCAGCTCGCGGGCACGCGGCCCGCGGTCGGCGTACCCGAGCCAGGCGCAGCCGATCGCGCCGGCGATCTGAGCGCGGGTCTGGTAGTCGTCGTTGAAGCCGGTCAGCCGGATCGTCGCGGTGTCGAAGCCGGGCGGCAGGTCGACACCGCGCAGCAGCTCGGGCATATCCTCCTCGACCTCGACGGGGCCGCGGACCTCCCCCGGTGCGTACGCCGCGAAGCCGGCCGCGTCCGTCTGCACGAGGCCGGCGAGCGCCTCCGCGAACTCCTGCTCGGAGAGGCCGGAGCCGCGGAAGCCCAGGAAGCGCTGTCCTTCGGGCTGGCGGAGCGCCTCGTGGTCGTTCGTCGAGTAGTCGAAGATCCGCGCCGGCCGGCCGAGCACGCCGAGGCTGCCGCGGTCGCCGATCGTGTCGTCATCGGCCCGGTCGGCGACGTAGTCGCTGTGAGCGCTGGCCGGATATGCCGTCACGTTGAGGGACTGCCCGCCCGGGCCGGCGAAGGAGAGGTCGAGTGAGGACCCGTCGCCGTACGCATCGGTGAGCCGCCAGCCGGGCAGGGCCACCACGGCGTACAGCCCGCCGGGGACGGCGGGTGGCGCCGGCACCGTCGGTGTCTGTGTCGGAGCAGTGGACGGCGAGGGGGACGCGGACACGGTGGCCGACAGCGTCGCAGTGGGATCCGCGGCCACGCCACCACCGCCACCCTCGCCCAGCACGCCGATGCCCGCGGGGACGGCGATCACCAGCCCGACCGCAGCGGCGGCCGTACCCGCGACCGCCCAGCCGGGCAGCCGCCGCCGCTCCGGCGCCAGGACGGCATCGTCGCGCAGCTCGGTGGCGAGGATCTCCTGGAGGAGCTCGTTCTTCGCGGCGGCCAGCGGCAGTCGCGACACCTCGTGGTCGGTGATCGTCATCGCTCGCCCTCCTTGCTCTGCTCGCTGTGCTGGCCGGGATGCCTGCTCGGGATCTGCGCCACCCGGCCGGCGAGGGTCTGATCAGGTGGCGGGTCGCCTGCTGCCCGCCCGGTCAGCGCGCGCAAGCGGGCGCGCGATCGCGAGAGCCGGCTGCGCACGGCGATCGCGGAGGTGCCGAGCACCTGCGCGATCTCTCGCGGCTCGAGGCCCTCCCAGGCCGCGAGCTGCAGCACCTCGCGGTCGCGGTCGGCCAGCCGGTCGAGCGCGTCCCGGATGGCGGCACGCTCGGCGACTACGTGGGCGTGGTCGGGCACGCTGGCCGCGAGGTCGTGACGCAGCCGCCGCCCCAGCGCGTGCCGGCGGTCGGCGCCGCGGCGTTGGTTGGCGAGCGCGCGGCGCGCGACGCCGTACAGCCACAGCCTCGCCTCCTGGCCTGGCGGCACGTCGGCGAGCCGGCGCCAGGCGACCAGGAAGGTCTCCGCTACGACGTCCGCGGCGTCGTCGGCCTGGTCGGCACGGCGCAGCGCGTAGCCGAGGATCGGGTCGACGTGCTCGGCGTACAGTCGGCGGAAGCGGTCCTCGGGGCTCGTCCCGTCTCCCGGCTCCTCGCCGACCTCATCGCCGGCGTCGGCGCACACCCGCTCGTCGTCCTGGTCGCGGCTCATGACTCCTCCATGTCCGGCACCGGCGCGAGCGTTGCACCGGCACCCGCCAGTCTCATCGCGAGCTCCCGACAGCGCTCGCGCAGCTCGGGTGGGTCGAGGACCTCGAAGTCGTGACCAAGGAGCAGCACGTGCATGAGCACGAAGTCGAGGCTGAGCCGCTCGACGTCACGCCGGGGTCGCGAGCCATGGGGCCAGCCTGCCAGGGATAGCGGACCGACCCTGTCCGCTAGGCATGCCAAGGTGGCAGCATGAACGACGAACGCGACACGACCCTCGACTGGAACCGCACGCTCCGGGAGCAGTGGGAGTCTCACTGGGACCATCAGCTTCGAGCCCGCCTCGACGGCCTGACCGACGAGGAGTATCTCTGGGCCCCGGTCGCCGAGGCCTGGAGCGTGCGGCCGCGCGGCACGTCGACGGCACCGATATCCGTCGGTGTCGGCGACTTCACCATCGACTACGCCTTCCCCGAGCCCCAGCCGGCCCCCTTCACCACGATCGCCTGGCGCCTCGGCCACGTCATCGTCGGGGTCCTCGCGGCGCGCAACGCGGCTCACTTCGGCGCGCCACCCGCGTCGTACGAGACCTGGGAGTACGCCGGCACGGCGGCCGGTGCGCTCGACCAGCTCGAGGCCCAGCTCGAGGTCTGGTCGGCCGGGTTGCAGGGCCTCGGCGAGGCGGGCCTGCTCGTCCCCGTCGGCGCGAAGGAGCCCTACCCCGACTCTCCCATGGCCGACCTGGTGCTCCACATCCACCGTGAGCTGATCCACCACCTGTCCGAGGTCTGCGTGCTTCGCGACCTCTACCTGCACACGCACCCACACCCGGGCCCCGGCCCCGTCACGGGCCCCGACGAGATCGGAGCCACCCCGTGAGCCGCCACGTCCAGGTCCGCCATCGAGGACCCGGAGGGGCAGGGCCCTCGGCTGTTCTTCCAGCAGGTGCCCGAGGACAAGGTCGCCAAGAACCGCGTCCACCTCGATGTTCGCGTTGCGCCCGGCCTGGCCGGTGACGAGCGGATGGCGGCGCTGGAGGCGGAGTGCGAGCGACTGGTCGCCCTTGGGGCCGCACGGGTACGCCGCTTCGAGCCCACTCCCCCGATGAACGCCGGACACATCGTCATGACCGACCCCGAGGGCAACGAGTTCTGCCTCGACTAGCTTCCCCGTGATCTCGACACGGTCGCTCGTTCCTCACGACCGGCTCGACCACCGGGGGATTCTCGGTGGTCGAGCCCGCGAGCGCAGCGAGCGGTGTCGAGACCACTCACGAGTAGTCCCGGAAGCCGCGGCCGGTCTTGCGACCCAGGTAGCCCGCGGTGACGAGGTGCTCCAGCAACGGCGCGGGCGCGAAGCCGGGCTCGCGGAACTCCAGGTAGAGCTCGCGCTGAATCGCCAGCGACACGTCGTTGCCGACCACGTCGAGGAGTTCGAAGGGCCCCATCGGCAGGGCACAGCCCTCCTTCATCGCCGTGTCGATCTCGTCGGCCGTCGCGTAGTGGGCCTGGAGCATCTTCACCGCGTCGTTGAGATAGGGGAAGAGCAGCGCGTTGACGATGAAGCCGGAGCGATCTGCGCAGCGCACGGCGACCTTGCCGATCCGGTCGGACAGCGCGAGCACGGTCTCGGTGACCTCGCCGGACGTCGCGACGGTCGAGACCACCTCGACCAGCTTCATGATCGCGGCCGGGTTGAAGAAGTGCATGCCGATGACGTCCTGCGGCCGCTTCGTCACCCTCGCCAGCGCGATGATCGGCAGGCTGGAGGTGGTGCTGGCCAGGATCGCGCCGGGCCTGCAGATGGCGTCGAGGTTCTCGAAGAGCGTCGTCTTGACCGCCAGGTCCTCGGCGATCGCCTCCACCACGATGTCGGCGTCTGCGAGGTCGTCGAGTGACGAGGTGCCGGACAGCCGGGCCAGCGTCGCCGTCTTGTCCTCCTCGGTGGCCCGCCCGCGCTGGATCTGCCTGTCGAAGCTCTTGGTGACGGTGGCGATCACCCCCATGGCCCTCTCCTGGGTGCGTCCGGCGACGAGCACGTCGTACCCGGCCTTGGCGAAGACCTCGGCGATGCCGCCGGCCATGGTGCCGGTGCCGACGACACCGACGGATCCGATGGTGTGCCTGAGCTGCGGATTGTCGGCATCGCTCGGTGTGTGCGCGTCGGGGACGACCTTAGAGGTGTCGGGTCCCTCGTAGGTGTAGAAGCCGCGGCCCGACTTGCGGCCGAGCAGCCCGGCGGTGACGTACTGCTTGAGCAGCGGCGCCGGCGCGTGCAGCCGGTCGCGGCCCTGCTTGTACATCGTGTCGAGGATCTCGTACGCCGTGTCGAGGCCGATCAGGTCGAGCAGCGCGAGCGGACCCATGGGGTAGCCGCAGCCGAGGCGCATCGCGGCGTCGATGTCCTCGCGGGAGGCGTAGTGGCCCTCGTACATCGCGACCGCGTGGTTGAGATAGCCGAAGAGCAGCGTGTTGGCGATGAAGCCGGCCTTGTCGCCGCAGACGACGGGCAGCTTGCCGAGGCTCTCGAGCAGCTCGTGGATGTCAGCGAGGACCGGAGGCTCGGTGACGACGGTGCGCACGATCTCGACGAGCTTCTGGACCGGCGCGGGGTTGAAGAAGTGGACGCCGACGACGCGGCCGGGTCTGCTGTCGGCAGCCGAGATCTCGGTGACGCTGAGCGACGAGGTGTTCGTGGCCAGCACCGTCGTCGGCGACACGACCGCGTCGAGCCTGCGCATGACGTCGGTCTTGACGGCGAGCGACTCGACCACCGCCTCGACGACGAGGTCGGCGTCCTTGACCGCCTCCAGGTCGGTCGCGAAGGTGATCCGGCCCAGCAGAGCGGCCTGGTCCTCCGTGCTCAGCTTGCCGCGCTCGACGGCGCGGCCGGTGGAGTGCTCCAGGTGCTCGCGGCCACGGGTCAGCGCCTCGTCGTTGATCTCGACGCCGACCACGTCATACCCCGCGCGGGCGAAGACCTCGGCGATGCCCGCGCCCATCGTGCCGAGGCCGACCACGCCGATGGTCCTGAACGTGCGGCCCTGCTCCCGCGTCTGCTCCTCGCTCATGGCAGCAGATGCTGTCAGACCAGTACGCCGTTGCGGTCGGGCTGAGGGACATCTCACGCCACCCCTGACCTCGGGGTAGATTCGCGACTCGTGAGACTCGTGGTGGCGCGCTGTCAGGTCGACTACTCCGGGCGGCTGACGGCCCATCTGCCGATGGCGACGAGGGTGCTCATGATCAAGGCCGACGGCTCCGTGCTCGTCCACTCCGACGGCGGCTCCTACAAGCCGCTCAACTGGATGTCACCGCCGTGCACGGTGCGCGAGGGCACCACCGATGAGGGCGTGGTCGAGTGGGTGGTGACCGCCAAGTCGTCCTCGAGATCGGCCCAGTCGTCGACCCCTCCCGACACACTGCGCATCCGCATCGAGGAGATCCACCACGACTCCGACCACGACCTCGGAATCGACCCCGGGCTGCAGAAGGACGGCGTCGAGAAGCACCTCCAGGAGCTGCTCGCCGAGCACCCCGCCACCCTCGCCCACGGCCTGACCCTCGTCCGCCGCGAGTACCCAACCGCCATCGGACCCGTCGACCTGATGTGCCGCGACTCCGCCGGCGCCTCCGTTGCCGTCGAGATCAAGCGTCGCGGCGAGATCGACGGCGTCGAGCAGCTCACCCGCTACCTCGAGCTCCTCAACCGCGAGCCCCTCCTCACCATCAAGGGCCCGGTCCGCGGCATCTTCGCCGCCCAGGAGATCAAGCCCCAGGCCCGCGTTCTCGCCACCGACCGCGGCATCTCCTGCGCCGTCGTCGACTACGACGCCCTCCGAGGGCTGGACAACGCCGAAGACCGACTCTTCTGACGGCCTCAAGTGGTGAGCGTGTCTGGCCGTCGTACGGGCACGATCTCCACCAGGCCGCCAAGACCCGCGAGGTCGTCGGGGTTGGTCGTGTAGAGGGGCAGTCCCTGAGCCATCGCGACACTCGCGATCATCAGATCGGCCACTCGCCGGCGCGGCGACCTCCCCACAACACCGATCGCCGCACTGACCCGGCCGAAGCATCGGGCGGCCACCCCGTCGAACTCAATCGGGTCGTACTCGCTCTCCACCCGCTGGAGCACATCGGTACGGCGAGCCCGCTCGGCACGCGCATCGGGATCATCGCCGACGACCAGATGAACGCCGGCAGAGAGCTCGGCAAGCGTGATCGCACTGATGGCTCCCTCCTCCGGCAGGTCCTCGGGGTCGATCCAGCGCTGAAGGATCAAGATGTTCGTATCGAGCAGCCCGACCGACAGCTCACCGGGCATACGGGTCGTCCAGCGCACCGTCGAACGCCTGCGCCTGGTCGCGCCTGAACCGGCCCAGGTCGACCTCCGGGGCCGAGCGGGCCATCGCGGAGAAGCCGGCCCGGGAAACGAACCGACGGCGGCGTCGGAGCGGGATCAGCTCGCCTATCCCGCGACCGTCGCGAGTGACGGTGAAAGCCTGCCCGTGCTCGACCGCGTCCATGATCTCCTTGGACCGCATCCGCAGATCGCGCTGGCTGATCGTCGGAGGCTCCGGGGACGAGGAGGACATGCCGCCAGAGTAGCAACCTGTGGCACAGCGTGCCATGCCAGACTCGGGCACGTGCGGATCTACCACATCGCGACGGTCGCCGACTGGCGCAAGGCGCAGAAGGCGGGTGAGTACACCACCTCGACGCTCGGGCGGACGCTCACGGAGGTGGGGTTCATCCACGCCGCGCATCGCGAGCAGGTCGGGCCGACCTACACACGCTTCTACGCCCGCGTCAAGGAGCCGCTGGTGCTGCTGACCATCGACACCGACCGGCTGACGAGCCCGTGGCGTGAGGAGGAGGTCGCAAGCGACGGGGCTCCGGGGGAAGGCACCGAGACGTTCCCGCACATCTACGGCCCGCTGCCGGTGAGCGCGGTGACGCGCTTCCAGCCACTCAACGCGCGCGGCGGGACGGAGTCCCTGACGCAACTGTGGTTCCAGGAGATGGGTCTCCGCATGGGGCTGGTCGTGGTCGCGATGATCCTGGCGGGTCTGGGCGCGCTGCTGGCCGGGCGGAGCTGGGGCGAGGACAACCGCTTCTACGGGGCGGTGATCGGGCTGGCGGTGGGAGCCCTTCTCGGCTGGCTCGTGATGCGGCGACGGAGCTAGGGCTCGGGATCGGCGACGGCAGGGTCGCGGCCCGACACGAGGCGCACGACGTCTCCGGCGGTGCCCCAGGCCAGGGTGACACCGGATCCGCCGTGGCCGTAGCAGTGCACGACGGCGCCGACCCGCTCGACGCGGACGGCCGACCGCGCCGGACGCAGGCCCACCTTGTGGCGCAGCACCTTCGCGGACGCGAGCTCGGGAACCAACGCGGTCGCGCGGCGCCAGATGTCCGCGGCGACGGCGGGGTCCGGCGTACGGCTCCACTCTCCGACGACCTCGGTGCCGCCGACCACGATCTCGCGCGATCGGGGCACGACGTACGTCGGTCCTGACGGCCCGGTCTCGTCGATCGCCCAGCGGTCGAGCCCGAACTGGGCCACGTAGCTCACCTGTCCCTGCACCGGGAACACTCCAGGATCGGCGGCGAGGTGCTTGGCGCCGAGCCCGCTGCAGTTGACGACGACGTCGGCGCCGCCCGCGCCCGGATGTGCCGCACCCGCATGGGGAAGCGCCGAGAGGTTCAGCCGCGAGATCGTGCCGCCGAGCGCACGGATCCGAGCGTCGAGCCAGCGCAGGTAGACGGGCATCTCGATGACCGGCAGGACCCGCTCGCCCGAGCGTCCCGGAGCGCGGGCGGCCAACCGGCCAGGGAGGAGTCTCACGCCGGCGTCGTCGGGATCGGTCGACGTCGCGATCCGCTCGAACTCCGCCTGCGACTCGGCACACCAGCGCTCGACCAGGTCCTGGGGCTGCGCCAGGTAGGGCGAGCAGACCGCCGCCGCGACGGCGGATGTGGTCTCGAGCGGCAGGTCTCGCGCCAGCACGTCGACCCGGTGGCCGGCGTCGAGGAGCCGGACCGCGCACGACAGCCCGGCGACCCCCGCTCCGACGACGATGACCCTGCTCATGGCAGGGAGCGGATCAGCCGGCCGCGCCGGCGACCGGCGGCGCGGTCGGGTCGTCGCCCGCGTCGCCCTGCTCGCGGGCGACGTACTCCTCGATGTTCTCGACGTCGTCCCGGTTACGGGTCGCGACCGCGAGCAGGTCGCTCATCGTCGCGATCTCCTCCACCTGCTCCTTGATGAACCACTGCATGAACTGCTCAGAGGCGTAGTCGGCCTCCTCGCGCGCGATCTTGAGCAGCCCGTTGATCTGCTCGGTGACGCGCTTCTCCTGATCGAGCGCGAGCTGGACGGGCGCGACGACATCGGCGAAGTCGCCGAGGGTGCCGTCGATCGCGGGAATCGTCACCGGCGAGTCGGTGTCGAGGAGGTACTGCACCATCATCAGGGCGTGCTCGCGCTCCTCCGACGCCTGGGAGTAGAAGAACGCCGCCATCTGCGGCATCGTGAGCGCGTCGTAGTAGACGGCGCAGGCGAGGTACTGGTTGTGCGAGGCCAGCTCGTTGCCGATCTGGACGTTGAGCTGGTCGACGAAACGATCGGCGGGCACGGGCGGCTCCTTCTCAGGCGGCTTTTCTCAGCTTCTTGCCAAGCTTCGCGGCGACGTCGGATCTCACGAGCTTGCGCCTCCTGACCGTATACCCCGTCGGCAGCGTGCCCTCCTTCAGCATCCGGATCGGGCAACGCTGGCACCGCGACTTGGCGACACAGCACTTCGACTTCGGTCGCTTCTTCTTGGGCAGCGACTTGAGCGAGACCTGCTGGTCCCGCAGCCTGGTCACCCTGCCCTTGCCCACGGCGGAGAGCGTAGCCGAAGTTTGGCTTGCCTTACCTATTCTGCGTAAGTCTGAGACGCCCGGCGCGTCGGCCGGAGCCCCCGCGCCCGCCGGATCACGTCGACCATGCCGTCCATGATCTCGGTGATGCCGAAGTCCTTGGGGGTGTAGACCGCCGCGACGCCGGCCCGGATCAGGGCGCGACCGTCGGAGTCGGGGATGATCCCGCCGACCACGACGGGTACGTCGTCGAGCCCCGCGTCACGCAGGCCGGCGAGCACGGTGGGCACGAGCTCCATGTGCGACCCGGAGAGGATCGAGAGGCCGACGGCGTGCACGTCCTCGGCGACCGCGGCAGCGACGATCTCCTCGGGCGTGAGCCGGATGCCCTGGTAGATCACCTCGAAGCCGGCGTCACGAGCCCGGACGGCGACCTGCTCGGCTCCGTTGGAGTGGCCGTCCAGACCGGGCTTGCCGACGAGCAGCCGCAGCCGGCCGCCCAGCTCGTCGCCGGTCTCCCGCACCCGCCGGCGTACGGCTGCCAGCCGCGCGCCGGCGTCGCCGCCCTGGCCGGTTGCCCCGACCGCGCCGCCCACCCCGGTCGGGGCCCGGAACTCACCGAACACGGACCGCAGTGTGCCAGCCCACTCCCCCGTCGTGGCCCCCGAGCGAGCCGCCGCGAGCGTGGCGGGCATCAGGTTGGCCTCCGTCTGCGCGTCGGCGGCCAGGCGGTCGAGGGCCGCGCGTACGGCGCCCTCGTCGCGGGCCGCCCTCCAGGCCACGACCGACGCGACGGCCGACCGCTCCGCCTCCGGGTCGGCGGCCTGGATCGCTGCGTCGAGGTCGGCGGTCAGCGGCGACGGCTCGGTGCCCTCGAACCGGTTGACCCCGACGACCACCTCCTCGCCCGACTCGATCCGAGCGCGCCGAGCCGCGTGGGCGGACACCAGCGCCTGCTTCATGTAGCCGGACTCGACCGCCGCGATCGCGCCACCCATCGCCTGCACCCGGTCCATCTCGGCACGCGCATCCGTGACCAGCTCGGCAACCTTCGCCTGTACGACGTGGGATCCCGCGAAGATGTCGTCGTACTCCAGCAGGTCGGACTCGAAGGCCAGCACCTGCTGCATTCGAAGGGACCACTGCTGGTCCCACGGCCGGGGCAGGCCGAGGGCCTCGTTCCACGCCGGCAGCTGGACGGCACGGGCACGCGCGTCCTTCGAGAGCGTGACCCCGAGCATCTCCAGGACGATGCGCTGGATGTTGTTCTCCGGCTGCGCCTCGGTGAGCCCGAGCGAGTTGACCTGCACGCCGTAACGGAAGCGGCGCATCCTCTCGTCCCGCACGCCGTAGCGCTCGCGGGTGATCTCGTCCCAGAGCTGGACGAAGGCCCGCATCTTGCACATCTCCTCGACGAAGCGGACGCCCGCGTTGACGAAGAACGAGATGCGACCCACGACCTTGCCGAAGTCCGCCTCCGACACCTGGCCGGAGGCCAGCACCCGGTCGAGGACGGCGATCGCGGTGCACAGCGCGTAGGCCAGCTCCTGCTGCGGCGTGGCGCCCGCCTCCTGCAGGTGGTAGCTGCAGATGTTGATCGGGTTCCACTTCGGGATCTCGTTGACGGTGTAGGCGATGACGTCGGCGGTCAGCCGCAGCGAGTGCTCGGGAGGGAAGACATAGGTACCTCGGGAGAGGTACTCCTTGACGATGTCGTTCTGCGTGGTGCCGGCGAGTTGGTGCGCAACCGCCTGCCGCTCGACGGTGCTCGCGGCACCGGCCTGCTCCTCGGCGACGACCTGGTACAGCGCGAGCAGCCACATCGCCGGCGCGTTGATCGTCATCGAGGTGTTCATCGCCGTGAGCGGGATGTCCTCGAAGAGCCGCCGCATCTCCCCGAGGTGCGACACGGGGACGCCGACCTTGCCGACCTCACCCCGGCTGAGGGCGTCGTCCGGGTCGTAGCCCGTCTGGGTCGGCAGGTCGAAGGCGACGGAGAGTCCGGTCTGTCCCTTGGCCAGGTTGGTCCGGTAGAGCGCGTTGGATGCCGCGGCGGTGGAGTGGCCAGCGTACGTGCGCATGACCCAGGGCTGGTCCTTCTCGGGCCGGTCCATGCCGGGCCGACCGGAGCTCGGAGTCGTCATGCCTCGCAGGCTAGGCCGACGGCTACCGGCGAGTCATCAGGCTGTGGACTTGTCCACACCGATCACGCGGTGGCGGCGGCTCGATCCACCTCGACGACTCGAGCGAGACGGGAGAGATGGAGCAGGCGGCGTACGGCGGGACCGCACCCGCGCAGGGTGAGGTGGCGGCCGTCGCGCGCGGCCTGCCGGGTCGCCGCCGCGAGGACCTTGAGCGCGACGACATCGGCGTTGTTCACCAGACTGAGATCCACGACGAGGTCGCCTTCGCGGGTGGCCAGCAGCTCGTGGACCGCGGCGCGGACCTTCCAGGTGCTGCGTCCGTCGAGGTCGCCGGCAAGCTTGAGCGTCGGGCCATCGGTGACGATGTCCACGTCGTCCCCCTCCTCCGGGTCCTGAGACTCCCGGATCGGTCGATGTCGGTCTCGTGCGCAGGTAGAGAGTCGGTTCCGGCTCTCCTGATACCCAGGTGACGGCCGCTACTAACCACTATGACGCGAGACACACCCGTTCGGTTGCTTTGCCGCGCCGACGAGCACTACGTGTCGTCCCCGGATCTGCCGAGGCTAGATTGAGGCAATGGTCAAGCTCACCCGGATCTACACCCGCACCGGCGACGCCGGCACCACCCGACTAGGCGACATGAGCGAGACCAGCAAGACCGATGCCCGGCTCGCGGCCTACGCGACGGTCGACGAGACCAACGCGGCGCTCGGCGTCGCGCTCGCCTGCGGCGGCCTCGCCGTCGACGTCGTCGAGGTGCTGACCCATGTCCAGAACGACCTGTTCGACCTGGGTGCCGACCTGTGTACGCCGGTGGTGCCCGATCCCGAGTTCCCGCCGCTGCGCATCGAGCAGGACTACGTCGACCGGCTCGAGGGCTGGTGCGACCACTACAACGAGGGCCTGCCCAAGCTGCGCTCGTTCATCCTCAACGGCGGCACACCGGGTTCGGCCTACCTCCATGTCGCGCGCACCGTCTGCCGGCGCGCGGAGCGCGAGGGCTGGGCGGCCTGGTCGGAGTACGCCGGCTCGATGAACAAGCTGTCCCTCACCTACCTCAACCGGCTCTCCGACCTGCTCTTCATCCTGGCTCGCCACGCCAATCGCCACGCCGGCGACGTCCTCTGGGTGCCGGGCGGCGAGCGCTAGGGGTCCTGCCCGGCCGGCCGGCGCGGCTCCCGCGCGGCGGGGACGAGGCATGCTGCCGGGACCAGGATCCCGGCGAGCACGAGCAGCGCCTGGAGCGTGCCGACCGCCTCGGCCACCGCCGCGAAGAGCGGGGGCCCGGCCAGGAAGGCGCCGTAGCCGACGGTCGCGACGACGCTCACCCGGGCGGCGGCATGGCGCGGGTCGTCCGCCGCGGCGCTCATCCCGACGGGGAAGCCCAACGCCGCGCCGCTGCCCCAGAGCGCGATGCCGGCGACGACCAGGGCCGGGTGAGCGCCGTACACGACGAGCAGCACGCCGGCGAAGGCCGCGACCATCGTCGACCACAGCACCGGCACGCGCCCGAAGCGGTCGAGCAGCCCGGTTCCGAAGATCCGGACGACCGTCATCGCCGTGACGAAGGCGGCGAAGCCCAGCACGCCGACGGAGTGATCGACGCCGTAGCCGTCGATGAGCGCCACCGCGAGCCAGTCGTTGGCGGTGCCCTCGGTCATCGCGAACACCAGCACCATGAGGCCGACCAGGAGCGTGCGCGGCTCCAGCCACGAGGCCCAGCGCCCCGCGGCGGGTGCCTCGTGCTCGGGCTCCTCGACCGGCAGGTAGGCGCGTCCGGCCAGCCAGACGATCGCCATCGAGGCGACGCCCACGCCGGTGAGGTGGGCTGCGATCGGCACCTCGAACGCGACCAGGAGCGCCCCCACGCCGGCGCCCAGCATGGTGCCGAGACTGAACCCGGCGTGGAAGCGCGGCATGATCGCGCGCCCGAGGCCCCGCTCCACCGCGGCACCCTCGACGTTCATCGCGACGTCCCACACGCTGGTGCCGATGCCGTAGCAGAACAGCCCGGCAGCGGTCACGACGACCGATCCGACGCTCACTCCGACCGACGACGCGGTCAGGCCCGCGGCGGCGAGCACCCCGCCCAGCCGGTTGACCGTCACGGTGCCGAGGGCATGGATCGCCGGACCCGCGGTCGGGAGCGCGAGCAGCGAGCCGATCGCGATCGATAGGAGCAGCAGGCCGAGCCCGACGTTGTCCAGGCCGAGCTCCCCGCGCACCCCCGGGATGCGCGCCACCCAGGTCGCGAAGCACAGCCCGTTGAGCGCGAAGACCACGGCCACGGCGTTGCGGGCCGCGAGCGTACGACGCCCACTCGCGGTGTCGGTGAGGGTCACGGCACCAGCGTCACAGGTCGTCGCCCGCGGCCCAAGTCGTCAGTGGTTGAGCGTGGCGCCGGGCGGACCGGCCTCGAGCCAGGCCTGGAAGCCGGTGAGCGACTCGCGACTCATCGCCAGCTCGACCTTCCGCTCGCCGGCGCGACAGATCACGATGACGTGCTCGGGGTAGAGGGACATTCTCTCGACGCCCTCGGGCTGCCGGCGACCGACATAGGAGAGGTCGGCTCGCGACCAGACCCGCTTGGGCCGGGGGGCGAGTGAGAAGATGCGGTACCACTCCAGGCCGGAGCCGGTGTAGCGACCGATGCCGAGCACCCACCCCCGGCCTGTGCCGGAGCTGCGCACCCGGTGGCTGAGCTCGAACGTCCCCCCTCCGCGCGACAACCACCAACGGCGGACGACCAGCGAGATGGCGTAGACGAGGACGAGCAACAGCAGGCCGGCGGAGACGTCGAGCACCCACTGCCACAGCGGCACCCAGCCACCCCCTGTCTTCGTGCGCGCAGCCTATCCCGAGACCTGGTGGGGAGATGGGTGGCCGTCAGCCTCGCTCGGCGGCCCGGATGCGGGCCTCCGCCAGGCGGACCGCCTCGCTGGCGGTGTCCTCGTGCTCGCCCAGGGCCTTGGCCCGCTCGAGGTCCTGACGGGCCTTCTCCAGGTCGATGTCGTGGGACGCCTCCGCGTAGTTGGCCAGCACCGAGACGCGGTCGGCCGCGACCGACAGGAAGCCCGTGGAGACCGCGGCCACCCAGCTCTCACCAGAGTCGGCCCGGACGTCGACCACGCCGTCGATCATCAGCGACAGCACCGGTGCGTGGCCGGGCAGGATGCCGACGTCCCCCTCGGTGGTGCGGGCCACGACCATGGTGGCCTCGCCCGACCACACGACGCGGTCGGCCGAGACGACCTCGACATGCAGGAGCTTGCCCGAGCCGGCCATCAGAGGTTCTTCTGGATCTCGGCCCACTTCGCCTCGACGTCGTCGAGACCGCCGCACATGAAGAACGCCTGCTCGGCCACGTGGTCGTACTCGCCGTCACAGATCTTGTTGAACGCCTCGACGGTGTCGGCGACCGACACCGTCGAGCCCTCGATGCCGGTGAACTGCTTGGCCACATAGGTGTTCTGCGACAGGAACCGCTGGATCCGACGCGCCCGGGACACGATGACCTTGTCCTCCTCGGACAGCTCGTCGACACCCAGGATCGCGATGATGTCCTGCAGCTCCTTGTTGCGCTGCAGGATCTGCTTGACCCGGATCGCGCAGTCGTAGTGCGCCTGACCGATGTACTGCGGGTCCAAGATGCGCGAGGTCGAGGTCAACGGGTCCACCGCCGGGTAGATGCCGAGCGAGGCGATCTCACGCGAGAGCTCCGTCGTGGCGTCGAGGTGGGCGAACGTCGTGGCCGGCGCCGGGTCGGTGTAGTCGTCGGCCGGCACATAGATCGCCTGCATCGAGGTGATCGAGTGACCCCGCGTGGAGGTGATGCGCTCCTGCAAGGTGCCCATCTCGTCGGCCAGGTTGGGCTGGTAGCCCACCGCGGACGGCATCCGGCCCAGCAGTGTCGAGACCTCCGAGCCGGCCTGGGTGAACCGGAAGATGTTGTCGATGAACAACAGCACGTCCTGGTTCTGCACGTCGCGGAAGTACTCCGCCATCGTCAGCGCCGACAGCGCCACCCGCAGCCGGGTGCCCGGCGGCTCGTCCATCTGACCGAACACCAGCGCGGTCTGGCCGATCACGCCCGCCTCGTCCATCTCGACGATCAGGTCGTTGCCCTCACGGGTGCGCTCACCCACACCGGCGAACACCGAGACACCACCGTGGTCCTTCGCGACCCGGGCGATCATCTCCTGGATCAGCACCGTCTTGCCGACACCGGCACCGCCGAACAGGCCGATCTTGCCGCCCTGCACGTACGGCGTCAGCAGGTCGATGACCTTGATGCCGGTCTCGAACATCTGCGTCTTCGACTCGAGCTGGTCGAACGCGGGCGCCTTCCGGTGGATGCCCCACCGCTCCTTGACGTCGAGGGTCTCGCCCTCCTTGAGGTTGAGGCATTCACCCGTGGTGTTGAACACCTTGCCGAGGGTGACGTCGCCGACCGGCACGCTGATCGGGCCGCCGGTGTCGACCACCGGGGCACCGCGCACGAGCCCGTCGGTGGGCTTCATCGAGATGGCGCGCACCATGCCGCCGCCGATGTGCTGTGACACCTCGAGCGTGATGGTCTGGCTCACGCCGCCCAGCTCGAAGGTGACCTTGAGCGCGTTGTAGATCTCGGGCATGTTGTCGGTCGGGAACTCGATGTCCACGACCGGGCCGATGACTCGGGCGATCCGGCCGACGGCGCCGCCCTTCTCCTCGGTGGCCGCGGTGCTCTCAGAAACTGTGGCAGACATTTCTCTTCTCACTCACTCCCTGGAGGCGTCGGCCAGCGCGTTGACGCCTCCGACGATCTCGCTGATTTCCTGGGTAATGCCGGCCTGGCGGGCCTGGTTGGCGATTCGCTTGTACTTCTTGATCAGCTCCTCGGCGTTGTCCGTCGCGGCCTTCATCGCCTTCTGCCGCGCGGCGAGCTCGGAGGCCGCCGCCTGCAGCAGGGCGTAGAAGATCCGCGACTGGACATACTTCGGAAGCAGGGCGTCCAGCACCTCGCCGGGCGAGGGCTCGAACTCGTAGAGAGGCAGCAGCTCCTCCGCCTCGGGTGGGTCCTCCCCCTCCACGACCTCGAGCGGAAGCAGACGGACGGCCGTCGGCTCCTGGCTCAGCATCGACTTGAAGCGCGTGTAGACCACGTGCACCTCGTCGACGGCGGGCGGGGCGTCCTCATCGGGCTCGTCGGCCGAGTTGAGGAACGCCGCGATCAGCGTGTCGCCGATGTCTTCGGCCACCTCGTAGGTCGGCTGGTCGGAGAAGCCCGTCCATGCCTGCACGACCGGGCGCTGACGGAACTTGTAGTACGCCTCGCCCTTGCGGCCGGTGATGTAGGAGTCGACCGCCTTGCCCTCGGAGCGGAGCCGCTCGATGAGCCGCTCGGCCTCCTTGAGCACGTTGGAGGAGTACGCGCCGGCCAGACCCCGGTCGCTGGTCACGATCAGCACCGCGGCCCGATTGGGGTCGTCGGGCTCCGTGGTCAGCGCGTGGTCGACATGGGAGTACGTCGCGACCGCGGACACGGCTCGGGTGAGCTCGCGGGCATAGGGCGTGGCGGCCTGTGCCCGCTGCTGCGCCTTGATGATGCGCGAAGCCGCGATGAGCTCCATCGCGCGCGTGATCTTCTTCATCGACTCCGTCGACTTGATCTTCGCGCGATACTCACGCAACGAGACAGCCATCAGCAACCACCTCCGTGAGAGCCGGTAGACCAGCGGATCGACATCGTCAGCCCCGCTTCTGCCTGACGATCTGCTCCTGCTCGAGGTCCTCGTCGGGGAGCGCCTCGTGCGTCTCCTTGCCGGCCTTGATCGCCTGGCCGTCGGAGGTCTCGAACTGGGTCAGGAACTCGTCGTACGCGTGCCCCATCTCGTCCTCGGCCTCGTCACCGAACTTCGTGGTCTCCCGGATACCGGCGAGGATCCCCGCGTGGCTGCGACGCAGGTAGTCGATGAACTCGTGCTCGAACCGCAGCACGTCCTCGGTGGGCACGATGTCGAGGCGCCCGGTCGTGCCCAGCCAGAGCGATGCGGTCATCTCGTCGATCGGGTACGGCGAGTACTGCGGCTGCTTGAGCAGTGCCATCAGCCGCTGACCGCGGGCCAGCTGCTGTTTCGACGCGGCGTCGAGGTCGGAGGCGAACATCGCGAAGGCCTCCATCGCGCGGAACTGCGCGAGGTCGATCTTGAGCGATCCGGTGACCTCCTTCATCGCCTTGGTCATCGCGGCGCCGCCGACACGGGACACCGAGACCCCCACGTCGATCGCCGGGCGCTGGTTGGCGGCGAACAGGTCGGACTGCAGGAAGATCTGCCCGTCGGTGATCGAGATGACGTTGGTCGGGATGAACGCCGAGACGTCATTGGCCTTGGTCTCGATGATCGGCAGTCCGGTCATCGAGCCGGCGCCCATGTCGTCGGACAGCTTCGCGCACCGCTCGAGCAGCCGGGAGTGCAGGTAGAACACGTCGCCGGGGTAGGCCTCGCGGCCCGGCGGACGACGCAGGAGCAGGGAAACGGCACGATAGGCCTCGGCCTGCTTCGTCAGGTCGTCGAAGACGATCAGCACGTGCTTGCCGTCGTACATCCAGTGCTGGCCGATGGCCGAGCCGGTGTAGGGCGCGAGGTACTTGAAGCCGGCAGAGTCGGACGCGGGCGAGGCGACGATGGTGGTGTACTCCAGCGCGCCGGCCTCCTCGAGGGCACCGCGCACCGAGGCGATCGTCGAGCCCTTCTGGCCGATGGCGACATAGATGCAGCGAACCTGCTTGGTGGGGTCGCCGGTCTCCCAGTACTGCTTCTGGTTGATGATCGTGTCGATGGCGATGGTGGTCTTGCCGGTGGCGCGGTCGCCGATGATGAGCTGACGCTGGCCGCGACCGATCGGGGTCATCGAGTCGATCGCCTTGATGCCGGTCGCGAGCGGCTCGTGCACCGACTGGCGCTGCATCACGTCGGCGGCCTGCAGCTCCAGGGCCCGGCGCCCGTCGAGCGGCGTGATCTCGCCGAGACCGTCGATCGGGTTGCCGAGCGGGTCGATGACTCGCCCGAGATAGCCGTCACCCACGGGGACCGACAGGATCTCGCCGGTCCGGCGGACCGTCTGGCCCTCCTCGATCTTCTCGAAGTCACCCAGGATGACGACACCGATCTCGCGGGTGTCGAGGTTGAGGGCGATGCCGAGCGTGCCGTCCTCGAACTCGAGGAGCTCGTTGGCCATGGCGGACGGGAGCCCGCTCACCCGAGCGATGCCGTCGGCTGTCTCGGCAACTGTGCCGACCTCTTCGCGGCTCGCGGTCTCCGGCTGGTATTCGGACACGAAGCGCTGAAGCGCGTCGCGGATCTCCTCCGGACGGATCGACAGCCCGGTCGCGGACTCCGTCATCTCTTCTTCCTAACTCTCGTGTGCTTCGAAGCTTGAAGTTGTACTGGCCGAGCGTTCTGTCGTTGGTCGAGCCTGTCGAGACCTAGCCGGCGAGCCTGCGCCCGGCCGCGTCGAGCCGGCCGGACACCGTGCCGTCGATCACGTCGTCGCCGATCTCGACCCGCATGCCGCCGATGATCGCCGGGTCGACGATGACGTTGAGGTGCACCGCCCGGCCGTACTGGCGGGTGAGCGCGCCGGCGAGCCGGCTCTGCTCGGGCTCGGTCAGGTCGCGTGCGACCCGGACCGTCGCGACGCTCTCGTCGTGCACGTCGGCCGCGACCTTCTGGTAGGCCTCGAGTGCGACACCGACCGTGCGATAGGTGCCCGCGAGGGCCTGCGTGGCGAAGGTGACGGTCGCCGGGAGGGCCTTCCCCTCGAGCAGCGAGTCCACCAGCCGCGCCTTGTCGTCCGCGGAGCGCGCCGGGTCGGACAGGGCGTCGCGCAGCTCTGGGTTGTGCCGCACGATCTGGCCGACCTCGAAGAGCTCGTCGGCGAGTCGGCCGGTGGCGTCACCCGACGACTTGACCACTGCGATCTCGCTGACGTACTCCAGCGCGTCGGGGAGGTCACGAGCCTTGGTCCAGCGGCCGCCGAACGCCTTGGCGACGACCTGCACCGAGCCGGGCGCGATCTTGCCGTCGAAGAGCTGCCCGGCGAGCCGCTCCTTGGCCGCGGCGGAGACCGACGCGTCCGTGGCGAAGCGACGCAGCGATGCCTCCGTCCGCACGAGCTGGGACACGGTGAAGAGGTCGTCGCCCAACTGGGCGACATCCGCCCCGGCCGCGACGGCGGCGTCGAGCTCGGCTCGGACCGTCGCCAGTGTGTCGGCGGACGCACCGCGCAAGCCCGGCAGCCCGGTCGACGCAGCCATCAGTTGACGCCTCCGGTCGCGTCGTACTCCTGCTCGAGCTCGGCGAGGAACCGCTCGACGACCCGGCTCTGGCGAGCCTCGTCATCGAGGCTCTCACCGACGATCCGGCCGGCGAGACCGGTGGCGAGGGAGCCGACCTCGGCCCGCAGCGAGGCGACCGCCTGCTGGCGCTCGGCCTCGATCTGGGTCTTGCCGTGCTCGACGATGCGGCTGGACTCGGCCTGGGCCTGCTCCCGCATCTCGGCCACGATCTCGGCACCCTGCTCGCGCGCCTCCTCACGGATGCGTGCGGCCTCGTGCCGGGCGTCGGCGAGCTGAGCCTCGAGCTCGGCCAGCTTGGCGTCCGCCTCCGCCTGCTTCGTCTCGGCGGCCGAGAGCCCGCCCTCGATCGCTGCGGTCCGGTCGGCGAAGGTCTTCTCGAAGTTCGGGACCACGAATTTCTTGACAGCGAAGACGAGGAGGCCGAAGACGACGAGCGAGAGGACGATCTCGACTGGATGCGGGATCAGCGGATTGAGGGCGTGCTCCTCCTCCGCGGCCCGGATGATCAGCGTCTGCATGGGCAGATCCTTCTCTCAGCAGGGAACCACGTCAGAGGACGAAGGCCAGGGCGATGCCGATGATCGCGAGCGCCTCAGCGAGCGCGAAGCCCAGAATTGCGATCGACTGAAGGCGGCTCTGCGCCTCCGGCTGACGGGCCACACCGGCGATGTAAGCGGCGAAGATCAGGCCGATACCGACACCTGGGCCGATCGCAGCAAGACCGTAACCGACCATGTTGAGGGAGCCTTCCACGGCTTCATTCCTTTCGGTTTCTTACTTCTGTTGGGGTGGAACGTTTGCGGTGAGCGGGGTCGTCGGACCCGGCTCGGCGGATCAGTGCTCGTCGGCGAGTGCACCTTGGATGTACATCGCGTTGAGGAGGACGAACACATAGGCCTGCAGGAACTGGACCAGGAGCTCCAGGAAGGAGATCGCGATGAACATCAGCCAGGCGAGGATGCCGACGGGCGCGTAGGCGATCGACATCTCGCTGATCAGGTACTGGCCGCCGAGCGCGAACAGGATCAGCAGCAGGTGACCCGCAAGCATGTTGGCGAAGAGACGGAGGGCCAGCGTGACCGGCCGGACCAGGATATTGGAGATGAACTCCAGCGGGATGAGCAGGCCGAGGATCGGCCCGGACACCCCTGACGGCACCGACTGGAGCTTGAGGTAGCCCACGAAGCCGTGCTTCTTGATGCCGACTGCGTTGTAGATGATCCAGCTCAGGATGGCCAGCGCGTAGGTGAGTCCGGCTCGCGAGAAGGTCGGGAACTGGATGAATGGGATGGTCGCGAAGAGGTTGTTGAGCAGGATGAAGAAGAACAGCGCGAACAGGTAGGGCACGAACCGGAGGAAGTCGTGACTGCCGATGATGTCGCGGCCCATGGAGTTGCGTACGAAGCCGTAGGCCTGCTCGCCCGCGAACTGCAGCTTGCCCGGCACCATCGCCCGCTTGCGAGAGGCGATGTAGAAGAAGCCGAACACCACGACGGCGGCAAGCACGATCTGCAGCATCGGCTTGGTCACGCCGAGGTACATCGTCTGTCCCAGGAACCCGAACGTCTCGTCGGGTCCGACCGGCGGCAGGTTGAAGTCGCCCGGGCCCGGCGGAGTGAAACCCTCGCCGCTGCTCATGGTGACGATCGTCGACGTCGCGATGGCACTCACGGTGTCTCCTGTGTCTGGACTGCTAGGTCTGACTGTCGGGCTTCTTGGGCTGGCGAGGCAGTGCGAACCGCTTCCAGGTGGCGTAGATCCCGAGCCAGGCGCCGACGAGGATTCCGACGACGACCAGGAACGAGGTGTCCAGCCATCGGTCGAGTGCCCAGCCGATCCCGCCGTACAACAGCACACCTGCGACCTGGTGCCCGAAAGCGAGCCACGGGTCTCCTTGTGGAGGCTCCGGGGACCCACCAGGACTGTGCGAGGACGGAGAGTTCGGTCGAGCCATCGCGATCCGGACTGTAGCAGTAGCGGGAGGTCAACGTTCCCCCCTACGGGTGGGGTCGAGGGCGGTATTGCCACGCGTAAGGTCATACGTCGGGATCCGGGCGCGGGTCGCGATGACCAGGTGCGCGAACGTCCACGCGAGAGCCACCACGATGACCCCGACGGCGAGCCACGTGCGCGCGGGCTGGGCGGCGAAATCGCCCACCCTGTCGAGGGAAGCGAAGACGACGAGGAGGAGCACCACCTGCAGGGTGTAGGTGAGCAGCGCCACCAGCATGGACGCCGCCGGCATGACGGCCGAGACGAGATGCACGGTCGCGGTGCCGAGGCACATCACCCCCAGCGCGATCAGCACGCCAGCAGCGGCGGCAGCCGCGCTGCCCGGCCCGTCGAAGCCCGCGGCGATCGCGGCGACGACCAGTCCGGCCATCAGGCTGAAGCCCGCGGCGCCCACCATGTGACGCAGGCCGCCCGTCACCGGAGCACTCCTGCTGGGCAGGGAGGGCGGCGTGGAGGTCATCGGCCCGATCTGTGTCGTTGTGCGCTTCCCGGAGGACGTCCTCCGACTGCTCGTGAAAACTATCACCAGGCTCCGGGCGCTGCCGAGCCGGCACGCTCCCGGAGCCTATTTCCAGGGCACCGGGACCCGCGGGACCACGAAGGTCAAGGCGATGACCAGCAGGGCCGCACCCGCGAAGACGAACCACATCAGCGGGCCGCCCTCGTAGAGGCTGAGCATAACGATGCTCATGCCGAGGAGTCCGGACCAGAGCCACATCAGCACCACCGCACGGCGGTGGGAGTGGCCGAACTCGAGCATCCGGTGGTGCAGGTGCTGCTTGTCGGGCGCGAAGGGCGACATGCCGCGGCGGGTCCGTCGTACGACGGCGGAGAGCAGGTCGACGAGTGGCACGATGCAGATGAGCAGCGGAGCCAGGATGGGCAGCAGGACCGCGCGGGTGCCGGAGTCGACGAGGTCCGTCGTGCTGAACTGTCCGGTCAAGGTGATCGTGGAGGCCGCGAGCACGAGCCCGATCAGCATCGAGCCCGAGTCGCCCATGAACAACCGCGCCGGATGGAAGTTGTGCGGCATGAATCCCGCGCAGACCCCGGCCAGGCAGGCGCTGAGGAGGGCCCCGGTGATCGCGAGACTGACGTTGTTGATCACTCCGAGGAGGTAGCAGAACAGGAAGAGCGAGACCGCACCGACCCCGATGACGCCGGCAGCGAGGCCGTCGAGCCCGTCGATGAAGTTGACCGCGTTGATCACCGTGACGACGAAGACGACGGTGACCAGCGAGCCCTGCGCGGGATCGAGGGAGACGACGCCGCCGTCGGAGACCGGGAGCCACTGGTACTGAACGCCCTGCCACGCCATCAGGCCGGCCGCGAGGCACTGGCCACCGAACTTCGTCAGTGCGTCGAGATCCCAGATGTCGTCGGCAACCCCTACCAGGCAGAGGAATGCCCCGGCGAGGAGCACCGCTCGCGCCTGGTCGAAGATGAACGGGTCCTGGGTGCTGAGGAAGGGCAGCTGGGTGGCGACGAGGTAACCCGCCCAGAGGCCGCCGAGCATCGCCACGCCGCCGAGGTAGGGAACCGGCACCTCGTGGACGTCGCGGTCGCGCACCATCGCGATCGCACCGGTGCGCAAGGCGATCTCGCGCGCGATGACCGTCAGCAGGTAGGTGACGCCGGCGGCGACGAGGAAGACCAGGAGGTACTCGCGCACAACCGGTCAGCCTTCGTCGACGACGGTGGTCTCGAGCTCGACGAGAGCGTCGTTGAGCTCGGGCACGCCCAGGGCGCCACGACGCAGGATCCGGCCCTGTGGACCGGTCACGTCGACGATCGTGGACGCCGCTCCTCCTCGCGACGGCCCGGCGTCGACGTACACCTCGACCGAGTCACCGAGCATCTCCTCGGCCTGCTCGACCGTCGTGGCGGGGGGCTGTCCGTGCCTGTTGGCGGAGGTGACGGCCATCGGGCCGGTGCGGTCGATGATCTGAAGCGTGACCGGGTCGTCGGGCATCCTGATCGCGACCGTGCCACGCGTCTCACCGAGGTCCCAGCGCAGCGACGGCTGTTGGAGGGCGACGAGCGTGAGCGGACCCGGCCAGAACGCCTCGATGAGGGCGCGCGCGTAGTCCGGCAGGTCCTTCGCGAGCGCGCTCGCCGTGGACTGGGAGCTGATCAGGACCGGCGGAGGGACGTCGCGCCCCCGGCCCTTCGCGGCCAGGAGGGCCTTCACGGCCTCGGCGTCGAAGGCGTCGGTGCCCACGCCGTACACCGTGTCGGTCGGCAGGACGACCAGCTGACCGCGGCGGCAGGCGACGGTCGCTGCCTCGATCGCGGCCTCGCGCTCCTCGTCGGTGCTCGTCCCATACCTCACGACGCGGTCCTCACGACCCTGTCCTGAACGACCCTGACCTCAACGACCCTGACCTCAACGACCCTGACCTCACGCGGTCATCCTCGCAGCCGCGCGGTCAGGTACCGCGGACGCCCCGCGAGGTCCACATGGTCGCGCACCTCGGCCCAGCGACCGGTGGCGGCGAAGACGGCCGGCGCCGCCTGCCCTTGGGCGTCGGCGTGCTCGGCCCCGACCACTCCCCCAAGCCGGAGCAGCCGCGCCGAGACGCCCTCCAGCACGCGGAGCGCGTCGAGGCCGTCGATGCCGGAGAAGAGCGCCAGGTGCGGGTCGTGGTCGCGGGCCTCCGTCGCGACCGACTCCCAGGCCTCCAGGGGGATGTACGGCGGGTTGCAGACCACCACGTCGACGGTGCCGACGAGGTCGTCGACCGCGTCGGACATGTCCCCCAGTCGCAGGTCGACGCCGGTGCCGTCCAGGTTGCGGCTCGCCCAGTCGTAGGCCGCCGGGTCGAGCTCGACCGCGTGCACCCGCGCCCCCGGCACCTCGGTCGTCACGGCCTTCGCGATCGCTCCCGACCCACAGCAGAGGTCGACGACGACCGGCTCGCGCACCTCACGCGCGCGGTCGATCGCCCAGCCCGCGAGCAGCTCGGTCTCCGGGCGGGGCACGAAGACACCCGGCCCGACGTGGAGGGTGAGGTGCCGGAAGGCCGCCTCGCCGGTGATGTGCTGCAGCGGTTCTCGCGCCGAGCGGCGCGCGACCAGCGCGTCGTACTCCTGTCGCTGGTCGTCCGTCGGCGCGTCGGCGACCACCAGCCCGCCGAGGTCGACGGCCAGCACGTGGGCGAGCAGCAGACGTGCCTCGTGCTCGGGAGAGGCGACCCCGGCCGCGTCCAGCCGCTCGGCGGCTCCTGTCAGCAGCGACCGCACCGGCTCTCCCGGCATCATTCCTCCAGAGCCGAGAGCCGGGCCTCGAGGTCGGCGGCGACACACGAGTCGAGCACCGGCTGGAGGTCGCCGTCGAGCACGTGGTCGAGGTTGTAGGACTTGTAGCCGGTGCGGTGGTCGGAGATGCGGTTCTCCGGGAAGTTGTAGGTGCGGATCCGCTCGGAGCGGTCGACGGTGCGCACCTGACTGCGGCGGTGGGCACTTGCCTCGGCGTCCGCGACGTCCTGTGCCGCGGCCAGCATCCGCGCCCTGAGGATCCTCAGGGCCTGCTCCTTGTTCTGCAGCTGGCTCTTCTCGTTCTGGCAGCTGACGACGATGCCGGTCGGCAGGTGCGTGATGCGCACCGCGGAGTCGGTGGTGTTGACGCTCTGCCCGCCCGGACCGCTGGAGCGGAAGACGTCTATGCGCAGGTCGTTGTCGTCGATCGTGACGTCGACCTGCTCGGCCTCCGGCATCACCAGGACGCCGGCCGCGGAGGTGTGCACGCGACCCTGCGACTCGGTGACCGGCACGCGTTGCACGCGATGGACGCCGCCCTCGAACCTCAGCAGTGCGTACGGCGCCTCGCCCGGCTCGGGCGTGCCCTTGGCGGCGACGGCCATGGTGACGGACTTGAACCCGCCGAGGTCGGACTCGGCGGCGTCGATGAGCTCGGTGCGCCAGCCGCGCCGCTCGGCGTACCGCTGGTACATGCGGAGCAGGTCGCCCGCGAACAGCGCGGACTCCTCGCCACCCTCGCCGGACTTGATCTCGAGAAGCGCGTCCTTGCCGTCGGCCCGGTCACGCGGCACCAGGAGGTGCCGGAGCCGCTCGGCCTGGGCGTCGCGGCGTACGGCGAGCGCATCGGCCTCGGCCGCGAACCCCTCGTCCTCGGCGGCGAGCTCGCGCGCGGCCCCGATGTCGTCACTCAGCCGCTGCCATTCGCGGTAGGTGTCGGCGATCGCGGACAGCTCCGCGTAGCGCTGGTTGAGGCGCTTGGCGAGCCGTTGGTCGGCGTGGGTCTCCGGCTCGGCCAGCCGCCGCTCGAGGTCGGTGTGCTCGGTGAGCAGGCTCTCGACGGCCTCGAACACGGGTCCTCCTCAAGACTGCGGATCGGCTTCGTGGGCGGTCCACGTCGAGCGCGCTGGTAAATGCCGCGCGCCGGCCCCCCACCATGGAGGGCGGGCGGACCGGCGCGGCGGTGAGCTACTTCGTGTCGGCAGCAGCCTTCTCGGCCTTGGCCTTGTCGGCCGCGGCCTTCTTGGCGTAGCGAGCCTCGAAGCGGGCGACGCGGCCGCCGGTGTCGAGGATCTTCTGCTTGCCGGTGTAGAACGGGTGACACTGCGAGCACACGTCGGCGTGGATCTGGCCGGAGGTCGCGGTGCTTCGGGTGACGAACTGCGCGCCGCAGGTGCAGGTGACCCGGGTGACGACGTAGTCGGGGTGGATGTCCTTCTTCATGGTCTTCCTTTCGCACGGCCCGCCGGGTCGTCAGATGCGTCATCGGGACGGCGCGACGTGAACCGGAAGCCAGGGAGCAAGTGTGCCAGCCGGGGAACGCGCAGACCAATCCGCACATTCCCGGCACCTCAGTGGTCGCCGACGATGTCACCGGGCGCGGTCTGCTGGAGCCGCCGGAGGAACTCGAGGTTGTTCTGGCTGTTGCGCAGGCGCTCGAGCAGCACCGCCTGGGCCCGCTGCGGCTCCAGGTCTGCGAGCAGCCGTCGCAGCTTCCAGACGATCGCCTGTTCCTCCGGCCCGAGGAGCAGCTCCTCCCGGCGGGTGGCCGACCGGGCCACGTCGACCGCAGGGAAGATCCGCCTCTCCGCGAGCTTGCGGCACAGTCGGATCTCGGAGTTGGCGGTGCCCTCGAACTCCTCGAGGATCACCGCGTCCGTCGTCGATCCGGACTCGACGAGCGCAGTCGCGAGGATGGTGAGCGAGCCACCGTCCTCGATATTGCGCGCCGCTCCGAAGAACCTCTTGGGCGGATGGAGCGCGGATGCGTCGACGCCGCCGGAGAGCACTCGTCCACTCGCGGGAGCCGTCAGGTTGTAGGCACGTCCCAGGCGAGTGATGCCGTCGAGGAGCACGACGACGTCGTGACCGAGCTCGACGAGACGCTTGGCCCGCTCGATGGCCAGCTCGGCCACCATGGTGTGGTCGCTCGGTGGCCGGTCGAAGGTGCTGGAGATGACCTCGCCCTTGACCGAACGCTCGAAGTCGGTGACCTCCTCGGGCCGCTCGTCGACGAGGACGACCATCAGGTGGCACTCGGGGTTGTTCGTGGTGACGGAGCGCGCGATCTGCTGCAGGATCGTCGTCTTGCCCGACCTGGCCGGCGAGACGATCAGGCCGCGCTGGCCCTTGCCGAGCGGTGCGGCGAGGTCGATGACGCGACCGATGAGGTTGGCCGAGTCGGTCTCGAGCCGCAGCCGCTCGTCGGGGTCGAGCGGCGTGAGCTTCTCGAAGTCGGGTCGCTGCAGCGCCGCATCCGGGTCCGCGCCGTTGACGCTGTCGATCCGCACCATCGGGTTGAACTTCTCCCGGCGCTCGCCCTCGCGAGGCTGGCGGACCTGGCCCACGATCGCATCGCCGCGGCGCAGTCCGTGCTTGCGCACCAGGCTCAGCGACAGGTAGACGTCGTCGGCGCCGGCGAGGTAGCCGCTGGTGCGGACGAAGGCGTAGTTCTCGAGCACGTCGAGGATGCCTGCCGCGGGCACGAGCACGTCGTCGTCGTACACCTGTGGCTCGTTCTCACCTCGGGCACCGGGTTGGCGGTTGCGGTCGCGGTCGCGCGAACGGCGACGCCGGTTGCGGCGGCTGCCGCCTTCCTCGTCGTCCTGGCCCTGGGCCTGCTGGCCCTGGGCCTGCTGGTCCTGCTTGCTCTGCTGGTCCTGCTTGCTCTGCTGGTCCTGCTTGCTCTGCTGGTCCTGCCTGTTCTGCGGGTCCTGCCTGTTCTGCTGCTTCTGGTCGCCCTGCTGCTTCTGCGCCTTGTCCTTCTTCGGCCGGTCCGGCGTGCCCTGGTCAGGCGTGCCCTGGTCCGATCGGCCCTGGTCCGGTTGGTCCTGCCGAGGCTGGTCGGCCTTGGCCTGGTTGACCTTGCTGCGGGATCGGGTCCGCCTCGTCACCTGGACCTCGGGGGCCGGCGACTGCTCCGTCCGCGGGGCTGCGGGCGCGGCTGCCTGCACCCCCGCACCTCCCCCGGCCTGAGACGCCTGCTGGACCTCGGGCCGCTCGGCCTCGGACCTCCGCCGGCCCGGGGCGCGGTCACGCGTCGGCGTACCGGCCTCGCCGCCGGCCGGGCCGCTCTGGTGCGCGTTGATCGCGTCGACCAGCTGCGCCTTCTTCATCCCCGAGGAGCCCTTGATGCCGAGACCGCTGGCGAGTCTCTTGAGGTCGGCGAGCAGCATTCCGCTCAAGCCGTTGGTCTGTGCCACGTGAGTCCTTCCCACGTATCTGGGACCGGGCGAGAGCCGCACCGGCCGCTGGGTTGACATCTCCCTCAGGTCCGTGACGCGTCGACCGAGACGAGGAACGGCGGAGGAAGACCAGAACGCGATCCGGGACCACGACCCGGAGCCAGAGGTCCGGTGCGCCGCGGAGCGCGCGGTCAGCCTAACACCGCGCTACGCCTCAAGGACGCCCTGCCGCTCGACCTGGAGGTGGTGGGCGGTCCAGCCGGGGGGGCGCCGGGCGAGGAGGGCGGCTGCGGTGTGCTCGCCGTCGGTGAAGGCCAGGACCGTGGGGCCGGCGCCGGAGATGATCGCGGGGATCCCGTCGGCGCGCAGCTTGTCGACCAGGCCTAGAGAGTCGGGCATCGCCGGCGCTCGGTAGTGCTGGTGAAGGAAGTCTCGGGTGGCGGTGAGCAGGTGCTCGGGGCTCCCGGCGAGGGCAGCGACGAGGAGCGCGGCCCGGCCGGCGTTGGCAGCCGCGTCTGAGTGCGTGACCCGGTCGGGCAGCAGGCCCCTGGCGAAAGATGTGGCGACACCGTCGGGCGGGACGAAGACGACGACGCTGACCCGCGGATCCACGCCGCTGGGAACGGCGTACCACCGGCGCCCCTCGCGCCCGGAGATCACCAGGCCTCCGTAGAACGCCGGTGCGACGTTGTCGGGGTGTCCCTCGAGGTCGGCCGCGAGCGCGAACAACCGGTCGTCGTCGATCAGCAGCCGTCCACCGGCGACCAGCGAGCGCGCCAGCCAGACACCGGCGACGATCGCGGCCGAGGAGGACCCGAGTCCACGGCTGTGCGGGATCATGTTGCGACATCGCAGGCGCAGCCCACGCGGGACGGCGTCCATCAGGGCGAACGCGGCCTTCATGGAGCGCACGACGAGGTGCCCCTCGGTGAGGGGTACCTCATCGGCACCCTCGCCCTCGACCTCGATCTCGAGACCGGACGGCACGACCTCGGCGGTGACGGTGTCGCGCAGCGACAGGGCCAGCCCGAGGGCGTCGAAGCCCGGCCCGAGGTTGGCGGAGGTCGCGGGGACGGTCACCGTGACCGGCCCGGGGACGAAGGTCATCTGAGGTGACCGCCTGCCGGACGAGGCATCAGGCCAGCCCGGCGGCCCTGGCTGCCGCGTGCACGTCGGCGTCGACGACATTGTCGACCAGGTCGCCTGCCGACTCGAGCGCGGTGGCGGTGTCCTTGAGGCCGTGGCCGGTCACGGTGATCACGATGGTCTGCCCGTCGTAGGAGCCCCCGGCTGCGAGGTCGGCGAGCAGGCCGGCGACACCCGCGGCCGAGGCCGGCTCCACGAAGACCCCGTCGCGGCGTGCGAGCTCGGCCTGCGCGGCCAGGATCTGCTCGTCGGTCACGGCGGCGAAGGCACCGCCGGACTCGTGCACGGCGGCCTCGGCGAGCTTCCACGACGCCGGGTTGCCGATCCGGATCGCGGTGGCCTTGGTCTCGGGGTCGGGGAAGGGCTCTCCGGTCACCAGCGGCGCCGCGCCGGCGGCCTGGAAGCCGCGCATCCGCGGCTTCCGAGAGGCGCGGCCGAGGTCGAAGTACTGCTCGTAGCCCATCCAGTACGCCGAGATGTTGCCCGCGTTGCCAACCGGCAGCACGTGCTGGTCGGGTGCGTCGCCGAGGAAGTCGACGATCTCGAAGGCCGCGGTCTTCTGTCCCTGCAGGCGCACCGGGTTGACCGAGTTGACCAGGGCGACCGGGTACTCCCACGACAGCCCCTTGGCCATCTGCAGACAGTGGTCGAAGTTGCCGCGCACCATGATGATCCGCGCGCCGTGGACGATCGCCTGGGCCAGCTTGCCCGCGGCGATCTTTCCCTCCGGGATCAGCACGAGCGGCCGCAGCCCCGCCCGGGCGGCGTACGCGGCCATGCTGGCGCTGGTGTTGCCGGTCGAGGCGCAGACGACCGCCTCGGCATGGTCGTGCTTGGCGACGGTGATGGCGGCCGTCATGCCGCGGTCCTTGAACGAGCCGGTCGGGTTGTCGCCCTCGACCTTCAGCCACACCCGGCCCCCGGTCAGCCCGGACAGCCAGTCCGACGAGACGAGCGGGGTGCCGCCCTCACCGAGGGTGACGGCCTCGGCATCCTCGGGCAGCAGGTCGATCAGCTCGCGGTACTCCTCGATGACGCCCCGCCAGCCGCTCACTCGTCTCCCCCTTCGACGCGCATCACCGACGCGACCTCCCGGACTATGTCCATCTCCCGCAGCTGCGCGACGGTGGCCGCCAGCTGCGCATCGGTCGCCGAGTGCGTGACGACGACGAGCTGCGCCTCGGCGTCGCGTCCCTCCTGACGCACGGTCTGGATCGACACGTCGTGGTCGGCGAACGCGTTGGCGACGGCGGCCAGCACGCCCGCGCGGTCGTCGACGTCGATCGACACGTGGTAGCGCGTGCGCGCCTCGCCCATGGGCAGCAGGCGCAGGTCGGCGTACGTCGACTCGGCGGGCCCGCGGGTGTCGGCCAGCCGGTTGCGAGCCACGGTGACGAGGTCGCCGAGGACGGCCGAGGCGGTGGGCGCACCGCCGGCGCCCGGGCCGTAGAACATCAGCTGACCGGCGGCCTCGGACTCGACGAACACCGCGTTGAAGGCCTCGCGGACGCTGGCCAGCGGGTGGGACCTCGGGATCATCGCCGGGTGCACCCGCACCGAGACGGCGTCGCCCGTCTTCTCGGCGATGGCGAGCAGCTTGACGACGCAGCCCATGTCGCGGGCGCTGCGGACGTCGGCCGCGGTCACCTCGGAGATTCCCTCGCGGTAGACGTCGGCCGCGGTCACCCGGGTGTGGAAGGCCAGGCTGGCCAGGATCGCCGCCTTTGCCGCCGCGTCGAAGCCCTCGATGTCGGCCGTCGGGTCGGCCTCGGCGTAGCCGAGCTCCTGGGCCTCCTCGAGCGCCTCGGAGAAGCCGGCGCCCGACGTGTCCATCTTGTCGAGGATGAAGTTGGTGGTGCCGTTGACGATGCCGAGCACCCGGGTCACCTTGTCGCCGGCGAGGCTCTCGCTCAGCGGCCGCAGGATCGGGATGGCGCCCGCGACGGCGGCCTCGTAGTAGAGGTCACGCCCGGCCTTGGCGGTCGCCTCGAAGAGCGTCGGCCCGTCCTCGGCGAGCAGCGCCTTGTTGGCCGTCACCACGCTGGCGCCGTGCTCCAGCGCGGTGAGGATCAGCGACCGGGCCGGCTCGATGCCGCCGATCACCTCGATGACGACATCGACGTCGCCGCGGCTCACCAGCCCCTTGGCATCGGTGGTCAGCAGCCCCGCGGGCACCTGGACCTCGCGCGCCGCGTCCATGCGGCGGACGGCCACACCCACCAGCTCGAGAGGAGCGCCCACGCGCGCCGCCAGGTCGCCGGCCTGCTCGTCGAGCAGTCGCACCACCTGCGAGCCGACCGAGCCACAGCCCAGCACCGCCACCTTGAGCGGCTTCCCATCCTCGAGCCGAGCCATCACACACCCATATCCGTCGCCAGCAGGTCGTCCACGGTCTCACGCCGCACGAGCACCCGAGCCACCCCGTCCCGCACCGCGATCACGGGTGGTCGCAGCGCGTGGTTGTAGTTGGAGGCCATCGAGCGGCAGTACGCGCCCGTGCCGGGGACCGCGAGCAGGTCGCCCGGTCGCAGGTCACCCGGGAGGAACTCGTCCTTCACCACGATGTCGCCGGCCTCGCAGTGCTTGCCGACGACCCGGGCGAGCACCGGCGGCGCCTCGCTCCTTCGGCTGGCGACGGTGCACGAGTACGCGGCGTCGTACAAGGCGGTGCGGATGTTGTCGCTCATCCCTCCGTCGACGGAGACATAGGTGCGGATCGCGCCGGCGTCGAGGGTGACCGGCTTGACCGTGCCGACGGTGTACACGGTGCACACCGCGGGGCCGACGATCGCGCGGCCCGGCTCAATGGAGAGCCGGGGCTCGTCGACCTCGAGTGCACGACACTCGTGCTCGACGATCTTGCGCAGCTCGGTCGCCAGCTGCGCCGGGTCGCTCGGGTCGTCCTCGGTCGTGTAGGCGATGCCGAAGCCGCCACCGAGGTCCATCTCCGGCATGGTCACCCCCAGCTCCTCGGAGACCTCGGCGTGCAGCGCCAACACCCGGCGGGCCGCCACCTCGAAACCGGCGGAGTCGAAGATCTGGCTCCCGATGTGGGAGTGCAGGCCCAACAGCTCGACGCCGGGCGCCTCGTGGAGTCGGCGCACCGCCTCACGTGCGTCGCCGCTGGCGATCGAGAAGCCGAACTTCTGGTCCTCGTGGGCGGTCGCGATGTACTCGTGCGTGTGCGCCTCGACGCCGGCGGTGACGCGCACCATGACCCGCGCGGTCAACCGGGTCTCGGCGGTGATGCCGGCCAGTCGCTCGACCTCGGCGAAGGAGTCGACGACGATCCGGCCGACGCCCTCGGCCACCGCGCGCCGCAGCTCGGGGGTGGTCTTGTTGTTGCCGTGGTAGCCGATCCGCTCGGCCGGGAACCCGGCGCGCAGCGCGACGGTCAGCTCACCGTCGGAGCAGACGTCGAGGCAGAGCCCCTCCTCGGCGATCCACTGCGCGACCGCCGTGCAGAGGAACGCCTTGCCGGCGTAGAAGACGTCGAAGTCGTGGAACGCCTCGCGGAAACCGCGGGCCCGGGCGCGGAAGTCCGCCTCGTCGAGGACGTACGCCGGAGTGTTGTGCTCCGCGACCAGGTCGGGGATCGCGACCCCGCCGACAACCAGGTCGCCGCCGTCCTTGTGGGCCGTGCCGGACCACAGCTGCGGCACCAGCGCGTCGACGTCGGCCGGCTCGCGGAGCCAGGACGGGCCGCGCAGTGCGCCGGGCGCGTGGGCCCAGCCCGCTTCGTGGGTCATCTGTTCCTCACATGCGCTCGGGCGCGGAGACGCCGAGCAGGTCGAGGCCGTTGGCGAGCACGGTGCGGGTGGCGGCGACCAGCCGCAGCCGCGCTCTGTGGAGGTCGGTGGCCTCCTCCTCGCCGATCGGCAGCACCCGGCAGCTGTCGTAGAACCGGTGGTACGCCGCCGCGGTCTCCTCCAGATAGCGGGCCACCCGGTGCGGCTCCCGCAGCCGCGCCGCCTGCTCGACGACCCGGGGAAACTCTGCGAGCGCCCGCAACAGGTCGCCCTCCTTCTCGTGGGCCAGCAGGGACGGGTCGAATGATCCCGCTGGCAGGCCGAGATCCTCCGCGTTTCGAGCGAGCGCGCACGTGCGCGCGTGGGCGTACTGGACGTAGTACACCGGGTTGTCGTTGGACGCCTTCGCCCAGAGGTCGAGGTCGAGGTCGATTGTGGAGTCGGTGCTGTAACGCGCCAGCGCGTAGCGCGCCGCGTCGACGCCGACGGCGTCGACGAGGTCGTCGATCGTGACCACGGTGCCGGCCCGCTTGGACATCCGCAGCGGCTCGCCGTCACGCACCAGGTTGACCAGCTGGCCGATCAGGATCTCCAGGTTGGTGCCGGGCTCGTCGTCGAAGGCCGCGCACATCGCCATCATCCGGCCGACGTACCCGTGGTGGTCGGCGCCGAGCATGATCACGCAGCGGTCGAATCCACGCTCACGCTTGTCGAGGTAGTAGGCGAGGTCGCCGGAGAGGTAGGCGCCCGCGCCGTTGGAGCGGATGACCACCCGGTTCTGGTCGTCGCCGTACTCGCTCGAGCGCAGCCAGAGCGCGCCGTCCTGCTCGTACGTCGCGCCCAGGGCGGTGAGCCGGTCGACCGCGCGCTCGACGGCGCCGCTGGTGTGCAGGTCGTCCTCGTGGAAGAAGACGTCGAAGTCGACCCCGAAGCCATGGAGGCTCTGCTTGATCTCGGCGAACATCATCGCGACGCCGACCTTGCGGACGACCTCCAGGGCCTCCTTGTCGTCGAGATCGAGCACGTCGGGTCGCGCGGCCACCACCCGCGCGGCGATGTCGTCGAGGTACTGCGCGGCATAGCCGTCGTCGGGCACGGGCTCTTGTCGCGCGCGGGCCAGGAGGGAGCCGGTGAAGCGGTCGATCTGGGCGCCGTGGTCGTTGAAGTAGTACTCACGGGTCACCTCGGCGCCCGCGGCGGCGAGGATCCGCCCGAGCGCGTCGCCGACCGCGGCCCACCGGACCCCGCCGATGTGCAGAGGACCGGTCGGGTTCGCGGAGACGAACTCGAGGTTGACCCGCTCCCCCGCGTAGACCGAGCTCCTCCCGTACGCCGCACCGGCCGCGACGATGTCGCCGGCGACCCTGCCCTGTGCCGCGGAGTCGACGGTGATGTTGAGGAAGCCGGGCCCGGCGACCTCGATGCCGGCGATCCCTTCGCCACCGGCGAGCCCGTCCGCGAGGAGGGCGGCGAGCTCTCGGGGCGTCGTACCGGCCGGCTTCGCGAGCTGGAGCGCCACATTGGTGGCGTAGTCGCCCTGGTCCTTCTGCTTCGGACGGTCCACCCTCACCCTTGCGAGCAGGTCGCGTCGCGACATCCCCTCGGGCAGCGCCAACGCCCCGTCGTCGACCAGGTTGACGAGCACGTCACCGATCGACGACGAGAGCTGCTCGGGAGTCACCGGGAGAGCCTATCTGCGCGTGATCCGCCGCTCCGAGCCGGTTTCACACCTCGGCCACCCGCCCGGTAAGGTCGTCGACTGCACCCACCGAGCCCCCGTAGCTCAGGGGATAGAGCACCGCCCTCCGGAGGCGGGAGCGCAGGTTCGAATCCTGCCGGGGGTACTTCATTCACCTTTCGAGCTGAGCACCGCGCTCTGCCCAACGGCGGGAGCGCAGGTTCGAATCCTGCCGGGGGTACTTCATTCACCTTTCGAGCTGAGCACCGCGCTCTGCCGAACGGCGGGAGCGCAGGTTCGAATCCTGCCGGGGGTACCCGCGCAGATACCGCCACAGGTCGGTCGTTTCTCACCGTCGTAAGGTCACCCTTGGAAAGTGACCGTCCTTACGACAGGATCAGCGCCAGGCGCGACTCGACCCATCCTGTTTCCTGTGTGTCCACGAGAGGAAAGTGGCCCGTGCCTACCGAAAAGCTGCAGCAGATCATCGACGAGATCGTCGCCCCGCAGGCCGGCGCCATCGACGCCGAGGGCGCGTTCCCCGAGGCCGGGGTCGCGGCGCTCGCCGAGGCCGGGATCCTCGCCCTCACGGTGCCGACCGAGTTCGGCGGCGGTGGCGGCGGGCTGGCCGAGGCCGCCGACGTCGTCCGTGAGCTCGCCAACGCGTGCGGATCCACCTCGATGGTGGTCTCGATGCACTATGCGGCGACCGCGATGCTGGCCGCCGCCGGTCACGAGGAGTCGTTGCGCGCGATCGGCGACGGGAGCCACCTGACCACCCTGGCCTTCTCCGAGAAGGGCTCGCGCAGCCACTTCTGGGCGCCGGTGAGCAGCGCGACCGCTGACGGGGACGAGGTCGTGCTCGAGGCCGAGAAGAGCTGGGCCACCAGCGCCCACCATGCAGACAGCTACGTCTGGTCCTCGCGTCCGCTGGCGGCAGAGGGCCCGATGACGCTCTGGTACGTCCCGTCCGACACCGCCGGTCTGAGCATCCCGGCGACCTTCGACGGTCTCGGGCTCCGGGGCAACGACTCCTGCCCGGTGACGGCCGACGGCGTCCGGATCCCCGCTGCCAACCTGCTCGGTGCGGACGGCGAGGGGCTCGACCAGGCGCTCGCGGTGGTGCTCCCCTGGTTCCTGGTGCTCAACGCCTCGGCCAGCGTCGGCGCGATGCAGGCCCTGACCGCAGCCACCACCTCGCACCTGACCTCGACGCAGCTGCAGCACCTCGGCCAGTCCCTGGCCCAGCAGCTGCCGTCGCGCACCCGGTTGGCGCAGATGCAGATCGAGACCGACCGCAACCGCACGCTCGTCGCGGACGCGGTCGCGGCGATCGGGGCGGGGCGGCCCGAGGCGGTGCTGCTCGTCCTGGAGTCGAAGGCGTCGGCCGACCAGGGGGTTGCCCAGGTCTCCGACCTCGCGATGACCGCCTGCGGCGGTGCCGCCTTCCGCAAGGAGCTCGCGATCGAGCGCCGCTTCCGGGACTCACGGGCCGCCCGGGTCATGGCGCCCACGACGGACGCGCTGCTCGACTTCATCGGCCGCGCGCTGTGCGGGCTCCCGCTGCTGGGTGACGCCTGATGACGGCGCTCCTGATCGGGTCCGTCGCCTATGACCCCAAGGTGGTGACGATCTGGGAGGGCTTCCGCGCGCACCTCCGCGAGCTCGGCATCGAGACCGACTGGGTTCTCTACTCCAACTACGAGCGTCAGGTCGACGACCTGCTCGCCGACCGGATCGACCTGGCGTGGAACTCCCCGCTGGCGTGGGTGCGTGCCGACCGGATGGCGCGGGCGAACGGCACCAGCGTGCTGCCGCTGTTCATGCGCGACAGCGACCAGGACCTCCGCTCGGCGGTGGTGACGCGGACCGACAGCGGGATCGCCTCGATCGACGACCTCCGCGGCAAGCGGGTGGCCGTCGGGGCGATCGACTCACCGCAGTCGACCTTGCTGCCGCTGTCCTACCTGCGGTCGGTCGGTCTCGTTCCGGGCGAGGACTTCGAGGTCGTCCGGTTCGACGTCGGCGTCGGACTCCACGGCGACCATGTCGGCGGCGAGCGCGACGCCATCGTGGCGCTGCGCGACGGCGTCGTCGACGCGGCCTGCGTCCTCGACGCCAACCTGCTGCTGTTCAGCCAGGAGGGCACGACGTCCAGCGGCTCGATCACGGTGCTGGGCCACACCGACGCCTTCGACCACTGCATGATGACGGCCGCCCCCGGCGCCGATCCGGCGGCGGTGGCGGCGCTGACGCGGGCCTTCGTGGAGATGTCGTACGCCGACGCCGACCTGCGTCGTCTCCTGGACCTCGAGGGCCTGAAGGCCTGGCTGCCCGGCCGGACCGAGCGGTACGCCGCCCTCGAGCGGGCGGTCGACGAGTCCGGCTTCTACGACGCCGAGGGCTCGGTCATTGCCGCCGACTATCGACCTTGAGGACCTAGCGCTCGACGAGGGCGCGCACATCCTCCTGGAGCGGGCGCTCACCGGGCTCCGGCCGGGCGAGCGGCTCGAGGTGCGCGGCCGGTCGGCCCAGCTCCCACTCCTGCTCGGGGCGTGGGCCCGCGGGCGCGGACACCGACTCCTGACCGGCGACGACGCGTTCGGCAGCAGCCTCGGCGGCGTGCACGAGCTCACGGTCGAGAAGGGTGCCTCCTCGGAGCAGCGCTGGGTGGGCGCCGAACGGGCCGGCACGCCTGGCGAGGTGAGTGCCGTCGCGGATCGTCGCTGGGGTCTGGCCGCCCGGGGCGCGCTGGTCGAGGCCGGCGGCCCGGAGCTGGACGTCACCTGGGTCGACCGCGATCACGTGTGGGCCGACATCGCCCCGGCCCTGTATGCCAGGGCCGCCGCGTCGCAGTGGGACCCGAACACGATCGTCGACTGGACGCCGCCCGAGGGCGTGCCGGACGACATCGAGGACGCCGTGGTCCAGATCATGACGTACCTGGTGGAGAATGAGCAGGCCGCGCTGATGATCCCGGCTCGCATGCTCGCCACCCTGCACCCCCACTATCGCGAGGTGATGCAGCTGCTGGCGTCGCAGGTGGCCGACGAGGCGCGTCACGTGGAGATCTTCACCCGCCGCGCGCTGGTGACCCGGGACCGGCTGGGAGTCTCGACCGTCGACGGCCGCGAGTCGCTGCAGACGCTGATGAACGAGCCCGACTTCACCCTGGCATCGTTCCTGCTGTCGGTGCTCGGCGAAGGCACCTTCGTCGACCTGCTCAAGTTCATCCACGACAACGCCCCGGACCGGATCACCGCCGACGTCACGCGGCTGGCCGCACGCGACGAGGCCCGGCACGTCGCCTTCGGCGTGGCGCACACCGCGTACATCGCGAAGAGCGATCCGGCGTTCCTGGGGCGTCTCCGCGGTGCCGTCGAGCGTCGGCACGACGCCCTGCGCGACGCCGCCGGGCTCAACCAGTCGGTCTACGACGGCCTGGTCCTGCTGGCCGCGGGCTCGTGGGACCCGGCCGCGATCCGGCGCGGCTGGCGGGCGGTGCAGGCGCTGCAGGCCCGGATGGACGAGGGGCGTCGGCGGCGTCTCGCCGCCATCGGCTTCCCCACCGACGAGGCGGCCGAGCTCTCCGCCCTCCATACCAAGAACTTCATGTGACCCATCGGCCGACGGGCCGCTGGTGCAGACTCGGTCCGTGCGTGTGACCCCCGAAGAGATCGCCGCCGCGGCGCGGCGGACCATCGCCCGGACGACGCCGCTCGCTCGGTCGGAGCGGCTGTCGGAGCAGTACGGCGTGGACGTCCTCCTCAAGCGGGAGGACCTGCAGCTCGGACGGTCCTACAAGGTGCGCGGCGCCTTCAACACGATGCGCTCGCTCTCGAGCGGCGACCTCGGCCAGGGCGTCGTCACGGCAAGCGCGGGCAACCACGCCCAGGGCGTCGCGATCGCGTGCGCCCACCTCGGGGTCGAGGGCCACATCTTCGTGCCCACCACCACTCCCCGGCAGAAGCGCGACCGAATCCTCACGCTCGGTGGCGCCCGGGTCACGCTGACGATGGTCGGCAAGACGTACGACGAGGCCGCCGCGGCCGCGCATGCCTCGGCGGCGCAGACGGGCGCGACCTACGTCCACCCCTTCGACGACCCACGGACCATCGCCGGCCAGGGCACGGTCGGGGCCGAGATCACCCGCCAGACCGACCGCCTCGACGTGCTCGTCGTACCGGTCGGTGGCGGCGGCCTGATCGCCGGGATCGCGACCTGGCTCAAGTCGACCTGGCCCTCGACCCGCATCGTCGGCGTCGAGCCGACGGGTGCCGCCAGCATGGCCGCGGCAGGCGCGGTCGGACGTCCGGTCACTCTGGACCCGCTCGACACCTTCGTCGACGGAGCATCGGTCGCCACCGTCGGCGAGGCCACCTTCCCGATCGTGCGCGACCTCGTCGACGACCTGGTCAGCGTCGACGTCGGCGCGGTCTGCGTCGAGATGCTCGACCTCTACCAGACCGACGGCATCATCGCCGAGCCCGCCGGAGCCCTTGCGACCGCGGCGCTGGGTGTACTGGAGCTCGACCCGGGAGCGCGCGTCGGTTGCATCGTGAGCGGCGGGAACAACGACGTGTCGCGATACCCCGAGGTGGTCGAGCGGGCGATCGTGCACCAGGGCCTTCGCCACTACTTCCTGGTCTCCTTCCCCCAGGAGCCCGGCGCGCTGCGCGGCTTCCTCGACCAGGTGCTCTCCGAGGGCGAGGACATCGTCGTCTTCGACTACATCAAGAAGTCCAACCGCGAGACCGGACCCGCCCTCATCGGCATCGACCTCGAGTCGGCGGCCGGCCTCCCCGGCCTGCTGGCCCGGATGTCGGCGAGCAACCTGGTGATCGAGAAGGTCCCCTACGACAGCCCGATGTTCACCTTCCTCCACTGACCTCCACCGATCACCCGATGCCGGCGTACCGACTGGCGCTCGAGCAGGACGTCGATGCGCTCGAGGTCGACGTCGTGGTGACGCGTGACGGGGCGCTGATGTGCCGGCACGAGCACGAGATCGGCGGTACGACGGGGGTGGCGACCCGACCAGGCTCGCGAGCCGGCGTCAGACCCGCGCGGTCCCGGGCCGGGCCGAGATGACCGGGTGGGACGATCATCGGGCTGAGCCGGCTCACCGACCTGCCGCTGCTCCAGTTGCTCGAGCTGACCGAGAGTCGCCCGCCGGCCTCGCCGACGCGGGCGACTCGCGCACATACGGTGACCTGGCCGCTCAGGTGCGCGCCTCGGCCGAGGGGCGTCCGGCCGCGCGTGCGCAGATGTCAGGTGCCGGCGTACCTGGGGTGCAGGTCGGTGAGGTAGAGGTCGATGCCGGGTGGGGCGCCATGATGCGGCGTCGGTGTTGTTGGGTCTTCTGGTGCCGTGGTGGTCGATGAGGAAGGTCAGGCCGTGGGGGTCTGGCCGGGTGGCCGGTCGGTGACGTGGACGTACGCGGTGGCCTTGCCCCGCAGCGAGGCGGGTTGGCGGGTGGACATCTCGGCCAGCCGGCCGACGATCCGGTCCAGGTCCGACGGCGCCCACGCCGGGCGAAGGTCGTCGCCGCGCAGGAGAAGTCGCCGCCGCGGCCCGTGAAGCACGAGCCGGTCAACGACGAGCTCCCCACCAGTCCCGCAGGGGATCCCGTACCGGCACGCTGCGCGTGCCCATGGCCCAACAGGAATGTGCAGATCGGTCGACTATCGCTTGACGGCCACTGGCGGCGGAAAGTCGCAGCTCAGTCAGGATCAAGTGCAGCCTGGATCTCGAGGAGCTCGAGGCTGAGGTTGCGGACGCCCGAAGAGGCTTGGTTCTCGGTGTTGCCGCGAACCTCTGCCGCAAAGGACTCGGCCGCGTCGCGGGTCTCGAACACGATGAAGGTGTGCGACCGCCCCGGATCCGCAAAGTCGCTCCAGTACCCGTTGACCACCCCGGGCAGCTGAGCGACGCCGGGAACGATGCGCTCGAGTGCTGCGGTCTGAGCTTGTCTCATCGCGGGGTCCATTTCCCGCACGCCGACCACTGCGTACATTGCGATCTCCTACGGTTTGCGCTGACCGACCGCGGTCAACAGGGTGCTCTGCGCGGATGCTGCGGGCTGACTGGTGCCAGTATCACGCACGAGTTGACCGAACCACGGACGCCACCGGCCGCGCTCTGGCTGACGACGGCCGACCGGGCGCGCTGAGGCGGCGGACTGACTCGCGCTGCGCCGACGTACGAAGTCGGCCCTCCTGAATGTCTTCACGCCTACTCGTCCGGGCGGCACCCACTTGGCTCAGCACTTTGCCGGGCACCAGGGCATTCTGGGCGGCATGCAGCGGGCCTCGGTTCGCCTGCGCCGCAATCATCTCGTATGACGAATCGCTTACGGAAATGACGCGATGCGTGAGCGGCTCCGCTCAGTTTGGATCGTCGGCGTCCCGTGAGGGAGTGGGTTATGGGACGCCGACGAGGTGGCGATCAGCGTCGTGAGGAGGTATCAGCGAGTTCTGCCTTCGCAGCGGTGCGTTGGCGCTCGATGGCGCGGTAGACGGTGGAGCGGCCGACGCCGAAGAGTTCGGCTACCTCCAGGGTGCTGTATTCGCCGCTATGCACCAGCGACACAACGTGCGCCTCCTGCTTGCGGCTCAACTTGGGCTGCTTGCCCTTGAGTCGCCCCTTGGCCCTTGCGACCTTCATGCCCTCGACCGTGCGTAGTCCGATCAGGTCGGACTCGAACTCGGCGACCATGGCCAAGACGTTGAACAGCAGCCGCCCGGCGGCGTCGGTCGGGTCGTAGACCGACCCGCCGAGCGAGAGGCTGATCTGCCGGGTGGTGAGCTCGTCGGCGATCGCGCGAGCGTCGGGCAGGGACCGGGCCAGGCGGTCGAGCTTGGTGACAACCAGGGTGTCTCCCGCGCGGCAGGCGGCCAGTGCCTCGCGGAGTCCGGGGCGTTCGCGGTTGGTGCCGGTCAGGCCATGGTCGACATAGATCCGTTCGGCCTCGACACCGAGGCCGAGCAGGCCGTCACGTTGCGCGGTCAGGTCTTGTTATCGGTGGAGCATCGGGCGTAACCGACAAGTAGGGCGCTCATGGCGCACCTCCCACATGGGGTTGGCCCGGCCACGCACGGGATGTGGTCGGCTCGGGCGGCGGGCCGAACCCGACACCACCAGCGACTGCCCTTCTTTCCGGGTCCGCAAGTACCGTCACTTACCGCTGCTTCCCCCGATCCGCTTTTCGTAATACGATTTTGGCCATGGTCAGCGAAGAGCAGATCCAACAATGGGCGGACGAGGCCGAAGCTGGCTACGACGTCGAGGAGATGAAGCGCCGCGGACGCGGTCGGCCCGGACGTGGCGCCGAGCCGATGCAGGTCGTTGCAGTGCGCCTCACAGCGGAGGAGCTCGCTGCGGTCGACGCGATCGCCGAGCGAGAGCACATCTCGAGATCCGAAGCAATCCGCAGGGCGCTGGCCGACTTTGCGGCGTGAAGGTCCACGACAGCGCGCTCAGACACGGGGTGCTTTCAGAGGACGTAGTTCAAGCAGCCGACTGGCCGCTCTGGGTCGAACCGATTGATGACGAGGACTGGCCGCACCGCGAACTACGGCTCGGCTTCGACACCCGAGCCCGCCTACTCGAGACCGTCGTCCTGATCTTCGAGAGCGGCGACGAGATGGTCATCCACGCCATGCCGGCGCGTAAGCAGTACTGGGATCTCCTTCCCTAAACCGGACGGCTCACGCCCCGCAAGCGGGCTGGTCACGCGGAACGTGACCAGTACGCGATCACGAACTGGCGCGTTCAGCGCGATCGGCGCACGGGACAGGACTGTGCGGCAGTCTTGAGGGATGACGATCTCCACGATCAACTCGGTGCCAGTCGCGACGGCGTCACGGGTGACTTCGGGACTGCGGCCACATCTCGATGCTTTCGAGGTCATCGATGCGGACCCGGCCCATCTGCTCCTTGTGGCCACAGACGAAGGCCGAGTGGTGGCGACCATGCAGCTGAGTCTGATCCCCCGGCTCGCCCGTCGCGGTGCGCTTCGGGCTCAGATCGAGGCGGTACGGGTCGGTCGTGCTCATCGGAGCCGCGGGCTAGGAGCGGCGATGTTCGCATGGGCGATCGACGAGTCGCGCCGCAGCCGCTGCGCGCCCCCTTGCTGCGACCTCGCCGTCCGGGTTCAAGCGGGTCGTCGCGCGCCCGACGGCTCAGGCGGGTGAGCACGACACCGCGGCCTGGGCGGCTGTGACCGGATGCCGAACGTAGACCGAGAACGACGCTCAGCAGGTCCGTGCCGGCGACGGCCCGCTCATCCGGCCCTTCGGCAGCTAATCGAGAAGCTGCGCCTGCGACCGCCGATGCCGCATCGGGAGTCCGTGGATCGCCCGCTGGTGTCGGCCGCCCAGGACCAACGAACCACCCGATCTCGGCAAGCCCGATGCGAAGCCGGTCGCCGACGGCATTGCAAAGCCAACGGCGCGACCACCGACAGACGGATTTCAGACTCAGCAGCGGGAGATGACGGCGTCCTTGCGGGCGTCGCGGCCGTAGCGGCGAGCGGTGGCGACGGAGGGGAAGACGACCGACTGCGGGCCGACCCAGCCGACGCCACCGGGCACGACGCAGTCGGTGATCTTGGCGGGGTCGACCTGCGCGACGACCTGGGCGAGGCGGAAGAGCTCGCCGGGCCCGAGATCGGTCCGCATGTTGCGGAGCACGGACATGACGCCGCGCTCCACGAACCCCGGCCTGCCCGCGTTGGCGCGGATCTTGGCGTGGATGCCGCGCAGCGTGCGCTGCTGGTTGGCCGACCGGTCGAAGTCGCCGAGCGGCAGTGACTTCCGGATCCGGGAGAACGCCATCGCGGTGTAGCCGTTGAGATGGATCCGGCCCTTCTCGAAGCCCTTCGCCTTGAGGTACGGGTCGGCGAAGGCGCGCGGGTTCGTGACGTCGATCCCGCCGATCGAGTCGATCATCCGCTCGAAGAACTCGAACCGGGTCACCATGACGTAGTCCGGCCGGATCCCGACGAGCTCGCCGACCGACCTGGCCATCAACTGCGGCCCGCCGCGCACGAGCGACTCGTTGATCTTCGCCATCCCGACACCGCGGATCGACACCCACGAGTCGCGCGGGATGCCGATCGCGGTCGCCGCATGCGTGCGCGTGTTGAGGCCGACCAGCTGGATCGCGTCACCGTGCGTGCGGAGCATCGGCTGCCCCGGTCGGGCGTCGGAGCCCACCGCCAGGATCCAGATCATGTCGGGCGCATCTGTGCGCTGGACCCGGTCGACCTTCACCAGCGCGAGGTCGGCAGGCCGGACGGCGGAGTCGGGTACGACGACCGCGACGATACCGAGCAGCAGGAGGAACACGGTGAGCCGCCGGATGCGACGAGGAGGTGACGGGGCCAGAGGTGACTGGGCCAGAAGTGACTGGGCCATCAGCGCCCCTTCGCCAGGTCGTAGCCGAAGATCCGCCACCGACCGTCCTTCATCAGCAGGAACAGCCGGCCGCGCACACTCACCGTCCGCGCCGCACCGGCCGGCGCGATGACCAACCGCACCCGAGCCGTCGCCGCGCGCGCCCTCCCGCGAGTCGCCAGCAGGTCGACGGAGATCTTGCGCTTGCGAACCTCGGCGACCGGGTCGGTCAGTGCGGGCGCGCGGAGGATCGCCTCGTCGCGGCGGGCCGCGGCACTGGCCAGCCTCCGAGTGAGGCCGCTCGATGCGTCGCGTCGACCCGCGTCGGCCTGGAGGTACGTCGAGGCCAGCCACGCATCGACCAGGTCGGCGACCTCGGCCACCGCTCGGTCGCGCTTCTTTGAGCCCAGGTCGCCGCCGAGGGCTCCGCGCGCGACATCGGCCCCGGCAAGCACCGGCCCCTCGGGCTGCGCGCCGGTCAAGCCGGCCGCGTCGCGCGACTCTCCCGCTCCGCCCCGGAGCACCCGGTCGTGCACGGCCGCGGGGCCGATGAGCAGCAGAGCCAGGACGGTGGTGAGCAGCACTCCGGCGACGCGGAGTCCGGTGAGGCTCGGCACGATCAACAGGGTGCCGCACCGCCGGGAGGTTGCCCTGCATTTGCTAGGCGTGTACGACTAGCCTTTGTGAGTCGAAAGCCGCGGTCCGCGCGGCGAACAGATATTGCGCTTTGAGAGAAGGCGAACGAAGCCGTGCCGAAGTCCCCTGACCAGGGCAGTCAGACCGCCGTCCCCTCCCAGGATCTCGGAGCCAACGAATGGCTCGTCGAGGACATGCGCGACCAGTACGCCGCCGACCCGGGCAGCGTGAGCCGCGAGTGGGCGGCATATTTCAAGGATCACGACGGCGGCACCCCGCCCGGCAACGGCACCGCCCCCGTGAAGGCTGCCCCCCTGAAGGCTGCCCCGGCGAAGGCCGCACCCCAGTCGGCGCCGCAGCCCGACGACGCGGCCGGCAAGACGCCCACCGCGGCTCCCCGGACCAGCAGCGCGCCGGCACCCAAGGCGACTCCGCGTCCGGCCGGGGAGGCCGCCGAGCCCGCCAAGGGCGGCGGCCGTCCGGAGCCCAAGGACGCGCCCAAGGCCGCTCCCGCAGACGCGAGCGACGAGCCGTCGTACCGGACGCTCCGCGGCATCCCAGCGGCGACGGCGAAGAACATGGACGTATCGCTGTCCGTCCCGACCGCGACGTCCGTGCGCAACGTGCCCGTCAAGCTGCTCTGGGACAACCGCACCGTCATCAACAACCACCTCAAGCGCGCTCGCGGCGGCAAGGTGTCCTTCACCCATCTCATCGGCTACGCGCTGATCAGGGCGCTCAAGCTGATGCCGGAGATGAACAACTCCTACGCCGAGGTCGACGGCAAGCCCACCATGGTCAGCCCGGCCCATATCAACCTCGGCCTGGCCATCGACCAGCAGAAGCCCGACGGCACGAGGCAGCTCGTCGCGCCCTCGATCAAGGGCTGCGAGACCATGGACTTCGCCGGCTTCTGGACGGCGTACGAGGGAATCGTCCGCAAGACCCGCGACAACAAGCTGTCGATGGACGACTTCACCGGCACGACGATCAGTCTCACCAACGTCGGCGGCCTGGGCACCAACAACTCAGTCCCCCGGCTGATGGCGGGCCAGGCCGCGATCATCGGCGTCGGCTCGATGGACTTCCCGCCCGAGTTCCAGGGCGCGGCCGAGGAGACGCTGGCCCGCAACGCGATCAGCCGGATCATGACCCTCACCTCGACCTACGACCACCGGGTCATCCAGGGAGCGCAGTCCGGCGAGTTCCTGCGTCGCGTCCACCACCTGCTGCTCGGCGAGGACGGCTTCTACGACGAGATCTTCCACGCCCTTCGCATCCCCTACCAGCCGATCCGCTGGGCCCAGGACATCGCGACGACCCACGACGAGGACATCAGCAAGCAGGCGCGGACCCTGGAGCTGATCCACGCCTACCGGGTGCGCGGGCACATGATGGCCGACACCGACCCGCTCGAGTACAAGCAGCGCAGCCACCCCGACCTCGAGGTCGAGACGCACGGACTGACGCTGTGGGACCTCGATCGCGAGTTCGCGACCGGCTCCTTCGGTGGCGAGCGGCGCCCGTTCATGAAGCTGCGGCACATCCTCGGCATCCTCCGCGACTCCTACTGCCGCACCACCGGCATCGAGTACATGCACATCATGGACCCCGAGCAGCGCCGGTGGATCCAGCAGAGGGTCGAGAAGCCCTACGACAAGTCCCCGCGCGAGGAGCAGCTGCGGATCCTGCTCAAGCTCAACCAGGCCGAGGCCTTCGAGACCTTCCTGCAGACCAAGTTCGTCGGCCAGAAGCGGTTCAGCCTCGAGGGCGCGGAGACCACCATCGCGGTGACCGACGAGATCTGCGAGGCCGCCGCCGAGGTAGGGCTCGACGAGGTCACCATCGGCATGGCACACCGTGGCCGGCTCAACGTGCTGGCGAATATCGTCGGCAAGAAGTACTCCCAGATCTTCCGGGAGTTCGAGGGCAATATCGACCCACGCACGGTGCAGGGCTCGGGCGACGTGAAGTACCACCTGGGGGCGGAGGGCGAGTTCCTCTCCGGCCTCGGTGACCGGATCAAGGTGTCGGTCGCCGCGAACCCGTCACACCTCGAGGCGGTCGACCCCGTCCTCGAGGGCATCGCCCGCGCCAAGCAGGACGTCCTCGATCGGGGCGCCGAGTATCCCGTGCTTCCGCTGCTGATCCACGGCGACGCCGCGTTCGCCGGCCAGGGAGTGGTCGCTGAGACCCTCAACCTCAGCCAGCTCCGCGGCTACCGCACCGGCGGCACGATCCACCTCGTCGTCAACAACCAGGTCGGCTTCACCACGTCGCCGGGATCGTCGCGCTCCTCGCTCTACTGCACCGACGTCGCGCGCATGGTCCAGGCGCCGATCTTCCACGTCAACGGCGACGACCCCGAGGCCTGCATCCGGGTCGCCCGGCTCGCCTTCGAATACCGCCAGGCCTTCAACAAGGACGTGGTCATCGACCTGGTCTGCTACCGCCGGCGAGGTCACAACGAGGGCGACGACCCGTCGTACACCCAGCCGCTGATGTACGACCTCATCGAGCAGAAGCGCTCGGTGCGCAAGCTCTACACAGAGTCGCTGGTCGGTCGCGGCGACATCACCCTCGAGGAGGCCGAGCAGGTCCTCAAGGACTACCAGCTCCAGCTCGAGCGGGTCTTCACCGAGGTGCGCGAGGCCGGCAGCCAACCCTCGGAGTGGACCACGGTTCCCGACTATCCCAACAAGCTGGCGGGCGAGGCCAGGACCGCGGTCTCACGCGAGGTGCTCAAGCGGATCTCCGACGCCTACACCACGCCGCCGGAGGGGTTCACCGTCCACCCGAAGGTGATGCCGCAGCTCCTGCGTCGGGCGGCCGCGATCACCGACGGCCCGATCGACTGGGGCACCGGCGAGATCCTGGCGTTCGGCTCATTGCTGATGGACGGCCGCCCGGTGCGGCTGGCCGGGCAGGACTCGCGACGCGGCACCTTCGTGTCGCGGTTCGCCACCATCATCGACCGGGTCAACGCCGACGAGTGGACACCGCTGACCAACCTCACCGAGGACCAGGCGAAGTTCTTCGTCTACGACTCGCTGCTGAGCGAGTACGCCGCCCTCGGCTTCGAGTACGGCTACTCGGTCGCCCGGCCCAACGCGCTCGTCCTGTGGGAGGCCCAGTTCGGCGACTTCGTCAACGGCGCCCAGACGGTGATCGACGAGTTCATCTCGTCCGGAGAGACCAAGTGGCGGCAGCAGTCCGGCGTCGTCCTGCTCCTGCCGCACGGCTACGAGGGCCAGGGCCCCGACCACTCCTCGGCCCGCATCGAGCGGTGGATGACGATGTGCGCCGACGAGGCGTTCGTCGTCGCCCAGCCGTCCTCGCCCGCGTCGCACTTCCACCTGCTCCGGCGGCACTCGCTCGGCGAGGAGCACCGACCGCTGATCGTCTTCACCCCGAAGTCGATGCTCAAGCGCAAGGAGGCCGCCTCTCAGCCCTCCGACTTCACCTCCGGCGACTTCCGGCCGGTGCTGGGTGACCCGTCGGCCGACGTCGACCCGGCCAAGGTCGACACCCTGCTGGTCTGCTCGGGCCGAATCACCTGGGACCTGTCGGTTGAGCGGGACAAGCGCGAGGACAAGGAGCGCTTCGCCATCGCCCGCGTCGAGCAGCTCTACCCGCACCCGTTCGAGGAGCTCGAGGGCGAGCTCGCCAAGTACCCCAACCTCAAGCACGTCCGGTGGGTGCAGGACGAGCCGGAGAACATGGGCGCACTGCCCAACTACACGCTGTACGTGTGGCCGAAGGTGTTCCCCGTATTCGAGGCGATCAGCCGGAGCGCGTCCTCCTCGCCGTCGGTCGGCACCCTCAAGCGGCACATAGAGGAGCAGAAGGGCCTGCTCGCGCAGGCCTTTGCGCCCCTTCCCGGCTGACGGGCGGTGTCCGCGTGTACTTCACCGATCGAGGAATCGAGGAGCTGCAGCGGCGCCGGGGTGACGAGGAGGTCACCCTGGCCTGGCTCGGCGACGAGCTCCAGGCGTTCGTCGACACCCACCCGGAGTTCGAGGTCGCCATCGAGCGGTTCGCCACCTGGCTCGCCCGCGGCGACGACCCGGAGGACTAGCCGCCCGGGCGGATCGTGATCTCGGGGATCGTCGCGTCGCGCGGGAGGTCGAGGGCGTGCAGGATCACGGCGGCGACCGTCGACGGGCGGATCCACCGCGTGGCGTCGTACTCCTTGCCCTCCTGCTCGTGGACCAGGCGTTGCATCGGCGAGTCGGTGCGGCTCGGGAAGACCGTCGTGACGCGTACGCCGGACGGCGCCTCCTCGGCGCGCAGCGACTCGGCCAAGGCCCGGAGGCCGAACTTTGAGGCGGCGTACGCCCCCCAGGTGGCGCTGGCGGAGAGGCCCGACGTCGAGTTGACGAAGACGACCGTGCCGGCGCTCGCCCGGAGGTGTGGCAGGAGCTCGCGGGTGAGCATCGCGGGCGAGGTCAGGTTGACGTCGAGCTGGCGCTGCCAGTCGTCGAGCCGTTGGTCTGCGATCCGGGCCAGGTCGACGATGCCGGCACAGTGCACCAGCGAGTCCACGGGGCCCTCGACCTCTCGACCGAGCCCGTGCAGCGTGCCGGGGGCCGCGAGGTCGGCGATGACTGTGGTCGCCCGCGGGAAGCGCTGGACCATCTCCTCCGCGCGAGCCGCCGAGCGGGCCACGAGCACCAGGCCGTCGCCGCGCTCGGCGAGGAGGGTCGCGAGCGCCGCGCCGATGCCGGACCCGGCTCCGGTCACGAGATGCCTGGTCACCGCGCCCGCGCTCATCGCACGAGCACGATCTTGCCGAACACATCACCCTCCGCCATTGCCGCGAAGGCCTCGCGCGCCTCCTCCATCGGGAGGATCCGGTCGATGACCGGTCGGACGCCCGTGGCGTCGAGCATCGTGACGAGGTCGGCCAGCTCGGCGCGGGTGCCCATGGTGGAGCCGATGACGCTGAGCTGGAGGAAGAAGATGCGAGTCAGCTCGGCGTCGGACACGTCCGGGCCGGACGTCGTACCGGAGACGACGATGCGGCCGCCGGGCCGCAGGGACCTGATCGAGTGGGACCACGTCGCCTTGCCGACGGTCTCCATCACGGCGTCGACCTTGCCCGGCAGCCGGGCGTCGGACTCGTAGGCCTCGTGGGCACCGAGATCGACCGCTCTGGCCCGCTTCGTCCCGTCGCGACTTGCCACCAGGACGCGGAGACCCGCGGCGCGCGCCAGAACGATCAGCGCGGTCGCCACCCCGCCTCCTGCCCCCTGCACGAGGACGGTCTCACCGGGCCGCACCTGGCCCCGGACGAACAGCATCCGGTAGGCGGTCAGCCACGACGTCGGCAGGCAGGCGGCCTCCTCGAAGCTCAGGGAGGCGGGCTTGGGGATGAGGTTGCGGCGCGGTACGACGACCCGTTCGGCGAACGTGCCCTGGTAGCGCTCGCTGAGCTGGGACCGCCTCGGGTCGAAGGTCTCGTCGCCGGACCACCCCTGGTCGCTGACCACGGCGTGGACGACGACCTCGTTGCCGTCCTCGTCGTAGCCCGCGGCATCGCAGCCGAGGATCATCGGCAGAGCCTCCTCGCGGAGGCCGACCCCGCGCAGCGACCAGAGGTCGTGGTGGTTGAGGCTCGCCGCCTTGACGGTGACGGTCGCCCAGCCGTCCTCGGCGACCGGGTCGGGGCGCTCCCCCACCACGAGGCCGCCGAGCGGCTCGCTCACGTCGAAGGATCCTGCGTACACGGCGAACACGGAGGACACGTTAGCGAGGGTGCCGGTGAGGCTCGGGTCAAGGGAGTAGCAGCGCCAGCAGCCCGAGCGCGGGCAGCGTGCCCTGCATGAGCGCGGCCCGCGCCAAGCTGCGGTTGCTCAGCACCAGGACGATGGCGGCGGCCACCATGCTGCCCGCTCCGAACCAGATCAGGGTCTCGCCGACGACGGGGTACCCGGAATGGAGGGCCACCCCGACCCCGGCACCGATCGCGAGGAACAGGTTGTAGAAGCCCTGGTTGAAGGCGAGTTGTGACATGACCGCGGCCTGCTCGGCAGTCGTACCGAACACCCGGCGCGTGGCCGGGTGCTCCCACCGCAGCGACTCCAGCACGAAGATGTAGACGTGCATCGCAGCCGCCACGCCGACCAGCATGAGGGCGACCGTCAGGGCTCGTCGCCGATGCCTTGCGGCGCCACCTGCCCCGTTGCCCTGCCCGGGCTGGGATGGTCAATCTGTCGCCGGCAGCGGCGGTGGCCGCAGCGGCAACCGCCGCCCGGGCCTCGTGACGGCGTCAGTCGATCAGCTCAGCGGGCGCCACCGTCACGGTGAACGGCTGGGAGGCCGTCCACGACTCCTCGCCCGCGACGTCTGCCACCTCGACGTACGAACCGTCGCGCAGCTCGTGGACGGTCAACCTGAGCTGGCTGGCTTGAGGAGCCCTCCGACCTCAGTTGCGGGCGACGCCGTCGGCGCGGGCGGCGGCGGCGACGGCGGCGGCGACGGCGTGGCCGACACGGGGGTCGAACGGCGAGGGGACGATGAGGTCCTCCCCCAGGTCCTCGCCGACGAGGTCGGCCAGCGCGGTGGCGGCGGCGATCTTCATGCCCTCGGTGATGGCCGAGGCGTGGACGTCGAAGGCGCCGCGGAAGATGCCGGGGAAGGCGAGCACGTTGTTGATCTGGTTGGGGAAGTCGGAGCGGCCGGTCGCCACCACACGGGCGTAACGGTGGGCGAGGTCGGGATGTACCTCGGGGGTGGGGTTGGCCAGGCCGAAGATGATCGACTCCTGGGCCATCGACGCCACCACATCCTCGGGGACGGAGCCGCCGGAGACGCCGATGTAGACATCCGCTCCGCGCATCGCGTCGGCGAGCGACCCGGTGCGGCCGAAATTGTCGGCAGTGAGCTCGGCGAGTGACCGCTTGACCGGGGTGAGGTCGTGCCGCTCGGAGTTGAGCACTCCCTGCCGATCGAGCACCGCGATGTCGCGGATGCCTGCGCCCAGCAGGATCTTGGCGACCGCTACGCCGGCGGCGCCGGCACCGGAGATCACCACCCGCGTGGTGCCCGGGTCACGCCCGGTCAACCGGAGTGCGTTGGTCAACGCGGCCAACACGACGACCGCCGTACCGTGCTGGTCGTCGTGGAAGACGGGGATGTCGAGCAGCTCCTTGAGCCGGTCCTCGATCTCGAAGCAACGCGGCGCGGAGATGTCCTCCAGGTTGATCCCCCCGAAGCTGGGCGCCAGCCGGACGACGGTGTCGATGATCTCCTCGACATCGTTGGTGGCGAGGCAGATCGGCACGGCGTCGACGCCGCCGAACTGCTTGAAGAGCACCGCCTTGCCCTCCATGACCGGCATGGCCGCGGCCGGTCCGATGTCACCGAGTCCGAGGACGGCCGTGCCGTCGCTGACCACGGCGACGGTGTTGGGCACCCAGGTGTAGTGCTGGGTGAGCGACGGATCGGCGGCGATGGCCTCGCAGACCCGGGCGACTCCGGGCGTGTAGGCGAGGGACAGATCCTCACGCGACTCGAGCGCTACCCGCGACACCGTCTCCAGCTTGCCGCCGACGTGGAGGTCGAAGACCGGGTCGCCGGCGTGGGGATGCGACCCGACCGCGCTGGTGCTGTCTCGCTGTGCCACGCCGAGGATCCTTCCACAGCGGGAGCAGCCGCCGACAGGTCGGGCGGCCGGGCGAGTCATCGGCGGGTTCGGCGCAGCAACCGCGGCCGAGGCAGCACCCGGGCGACCGCGACCCCCTGGATCCGGTCCTCGTCAACGGGGCCGCGGTGTCGGGAGTCGACGCCCGCCTCCGGGTTGTCACTGAGCAGCCACCAGCCCGGTCGGCCCGAGGCCGCCGTACGGCGCTCGATCGCGCGCTTGACCGCCACCGTGCCGTCGGGGAATCGGGCCACGACCACCGCCCCCGGCCGGACCGGCGCACCGAAGCGCACCAACAGCCGGTCGCCGGGCGCGAGCGTCGGCAGCATCGACTCACCCGTCACGATCGCGAATCCGAGGGGGACGAGACCCCTCTCCTCCTCCCGCTCCACGCGGAGTAGTGTCGCAAGCGAATCCTGAACGACAACCTTCGAGAGGACGCCATGCGCGCACTGTTCTCCCCCACCATCACGGTCTCGGCCCACTGCGACCTACCCTGCGGTGTCTACGACCCCGCGCAGGCACGCATCGAGGCGGAGTCGGTCAAGGCGATCATCACCAAGGCGCTCGACAACGACGACCCCGACTTCCGCACCCGCGCGATCCTGATCAAGGAGCAGCGCTCCGAGCTCGTCAAGCACCACCTGTGGGTGCTGTGGACCGACTACTTCAAGCCTCCCCACTTCGAGAAGTACCCCCAGCTCCACACGCTGGTCAACGAGGCCACCAAGCTTGCCGGCGCCTCCGGCACCAAGGGTGCCCTCGACCCGGCCGTGGCCGACGAGCTGCTCGCCAAGATCGACCAGATCGCTGAGATCTTCTGGGAGACCAAGAAGGCGTGAGAGCCGCTACAGGGCTCTGACCTGCACGTTTACTCACTCGACGCCGCCTCAGTCCGCACAGAGTCCGCAAGGGCCAGCGGACCGAGAGCGGCGTCGAGCACGTCACGGGTCCGGTCCTCGTCGCCGGGGAACAGGTGCGCGTAGGTCCGCAGCGTGATCGTCGCCGACGCGTGCCCGAGGAACATCTGCACCTGCTTCACGCTCGCCCCGCCCGAGATCAGCGCTGACGCCGCGAAGTGCCGCAGCCCGTGGCTCGTCAGGTCGACGCCAGCCGTCGCTACGGCGTCCGCCAGGAGCCGCTTCCAGCGACGGTAGGTCAGCGCGTCGCCGAGCTCGTCGGCGAACAGCGCCTCGGGCGTCGACCGCTCCTCCACCTGATCCTTGAGCGCCGCGACGACGACGTCGCCGATCGGGACCGTACGCCGCGAGGACTTCGTCTTGGGCAGCTCGGAGATCTCGCCCGACTGGAGACGCTGCCGCTCGACCCGGACGGTGCGGAAGACCGTGGAGACGTCAGCGGGCGTCAGGCCAAGCAGCTCCCCGATCCGCAGTCCCGAGCCCGCCAGGATCGTCACCACGGGCCGCCAGCGCTCGTCCAACGCTGCACGGACGCGCTCGATCTCCTCGACGGTCGGTACGTCGACCTCGCCGTCGGTGCCGCGCGGCAGCCGGATCCTCTTGCAGGGCGAGACCGCGAGCGCGCGGTCCTCGACCGCGGCCGCGAACAGCGCGGCTGTCACGTCGTAGATGTTGCGCACCGAACCGGGCGCCAGGCGCTTGTTCTCGGCCAGGTGCTTCACCATCGCCTGGACGTGGCTCGGGCGGACCTCGGCCAGCTTGCGGTGCCCGAGGTAGGGCACGACGTGGAGCCTCAGCGCGTTGTCGACGATGCGCGCGGTGCCCTCGGACGAGACCTGAACGGCCTCCCAGTCCTCGGCCCAGGTCTTCACCGTACGTCGGCCTCGAGCGGGGTCGGCCCAGTCGCCGCGGACCATGCCAGCGGTCTGCTCGTCGAGCCACCGCTGACCGTCGACCTTCCGGCCGAAGTGCCGGGCGTGCTCGCGGCCGGCGTCGTCGCGGTAGCGGGCCCGCCAACGGCCGTCAGGCCTCTTCTTGATGCTCGCCACCGTCGCCCCCTTCCTGCTCGGCTGCAAGCAGCTCGCGGAGCGCCTGCCAGTCCTCTCGTGCCGCGTGCAGCTCGTCGACCACCTTCCTGGTCTCCTGCTCCGCAGCGAATCGACGTACCTCGAGTTCCTCGACGCGCCTCTGCGCCTCGTCGACCGCCCGCTGGGTGCCGAGGTCGTCGTCGGTGAGCATCCGGTCGACGGTCAGGCCGAACGCTGCCGCGATCGCGAGCGCCTCGTTGAGCCGCAGGTTCCGACGGTCGTCGCGATCGACCCGCTCGAGCTTCGTCACAGCGGTCGGGTGCATCTCGACTCCGTACGCCTCGACGACCGCCGCGAGCGCCTTCTGACTCCACCGCCGGCGGTTCCGCTCCCGCTTCATCCGCTCCACGAACACGAGCTCGGCGTCGCTGGTCTTGCTGGCGCCGTAGGTGCGCATCTCGGCGTTTCGCTCAAGGCCGGCGGCCACCAGTGCGGCGAACAGCGTCGTATCCGTTGGTTCCGGTTGGTCGTGTTGCGACATGGCAGGAGGGTACTGCCGATCGGTTGCGTTTGCCAGTCCTTGACGCGTAAGGTTTCGAATCGGCATCCACCTACTGCGAAATGGAGCACCTGCGTCATGGAAAAGTTCCTAACCCTTGAGGAGGTCGCCGAGCTCACACGCGCGACCCCCGCCACCCTCCGCTACTGGCGACACAAGGGCACCGGCCCACGGTCCGTGAAGTTCGGCCGCCGCGTCGTCTACCGCGAGACGGACGTCATGGCCTGGATCGAGGAGCGCTACGAGGCCGCCGGGACGCCGGCATGAGCGCCGCCGACCCGACCCTCGAGGAGAGGCGCGCCAACTACGTCCGGCACCGCGCCAGACGGCAGGCCAAGGCCGCCGAGCGCCACGCCCAGGACCTCGCCATGGGCATCGCCATGCACATCCGCGTCCACGAGACCCTGCCCCCGCCCACCCAGCTCGCCGAGTTCGACCAGGCCCTCGAGATGTGGGCAGAACGCGACGACGCGTACGCCGAGATCGACCAGGCATGGCGCTCCCGTGGCGGCGAGCAGTGACCTGGACTCGACTCTCAGACGACTTTGCCGACCACCCTGACCTCCTCACCGCGAGCAGGTCCGCCCGCCTCCTTTTCGTCGAGGTCCTCGTCTACTGCAACCGCCACGGCAACAACGGCCGCTTCCGCCGCGGACTCGTCGCCCGGATGACCGACGCCGAGGACTGGCCCGACCTCGTCGACGAGCTGGTGAAGCTCGACCTGTGCGCCGACGTCGGCAACGGACAGATCGAGGTCGACTGGACCCGATGGCAGCAGGAGCCAGCCGACGCCGTGAAGGAGCGTCGTGAGGCCAGCGCTGAGCGCACCCGCCAGTGGCGCGAGCGACAGAGGCGCCACCAGCTCGGCGACCACTCGATGTGCACGAAGACCTGTCCCGCCAAGTCACGTACGCCATCACGCGACACGTCACGTACACCGTCACGTGACGCAGTACGTGACGCCTCCCCGTCCCGTCCCGACCCGTCCCGACCCCTAGGGAGGGAAGGAGAGGGCGGGACATCGGCCTCCGGCCGCTCCGCTAGGGCTACGCGGCCCGCGGCCGACCCGCCCCAGAACAAGACCACCCCCTGGGACTGGGGCGTCGAGCCCACAGTCACCGTCATCGACGCGAAGGCGACAGCGACATGACCAGCCCCTGGCAGTTCACCGTGACCACCGACGACGACCCGCTCGACCCCACGCACGTCGAGATCACCATCAGCACCGGCTCTACCGAGGGACTCGAAATCACCTGGGAAGAGGCCGTAGCCGCCCACCGATGGTCAGCCGGCGTGCTCGGCAGACTCGCACTCGCCCTCAACATCAACCCGTGGCGGGAACCGCTCCACACGCCCCCAGCCCACTGCGGCAAGTGCAGCGTCGGCGCGCTCGACACCACTACGCCGGATGGCGGCAGCGACAGCACTCCCACGCTGTACGCCACCGTGCCCGACGACTTCGCCAACCACTGGGCGAAGAAGATCACCACCACCCTCGAGCTGATCCTCGACGCCGACCGCTGGCAACCCACCGCCGAGGACGAGAAGGCGTGGTAGCAGAGCGCACCACCCGCTGGCATGACCGGGCGGTCGACGCCCGGCTACCGCTCTGGCTCCGCATCGCGGCGTACGCCGAAGCCCACGCCGACGACCACGGCCACGCCCGCCTCACCACCAGCGAACTCACCACCGCCCTCGGACCCACCACCCCGAGCACCATCAGCCGCGCCATCGCCACCGCCGTCACCGTCGGCTGGCTCGCACCCACCAGCTCAGCACGCTGCCTCGTCACCATCGGCTGCGAGCACGAGCCCTGTCCCGCCACCCACCGCGAGAGGACCACCACCCAGTGACCAAGCCGTGGTCCGGCCGCGTCGTCGAGCAAGCCCGCACGTACATGGCCCGCACCCTGCCCACACCCTGCGGACGGTGCGGCCGTACCGTCACCCAACGAGACCGCTGGGTCGTCGGCCACATCCGCAGCCGCGCCGCCTACCCCGAACTCACCCACCAGCCCAGAAATTGGCAGATCGAGTGCGACCCCTGCTCACGGTCCAGCGCGCAACTCGCCGTCCAGGAGAAGGCCGCCGTCGACGCACTCCGCACCGCCGGCATCGACCCCAACACCCTCGATTTTTCCCGCACAACACCCCCCGGGCAGCCCCCGCTCCTCCCGTTCTCTCCCTCCGGCGGCCAGCCTGAGCCGTTCGTGATCCCGGAGGGCATGTCGTGGCCCGAGTTCGTCCGAGCGGCGCCAGGGTGGCTCCTGCCGTGGCTCGAGGTCGACGAGAACAGCTCCCCTCCGCTGGTGGTGAGCCCGCTGCACCCGGCCGCGGTGGGGACGTATGCCGAGCAGGCGGTCCCGTGGGTCGAGGAGGTGGAGGGCAAGCGGCTGCGCTGGTGGCAGAGGCTTGGCTTCGCGCTGAAGCTGCAGCACGACGCCGAGGGTCGGCTGCTGAAGCGCGACGTGACGGAGACGGCGCCGCGGCGCGCGGGCAAGTCAGTGGGCCTGCGGGGGTTGGCGCTGTGGCGGATGGAGCACGGTGGCGAGCTGTTCGGGGAGCGGCAGGAGATCGTGCACACCGGGTCCGACCTCGCGGTCTGCAGGAAGGCGCAGAAGGAGGCGTGGCGGTGGGCGCGGGCGCAGTGGGGCCCGCGAGCGGTGACCGAGGGCAACGGCAAGGAGGAGGTCAAGCGGCTCATCGATGACTCGGTGTGGCTGGTGCGGGCGCAGACCTCGACGTACGGCTGGGACACCACGCTCGCCCTGGTTGACGAGGGCTGGGACGTGGAGCCGGCCACGGTGTCCGAGGGGCTCGAGCCGTCGCTGATGGGTCGGCAGTCGCCGCAGCTGGTGAAGACGTCGACGTCGCACCGGAAGGCCAAGTCGACGATGCGGACCGCGCTGGCGGCCGGGCTGGCCGGCGTCGACCCGAAGGTGCTGGTGTTGTGGTGGGGTGCGCTGCCCACTGACGACCCGGGCGCCCCGGAGACCTGGCGGAAGGCGTCGCCGTACTGGGACGAGGAGCGGCGCGAGTTCGTGGCATCGATGTACGCCAAGGCGCTGGCGGGTGAGGAGGACCCGGAGCTCGACGACCCGGACCCGATGCGTGGGTTCTGCTGCCAGTTCCTCAACGTGTGGGACCTCAAGGAGCGCCGCACGGTTGGCAACCCGCTGGTCTCCAGCGCCGATTGGGGCCGGCTTGTCGCCGCGGTGCCGGACGCGCCGGCTGTGGTCGCGGTCGAGGGCTGGCCGGGTGAGGGCATCAGCGTGGCGCGGGCGTGGGCGGTCGGCGACGTGGTGGTGGTGTCGGTGGCGGACTTCCCCGACGTGGCTGCGGCTGCGGCTGCGGTGAAGGGCTGGGGTCGCCGGGCGGGTGCCGTGCTGGTCGGGTCGTCGCTGGCTGGGGATCCGGCGTGGGCTGGGGTGCGGGTGACGGCGACCTCGTCGCCGACGCGGGCCGCGGTCGCGGATCTGGCGCGGATGCTGGGTGAGGGGCTGCTGCGGCACGACGGCGGTCAGCATCTGACCGGGCAGGTCCTCGAGCTGCGTACGTCGCCGAGCGTCGATGGGCTGCGGCTGCGGTCGACGGGCCGGGCGGATGCAGTGAAGGCCGCGGCGTGGGCGGTTGCCGCTGCTCGTCGGCCGTCGCTGGGTCGGCCGCGGATCCTGCTGCCGTCGGCCGCGAGTTGACGCCTGGCGTCAAGGGTGTTGACCCGTTCTGTCAATCGGGTCCGGATTGGTTCGGGTTCGAACTTTCTCGGGTCACCCTGTCTGCGTGGGGTTTCTCAAGAACCTGCTCAGTGGGCGGCCAGATCCCTTGATGACGGCTGCCCTGGAGCCCATTGAGTCGGGGCCTCAGTTCGCCGTCGACGTCGACTCGGGTGTGCTGTACGGGACCCCGACGCTCGACGACGTGATCTACGCGCGCGGCCGGATCACCCGGGCGGAGGCGCTGCGGGTGCCTGCGGTGAAGCGGGCCAGGGATTTGATCTGTGGGGCGATTGGGCAGTTCCGGCTGCATGTGCTCGACCCGGACGGGCGGCCGGCCACCACGTTCACGCCGAACCTGTTTCAGCAGCCCGAGCCGGGGATCGCGTCGTCGGTGACGTGGACGCGAGTGGTCGAGGACATGCTGCTGTTCGAGCGGGCGTGGCTGCAGCACCTCAACCTGGGGTGGCACGGCCGGGTGATCGAGGTCCGCCGGCTCGACGCGGAGACCGTGACGGTTCAGCCGGACTACGTCTACTACGCCGACGGCGCCGCGAATGTGTGGCCCGAGAAGGCGGGTCTGATCCGCATCGACTCCCCCAACGGCGGGCTGCTGGACTGCTCGCCGGCGATCCGCGCGTGCGTGGCGCTGGAGCGGGCGGCGCTCAACCACATGGACGGCCTGCCGCCGCTGGATTTCTTCACGCCGGCCGACGGCATGGATCCGGCCGACGACACCGAGATCGAGGAGCTCCTCGATGCCTGGGCCGCCGCGCGTCGGCGGCGGTCGACGGCGTACGTGCCGGCGGCGCTCAAGTACAACGCCAACGGCTGGAATCCCGAGCAGCTGCAGATGGTGGAGGCTCGGGAGTTCGCGATCACCGAGGTGGCGCGGTTGACCGGGATCGACGCCGAGGAGCTGTCGGTCAGCACGACGAGCCGCACGTACGCGAACATGCAGGACCGTCGCCGGACCCACGTCGAGAGCGTGTTGGGGCCGTACATGACCGCGATCGAGGGGCGGCTGTCGATGGGCGACGTGACGCCGCGCGGCTACACCGTCGCGTTCGACACCAGCTCGTACCTGCGGCTCGACGACCTGTCCGCGGCGCAGTCCGACGAGGTGCTGATCCGCTCCGGCGTGCTGACGCCCGACGAGGCCCGTGCCAAGCGCGGCCTGGAGCCGCTGGGCCAGCCGGCGCCCGCGCTGCCCGCTCCCGCCGAGAAGGAGACCGAGACCGCCGATGTCTGACCTCATCACGTTCGCCAGTGTCGAGTTCGCCGTCGACACCGAGGAGCGCACCCTCACCGGGGTCCTGCTGCCGTTCAACGAGACCTCGGGCCCGGCGCTCGACCCCGCCACCGGCAAGTCCGCCCGGTACCGCTTCGCCGAGGGCACCGTCACCCTTCCCGACGACCCCTCCGACGCGGTCTTGAACTACGGCCACGACCGCACGTCGCTCTACATGCAGGTCGGCGTCGCGTCCGAGCTGACGCTCACCGACGCCGGCGTGATGGCCAAGTTCAAGATCGCCCGCACCCCAGAGGGCGACCGGGTCCTCGCGCTCGCCGAGGCCCGGGTGCTCAAGGCCTTCTCCGCCGAGGTCGGCGGGGACTTCGACATCGGCAAGGACGGCGTGCAGCACGCCAAGGCCGCCACCGTCACCGGCGGTGCCGTCGTCCCCAAGCCCGCCTTCACGGGCGCGCACATCACCAGCGTCGCGGCGTCTGCCGCGCCCAACCAGAAGGAGCCCAGCATGGGTGAGGACAACGAGCAGAACGAGACCCCGGTCTCGTTCGCCAAGGCGGACGGCGACGCGCTGATGGCGCAGGTCCAGACGCTCACCGAGAAGCTCGCCGAGCTCGAGAAAATCAAGATCCCGGTCGGCCCCGGCGGCGCGCAGTTCCAGGTCACCGAGGAGCCGATCTACCGGTTCGCCGGCAGTGAGGGCGCCCCGTCCGGGCACGACTTCGCCACCGACCTCCTCGCCGCCGCGAAGGACGGCGACGCCGCCGCGTTCGAGCGGCTCAAGACGTTCACCGCCGAGCGCCTCGGCCCGCAGTTCGTGGCCACCGGCGACGTCAACGAGGTCAACCCGCCGCACTACCGGCCCGACATGTTCCTCGGCCAGGCGCCCGTCCCGCCGTCGCCGCTCTACGACTTCTTCCACAAGGGCGGCCTGTCGAACGTGACGCCGTTCTTCTGGTCGAAGCTGGACCGGGCGGCCACCACGGTGTCGGTGCGCGACCACGCCGAAGGCGTCGACCCCGCCGACGACACCCTGGTCACCGCGGCCGGTGCGACCGTCACGCCGGCCCCGGTGTCGGGGAAGGTGCACATCACCCGCGAGGTCGCCGACCAGGGCGGCAACCCGATGGTGTCGGGTCTGGTCTGGGCCGAGTTCGACCGGTCCTTCAAGATCGCCCTGGAGACCAAGACCGCCGCGCTCATCAACGCCGGCGCGGCCGGTATCGCCGAGTTCGGCGCCGCGATCGCGGCCGGCGCGAACGGTCGGGACGCTGGCTCCGCCGTGGAGGCCGGTCTGGTCGGGCTGCAGTTCATCCCCGACGGGTTCCGGTTCGTGCGGACCTTCGGCCACGTCGACCTGTACAAGGCACTGGCGGCCGCGACCCGCAGCGACACCAACGCCGAGAAGCTGTACCCGATCATCAACCCGCAGAACGCCACCGGCCAGTCGGCATCGAAGTGGGCCTACCTCGACATCGGCGGCTACGGCATGTACCCCGCCGCGTCGCTCGGCGCCACCGGTGTCAACCAGCGGTCCCTGGTCGCCGACCCCACCGCCGTCCACGTGTGGAACAGCGGTCTGACCCGGCTCGACAAGCTCGGCGAGACCGTCCAGGGCTGGGACCTCGGCTGCTTCGCCTACTGGGCCGGCGCGCTCTACGACATCACCGGCCTCCGCAAGATCACCTACGACGCGACGGCCTGATCCATGAGCACCAAGAAGCCCCCGAAGACCCCCACGGCGAAGGTCGGCGACGTCGCGCCGCTCGACGGCTTCGGGTTCGTCGTACTCCCGGACGGCGGTGTCGTCTCGGCCGTCCGGGAGTACACCTTCCGTCACGTCGGCGAGCACAGGGTCGACGGCCGCACGATCGTGGTCGAGCCGCTGGTCGAGAAGGCATGATGCCCGCCCCCACGATCGGCGACGTCGAGGACTACCTCGGCGACGGCTCGCCCTGGCTGGGCGAGACGCCGTGGGTCGAGGCCGCGTTCGCCGCGGAGAAGGCCGCCCAGCGGTCGGTGTGCCGTGTGCCCGCCGATGACGCCACGTGGCCCGACGACCTCGCCGAGGCGCTGCTGCGGCGCGTGGTGCACAACCTCGAGCTGCGCAACCTCCCCCTCGGGGTGCAGGCCTCGGCGGCCGAGGCCGCGGTCGCGATCACTCGGGTGGGCGGCACCGACGCCGAGGTCCGCCGCCTCGAGGGCCCGTACCGGAAGCGGGTCGTCGGGTGAGCACCGCGGTCCGTCAGGCGATCGCGTCGGCCGCGACCACCGTGGCCGGCGTCGACGTGTCGCCGTACTACCGGCAGACCAGGAAGCAAGGCGCCGGGTACGTGCGGCTCGACCAGATCGCCTACCCCAACCCGTTCGGCGGAGTCTGCACCTGGCAGATCCTCATCAACCTCCCGACCGGCCTCGCCGACGCCGAGGAGTTCATCGACGACAAGCTCCCGGCGCTCCGGGCAGCGCTCGCCGACGAGGTCACCGTCCGCATGGTCCGCCCCATCACCCTCCAGTTCGACACCGTCCAGGTGCCCGCGCTGGAGATCCAGGCCACCCGAGAAGAGGAGTAACAACCCATGGCCCGCATCGGAACACGCAAGCTCAAGCTTGAGGTCGACGGCACCGAGCACACCGCCCAGGTCTCGAACGTCCGGATCGTCTCCGGGGAGTCCGAGTCGGACTTCACGTCCTTCGCGGACGCCGCCGCCGGTGGCGCCCGGGACTACCGGCTCGCGATCACGCTGACCCAGGACGCCGCCGCGACGTCGCTGTGGAACGAGATCTGGGCGAGCTCCGGCACCGACGTCCCCGTGACCGTGATGCCCTACGGAAACGCCGTCGCCACCGTCGGCGAGCCGCACTTCGAGGGCACCGTGACCATCAAGGAGCCCGACGGCGACCTCCTCGGCGGAGAGGCCAACGCCTCGAACACCGCAGTGTTCACCGTCGAGGTCGAGTGGCCGTTCCTGGCCAAGCCCACCCGCGTCACCGCCTGACCCATGGCCGGCGGCACTGGCGTACGGGTCACGGGGCTCCCCGCGGTGCTCCGTGGCCTGCAGGCGCTCGGGCTGGAGGTCGACGACCTCAAGGACGCCATGTCCCGCGTGGCGGCCGAGGGCGCCGAACTGGCCGCCCGGTACGCACCCCGGCGCTCCGGGCGGCTGGCCGGCGACGTCCGCGGCAACCGCGCCAAGGGAAAGGCCGTCGTCATCGCCGGCCGCGCCTCGGTCCGGTACGCCGGCCCCATCAACTACGGGTGGCCCCGCCGCAACATCGCGCCCGCGCTGTTCATGCAGCGCGCCGACGCCGAGCTGCAGCCCCGCACCCTGCAGCTCCTCGAAACCGAGATCAACCGCCAGATCGCCAAGAAGGGCATGAAGTGACCGAGACGACCGAGCACGAGACCTACGACCCGCAAGACCTCCTCTACAGCCTCTCGGGCTACGAGGAGCTGGCCGTCAAGAAGGCCTTCGGCGCGATGCCGATGGACCTGGAGGGCTCCGATTTCCTCCGCGGCCTGCTCTACGCCGCCGAGCGCCGCCGCCACGTCTCCACCGGCGGCAAGCCCGACGACACCGCCGCCAAGAAGGCCGTCATGGCGCTATCGCTGCGCCAGGTGCAAGACCGCTTCGAGACCAGCGACGAGGAGCCGTTCGCCGACGAGCCCGTCACCGCGGCGGGAAAAGACGACGAGCCCACCGTCTAGCGGCCGAGGAGATGGCGGCCTGGTGCCTGTCCACCCGCCAGGCACCGGCCACCTACTACGAACTGACCCGCCTCGAACGAGACGCCTTCCTGACCATCCTTGAGAGGAGATGAAACCCCGTGGCCGGACCCGTCAAGATCGCGATCCTCGCGAACGGCTCCCAGGCCAAGCGGGAGTTCAACTCCACCGCCTCGACGGCCAAGGGCTCGCTCGGGAAGCTCGGCTCCATCGCCAAGGGCGGCGCCCTCGCGGCCGTCGCCGGACTCGCCCTGGCCGGCGCTGCCGCCGTCAAGTTCGGCGCGTCGTGCGTGTCTGCCGCGTCCGATGCCCAGCAGTCGGTCGGTGCCACCGAGACGGTGTTCGGCAAGTTCGCCGACACCGTCATCCGGACGAGCGACAAGGCCGCGAAGAAGTACGGGCTGTCGGCGAACGTGTATCGGCAGAACGCCAATCTCCTTGGCGCGCTGCTGAAGAACCAGGGCGTCGAAACCGATCAGCTCGCCGGCAAGACACAGAAGATGATCGGCATCGGCTCCGACCTTGCCGCCACCTTCGGGGGGACTACGTCGGAGGCAGTGGAGGCGCTCGGGTCGGCGTTCAAGGGCGAGTTCGACACTCTGGAGCGATACGGCGTCTCCCTCAAGCAGTCCACGGTCAACACCGAGGCCATGCGGGTCGCCAACGTCAAGAGCACCAGCGAGTTCGGGAAGCTCTCCGTGGCGCAGCAGACCGCCGCGCGCCAGCAGGCGACCACGAACCTGATCTTGAAGCAGTCGGCGGATTCGGCGGGTGCGTTCGGGCGGGAGTCCGACACCCTCGCCCACAAGCAGCAGGTTCTCGGGGCGCAGTTCGACAACATCAAGGCCAAGATCGGGAACGCGTTCCTCCCGATCGTGTCCAAGGCAGTCGGGTTCCTCTCCAACAACCTCGGCCCGGCGTTCCGGTTCGTGTCCCGGGTCGCCTCCCAGGTCGGTGACGCGTTCCGGAAGTCCGCCGGGGACTCCGATGGGCTCGGCGGCGCCATGCGGGACATCAAGGCCGCAGTGGACGACGGGAAGCGGGCGTTCTCGGCTCTGTGGCCGCTGGTCAAGGAGGGCGGCCGGGTCGCGTTCCCCATTCTGGTGTCCGCGATCAAGCAGGTTTCGCGGAACTTCCGGATCGCCTCGGATGCCGCGATCTGGTTGTGGAACAAGGGGATCGCGCCGACGATCCGGTTCGCCACGGCAGGGTTCGCCGCGTTGCTCGACGGCATCGCGAACGTGCTGGAGACCCTCGCGTCGGTACCTGGTGCACCGAAGTGGATCGGGGAACTGGCGTCGAAGGCGCGTGGCGCAGCCGACGATGTCCGCGGTATCGGCGCGGCGGTCCGCGACATTCCGTCCAACAAGAACGTCACCATCACGACGACCCTCATCACTAAGCGGGGCACGAGGGTCGAGAACGGCGTGATCACGGGTACGGGCGACGCGATGCCCGACAAGGGTGGGGCCTCGCAGCTCGGACGGAAGCTCGCCGCTGCACTGTTCGCCAGGATCGACACCCAGGCCGACCGGGAGATCGGGCAACTGGAGTCGGGTGTCCTGGCCGACGTCGAGACCCTGAACCAGCGCATCACCGAGCACTTCGAGGGCCTCGCCACCACGGCCGCCGACAACATCGCCGCCGGGTTCGACCGCAAGGCGACCGCCCTTGAGGCGAAGTTCGACCGCAAGGCCAAGCGGGCGAAGAAGCGCCTCGAAGGCAAGGCCGAAGACAAGGCGCTGGAGAAGCTCGAGAAGCGGGAGCAGCGCAAGTCCGAGAACCTCGCGAACCAGCGGGAGAAGAACGAACAGAAGAAGATCAACGCCTCTAATCGGCGGTACGCCGAGTATGCGAAGAACGCGCGCGCCAACATCGCCCGTATCACGTCGGAGCTCGTGGAGAACGCACGTCAGCAGGACGTCGTCAACGCGAAACTGGAAGAGGCGCGCGACCGGCTCCAGGCGATCACGCAGGAGGCCGACAACTTCAAGGACGCGATCGCCGGGTCCTTCAAGTCGGCCGGCTCGGTCATCGGCCTGGGGGTGCGGGAGATGGAGGACGGCTCCCGGTCGCTGTCTGGTGCGACCCTGCTGGAGGATTTGGCGAAGAAGGCTGCCGAAGCGGAGGAGTTCGCGCGGCTGATCGACTCGCTGGCCGGGCAGGGTCTCGGCGACGAGGCGATGCGGGAGCTGCTCGCCGCCGGCCCGGAGGCTGGCCTCGATACCGCTCGGGCGCTCGCGCAGGGCGGCAAGGCTGTCATCGACCAGGTCAATGCGCTCAAGGCGCAGATGACGGCCCGCGGGGAGGAGCTGGCCGCCCGTATGCGGGAGAAGTTCTATGGCGCCGGGGAGCGTGCCGCTCAGGGTGTCGTAGAGGGTCTGATCATCGACCTTGGGGCCTTGCAGACGCGGGCCGACGAGCTGACCACACAGCTGCAAGCTGCGATCAACGACGCCGGATTCACGAAGGCACAGCAGGCGGGCGGCGCGATCGCGGGCGGGCTCGTGGCCGGACTGGTCGACGGGGACCGGCTGTCTGAGGCTGGCCGGAAGGTCGCCCGGCGGCTCGTGAAGGCTGTCAAGGAGGAGCTGGGGATCAAGTCCCCGTCGAGGGTGTTCCGACTCCTCGCGTCCCGTGACATCGCTGGCGCGATCGGTGTCGGGTTCGATGACGCGAAGGTCGGCCGGTTCGGCGCGATCCTCGCGAAGGACCTGACAACGGGGTTCGGCGCGCCGCGGCTGGACGCGACAGCAGTGTGGGACGGGCTGCGGGGTCCGCAGATGCGTGCCGATGTGGCGGTCACACTGACTGCTGAACAGTTGTCGCGGGTGCAGCAGGGTCGCGAGATCACCCTGAATGTGGCGGCTTTCCAGGCGGCCGGCGGACGGTCCACGTCGTGACGTCGGCGTACCGGTTCGCCGGCAAGGTCATCACCGACGTGATGAGGGTGGAGGTTCAGCGCGACCCCGAGCCCGGCGAGCTGGTGAACCTGATCGTCAACCCCTCAGGCGAGTTGGGCGCCTGGGGGTGGGTCACCCCGGTAGTGGGCTCGGTGCTCACTGCTGAGACCACCGGATACACCGAAGCCGCCGAAGCCGCGCGGGGGTTGGTGTACATCACGGCCGCGGCAGTGGGCGGTAACCCGTTCTACAGCGAGGCGTTCACCGTCGCTGCTGGTCAGGCGGTCCTCGGACGGTGGCGGGCGACGTACGTCCAGACCGGCGACTATCGGGCGCGGTTCGACTGGCTGGACTCTGCTGGCGCGCTGGTCGGTTCGACGGCGTGGAAGGGGTTCGCTGGCGTGTCGGCCCCGGCGTGGCACACGGCTGGTCCCGCGGTTGCCCCGGTTGGGGTGTCGTCGGCGCGGCTGGTGCTGGAGATCCGTTCCGGCGTCAACCCCTACGCGACGGCCGGGGGCAGGCTCGCGGTCCGCGAGGTCGCCGTAGCCGTGGTCCCTGCGACCGTCCGAACCAACCTGGTCACGAATCCCTCGTTCGAGACCAACACGACGGGCTGGACCAACGTCAACCCGACGACCGGCGTGCCCTCGGGGACCCTGTCCCGGTCCCTCGCTGGCGGGCACGTCGGGTCGGGCCATCTGGTCGCGTCTGCTTCCGCGTGGGGCACGACCCCGGCACTGGTGGCGGGGCAGACGTACACGCTGTCCTGTTGGCTGCGTGGCGAATCGTCAACGATCACCGGCACCATCGGTGAGCATTACACCGCGTCCCCCGCGACACCGTTCACCGCCACGACGAGCGCATGGACCCGGTTCTCGTGCACGTTCGTGGCTCACGTGTCATCGTCCCGCCCGCTCATCACCAAGACCTCCGGCATGGGCGGCCTGTGGGTCGACGGCGTGATGGTCGAGCAGGCCGGGACCGTGGGCGCCTACTTCGACGGCGCAACCCCCGACGTGCCCGACTCGAAGGGCTACACGTGGACCGGTACCGCCCACAACTCGACGTCCACGGAGGGTACCTACACCCTCGGGTTGGCGGTTGCCGGGCTGTACGCCGACGTCACCGGCCCATCGACGTCGGTCACGATCACCCGCGACGAACTGTCGGTCGGGTTGCTGGATGTGACGATCCGTGACGCGACGATTGACCCGGCGACCGCGGACCTGATCCGGCCCGGTCGCCGTGTCCGTGTCACCGCACTGAACACCGAGAGTGGTGAGTTCGAGCCGATCTTTCTGGGGAAGGCTACGGCGGCGGAAGTCGAGTACGACGTGCGCCGTGAACTGGTGAAGCCTGGTGACCCGAAGAACGCCAAGATCACCCTGTCCGCTGTCGACGCCGTGCAGGCCCTCGCGGGAGTGTCCCGCCCTCAGGGTGTCGGCAGTGTGGCGGCCCTCCCATGGCTGCTGGAGGGCGCCGGGGTGCCGTGGAACTGCGACGGCTCCGGTAACCAGATCGCGTCCGCCACCGTCGTCTCTGTCAACGAGAACGCGACCGCGGTCGATCAGGTGGCCGTTACCCGCGACACCGTCCACGGCCGCGCATGGATAGACCGGTGGGGCGTGTTGCAGGCTTGGACGCTGCCAGAGGACGGCACGAATCTGGTCACGAATCCCTCGTTCGAAACCAACACGACGGGCTGGACGAACAACGTCGGGACCATGACCCGCCCCTCGGTGGCCGGGGCGCCGGACGGCTCGTTCGTGTGCCGCGTCGCCCACAGCCTCTCGGCAGGGGCCGCGATGGGGATCGAGACCACGGCGGGGGTTGCCATCACTGGCCCGCGGTACGTCACGATCACCGCGTGGGTCCGTACCACCGTGCTGGACGCGGTGCAGATCGGGACGACGGGCCGGGAGGAGGTCCGGCCGGTCACCCCGGGTTCGTGGCAGAAGGTGTCCTTCACGGGCCTCTACACGGGCAGCACGACTCCCACGGTCGTCGTCCGGGGGTTCATGACGTCGGGGGTTGCGGCGCCGGGTGCTGTGATCGAGGTCGACCGGGTCAGTGTGACCATGTCGCGGCCCATCGTGGATCTTGCCGAGGACGTGTACTCGAACATCGTCCCGTCGTTCGACTCCACTCACTGCATCAACGATGTGCGCGTCAAGTACGTCCGCTACAACCCCACCACCGGGCAGTCCGAGGAGGTGTTCTACGGGCCGTTCGTTGACGAGCCGTCGATTGAGGAGTGGGGCCGCAACTCGAAGGAGTTCACGGTCCACGGACTCACGGAGACTGTGCCGACGTTCGAGGCGTTCGCCGATGAGGTGCTGGCCGCGAACGCTGTCCCGCAGGTGCGGGTGTCGGAGGTACTGGTCCCGGTCCGTGAGGACGACGACCTCACCCCGGCTGGCGCGTTCCTGGATCTGGGCGACCTGGTGCGGTTGCGGTACGCAGCGAAGGGCATTGATGAGTTGTCGCGGGTGGAGCGGGTGGAGCATCGCATCACCCCTACCGGGTGGCTTGTGACGGCGGGGTTCGCCCCTATCGGGTCGGTCGCGTCACCGCAGGTCACGCCGCCTGTGCAGTCCCCAGACCCCGGCGGCTGGATCACCCCGACCCTGCTGTCGGGGTGGACCGTCATGAACACGGTCGGCTACCGCCGCATCGGCGACGTGGTCCACGGCCGGGGCCGTGTCAATGACGGCACGGCCGGGCAGACCCTGTTCGTACTCCCGCCTGATTGCAGGCCCTCCGCCCAATTTCGCTCCATCGCCGTGCCATGCTCCGCGTTCCCCGACTTCGCCTGGCTCATCATCTGGCCCAACGGTGACGTCAGGCCTGAAGCCCCCGCGCTCGGCGGCGCCGGGGCCTGGTATTCCGTCGATTTCCTCGTTCGCGATCTGAAAGGGGACACCAGATGACCGCCACCGTCGCCGAGATCGCCACCCTCGTCCACGGCTACACCATGGCCGACATCGACCGGTGCGCTCGAGTGGCCGTCAGCAAGCACACCCGGAGCGCGTCACTCGACCGCGAAGACCGCGAAGCCAGTGCCTGGCACGCCATCGTCGTCGAGCTCTACACCTGCGAGGAACCACCCTCGTTCTACGACCTTCTGCGCACGGCGTGGGCGGCACTCGACCAGGACATCACCGACGCCCGGCACCATTACGGGTGGGGCGCCGACGGCGACGGCAACGCACCGAAGTTCAACCGGTATTGGCTCCCGGTCAAGTACGAGCGCTCTGACGGATTCAGCGACCGGATCTGTGAGGCTGTCGCTCTCCGAGACTCCCTCGGCGTTCTCACGGGCGACCAGTACGAAGCGATCGCCACCCTGGCGGCGTACGACAACGCTGCGGGCGACGCGGCCGCCGCGCTCGGCTTGAAGTACCACGGGTTCATGTACCGGGTCTACAGCGCCCGGGAGAAGATCAAGGCCGTGTGGTTCGGTGACGAGACACCGGTGGCGTCGAAGAAGACCGGCGACACCTGCCGCGTCGGCCACGCTCGGGCCGAGCACGGCAAGCTGCGGCCTGACGGGATGTGGGAGTGTCGGCGGTGTAAGCGCAACGCGGACCGTCGCCGTAACGCCGGCAACCGGACCGCCTCCGACTTGGCTTGAACGCACCGAACCGCCCCGGCACTACGTAATGCCGGGGGCGGTTCGTTTCGTACGTGGGCCTACTTCACGGGGATCTCCGGATCCGCCTCGAGCAGCAGCCCCACGAGCGCCTCCCGGGCTTCAGGCGTCGCCGTGGCCGCCAGGACCACCGCGACGTCGATCGGCCGCAGAGCGGGCATGGTGCCACGCGGGACCGCCAGCGCGAGCTCGTCCTGGTCGCCTCCGTCGAACTGCACCAGCAGCCCGTGGTGTTCGCTCCAGTGGAGCCAGGCGCCCCAACCTTCGGCGTACACACCGCCCTCCTTGAGAACATCCGGGCCGGTCGAGCCTGCGAGGTCGTGGATCCGGCTCGCGCAGGAATCGCCGTGGTCGTTCTCGGCATCGACAGCCTTGACGCACCAGGGGTGGCGGTGAGGGCACCCGGTGGCCGTCTGGACCGCCGCGAGTAGCGCCCGCGCGAGGCGGACCGCGTCGGCGGGAGTGATCTCGGCGCAGTCCTGGCTCTCGGCCAAGCGGCCCTGGACGACCACGGTCGTCGGGTAGACGACGCCGTCCTCGCCAGCGAACGCGTTGACGTAGACCTTTGCCTCGCCGGCGCCGGTCGAGCAGTTCTCGACCTGCTCGACGTCCCACCGGTCGATGAGGTAGCTGTCGTGGAAGTCGCCGTCGTGGATGCCGGTACACCAGGCGGGACAGGCGGTCGCGTCGGCGTGGGAGTGGTGGTTTGTGGTGGTCATGGTTCTTCGTGCCTCCTGTTGAGGGGGGGTTGGGTGATGAAGGGGTGGAACGCGGACCGACAGTCCGCAGAGAGTCCGCAAGATGTCCAGCCGCGACCATCGGTGGATCGCGACAACCAACGCGTTTCCCCAGGTCAGCGGCACATTGCCAACAACGACCATTCACAGCCATTGAGCGGGGCCTACAAGGAGACCAAGAAGGCCTGAGCCGAGCTGCGGGAACCGCACGGTCTCCGCAACCACGAAAGCCGGGTACCCCGACGGGGACCCGGCTTTTGTACTGTTCAGGCACTACCAGGAGAGGACCGGGGATGAGCGAGCAGGCGGCGGCGCAGCGGCGTCGTACCGAGGTGGAGGTCAGGCTGCCGGCCGACGGCGCGTTCGTCTCCGTGCTCCGTACGACGACCGCGGGCCTCGCGGCCCGGCTGGACTTCACCATCGACGAGATCGAGGACCTCCGGATCGCCGTCGGCGAGGCGATCGCGATGCTGCTCCCCGAGGCGGCCGAGGACGCCGACCTGACCTGCACCTTCCGACTCGACCCGGGTCGCATCGAGGTGGCCGCGTCGGTGCCGGCGGCCGAGGGCGCCGACGGCCCCGACTACGACTCGTTCGCCTGGCAGGTGCTCTCGACCCTGGCCGACGAGGCCGATGCCGCACTCGTCGACGGGACCGTGACGGTCACCCTCGCCATGACGGCCTCGCTCTCCGAGTCCCCGGCCTGACGCGTCCCGATGACCCAGGACAGTCTCGAGGATGTGGGCGACGGCGCCCGGCGGTCGACGGAGGAGACCCGGCGGCGCAGTGCCGCGCTCTTCGCCGACCTCCAGGACGACCAGGCCAGCGACTCGGTCCGCGGCCGGGCCCGCGACGACCTGGTGCATCTGCACCTGCCGCTCGTGGAGCACTGCGCGCGCCGGTTCCGCAACCGGGGGGAGCCGCTCGAGGATCTGGTGCAGGTCGGCACGATCGGGCTGATCAAGTCCATCGACCGCTTCGACGTCGATCGCGGTGTCGAGTTCTCGACGTACGCGACCCCGACGATCATCGGTGAGATCAAGCGCTACTTCCGCGACAAGGGCTGGGCGATCCGGGTGCCGCGGAGGTTCCAGGAGCTGCGGATGCAGATCACCTCGGCGGGCGCGGACCTGACTCAGTCGCTCGGCCGCTCCCCGACGCCACGAGAGCTCGCCGAGCGGATCGGGTGCACCGTCGAGGAGGTCATCGAGGGCATGGAGTCGAGCAACGCCTACGCGACCCTCTCGCTCGACGCGGGCGACGGCGACGACGCCGCGCCCATGCTGCTCTCGATGGGGGCGCCGGACCTGGGCCTCGAGCAGGTCGAGGTCCGCGAGTCGGTCAAGCCGCTCCTCGACCAGCTCGGCGAGCGCGAGAAGAGGATCCTGCTGCTCCGGTTCTTCAAGAACATGACGCAGTCGCAGATCGCCGAGGAGATCGGCGTGTCCCAGATGCACGTCTCCCGGCTGCTGAGCCGGACTCTCGAGTCGCTCCGCACGTCCCTCGACGCCGACGAGTGAGGTCGGCTCATCTCTCCGACTCGGCCACCGCGGCAAGCGATGGCGGGCTGAACACGCCGACGAGGACGACGAACCCGGCGACGGCGAGCGCGGCCGCGACCCAGGTGGTCGACCCGCCACGGAAGCTCCAGGCGACCCCCAGTTGGATCAGCTGGGCCAACACGACGGGGCTACGTGCCCAGGACCGGAGCCGGATGAGCGACCAGGCGCACCACGCCAGAGCGGCGGCGTAGCCGAGGAAGAAGACGGTCGTGGACAGGCCCATCGACATCCGCGCCGAGCTGAGCGACGCGATCTCCAGAGCGCCGAGTCCGGCCAGCGCAGCCGCTTCGAGGAGCGTGACGACGCAGGCGACGAGCAGGGGTGGCGGGGCGGATCGGCGCTCGGATCCGTGCTGAGCTGTCACTCCGGGAACACTAGACGGAGGTCGTGCGTTGTTCGCATGGTGATCCGGCACACCACCTCAGGGGGTTGTGTGATGGAGGATCTCTTGCAACGCTGTCCGTTGGCCCGTTCGTGAAGCGATTCACGAGCCAGCGAGACAGCCCCCTCAACAAGTATTAAGGACGACCCAGCCATGGATTGGCGTAGCCGCTCTGCGTGCCTCGACGAGGACCCGGAGCTGTTCTTCCCCATCGGCAACACCGGTCCGGCCATCCTCCAGATCGAGGAGGCCAAGCAGGTGTGCCGACGCTGCGAGGTGCGCGAGCAGTGCCTGCAGTGGGCCCTCGAGGCGGGGCAGGACCATGGCGTCTGGGGCGGCCTGAGCGAGGACGAGCGCCGGGCGCTCAAGCGCCGAAACGCCCGCAGTCGGGTGCGCGCGGGAGTCTGACGGCCGTCTCACCACGACGGCAGGTCCATGACGGCCCTGGTGCCCGGGCCGTCGGGTCGGCGGGTGATCGAGAGCTGTCCTCCGAGCTCCGACTCCACGAGGGTCGTGACGATCGAGAGGCCGAGGCTCCCCGAGGTCGCCGGGTCGAAGCCCTCCGGAACTCCGACGCCATCGTCCTCGATCACCAGGTGCAGTCGCCCGACCGCGAACCTGGCACTCACCACGATGGTGCCGCCCAGCGGCGGGTCGCCCGCGCCCGCGCCGGCCACCGGGTAGCCGTGCTCCACGGCGTTCTGCAGCACCTCCGTCAGCACCATGGCCAGCGGCGTCGCCATCGCCGACGGCAGCCGGCCGAAGGACCCGGTACGGCGGACCCGCACCCGATCGCCTGCCATCGACACCTCCGTCACCATGACGCCCAGCCGGTCCGCGACCTCGTCGAAGTCGACCTGCTCGGAGGCCGACTGGCTCAAGATGTCGTGGACGATGGCGATCGAGCCCACCCGCCGCACCGCCTCCTCGAGCGACGACTTGGCGTCGTCCGAGTCGATTCGGCGCGCTTGGAGCCGCAGGAGCGCGGCGACCGTCTGCAGGTTGTTCTTGACGCGATGGTGGATCTCGCGGATCGTCGCATCCTTGGTGACGAGCTCGCGGTCTCGGTGGCGCAGGTCGGTCACGTCGCGCAGTAGGATCGCCGCACCCAGGTGCTCACCGGCGAGCCGGAGTGCGATCGATCGCACGACGAGCACGACCTCGTCGCCGCCGAGCTCCGTGTCGCGGTTTCCGCGCCCACTCAGCACCGCCGAGAGGGTCTCCTCGTCCGGGCGGCTCGCGGCCGGCAGCAGGGCCCGCGCGACCGCGGCCAGCCGGTGACCCTCCAGATCGCCGCCGTGACCGAGCCGTCGAAAGACCGAGAGCGCGTTCGGGCTGGCGTAGTCGACCCTTCCCCGCGCGTCCAGCCGCAGGAACCCGTCGCCGACGCGCGCGGAGTCGGCGTGGTCGCTTCGCTGGCCGGACACCGGGAAGCTGCCCTCGGCGATCATCCGGGTGAGGTCCTCGGCCGATCGCAGATAGGCAAGCTCGAGCCGGCTCGGGGTCCGCACGCCCATCAGGTTCGTGTTGCGAGCGACGACGCCGATCACCCGGTCGGCCCGCCGTACCGGGATGGCCTCCACCCGCACCGGCACCTCGTCGCGCCACTCCGGGTCGCCGTCACGCAGCAGCAGACCGCGCGAGTACGCCGCGTCGAGACGGGCGCGACGGCCCTTCGGCACGAAGGTGCCGACCACGTCGTCGACGTACGACGTGGGACCGGTCGTCGGGCGCATCTGGGCTCCGGCCCAGAAGCCGCGATCCTCCCGGTCGGGCAACCACAGCACCAGGTCCGCGAAGGCCAGGTCGGCGATGATCTGCCAGTCGGCGATCAGCAGCTGCAGCCAGGTGAGGTCGTCGGCATCGAGGTCCGTGTGCGCGCGCACGAGCTCGGTGAGTGTCGGCACCGGGCCAATCTAGGACCCTGGCACAATCGGTAGTCATGGAGCTCGGGTACTGGCGCCGGGTCGCCGAGGCCGACCACCGGGTCCCCGGCGACCGCAGGCTCGGCGATCTGACCGCCGAGCTCACCACGATGCTGGGGGCGGCCGACCCGGATCTGCGCGACCACACCGCGCTGACGACGCTGTCCACGTGGATCGGACGCGGCGTCTACGACGACCTGCTGGCCGGCCTCGGCGACGGCATGGCAAGCGGCCTGACCATCGGCCTGGGTGGGCGCGGCGACGACTCCGTCTTCCGTCGCGCGTTCTCCGTGCTGATCCTCGCCGAGTGCGTCGACCGCGACACCGAGCTGGCGCTGGTCCCGCCCGACAAGGTGCTCGAGTGGGGGGACCGCATCGCCGGCTGGTTCGTCCGCGAACGCGACCTGCGTGGCTACGTCCCGGGCAAGGGCTGGGCACACGCCGTCGCGCACGGCGCCGACGCCGTCGCCGCCCTCGGCCGATCGCCGCACTTCCACCGCCACGAGCTCACCGTGCTCCTCGACGTGATCGCCGACCGCCTGCTCGAGCCGGGCGACCGGGTGTGGAGCAGCGGCGAGCCCGACCGCCTCGCGCTCGCCACCCTCACCGTGCTGCGGCGCGAGCTGGTGCCGTGGACGGTCGTCGAGCCCTGGCTGCGCCGCATCGCCGGTGGCACCCGGCGGCCCACCCTCGACGGCGACGTCTACCTCCGCACGGGCAACGCCGACGCCTACCTCAGGGCGCTCTACCTCCAGCTCGCCCTCGCTCCCGAGCCGCCGGCGTGCCGTGCCGACCTGATGCTGCTCATCGTCGACGTGCTCCGCGAGTCACGGCCCGACCTCTTCGGCCGGGCCTCCGGTCCTACGGGTCAGTAGCCTTCCCGCATGACCGACGTGCAGCCGATCCGCACCACCGAGGACGCCTCGATCAGCGGCCATTCCGGAGAGCTGGGGGTCGCGGTCGCGCGTGCCTACGGCGTCGAGACCATGTTCACGCTGTCGGGGGCACACGTCTTCCCGATGTACGACGGCGCGGTCAAGGCCGCGCCGCCGATGCGACTGGTCGACGTACGCCACGAGCAGACCGCCGCGTTCGCGGCCGAGGCCACCGGCAAGCTGACCAGGGTCCCCGGACTCGCCGTCCTCACCGCCGGACCGGGCGTCACCAACGCCGTGAGCGCGCTCGCACAGGCCAGCTTCTCCGGCTCGCCGATGGTGGTCGTCGGCGGACGCGCACCACAGAGCCGCTGGGGCACCGGGTCGCTCCAGGAGCTCGACCAACCGCCGATCGTCTCGTCGGTGACCAAGCACGCCGCGACCATCCCGACCGCCGGCGACGTGCTCGGCGGCTTCGACGACGCCTTCCGGCAGGCCGGCTCCGCACACCGTGGCCCGGCCTTCGTCGACGTGCCCATGGACGAGTTCTTCGGCTCCGCCTCGGGGACCATGCCGGCGGCCCACGCCGTCGAGCGGCCGGCGCCCGACACCGACGCGATCGACGCGATCGCCGGCCTGCTCGGCCGGGCCGAGCGGCCTGTCGTCGTGCTCGGCACCGACGTCTGGGCCGACGGCGCGGAGGCCGCGGCGCTGCGCATCGTCGAGACCCTGGGCCTGCCCGCGATCACCAACGGCATGGGCCGAGGGGTGATCCCCGGTGGTCACCCGATGCTGGTCACCAAGGCGCGCGGGCAGGCGTTCAACACCTGTGACCTTGTGCTCGTGGTCGGCACTCCGCTCGACTTCCGGCTCGGGTACGGCGTCTTCGGCGGCCCGGACAGGAACGATGGCCGGCTGCAGGCGTTGGTCGTCCACCTCGCCGACTCCACCGGGCAGATCTCGGCCCACGCCGAGCTCGCCGGGTCCGCCGCCGGCGACCTGAGCGTCGCACTCGACACGCTGCTGGCTGCGGTCGAGCGACTCCCCCGCAGACCCGACTGGTCGACCTGGACCCGCACGCTGCAAGACGCCGTCAGGTCCGCGACCGAGCGCGACGCCACGCTGTTGGGCGCCGAGGCCGACCCGATCCACCCCGCGCGGATCTACGGCGAGCTGGTGCCGCGGCTGGCCGACGACGCGGTGGTGATCGGCGACGGCGGCGACTTCGTCTCCTTCGCGGGCAAGTTCGTGGAGCCCAAGCGACCCGGCGGCTGGCTCGACCCCGGCCCCTACGGCTGCCTCGGCGCCGGGCTCGGCGCCGCCATCGCCGCGCGCATCGCGCGGCCGTCGGCGCAGGTCACCCTGCTGCTCGGCGACGGTGCCGCCGGCTTCTCGCTGATGGACGTCGACACGCTGGTGCGGCACGACCTTCCGGTCGTCATGGTGATGGGCAACAACTCGGCGTGGGGGCTCGAGAAGGGCCCGATGCAGATGCTCTACGGCTACGACGTCGCCGCCGACCTCTCTCCGGCGACGTCGTACGACGGCGTGGTGCGCGCACTCGGAGGCGCCGGCGAGAGGGTCGCCGACCCGCGCGAGATCGGGCCGGCGCTCGACCGTGCCTACGCCTCCGGCGTGCCCTACCTGGTCAACGTCGTCACGGACGTCGACGCCGCCTACCCGCGCAGCACCTTCGGGATCTGAGGCCTTGAGACGAGTGGACGTCCGGCGCGCCGGCCCTGACGACCTGGTCGCGGCCGGCGATGTGTGCGTGGCGGCGTACGCGCCGTTCACCGTCGGCAGCAGCGACTTCTACATCGCCGAGCTGCGCGACGCGGCACGACGCGACCGGGAGGCGGAGGTGTGGGTCGCCGTCGAGGGCGGACGGGTGCTCGGCTGCGTGACCTCGTGCCCGCCCGGCTCGCCGTGGAGCGAGATCGCGATGGGCCCTGAGGAGGGCGAGTTCCGGATGCTCGCGGTCGACCCGGCGGCGCGGGGCCGCGGCGTCGGCGCCGCGCTGGTCGGCCGCTGCGAGGCGCGCGCCCGCGCCCACGGCGCGGTGGGGATGGTGCTGTCGACGCTGGCGGAGATGGCCTCCGCCCACCGGCTCTACGAACGGCTCGGCTACCGTCGCGCGCCGGAGCGCGACTGGCAGCCCAAGCCGGGCATCGACCTGATCACCTACGTCAAGGAGCTCTCATGAGCGACGCGTTCTCCGCCACGCTGTCCTTCACGGTCGGCGACGACGACACCGCGGCCGCGGTCGGCAGCGGGTCGCTGCCGGTGCTCGGTACGCCGCGGCTGCTGGCCTGGTGCGAGGCCGTCACCTGCGCCGCCCTCGAGCCGACGCTGCCCGAGGGGGCGACGTCGGTCGGCACCAGGATCAGCCTGGAGCACCTGGCCGCCAGTCCGGTCGGGCAGCAGGTCGAGGTCACGGCCGTCTCGACGTACGTCGACGGTCGCCTGCACCGCTTCGCCGTCACCGCCCGCCACGTCACCGCCCGGCCCGACACCGCCGATCCCGAGCCCGGCAAGCTCGTCGGCAACGGCGAGATCACCCGCGTCGTCGTCGACTCGGGGCGCTTCCTCGCCCGCCTGTGAGCGGAGATGCAGCGAGCCGAGTGTGGGACTCAGGCGTTGGGGCGCTTGCCGTGGTTTGCGCCCTTCTTCTTGCGAGCGCGACGCTTGCGGCCGGTCTTGCCCATGGTTGCCTCCTCAGGTGCGTTGGTACGACGGCCCCGGAGGGCACCGCTCATCTTCTCAGGCGGAGACCCGACCCGGCGAATCGCTGACACTTCTGCCAGGACGGCGGTCAGGAGGGGTCGGTGAGGTGGCCGAAGCCGCTGCGGTGGAAGACGAGCGGCTGGGCGGTGTCCGCCTGCTCGACGGCGTGCAGGCGGAGCAGGACGACGGTGTGGTCGCCGGCCTCGACCTCGCGGTAGATGGTGCAGTCGAAGCGGGCCAGTCCGTCGTCGAGCGTCACCGCCCCCTCGTCGGTGGCGCTGATCCCCAGCCCGTCGAAGCGGTGGCCGACCGGGCCGGCGAGCCGGCGGCACACCTCCCCATGGTGGGCGGCGAGGACGGTCACGCCGAGGTGGGAGGTCCGGCGCAGGTCCGGCCAGGTCTTGGACGTGTTGGCCACCGACACCGACACCAGCGGCGGGTCGAGGCTCACCGAGGTGAACGAGCTCGCGGCCAGCCCGATGAGCCGGCCGTCGACCTCGGCGGCGACGGCGACGACGCCGCTCGGGAAGATCCCGAACGCCCGGCGCAGCGCCCGCGGGTCGAGGTCCTGGTTGGTCGGCAGGGCAGGCGCATCCTGGAGGAGCGTCATCGGGAGGCTCCTGGCCTGGCGAGCGGCACGGAGCCATGCACGCCACCCGGAGCCGGGTGCTGCCAGCGACCGCGCTTGGCCAGCTCGGGCAGGACGCCCTCGCCGAACCAGTAGGACTCCTCCAGGTGCGGGTAGCCGGAGAGCACGAACTCCTCGATCCCGACGGCGGCGTACTCCTCGATCAGGTCGGCGACCTCGGCGTGACTGCCGACCATGGCGGTGCCGGCCCCGCCGCGCACCAGCCCGACCCCCGCCCACAGCCCGGGATGGATCTCCAGACCGTCCTTGCTGCCGTTGTTGAGCTCGAGCATCCGCGACTGCCCGACGGACTCGCTCCGCTTGAGACCCGCCTGCACCCTCGCGATGTGCTCCTCGGAGATGCCGGCGAGCAGGCGGTCGGCCTCCGCCCAGGCCGCAGCCGAGGTGTCGCGGGCGATCGTGTGCAGCCTGATGCCGAAGCGGATCTCGCGCTCGCGGTCGGCGTCGGCCGCGAGCTTGCGGATCCACTCGACCTTCTCCGCGACCGCGGCCGGCGGCTCTCCCCAGGTGAGATAGACGTCGGCGTGCCGCGCTGCGACCACGCCCGCGGCCGCGGACGAGCCACCGAAGTAGATCATCGGAGCGGGCTCCGGGACCTGGGTGAGGACGGCGTCCTCGACACTGACGTGCTCGCCGCGGAAGCTCACCCTCTCGCCGCGCCACAGGGCCCGTACGACGTGCAGGAACTCGTCGCAGCGCGCGTAGCGCTCGTCCTTCTCGAGGAAGTCGCCGAACATCCGCTGCTCGCGACTCTCACCGCCGGTCACGACATTGAGGAGCAGCCGGCCACCGGAGAGGTTCTGAAAGCTGCCCGCCATCTGCGCGGCAAGGAAGGGTGAGACCAGCCCCGGCCTGAAGGCGACGAGAAACCTCAGCCTCTCGGTGAGGCTGCTGATCATCGCGGTGGTGACCCAGGAGTCCTCGCACCAGGCGCCGGTCGGGGTGAGCGCAGCATCGAAGCCGAGCTGCTCGGCGCTGCGCGCGATCTGTCCGAGGTAGGGCACCGAGGCCGGTCGCCCGCCCGCGTCGGCCTCGACGCCGTGACCTCCGCCGACGACGTCGCGACCGTCACCGCCGTTGGTGGGCAGGAACCAGTGGAAGGTCAAGTCAGCCATAATGTAAATAAGATTGAGTGACTTAAAGTGAAAACTCAAGGCGACACCGACCCCTCGGCCCCTCGTTCCGGCGATCCACCGATAGGGTGGCCCTCTCACCTGTGGCAGGGATGCCCGTCACACCGACCACCACGGAGCCCGGAGCACCCGTGCGACTCGAGCAGCTCAGCTACCTCACCGCCGTCGCGCTCGACGGCTCCCTCCGGCGTGCCAGCGAGCGGATGCATGTCTCGCAGCCGGCGTTGAGTGAGGCCATCAGCCGCCTGGAGCGCGAGCTCGGCACCACCCTTCTCGACCGCCACCGGTCGGGAGCCCGGCTCAGCCGGGCCGGGCGTGACCTGCTGCCGCACGCGAAGGACGTGCTCGACGCCGCCGAGCGGCTGCGGGCGGCGGCCGGAGCCGCGAGCCGTCCACGCGTGATCCGTGTCGGCACCGTCAACGCGGCGACATCCACCCTGCTCGCGCCCGCCGTGCGTGCCTTCCGGACCGAGCACCCCGACACGGGTGTCGAGGTGATCACCACCCAGCAGGCCGAGATCCACGAGCGTCTGGCCGAGGGGTCGTGGGACCTCGGCCTGGTCAACGCCCTCCCGGGCGACGACCGCCCACCCGACCTCGACGGCACGGAGCTGCTGTCCGGTCCACCGGTGGTGGTGCTCCCCCACGACCATCCGCTGGCGGCCCGTGACCGGGTCACTCTCGACGACCTCCGCGAGACGCACCTGATCCTGATGCGCGCGGGCTACCTCATGCACCGGTTCGTGCATCGGCTGCTCGGCGACCGGATGCCGGCGACGACGTCGAGCACGGACGGCGCCGACATGGGGAAGGTCATGGTCGCCGACGGCCTCGGTGTCACCGTCCTCCCGGAGTTCAGCGTCAGAGGCGACCCGCTGGAGCGCCTGGGCGTGCTCGCCTACCGGCCCATCGCGGGCGACGACACCGTCGTGACGCTGATGCTGCTCACCCGCCGCGACCGCAAGCCCAACCAGCAGGTGCAGACCCTGTACGACGGCCTGGTCACCCAGGCCCGCAGGCTCAGCCGCGAAGACCGGGTGAGCCCGGCTCGCCCTCGGCCCCGATCTCGACCTGCTGCAGCGACACCATGATCTTCGCGCGCAGAGCGGACGGCGCCCGCTCGCTGCACGAGCGGGCCACGACGGACTTGACCGTGCGCTGCACGTCGTAGCGCTCGTGGCAGGGACGACAGTCCTCGATATGCACCCGGACCGCGATCACGTCGGCGTCGTCGAGCTCGTTGTCGACCAGGTAGACGATCCGGTCGACGAACTCCACGCAGTCGTCGGAGGAGGAGTCGTGGCGGTGACCCGGCGATCCGGCGCCGGGGAGCGACGGTGTCATGAGTCGGCCCCTTCGGGAATGCGGAGCAGGTCGTTGTCGCGCACGTGGTCGGCGAGCAGGTCGCGCAGCTGGCGGCGGCCACGGTGCAGGCGGGACATCACCGTGCCGATCGGCGTACCCATGATCTCGGCGATCTCCTTGTAGGCGAAGCCCTCGACGTCGGCGAGGTAGACCGCCAGCCGGAACTCCTCGGGAAGCTTCTGGAGCGCGTCCTTGACCTGGCTGTCGGGCAGGTGCTCGAGCGCCTCCATCTCCGCGGACTTCAGGCCGGTCGAGGTGTGCGCCTCGGCTCGCGCCAACTGCCAGTCCTCGATGTCACCGGAGTCGCCGGTCAGCGACTGCTGCGGCTGACGCTGCTTCTTGCGGTAGGTGTTGATGAAGGTGTTGGTGAGGATGCGGTAGAGCCAGGCCTTGAGGTTGGTGCCGGGCCGGAACTGGTGGAACGCCGCGAACGCCTTCGCGAACGTCTCCTGCACCAGGTCCTCGGCGTCGGTGGGGTTGCGGGTCATCCGCATCGCCGCGCCGTACAGCTGGTCGAGGAAGGGCAGCGCGTCGCGCTCGAAGCGCAGCGCACGCTGCTCAGGGGTCTCGGTCGCCGGATCCACGTCGTCAGGGACGGCGAAATCGTCGTGCAGTGAGTCGGTCATCGCGCCCCAGACTACTTCCACTCCGGATCCCGAGCCCGTCGGCGCGGCGCCGAGGTCGGCGGCCCCGCCGGTCCGCAGGAGCATTGCGTGCATGTGGTGGGAAACCGCTCACCCGCGGGTTTGATTCCCCACCAGCACCTCCTCGACCCAGGCGAGCACTCGCTCGGCCATCACCCGGTACGCCGTCCCCGCGGGCACCGGAGCGGACCTGGGGATCTTGAGGCCGTGGTCGGCAGCCGGTACGACGTGCAGCGCGTCGAGGGAGCCGGGGCCTTCGCACCGCACCGACTCCGGGAACTCCTCGGGCCGGCCCATCGGGTCGCGCTCGCCCTGCACGACCAGCACGGGCACTCCTGCCCCCTCGAGCTCGACGAGCCGCGACCGCTCCGGCCGCCCCGGTGGGTGCAGCGGGAAGGACACCGCCACCACGCCGACGGCGCCCAGCTCGGCGGCGCACCGGCACGCCGAGCGGGCGCCCGCCGATCGTCCACCGACGAACAGCGGCGAGCGTGAGCGTGTGCTCCTGTCGTACGCCGCGACGGCCGCCCGCAGCCCGACGTCGAGGGTGGCCGGCGGCGTGGCGACCTTGCGTCCGGCCACCTTCCACGGCTGGTCGAAGCGGGCCACGCCGACGCCGTGCCGGGGAAGGTACTCGGCGATGGCCAGCACGTCGACGGTGTCGCTGCCGTTGCCGGCGCCGTGGCTCAGCAGCAGCCGGGCGAACGCCCTACGGGCCGGGTGCCGGTAGAGGTGGCCGGGGCCGACCGGCGTCTCGACGACGACCGGCGTCATGTCTCGTCGAGCGGCAGCGGCGCGATGAGCTCGGGTCCGTTGTTGCGGACGTTGTTGACGTCCTTGGAGACCGGGAACGCGTCGAGCCGCCCTGGCGCCGCCGGTTGCAGGAGCGCCAGCAGGCCCTCGCGGTCGTCGACCCGGGGGTCGAGCCACTCGGCGTACCTCTCGGCCGGCACCGTCAGCGGCATCCGGTCGTGGATGTGGCCGACGGCGTCCTCGGCCTGGGTCGTGAGGACGGTGCAGGTCCAGCGGAAGCGCTCGGGATCGTCGTCGGCCCGTGTCGGGTCGCGCCAGATCTCGTAGAGGCCGGCCATCGCGAGGAGCCCGCCGTCCTTCGGCGTGATGAAGAACGGCTGCTTCACCGGCTTGCCCGCCTTTGTCTTCTCATCGGTGGGGTACCACTCGAAGTAGCCGTCGGCGGGCAGCAGGCACCGCCGCTTCGCGAACGCCCGCTTGTAGGCCGGCTTGTCGGCGACCGTCTCCATGCGCGCGTTGATCATCCGGCTGCCGATGCCCGGGTCCTTCGCCCATGACGGGACGAGGCCCCAGCGGAGCACGCGCAGCTGTCGCTCCGGCTCGGCCGGCGGCTGGTGGTCGTCGGTGCGCGGCGGCCGCTCGACGACGGCGTACACCTCCTTGGTCGGCGCGACGTTGAAGTCGGGCTCGAGCGGCGTCACGACCCGGTTGTCGACGACCTCGAACTCCTCGATGAGGTCCTCGGGCCGGCGGCTGGAGGCATAGCGTCCGCACATGGAGGTCAGCCTACGGCGGAGGTTCCTCCCCGACCCTGACGGACGTCCCGCCCCGTGGCAACTCGGGACGTACGTCAGGGTCGGGCGAGCTCGTCGAGCAGCGCCGCCGCCGCCTCGTCGGTGGACGGCAGGCCCTCGATCCAGACCCGTGCGGCGCGACCGGCCGCAAGGGTGAGCAGCATCCGCCGCAGGAGCGCTACGCGCTTCCCGAGGCGCGCGTCGCGGGCGGCGAGGACGGCGATCCGGGTCGACCCGAGGCGTCCGATCGTCTCGTTGCCGGCGAAGACGGACCTGGTGCTGGCCCCCAGCTTTGTCACGAGCAGAGCCCGGCTCAGCACGTCGGCGCGCTCGGGCCTTCGACCGGCTCCCGCGGGTCCGTTGGCGGCGACCTCGGCGACCACGAGGGCGTGGGTGCGGCCCACGATCTCGCCAGCGAAGACCGCTCCCCGATAGATCTCGGAGAGCCGGGAGCGCAGGTGGGCAAGGCTGGCCAACCCGGTCATCGGGTCCTCGCAGGAGAGCTGGTGGAGATAGCCGAGCGTGGCGTCGCTCCAGGCGCAGCCGAGCGCGAGGACCTCGTCGTACGTCGGCTCGCTGCCTCGTACCTCGAGGCAGGTCGTCCGGAGGGCGTCGAGGGTCTCCGCGAGCGATGCTCCGTCGCTGGCGAGCTCTCGGCCGAGGACGGCGCAGGTGGGCGACGAGCCGGATCCCGAAGCAAGAACCTCGCCAAGCGGCTCGAACCGGTCCGGGAGTCGCGCCCGCACCGCGTCCTTCAGTTCCACCTGTGACGCTCCGGGATCAACCATGGGGCGTCTCCTGGTGAAGATCCCCATAGCTTCCTCCCTGGTGACTCGTCGTTCACTAGCAAGAACGGTGATCGGAGGACCTCATGACGCGGTTCCGGGGTCTTTCTTCGCACCGGGCGGAGAACCGGCCTACGATGTGACGTCACACTCCCTGACCAGGTGCGTTGTAATCCTGTGAGCATCACCCCATCCAGCCACGAGGCCCTCTCCGACGCGGAGCTCATTACCGCGGTCCGAGGAGGCGACCTCGAGGCATACGGCACGCTCTTCGAGCGGCACTCCGCCGCCGCGCGCCGGCTCGCGCTGACGCTCGTGCCGCCGGCCGACGCCGACGACCTGGTGGCCGACTCCTTCGAGCGGGTGCTGGCGGCGCTCCAGCGAGGGAGCGGACCCGACCTCGCCTTCCGCGCCTACCTGCTCACCGCCGTACGCCGCGTCAACATCGACCGGCACCGGTCGACCTCGCGCGTGCAGCCGACCGACGACATCGCTGGCCTCGACTCCGGCGTGCCCTTCAAGGACACCGCGATCGAGGCGTTCGAGAACGTCGCGGCCGCGAAGGCGTTCGCCTCGCTCCCCGAGCGCTGGCAGATGGTGCTGTGGCACACCGAGGTCGAGGGCGAGAAGCCCGGCGACGTCGCGCCGATGCTCGGGATGAGCGCGAACTCCGTCGCCGCGCTCGCCTACCGCGCCCGCGAGGGCCTGAGGCAGGCCTTCCTGACGATGCACGCGCAGGACATCGAGCAGGAGGACTGCGAGTACACCCACCAGCGGCTCGGCGCGTACGTGCGGCAGAGCATCTCTCGTCGCGACGCCCGCAAGGTCGAGGAGCACCTCTCCGACTGCCGCACCTGCACGGCGATCTACCTGGAGCTGACCGAGGTCAACAGCCATCTCGGCGCGCTGCTCGGCCCGCTGGTCCTCGGCCCGCTCGCCGCCGGCTACCTGGCCGCGGCCGGCAAGACCGGCGGTGTGCTCGTCCTGCTCACCGGCGCGAAGGACTGGATCGCGGGTCTGGTGCGCAACAACCCGGCGGCCGGCGCGACGGCCGGCGTGGGCGCCGTCGTGGCCGCCGTGGCGGTCTCGGTGGCGGTCGCCAACGGGATGGGCGACGACCCGAAGGGCATCGACGCGGTCGCGGAGCCGTCGCAGGTGGCGAAGGTCGACCCCGCCGACTCCTCGCCCTCCACGGCGAGGTCCGACTCGACGAAGGGCAACCACCAGAAGAGCGGCAAGAAGGGCAGGCCCAAGTCGAAGCGGAGCAACGGGCCCGAGTCCCGCCGCACCCCGACCGCAGCGCCGCCACCCGCCAGCACGCCTGCCCCGACGTCGCCCCCGTCGGGCCCGTCGCCGACGCCCACCGAGCAGCCGACGCGTACGTCGAGCCCCTCGCGCACGCCGACCAGCACCCCCACCAGGACCCCGACCAGCGGCCCCACGAAGTCACCGACCAAGTCACCGACCAGCACACCCACGAAGAGCCCGACCAAGACACCGACCAGCACACCCACGAAGAGCCCGACCAAGACACCGACCAGCACCCCGACGAGGACGCCGACCAGGACGCCCACGGCCACCCCGACCGTGAACCCGCCACCGCCGCCACCCACCGGGCCGCCGTCGCCGCCGCCCACCCCCACGCCAACGCCCACACCCACGCCCACACCAGGGGTCGACGAGTCGGTGGGTCTCTCGCCACCGGTCAGGAACGGCAATGGATCGTGGCGCACCATCCTCACTTCTGACACAACGTCAGCGCGTCGGATCGATCTCGACCTGGTCGGCGTACTCAGGCTTGACTCCAATCGCTGCCAGCAGAGCGGCCTGCTGAATGGCGAGTGCAATGTGCCGGCGGATTACACGGAGACCGAGCTCATCATCTGGCCGCTGCCCGGGATCGACACTGCGATCCTCAGCGCCTACCTTCCACCGACCGAGGCCGGCGACCCCCCGGGCAACAACAGGTCAACAGTGACGATCCTCCTCGGCGGGTCACTCCCCGCCCGTCCCACGGACGAATGACGCGGACCGGTGTCGACGACCGCCTGAGAGGGTGGGAGTCGTGACCACCATCGCGACTCCCGGCGCCAGGGCTCTCGAAGACCCCTGGCCGGCACCTCGCGTCCGTCGCCCCGTCGACCTCACCCTCACCCTGCCGGGCAGCAAGTCGCTGACCAACCGCGCGGTGCTGCTGGCCGCACTCGCCGACGGCCCGAGCGTCGTCCGCAGGCCGCTCCGCTCGCGCGACACCGACCTGATGCTCTCCGCCCTGAGCGCGCTGGGCGCGGAGATCGACGAACGCGACGGCGACTGGCACGTCCGGCCTCTCCGGGGTGCGCCGGTGGGCACGCTCGCGCTCGACTGCGGGCTGGCCGGCACGGTGCTCCGCTTCGTCCCCGCCTTGGCGGGCCTCGTCCGGGGCTCGGTCGGCTTCGACGGCGATCCACACCTGCGCAAGCGCCCCATCGGCACGGTGCTCTCCGCGCTACGCGGGCTCGGGGTGGAGATCGAGGGCGACGGCGTGCCGTTCACCGTCCACGGCACCGGGGCGGTCGCCGGCGGTCAGGTGGTCGTCGATGCCTCGGAGTCGTCGCAGTTCGTCTCGGCGCTGCTCCTCTCGGGGTCGCGCTACGAGCGCGGCGTCGACGTGCTCCACGACGGCAAGCCCGTGCCGTCGCGGCCGCACATCGACATGACGGTGAGCATGCTCCGGCGGCGCGGTGTCGAGGTGGACGACGCCGAGCCCAACCGCTGGCGCGTGGCCCCGGGGCCCGTCGCCGCCGTCGACGAGACGATCGAGCCCGACCTGTCCAACGCGGCCCCCTTCCTCGCTCTCGCCGCGATCTCCGGGGGCCGCGTGACGGTGCTCGACTGGCCCGACCCGACCACCCAGGCGGGTGACGCGCTCCGCGACATCCTGAGCCTGATGGGCTGCACGGTCACCTACGACACCGAGGGGCTCACGGTCGTGGGCCCCGAGGCGCTCAGCGGGATCGACATCGACCTCCACGACGTCGGCGAGCTGACGCCGGCCGTCGCGGCGCTCTGCGCCCTCGCCGACGGCCCGTCCCACCTGCGCGGCGTCGCGCACATCCGCGGCCACGAGACCGACCGCCTCGCGGCCCTGGCGGCCGAGCTCGGCGCGCTCGGCGCCGACGTCGCCGAGCACGCAGACGGCCTGTCGCTGCGCCCCGCCCGCCTGCACGGCGGCGTCTTCCACACCTACGCGGACCACCGGATGGCCCACGCCGGCGTGATCCTGGGGGCCGCGGTCGACGGCGTGCTCGTCGAGAACGTCGCCACCACCAGCAAGACCTTCACCGACTTCGCACCCATCTGGGCCGGTCTCGTGGAGGCTCCTTGACGGGTCGCTACACCGATCAGGACCACGAGCACTACGAGCGCCCGCGGCGCCACACCCGACCGCGCACCAAGGAGCGGCCGTCGTACGACGACGCGGAGGACGCCGTCGTCGTGACGGTCGACCGTGGCCGCTTCACGCTGGCCATCGGCGATCCCGCCCTCGACGGGCGGACCGTCACCGCCATGAAGTCCCGACCGCTCGGCCGCAAGGGCGTCGTGGTCGGCGACCGGGTGCGGGTCGTGGGCGACACCTCCGGCGCCGACGGGAGCCTCGCCCGAATCGTCGAGGTCGACGAACGAACCACGGTCCTGCGCCGCACCGCCGACGACGACCCGGTCGAGCGGGTCGTCGTCGCCAACGCCGACCAGCTCGTCGTCGTGACCGCGCTGGCCGACCCCGAGCCCCGCACCGGACTCATCGACCGCGCCCTCGTCGCGGCGTACGACGCGGGAATGACGCCCCTGCTCTGTCTCACCAAGGCCGACCTCGCCTCCCCGGACGCGCTCGTCTCTACCTATCGTGCGCTCGACGTCCCGTGGGTGGTCACCCGCCGCGGCGGCGACCTGGCAGACCTGCGCAACCGACTGCGCGGCCGCACCAGCGTGCTGCTCGGTCACAGCGGCGTCGGCAAGTCGACCCTCGTCAACGCGCTCGTGCCGACGGCCTTCCGCAACGTGGGCCTCGTCAACGCCGTCACCGGCCGTGGACGGCACACCTCGACGTCGGTGCTGATGCTGCCGCTGCCGTTCGGGGGGTTCATCATCGACACGCCGGGGATCCGGTCGTTCGGACTGGCCCATGTCGAGCCGCGTGAGCTGATCCGCGCCTTCCCCGACCTCGAGGAGCTCACAGCCGACTGCTCGCGCGGCTGCACCCATGCCGACGGCGAGCCAGAGTGCGGCCTCGATCAGGCGGTCGCCGCCGGCGCAACCGACGCGGAGCGGGTCGCCTCCTACCGGCGCGTCCTCGCCGCCCGCTGAGGCGTCCGACCGGCTAAGGGGCATCGGCCGGGATGTGAGGCGGTCGCCCGATGTGCCGGGGACGGGCTCGCAGGAGTCTGGTGGCACGCCGCGGACCGGATGCGGCATCACGAAGGAGCACTACCATGGCCGCCACGACCGCGAGCCGACGAACCGTTCGGGCGACCGTGGACCCGTTCCCCACCTGCGGGTGCGGCCAGGCACTCGACATCTGCCACACCCGGCACTGTCCGCGATGCGGCCGCACGATCGTCCACGGGCGCCGGGTCCTTGAGCGCCGCGCAGTCGCGACCGGCGTACTCACGCCGGAGGCCGTCGGCGTAGCGCGATGACGGGCCGCGACCAAGGCAGGACTTAGGCGCCGGCACCAGCATCTGAGGGGCGCGGTCGATTCGCCGGGAGGCCCGAGCGCCGAGACTCGACTCACCGGCAACCGGTGCCGGTGTAGTGAGGAAGCGCCGCCAGGAGCGGCCGCGTAGGAGGCACGGTCATGGCGACCATCGACGAGGAGTACACGCTGGGGCACCAGGAGGCCGAGCTGGCGCGTCTCGAGCACCAGGCGGCCGTCCTCGCGCCCGCCACGGACGCGATCCTGCGGATGGCCGGTCTGTCGCCCGGCGCGCGGGTGCTCGACCTCGGCACGGGGCTGGGCGACGTGGCCTTCGCCGCGGCAGGCATCGTCGGGCCGACCGGCGAGGTCGTCGGCATCGACCAGGGCGCGTCGGTCCTGGCTCGTGCCGAGAGCAGAGCCAGGCTGCGCGGCCTGGACAACGTCAGGTTCGAGGTCGGCGACGTGGCCACGTGGCAGGACGGCTCGCGCTTCGACGCGGTCGTGGGACGACTGATCCTGCTCTACTGCCCCGACCAACCGGCCGTGGTCGGCCACCACGTGGCCTCCCTTTCGCCCGGCGGGCTGTACGTAGCGATGGAGTACGACATGCCCGCCTGCCGCAGCGAGCCGTCCACCCCGCTGGCCGAGATGGCGCGCGGCTGGTTCCTCGAGGCCTTCCGCAGGGGTGGCATGGACCCAGCGCTCGGCCTGCGGCTCGACGCCGTCCTCCAGATGGCGGGCCTGACGACGCCGACCGTGGCGGGCATGTCCCGCGCCGTCCGGGGCGAGACCGACGGTTCGCGCATGCTGGCCGGCATCGTCGCCACCCTGCTGCCGCTGATCGTGCAGTCCGGCGTCGCCGACGAGGCCGAGGTCGGGATCGACACCCTCGGCGAGCGGCTCGCCGCCGAGATGGCTGCGGCCGGGTCTATCGTCGTCCCCCCGACCCTGGTCGGCGCCTGGGCCAGGATCTGACTCCTCAGAGCTCCCAGACCGCCCGGGCCCCGGAGTCGCCGGCGAGGAAGGCGCAGATGAGCACCGCGACCGCGCCGACCGCGAGAAGCACCGTCACGCCGGCACGGACCGCACCCCCGGACCGCTCCCGCTGATCGTGACCGGGCAGCCGCCACAGCGCCAGCCCGGTGACGACGAGGAAGCCGAGCAGGACGTTGCGCAGCAGCTCGCCGCGGTCCTGATGGTCCTGCACGGCGGGCAGCGCATCCAGGCCGCGGTCGTTCATGAGCTGCTCGCCGGCGTACGCCGCGACCACCGCCGACGCGGTCGCGACGACCGCGCTGAGGATGAGCGGCCAGCGCAGCGCCCCCCGCCAGCGGGGCACGACGTACCCGAGGGCGAACAGCGCCGACAGGGGTGCGAACACGACCACCGCATGGACGATCAGCGGGTGAAGCGGCAGGCCATCGATCTCCATGACGACCCAGCGTAGAGCCATGCTCTAGCCTGTGGCGGTGCCCGTGACCGGCTCCGACTTCACCGACGACCTTCGGCTGGCGCATCTGCTGGCCGACGACGCGGACTCGCTCACCCAGTCGCGGTTCAAGGCTCTGGACCTGCACGTGATGAGCAAGCCCGACCTCACGCCCGTCACAGAGGCCGACCTGGCGGTCGAGGAGGCGCTCCGCCGCACGCTGTCTCGCGCCCGCTCCCGCGACGCGGTGCTCGGTGAGGAGCACGGCTCGACGGGCCACTCCCAGCGGCAGTGGGTGATCGACCCGATCGACGGCACCAAGAACTTCGTCCGCGGTGTCCCGGTCTGGGCGACCCTGATCGCCCTCGTCGTCGACGAGGAGGTCGTGCTCGGCGTGGTGTCCGCGCCGGCACTCGGCAGGCGCTGGTGGGCGTCGAAGGACGGCGGCGCGTGGACCGGCCGGTCCTTGCTCAAGGCCACGCAGTGCCAGGTGTCCGACGTCCGGCGCCTGGAGGACGCATCGCTCTCCTACTCCTCGCTGTGGGGATGGGAGGACCGCGGCCGGCTCGACGACTTCCTCGCGCTCGGCCGCCGATGCTGGCGCACCCGCGCCTACAGCGACTTCTGGTCCTACATGCTCCTCGCCGAAGGCGCCGTCGACATCGCCGCCGAGCCCGAGCTCCAGATCTATGACATGGCCGCGCTCGACATCGTCGTCCGCGAGGCGGGTGGGAGGTTCACCTCGCTGGCCGGTGAGGCCGGGCCGTACGGCGGCAACGCGCTCGCCACCAACGCCCACCTGCACGACGCCGCGCTCGCCTTCCTCGGCTCCTCCGGCGACGTCTCCGGAGCCCGCGACCCCGACTTTCCGGCCCGTGGACAGGGCACCGTCAGCGACCTGCGGGCCCGGCGTACGACCGCGGGCGACGACGCCGGTCCGCCCCTCGGCTAGGCCTAGCGACCCGCCTTGCCCACGGGCTAGGTTTGATGCATCCCCAACCGCAGGAGGCGCCCATGCGGGTCATCGAAGTACTCAAACGCAAGCAGATCGAAGGTATCCTCACCATCGGTTCCGACGCCAGCGTGCGCGACCTGCTGGAGATTCTCGCCGAGTACAACGTTGGCGCACTCGTGGTCGTGGACGACGACGCCCTCACCGGCATCGTCTCCGAGCGCGACGTGGTCCGCGGCATCCGGTCCGACGCGGGCATCCTCGACCGCCCGGTGTCCGCCATCATGACCGAGAGCGTCCGCACCTGCGCGCCGGAGAGCCCGCTGGAGGACCTGATGGCGCTGATGACCGAGCACCACATCCGTCACGTCCCGGTCGTCTCCGACGGCCGCCTCCTCGGCGTCATCAGCATCGGCGACGTCGTCAAGAACCGGATGGCAGAGCTGGAGTTCGAGCGCGACCAGCTCGACTCCTACGTCCACCAGACCTGACCGGGCGGGCTCCACATCCGCCGCCCCTGGCAGGATGGCGGCCATGGAGAAGCCCGAGATCGACTTCGTCGACCCCACCCCGCCCGAGGACCTCGTCATCACCGACCTCACCGAGGGTGACGGCGAGGAGGCCAAGGCCGGTCAGACCGTGCAGGTGCACTACGTCGGCGTCGCCCTGTCGTCGGGCGAGGAGTTCGACGCGTCGTACAACCGCGGCGCGCCCCTCGCCTTCCGCCTCGGCGTCGGCCAGGTGATCAAGGGCTGGGACGACGGCGTCCAGGGCATGAAGGTCGGCGGTCGGCGCCAGCTGGTCATCCCGCCACACCTCGGGTACGGCGACCGCGGCGCCGGCGGCGTCATCAAGCCCGGCGAGACGCTGATCTTCGTCTGCGACCTCGTCGGCGTCAGCTGACGCCCAGCCGCCACCTCCCTCCAAGACCAGGCGTCAGCGGATCAGCACCGAGATCGTGTGGATGAGCAGGCCGACGAGTCCGCCGACGATGGTGCCGTTGATCCGGATGAACTGGAGGTCGCGGCCGACGTGCAGCTCGATGCGGCCGGCCGCCTCCTTGCCGTCCCAGCGCTCGATCGTGTGCGTGATGACGGTGGTGAACTCGGCCCCGTAGCGGTCGACCGCGAAGACGGCGACGTCGGCCGCCAGCCCATCGAGCCGTTCGCGCAACGCGGCATCCTCGCGCAGCCTTGCGCCGAACCCGGTGAGCTCGGTCCGCAACCGCTCCCGGACCGCTCCGGACGGGTCGCTCAGCGAGGCGAGCAGCCCGCGGCGCAGGGAGTTCCACAGCGACACCGCCGTCTCGACGACCGCCGGGTGGTCGAGCACCCGCTCCTTGAGCGCCTCCGCGCGCGCCTGCGTCGCCGGGTCGTCGAGCAGGTCGGCGGCCAGGCGGGTGAGCATCGAGTCGAGCGCGTCCCGGGCCTGGTGACGGGGGTCGTCGCGTACGTCGGCCAGCCACCGCAGCGCCTCGACGTACACCCTGGACGTGACCACCTCGTTGAGCCGCTGAGGTGCCCACCAGGGCGCCCGGTCGGCAAGCAGGTCGGTGAAGGTCTCCTCGTTGTCGGTCAGCCAGTGCAGCAGCTCACCGACCGCAAGGTCGACCAGCCCGTGGTGGACGCCGTCACGCACGACCTCGCCGAGCAGCCCGCCGAGCAGCGGCGAGATCGGCTCCTCGCGGAAGCGCGGCACCAGGGCGGTGGTGATGAGGTCCTCGACCTGGTCGTCGCGCACCTTCGCGAGCCCGATGGCGGCCACCTCCGAGGCCTCGTCGACGACGAGGCGTACGTGCGCGGGATCGGCCAGCCACTGGCCCACCCTCAGCGAGATCGTCGCGGCGGCGACCCGGTCGCGGATGATCTCCTCGTGCATGAAGTTCTCCCCCACGAACTCCTCGAGGCCTCTGCCCAGGTCGTCCTTGCGTCGCGGGATCAGCGCCGTGTGCGGGATGGGCAGCCCGAGTGGATGCCGGAAGAGAGCGGTGACCGCGAACCAGTCCGCGATCGCGCCCACCATCGACGCCTCGGCCGCGGCGTTGACGAAGCCGAGCCAGCCGTCACGGCCGAGCGTGACGACGTACACCACCGCGGCCAGCACCAGCAGCGACACCGCGACGGTCCGCATCCGGCGCAGGCCGGCCCGCCGCGCGGCGTCGGCGGCGGGATCGGGAGTGATCATCGAGACGGTTCTCGTCGGGGTGGACATCGAGACGATTGTCCACGTTCGGGCGTGGGATGATGCCGCGCATGCCCGACACGCCGGACCAGCCCCGCACGGTCGTCACCTTCGGCACGTTCGACGTCTTCCACGTCGGTCACCTTCGCGTCATCGAGCGGGCCGCCGCCCTCGGCGACCGGCTGGTCGTCGGCGTCAGCGCCGATGCGCTCAACCTGCGCAAGAAGGGCCGCGAGCCGGTCTTCAGCGAGGACGAGCGACTCGAGATCGTGGCGTCGCTCAAGGTCGTCGACGAGGTGTTCGTCGAGGAGAGCCTGGAGCTCAAGCGCGACTACCTCATCAGGTACGCCGCCGACGTGCTCGTGATGGGTGACGACTGGTCGGGCCGGTTCGACGAGTTCAAGGACATCTGTGAGGTCGTCTACCTGCCGCGCACCCCGGCGATCTCGACGACCGCGCTGATCGAGAAGATCTCCGGTACCTGAGGATTGCGGTGGGGCCGATCCCGCACACGTACAGTGACCCGGTGCGACGTACCTCCGCTGCCACCCTGTCCGCCGCAGTCTCGGGCCTGCTGACCGCGACGCTGCTCGCGAGCCTGCCCGCGCCGGCCGGGGCCGAGCCCGACCCGTCGCCCGGTGCCGACCTGCTCGGTCGGGTCACCGACCTCCTCGCCGGGCGCCCCGCGCAGCAGCAGGCATCGCCGCTGGGCGACGGCGCCGGCGGCCCGGCCGAGACGGACCACCTCACCGGTGCCCTGACCCGGCTCCGACTGGGCCTGCCCGGCCTGGCCGCCGCCGATCGCGCCGAGGCCCGCCGGCTGCTCGCCCGCCCCACCGACGGCGCCAGCGACCCCGAGCAGAACGGCTACTCCGTCCCGGAGGCCGCGCCCGTCTGTGGACCGAGCTTCTGCGTCCACTACGTGACGACCACCGACGATGCCCCACCGCTCACCGATGCCAACGGCAACGGCCAGCCCGACCAGGTCGAGACCACCCTGAGCCTCATGGAGTCGGTGCTCGCCTACGAGTCGGGCACCTTGGGCTTCCGGCCGCCCGCGGCCGACGGGACGAAGGGCGGCGACGCCCGCTTCGACGTCTACCTCTCGCAGATCGGCGACGGCGGCCTCTACGGCTACTGCGCACCCGAGGACCGGGTCCAGGCCAAGCAGTACACCGGCTACTGCGTGCTCGACAACGACTTCGTGGAGTTCCCCCTCGGCCCTGCCGAGAGCCTCACCGTCACCGCCGCCCACGAGTTCTTCCACGCGATCCAGTTCAACTACAACGCCCGCGCAGACCTGTGGTTGATGGAGGCCACCGCCACCTGGGTCGAGGACCGGTTCGCCGACGACGTCAACGACAACCGTCAGTACATCAAGGCCAGTCAGCTCAAACGGCCGACGACTCCGCTCGACTACTTCGGCTACGGCGAGAGCCAACAGTACGGCAACTGGATCTTCTTCGAGCGACTGAGCACCCTCTACGGCAACGACGTCGTGCGGGAGGTGTGGGACCTCGTCGACACCTCTCCGTCCGGAGCCGGCCTCTACGGCACCACGGCCGTCGCCGAGGTGGTCGGCCGCAACGGCATGAGGTTCCGTGACTTCTACGCCGACTTCGCCGCCGCCAACCTCGACGCGGCCCGCCTCTACGAGGAGGGCTCGGCCTGGCCCAAGCCCAAGATCGCCAAGGACGTCCAGCTCGGCAGGCAGCATCCAACGCTGAGGGTCGACACGGAGCTCGACCACCTCACCAGCGCGTCGTACGTCCTCCGCCCCGGCAAGGCGCTCGGCAACGCGTGGAAGGTGCGCCTCCGGTTCGATCTGCCCGACCGCTCGACGGGCGCCGCGGTCGCCGTCCGCTTCCACCTCGAGCACGGCAAGGTCAGGTCGCGCACGGTCAAGCTCGACAAGCACGGCAACGGCACGTCCGCTGCCAGGTTCAACCGCTCGCAGGTGCGCCGGGTGACGGTCTCGCTGGCCAACGCCTCGATCCGCGCCACCCGGTGCAACAGCGGACAGCCCTTCACCTGCGAGGGCGGCTCGAAGGACGACGGACGCGACTTCGCGTTCAGCGCGACGATCAGGAACTGACACCCCACAATGGTTGCCATGCGTCGCTCCCCCACACGCCTGTCCGTCCGTCGCGCCCTCGTGGCCGCCTCGATGCTCACCCTCCTCGCCTCCTCGGCGTACGCCGCGCCCCCCTCCCGAGCCGTTGCGGACCGGCCGTCGGCCGAGCCCACCGTCGCCGAGCAGACCCTCGACGTCGCGCTCGACGCGCTGACCGGCAGCGGCTACGATCGGTCCGCGAAGGGTGAGGCTCCTGTGGACGCCTCCCTCGCGTTGCGCGACCTGTGGGCCATCCAGGGCCAGCTCGCCGGGTCGGAGCGAGCGATGGCCCGACGGCTGCTCGCCCGCCCCACCGACGGTCCCGGCGACCCGCTCGGCTTCGGGTACACGGTGCCGGCCGAGCAGCGATGCGCGAAGAAGGTCTGCATCCACTGGGTGTCCAGCACGGCCGACGCACCGCCCAGCACCGGCTGGGTGAGGAAGGCGCTCAAGACGTTCAACCGGGTCTACAAGATCGAGACCAAGCGACTGGACTTCCGCAAGCCGCTGAAGGACGGCGCCTCCGGGGGCAACCAGAAGTTCGACGTCTACCTCAAGGAGCTCGGGATCAACGGCATCCAGGGCTACTGCGCGCCGGAGACCAGGGTGCAGCGGTTCCTGGCGACGACCTACTGCGTGCTCGACAACAACTTCACCGAGTGGGCCGGCTCGCCGGCCAAGACCCAGCTGGTGACGGCCGCCCACGAGTTCTTCCACGCGGTCCAGAACGCCTACGACGCCGAGGAGGATCGCTGGGTCGTCGAGTCGACGGCGACCTGGATGGAGGAGCGGGTCGCCGACGGTCTCGATCGCAACCGCGCCTACCTCGCGCAGAGCACGGTCGCCCAGCCCAACGTGCCGCTCGACGCCTACGTGCAGGGAGCGACGTACCAATACGGCAACTGGGCGTTCTTCGAGTTCCTGAGCTCTCGCTACGGCAAGGACGTCGTCCGCAGGCTCTGGGCGAAGCGGCTGGCCGCCGACCGGACACCCGACAACTACTCGATGAAGGGCGTCGTCAACCTCATGCGCCCGCACGGCGGCCTCCCGAAGGTCTTCGCCGCCTACTCCGCCGCCAACACGGTGCCGGGCCGCTCCTACAAGGAGGGCCGCAGGTGGCCGGCCGCGCCGGTCACGCCGTACGTGCTGAGCACCTCGGTGCGCGCGACCGGGACCATCCCGATCACGCTCGACCACCTCACCTCGGCGTCCGCCGTGGTCCGCCCCGACGGCTCGCTCAACAAGCGCAGGCAACGGCTCCGGATCAGGGTCACCGGCCTCGGCAAGCGGCAGGGCGGCGCGGCGTACCTGTTGATCGACCGCAAGAAGGGCGGCGTCGACAAGCGGTTCGTCCGGCTCAACGGGCGCGGCAAGGCACGGGTCAAGGTCCCCTTCTCCCGCAAGGTCGTGAAGTCGGTGACGCTCACGGTCGTCAACGCCTCCACCCGCTACCGGTGCTACCAGGAGCAGACCTGGTCGTGCCAGGGCATCCCGAGGCACGACCGGGTGCCGTTCTCCTACTCGGCCTCGCTCGGGAAGTGACGTGCGCGGCCGCGTGGTGGCGTTCCTCGCCGGCCTGAGCCTGCTCGCCCCCCTGCTCCCGGCGGCCGCCTCGTTGTACGCCGAGGGGGCGCCGCGACGGGTGCTCTCCGGCTGTGAGGCCTCGGGCGCCTATGCGGTCTGCTTCTCCTCGCCTCCCACCAGAGGCGGCAGGGACGCGGCGGTGATCGACCGCTTCACGGCGATCTTCGACAGCGCCGGTGCGGGCGACACCGTGCGGGTGGCGATGTTCCGCTGGGATATCGGCCCGCCCGCCGATGCCCTGATCGCGGCCCAGCGGCGCGGCGCGCGGGTGGAGGTCGTCGCCGACGAGGACCTCCGCACCAAGGGAGCCGGCCGCAGGGTGCTGCGGAAGATCGAGCACGGCGACCCGGCCCGCACCAATGTCGTGGTGTGCCGCGGCGCGTGCCTGCCCTGGCGAGCGCCCGGCCCCTACCCTCCGTCGCAGAACGTGCAGCACCTCAAGCTCGTGGTCGCCGACATCGGCGGACGGCGATTCTTCGCGACCTCGTCGGCCAATATCGAGTCGCGCCAGTACCCGCAGTACAACTCGCTCCTCGAGGTCGCGGACGCCGGCCTCTACAGATTCGGGGTGCGGTACTTCAAACGCCTTGCGGCGCAAGGGTTGAAGGGCTGGGACGACCGGCGCAAGGTCTATGCCGGCAGGTCAGTCACGGCGGCCGTCTACCCCCGCCGGAGCGACCTGCTGCTGTCGACGCTGCGCTCGGTCAGGTGCGTCCCCGGAGCACGGTCGGTCGACGCGATGATCTCGGTGATCCAGCGCTACGACATCCGTGACCAGCTCGGCCGCCTCCAGCGCGCCGGCTGCCGGGTCCGCGTGATCACCACCCGCGAGCTGGTGGAGAACTTCGTGCAGGCGCGGGTCGAGCTCGGCGACGGCAGCGTCATCGACCTTCCCGATCGGACGGTCCGGACCATCCACACGCACGACAAGATGGTGGCGATCCACGCCCGGGTCCGCGGCCGGCTCTCCCACGTCGTTGTCACCGGCACCTCCAACTCCACCTGCGGCGGCCTCCTCTACAACGACGAGGTGATGATGCGCATCGAGAGCCGCTGGCTCCACGATCGGTATGCCGCCCACTTCACCGACGCCTATCGCCATGCCAAGCAGTCCTCCGTCTCCCTCGTGCCGACCCAGCGGCGGTGCTCCTGACCCGGTCCTGGCGAAGCTGCTCCAGCCAGGAGCGGCTGCCGAACTCCTGGACCGACCGAGCCGCCACCTCGGCTGCGAAGGCGAGCGCCGAGGGGAACGCGGTCAGGCCGTCGCGAGCGATCGCGAACGCCAGGGCTCCGTGGAGGAAGTCGCCCGCGCCGAGCGTGTCGACCGCGGTCACCTGCGGCACCCGCATCGTCTGCGCCTCGATGCCCTCAGGCGTCCAGTAGGTGAGGGGCCCGGCGCCCGCGGTGACCGCGCCGTACGGGACGTCGCTTTCGCGAACGGCCTCGGCGATCTCCGCGCTGTTGCCTGTCAGGTAGCTGTCGGAGACCACGGCCGCCGTGGTGTGGCGTAACTGGCGCTCGGTGCAGGGCTTCCTGTGCCCGCAATCGAGCACCACCGGGATCTCGCGAGCGGTCGCCTCGGCGGCGAGCGGGAGGGAGAGGTCGGTGAGGTGCGAGTCCATGAGCATGACGCTGGGTGCGACCTCGTCGATCAGTCCTGCGTCGAGTGAGCCGGCGTCGTTGTATTCGCTGTCCTCGGGCGACCGGCTCTGGTCGATCGCCGAGACCACAGCCCGCTCCCCCGTCGCAGCGGTGACCAGGATGCTCGCCACGATCGTCGGCGAGGTCGCCCCGACGTTGACCACGCGGACGCGTTGGTCGCCCAGGTCGGCCGAGACGAGCGCCCCGATCGGATCGTCGCTGATCCGGGTCAGCAGGGTCGCCCGGCCGCCCAGAGCCGCGAACACCACGGCGGCGTTGGTCGCCGGCCCGCCCGCTGCGACGCTGACCGCGCGGGCTGCGATCTTCTCGTCGGCTCTCGGGATGCGGTCGACCACCTGGATCACGTCGAGGGTGCTGAGCCCGACGAAGAGTCCGTGGATCCGACGACCGTTCACGGGTCAACGGTAGGTCCTTGGACGACGCCTAGCGAAGCCTCGGGCTCCTTCCAACCTTCCCCACCGCGGGTCACCGGTGCGGCTCCGCGACGGCGAGGGCGCACTGACGATGACGTCACGCAGCTCGACGTGGTAGCGGGCGCGCCCGTACTTCTCCTCGTAGTTGGGGTGCGTCCGCGCTGGGCGCCCGCGGTAGCTCCACTCGCCCGTGCTGCCGGGGATCATCCACGCCCGAGAGAGCGACCCCCTCCCGGGTTTCGCGTGTCAGCAACACCAACCACGCGGCGCTCACGCTGCGGGCATCGCGAGTGTCAGGCGCACCGGACTGAGGTAGATGTCGATGTCGGGTGGGGCGTAGATCATCAGGTCCGCTTCGTCGGGGTCGAGCCGGCGGGTGCCGGCCACAGATACCGGCCCGGGCCGGCGGGGCGGCAGCGGTATCCGCCGAAGGTCTTCCAGCGGTGATGTCGACGGCGCAGCGGGCCACAGTTGTGGGCGCCGGTCTGCCCGGGGGGACCGGTCGGGTCGTACGGCGTGGAGTGGTCGAAGTCCACCCGGTCGCGGGTCGCGGTGCGGGGACTGAACGGGAACACCTCACCCCCGGCCAGCAGCCAGACCTGGTCCTTCACGGTCTCGTCGTGCTCGTAGGCATCCACCCTCCGCCGCATCGCCAGATCACGCACCGGCGTCAGCCGGACGTCGGCGTGGCCCAGGAGATCGGCCAGGTCCGCGACCAGCATCGGACCCAGGCCCTCGACCCGCGCCACCCCCGCACCCCGGGCCAACGCCCGGTCGGTCAGGTGCACGAACACCCTGCCCTTGCCCCGCAGCGCCGCGAGCTGCCGCGTCGACAGCTCCGCCAGCCGGCCCAGCGTCCGGTCCAGATGCGAGGGCGCCCAAACCGGCCGCACGACCGGCTCAGCCGGCTCAGCGCCGGGTTCGCCGATCGGCTCGAGTTCGTCGGGTTCGTCGGTGTGGTCGAGGAGGAGCTTGAGGAGGTCCGCCGGGCGGGCCAACCAGCCCATCGCCAACGACCGCAGCTCGTCACGGTTGTGATCGTGCCCGTGGGTGAGGGTGAGGATGTCGGCGACCCGGTCCACCATCGCATCGATCCACGCCGCATCCCCCGCAGTCACCCGGGCGATGACATGCCGGTAGCCGAACTCGTCACACCGCGACAGCCGCACGTAGCGCTGCCGGCGCTGGTACTCCCGCTCCCCCGCATACCCCTCCGGATCGGCTTGGATCACCTTCGCCGCCGCGATCTGCAACACCGTCGACGGCGCATGCCCCGCGATCACCCTGGCGACGGCGCGGTCGACGATGCCGACCCGGTCAGCCGCCAGCCCACGCGAGGTGACAGCGACCTTCCGCGCCACCCACGGCTCACACTCCCCCGCCCGCACCCGCGCCCACGTCAATGGCAGCCGATGGATCAGATCCAGGGTGTCCGCCACCAGCGCCCGCGTCGTGGCGGTGTGGGTCTCCCGGGCCATCGCCAGCTCCGGCAACGCGAACTCCCGCACCGCCGGCGTGCCCTCACCACCCGGCCTCACCATCGGATCCCGGTCGTCCCGCGGCTCACCGTTGAGGACCGCCCACCCCGCCGCCAACTCCATCTCGGCCACCTCGGCCAACCGCCGCACCCGCAACGCCCCCGTCGCCGCGTCCAGCAACGCCGCCCCACCCAGAACAGTGGGGTCGGCCAGCCCAAGCGGCTCGACATCGGCTCTTGCGGTCATGAGTTCACTCAAGCAGGCACCGCCGACACTCAGACCGCCAGAAGGCCGTGCTCCACAAGACCTTCCGTCACGCTGGCGCAGGTCTTCCACCAGAAGGACCGCGCCGGTCAACCCGACCGGTTCTTCGTGACCTCCGAGAAGGAGCTGTCGATCGAGGCCGACTTCACCGACTTCGGCTCCGACCTGTCCGGGCTGCGGCGCCGGCTCCGCGCCGCCGGATCGTCCATCGACACCACCTTCCCCGACTACGCGCGTCGATTCCGCCGGCTGCTCGGCGTCCGCTCCGAGCAGGCGATGGAGCTCTTCCACCAGACGGTGTCGATGAAGTCGGTCGGCAACCTCAACGAGTTCGTCCGCAGTCACATGCTCGAGCCGGTCGACGCATCCGAGAAGGTCACCGCCATCGTCGCGCACTTCGACGACCTCACCAAGGCACACGAGGCGGTCCGCCGAGCGAAGGACCAGCTCGCCGCCCTGGCGCCCCTCGTCGTCACGGCCGACAAGTACGACGCCGCCCTGGAGAGGCGCGACGCCCTGGAGCAGCAGCGCGACGCCGTGCGGCTCTACTTCGCCGAGCTGCGCGTCCGGCTCTTCGACGAGCAGATCCGGACCAACGAGGAGTCCCGCGACGCCCTGCAACGCGAGGTCGATGCGGCCGCGCGCACGTCCGCCGAGCTGGCTCGAGCCCGCGACGTGCTCATCGCCGAGCGTGCCGCGGCGGGCGGCGACCGAGTCGGAGAGCTGGAGCGCCTCGCCCAGGAGGCCGGCCATGACCTCGAGGTCCGGAGTGCCAGACGCGAGCGGTTCGATGCCCAGCTCGCGGCCGCCGGCCTGGAGCCCATCGCCGAGGCGACGAGCTTCGGGGCGCTCGCGTCCCGCGTCGGCACCGAGGTCGAGCAGCTGCGCGCCACCCGGCGCGCGCTCGACGACCAGGTGGCGGGTCTCGGCGCCCGCCGCCAGGAGCTCGCCCGGCTCGGCGAGGAGACCCGGGCGGAGCTCACCAGCCTCGCTGCCCGGCGCAACAACCTGCCGCTCAGTCACCTCGACCTCCGCGAGCAGCTCTGCGCCGACCTCGGGCTCGAGATCGAGGCCCTCCCGTTCGCCGGCGAGCTCGTCGACCTCGCCGAGGGGTACGACGAGTGGCGCGGCGCGGCCGAGCGGGTGCTGCGCGGCTTCGCCCTCTCGCTGCTCGTGCCGCAGGAGCACTACACCGCCGTCGCCCGGTGGGTCAACGAGCGGCGCCTCACCTACTTGCGTGACGACGGCCGCCGACGTGGGATGCGGCTGGTCTACCAACGGGTGCCGCGCCGAGCCGTTGCCCTTCAGCCGAGCCCGGGTCACGACGCGCTGATGCTGGCCGACGTTCTCGAGACCGCGCCCGGCGAGTTCCAGGGCTATCTGCGTGATCAGATCATGCGCCGGGCCGACTTCCGTTGCGCCGAGACGCTGCAGGAGCTCCACGACGCGCCCCGCGCCGTCACCCGCCAGGGCCAGGTCAAGCTCGGTGACCGGCACGAGAAGGACGACCGAGCCCGGGTCGACGACCCCCGCAACTGGGTGCTCGGCTGGGCCAACGAGCGCAAGATCGACGCGCTGACCGCCCAGATGACCGAGCAGCAGGCCGAGCTGCTCGATGTGGAGCGCGCAGTCGACCGGCTCCACACCGAGCGACAAGGGGTCGACCGGCGGACGACGATGCTGGCCAAGCTCGAGGAGTACTCCCAGTGGCGCGACCTCGACGTCGCCGAGGCCGAGGCGCGTGTCGCCGCCGCCCAGGAGGAGAAGGCCCGGCTGCTCGCCGGCTCGTCCCGCCTGGAGGAGCTCGACCGGCGCCTACGTGACAACGAGGCCGAACAGGACCGGCTCGGCGGCGAGCTGGAGCGAGCCCGCGGCCGCCTCCACGTCCTCGGTGACCGCATCGACCAGTCCGAGCGGGCACGCGCGCGAGACGCGGCGTACGTCGACGACCGCCCGGCCGAGCAGCTCGGCCGCGCGCGGGCGGCGTACGACGGGCTGACCCGCCGGCTCGGCGCCGAGCTGCCGACCGAGCCCGACGACTGTCCATCCGCCGAGGTCGAGCTGACCGGCCGGCTACAGCAGCGGATCGACAGGATCGGCCGCGAGCTGGGCGGGTTCGCCCAGAGCCTGTTGGGCTATATGGCCGAGATCCGCCGCCGCTGGCCCGAGGCGACGACCGAGATGGATGTGAGCGTCGAGGCGCTGGCCGACTTCCGTGTCTTCCACGAGCGGGTGGCCAAGGACGACCTGCCGAAGTTCGAGGCCGAGTTCAAGCGCCAGCTCAACACCAACACCATCCGCGAGCTCGCCGGCTTCAACAGCTGGCTGCGCCGGCAGGCCGACGACATCCACGCGCGCGTCGCGCGGATCAACGAGGCGCTCGGAGCCATCGACTTCAACCCCGGGCGATACATCCGGCTCGAGGCAGCGCGCACGGTCAACCAGTCCGTGCAGGACTTCCGCACCGATCTGCGCGCGGCCACCGACGACACCCTCGGTCCCGACGACGACCGCTACTCCGAGCGGCGCTATCTCGAGGTGCAGCGGATCATCGAGCGGCTCCGGGGCAGGGAGGGTCACACCGACGCCGACAAGGCATGGACGCGTCAGGTCACCGACGTGCGCAACTGGTTCACCTTCTCGGCGTCCGAGCGTGACAAGGAGAGCGACGAGGAGTGGGAGCACTACCGCGACTCCGACGGCAAGTCCGGGGGGCAGAAGGAGAAGCTCGCCTACACGATCCTCGCCGCGTCGCTGGCCTACCAGTTCGGGCTCGAGTGGGGTGTCGAGCGATCACGCGACTTCCGGTTCGCCGTGATCGACGAGGCGTTCGGGCGGGGCTCCGACGCCTCCACCCGCTACGCCCTCGACCTGTTCGGCAGGCTCGGCCTGCAGCTGCTCATCGTCACCCCGCTGCAGAAGGTGCACGTCATCGAGCCCTACGTCCGGGCGATCGGCTTCGTCGACAACCCCACCGGCAGCGGCTCGAGGCTGCAGACCCTGACGATCGAGGAGTTCCGAGCCCGTCGCGAGTCCGGCTCCGCGGGCCGAGGTGCCGCCGAGTGACTCGCACTCGCCGTTGGACCTCGCCGGCCGACCTGGAGGCCAAGGTACGACGGCGTTGGGACGACGGCAGTCTCCTCACCGCCCTGGCGAGGCAGGCGCCGTTCCCCGTGCTCGACCTTCCCCTCTCGGGGCCGCGCCCGGGCGAGATCGGCGAGGACGTGGCGGCTGTCCGGCAGTGGATCGGCTCGCTCGAGGCCGGCAGCCATCGCGGTCGCCGCTACGACATCGACTACGCCGAGATCGGTGGACGCAGCTACGGGCGCAACCGGATCCCTGCTCGGGCGCAGGTGAGGTCCTACGACCAGGCCTGGCGGCTGCTCGGCACGACGGCAGAGGCGTCGGCGTACGGGCAGCTTCTCGAGCTCGCCGCGCCCGTGGGCCCGGTGCACAGCTGGGCGGTGCACCGTCCGCTGGCGGCCCTCGCGGTTGCCGAGGACTGGCCAGCCCTGCTCGCGGCCTACACATGGCTCGACGGCGCCCGCGGCTCCGGCCGCTATCTCCGCGAGATCACCGCACCCGGGGTCGACACCAAGTTTGTCGAACGCCACCGGCCCGTCCTGGCTCACCTGCTCGCGGTCCCCCGCACCGGCATCGGCTTCACATCCGGACTTGGGCTGCGCACCAGGCCGGAGACGGTGCGGCTGCGGTTCGGCGACGGGTTCATGGGGATGCCCGGAGCACTCACCGACGGCGTCTTCCGGGTCGACGAGCTGGCCAGGGTGCGGGTCGAGGTCGAGTCCGCCCTGATCGTCGAGAACGAGACAACCTTCCTCAGCGTCGATATCCCCCCGGAGGGGGTCGTCGTGTGGGGCAAGGGCTTCGAGGTCGACCGGGCGGGATCCCTGCCCTGGCTGCGGGGGTCGAAGGTTGCGTACTGGGGCGACCTCGACACCCATGGCTCCGCCATCCTCGACCGGCTGCGTGCCTGGCTCCCGCAGACCCGCTCGGTGCTCATGGACCGCGAGACGCTGATCGCCCACCGCGATCGCTGGGTGAGCGAGCCCTCCCCCACGTCTGCACGCCTGCGGCATCTGACTCCCGCCGAGGCCGACCTCTACGACGACCTCGTCTGCGACCGCCTCGGCGAGGCGGTCCGGCTGGAGCAGGAGCGCATCGCCTGGGACTGGGCGCTCGACCGGCTGTCCTAGAGACCCATGTCCTTGGTCAGGTCTCGCTCCATCCGGTCGGCCATCGCATCCGAGCGACCGGGGCCGTCCTCGCGCAACCCCGCGATGACGCCGAGGCGATCGTCGGTGGACCGGTTCTGGCTCCGCTTGGCGCGCGCGTCGACGCGCTCGATGACGAGCTCGACCCCGACGATCGCCTTGAGCTGTTGGGCGATGAAGGTCTCGGGAGCGTCGCCGACCGCCCACGGCTCGGCGCGGCGCTGCTCGTGACGGTCGGTGAGGTCGCGCACCGCCCGGTGCAGCCACTCCGGGTCGCGGTGCACGGTGGCGCGGCCGGTGAAGTGGATCGCCGAGTAGTTCCAGGTCGGCACGACCCGACCGTGCTCGGCCTTGGCGGCGTAGTAGCTCGGAGAGACGTACGCCTCCGGGCCGGTGACGACCGCGAGGGCCGGCGTCCGATCGGTGATCGTGCGCCACTGCGGGTTGGCGATCGCCATATGCAGGATCAGCCGGTCGTCGAGCCACAGCACCGGCAGCCTGGTGGCCATCGGGAAGCCGTCCGCCCCGACGGTGACGAGCTCGGCCGAGCCCATCTCCTCGACCAGGCGGCGGCGCTCGTCGTCGGGCATCACGTTGTACGGCGGGGTCCACACCCGAGCCATCCTCCCTGATGCGCCGCGCCGCAGGGTCGTCGGGGCCCGGACGGATCAGGGGTGAACGAGTTCGCCCCCTGTCTCAGTACAGGGGGCGATGCGGCTTCGACCGAGGATCCGCCACGGTTTCCAGAGGTCGCCCCCCTGCGGCCACCTTCCACCTCGGGAGACGCCATGTTCGAACACCCCACCTCCACCAGCAGAGCCGTGCTCACCAGGCGCGGCCTCATCGGCCTGGGCGGGCTCGTCGCGGCCTCGTCGCTCACGGCCTGTTCGTCCGACCCGAGCGCGAGCGGCAAGAGCTCGTCCGGTCCGGCGAGGTCGCCCGGCTCGCCGGCCACCTCCGCCACCACCACTGCCACCGCCGACGCCAAGCTCTCCCCCCTGGAGGCGCTCGACCGGCTCGCCGCCGGCAACGCCCGCTTCGCGCGCGGCGAGGCGACCCACCCGAACCAAGGGGTCGACACCCGGGAGGCGGTCGCCGAGCACCAGCACCCGTGGGCGCTGATCCATGGGTGCGTCGACTCCCGGGTCTCCCCGGAGCTCGTGTTCGACCAAGGAGTCGGTGACGTGTTCACCACTCGCACGGCAGGGGCCATCCTCGACGACACCATCGTCGGAAGCATGGAGTTCGCTGTCGGCAGCCCGTACGAGATACCCCTCATCGTGATCCTCGGCCACACGAGCTGCGGGGCCGTCACCGGCACCGTGGAGGCCGTGCAGGCCAACCCCGGGAGTCCGCGCGCGCCCGGCGAGGTGATCGACATCGTCAACGAGATCGCCCCCGTCGTCAGCCGGGTCGAGCCCAACCCCGACAAGGCGGCGTTCATCGACGAGGTGGTGCGAGCCAACACCCTCGCCGTCGCCGACGGTCTGGTACGTCGCTCGAGGATCATCCGGAAGGCGGTCGGCTCTGGCCGGACCCGGGTGCTCCCGGCGGTCTACGACCTCTCGAGCGGCGTGGTGATCTGGCAGGACGAGACCGGCTGAGCGGCGCGGCCTACTTGGACGGCTCGATGCCCTTGCACGTGACCTTGGGGTTGACCCCGACGTAGTTGAGCGGGCCGGCGACGATCGTGAGCGCCGTGTCGCTGATCTCGGAGCAACTCGGCTTCTCATTGCTGAAGTAGTCGCGCTGCGCCGCGGCGATGACACCGATCACAAGCCAGACCAAGACGATGATGGCACCGATCTTCATGCTCGCCTCCTGCCGTGAGGGAAGCCCTGGTGGGCGCGGAGAGTCCTGACACTCAACGTACCCCGTAGGTCGAACGGCTATACCTCAGCGACGTCGCGCCGGCCTGAGCCGCCCACCAGGGGGCATGTCAGGCGGCCCTACGCGTCGCGGTGACGATGCGGTACTGCCAGTCGAGGACGACGCCGGAGCCGGCGCTGTCGTCGGAGGTGTCGAAGCTGTGGGCGAGCTCGACCAGATCCGCCCGGAACGCGGCCCGGCCGCGCTCGTCGAGGCGCCCGGCGGCCGAGTACGTCGGCCCGTAGTGGGTGATGAAGAAGTCGGCGTAGTCCTCGGCCGAGGCGAAGCGCTGGCGCGCGTTCGCGGTGACGGAGGAGACATCGACGACTCCGTCGCCGAGCAGGTCGGCGACGACGGACTCGACGCCCCAGCGGGTCGGCGGCTGGGCGCCGGCCGGCGGGGTGACGTGCCGTCCGACGGTGGCGAGCATGCCGCCGACGAAGCCCTCGGGCGTCCAGCTGGCGACGCCGATCGTGGCGCCGGGTCGGGCGACCCGCACCAGCTCGCGCGCGGCGCGCCGGTGGTCGGCGGCGAACATGACGCCGATGGCGGACAGCACGAAGTCGAACGACGCGTCGTCGTACGGCAGGTCCTCGGCGTCGGCCTCGACGAACTCGATGTCCAGGCACTCCGCCGCCGCGCGGTTGCGGGCGATCTCGAGCAGCACGGGCACGTAGTCGATGCCGGAGGTGATCGCCGAGCGGCGCGCTGCGGCAAGGGCGACGTGGCCGGTGCCGGTCGCGACGTCGAGGACACGGGCGCCGGGAGCGACGCCGACGTGCTCGACCAGGTGCTCGGAGACGGGCACGGTCAGGGCGGCGATCCGGTTGTAGTCGCCGCTGCCCCAGACCTTCTGCTGCTTGTCGCGGAGCTCGGTGTAGTCGTTGGTGGTGGTGGAGATGGTCACTGTCATGCCTTTCGGTGGAGCGCCGAGGCGGGTGCCTCGGTCGTGCCTCTACCGTCCCGCCCGGGACGGGACCCCCGAAACCACGGAACACCCGAGGCTTTCCGTGGCGGCGACCCCAGGGTCGTGACCCGGCGGCCCTAGGGCTGGGGGTTCTCGAGCCCCCGCAGCCCGGTCGCCAGCTGCGCGCGGGAGCGGATGCCGAGCTTGGCGTAGGTGTTGCGCAGGTGGAACTCGACGGTGTTCACCGTGACCACCAGGTTGCGGGCGATCTCCTTGTTGGAGAGCCCCTGGATGGCGAGGTCCGCGACCCGCCTCTCGGTCGGGGTCAGGCCGCCCTCGGAGGTCGGGCGGCGGGCGCCGACCCGCTCCAGCTCGGCACGGACGTCCTCGGCCCAGCCCGACGAGCCGATCGCCTCGAACGCCGCCAGCGCTCGCTCCAGCGTGGTCCGGGCTGCGCCCCACTTTCGCTCGCGGCGCTGCACCCGCCCAAGGGACAGCAGCGTGCGCGCCTCGTCGTACAACAGCCCCCGCTCCCGGTACGCCGCCGCGGCGGCCTCGAGGGCGGACACCGCCTCGTCGCCGTAGCCGTCGTCGTGCAGGGCGAGGACCGCGGCCCCACGGGCGGCACCGATCCGGGCCCACGGATGGTCCTGGCCCTCGGCGCGGTCGGCCAGCACGTCGACCACCGCCCGCGCCGCGTCGTACGACGCCGCCTCGACCAGCGCCTCGACCAGGTCCGGCCCGGCCGGGAACGTCCCTGGGTCCAGCACACCTTCGCGGAGGGTGTGCTCCCACACGACGGACAGGTGCCGGACCGCCTCGTCGACGTCCTTGCTCAGCAGCGCCGCGAGACCCAGTGCCCGCGTGGCCTCGAGGCGGTCCCAGCCCACGCCGGTGCGCTCCGCCCGGTCAGCGGCCCGGCGACCCCATTCCCGGGCGTCGGCGACGTCCCCGCGGGTCGCCGCCGCCAGAGCCCGGCAGCGCTCGAACATCGGCCACAGGAGCAGGTCACTGTCCGTGGATGCGGCCCATTCGTCCAGCAGCGCCTGGGCTCGGTCCAGCTGACCGGCGCGGAGCTCGAGCTCACATAGATGCAGCCGCGCCAGCGCGGCCGCCCGCGGCTCGGCCCGGTCCTCGGTCTCCTGCCGGAACGCCTCGAGCAGGGCCCGGGCGTCGTCCAGCTCGCCTCGCCACACCGACTGCTGGCCGGCCGGGCGGCGGGGGTTGCGACCCAGGTAGGCGGCGTCCCCGCCCAGAGCGTTGAACCGCCGTACCAGGTCGGCCACCGGCCGGCCGCGGAGGGCCGAGGTCCAGGTGTAGGTGTAGACCGCCTGCCAGTGGTCCTCGGGATCGTCGTGCTCGGACTCGGCCAGCACCTCGGCGGCCCGGGCGTCCTCGCGGGCGATGTCGCGGACCGAGATGACGGCCGCGCTCTCGATGAGCTGGCGGAGCACGCGGCCGCGGACGGGCCGGTCGTCACCGGCCGCCGCGAGGGCCCGCTCCAGGAAGGCGATGATCTCGTCGTTGCCGGTGACCTCGCCGTCGGTGAGGAGGAGGTACGCCGCGACCCGGTCCTCCTGGGACGACATCGACTCGACGCGCGGGGTGAGCAGGTCGGTGAGCCGACGCTTCTCCCCTGCGTTCTGGAGGTACTCCCCCAGCGCGAGGACCCGTCCGTCGTCGGGCTCGTCGGGCGGGGTGAGCCGGTGCGTGTGGGTCGCCAGCTCCACCGCGAGCCGGGTTGCGCCGTGGGCCGAGGCCGTCGCGGCCGCCGCCGAGAGGCGGGCCGCGAGCTCCTCGTCCGGCTCGAGCGTCGCCAGCGCGAGGTGCAGTGCGCGCCGCTGCTCGTCGCCGACGACCTCGGCCAGGCCGGCGTGCAGCTCCCGTTGCTCGGCCGCGCTCGCGCGCCGACGGGCCGCGGCCGCGAGCAGCGGGTGTGCCGGCCGGACCCGGTCGCCGTCCACCACGACCACCCCCGCCTCGGTCGCGTCGGCCACCGCCACGGCACCCGCCTCCCGGAGCTGGGTGACCCGGATGTCCGCGTCCAGCGCGAGCGCGAGCAGCACGCGCTGGACCCGGGTGTCGAGGTCGGCCACCCGGAGCCCCAGCATCTCGTCGACGTTCTCCGGCAGCGGCAGCTCACCGTCGAGCGCTTCGAGGTCGCGACCCACCAGGGTCCGGCCCAGCTCCACCGCGAACAGCGGGTTGCCGAGGGTGGCGCGGTGGACGCGCTCAAGCAGATGCCCCGGCAGCCGCAGGTCCAGCCGGCGGGCCAGCAATCGGCGCAGGGCGCCGAGGCTGAGGGGCTCGACGAGCACGCGGTCCAGCCGGTCGTCGGGGAACGCCTTCTCGAGCCCGCTCCGCCGTCCCGGGCGGCGTGCCAGCAGGAGGCTGACGGGCTCGTCGTACAGACGCCGGGTGGCGTACGCCAGAGCCTCCTCAGACGTTCGGTCCAGCCACTGCACGTCGTCCACGGCGACCACCAAGGGCTGCCGCGCCGCGAGCGCCCGCAGTGCGGACAGGAGGCCGAGGGCGATCACCTGCTCCTCGGGCGGGCGGTCGGCCGGCTCGATCCGGTAGAGGGCCACGTCGAGAGCCCGGCGCTGCGGCGCAGGGACGTCGCCGAGCTCCTCACTCGGCACGCCGTCGAGCAGGTCGATGAGGCCGGCGAACGGGAGTGCGGTCTCCGCCTCGCTGGCCCGCGTGACCAGCACCCGCAGCCCCTGCTCCCGCGCCCACGCGACGCCCTGCTCCCACAGGCTGGTCTTGCCCACGCCCGCTTCGCCCTGCAGGACCAGGGCACGCACGAGCCCCGGCTCGCGCCTCAGCAGGGCGGCGACCGACCGGAGCTCGTCGTCACGTCCGACCAGGAGGGTCGGGCTCAGCGCCACGGCTCAGCCCTGCCGCAGAAGGGACGCGCGAGGTCGAGGGCCACCGGCCCAGCATGGTCTGGGCCGCGGCGTTAGTCACGGACCAATTCAGGTGCCAACGGCGTGTTCGCAGTACTACGCATAATAGTATGACCGTAATGCTAAGGTCCTGACAAGCCCCGGAAGGAGATCCAGGTCATGGCGAGATACAGCCCGGAGCACAAGGAAGCGACCCGGCGCCGGATGATCGAGACTGCCGGCCGCCGGTTCAAGAGTGACGGCATCGACGGGTCCGGCATCGCCGCCCTCGTCGCCGACGCCGGACTGACCAACGGTGCCTTCTACGGCCACTTCGCCTCGAAGGACGACCTGGTCGCCTCGGTCGTGGCGAAGCAGCTCGAGGACCAGGTCGCCATCGTCAACTCCCTGCCGGCCGGCCTCGCGTCGGTCGAGATGTTCCTCCGCGAGTACCTCTCCCCCGCCCACCGCGACGACCTGGCCGGCGGCTGCCCGTCCGCGGCCCTGCTGGACGAGATCGGCCGGTGTGACGTAGCCGTCCGGGAGGCCTACACCGACGGCGCCGGCTCGATGATCGAGGCGATAGCCCGCCACCTCGACGACGGCGATGCGCAGCCGACCAACGAGCGCGCGATCGGGCTCTTCTCGCTGCTGGTCGGCTCGCTCCAGGCGGCCCGCGCCGTGACCGACCCCGAGCTGTCCGACCGCATCCTCGCCGCGGCGTACTCCAACGCCATGTCCCTCGCCACCGCTCCGCACCATCCCGCACGCGCGACAGATGAGGAAACAGAATGAAGGCCTACGTCGTCACCCACTACGGCCCCGACGGACTGGAAGCAGCCGATGTGCCGACGCCCACAGTCGGTCCTCGCGACGTCCTGGTCGAGGTGCGGGCGGCCAGCATCAACCCGCTCGACAAGATGGTCCGCAACGGCGAGTTCAAGCAGCTCATCAAGTACAAGCGGCCGTTCGCCCTCGGCCACGACGTCTCCGGCGTGATCACGCAGGTGGGATCAGCCGTTCGCGACTTCAAGGTCGGCAACGAGATCTACTCCCGCCCTCGCGACCTGCGGATCGGGACCTTCGCCGAGCAGATCGCCATCGACGCCGACGATGTCGCCCTCAAGCCCACCTCGCTGTCGTTCGAGGAGGCTGCCGCGGTCCCGCTCGTCGCGCTCGCGGCATGGCAGGCGCTCGTCGACATGGCCGACGTCAAGCCCGGCCAAGGGGTCCTGGTCCACGCCGGCGCAGGCGGCCTCGGCTCCACGGTCATCCAGGTCGCCAAGCACCTCGGCGCGTACGTCGCGACCACAGCCCATGCCAAGGACGTCGACAAGGTCCGCGCCCTCGGGGCCGATGAGGTCATCGACTACACCGCACAGGACTTCGCCGAGGTCCTTGCCGGGTACGACGTCGTCCTGGACTCACTGGGTCTGACCAGCCTGGAGAAGTCACTGACCGTCCTCGAGCGCGGCGGGCTAGCGATCAGCGTGGTCGGCCCGCCCGACCCAGCCTTTGCGACCCAACTGCGCCACCCGCTCCTCAAGCCGGTCATGGCGCTGATGAGCCGCAAGATCCGCGGCCAGGCCAGGAGGCTCGGCGTGCGCTACTCGTTCTTGTTCATGAAGGCCAGCGGTGCGCAGCTGAAGACGCTGGCCGAGCTCTACGACAACGGAGTCCTCCGGCCGGTGCTCGATCGCACCTTCGGTTTCGCCGACACCATCGAGGCGATGGCCTACGTCGAGCAGGGGAAGGCCAACGGAAAGATCGTCGTCACTCGAGGAGATGTCGCATGAGGGCCGTCGGCAGCAACGAACCCGTCATCACGTCGTACGCGCAGGCCCCGACTCGCAGGCCCCGACTCGCAGGCCCCGACTCGCACGGTCAGCGTCGGTGGTGCGAGCTATGCGTCCCGAGAACTCGGGCCGAAGGGCGGCATCCCCGGATCATCCGGCAGAAGGTCGAGCTGTCCTGGAGGACGGTCACGTCGTAGCCCCGTGGCGCAGGGTTCGCGTGAGTTCGTGCTTGGCGTCGGTCACCGAGGTGACCGGTGCCGACGCGAACAGGTCGAGATCCTCGGTCGGGCTGGAGGCCGGCGAGGGCGTTGACTTCAGCCATCAGGCGACCTGCTCGTCGTCTTCGTCGGTGATGACTTCGCGCCATGCGGCCCGGATCCCGGCGGGCAGCACGAGGTCGTTCCAGAGGTCGACGAGTAGAGGAACGCCCGCGAAACGGTGAGCGTGTTCGGGAATGAGGAGTGAGTCGTCGCCGGGGTTACCCGCCGCAAGGTTCCCGGCCGCCTTCAAGGGCCCTGTCCAGGAACGCTCGGGTCTCCCGGGTCGCGACGCCGAGGGCCGCGGTCCGCCCTTCGCTCCCGATGAGAGAAGGCAGCGGTGGCAAGAATAAGGCTGCATCCGTGAAGCTGAGATGTGTCGCGCCCTGAACCACTACTCGCCTTCCACACGCGGCGAGGACCTCCGTGAGGGCGGCGTCGTAACGCTCGTCGCTCATCGCACTGCCGGTACCTTCGCCAGCGACAATCGCAAGAACCGGAGCCGTGGGACGTCCGCCCCGCGGCAACCCGTCCAGGTTGACGGCGGCATCCACCCGGTCGTCTCTCGATGCGGCCAGGATTGCCGCTGCTCCGCCGATCGAGTGCCCGGCGGTCGCCACTCCACCCAGCACCAGATCCGTTTCGAGACGGTCGAGGGTCGCGATGAGATCATCCGCTCGAATACTCGCCAGATCGTCGGCGATGCGTTGGTCCGCATCGTCGTTTCCTGTCGTCGTCAGGGTCGAGAGGATGACCGTGCCGTCCTCGAGGACGACCGCAGCAGAATCGTACGGATGATCGACTGCCGCGACCATGTAGCCATGGCTGGCGAGGTCCTCCGCCCACGCCGAGTTCTGCGTGCGAACGCCACCCAGCCCTGGAGAGAAGAGCACCAAGGGGAATACCCCGTCGGCTATCGGAGCATCCGCCACTGCGTTGGTTCTGCCATGAACGACCCCGTCGAGGAGGAAACCGGGAAGTCCGGCTTGCGCGGCGATCGCGTCGGAGATCGTCGAACTCTCCAGGTATGCCTGGCCAGGCCCTGTCGCCTCCGTCGGGTACCAGAGCTGCGCCACAAGCACTCGAGTGTCGGTCAGGTCTGCAGTGAGCACCTCGGGGGCTCCCGTATCCCACTGCAGGGTGGACGTGCCCACCGCGAACCCCCCGGTCGGACGCGGGAGCTCAAGCGCCGGAAACGCCCAGGCCGCTCCGCCCGCGACGACGGCTGCGGCCGCGGCCATGGCTGACGTGAGCACCACCCCAGCTTCGACGATTCTCCGGGGCCGGCCCGCAGGACGCTTCTTGACACGCAACGCCACCGTCACAACTGCAAGTGCGACTGCAATGCCGATCGGGACGATCGTCCATCGCGATTCAAGAGCCAGCATCACAGCGAGGCCGATCACCACCAGGGACGAGCCGACTCCGAGCACGATTCGGCTGCGGCGAAGAGGGCTCCACGCAGCCGCGACAAGGACAAGAACGGAAACGGAAAGCGCGATCACGATGCATGTTCCGGGAACAGGTCGGTAAAACGCTCAATGCCGTCGACGGATGTGTCGAAGGGGTAGGTCGGCGCGGTCGTGGACAGCGTCGCCAGCTCGGTGAGCCGTGGGAAGCCAGAGCCGCGCAAGATGGAGAGCATCGCTTCATGGTGGGCAAAGGTCGCCGGCCCCGGGCGAGCCCGCCGTCGCTTGTTGACGAGTGCACTGGTGTTCATCAGGGACGCTCCTGAGGGTCAGGGATGAGTGTCGATCGGCGGCGGAGCTCGCTGCTTCAAGGACCGAACAGATCCGGGCGGCCGACTGGTGCGTTTCGAGAGAGTCGGCAACGCAAGCACAAGCCCCCGATGGGAGCGACCAACCTCCAAGCGTCGCAGTCTCGCAGACGGGGGTCTACGGTCAGGCGGCGCGGAGTCCAGCCAGTGTTCTGGTCACTGTGGCAAGTGTAGGGATGCGTCACGTTCCTGAGATCGACCTAAAGCACGGTCCTGGCCCCGTACTTTCGGTTGGGACAGGACTGGCCATCGAACCGATGTGCGCACGCCGCGACGCGGCGAGGGTTGAGCCCATGATCACTGTTGAGTCCCTGACCCGGAGGTACGCCGGTTTCACCGCCGTCGACACCGTCTCCTTCACTGCCCTGCCCGGTCGCGTCACCGGTTTCCTCGGCCCGAACGGCGCCGGCAAGTCCACCACGATGCGCGTCATGGTCGGCCTGACCGTCCCGACGTCCGGCACCGCGACCATCGACGGCGTCCGGTTCGCCGACCTCCCCAACCCCGGCCTCGAGGTCGGCGTCCTCCTCGACGCCTCCGCCCAGCACGCCGGCCGCACCGGACGCGAGATCCTCACGATCGCCGCCGACACCATCGGCCTACCCCGCCGCCGCGTCGAGGAGATGCTCGAGCTCGTCAGCCTGACATCATCGGAGGCCAAGCGCCGCGTGCGCAACTACTCCCTCGGCATGCGTCCCAGTCGCTGAGGTTGATCGAGGTCGCCGCGACCTTGACCAACACCTGGCCGGCGACGGGCGACGGCTTCGGCATCTCCTCGAGGCTGAGCACCTCAGGACCGCCGTACCGGGCGTATCTGACCGCCTTCACGGCGCGTCCCCGGCGCTTCGGCTGCTTCTGAGTGCCACCACTACTCCCGGACCCGGCCGGTCTCATACCCCCACATCGCGACCTCCACCCGGTTTCGGGCGCCGAGCTTGGCCATGAGGCTGCCGATGTGGGTCTTCACCGTGCTGAGGCTGATGTGCAGCTCGGCGGCGATCTCCGCATTGGTGCGACCACGCGCGATGGTGAGCAGCACCTGCTCCTCGCGTTCGGTGAGCCGGTCGAGGGGCTGGGCCGGAGGAGCTGCCCGACCCGTGCCCGCGAACGTCGACAGCAGCCGGCGGGTGATGCTGGGCGAGATGAGCGAGTCACCTCGGGTGGCCGCCCGAATGGCCTCGCTCAGCAGCTCGGGACCGGCGTCCTTCAGCAGGAAGCCGGTGGCGCCGGCCAACAGCGCGCCGTGCACGTACTCGTCGAGGTCGAAGGTGGTGATCACGACGACCGCGATCGGGTCCTCGACGCCCGGGCCGGCCAGCAGACGGGTCGCTTCGACGCCGTCGAGGACTGGCATCCGGATGTCCATCAGGCACACGTCGGGTCGGAGCTCGCGGGCCAGCCGCACCGCCTCCTGCCCGTCGCGCGCCTCCCCCACAACCTCGATGCCGTCCAGGGTGCCGAGGATCAGCCGCAGCCCGGTCCGCACGAGATCCTGGTCGTCCGCGACCAGCACTCGGATGCTCATGCCGACACCTGCCGCGGCAGTGTCGCGCTGACGGCCCAACCGCGACTTGGGCAGGGACCTGCCCGGCACGTGCCACCCAGGAGCAGTGCACGTTCCACCATCCCGGTGAGCCCGAACCCCGCTTCGGCGGCGGGGTCAGCCGCGCCCGTATCACCGTCGTCGCGGACGACGAGGCTGACCGTGGACCGGTCGCCGGCGACGCGCACGTCCACCAGGGTGGCGTTCCGGGCATGCCGCAGGGCATTGGTGACCGCCTCCTGAGCGACCCGAGAGGCAGCGGCGTCGACCGCCGCGGGGAGGGCGGCAAGGTCACCCGAAACCGTGACCTCCACCCGAGGCCCGGCAGGCGAGGCCCCGGACAGCCGGCCGAGGTCGGCAACACCGGGCTGCGGGGCGTAGTCGACGGCTGTCTCGTTGCGCAATACGCGGACCATCGCCCGCATCTCCGCGAGCGTGCGCGATGCCTCCAACTCGATCACCTTCAGTGCCTCGAGCGGCGACGAGGGGCTGGTCGCCGCGAGAGCGCGCCCTGCCTGGGCCTGGACGGCGATGGCAGAGACCTCCAGGGTCGCCGCGACCAGGATGATCGCCAGGCCCGTCGCCGCCTCGCGCCTGGAGCCCCACCGGAAGAGGGCGTAGGGGAACACGAGGAAGTAGACCATCGTGGTCATGTCGAGCGCCGGCGCGTCGTATGCGATCAGGCCGATGTCGACGACCGCGTCCACGCCGAAGGCGGTCGCGACCGCTGCGAGCGGGTGGGTACGTCGCCATAGCAGCAGCGGCGCCAGCCCGACCGCCAACAACACCGAAAGCCCCGGCAGCGGCAGGTCCTCATGGAGGACACCCTCCAGCACCCCGGAGACCGTGACGACCGCGAGCAGCGCCCAGTCCCTCCACACCCGGGCCGGGGGCGCCGAGGGCCGGGGTTCGTCCAGCAGGGACCTCAGTGGATTACTCACCCCCCCAAGATAAGGAATGGCGCGCCGACAGGGGACCGGCCGAAAGTCTGACCCGGTCACCAGCCGAAGGCACGACCGGCTTCGAGCCTCACGGCCGATGCCTGACGACCACGAGCGCTGTCACGGTGGAGTCTGGTCCTGCGCACCCGGTGCAGACCGGCACAGGAGGCCACAACCATGACCACCTACACCCCGCCACCTGAGCCAGGCCGCACCGCTTCACGCAGGATCCGCCCGGTCCCCCTCGTCATCGGCATCGTGCTCGCGCTCATGGGCCTCCCGCTGCTGCTCGGAGGCCTCGGACTCGGCTGGGCGATGGCCACCCAGCGCGACGACGACGGGTTCTTCAGCACCTCGACCGAGCAGCTCACCACCGAGACTGTGGCCCTCTCCAGCGAGGTCGTGAACCTCGGCGGGGCCGGGCCCGACGACTGGTGGGCCGACCGTGAACTCGCCACCGTGCGGCTGAGCGCCCGGTCCACGGACGCATCGGCGGTCTTCATCGGGATCGCACCGAGCGCCGACGTCGCGGGCTACCTGGGCAGCGCGTCGTACGACGAGATCAGCGACCTGCGCACCGACCCGTTCGACTACTCGCTGACCCGGCGTGGCACCGGCGGTGACCTGAGCGCAGCTCCCACGGACCAGGGGTTCTGGACCGCGCAGAGCAGCGGCACCGGCACCCAGGTGCTGACCTGGGACCTCGAGCCGGGCACCTACACCGCCGCCGTCATGAACCTCGACGGCTCCCCGGGGGTCGCGGTCGACCTGTCCGCGGGCGGACGCCTCGGCTGGCTCACACCTCTGGCATGGATCCTTGGGCTGCTGGGCGGCGCCCTGATCCTCGGCGGCGCACTGCTCGTCGTGTACGGCGCCCGGCCGTCGGGACCGCTGCTCCCCCGCCAGTCCGCGCCCGGTCGGCCTCCGGAAGCCGTCCGGCTCGACACCCCGGTCACCTTGGTCGGCATGAAGGACCCGCAGCTGAACCGTTGGCTCTGGCTGGTCAAGTGGTTCCTGGCGATCCCGCACTTCGTCGTTCTCGCGCTGCTGTGGCTGGCCTTCGTGGTGCTCACCGTGGTGGCGTTCTTCGCCATCCTGGTCACCGGCCGCTACCCACGTGGGCTGTTCGACCTCAACGTCGGCATCCTGCGGTGGACCTGGCGGGTGCAGTTCTACGCGACGGCCGCGATCGGCACAGACCGCTACCCGCCGTTCACCCTCGACCACACCGACTACCCGGCCGACCTCGACATCGCCTACCCCGAGCGCCTCTCGCGCGGGCTGGTGCTGGTCAAGTCGTGGCTGCTGGCGCTGCCGCACCTGATCGTGCTGGGCGTACTCGCGGGCATGTGGCAGTTCGGCGACGCGGACGCCTTCCCGTTCGTCGTCGGCGGTCTCATCGGCGCCCTGACGTTGGCTGCCGGACTGCTGTTGCTGTTCACCGGCCGCTACCCGGCGCCGTTGTTCGACCTGCTGGTCGGCCTGAACCGGTGGGTCTACCGGGTGACCGCGTACGTCGCCCTGATGACCGACACCTACCCGCCTTTGCGGCTGGACCAGGGCCCGGCGGAACCCGGTGGCGTCGCGCCCACGCCGAGCACCCCCGACGCGCCTGCCACGACCGGTCTCGGCCGGCTGGACGAGGAGCGCCGTCCTGCCCGTGAGGTGGAGGTGTGACGAATGTCTGCCGGCTCCGCGCTCCCCGCGAGCACCCGGCCGAGCGGTGCCGGGTCGACGGAGTCGTCGCGGCCCTCGGCCAGGGCTGGCGATCCTGCTGGCCCTGAACGCCGACGAGTTGGCCGTGGCCTTCCTGGTCCGACTTCGATCGGCGGATGGAGACGAGCAGGCCGTGCGGGTCGAAGGTGACGTCGGCGAGTTCGAGCGCGGCGAGCTCGCTGGGGTGCAGCGCGGCCGCGTATCCCAGTAGGAGCACGGAGCGGTCGCGCCGATGGGAGTTTTCGGTGTCGATGCTCGCCACGACCTGGGCGAGCTCGGCGACCGTGAGTGGATGGGCCTGGCGGCGGGACGCGGTGCCCATGATCCGGCGCAGGCCACGACATACCCGGGCCACGACCGGGTCGGCGGTCGTGTCCGACAGGCCGTCCTGGTCCTGGCGTTGGGCGATGGCGGAGCACGCCGCGGGCGTAGCACCAGGCCTCCCAGTTCCGCCACGAGGAGACGTAGGCGGCGCGGGTGGCCGCGCAGAGCTGCTCGGCCTTGATCACCATGGCGATGCACTGAACATCACCGGCGGTCAGTCCGCCGTCGAAGGTCGGAGGCGATTCGGCGGATCCGGCCGACGTGGCAAGTGCGTCAGGAGTGGTCATCCCCCACCGTCGCCCACGCGCCTTCCGGCTTCGGGCCCGCGATCGGACGGGCCTCCGAGAAGGACAGGTCCTGGGGTATAGATCAAGTCGAAATGCTTTCAGGCGTGGGATCAGACTAGATCCCACGCCTGAACTTGTAGCGGGGCAGGAGTTGAACCTGCGACCTCTGGGCGCCGCCAGTGCCATCGCGACGATTACAGTCCTGAGCCGGAAGCTACCGATTCGCTCGGTGTGGTGAGGGATTCGCCCTCGCTTCCAATCTCGGGGTACCCGTCGAGTACCGACTGAGCCCGAGTGTTCTTGGACCATAAAACGGGCGAATTTCGGGATGGACAAGGCACCGAGTTCACCGCCCACGCCGTTTCAGCCCCCCACCCGGCCGGTGTCGTAGGCCCACATCACGATCTCGACCCTGTTGCGGACGCCGATCTTGGCCAGCAGGCTCGCGACGTGGGTCTTGGCGGTCGTCAAGCCGATGAATAGCTCGGCGGCGATCTCGGCGTTCGTGCGGCCACGGGCGACCAGCGCCAGCACCTCCTCCTCGCGGTCGGTGAGCGGCTCGATCGGTTGGGTACGTCGTTTCGACGGTTCCCTGGCGGCCAGGGTGGACAGCAGCCGCCGGGTGATGTTCGGCGCGATCAGGGCATCGCCGACGGCGGCAGCATGCACGGCCTGGACGAGCAACTCCGGCCCGGCGTCCTTGAGCAGGAAGCCTCGGGCGCCGGCCCGAAGCGCGCCGTGGACGTACTCGTCCAGGTCGAACGTCGTGATCACCACCACCGCCATAGGGTCCGGGACGCCCCGCCCGGCGAGGAGCTCGGTCACCTCGATCCCGTCCAGCCCGGGCATCCGGATGTCGACCAGGCACACGTCGGGGTGGAGCCGACGAGCCAGCTCGACCGCGGCGTGGCCGTCGGCGGCCCGACCGACGACCTCGATGTCGGGCTGGGCGTCAAGGATCATGGACAGGCCGGTACGAACCAGGTCCTGGTCGTCGGCCACCAGCACTCGCACCGTCATCGGCGTACCTCCGTCGGCAGCTCGGCGTCGACCGCCCACCCGCCCCCAGGCGCCGGCCCAGCACGTAGCGTGCCGCCGAGCAGCTGCACGCGCTCGGTCATCCCCAGCAGCCCGAAGCCGTGGCCCGTCGGCCGCACCGGGTCGATCTGTCCGTCGTCGGTCACGCGTAGCCGCAGCCTTCCTCCACCCTCGACGACCCGGATCTCCACGCGCGAGGCGTTGCGGGCGTGCCGCAGGGCGTTCGTCACCGCCTCCTGCGCCAGCCGGTAGACCGCCGCGTCGACCTGGAGCGGCAGTCCGGCCAGGTCACCCGGCACTTCCACGTCGACGACCGGCACCGGGTCGCGGCGGGCGAGCGACGCCAGGTCGGCAGCGCCGGGCTGGGGGGCGTACTCCGCAGGCGCTCCGTCGCGCAGCACCCGGACCATCGCCCGCATCTCCGCGAGCGTCCGCGACGCTTCCTCTTCGATGACCGCCAGCGCCTCGAGCGCCGCCTCAGGTCGCTGCCCGGCCATCGCCCGGCCCGCCTGCGCCTGCACCGCGATCGCCGAGACGTGATGGGCGACCGTGTCGTGCAGCTCACGCGCGAGGCCGACCCGCTCCTGGCTGCGGATCTGGTCCAACGCCCGGCGACGGCCCTCGGCGCGGTAGCGGAACGCCGCTCCGCCCGCGGCCGCCGCCGCCAGGATGCCGAACCCGCCGAAGAGCTCGGCCGGCCCGGTGTAGTCGGTCGCAATGCTGAATACCGCAGCCACCAGCACTACCGCCAGCCCGATCACGATCTGACGCCCTGAGCCCCAGCGGACCAGCGCGTAGACGAGCACCAGGACGTAGATCATGGTGTTGAGGCCCACACCCGGGATCCCGGCCAGCTGGCTCGCCAGTCCCAGCGCCATCGCGGTGCCGAAGCCCACCACGACGCAGACCAACGGGTGGGTACGCCGCCACAGCAGCACCGGAGCAAGTCCGACCGTCACGATCGTCACGACCGGCCGCCAGGCGACGTCGTCCCGGAGGACTCCCTCGAGCAGCGCCGTCACCATTAACGCCCCGACCAGCAACCAGTCGCGCGATAGCCGTTCGGGAACGGCGGCTGCGCGGGGCTCGGCCCACAGCGAGCGCAGGGCGTTGGTGATCACACACCCAGCCTAGGGACCGCCTGAGGCGTTGGGGACCGACCGAAAGAATGAGACCCTGCTCCTCCCAACGGCGGAGGAGGGTCCGGCCTCGACGCCGATGTGCGCACGCCGCGACGCGGCGAGGGTTGTCACATGATCACTGTTGAGTCCCTGACCCGGAGGTACGCCGGTTTCACCGCCGTCGACACCGTCTCCTTCACCGCCCTGCCCGGCCGCGTCACCGGTTTCCTCGGCCCGAACGGCGCCGGCAAGTCCACCACGATGCGCGTCATGGTCGGCCTGACCGTCCCGACGTCCGGCACCGCGACCATCGACGGCGTCCGGTTCGCCGACCTCCCCAACCCCGGCCTCGAGGTCGGCGTCCTCCTCGACGCCTCCGCCCAGCACGCCGGCCGCACCGGACGCGAGATCCTCACGATCGCCGCCGACACCATGGGCCTGCCCCGCCGCCGGGTCGAGGAGATGCTCGAGCTCGTCAGCCTGACATCATCGGAGGCCAAGCGCCGCGTGCGCAACTACTCCCTCGGCATGCGTCAACGCCTCGGCATCGCCACCGCGCTGCTCGGCGACCCGAGGGTGCTGATCCTCGACGAGCCCGCCAACGGGCTCGACCCTGCCGGGATCCGGTGGATGCGCGACCTGCTGACGGGCTTCGCCGGCCAGGGCGGCACCGTGCTGCTGTCCTCACACCTGCTCCACGAGATCGAGGTCATCGCCGACGACCTGGTCGTGATCGGGAACGGCAAGATCGTCGCGTCCGGCACCAAGGAAGAGCTCCTCGCCGCAGCGGGGACGCTCGTCAGGTCGACGGCACCGCGCGCTCTCGCGCACGCTCTCGCGCAGGCCGGGATCCCCAGCACGCTCGCCGGGGACGGCTCGGTCCGCACCGACGCCGACCCCGCTCGGGTCGGGGCCGTGGCCCTGACCGCCGGCATCGCCCTCACCGAGCTCCGGTCCGCCGAGGGCGCCGGGCTCGAAGACATGTTCCTATCGCTCACTGCCGACACCCAACGCGAAGGAGTTGCGGCATGACCGCCACGATCGTCCCGCCGGACACCACCACGGAGGCCGCACCGGTACGCCGGACCGCCCGTCCCATCCCGACCACCCGGCTCGTCAAGGTCGAGCTGCGCAAGATGTTCAACACCCGCTCGGGGTTCTGGATGCTCGTCAGCATCGGCGTCCTGTCGCCCATCGCGGCCGGGGCGGTCATCCTCTTCGCTCCCGACGCCGACGTCACCTACGAGAGCTTCGCGAGGGCGAGCGGGTTCCCGATGTCGGTGATCTTGCCGATGATCGCGATCCTGGCCGTCACGAGTGAGTGGAGCCAGCGCAGCGGGCTCACGACATTCACGCTGGTGCCGAGCCGCGGACGCGTGATCGGCGCCAAGGCGATCGCGACCCTCCTGGTGGGCCTCGGCTCCGTGGCCGTCGCCTTCGCGGTGGGCGCCCTCGCCAACGTGGCCGGTTCCGCACTCGCCGGCGTCGACACCGTGTGGGACATCTCGTTGTCCATGGCGCCCCAGATGGTGCTCGGCGATCTGATCGGCATGGCCATCGGCTTCACCCTCGGTGTCGTGCTGCGCAACTCCGCAGCCGCCATCGTGGGCTACTTCGTCGTCTCACTCGTCATGCCAGGCATCCTCGTCCTCCTGGCCCAGGTGCGCTCATGGTTCGAGGACCTGCAGCCGTGGATCGACTGGAACTACACGCAGGTGGAGCTCTTCGAGGGCGCCACGAACACCGGTAAGGAGTGGGCGATGCTCGGCTCGACCACGATGATCTGGATCCTCATTCCCCTCGTCGTCGGGCTGCTCTCCCTGCGCCGCTCCGAGGTCAAGTAGTCGGACACACCGACCCCACCTCTGGCATCCCCACCCCCATTCCAAGAAGTCCCCCGAAAGGACAACCATGAATCACCACCACCGCGACCGACTCGTCGCCACCATCAGCGGCCTCGCAGTCCTCGCTGCCGGGCTGCTGACTACCGGGTGCACATCGGCGCAACCATCCACCACCTCAGCGACGGCGAAGACCTCGACGCCTTCGCTCACCTACGCGGCGCGGGGCAAACACGCGGTTGGCTATCGCGAATTCACCACCACCGGCGCACAGCAGCAACCCCTGACGCTCCGAGCGTGGTACCCGGCACGTCGACCCGCCGACAAGCGGCCCACGACGATCAACTACACCGCGCCCAACAAGTTCGACGGACAGATCCTTCCCGGCAAGGAGATCACCTCCGTAGGCAGCGCGCTATCGAACGGCAGACCCGAACCGACCGGTGGGCCGTATCCGCTCGTGGTCTTCTCCCATGGCTACGCGATCAGCCCGATTGTGTACAGCACGCTGGTGGAGCACTACGCATCACAGGGCTACATCGTTCTCGCTCCGGAACACAACGAGACCTTCGACCAGTCACTCAGCGGATTCTGGAAGGCGCTGATCGACAGGCCTGTCGACATCCATCGAACCATCGACTACGCAGAACTACTCACCAAGCCCGGAGCACCGTTGGCCGGAATGATCGACATGGACAACATCGGCGTCGTGGGCCACTCCTACGGCGGGTACACCGCACTCGCGGCTGCCGGTGCACGGTTCGACTTCGCCGCCTACAAGACCCGCTGCGCGGCACTGACAGCAGATGATCCCCTCAACTTCTTCTGCGGTCCCGTCGTTCCCAAAGAATCAGACATGGCCACCCGAGCCGGACTTCCTGAGGCCCCTTCGGGCATGTGGCCATCTTTCGGAGACCCGCGGGTCAAGGCCGTGATCTCGCTGGCCGGCGACGCATACCTCTTCGATCAGCGCGGGCTCGCAGAGCTCAAGGTTCCCATCATGGTCATGGGCGGAACGATCGACGAAGGCACTCCCTACACGTGGGGCACGAAACTCACCTACGACCACGCAGCGAGCAAGAGCAAGACGCTCATCGCCTTTCCCGGCGCAGGCCACATGCTCTTCGTCGACCCGTGCGAGAACCTCCCCTGGGTCCGGAACTTCGCCTACCGCGACGGGTTCTGCACCGACGCCGTCTGGGGCACACGACCTCTCGACATCGTCACGCACTACACCGCTGCGTTCCTCCGCGACACACTCAACGCCGACCCCAGCGCCCGAGCCAGCCTCACCGGCGAGCAGCCCCACCTCGACAACGTCGAGTACAACACAACAGATCAGCCCTGACAGGCGATCAGCCACGAGAACGACGCGAGGCGATCGGACTCGGCTTGCGGGTCGTTCACGAGACGCACGCAATGCCCGGCATCGCATCCTGGTCCTGATGGCAATCGCCGAACCGCTGGCCCCATTGCGAAAGTGGCCCGCGGAGTGGAGGACGGGCGGCACCGAGGAAGTACCCCGACGAGCTGCGTGAGCGGGCGATCCGTCTCACGGTCGAGGCCAGGAAGAACCCTGCCGATCGCGCTGGTGCGTGCGAGCGGATCGGTGAGCAGCTCTGGATCAACGCGGAGACGCTGCGGGCTGGGCCACCCAGTCCGAGGTCGACCAGGGCACCCGCCCAGGCACCACGAGCAGCGACACAGCCCGGCTGCTGCAGCTCGAGACGGCCGCAGCACTACCGACTCTCTGCCAGACGACTCGCGAAGATGCGCAAGCTCGCAGCGGGTCGGCGGTCGACGTCGACGAGCTGATCGCCGATTTCGCGAGACCCACCGTCGACGCCCGCGCCTGCAGCAGGAGTTCGACCGGGCAGGTCTCCCCTGATGATGGTCAGTCCTGGTCGGTCCCGGGCGACCTGCCCCGACTCACCTTGCCGTGGGGCGGCAGCGGTTCGTCGGGATGGCTGGTCGCCTCGGCGTCCTCCGCAGCACTCGCCTCCTCGTCAAGGAGCCCAACGAGCTCGATCTCCTTGATCCACGCCTTCACCTCGGCCACGGCCTCATCGAGAGACAGCCCTATGTCCCCCGAGGTTGCAGCTCGCGCGAAGTCGTCGGCCCAGTGTGGGTGAGCCACGAGGCTCGGAGGCCGCGCGCGAGTCGCCAGGCCGAGTTGCGCCGCCTCGTCGGCCCGAGCTGCGAACACCGCCATCGCGGCCTGCCGGACCTCGGCCAGTGCCGGGCTTCCGGTCGACGCGGCCAGGTCACGGAGCAGGAGTAAGTCGACGACGTCGCGGGCGCGGTCGTTGATCGAGTCCGGCGGCTCGTGTGGGTCGGAGACCGCGTGAAGCTTCTGCGCGATCTGGAAGCGCATGGCGATCCCAACGAGGGCGTCCGGATCGGGCAGACCGAAGCCGCCCAGCGGCGGCGACTCGATGGCCTCCTGCTCGTCGCTCACGCCTGCCTCGTCCGGCGACACCTCGAACTGGACGCGTCGCCAGGTCACACCACGCAGTTCCAGGATGTCGAAGCGGCGCGGCTTGATGATCTTGGTCGGTACGTTGACTACCTCGACCTCTCCCCGGCGGAGATTGAGCGGCCCCCAAGGCGAAAGTCCAGGTCAACCATGGGCTGACCTGGACTTTCTTCGTAGCGGGGGCAGGATTTGAACCTGCGACCTCTGGGTTGGATCGGCGCCTTGCCGACCGCTACCGAACGTTGCGGGATGCCGCCGGATCCTCCGTGTTGATGAGGAGGAGTCCTTGCTGGCGTTCCGACTGTACCCGAGACCCTCCTGACCCCTCCCGGCTGTTTCTGGAGGGTTGATGGAGAGTGATCGAATTCTTCGATCGGGCGACACCAGCCTCGATCAACTACCGCCGACTCTTCGCTGATGACTGCCTCGGCTCCGTCGAACAGCGTCGCCAGCGATCGCTTCCACTCCGGCAGATCACGCAAGAGCGTGAGCCAGGTGAGCTCGCGGTTGATCTCGTCGTACTGATGGATAAGGAAGTTCCGGTTGGCCACCACAAGCGCCCAGTCGACACCATCCGGTGCAAGCACGTCGAGTTTCGAGAGCCGGTTGGCCGCCTCCCCCAACTTCATCATCAGCGAGTCGCCGGCCTCCTGCAGCAGGTCGTCGGCCAGGTAGGCGTCCTTGCCTCGCTCGACGATCTCGTAGACGCGGTCGAGCCAGCCCTGGATGTGGAGAAGCTCCTTGGCTGCCTTGCGCTCCATCAGAGCAGCACGGCCTCACGTCGGATGTCGTCATCGATCTTCGGCTTCAGCCCGCCGTAGTCGATCAGGTCGACCTCACGTCCGAGGACCTCCTCTAGCAGCTGCTTGAACCGAAGGAACTCGAACGACGATGTGCCTGGCGGTGACTCGACGATCAGGTCGATGTCGGAGTCCGGACTCGCCGTCCCCCGCGCGACGGAACCAAAGACAGCCAGCCGCGTGAATCCGAGGTCGGAGGCCAGCACCTTGAGGACTGGCCCTGCCGCATCTAGGAGGACCTGAGGGTGCACGGCGTCCAGCTGATTCACGGACTTGAGTTGCTGGCTGACCGCCGGCTGGCTGACTCCGAGCGCATCGGCGATCTGACGCTGCGACATGCCGGTCGCGACCATCGCTCGAAGCGAGAGGGAGCGTCGGAGTCGCGCGACCTCCTCCTCGCGACGCGCATCGCGGTACTCAGCCAGCAGGGTCATAAGGACACCTTATCATCATGTCTCAAGCCGCACTTCTCGGCGGCAGCGCCGTCCCGTCCGAGCACCTGAGCAATGATCAGAACCTGTGGATGGCTCTCGGCGAGGTGACGTGAAAGTGGGCGCACCTCCCGAGCAAGATCGAAGCAATCAACCAGGTTCTGATCAGGGTCGGCGTTGGCGCGCCGGCTCGGGAAGGTACGCCCATGCTCAAGGTAGTCCAAGGAGAGAACGAGTCCAACGAGTCGGCCGGTGGGTCGCTGCTCGACGCGATCGTCCGCGACGGCGCTCGGCAGATGCTGGCCGCGGCGTTGCACGCCGAGGTCGCCGCGCACGTCGAGGCGTTCCGCGGCGAGCTGGATGAGAACGGTCACCGGCTGGTGGTCCGCAATGGCTTCCACGAGCCTCGGGAGGTCACCACGGCCGCGGGCGCGATCCCGATCCGGCAGCCGCGAGTCAACGACAAGCGCACCGATGAGATCACCGGGGAGCGGAAGCGGTTCGCCTCGGCGATCCTGCCTGCCTGGTCGCGGAAGTCGCCGCGAGTCGCCGAGGTGTTGCCGCTGCTGTACCTGCACGGCCTGTCGTCGGGGGATTTCGCCCCAGCGTTGACGCAGTTCCTCGGCACCGGCCACGGGCTGTCGGCCTCGACGATCACCCGGCTCACGACGCAGTGGCAAGACGAGGCGGTCGCGTTCAACAAGCGGTCCCTGGCCGGCACCGACTACGTGTACGTGTGGGTCGACGGGATCCACCTCAAGGTCCGCCTCGAGCAGGACAAGGTGTGCCTGCTGGTGATGATCGGGGTGCGTGCCGACGGCACGCAAGGAGCTGGTCGCGCTCGACGACGGGCACCGTGAGTCCACCGAGTCGTGGGCCGACCTGCTCCGCTCTTGCAAGCGCCGCGGGATGCGGGCACCGGTCCTCGCCGTCGGCGACGGGGCGCTCGGGTTCTGGGCCGCGGTCCGCACGGTGTTCCCCGAGACCCGTGAGCAGCGCTGCTGGTTCCACAAGATCGCCAACGTCCTCAACGTCTTGCCGAAGTCCGCCCAGCCCGGCGCGAAGGCCGCGCTCGCCGAGATCTGGAACGCCGAGGACAAGGACCACGCCACCGCGGCGGTGAAGGCGTTCGTGGCCGACTACGGCACCAAGTGGCCCAAGGCGGCGGCGAAGATCGCCGACGACCTCGACGTGCTGCTGGCGTTCTACGACTACCCCGCCGAGCACTGGATCCACCTGCGGACCACGAACCCGATCGAGTCGACCTTCGCGACCGTCCGGCTGCGTCAGCGGGTCACCAAGGGACCCGGTTCGCGGGCCGCCGGGATCGCGATGGCGTTCAAGCTCATCGAGTCCGCGCAGAGCCGGTGGCGTGCGGTCAACGCGCCCCACCTCGTCGCGCTCGACCGTGCCGGCGCGACGTTCAAGAACGGCGTCCTCGTCGAACGCGACGACGACCAACCGAGCAACGAATCAGCAGGCGATCAGCAAGTCGCGTGACACGCCGATCCACAGGTCTTGACTATTGCTCGAGGCCCCGTCCCAACAGCCTCAAGCTTGGGGTTCCTTCGGGAAACCTCGGGTTGATCTGGAGGTTCTCCATCGGACGCCTCCAATCATATCGGAGCGTCCTGGAACGGTGGCCCAACGTTTCGATGACGTTCTGATGACCTGTCGAATCACTGCCGGCAGGCTCCCCGGCCCGCTGGCCTCCCCGGAAATCGGCTCCGTACTGTCGTCTCCTCCGGCAGCGTCACTCCGCCCACTATGGGGCAGGTCAGCGACCCCTCCGCCTTGCACTGTCGTGCCG
>CAVYDO010000002.1:0-651068 GCA_963767345.1 uncultured Actinomycetota bacterium
TGCTGCGGCCTGGGCCGCTAGCCCTTCGTCTTCATCGTGACCCTCGCGGTCGCCCGGTACAGCGTCTTCGACGCGTCGCGGGTGAGCACGGTGATCCGCACCTTCTGGCTCTTCCTGCGCTTCAGCGCCCGGTAGTCGGACTTGCTGAGGCGCGCGGTGACGCCGCGGAACTTCTCCGCCGTCACCTGGAAGGACTTCTTGACCAGGTTCGTGCGGCCCCGCTCGACCCGCAGCGTGCCGGCGCAGCGCGTGCCCTGGCGACGCCGGGCAGTTGACCACGACCCTGAAGCGCCGGTTCGGGCCGATCGAGATCGTCCGCTTCCGCAGCATGGCCTTCTTGACCACCGGCGGAGGCGTCGTCCCGCCGCCACCGGGCGGAGGCGTCGTGCCGCCGCCGCCCGAGGGCGGCGCCGGTGTCGGCCCGACCGCCCCCGGGCCCGTGTAGCGCACGATCTTCAGACCGAAGTCGCGGTCCGAACCGGCGATCAGGTGCTCGCCGTTGGCGGCCGTGTACTGCTCGACGCCCCAGAAGTTCGAGCCGCCCGGAGCGATCCAGGCACCCACCTCCTCGAGGCCGCCGGCCCGGCTGAACCGGAACATGCGCAGGCCGCCCGCGTAGTACGCGGAGTAGGCCAGGTTCGTCGCCGGGTCGGTGGCGAACTCGTGGATCGAGAGGTCGCCGAACCCGTTCGCGAACCGCGCGTCCTGGGACTCCGGGATCGCGTACGCGTCGAGCTCCTCGCCCGTCTTGGCGTCGTACAGGTGCGCGTAGCCCCAGCCGTCGAACTCCAGGCCGATCGGACAGTCCGGGCCGGCCGTGCCCGACGGCGGGGTCGGGCGGTCTGCGGTCGCCGCGTCGGCCAGCACGCCGTCCTCGCCGATGGCGTCCACGCGGCGCATGTGCACGCCGGGGATGTCGGCCTCGCCGGTGAGCATGTTCGACCTGGCCGTCGTCGGGACGCTGCTGGTTGAAGATCACCACGCCGTCCCAGCCCGCGTCGATCGCGTTGGCGAACTTGTCAGCGAAGCCGCACGTCACCGGCGGGTCGTCCCGGGCAGGACGCCGCCGCGCTCGATCAGCGCGATGTCGTCCGTGTTCGGATCGCGCGTCGTCGGCCGGTGCGTCCGGGAACGTCGCCGCGGTCGCACCCGTCGCCGACGAACAGCGACGGTCCGTTCAGCGTCTGGTCCGGCAGCTCGGCGATCGTCGCGTCGGCGTCACCCTCGACGCCGCTCTTGGCCCGGCTGTCGGTCGGCCCGCTGTGCAGCGGACCGTGCTGCGGAAGGTCGCGAAGTCCTCGTCGGCGGCCAGCAGGAACTGGTTGTCGAAGGAGAACTCGCCCTGGTGGGCGTTGCCCTCCGGCGTCAGGTTCGGACCGGGCAGCAGCGGATCATCTCGGCGAACGTCGTGTCGTTGATAGCGTCGGGTTGGCCGGATCGGTGACGTCGAGCTGGACGTAGCCGGCGTCCCAGTAGTCGGCCTTGAGGACCGGCTTGCCGCCGATGCGCTTGACGACCATGTCGTGCAGGAACACGGCGCCGCCGTTGGACTGCTCGCCGTCGAGGATCTCCGGGAACAGCTCGACCAGGTCGTGGTCGCCGACCATGACCGGGCGCGCGTCGGGTCGGTGATGTCGAAGATGTCGACGTCGGTGAGCTCGATGTTGTCGGAGGCGACCAGGAAGCCGCGGGCCGTCCTGCCACACGAACACGCGAGTGGTAGGAGTTCGCGAACGCCGCGGCGGCGTGGTCGTCGGTCGTTGTCCTCGTCGAGGTCGCCGGAGTCCTGACCAGGTCCTTCGGGTTGGCGGGATCGGTGACGTCGTAGAGGTCGAAGCCGCCGCCCGTCGTGTCCAGGTCCGCGCACTCCTCCTCGTTCGGGACGACGTTGGAGCCGTAGGTCTCGTCGTTGACGGCCAGGATGTCGCCCTTGAAGCCGGGACGTCGACGACACCACGTGGGCGCCCTCGCCGTGGTAGTAGGGCTCGGTCGGCCGGGATGAAGCGTCACCAGCTTCGGGTCAGCGGGGTTGCGGATGTCGACGACGTACGTGCCGCCGCCCTCGCAGTCCACGTTGTCCCACGAGTTCAGGTAGGCGTAGCCCTTGTGGACGGCCACGTCGGCGATCTGCCCGAGCTTGACGTCCGGGATCTTGAGCTCGCCGACCTGCTCCATGTTCTCCTTCCTGGGCGGCAGGTTCTGCGGGTCCGGCGCGCGGCTCGAGCCCCGGTCCCTGCAGGCCGCGAGCCATCGCTCGTCGATCCGCGTCGTCTTCGCTCGACGCGCCCAGCGCGACCGGCGCGGCCAACAACAGCAGCGACCGCCGCGCATACCGCCGTGCGCGGGAACACACGACTGATCCCTCTATTGCACCTGTGGCCCCTCCGATTTGGAAGAACTGCGCCCAGTCTCGCGCGGAATCCTGGGGGGCGGCTCCCCTCTTTCACAACCGATTCATCGCCGGAGCGTCGACCTGGCGGGCACGCCGTCGCTGTTGCCGGCTCGCATCGGCCACCGTCGCCGTGAGCGTCGCCCTTCACGCGCCCGCGCCGGGCGATCGCCTTGCGCGCGTGCTTCGTCAAGCGCATGAACGCGTAGGTGGTGCCGGCGCCGCCCAGGCTCGCCGAGCCGCGGGCCACACCACCCGGCCGACCTTCAGGCGCTTCGCGTCTCGCTGGCCGAGCGAGAGCGCGCCGTCCCCGAGCATGCCTCCGAGCACCGCAGCCGCACGACGAGCGCGGCCTTGTGCTCGGCCAGCCGGTAGCGCCGAGATGCGCCGAGGGTCAGGCTCGGGCGCTCCCGGTCGACCGTAGGGCCCGGGCCGGGCGCGGGCGGCGGGGCAACGCCGATCACCGACTCGTCCGGGTCGCACGCCGTGCCGATCCCGTCGCCGTCGTCGTCGCGCTGGTCGTTGATCTCGCCGTCGCCGTCCGTGTCGGTGGGCTCGAGGTTGTAGACCGTCGGGCAGTTGTCGTACCGGTCGGGGAACTTGTCGCCGTCGCGGTCGGTGTCGCACGCGTCGCCCAGATCGTCGCCGTCGAGGTCGGACTGGTCCGGGTTGACGACGGTGTCGCAGTTGTCGTCGTCGTTGATGACGCCGTCGGAGTCGGTGTCGACGGGCGGGCAGGGGTCGCCGTAGCCGTCCCCGTCCTCATCGAGCTGGTCGTGGTTCTGGACGAGGCGGCAGTTGTCCGAGGCGTCGGGCACGGCGTCGTTGTCGTCGTTGTCGTCGCACGCGTCGCCGTCGCCGTCGCCGTCCGTGTCGATCTGGCTGCCGTTGCGCACCTCGGGGCAGTTGTCGACCTCGTTTCGGACCTCGTCGCCGTCGACGTCGTTGGGCTCCGGGTGGGAGGCCCGCGCGAGGACGGACGACGACGCGCCGCCGCGCGCGAGCCGGATCACCGGCGCCGGGCGGCTGGTCGAGCGGCCCGCGATGTCGGTCCCCACGACCCCCAGCCGCACCACGACCTTGCGCTTCTTGGCCAGCGCCTTGCGCGCCGCGCGCCAGTTGCGGCCGTTCAGGCGGAACGCGAGCTCGGCCCCGCCGCCCGGGACCGTCACCCGCACCGGGCCGATGCGCGTGATCGGCAGCCGCAGGCCGCCCGCCTCCAGGAAGCCGGACGCGGCGAGGCTGCCCGCCTTGCTGGAGGTGGCGTACACGCGCACGGTGCGCGAGCGGCCGACGTGCTGGAGGGTGGGCGCCCCGGCGGCGACCTTCGGTGGGCGGCCGTCGTCGCTCACGGCGGCGGGCGAGACGGTGCCCGTGCGCGTGACGGCCTCGCAGTCGGCGGCCACCGAATCGCCGCCATCGGCGTCGACGGCGTCGTTCCCCGACCCGCAGGCGATCGTGTCGGCCTCGCCGTCGCGCGCCGCGATCCGGTCGTCGCCGTCGCCGCCGTCGAGCGTGTCGGCGCCCTGGTCGCCCGCCAGCACGTCGTTCCCGGCGCCGCCGGCGACGCGGTCGTTGCCCTCGCCGCCCGTGATCTCGTCGGCGCCGGAGCCGCCCGTCAGGTCGTCGGCGCCCGTGCCGCCGAGCATGCTGACCGGCAGGTCGACCGTCACCGTGGCGCGGTCCTCGCGGTCGGCGAGGTCGACCCTCAGGCGCCGGACGCCGTCCAGCGAGCAGAACGTCTGGGTGATGTAGCCGTTGCCGTCGACCGCACCGGGTGTGCACGAGCCGGGGTCCATGCCGCCGTCGACGGTGTCGTCGCGGAACTCCACGCGCCCGCCGCCCTGGCGGACCACGAGCGTGTTGAGCGAGGTCGCGTCGGCCGACTCGTAGGAGACCAGCCCGCCGCCAGACCGCACCAGCGAGTGCGCGGCCGCGGCGCTCGGTGCGGCGAGGACGGCGACCGCGACGATCAGCAGGACGAGGCGCCTCACGGGCGGAACGCCTCCTTCCACGTCTTGCCGCCGTCGGTGGTCTCCATCACCGTGCCGTCGCTGAGCGCGAGCAGCAGCGCCTCGGGGCCCGTGTCCTTGAACTTGTAGGGCTCCCCGGGCACCGAGCCGACACGATCCCAGGTGGCGCCGCCGTCACGCGAGCGCTGCACGGTGCCGTCCTTCTCGGCCAGGTAGAACGCGTCCGCCGCGGGCCACGACAGCCGCACGCCCTCGCCCTGGTAGGCGCCGCGCCAGCTCTTGCCGCCGTCCTCGGAGCGGAACAGCTCGGAGTCGGTCGACGCGAAGATCCGGTCCGGGTCCTCCGGGTCGACCTCGAAGTCGATGATCAGCCCGCGCGGCGTGAACTGCTCGGTGAACGTGCGGCCGTCATCCTTGGAGAGAAGCAGCGCGCCGAGCACCGCGTCGAAGGCGTACAGGCGGTCGTGCTTGAGGACGATCTTGTGGAGGTCGGCGTCGCCCAGCCGCGAGATCACGCGCCACGTCGCGCCCGCGTCGTCGGACTCGATCAGCCCGAGGAAGCTGGGCAGCGTCCCCTTCCGGTCGGGATGGCCGGAGCCGAGCAGCTGCCCCGGCCCGGTCGCCTTGAGCTCGAGGAAGGTGCCGACGGTCGAGGTCTTGCCCTCGGCGGAGATCTCCCCGCGCACCTGCTTGACGGTGTCCTCCTCGGGGTCGATTCGCCAGAAGCCCTTGTTCGTCGTCAGCAGGAGCGCGCCGTCGCTCGGGTCGATGTCGAGCGCGTTGACGAACGGCGGCTGCTTGCTGAAGTCGACGAGCCGGTCCGACCGCTCCGCCGGCGGCGCCTCGCTCCCGGCCTGGGATCCGCAGCCGGCGATCGCGACGGCGAGCATCAGCGTCAGCAGCCGGCGCTTCAACGGCGGATCGCGAAGAACACCTTGATGCGCTTCGAGCAGCGGAACCGCAGCGCGGTCCCGCTCGTGTAGTCGTTGCAGCGATAGCCGGACGGCCGCGTGTGGCTGCGCAGGTAGCGCCTCGAGTACGTCTTCGCCGTGCGGCAGCGCATCTGATCGGCCTTGATCTGAAAGCGCTTGCTCTTGACGGTGACCATGCCGCAGTTCTTCGGGGGCACCGTCGCCGCGGCGCCCGGGGCGATCACGGCCGCCAAGACGAGCACGGCAAGCCCCGAACCGATGATGCGCTTCACGTTGCCCTCCGGTTTCGACGCGGCCGCCCTCCCGACGGCCTGGCGCCAATCGTATCTTGCAAGCAGATTTAGGCATGCCATAATCTGATTCTTGTCGACGCACGTCACAGAGTTCTCCGGCGATCCAGGATTACGCCAAGGCCATCTTCTCCCTCCAGGAGAGCCTCGACGGCCCGGTGCACACCACCGCGCTGGCGGAGCGCCTGGAGGTCACGCCCGCGTCCGCGTCCGGCATGATCCGCCGGCTGCACGAGCTGGGGCTGGTCGAGCACACGCGCTACAAGGGCGTCGCGCTGACCGAGAAGGGCCGCCGCGTCGCCCTCGAGGTGCTGCGCCACCACCGGCTGCTCGAGGCGTACCTGGCCAGCTCGCTCGGCGTGCCGTGGGATCGCGTGCACGACGAGGCGGAGGTCCTCGAGCATGTCCTCTCCGAGGAGCTCGAGGAGCTGATCGCGGCCAAGCTCGGCCACCCCACGCACGACCCGCACGGCGACCCGATCCCGTCGGTCGAGCTCGAGATGCCCGAGCAGCACTGCCGGTGCCTCGCCACCGTCGACGTCGGGGCGCACGGCGTGTTGATCCGCGTCTCGGACGCCGAGCCGGAGATGCTGCGCTACCTCGCGGAGCGCGGGATCGCCCCCGGCGACCGCTTCGAGGTCGTCGAGCGCCACCCGTTCGACGGCCCGCTGGTCGTGCGCTTCGGCGACCAAGTCCACACGCTCGGCGGCACGCTCGCCCGCGCGATGAGCGTCGAGGTGCGCCCGTGAGCCCCCGCCGCCGCCCACGGCCGAGCTCGCCCCGCCTGCCCGGCGTCATCCCGCCCGAGGAGTCGGCGCTGCGGCGCCTGCGCGCCCGCGGCGGATCCGCGGCCGCCTGGCCCTGCTCGGGCCGGCGTTCGTGGCCGCCGTGGCGTACATCGACCCGGGCAACTTCGCCACCAACATCGCCGGCGGCGCCAAGTACGGCTTCCTGCTCGTCTGGGTGATCATCGCCGCGAACCTGATGGCGATGCTCGTGCAGTACCTCTCGGCGAAGACCGGGATCGCCACGGGCCGCAACCTCCCCGAGCTGTGCCGCGACCGCTTCCCGCGCCCGGTCACCTGGGGCCTGTGGGTGCAGGCGGAGGCGATCGCCATCGCCACCGACCTCGCCGAGTTCGTCGGCGCCGCGATCGCGCTCAACCTCCTGTTCGGCGTGCCGCCGTTCGCCGCGGGCCTGATCACCGCCGTCGTCGCGTTCGGCATCCTCGCCCTGCAGGCGCACGGCTACCGGCGCTTCGAGCTCGCGATCGCGGGCTTCCTGGGCATCGTCTGCCTCGGCTTCGTCTACGACCTCCTGCACATCGGCGGCGTCGACACCGGCGAGTTCGCCGCCGGCCTGATCCCCGGCTTCGCGGGCACGGACAGCATCCTGCTGGCCGTCGGGATCCTCGGCGCGACGGTGATGCCGCACGTCGTCTACCTGCACTCGGCGCTGACCAGCAACCGGATCCCAACGCGGGACGTGGCGGAGAAGCGCGAGCTGCTGCGCTTCCAGCGCGTCGACGTGGCGATCGCGATGGGCATCGCGGGCTTCATCAACCTCACGATGCTCGTGGTCGCCGCCGAGCTCTTCCACGACACGGGCCGCACGGGGGTGGACACGATCGAGGGCGCGCACGCCGGGATCGAGGCGCTGATCGGCGGCGGCGCCGCGCTCGCGTTCGCGGTCGCGCTGCTGGCCTCCGGCCTGTCGAGCTCGAGCGTCGGCACGTTCGCGGGCCAGGTCGTGATGCAGGGCTTCATCAACTTCCGGATCAACCTCTTCCTCCGGCGCGCGATCACGATGACGCCCGCGCTGGTGGTGCTCGGGTTGGGGCTCGACCCGTCCTCGACGCTGGTCATCTCCCAGGTCGTGCTGTCGTTCGGCATCCCGTTCGCGCTCGTCCCGATGATCCTGCTGACGCGGCGCGCGGACGTCATGGGCGCGCTGGTCAACCGCGGGTACACGACGGTCATCGCGTCCGTGGTGGCGGCCCTGATCATCGGGCTCAACGCCTTCCTGCTCTACGACACGCTGCTCGGCTAGCCCTGGCCGCGCGTCGCGGCGATGATGTACCCGTGACCTCCCCAGGGACCCCCGAGGCGTCGCGCCGTGCGGAGGAGACGCTCGCGCAGCTGGACCTGATCTTCGCCCGCTCGCCGGTCGGCCTGGGCTTCCACGACCTCCAGGGCCGCTTCCTGCGCATCAACGACCGGCTGGCCGAGATCAACGGGTTCCCGCCCGAGGCGCACATCGGCCGCACGCTGGCCGAGCTGCTGCCCGATCTCCCGGAGGTCGACGCGCACGTCCACAGCGTGGCCGAGACGGGCATCCCGCGGACCGAGGTGCCCACGAGCGGCGAGACGCCGGCGGAGCCCGGCCGCCGGCGCGAATGGATCGCCTCCTACTGGCCCGTGCGTACCGCCGACAGCGGCGAGCTGATCGGCGTCGGCACCGTCGTGTTCGACGTCACCGAGCGGCGCGCCGTCGAGCGGGCGCTGCGCACGCAGACAGCTGCAGGCGCCGTACGAGCTGGTCAAGGAAGTGGCGGGAGCGGCGAAATTGCCGGTGGTGCTCTTCACCGCGGGCGGCATCGCGACCCCCGCGGACGCGGCGATGATGATGCAGCTCGGCGCGGAGGGTGTCTTCGTCGGCTCCGGCATCTTCAAGTCCGGCAACCCCGCCCAGCGGGCCGAGGCGATCGTCAAGGCCACGACGTTCTACGACGACCCCGACGTGGTCGCCAAGGTCTCCCGCGGCCTGGGCGAGGCGATGGTCGGCATCAACGTCGAGGAGATCCCGCAGCCGCACCGGCTGGCCGAGCGCGGCTGGTGACGGCCGCGGCTTTCAGGAGCCTGTCGCCGAGCAGCGGATGACCGCCTCTTCATTCCCGGAGCTGGACGGGATCCGTCACGAGCATTCCCAGGTGCTCGGCGACGGCCTTCATCGTGGAGTCGTGCGTCGCGACCGTGACCGGCTCGCCGATCAGGAGGGCGGTCGCCAGGTGCAGGGCGTCGAGGGTCTTGACGTGCCGCTCGATGGATTCGGCGACGGTATGGGTCTCGCGGCTGATCTCCAGCATGCCGACGCGGTCGAGGAGCGGGTTCCCGTCGACGAGCGGCCTGCCGTCTCGCCGCAGGACGCGGACCACCTCCGTGCGCAGGAGGCGGGACGAGACGAAGGTCGTTCCCGGGACCTGCATCCAGGACTGCAGCCGTTCGCGCTCGGGGACGTCCAGGATGGCGCGGAGCGCCACCGAGCAGTCGAGGTACACCAGAGCATCGGCCACGGGTCAGTGTTGGCCGCGCATCTCGTCGAGCAGCGCGTCGGCCTCGCCCGTGGTGTACGCCGGCCCGCCCGGGCGACGTGGCCACGGCGCGGGCTCCGCCGTCGGCGGGGCGTACCGTCCCTCGCGCTCCAGTCGCGCGAGCGCCGTGTCCGAGTCCCTGACCATGCTGACCCGCCAGCGCGGCTTCCCCCGCTCGGTCACCACGATGTCGTCGGTATCGGTGACCTGGTCGAGCACCGCCGCCGTGCGCTGGTTGAGCTCGCGCTTGGTGATCGTCTTCATGTCCCCGAGTGTAGTACCTTTGTCAGACACCCTGGCGACGAGCGGCTATCGACCCGCCGAACGGGTCGACGCGGCACGGTTGGACTGCTCAGCCGTCTTCGCTGACAGCGCCCGCGCGCGCGGAGATGACCTGGGCGATGACGAAGGTGCCGATGGTCGTCGCGACGAGGAAGATCACGGCCCACATCCCCACCTGCTCCAAGTTCTCCCCGCCTCCGAACCACAGGCTGAACGACGTCCAGAACACCGCGGCAGTCACGCCCGCGACCATCGCGCTTAACCAGTTGAGCCCCATCGATCGTCCTCCGTCGCGACCCGAATGCAGATACTTTGCACGACGGAGTATATGTCTGTGATCGCCGCGCCCGGCAACAGGTGGAGCTAGGTTGGTCCTCGTGTCGCACGAGGTGAATCGGGCCGAGCGCTCCCTGCGCGAGCTCGAGACGCTCGTCGGCCGGACCCGGCTTGCCAGCCGCTCCGTGGTGACCGGGTTCCCGCTGATCGGCTGGGGTGCCGCCTATGTCGTGGGGCTCGCGGCGCTCGACATGCTGGACGGACTGCTCCGGATCGCGGTGGTCGCGCTGGCGTACCTGTTCGGCATGGCCCTGAGCTGGCTGCCGACGCGCGACGTCATCCGAACCGGTACCGAAGGCCGAATGCGAGCGGCTTGGTTGGTGGTGCTGTTCGGGACGCCGCTCCTCATCGTCGCTGCACGGCCCGAGTCGTTCATCTACGCGACGCTCGCGGCGGGTGCCCTGTGGGGGCTCGCGATGTGCCTGTACGGCGTCGCAACCGACGACGTCGTCTTTGCCACGGTGGCTGGCTTCGGCACCGTGCTTGCCGGTCTGCTGGCGATACCGGACCTGGCGCACCCGCTGGCATGGTTCGGCGTGGGTGCCGGGCTCCCGCTCCTGGTGCTCGGGGCCTCTCGGGTGCTCGATGGGGTCCGCCATGTTTGACGCGGCTGAGGGGACAGTGCGGCGTTTCGAGCTCTCAGAGACCGTCGGCGAGCAACTGCGCACGCCATTCGACGCCACCCTGTCCGATCCGAACCGGCTCCGGATCCAGGCGGCCCTCCACGGTCTCGAAGCGGGCGGATCGATCCGGTTCACCGCCCTGGCCAAGGCACTGAGCCTCAGCGACGGGAACCTCTCGGCGCACCTGGCCGTCCTGAGCGAGGTGGGCTACGTGACCACGAACGAGACCTACACCGGCAAGCGGCGCACCCGCTGGTATTCGGCCAGCGCCGTGGGGCGAGAGGCGTTCGAGGAGCATGTCCGTGCTCTCCAGCTCATCGTCGACTCCGCGCGACATGCCGGGGACCTCGAACAGCCGAGCGGTCCCTCCGCTGGTTGACTGGTTGAGGAGTCGCGCAGCGACCGTCTCGAACCCCGTGCCGGGCAAGCTCAGGGTTGCAGGGCCGCGAGGATGTCGGCAGCGGTGCGCCGGGTCGCGGCCCGGTGGCCCGAGCCCGCCCACAGCGACAGCCCATGGGGATCGCCCGCCGCGGCGGCCGCCGCGCGGATCGGGCGGGTCGCTCGGTTGACGTTGGGGTAGGCCGACGGCGCGTGACCGTCGTGACGCCGGACGAAGTCGTTGACCAGGCCGCGCGCCGGGCGGCCCGAGAAGGCGCGCGTGACGACGGCCGCGTCGAGGTCGGCCGAGGTCAGCGCGTCCTTGTGGGCCGTGGGGGACCGGCTCTCGTCGGCGGCCACGAAGAGCGTGCCGACGGCCACCGCCGCCGCGCCCGCCTCGAGCAGCCGGCGCACCGCGTCGGCGCTGTCGACGCCGCCGGCGGCGATCATCGGGAGATCGGTCGCCTCCGCCGCCAGGGCGGTCACCACGGCCGCGTCGAGGTCGTTGGGGTGGTCGGAGACGTGCCAGGTGCCGCGGTGGCCGCCCGCCTCCACGCCCTGCGCCACGAGCAGGTCGGCACCGAGCGCGGCGGCCTGACGCGCCTCGGGCGCGCTGGTAACGGTGAAGCCCACCTCGGTGCCAGCCCGGCGCAGCCGCTCGACCGCCTCGGCCGGCACCGGGCCGAAGGTGAAGGTGACGGCGTGCACGGGGTCACGCGTGAGGTGGTCGATCTTCGCGTCGAAGTCGTCGTCGTCGTAGGCCGGGTCGCCGGGCGAGACGCCGTACGCAGCGGCCGTCGGCGCGAGCTCGTCGGCGTACGCCGCCAGCCGGCTGCCGAGCTCGAGGGTGCGGTCGATCTGCGGGGTGAAGAGGTTGACGGCGACGGGTGCGTCGGTGATAGCCCGGTAGGCGGCGATCTCCTCCGCCATCGCGGCGGCACTCAGGTAGCCCGCCGCCAGGAACCCGAGCCCGCCGCCCTCGCTGACCGCGGCGGCGAGGGCGGGCGTGCTGGCGCCGGCCATCGGCGCCGCGACGACCGGTGAAGGGCGGTCCAGGATCCTGAGCTGGGAGGCGGCCATTCCGTCACGCTAGCGCCGCCCTACGATCGCCTGCGTGTCAGCGATCGCAGATCCCCGCGAAGCCTCCGAAGCACGCGGAGCGACCGTCGGCGTGCTCGCCCTCCAGGGCGACGTTCGTGAGCACCTCCGGCTCCTCGGCCTGGCCGGTGCGCGTGCAATCGCGGTCCGACGTCCCGAGGAGCTGTCGGCGATCGACGGACTCGTCATGCCCGGTGGCGAGTCGACCACGATGGCCAAGCTGGCCCGGATCTTCGGTCTGATCGAGCCGTTGCGCGAGCGCATCGCCGACGGGCTGCCGGTGTTCGGCACCTGCGCCGGCATGATCCTGCTCGCCGACCGGATCGTCGACGGGGCGGCCGGACAGGAGACCGTCGGTGGTCTCGACATCACCGTGCGCCGCAACGCCTTCGGCCGCCAGGTGGACTCCTTCGAGGACGATCTCGACTTCGCGGGCCTCGGTGAGCCGGTGCATGCGGTCTTCATCCGGGCGCCCTGGGTGGAGTCGGTCGGTGGCGGCGTGGAGGTGCTCGCCCGCGTCGGCGAGCATCCCGTCGCCGTACGCCAGGGCCGCCTGCTGGCCACCTCGTTCCACCCCGAGGTCGACGGCGATCTTCGCCTGCACCGGCTCTTCCTCGACACGATCCGTGGGTGACCGGTTCTGGAAGGTGTCTCATTCCTGGGACAGAAGTGGCGGATTGCGCCTACTCTGGTAATGCGGACGTCGGGTGTCCGCGCGCCCAGCGATCCCCCCAATCGCGCTGGGCAGGAGTCTGGGCATGAAGAAGACGACCAAGGGTGCACTCGCCGCCGGAGCTGCGGCGGTCCTGCTGATGGGCGGCGTCGGCACGCTCGCCTTCTGGACGGACACGGCCACCACGACGGGCACGACCATCAGCGCCGGGCACCTCGACCTCACCGACGGTGCCTGCGGTGCCGGCTGGGTCCTGGACGGCGGCACGCCGTACACCAACCAGGTGCTCGTGCCCGGTGACACGCTGACGAAGTCCTGCTCCTACACGCTCGACATCGCCGGCGCCCACTTCACCACCGCTGACTTCACCGTCGCGGCGCCCAGCGATGTCACGGGTGCGCAGGCACTCATCGACGAGCTGAACGTCACCGCCGACGTCGAGGTCAACGGCGTCGACCAGGCGACCGCGATCAATGTCCCCGTCGCCGACAACGATCTGGTGACCGTCGACATCGGCCTGGAATGGCCGTACGGGGTCGCAGACAACGACTCCAACCAGATCCCGGGCCTGACGGCGGCGCTCGGCGACCTGACCGTCGAGGTCAAGCAGAACCACAACTAGCCGATCCGGTGAAGCCCGCTCTCAGTTGGGTCGGGCAGGTTCTGGCCTGGCTGGTGATCCTGTGTGTGGTGGTCGTGCTTGCCGCCGCGGTCCTGATACCGCGGCTGGCCGGCGCGACGCCGTACACGGTGCTCACCACCTCGATGCGGCCCCAGTATCCGCAGGGCACGCTGGTGGTCGTGCGGCCCCTTCCGGCGCAGGAGGTCAGGTCGGGGGATGTCGTCACCTACCAGCTCGAGTCGGGGAAGCCCGAGGTCGTCACCCACCGAGTGGTGGCGGTGAGCACCAACCTTGACGGCGAGGTCAGGTTCACCACTCGAGGTGATGCCAACGACGTCGCTGACGAGGAGCCGGTCAGACCCGTCCAGGTCAAGGGCAAGCTCTGGTACGCCGTGCCCTACCTCGGCTACGTGAACAACCTGCTCACCGGTCGCCAGCGACAGGTCGCTGTCTACACGGTGGGCAGCGGGCTCATCCTCTATGCGGCCTATATGTTCACCAGTTCGGCGCGTGATCGTCGGCGCCGCGTCCGCTCGTCCCCCCCAACTTCGAATCCGTCCGAGGTCCCCACCGAGGAGGCGATCCCTTCGTGATCTGTCGCCTGCTCGCCTGCTCCTGCGCTCTTGCTGTCTTGGCTGTCTTGGCGGCCGGCGCTGGGCCGGCGTACGCGGACGACGAGGTCGGGCTGAGCATCGACGGCAGGGTGTGGACGAATCAGTTGGACGAGCCGCTGTTCGCCCGGGACTTCCGATGGGTGCCGGGCGATGTGGAGGCGGCTTCCTTCGTCGTGCGCAACCAGGGCCCCAGCGACGCCGAGATGACGGTCGCGGTCGTGAGTGCCGACCCCGACGCTCTGCTTGCGCGAGGAGACCTCGCTCTCGCGGCGCGCGTACGGGACTCTGCGTGGATCCCGCTCGTCAACGGCGAGCCGAGCAGGCCTCTCAGCTCCGCGGTCGTCGCCCGCGGCGCTCGGACGCGGGTCGACGTGCGCGTCACCTTCCGCTCCGGGTCAAGGAACCGCTCGCAGGCCGACCGCCTTCCTCTGTCGTTCCGGGTCACCCTGACCGACGAACGAGCCGGCACCGCACCGGTGCCCGGCACCCCAACGTTGCCCGGCACCGGCTCCGCCGTCGAGCCCTGGCTGGTCTGGCTGGCCTTCGGACTGATCGGGAGTGGCCTGGCGTTGCTCGTCGCCCGGCGCAGGCCGGATCGGGATCGCGACCGGGAGGGTGAGCGCGACTCGGTGATGGCCCATGGCTAGGCATGTGTCGACAGGTCGGCGTGCCCATGCCGATCGGCGGTGGTTCGGCCGTGGCCGCACCCGCGCGCTGCTGAGCCTCGGGACGGTGTTCGCCCTGGGCGCGGTCGGCACGTCGGCGTACTGGACGGACACCGCGACCGTGACCGGCACCTCGATCAACGCGGGCAGCATGGACCTCCAGGTCGCGGCATCGACCGCGGGGCCCTGGAACGCCGTCGGCACGGGCGCCAACTGGACCGGCGCCACGCATGTCGCGGTCGCCAACCTGACTCCTTCTGAGTCGTACGCCTTCAACCTGGGCGTGCGCAACTTCGGCGACGCGGACTTCACCTACAGCGCGACCGTCACTCAGGGGACGTCACCGGCCTGGGGCTTCTCGTCCGGAGTGATCACAGTTCAGTTCTTCCGTGGTGGCGGACCATCGACCGATGTGACCTACCCGATCCAGCAGGACTGCGGCGTTGGGACGTCGCTGGGACCGGCCGTCGCGGTCACGAACGGAAACAGTGCGCTCTTCAACGCGGCGGAGGGCCTCAACAAGGGCGCCAACCAGTCGCTGTGCCTGAGGGTGGCGATGACCCCGGCTGCGGGAAACGCCAACCAGGGCATGTCGGGCCAACTGCGCTTCGATTTCACCGCGAACCAGGTCACGTCGTGACGAGGCTCCGTGAAGCCCTGCTGACGGCTGGTGCGGTCGTTGGCAGTCTGTGCCTGCTGGTGGCTCTCGCCGGACTCGTGGCGGGCGTGAAGCCCCTGGTCTTCCGATCCGGGTCCATGGGACCGGAGATCCCGGCCGGCTCGCTCGGCCTCGCTCGACCGGTGGCTGCGGTGGAGCTCGAGGTCGGTGACGTCGTCAGCGTGATCAATCGGGAGGGCGTCCGGGTGACGCATCGGGTTGTCACCATCGGCGGCACGGGAGGCTCCCGTGATCTCACCCTTCGCGGTGACGCCAACTCAGGCCCGGACGCCGAGACCTATTCGGTCGCTGACGCCGATCGGGTGTTCTGGTCGGCTCCGGCGTTGGGCTACGGCGTCGCCTGGCTCGGAAGCCCGCTCGGCCTGTTCGTGCTCGGCGGTGTCTGCGTCGGGGTACTGGTGCTCGGGTTCCGGCGTTCTCCTAGCCGACCTGGTGATGGCGGCCGGCGCCGCGCGGCCGCGACCGTGGCCGCGCCGGTGGTGGCCTCAGTGGTACTCCTCCAGGCGACCTCTGGCACATCGGCGGCATTCAGTGACACTGCTGCGGTTTCGACAGGCTCGGTCGGCGCCTACGACGTACCGAAGCCGGCAATACAGAGCTGCACGGTCACCGGGGGCGCGCTCTCGCAGAAGACCGCGACGATCGTGTGGACGGAGGTATCCAGTCCTTTTGCCATTAATTACACGGCCACGATCGTGGAGACGGGGTTCAACATGACCGTGACCGACAACGGCAGCACCCGTCAGACCCAGTTCTCCGCGGGCCTGCTGTCGACCGTGCTGAACCAGACGTACAACATCAGGATCACCGCGGCGCTGCCTCCCCCCAACGGCTCCTGGACGGATTCTAGCAACCAGCCTGTGACGATCACGCTGCTCGGCCTCGGCATGACCTGCGGGACCCCTTCGTGAGTGGCAAGGGGTGCGCTTCGCGTTCGTCAACATGACGCGGGGATAGACTCATCCGCTGTTCGGAGGAGCGCGTCGTCGGGCCGGCCGCGTGGCGCTGCCGACGCAATCGACCACGAGCAAGTTGGAAGAGGGACTGATGTCGGGCCACTCCAAATGGGCAACCACGAAGCACAAGAAGGCGATCGTCGACGCCAAGCGCGGGAAGATGTTCGCGAAGTTCATCAAGAACATCGAGGTCGCGGCGCGGCTCGGTGGTGGTGACCCGGCCGGCAACCCGACGCTCTACGACGCGATCCAGAAGGCCAAGAAGAGCTCGGTCCCCAACGACAACATCGACCGCGCGGTCAAGCGCGGGTCGGGTGCGGAGGCCGGGGGAGCGGCGTACGACACGATCATGTACGAGGCCTACGGTCCGCAGGGGGTCGCCCTCCTCGTCGAGTGCCTCACCGACAACAGGAACCGCGCCGCGATGGAGGTCCGCACCGCGGTCACGCGCAACGGCGGCACCATGGCCGACCCCGGCTCGGTCTCCCGGCTCTTCAACCGCAAGGGCGTGGTCGTGGTCGATGCCGTCCAGGAGGACAAGTTGGTCTCCGAGGACGACGTACTCGAGGCGGCGCTCGACGCCGGGGTCGAGGAGGTCAACGACCTGGGCGACTCCTTCGAGGTCGTCGCCGAGGCGACCGACGTCGTCGCGGTCCGTACGGCGCTCCAGGAGGCCGGCATCGACTACGACTCCGCCGAGGTCCAGTTCGTGGCGACGATGGACATCCCGGTCGACGCCGACACGGCCCCCAAGGTCTTCCGCCTCGTCGACGCGCTCGAGGACCTCGACGACGTACAGAACGTCTTCACCAACGTCGACGTCCCCGACGATGTCCTCGCGGCGCTCGACGCATAGGCGCTCGCCCTGCGGGTGCGACCGCACACGCTGACCCAGCGTCAACCGCGGCACCAGGCGACCGCTCGAACGTTGGATCCATATGGCCCCATCGTTCAAGCGTGCAGGCACCCCGCCTCAGCGGAGACGACCTGCCTCAGCTCCGCGCAGGATGAGCGAAAACGGAGCGTTCGCCGCGCAGATCTCCTCCAGATTCGCGCATCCTGCACGACCTTCAACCTGCCGGGTCTGCTCGAAACCAGCCGCGACCGCGTGTCGGCGCCTTCGGCGCGAAGGGACCCGGCTAACGTGGGACACCGAACAGACGTTCGGTAGATCCGGTTGCGAGGAGGCGGCATCATGAGGGTGCTCGGGGTCGACCCAGGGCTGACCCGCTGCGGGCTGGGAGTCGTCGAAGGCTCCGTCGGCCGGCCGCTCTCCATGGTCGACGTCATCGTCGTGCGCACCAGCGCCGACCAGCCGGTGTGGACACGCCTGGTGACCATCGAGCGTGGCATCGAGGCGCTCATCGAGGAGTACGCACCCGACGTCGTCGCCGTCGAGCGTGTCTTCGCACGCTCCGACTCCAGCACCGTCATGGGCACCGCCCAGGCCAGCGGAGTCGCGATGGTCGTGGCCGCGAGGCGCGGCATCCCGGTCGCCCTGCACACGCCCAGCGAGGTCAAGGCGGCCGTCTCCGGCAGTGGCCGGGCGGCCAAGGCCCAGGTCGGCGCGATGGTCGCCCGCATCCTGCGCCTCGACGCCGCCCCCAAGCCCGCCGACGCCGCCGACGCGCTCGCGCTCGCCATCACCCACGTCTGGCGGGGTGGGGCGGAGTCGCGTCTCGACGCCGCCGTCGCCCAGCACCGCGCCCGGCTCGCGAGGAGCTCCCGTTGATCGCCTACGTCCGCGGCCGGGTGGCCGCCGTCCACCTCACCAGCGCCGTCGTCGAGGTCGGGGGCATCGGCCTCGACGTGCTCTGTACGCCGGGCACCCTCGCGACGCTGCGCACCGGCGTGGAGGCCACCCTGCCGACCAGCATGGTGGTGCGTGAGGACTCGATGACGCTCTTCGGGTTCCTCGACGAGGACGAGAAGGCCCTCTTCGAGCTGGTCCAGACCGCGTCGGGGGTGGGACCCAAGTTGGCGCAGGCGCTGCTCGCCGTACTGCCGCCCGACGACTTCCGCGCAGCCGTGGCCGCCGACGACGTCAAGACGCTCACCCGCGTGCCGGGCATCGGGCAGAAGGGCGCGCAGCGGATCATCCTCGAGCTCAAGGACCGCATCGGCGCACCCACCGATCGCTCCGCCGCGGCCGGGCCGGCCCCGTCGGCCGGTCTCGGCGAGGCCTGGCGAGACCAGGTCCAGCAGGGCCTCGTCGGACTCGGCTGGAGCGCCAAGGAGGCCGATCGCGCGATCGGCCAGGTCGCCGACCAGATCGCCGGCGACCCGCTCGCCGCCGCCGACGTGGGCGCGCTGCTCCGAGCGGCCCTCCGCACCCTGAGCAAGGCCTGACCGGATGGCCGAGCACGGTCCCGCCGACGACCTGACCACCGCCGAGGAGCTGCATCTGCAGCGGCTCACCGCCGCCGAGACGGTGCTGGACGAGGAGGGTGACGAGCGCATCATCGAGGCCGCCCTGCGGCCACGCACCCTCGACGAGGTCGTCGGCCAGAGCCGGGTGCGGGCCCAGCTCGGCCTGGTGCTCGAGGCGGCCCGCCGCCGCGGCCGGCCGCCCGACCACGTCCTGCTCTCCGGACCTCCGGGTCTCGGCAAGACGACCCTGGCCATGATCATCGCCCACGAGATGAACGTGCCGCTGCGCCTGACCAGCGGCCCGGCGATCACCCACGCCGGCGACCTGGCCGCGATCCTCAGCGGCCTCAACGAGGGCGACGTGCTCTTCGTCGACGAGATCCACCGGATGTCGCGACCGGCCGAGGAGATGCTCTACCTCGCGATGGAGGACTTCCGGGTCGACGTCGTGATCGGCAAGGGTCCGGGGGCGACTGCGATCCCGCTGGAGATCCCGCCGTTCACCCTCGTCGGGGCGACCACTCGAGCCGGGTTGCTGCCCGGCCCGCTGCGCGACCGGTTCGGCTTCACCGCCCACCTCGAGTTCTACGAGCCGCACGAGCTCGACTTGATCGTCAACCGCTCGGCCGGCCTGCTCGACGTACCCCTGACCGCCGAGGGATCCGGAGAGATCGCAGCCCGCTCGCGCGGCACCCCGCGGATCGCCAACCGCCTGCTCCGCCGGGTGCGCGACTACGCGCAGGTGAAGGCCGACGGCGTGGTCACCGAGGACGTCGCACACGCCGCTCTCGACCTCTTCGAGGTCGACGGGCTCGGCCTCGACCGGCTCGACCGCGGTGTGCTCGACGTCCTCTGCAGCCGCTTCGGCGGCGGGCCGGTCGGCCTGGCCACCCTCGCCGTCGCAGTCGGCGAGGAGCGCGAGACGGTCGAGGAGGTCGCCGAGCCGTTCCTGGTCCGCAGCGGCTTCCTGGCCCGTACGCCGCGAGGCCGGGTGGCGACCCCGGCGGCGTGGCGCCACCTCGGCCTGACCCCGCCGGTCGAGCCGGTCACCGACGCCACGCTCTTCGAGGACTGAGCGCGGCGCCGCGACGACCCGCGGGACGTTGACACCTCGTTGGTCGAGCCGGCTCCTCGTTGGTCGAGCCGGTCGCGAGGGACGAGCGACCGTGTCGAGACCACGGACTTCTCGTTGGTCGAGCCGGTCGCGAGGGACGAGCGACCGTGTCGAGACCACGGACTTCTCGTCGGTCGAGCCGGTCGCGAGGGACGAGCGACCGTGTCGAGACCATCTGTCATGGGTTATCCACAGCGGCAAGATCTGGCATTGATCTCGACCCGTGGAGTCGGGAGTCTGGAGTGCATGCCCTTCGTCTACATGCTCGAGTGCGCCGATGGCTCCCTCTACGTCGGCAGCACCACGCACCTGGACGAGCGCCTCGAGCAGCACCGACTGGGTCTCGGGTCGGCGTACACGCGCACGCGACTCCCGCTCTGCCTCGTCTGGTTCGAGGAGCATGAGCACATCGGGTCGGCGTTTGCCCGTGAGAAGCAGATTCAGAGCTGGGGCCGCGCGAAGCGGATCGCCCTGATCGAGCAGCGCTACGCCGACCTGCCGGCCCTCGCGGAGCGGCGCAGCAAACAGCGAAGACGCTAAGCACGGTGGTGGTCTCGACACCGCTCGCGGGCTCGACCATCGAGAAGGGTGACGTTGACTCGGCGGGTGGTGGTCTCGACGCCGCTCGCTGCGCTCGCGGGCTCGACCACCGAGAAGGGCGGCGCTGACCCGGGGGGTGGTGGTCTCGACGCCGCTCGCTGCGCTCGCGGGCTCGACCATCGAGAAGGGTGACGTTGACTCGGCGGGTGTGGTCTCGACGCCGCTCGCTGCGCTCGCGGGCTCGACCACCGAAGAGATCGCTGCGCTCGCGGGCTCGACCACCGAAATGAGGAGGATGCCGAATCGGCGCGGTGGGTGGTGAGGGATACACTTCGACGCTGGTCGGCCCTCCGGGCGAGCTTCGTACGCCGAGCCCCGAGTCGGGCCGCCGACCCCACACCGTTCATCGAGAGGAAAGTCCTCGTGCCCGAGGCTGTCTCCACCTTCCTGCCCCTGATCGCCATCTTCGGGCTCTTCTGGCTGCTGTTCATCAGGCCGACGCAGAAGCGCAACAAGGCACTGGCGCAGATGCGTAGCGCCATCGAGCCAGGGGATCGCGTGATGCTGACCTCCGGCATCTACGGCACCGTGAGCGCGGTCGACGGCGCTCGTGCGCACGTCGAGATCGCCGACGGAGTCGTCATCGAGGTCGCCGCCGCTGCGATCGCGTCGAAGGAGGAGGGCCACCGGCCCTCTGACGCGCTCACGCCCGAGGAGCCGGAGGAGTCGGAGGCTCCCGCCGACGTCCAGCGCGACGTACGCCCCGACGAGGAGCGCTGAGGATGGCCGGACCTCGCTCCTCGGGCAGCTCGGGCCGCGCGGGTCGCACTCTGCTGGTCTTCTTCGCCGGCGTCCTCGTGACCTACGGCCTCGTCGCCATCGCGGGGCAGTGGAAGCCCACGCTGGGTCTCGACCTCCAAGGCGGCACCCGCATCACGCTGATCGCCAAGGGCGACAACGTGAAGGAGGAGAGCCTCAAGGAGGCGCAGGCGATCATCGACCAGCGCGTCAACGGCTCCGGTGTGGCCGAGGCCGAGGTCACCACTCAGGGCAGCCGGTTCATCGTCGTCGAGATCCCGGGCGAGAGCCGAGCCGACCTGGTCGACACCGTCAAGCGCCAGGCGCAGCTGCGTTTCCGCGTCGTCGCGCAGACCAGCCTGACCAACCCGGGGACCGGTGCGCAGCCGCAGCCGTCGGGGTCGCCCGGTGCCGAGCCCTCCGCCTTCCCGAGCGATCCGCAGGTCACGGCCCCGTCCGTGCCGACCGCGTCCGCCGAGCCCAGTGACCGTGCCAGCGACGGTGCCAGCGACAAGGGGAACGAGTCGGGGAAGGGCGACGGGTCCGGCAACAACCGGGCGCCGTCCTATCTGGGCGCCTCCATCAAGGGAGCCAACGACAAGCACGACAAGGGCGACAACGGCAATCAGGACGACGACAGGACCGGCGGCAAGGAGCCGAAGCCGAGTCGGTCGGCGAGCCCGACCGCCCCGCCGACCGTCCAGCCGAGCGGCGTACCGACCGAGCAGCCCACAGACGGCTCCTCGGCCGACGACCCGCTCCAGTGGATGCTCGCCCCCGACGCCAAGTCGATCCAGAAGTTCGAGAAGTTCACCTGCCCCGAGCCCGGTGAGGCGCCCCAGGTCGACGACAACCCTGAGCGGCCCCTGGTCACCTGTGACCAGAACGGCGTCAAGTACCTGCTGTCATCGGCGATGCTCGAGGGCTCGCAGCTGACCTCGGCCAACCTGCTCTCGCCCGACCAGCAGAACGTCGAGTACGGCGTGACGCTCAACTTCAACAACGCCGGCGCCGACACCTTCGGAAAGATCTCCGACGCGCTGTACGGCACCGAGCGCCAGTTCGCGATCGTGCTCGACGGCCAGGTGATCTCCGCACCGACCATGGAAGCCCCGATCCACGACGGCCGCGCCCAGATCACCGGTGACTTCAGCGAGGCCGAGGCGCAGAGCCTCGCGACCAGCCTGAAGTTCGGTGCCCTGCCGATCGCCTTCGAGGGCGACCCATCCGTCGAGACGGTCGGACCGTCGCTCGCCGGCGACCAGCTCTCGGCCGGTCTGCTCGCGGGCGCCATCGGGCTCGGCCTGGTGATGCTCTACTGCCTCCTCTACTACCGCGGCCTCGGCGTCGTCGTCCTGGCGTCGCTGGTGATCGCAGCTCTCCTCACCTACGGTCTCGTGCTGCTGTTGAGCAAGACCGCCGGCTTCGCGCTGACCCTGCCCGGCATCGCCGGCCTGATCGTCGCCGTCGGCATCACCGCCGACTCGTTCGTCGTCTACTTCGAGCGGATTCGTGACGAGATGCGCGATGGGAAGTCGATGCGCGTGGCCGTCCAGGCCGGCTGGAAGCGCGCCAAGATGACCTGCCTGGCCGCCGACGCGGTGTCGCTGCTTGCGGCTGTGGTGCTCTACATCTTCGCCGCCGGTGTCGTGAAGGGCTTCGCCTTCGCGCTCGGCCTCTCCACCCTGATCGACCTCGTCGTGCTCTTCTGGTTCACCCACCCGATGATCACCTGGCTGGCGCGCTTCAGCTTCTTCAACTCCGGTCACCGGCTCTCCGGACTCTCGGCGGAGACGCTCGGCGTCGACGTGCTTCCCGCGTCGGTCGGCACGGCAGGAGGCAAGGCCTGATGGGCAAGTTCTCCCGACTGGGCAACGACCTCTACGAGGGTCGCGTCTCGGTCGACTTCGTCGGCCGCAAGTGGCTCTGGTACATCGTCTCCGGCCTGATCGTGCTGCTCGCCGTCGCCGGCCTCTCGACCCGCGGGCTCGACCTCGGCATCGAGTTCGTCGGCGGTGCCGAGTACAAGGTGAGCCTGCCGGCGGACAAGGTGTCCCAGGACATGGCCGACGACCTGCGTGATGCGGTCGCGGGCACCGGTGTCGAGAACGCGTCGGCTCCCGTGGTGACCACCTCGGGCACCGACGCGATCCTGGTCCAGACCGAGGCACTCGAAGGCCCCGAGTCCAAGCAGATCGTCGACACGATCCTCGAGACGACGGGCGCAAGCTCCAAGGACATCGCCCAGACCGAGATCGGCGCCAGTTGGGGCGAGGAGATCGCCAAGCGCTCGCTCATCGGGCTCGTCGTGTTCCTGGTGCTGGTGGTGCTCTTCATCTGGGCGTACTTCCGGGAGTGGAAGATGTCCGTGGCCGCCATCGTGGCGCTGGCGCACGACGTGATCATCACCGTCGGCGTCTACGCGCTGAGCGGGTTCGAGGTCACGCCGGCGACGGTGACCGGCATCCTGACGATCCTCGGGTTCTCGCTCTACGACACCGTGGTCGTCTTCGACAAGGTCCGCGAGAACACCAAGCACCTCAGGCAGACCCGCCTGACCTATCCCGAGGCCGCCAACCTCGCGGTCAACCAGACGCTGGTGCGGTCGATCAACACCTCGGTGGTGGCGCTGATCCCGGTCGGCGCGATCCTGTACGTCGGCGTGGTCCAGCTCGGCTCGGGCAACCTGAAGGACCTCGCGCTCTCGCTCTTCGTCGGTATGGCCGCGGGCGCCTACTCATCGATCTTCATCGCGACACCCCTGCTGGTGCACATGAAGCAGGGTGAGAAGGACATCAAGGAGATCGAGCGGCGAGCCGCGGCCCGCCGCCGAAAGGCCGACCCCTACTCCGCGGTCCCGGCGTACCGCGACGATCTGGGTGTCGCCGTCGCCCCCGACGAGGCCGACGACTTCGACCCGGAGTCGGGCGCGCCCTCGCGTCGCACGCCGTCGCCGGCCGGCGCGGCCCGGCCGCGGCCGACCGGTGCGAGCGTCCGGCCCGAGCCCGGCCTGGGCAGGGTCGCGCCCAAGGCGCACGGGCCGGTCGAGCAGAGCGCGGCCGCCGGGCGCGTGCAGCCGAGTCGAAAGCCCCGGTCCAAGCGCGGCAAGAGGTGAGCGACGCCGGCGCGCGAACCGAGGGGACGGCGTCCGACCTCGCCGCGGCCCGCGAGGCCATGGACCGCCTCGTCCTCGACGTGCCCGACCACCCGGAGCCGGGCGTGGTGTTCAAGGACATCACCCCGCTGCTTGCCGACGCCGATGCGCTCCGGGTCGTGGTGGATGCGCTGGCCGGCGCCGGGCGCGACGCGGCTGGGAGCGTGGTCGTCGACAAGGTCGTCGGGCTGGAGTCGCGGGGATTCATCCTCGGGGCGCGTCGCGCTCGCCCTCGGCGTCGGCTTCGTGCCGATCCGCAAGGCCGGGAAGCTGCCTCGGGCCACGCACGCCGTCTCCTACCAGCTGGAGTACGGCGAGGCAACCGTCGAGATCCACCGTGACGCCCTGCTGCCCGGTGACCGGGTCCTGATCGTCGACGACGTCCTGGCCACCGGGGGGACGCTCGCCGCCGCCCGACGGCTCGTCGAGGCCTGCGGCGCGACCGCGGCGGGGGTCGCCATGTTGATGGAGCTCGGCTTCCTGGGCGGACGTGACGCGGTCGGTGACCTGCCGTTCACGGTCCTGACGACTGTGTGAGGCCCATAGACTTGGCCGTGTGACCGACGAGCGCGCGTCTACGGAAGCGCGGGAGAGCGCCCCGCGCGATCCTGTGCGCGCACCGGTGGTGCCCGGCTCGGGCCGCGGCATGAGGGCCCGCATCGCCCGCATCGGCACCCGCAGCCAGCCAGGCAACCAGGTCCTCGAGCCGTTCTTCAAGGCGGTGCGCGCCAACCACCCGAAGGCCGACCTGGCGCTGTTGGACCGTGCGTACACCACCGCCGAGAAGTGGCACGGCACGCAGACCCGCAAGAGCGGTGACCCCTACATCACCCACCCACTCGCGGTCGCCACCATCCTGGCCGACATCGGCATGACCGAGCCGACCCTGGTCGCCGCGCTGCTCCACGACACGGTCGAGGACACGCCGTACAAGCTCGACGCCCTGCGCGCCGACTTCGGTGACGAGGTCGCCGAGCTGGTCGACGGTGTCACCAAGCTCGACAAGGTCGAGTACGGCGCGGCGGCCGAGGCCGAGACGCTGCGCAAGATGATCGTGGCGATGGCCCGCGACATCCGCGTGCTCGTGATCAAGCTCGCCGACCGCCTCCACAACATGCGCACCCTGCGCTATGTCCGCCGCGAGGCGCAGATCAGGACCGCCAAGCAGACCCTCGACATCTACGCGCCGCTGGCCCATCGGCTCGGCATGAACACCCTGAAGTGGGAGCTCGAGGACCTCGCCTTCGCAACCCTCGAGCCGAAGATGTACGACGAGATCGTGCGGCTGGTCGCCGACCGCGCGCCCTCGCGTGACCGGTTCCTCGCCGAGGTGATCGAGCAGGTCGAGGCCGACCTGCGCGACTCCCGGATCAAGGCCACCGTCACCGGTCGGCCCAAGCACTACTACTCGATCTACCAGAAGATGATCGCCGGCGGCCGGGGCTTCAGCGAGATCTACGACCTCGTCGGTGTGCGCATCCTGGTCGAGGACAACACCGACTGCTACGGCGTGCTGGGCATCGTCCATGCTCGCTGGACGCCCGTGCTGGGTCGCATCAAGGACTACATCGCGGTCCCGAAGTTCAACCTCTACCAGTCGATACACAGCACGGTGATGGGGCCGACCGGCAAGCCGCTCGAGGTCCAGATCCGCACGTACGCGATGCACCGCACGGCGGAGTACGGCGTCGCGGCCCACTGGAAGTACAAGGAGGACAGCGGCGCGGGGCGCGACACGAGTGCGCCGGGCAACCTCGACGACATCACCTGGGTGCGACAGCTGCTCGACTGGCAGAGCGAGTACTCCGACCCCGGTGAGTTCCTCGACTCGCTGCGCGAGGAGATGAACAAGGCGCCGCTCTACGTCTTCACCCCGAAGGGCGACATCATCACGCTGCCGACCGGGGCGACGCCGATCGACTTCGCCTACGCCGTCCACACCGAGGTCGGCCACCGCACCATCGGCGCGCGGGTCAACGGACGGCTGGTCTCGCTCGAGTCGATGCTCGAGATGGGCGACGTCGTCGAGGTGTTCACCTCCAAGGCCAGCGACGCCGGCCCGTCGCGTGACTGGCTCAACTTCGTCAAGTCCCCGCGGGCCCGGTCGAAGATCAGGCAGCACTTCACCAAGGAGCGCCGCGAGGAGGCGATCGAGCGCGGCAAGGAGCAGATCGCCAAGCTCATGCGCAAGGAGGCGAGCGGGCTCAAGCGGGTGCTGTCCCACGAGTCGCTGACGCTCGCCGCCGTGCACTTCCAGCTCGCGGACGTGTCTGCGCTCTACGCCGCGGTCGGGGAGGGCAACCTCAGCGCGCAGGCCGTCGTACGCCGGGTCATCGACCTGCACGGCGGCGAGGAGGGCGCAAATGAGGACCTCGCGGAGGGCGTCCGCATCACCGGCCGCCGCTCCCGCCCGCGGGCTCCGTCCGGCGGTGACGCCGGCGTGCTGGTCAAGGGCGTCGAGGACGTGCTGGTCAAGCTCTCCAAGTGCTGTACGCCGGTCCCGCCCGACGACATCATCGGCTTCGTCACCAAGGGCGGCGGGGTCTCCATCCACCGGCGCGACTGCACCAACACCGATGCGCTGATGGCGCGTTCGGAGCGGATCGTCGAGGTGGCGTGGGCGCCCTCGGCCAAGGCGACGTACCTGGTCAACATCCAGGTCGAGGCGCTCGACCGCCCCCGCCTGCTCAGCGACATCACCATGGCGCTCTCCGACGCGCACGTGAACATCCTCGGTGCCCAGCTCGCCACCACCCGCGACCGGGTCGCCAAGAGCCGCTTCTCCTTCGAGATGGCCGACGCCGCCCACCTCGACGGCGTCATGAAGGCCGTCCGTGGCGTCCCCGACGTCTTCGACGTCTACCGCATCACCCAATAGCCACCCGGCGCTGATTGTCCTCGTGCAGTGTTCGACCCGGCGCTGGTTGTCCTCGTGGTGTGGTCGACCCGGCGCTGGTTGTCCTCGTGCAGAGGTCGACCCGGCGCTCGTTGTCCTACGCGACGCCGTACCGACCGAGGTGGCGCCTCATCTCTTCGACGCCTCGGCGGAGGATGATCTCGACGTCCCGCGTCGGGCCCCAGAGGTTGGCCTTGCGGATCGGATCGATCAGCCAGCCTTGATCGGCTACCTCTCCACGACGCTTCCGGTCGTGGGCTACCTGCGCCTCGGACGAGTGCCATTCGTCGCCGTCGTACTCCGCCCCGTAGCGAAGCTCCTCGATCCCGAGGTCGAGGCGAGCGATGACGATCCCGTTGCGTCGTACGACGACCTGGGGCTCCGGCGCCGGCAGCCCGGTGTCGAGCCAACGGAGGCGAAGCACGCTCTCGCCGGGTGACTCCGAGCGCCCGTCGGCGATCGGGGCGATCTGGCGGAGAACGGATACCCATCGCATCCCGCTGAAGCGCTCGACCTCCGCAAGCACCTCGTCTTTCGAGACCTTCCCGGTTCTCAGCATCGCGTCCATGCCCGAGATCGCAGCCTCGCGCCACCGCACCCGCCCCAGGTCCAACGTGGTTCGGAGAGCTGCGCTCGCGAGGAGGCCGTTGAACTCCACGATCTCGTTCGGACGGAATGTTCGCTCGCCGCTGGCCGTCATGTCGCGGCGAAGCCGGCGGCCGGGCGGAAGGAAGACCGAGATCGGGCCCAGGTTGAGATGCTCGCCCGGTGCGAGCACCATCTCGGCCTCTTGCAGCCAGCCGGCGTGACGGTCGCATACGACCGCGTCGGGCGGGACGACGAGCTTGAGTGACCGGCATCTCAGTTCGAGAGAATCAGCGACCTGTGCCGGGACGTAGACGCCGGTGACGGGCTTGCGCAGGTATCCACCGCTCACCAGCCAAGCGAGCTCGTGGTCGCTGAGGCCGGTGCGGCGTGCTGCCGCTCGGGTGAACGGTTCGTCCAGCGGGAGCGGGAAGGAGTCGTCGAGTGTTGGTTGGGCGAGGTACTTCGCCATGCTCTTCATGCCGGGGATATACCGCCGCCTTCCCTTGTCAATCATCGACTTCGGCGGCCTGTGGAGAGGAGCGTCAAACAACTGCGCGCTCGCGCGATCCGGTACGACGCGTCGGATGTTCAGCCCGGCGGTCGGCAGCTCCCAGGGACAACTAGCGCCGGGTCGAGCACTCCTGAGGGACAACCGGCGCCGGGTCGACCGTCGTCAGGGACAATCTGCGCCGGGTCGAGCACTCCTGAGGGACAACCGGCGCCGGGTCGAGCACTCCTGAGGGACAACCGGCGCCGGGTCGGCTTTGTCGGGGGTCAGGCGGAGTAGTCGTCGGCGGCGCGCCTGGCCATGTCGAGGAACGCGCGCTGGGAGTCGATGCTCTCTGCGAGACCCCGCGCCTTGCGATCGTCACCCGCCGCCCGCGCCTTGTCGAGGTCGGCCTCGAGCCTGGCGATGGCGGCCTCGAACTTCGAGACCATGTCGTCGGCGCGGGCCGACTTCTCCGGGTCGCTCTTGCGCCACTGCTCGTCATCGAGCTTGCGGATCGTCTGCTCGACCGCGCGGATCCGGCTCTCGAGCTCCTTCATCTGGTCGCGCGGCACCTTGCCGGCAGCGTCCCAACGGTCGGCGACGTCGCGGAAGAGCCGTTTGGTCTCGTCGAGGTCCTGCACCGGCAGCAGCGCCTCGGCCTCCGCGAGCAGCGCACGCTTGACCTCGGCGTTGGCGGCGAACTCCTGGTCGAGCGCGGCGTTGGCCGCGTCGCGGGCCGCGAAGAAGGTGTCCTGGGCGCCACGAAAGCGCCCCCAGAGCTCGTCCTCGACGTCGCGCGGCGCCGGGCCGGCGGCCTTCCACTGCCGCATCAGGTCGCGGAATGCGCCGGCCGTCGGACCCCAGTCGGTCGAGGAGGCCAGGCCCTCGGCCTGCTTCGCCAGCCGCATCTTCACGATCCGGGCACCCTCGCGCTTCTCGTCGAGCTCGGCGAAGTGTGCCTTGCGGCGGCGGGTGTACGACGTACGGGCACTCGAGAACCGATGCCACAGCTCGTCGTCGGTCGCCCGGTCGATCCGGGGGAGGGACTTCCAGAGGTCGAGCAGCTCTCGCAGCCGGTGGACGCCGTGGCGCCAGTCGTCGGAGGCGGCGATCCGCTCGGCGTCGGCGACGAGCTTCTCCTTGGCCTCCCGGCTCTCGACCTGCTGCCGGGCCCGCTCCTCCTTGCGCGCCGTGCGCTGGGCGGCGATCACCAGGCCGAGACCGTCGAGCCGCCCGACCAGGCCCTGCAGGTCTCCTACCGCGTTCGCCTCGATCACCTTGGTCCGGACGGTCCGCACGGTCGAGGTCGCGTCCTCAGGCGCCATCTTGCCGGCCCGGACCCGCTGCTCCAGCAGCCCGACCTCGACCTCCAGCTCGGTGTAGCGCTTGGTGAAGAACTCCAGCGCCTCTTCGGCAGAGACGTCCGGGACCTGGCCCACGGAGCGTTCCCCGTCAGAGGTCTTGACGAAGACGGTGCCGTCGTCGGCGACGCGTCCCCATGCGCTGCTGCTCACTGCATCCACCCGCACCATGCTACTGACGCCGACCCGTTAGGCTCGCAGCCGTGTTCATCGCCGGCTTCCCCGCAGGTTCGTGGGGCACGAACTGCTACGTCGTGGCGACCGCGGCCGGCGCCGAATGCATCGTCATCGACCCCGGTCAGGACGCCGCGCCCGGTGTCGCGGACGTCGTCTGCGAACACCGGCTCAAGCCCGTGTCCGTGCTCCTCACCCACGGCCACCTCGATCACATGTGGAGCGTCGCTCCGGTGGCCGGCAGCTACGACGCCACGGCCTGGATCCATCCCGCCGACCGACACCTGCTGACCGACCCGCTCGCCGGGATGTCGAGCGAGACCCGCGGCATGCTCGGCGGTCTCCTCGGCGGAGACCACCACTGGGCCGAGCCCGACGACGTCCGTGAGCTCGCCGACGGTGCGACGCTCGAGCTCGCCGGCCTCGACGTCGTCGTCGACCACACACCCGGCCACACCGAGGGGTCCGTCACCTTCCGGACGCCGTACATCGGCGGCGAGATCAGCCAGGTCATGTTCGCCGGCGACCTGCTCTTCGCCGGCTCGATCGGCCGCACCGACCTCCCGGGCGGCGACCACGCGAAGATGCTGCGCAGCCTGACCGACAAGGTGCTGCCCCTCGGGGACGACGTCGTGGTGCTGCCCGGACACGGCGAGCAGACGACGATCGGTCGCGAGCGGGTGACCAACCCCTACCTGTTGGACCTGTTGGACCTCGCTCAGCGCGAGCGAGCCACACCAGATCGCTAGCGACCAAGAAAGTCCCATGGCCACCAAGATCAGCCCGCTCAGCGGGTTCCCCGAGCTGCTGCCCGCCCAGCGTGTCGTCGAGCGCGAGGTCATGGCCTCGCTCTCCCGCACCTTCGAGCTGCACGGCTTCGCCAATATCGAGACCCGGGTCGTCGAGCCCCTCGACCGGCTCGCCAAGGGCGGCGAGATCGACAAGGAGATCTACGTCCTGCGGAGGATGCAGGCGGGCGGCGCGGGCGACGACGCGGGTACGGGGGAGCTCGGCATGCACTTCGACCTCACCGTCCCCTTCGCCCGCTACGTGCTCGAGCACGCCGGCCACCTGGAGTTTCCCTTCCGGCGCTTCCAGATCCAGCCGGCCTGGCGCGGCGAGCGGCCGCAGGAGGGGCGCTTCCGCCAGTTCACCCAGGCCGACGTCGACATCGTCGGCCGCGACGAGCTGCCCTTCCACCACGATGTCGAGGTCATGCGGGTGATGGTCGAGGCACTGGCAGTCCTGCCGATCCCGCCGGTGTCCTTCCAGTTCAACAACCGCAAGCTCATCCAGGGCTTCTACCGCGGGCTCGGCATCCCCCACGTAACGGCCGCCATCAAGGCCATCGACAAGCTCGACAAGCTTCCCGCGGAGCAGGTCGGCGCGCTGCTGGTCGAGCAGGCGGGCGCCTCGGCCGAGCAGGCCGACCGCTGTCTCGAGCTCGCGACCATCCGAGTGCCCGACACCACCTTCGTCGCCAAGGTGCAGGCGCTCGGCGTACACGACGAGCTGCTCGACGAAGGCCTCTCCGAGCTCGCCGCCGTGGTCGAGGGGTGTGCGGACGTCGACGCCGAGGTGAGCGTCGAGGCCAACCTCCGCATCGCCCGCGGCCTCGACTACTACACCGGCACGGTCGTCGAGATCTTCATGGAGGGCTACGAGCGCCTGAAGTCGGTCGGTGGGGGAGGACGGTACGACGCGCTGGCCTCCGACGGGCGTACGACGTACCCCGGCGTCGGGGTCTCGTTCGGCGTCAGCCGCACCCTCATCCCGCTCATCGCCGAGGGTGTGGTCGCGGGCAGCCGTCCCGTGCCCTCGGCCGTGCTCGTCGCCCTCGCGGCCGAGGAGTCCCGCCCGGCTGGTGTCGAGGTCGCGCAGGCACTGCGCGCGCGCGGCATCCCGTGCGAGGTCGCCGCGAGCCCGCAGAGATTCGGCAAGCAGATCCGGTACGCCGAGCGGCGCGGCATCCCGTTCGTCTGGTTCACCCAGAACGACGGGTCCCACCAGGTGAAGGACATCAGGTCCGGCGACCAGCAGCCCGCCGACCCGGACGAGTGGACCCCACCTGCCGAGGATCTGCGGCCGCGAGTGGTCTCGACACCGCTCGCTTCGCTCGCGGGCTCGACCAACGAGGAAGCCCGGCTCGCGGGCTCGACCGACGAGGGGGCCGCGCTCGCGGGCTCGACCAACGAGAAGGCCCGGCTCGCGGGCTCGACCAACGAATTCGAGGAGCAGTCTTGATCCGCACCCACGACGCCGGCACCCTGCGTGCCGACAACGTCGGCCAGACCGTCACACTTGCGGGGTGGGTGGCGCGCCGGCGCGACCACGGCGGCGTCGCCTTCCTCGACCTCCGCGACGCGAGCGGCGTCGTCCAGGTCGTGGTGCGCGACGAGGAGGTGGCTCACCAGTTGCGCAGCGAGTACTGCCTCGCGGTCACCGGCGAGGTCGTGCACCGCTTGGAGGGCAACGAGAACCCCAACCTCGCAACGGGGTCGATCGAGGTCGTCGCCGACCACGACGGCGGAGTCGAGGTGCTCTCGACCTCGGCGCCGCTGCCCTTCCCCGTCGACGACACCGCGTCGACCAGAGGGGGCGACGTCGGCGAGGAGGCGCGCCTCAAGCACCGCTACCTCGACCTGCGGCGGAGCGGCCCCAACGCGGCGATCCGCCTGCGCAGCCAGGTCAACAAGGCCGCCCGCGACGTGCTCGACGGCCACGGTTTCGTAGAGGTCGAGACGCCGACGCTGACCCGCAGTACGCCGGAGGGCGCACGTGACTTCCTGGTGCCGGCCCGGCTCCAGCCGGGCAGCTGGTATGCGCTGCCCCAGAGCCCGCAGCTCTTCAAGCAGCTGCTGATGGTCGCCGGACTGGAGCGCTACTACCAGATCGCCCGCTGCTACCGCGACGAGGACTTCCGAGCCGACCGGCAGCCCGAGTTCACCCAGCTCGACCTGGAGATGAGCTTCGTCGACCAGGACGACGTGATCGCGGTCGCGGAGGACGTCCTCAAGGCGGTGTGGCGCCTGATCGGCCACGAGATCCCCACGCCGCTGGCGCGGATCACCTACGCCGAGGCGATGGCCCGCTACGGCTCCGACAAGCCCGACCTGCGGATGGGGCAGGAGCTCGTCGAGTGCACCGACTACTTCAGCGACACGCCCTTCCGCGTCTTCCAGGCGCCGTACGTCGGGGCCGTGGTGATGCCCGGTGGGGCCGGCCAGCCGCGCCGCCAGTTCGACGCCTGGCAGGAGTGGGCCAAGCAGCGCGGAGCAAGGGGCCTCGCCTACGTCACGGTCGGCGAGGACGGCACGCTCGGCGGCCCGGTCGCGAAGAACCTGTCGGAGGAGGAGAAGAAGGGCCTGGCCGCCCACACGGGCGCTGCACCCGGCGACTGCATCTTCTTCGCGGCGGGTGCGCCCAAGCCGAGCCGGGCGCTGCTCGGCGCGGCGCGGCTGGAGATCGGCCACCGCTGCGGCCTGATCGACGAGGACGAGTGGAGTTTCGTCTGGGTGGTCGACGCGCCGCTCTTCGAGCCGGCCGACGAGGCCACAGCCGCGGGCGACGTGGCGGTCGGCGGCGGCGCCTGGACCGCCGTACACCACGCCTTCACCTCGCCGCAGGACCTCGACGCCTTCGACACCGATCCTGGCAACGCGCTCGCCTACGCCTACGACATCGTCTGCAACGGCAACGAGATCGGCGGCGGCTCCATCCGTATCCACCGCGCCGACATCCAGCAACGCGTCTTCGCGGTCATGGGGCTGGCGGAGGCGGAGGCGGAGGAGAAGTTCGGCTTCCTGCTGGAGGCCTTCAAGTACGGCGCGCCCCCGCACGGCGGACTGGCGTTCGGCTGGGACCGCGTCGTCTCGCTCCTGGCTCGCACCGACTCGATCCGAGACGTGATCGCCTTCCCCAAGTCCGGTGGCGGGTTCGACCCGCTCACCGCAGCACCGGCGCCGATCACCGCCGAACAGCGGAAAGAGGCCGGTGTCGATGCCCGTCCAGAGGCGAATGAGCGGCCCACGGAGCACTAACCGCGAAAAATCGGTTGACAGGTCCACGCTTCGAGACCAGATCGTTACCGGCAGGTGATCGCCGGGTGCGTGTTAGCCGTCTAAAGTCGCCGACGGTGCCCACCGGGCACCCTGGTGGGAGTCATCGGCGAGTCGCGCTCGGCGCCGGCGGGTCCCTGGCCAGTCTCCTGATCGGGATGGGGTGACCATGTCGCTACCGGCGACCGGGCCCGAGACGCTCGGGTCCTCCAGCGACGAGCCCCTCGTCGACGATCCCAACGCCAAGAGCGCGAAGGCCATCAGCGGCAAGTCCCCGATGCGGATCGCGCTCGGCCGCCTCCGCCGCGACAAGGTCGCGATGCTGTGCGCATTCGTGGTGCTCTTCTTCGTCCTGGTCGCGATCTTCGCCGGTGTGATCGCCAGGATCTTCGGTGTCTCGCTCGAGACCACGCTCGCGTCCACGGTGCTCGACCCTCTCAGCGGACTGCCGAAGAAGGGTCCGCCGCTGCACGGCTTCGACCCAGCGCACCCGTTCGGTGTCGCCCCGAAGAGCGGCGACGACAACCTGGCGCACTGGGTCTACGGCTGCCGTACGTCGCTGGTCATCGCCGGATCGGCGACCCTGTTCGCGATGGTCGTAGGAGTCGTCATGGGCCTGGTCTCCGGATTCACCGGCGGCCTCCTCGACAAAGTGCTGTCCTTCGTCACCGACTTCTTCCTGACGGTCCCGTTCCTCCTGGCCGCGCTCACCATCGCGCCGATCCTCAACGAGCGGTTCGCGGCCAGCGACAGCTACCCGACGATTCAGAAGGGCTCGCTCATCTTCGTCCTCGCGGTCTTCGGCTGGATGGGCACCGCCCGCCTGATCCGCGGCGAGGTGCTCTCCCTGCGCGAGCGTGAGTTCGTGCAGGCGGCGCGGGTGATCGGGATGCCGACCTCCCGCATCATGCGCAAGGAGCTGCTGCCCAACCTAGCGGCTCCGATCATCATCAGCGGCTCCTTGATGCTGCCGGCCTTCGTCGCCGCGGAGGCGGGCCTCGCCTACCTCGGCATCGGCGTGACCTCGGGTGCCTCCTGGGGGCAGACCATCAACAAGGCGGTCACCTACTTCGACGAGTACCCGCTCTACCTCTGGGAGCCGATGCTGGGGGTGACGCTGCTCGTGCTGGCCCTCAACCTGCTGGGTGACGCCGTCCGCGACGCCCTCGACCCCAAGACCCGGCGCTGAGCATCTTCGACGGGATCGCTTCGTCACGTAGAGGAATCCACCGCCCCACAACAACACATGAACGTCGTCACGAACCGACCCGGTCGGTGACGCGACCAGAGAAGACGAAAGGCTGGACAAGCATGAGACGGAGCAAGCCGCTCGCAGTCGTTGTCGGCGCCGCCCTCCTGACTCTCGCCGCCTGCGGCGGCGGGGGCGGCGACAGCAGCAGCGAACCCGGGACCAAGCGCACGTTCGAGGCGCAGACCGGCAACTTCAAGGACGCCAAGCGTCAAGGGCCGGCACCCGAGATCGAAGGTGCCACAACGGGCGGCACCATCACCGTCTTCACCCCGAACGACTCGACGGTGCCCGAGGACATCGACCCGACGGGTGGCTGGTCGGTGACCGGCAACTCGATTCTCCAGGGCCTGGTGCACCGGTCGCTGACGCAGTTCGCCAAGGACCCCGAGACCGGCGAGATGCAGCTCGTCCCCGATCTCGCGGAGGACCTCGGCAAGCCCAACAAGGACTTCACCGAGTGGACCTTCACGATCCGCGAGGGCGTCAAGTGGGAGACCGGTGACCCGATCACCGCCGAGGAGGTCGCCTTCGGCATCACCCGGTCGATGGACGAGGAGGCCTTCCCGGGCGGCCCGGCACGGCAGTTCTCGGAGGAGTTCTTCAAGGGCGGTGCCGACTACAAGGGTCCCTACACCGACCCGGAGGGCAAGCAGTCGGCCGTCACCTTCGACAACGACGCCCGCACCGTGACGATCAAGATGGAGAAGCCGTTCGCCGACATGGACTACTGGGGCGCGTTCATGGCCATGGGCCCGGTCCCGCTCGAGAGCTCCTCTCCGCCGGACTACGGCAAGAAGCCGCTGGCCACCGGCCCGTACAAGGTCGAGAGCTTCACGCCGACCGAGGAGCTCGTGCTGGTCAAGAACGACCAGTGGGACCCGGCCACCGACCCCGGCCGCCACCAGTACGTCGACAGCTGGGACTTCAAGTTCTCGGAGCAGGACCAGGCGAAGGTCGACGAGATCATGCTGAGCGGCAACACCGAGTCGCAGACGGCGCTCGCCACCGGAGTCGGCTCCGACAACTACCTCAAGGCGGACGAGGTGCTGGGTGACCGCCTTCTCCAGCAGTCGCGGTCAGTGCGGCAGCTTCATCGCCCCCGACTACAAGAAGACCACCTTCAACGTCCGCAAGGCGATCGCCTACGCCTATCCGTACGAGGACGTCTGGACCGCGAGCGGCGAGGTGCCGGATGTGACCCGCACCTACGCGAACTCGATCATGCCTCCGGGCATGGCCGGCAAGAAGGAGTACTTCGTCGACGGCGAGCAGTTCACCTACCAGCCCGAGAAGGCCAAGCAGCTGCTGGCCGACGAGGGCCACGAGCCCGGCACCTACGAGCTCACGATGATCTACTGGGAGGTCAACCCAGCTGCAGTGGCGGGCTACCAGCAGACCAAGGCCGGCCTCGAGGAGGGCGGCTTCAAGGTCAAGGGCATCCCGGTCCAGGACGACCCCTACAACACCTACACCGACCAGGACTCCAAGCTGAACAAGCAGCTCAACTACCTGCTCACCGGCTGGTGCTCCGACTGGCCGTCGGGCTCCACGATGATTCCGTCGCTGCTCCAGACCGGCGCGACCTACAACACCGGCGAGTTCTCGGAGAAGTGGGTCGACGATGAGATCCAGCGCATCTACACCCTCCCGATCGAGGAGCAGGCCGACGCCTGGGGCGCTCTGGACGAGAAGGTCTCCACGGAGCTCCTCCCGATCATCCCGACCGCGTTCCGCAACGACCTGTACGCCTTCGGCGAGAGGATCGGCAACCCGAGCGGCGACGGCGCGATCGGGCGCCGAACTACAAGGACCTGTACGTCATCGCCGAGTGATCGACACTCTCGTTTCGAGAGTGCTTGCACGACAGCAGTTCCTGCGAGTTGACTGAGTCGGTGGGGACCCGTGCCAGGGTCTCCACCGGCCGGTCGCTCGGTCGCCTCGGCTCCGCCGGAGGCGGACACCAAGCTTTCGTCCGACATCCCGGAGAGGGAGGGCAACCTCGATGTTCGCCTATGTGGTCAAGCGGCTCCTCTCCGGGGTCGTCGTGCTGTTCCTGATCTCGCTGAGCGTGTTCCTGCTGTTCTGGTACGGCCCCAAGAGCCCTGCTCAGCCGGTCTGCGACCTCGACACCGGCAACCGCTGCGGCGACCGGATCAAGATCTACGAGAAGAACCTCGGCTACACCAACCCGGTGCTCTCCGAGTACGGCAAGTTCGTCAAGGGCATCTTCGTCGGCCGCGAGGTCACCTTCAGCAAGAACAGCGTGCGGCAGTGCGACGCGCCCTGCCTCGGGGTCTCCTACCGCACCAAGGTGCCGGTGTTCGACGAGCTCAAGCGCCGGATTCCGGCGACATTCTCGGTCGCCATCGGCGGCGCCGCCCTCTATCTCCTTCTAGGCATCCCAATCGGGGTCGCCGCCGCGCGACGACGCGGCACCCTCGCCGACAAGGCACTGGTCTCCAGCTTCCTGGTGATCAGCTCCATCCCCTACTACCTCTTCGCGCTGCTGACCTGGCTGTACCTCACGGTCCGCTTCGAGGCGCCCTTCATCGGTGACACCGGCTACTTCCCGATCACCGAGAACCCCGCCAAGTGGTTCGGCGGGATGGTCCTCGCCTGGGTGGCGCTCGGCATCTTCGGCTGCACGACCTACACCCGCTACTCGCGCGGAGCCATGGTGGAGACCCTCGGCGAGGACTACATCCGCACCGCGAAGGCCAAGGGGCTGCCACCGCGCACGGTGGTCTACAAGCACGCGCTGCGCTCGGCGCTGGTCCCGGTGATCACCATCTTCGGCATCGAGTTCGGCACCCTGCTGGCCGGCACCATCTTCACCGAGCGGATCTTCGGCATCCAAGGCATCGGCTGGTGGGCCCTGGAGGCGGTCTTCAACAAGGACCTGCCGATCGTCGCCGCGTTCGCGCTCTTCAGCGCGACGATCCTGATCCTCTCCAACATCATCGTCGACGTGATCTACTCCGTGCTCGACCCGAGGGTGAGGCTGTCGTGAGTCATCTGAAGCCGGAGGGCGGCGAGCCCTATCTCGTCGTCGACGACCTGACGGTCCGGTTCCCCACCGAGGACGGCCTGGTCACCGCGGTGAGCGGGCTGAGCTACACCGTCGATCTCGGCAAGACCCTCGGCATCGTCGGCGAGTCGGGCTCCGGCAAGTCGGTGTCGAGCATGGCCGTGCTCGGCCTGCACGACACTCGGACGGCGCGGATCACCGGCTCCATCAGGGTCGACGGCAACGAGGTCGTCGGCCTCCAGGAGAGCGACATGCGCCGCCTGCGCGGCAACAGGGTCGCGATGATCTTCCAGGACGCGCTGGCCGCGCTGCACCCGTTCTACAAGGTCGGCGCCCAGCTCGCCGAGGCCTACCTCGTCCATCACCCCAAGGCCTCCAAGCGCGACGCGCGCCGCAAGGCGATCGAGATGCTCGACCGGGTCGGCATCCCGCAGCCCGACCGGCGGGTCGACGACTTCCCCCACCAGTTCTCCGGCGGCATGCGCCAGCGGGCGATGATCGCGATGGGCCTCATCAACGACCCGTCGCTGCTCATCGCCGACGAGCCGACGACCGCTCTCGACGTGACCGTGCAGGCGCAGATCCTCGACCTGCTCCAAGACCTCCAGCGCGAGTTCAACTCCGCAGTCATCATGATCACCCACGACCTGGGCGTCATCGCCGAGGTGGCGGACGACGTGCTCGTCATGTACGCCGGCCGGCAGGTCGAGTACGGCGCCTGCAAGGAGATCCTGACCCACCCCGAGATGCCGTACACCTGGGGTCTGCTCTCCAGCGTCCCCGATGTCAGCTCGGACACCGACGCCCGGCTCATCCCGATCCCGGGCAACCCGCCGAGCCTGCTGAGTCCTCCCAGCGGCTGCGCCTTCCATCCGCGTTGCGTCCACAAGGACAAGGTCGCGGGGAAGCTGTGCTTCACCGACCTGCCCGAGCTGACCCCCGCCAAGGTGGGCCGGGGTCACGTCAAGCGGTGCCACCTGCCCGACCCGGATGCGATCTATCAGACCGAGGTGCTGCCCGAGATCGCACCCGACCTGGTCGAAGAGGACGCGAGCTGATGACCGAGCCACGCACCGAGAGCCCCTTCCCCGACGGCAAGGGAGACTTCGCGGAGGTCGGCGACCAGGCGGTCGACCTGGAGGACGCCGCGGCCGCCGAGGTGGCGGCGCCGCCCAACGACGTCACGCTCGGCCACGAGGCCGCGCCACTCCCGGAGTCGTTCTCCGAGGTCGTCAAGGCCGGCCACACGCCGACAACCCTCGACCCGGACGCCAAACCGGTCCTGGTGGTCGAGAACCTGCGGATGTACTTCCCGGTCAAGTCGCCCGGCCTGATCCGACGTACCGTCGGGCACGTCCAGGCCGTCGACGGCATCTCGTTCGAGGTGCCCGAGGGCGGCTCTCTCGGCCTGGTCGGCGAGTCGGGCTGCGGCAAGTCCACCACCGGGCGGCTCATCACCCGGCTCTACAAGCCGACGTCCGGCTCGATGATGTTCGAGGGCCAGGACCTCGCACAGCTGTCCAATCATCAGCTCAAGCCGCTGCGCAAGCACGTGCAGATGATCTTCCAGGACCCCTACACCTCGCTCAACCCACGTCACACCGTGGGCTCGATCGTCGGTGCGCCCCTCGAGGTCCACAACGTCGTACCCAAGAACCAGGTCCTCGGGCGGGTCCAGGAGCTGCTCGAGGTGGTCGGCCTCAACCCCGAGCACTACAACCGCTACCCCAACGAGTTCTCCGGCGGTCAGCGCCAGCGCATCGGCATCGCCCGGGCGCTCACGTTGAACCCCAAGATCCTGGTGGCCGACGAGCCGGTCTCGGCGCTCGACGTGTCGATCCAGGCCCAGGTGATCAACCTCCTGCAGGATCTGCAGAAGGAGTTCAACATCGCCTTCCTCTTCATCGCCCACGACCTGGCGGTGGTGCGGCACTTCTGCCCCGAGATCGCGGTGATGTACCTCGGCAAGATCGTCGAGATCGCCGACCGCGAGACGCTCTACGGCCACCCACACCACCCGTACACCCAGGCGCTGCTGTCGGCGGTTCCCGACGTCAAGCAGGCCGCGATCGGTGGGCGCCGCGAGCGCATCCGGCTCGAGGGCGACGTGCCGTCGCCCATCAACCCGCCGTCGGGCTGCCGCTTCCGGACTCGGTGCTCCTTCGCCCAGGACATCTGCGCCAAGGTCGAGCCGCCGCTACTCCAGATCGGCAGGCGCCACAAGGTGGCCTGCCACTTCGCCGCCGAGCTCGGCAAGCACCCCGTGACGCCGGTGACCGCCGAGCTGCTGGGGGTCACCGCAACCGGCGACCCCGTCGACGGCAGCCGGTCGTCGCGGCCGGTCGACGTCGGCCCGGGCTTCGCCGACGAGTGGTTCGACCTCGAGCGGAAGCAGATGACGTCCGGCTGACGCCGCCCCTCCACAGCGGCCCGACAACCCGCAGTTATCCACAACCCGGGATGTGCCTCGAACCGCATGTCGCCGGTTGCGCCTAACGTTCGCGAGGTCGGGCCGCCGGGGCTCCGATCCGGGGCACAATGGGGAGGTGGTCACGTTGGACACGCAGACCATCACCACACTGGTCGCCATCCTGGCCGTCGGTCTGACGATCGTCGGCATGATGTCGCGCTCGATCGGGGGGCTGCGCACTGCGCTGAAGAGCGACATCGCCGAGCTGCGCACTGCGCTGAAGGGTGACATCGCCGAGCTGCGCACTGAGCTGAAGGCCGACATCGCCGAGCTGCGCACTGAGCTGAAGGCCGACATCGCCGAGCTGCGCACTGAGCTGAAGGGTGACATCGCCGAGCTGCGCACTGAGCTGAAGAGCGACATCGCCGAGCTGCGCACCGACCTCAAGGGTGACATCGACGGGCTGCGCACCGAGCTGAAGGGTGAGATCCTGGCGTCCCGCACCGAGTCGAGAAGTGCCTTGGTCGATCTCAAGACCGAGCTGCGTGAGGAGATGCGGGCGGGCTTCGATCGTGTGGAGGTGCGGCTCGATCGTGTCGAGTCGAGGTTGGACACCTTGGAGCGGCGCACCTATGACCTGTCCACGCGCCTTCCCGCTCCCTCGGGTGCCTGACCGGACGCGCATCGCGGTGAGCAGCCGGCCTCTGGCAGCGTTGGCCGCATGGACGCGGGCAGCAGTGACGAGGGGCTCTTCGACTTCGGTGGCGGCGTCGCCGCCGGCGGGCGGGGTACGACGGCTGCCGGCGGGGCATTGACCGCCAACACGCACGCCTCGGCGCCGCTCGCCGTACGGATGCGTCCACGCACGCTCGACGAGCTGATCGGTCAGGAGCAGCTGAGGGCACCGGGCTCGCCGCTGCGCCAGCTGATCGAGTCCGACCAGTCCATGTCGCTGCTGCTCTGGGGGCCGCCGGGCACCGGCAAGACGACCATCGCCGGGATCGTCAGCCAGCAGACGGCGCGACGCTTCGTCGAGGTCTCGGCGGTGGCGGCCGGCGTCAAGGAGGTCCGGGCGGCGATCGACGGGGCACGCCAGGAGCTCGTGCGCAGTGGGCGCGAGACCGTGCTCTTCGTGGACGAGGTGCACCGGTTCAGCAAGGCGCAGCAGGACGCGCTGCTCCCCGGGGTGGAGAACCGATGGGTCACCTTGATCGCGGCGACGACGGAGAACCCCTTCTTCTCGGTAATCTCGCCACTGATGTCGCGCTCTCTCCTGCTGCGCCTTGAGCCGCTCACCGACGACCACATCCGGGCCGCCCTGGACAGTGCGCTCACCGACGAACGCGGGCTGGCGGACGAGTACCTCCTCGACGACGACGCTCTCGACCATCTCGTCAGGCTGTCCGGCGGTGATGCCCGCCGCGCGCTCACCTATCTCGAGTCCGCGGCCGGCGCCGCCTCGCTGGTTGAGGAGCCGCGAGGGACGAGCCCATCGGTGGTTGAGGAGCCGCGAGGGACCCTTCGAGACGCCTCGTCCCTCGGCTCCTCAGGACAGGCGAGCGGCGCCTCGAAACCAACCGCACGGACCCGCATCAACCTCGCCACCACCGAGACGGCGGTCGACCAGGCAGCGGTGCGCTACGACCGGGCCGGTGACCAGCACTACGACGTGATCAGCGCCTTCATCAAGTCGATCCGCGGCTCCGACGCGGATGCGGCGATGCACTACCTGGCCAGGATGATCGTGGCCGGCGAGGACCCGCGGTTCATCGCGCGACGACTGGTGATCCTCGCCAGCGAGGACATCGGCCTCGCGGACCCCACCGCGCTGACGACCGCCGTGGCCGCGGCCCAGGCGGTACAGCTGATCGGGATGCCCGAGGGGCGCCTCAACCTCGCGCAGGCGACGCTCGCGCTGGCCCTCGCGCCGAAGTCCAACGCGGTCATCAAGGCGATCGACGCGGCGATCGGCGACGTACGAAAGGGCAGGATCGGCTCGGTGCCGCCGCATCTGCGCGACGCGCACTACGCCGGGGCGAAGACGATCGGTCACGGGAAGACCTACAAGTACAGCCACGACGAGCCCTTCGGCATCGCCGAGCAGCAGTACGCCCCCGATGTCGTCGCCGACGCCGTCTACTACGAGCCCACGACGCTCGGTGCCGAGGCGGCGGTCAAGGAGCGGTGGGAGCGGATCAGGCGGCTCGTGCGCGGCGTGAAGTCCCCGAGCAAGCGTGGCTGACCCGTGGCGGGCTAGGGTTTCGCGTGTGGACGGCCCGCTCGAGATCGTGCTCACCGCGTCGGTGGGCGTGCTCTGCGTGCTCCTCCTCGGCTGCCTGGTCTCGCTCCGGCGGCTCCGCCGAGAAGTGGGGGCCCTCCGCCCAACGTCATCCGAGATGGCGGCTCCGGCGACCACATCGCATGACATCCGGGAGTGGGAGTCGCGGACGTCATCCGAGGTGGCTGCTCCGGCGACCACATCGCATGACGTTGCGGAGGGGTCCGGGGTGCTGATCACGGACCTCGGCGCGGCGGGCGAGGAGGAGGCGGAGGTACGGCGGGTCGAGGGGCGGCTGTTCGCCGACGCGATGGTGCGCGAGGCGGTCGTCAAGGCGGCGTCCTTCGGGTACGGCGTACGGCGCGCACTGACGCCGGAGAACCGCAACCGCATCCGCTTCCTGATGAAGCAGGAGGTCAAACGCTCGCGCAGGCAGCGCCGAGCCGACCTGCGCGCCGCGCGACGCTACCTGGCAGACCAGCAACGGCAGCGAGCCGTCGCCGAGGAGGCCGCATGAAGCGCTCGTTCTGGTTCGTGGCCGGGGCGGGTGCTGGGGTCTACGTGATGGCCCGCGCCCGCCGGCTGGCGGAGGCGTTCACCGCCGACGGGTTGCGCGACCGTGCGTCCGCGGCGGTCGCCGGCCTTCTTGCATTCCGGGAGGACGTCGCTGCCGGCCAAGCGGAGAAGGAGACCGAGCTGCGTCAGCGCTTCGGTCTGGTGGCCGACCGAACGCCCCAGTTGGAGGGTGGTCTCGACACGGGCTCGCTGCGCTCGCCCGGCTCGACCACCGAAGACGGCTCGGGTGGTCTCGACACGGGCTCGCTGCGCTCGCCCGGCTCGACCACCGAGATTGACAAGGATGGAAGGACCTGATGGACACCGCGGAGATCCGCCGACGGTTCTTGGCGCACTTCGAGGACGGCGGCGACGTGGGCGCCCATGTCGGCGTACCCTCGGCGTCGCTGCTCGCCGACGACCCCAACCTGCTCTTCGTCAACGCCGGCATGGTGCCCTTCAAGCCCTACTTCCTCGGGCAGGAGACGGCGCCCTACCCACGCGCCGCGAGTGTGCAGAAGTGCATCCGCACCCCCGACATCGAGGATGTCGGCAAGACGACGCGCCACGGCACGTTCTTCGAGATGTGCGGCAACTTCTCCTTCGGCGACTACTTCAAGGAAGGCGCCATCGAGCTCGCCTGGGACCTGGTCACCAAGCCGGTCGCCGACGGTGGCTTCGGACTGGAGGAGAGCAGGCTCTACCCGTCGATCCTCGCCGGCGACGACGAGGCGCTGCACCTCTGGCGGAAGATCACCGGCCTGCCCGACGAGCGGATCGTCCGGCTCGGCAACAAGGAGAACTACTGGTCCATGGGCGTGCCCGGGCCGGGTGGACCGTGCTCGGAGCTCCTCTACGACCGCGGTGACGCCTACGGACCCGAGGCCGACTTCACCACGCTCGGCCCCGACATGCCGACCAAGCTGGAGGACCGCTACCTCGAGTTCTGGAACCTCGTCTTCATGCAGGACGAGCTCTCCGCGGTGCGCAGCAAGGCCGACTTCGACATCGCCGGGTCCCTGCCGAAGAGGAATATCGACACCGGCATGGGCCTCGAGCGCGTCGCCTTCCTGCTGCAGGGCAAGGACAATATCTACGACATCGACGTGATGTTTCCGGTGATCGAACGAGCCGAGGCACTCACCGGACGCCGGTACGGCGCCGACCACGAGGACGATGTGCGCTTCCGGGTCGTCGCCGACCACGTCCGCTCGTCGATGATGCTCATCGGCGACGGCGTCACCCCCGGCAACGAGTCGCGCGGCTACGTGCTGCGGCGGCTGCTGCGTCGCGCCGTGCGGTCGATGCGGCTGCTCGGGTACGGCGACCCCTCGCTGCCCGAGCTCATGCCGATCAGCCGCGACAAGATGGGGGAGACCTACGGCTACCTCCTCTCCGACTGGGAGCGCATCTCGCGGGTCGCCTACGCCGAGGAGGACGCCTTCCGCAAGACGCTCCAGTCGGGCACCCAGATCTTCGACCTGGCCGCCGCGGAGGTGAGGAGTGCCGGTGGCGGCGAGCTCTCCGGGGAGCGGGCGTTCTCTCTGCACGACACCTACGGCTTTCCGATCGACCTCACCCTCGAGATGGCCTCCGAGGCGGGGCTCACTGTCGACGAGATCGGCTTTCGTGAGCTGATGTCCGAGCAGCGCGCTCGCGCGAAGGCCGACGCGCGGTCCAAGAAGGGCCAGCACGCCGACACCTCCGTCTACCGCGGCATCCTCGACGCGAGCGGCCCGACCGAGTGGCTGGCCTACGAGACCCTGGAGACCGAGTCGTCGCCGGTCGCGTTGCTGCGCGAGGGCATCGCCGTACCCGCGCTCGGCGTCGGCGAGGTGGGCGAGCTGGTCCTCGACCGGACCCCGTTCTACGCCGAGTCCGGCGGCCAGGTCGCCGACGCCGGCGTCATCGAGTACGACGGCGGCGTGCTCGAGGTGCTCGACGTCCAGCGGCCGGTGCGTGGGCTGGTCGTGCACCAGGTGCGGGTCGTCGAGGGGGGTGGTTTCGAGACGCCGCTCGTCCCTCGCGGCTCCTCAACCACCGGGGGGCTCGTCCCTCGCGGCTCCTCAACCACCGGGGGGCTCGTCCCTCGCGGCTCCTCAACCACCGGTGGCGGACAGCTGCTAGCCAAGGTCGACCCGCAGTGGCGCATCGGCGCCCGGCAGGCGCACTCCGGCACCCACGTCGTGCACGCCGCGCTGCGCGAGGTGCTCGGCCCGAGCGCACTGCAGAGCGGCTCCTACAACCGCCCCGGCTACCTGCGTCTCGACTTCGGCTGGACCAGGTCGCTCACACCGCAACAGCTGCGCGACATCGAGGAGATCTCCCAGCGTGCGCTCCGGGAGGACCTTCCGGTCGCGTGGGAGTACATGACGCTCTCGCAGGCCAAGGACTGGGGCGCGCTCGCGCTCTTCGGTGAGACCTACGACGACACGAAGGTGCGCGTCGTGGAGATCGGCGGCCCGTGGTCGCGCGAGCTGTGCGGTGGGACCCATGTCGACCACGCCTCGCAGATCGGCACCATAGTGGTCACCGGCGAGTCGTCGGTCGGCTCGGGCAACCGCCGGATCGAGGCGCGCACCGGCGTCGAGGGCTTCGGCTACCTCGCCCGCGAGCGCGACGTCGTGCAGCAGCTGACCGGCCTCCTCAAGACCCAGCCCGACGACCTCGTCGGCCGGGTGCAGGACATCGTCGAGCGGCTCAAGGGCGCCGAGAAGGAGCTGGAACGGGCGCGCGCGCAGCAGGTGCTCGCCGCGGCCGCCTCGCTCGCCTCCGGCGCGGTCGACGTCGACGGCGTCCAGGTGGTCGCCCACCACGCCGATGGGCTCGGCGGCGGCGACGTACGGAGTCTCGCCCTCGACGTCCGCGGCCGGCTGCCCGCCGGCCGACCGGGCGCGGTCGTCGTGCTCGGCACCGACGGCGGCAAGGTCGCAGTCGTCGCCGCCGTCAACGACGCCGGCCGGGAGCGGGGCGTCTCGGCCAACGCGCTGGTGCGTGCCGTCGGCGAGGTGATCGGTGGCCGGGGTGGCGGCAAGGACGACGTCGCCCAGGGTGGTGGCGGCGACGTGTCCAGGGTCGCCGAGGCGGTCGCGCTGGTGCCGCTCGAGGTCGCCCGGCAGGCCGGTGTCTGAGGAAGGCGGGCCACGCTTGCGGCACGGCGTACGCATCGGCATCGACCCCGGCGACGCCCGGATCGGCGTCGCTCGAAGCGACCCGACCGGCTTCCTCGCGACTCCCGTGGAGACGGTACGGCGCGGGGGAGGCGACCTCCGCCGGCTCGCCCGGCTGGTGGCCGAGCACGAGGCGGTGGAGGTGGTGGTCGGGCTGCCCCGTTCGCTGTCCGGTGGTGAGGGACCGGCCGCGGCGAAGGTGCGGAGATTCGCCCGCTCGCTCGCGCGCCGGATCGCGCCCGTGTCGGTCCGGCTCGTCGACGAGCGGATGACTACAGTGTCGGCGGAGTCGATCCTGCGTGAGCGGGGTCGCAGGGGCAGCAGGCGCCGCGAGGTGGTCGACCAGGCCGCCGCCGTACTGATCCTGCAACACGCCCTGGACGCCGAGCGCGGCACGGGGGCCGCGCCGGGAGAGATCGTTGACCTTGAGGACGGGATCGAGGACGCGGACCGATGACGGAGACCGAGGACGAGTACGACGAGCCCGATGACGGCCGCTACCACCCGCCGCCGGTCGAGGGCAGACGTCGCAGGGCGCGGCTCAAGAGCGTTCCCGGCTGCCTCGCCGCCCTGGTGGCGCTGCTGGTGATCTTCGGTGGGCTCTACCTCGGCGTCACCAAGGGCATCGACGCGCTGAAGGACACCTTGGCCTCACCGGGCGACTTCGCCGGGCCGGGGCGCGGCAAGGTGCTCTTCGAGGTCGAGCAGGGCGACACCGCCGCTGCCATGGGCCGCGGTCTCAAGGCGGCCGGCGTCGTGAAGTCGGTCGACGCCTTCACCGACGCCGCGGCCTCGGAGCCCGAGTCGGGCGGCATCCAGGTCGGCTTCTACCAGCTCCGGAAGCAGATGCCGGCCGCCGACGCACTGGCGATCCTGATCGACCCCGACAATCTGGTGTCCGACACGGTGACGATCCCCGAGGGCAGGAGGCTGACCGAGATCCTCGACATCCTGGCCGACAAGACCGACTTCAGCCGGGCGGCGTACGAGAAGGTGCTCGACGATCCCGAGTCGATCGGGCTGCCCGACTACGCCGGCGGCGACGCCGAGGGCTACCTCTTCCCGTCGACCTACGACATCGGCCCGAAGGACAAGCCCAAGCAGATCCTCACCGCCATGGTGCAGCGCTGGCAGCAGTCGGCCGAGGAGGCGGGCCTCGAGGACCGCGCCGCCGCCCTCGGCTACACCCCCCACGAGCTGATGACGATCGCGTCGCTGATCGAGGCCGAGGGGCGCGGCGACGACATGCCCAAGATCTCCCGGGTGATCTACAACCGGCTCGATGTCCCCAACGACAGTGACACGAACGGCCTCCTCCAGATCGACGCGTCGGTCGCCTACGGTCTGGGCGAGCGGCTGGGCGTGGCCCTGACGGAGGAGCAGCTCGCGACGGACACGCCGTACAACACCCGGATCCACGCGGGGCTGCCGCCGGGCCCGATCGACTCGCCCGGTGATGCGGCGATCGCGGCGGCCGCCAACCCCGCCGAGGGGCCGTGGTACTTCTACGTGACGGTCAACCTCAAGACCGGCGAGACCAAGTTCGCGGAGACGTACGACGAGTTCCTGCGCTATCGCGAGGAGTTCCAGGCCTACTGCGAGACCTCGGACGCCTGCTGATGGGGTCTCGACGATGAGGTGCGCCGTCCTCGGCGACCCGATCGCCCACTCGCTCTCGCCGGTGCTGCATCGTGCCGGATACGCGGCGGTCGGGCTGGACTGGACCTACGACGCGTGCCGGGTGCCGGCGGGCGGGCTGCCGGCGTTCCTGGCCGGGATCGGGTCGGAAGGGCTCCGCCACGGCTGGCGGGGACTGTCGCTCACGATGCCCCTGAAGCGGGAGGCCGTCGCTCTCTGCGACGAGCTGTCTCCGGAAGCGCGGCGCGTCGGCGCGGCCAACACCTTGGTGCTGGTGGAGGGTCGCGTGCATGGCGACAACACCGATGTGCCGGGTGCGGTGATCGCCCTGCGGGAGGCCGGGGTCACCGAGGTCGAGGCGATGACCGTCCTCGGCGGCGGCGCGACCGCGACGTCGGTGGGGTTGGCCTGCGTGGACCTCGGCGCCCGGTCGATCAGGCTGCTGGTCCGCTCACCGGAGCGGGCCGCGGAGACGGCCGAAGTACTTCGGCGTGAGCCGGGCGTCCGGGTCGAAGTCATCGCGGCGTTAGAGGTGGGCGGGTCGGCTGCGGGGGTTTCGAGATGCCCCGCTCGTCCCTCGCGGGGCTCCTCAACCGGCGGTGGGGAGGGGGAGCTGGTGGTCAACACCCTGCCCGCCAGCGCGCAGACACCTGACCTGGTCGCGGCGACCGCGGCGGCGGCCACCATCTTCGACGTGATCTACGACCCCTGGCCGACCCCGTTGGCGGCGGCCGCTCTCGAGCGGGGGCAGGTGCTGGTCGGCGGCCTCGACCTGCTCGTCGCCCAGGCAGTGCTGCAGTTCGAGCAGTTCACCGGTCGGCAGGTGGCGCCGGCCGTCTTGAGGGCGGCCGGCGAGGCGGCACTGGACCCTGGGCTGGGCCCTGGGTCGTGACCGGATGCGGGTGCTCAAAGCAATTCGCCTGGCGGGGTCAGGCCCCCCCACGATGTGCAGGGCCGGCGGGGCGCGACATAGAGTCCGCGCGTACCCGAACACCCCCTGCTTTCTCGAGGAGAGAACCCATGCACATGCGCCGGCTTCGCCAGGCACTGATCGCCGTCATCGTTCCCGCAGCCCTGGTAGGCCTGACGGTCGGCCCCGCCGAGGCGGCGAAGCCCCCGAAGATTCCCGCTCCGGAGAAGGTTGTTGCGGTCTATCCGCACCTCGCCGGCGTCACGCCGTCCGTGGTCTCCGGTGGCGCCCAGCCCAGCGCCTGCACCCCGGCCAAGCTCGTCAAGGGCGCCAAGTCCTCGGCCGCCGTCTACAGCGCGCCCGCGTCGGCGGCAGCCACGCCGTCGGTCACGGTGTCGGCCGTCCGGTTCAAGACGGCCGCGAAGGCCAAGAAGTTCCTGAGCAAGGCCGTTGCCATCCTCACCTGCGAGTCGAGCGAGCTTGGTTTCACCGCCACCGTGAACAAGTTCAGCTTCAAGCTCAAGGGCACCGACCAGCGCCTCGGCATGGACACGCAGCTGTCGATGAGCGGCATCACCATCGCGGGCAAGACGCTGCTGGCCCGCAAGGACAACAAGCTCATCAGCGTGTCGGCCACCTCCGGTGACGCCGCGGCTCCGGCAGTCGAGCCGGCGCAGGCCCTGCTGAAGGTCGCGGTCAAGACCGCCCGCTGACCCATCCTCGGCGTGTGAACGCCCCGCAGTCCGGATCGACGGGCTGCGGGGCGTTCTCGTTGCGAGAGGGCTGGGCTTGTGGGGTTGAGGGCTAGGGTTGCGGCCCATGGTCGAGCTCGGGGCGGTCGTGCTGGCCGCGGGCGTGGCCGGTGTCGCCTGCCTCGGGGTGCCGCAGCTGATCGCCTCGGTGCCGGAGCCGCCGGCGGACGAGCCGGACGATCTGGACCAGCCCGACGAGCCGCCCAAGGAGGCGTACGCCGAAATCGCCGCCCGGCCCGGCCTGTCGCAGGCGTCGGCCGTCGTCGGTGGGGCGGCCGGGGCGCTGGTCGGCTGGGCGGTCGGCTGGGCGTGGGGACTGGTCGTGGTGCTGCCGGTGCTGCCGATCTGTGTCGCTCTCTCGGTCATCGACTGGCGGACCCGGCTGCTGCCCACGCGGCTGATCGCGCCGGCGTACGGGCTGGTGGCCATCGGGATCGGTGTCGCCACGGTGGTCTCCCGCGACCTCGACGATCTGGTGCGGGCGGGTGTCGGCTGGGCGGCGCTGGGTGGGACCTTCGTGCTGCTCTGGCTGATCCACCCGCGTGGTATGGGCTTCGGAGACGTCCGGCTGAGCGGTGTGCTCGGACTGGGGCTCGGCTACCTCGGCTGGGGCGAGCTGGTGCTCGGCGGGTACGCCGGCTTCCTGCTCGGCGCGGTCGTGGGCGGCGTACTCACGCTGCTCAAGATCCTCGACCGCAAGGGCTACCCCTTCGGCCCGTTCCTCCTCGCCGGCGCGCTCACCGGCGTGGTGTTCGGAGGTCCGTTCTGGGAGCTCATGTCGGGCAGCCGCTGACCGGTTGGGTCTGCTCCGCTGAGGGGAGGAATCACCATCGCGGTGGGGTCCGCTCCTGCGAGAGGAGCAGTCCGAGAGGAGCAGTCTCAACAGGACCCGCGGGTCGGCAGGCGGGTCACCGGGTCTCGACTCGCCTGCCGCGGCTTCGTTCCTCAGCCGCGGGCTCGCTCGACCTGGCTTCGCCGCGCCGAGAACTCGTCCCTCGTTCTCGGCGGCTCAGCGCACATGGAAGACTTCCGGGCATGTTGCGCTGGCTGACCGCGGGGGAGTCCCACGGCCCGTCCCTGGTCGCGATCCTGGAGGGGCTTCCGGCCCACGTCCGGGTGACGACCGACGACATCTCGAGTGCGCTGGCCCGTCGGCGGCTGGGCTACGGCCGCGGGGCGCGGATGAAGTTCGAGGCCGACGAGGTCCGGATCCTGGGCGGGGTCCGGCACGGCGAGACCCAGGGCGGGCCGATCGCGATCGAGGTCGGCAACACCGAGTGGCCCAAGTGGGAGACGGTGATGTCGCCCGACCCGGTCGATCCCGCCGAGCTCGAGGCGCTGGCGCGCAATGCGGCGCTGACCCGCCCCCGCCCCGGTCACGCCGACCTCGTGGGCATGCAGAAGTACGACTTCCTCGAGGCCCGGCCCATCCTCGAGCGGGCGTCGGCGCGTGAGACCGCGGCGCGGGTGGCGCTGGGGCGGGTCGCCGCCGCCTTCCTCGAGCAGGCCACCGGCACTCGCACGGTCGCCCACACGATCCAGATCGCGGAGGTGCGCGCTCCCGCGGGCGCCGTACCCGCTCCCGACGACGTCGACCGGCTCGACGCGGACCCGCTGCGGTGCTTCGACGAGGGCACCAGCAAGGCGATGGTCGAGCGCATCGACCAGGCGCACAAGGACGGCGACACCCTGGGTGGCGTCGTCGAGGTCGTGGTCGACGGCCTGCCCCCGGGCCTCGGCTCCCACGTGCACTGGGACCGGCGTCTCGACGCCCGGCTGGCCGGTGCCCTGATGGGCATCCAGGCGATCAAGGGCGTCGAGGTCGGCGACGGCTTCGAGCTCGCCGCGACCCCCGGATCCCTCGCCCACGACGAGATCGTGCCCACCGACGACGGGCTGCGGCGTACGTCGGGTCGCTCCGGCGGCACCGAGGGCGGCATGACCACCGGCGAGACGCTTCGGGTGCGCGCCGCGATGAAGCCGATCGCCACCGTCCCGCGGGCACTCCGGACCGTCGACGTCGCCACCGGCGAGCCCGCGGTGGCCCATCACCAGCGCTCGGACGTGTGCGCGGTGCCGGCGGCGGGCGTGGTCGCCGAGGCCATGGTCCGGCTGGTCCTCGCCGACGCGGTGCTGGAGAAGTTCGGTGGCGACTCGGTGCGCGAGACCCGGCGCAACGTCGAGTCTTACCTGGACACCCTGAGGTTCCGGTGAGCTTGCGATGAGGGGCCTCCCGTGACGAAGCCGGCAGTGGTGCTCGTCGGGCCGATGGGGGCCGGCAAGACGGCGGTCGGGCGGCTGGTCGCGGAGAGCCTCGGGCTGAGCTTCCGCGACACCGACCTCGATGTCGAGCAGACCGCCGGGAAGCCGATCTCGGAGATCTTCGTCGACGACGGCGAGCAGCACTTCCGGGCACTCGAGGCGGCCGCCGTGCGTACGGCGCTCGCCGAGCACGACGGTGTCCTCGCCCTCGGCGGCGGTGCGGTCCTCGACGCCGGGACCCGCGAGGCGCTGGCCGGCCACCGGGTGGTGTTCCTGCGCGTCGGCCTCGCCGACGCGGTCAAGCGGGTCGGGCTCGGGACGACGCGTCCGCTGCTGCTCGGCAACATGCGCGCCACGATCAAGCACCTGCTCGACGAGCGCACGCCCATCTACGAGTCGGTGGCCGCGCACACCGTCGACACCGACGGCCGAGACGCGGTCGAGGTCGGCCGGGAGCTGCTGGCCAAGCTGCGAAGGACCCAACCGTGACCCGATCTTCCGAGACCACCGCGGACACCAGCGTGCTCCACGTCGGTGGGGCCTCGCCGTACGACGTCGTGGTCGGCCGTGACCTGCTCGGCCGTCTCCCCGAGATGCTGGGCCCCGGCGTGGAGAAGGTCGGGCTGATCTTCGCCTCCGGACTGGGCGAGGCGGCGCAGCGAGCGCTGGAGGCGATGCTGCCGCACTGCGCGGTGCTCGCGCTCGGCGTACCCGACGGCGAGGCCGCCAAGACCGCCGAGACCGTGCAGCAGTGCTGGCTGGCGCTCGGCGAGGAGGGCTTCACCCGCTCCGACGCGATCGTCACCTTCGGTGGCGGGGCCACGACCGATGTCGGCGGGTTCGTCGCGGCGACCTGGCTGCGCGGCGTCCGCGTCGTCCACGTGCCCACGACGGTGCTGGGCATGGTCGACGCCGCCGTCGGCGGCAAGACCGGCATCAACACCGACGCCGGGAAGAACCTCGTCGGCTCGTTCCACGAGCCGGCGGGCGTGCTGTGCGACCTCGACCTGCTCGCTGGCCTGCCCGCCGTGGAGGTCGCCTCCGGGCTCGGCGAGGTCGTCAAGTGCGGCTTCTTCGGCGACACCGAGATCCTGCGGCTCGTGGAGGCCGACCCGGAGGGCGCTCGCGACCCGTCCTCGGCGGTGATGCGCGAGCTGGTCGAGCGAGCCATCAGGGTCAAGATCGACGTCGTCGTCGACGACCTCAAGGAGACCGGCGGTGCCGACGGCCAATCGAATGGCTGGCCGGGCCGCGAGGCCCTCAACTACGGCCACACCCTCGCCCACGCTCTCGAGCGCTCCTCGGGCTACGCGATCCGCCACGGCGCGGCGGTGGCGGTCGGCTCGGTCTTCGTCGCCGAGCTCGCCGCGCGCGCCGGCCTGATCGACGCGGGCCTGGTCGCGCGGCATCGTACGGCGTTCTCCGCGGTGGGGCTCCCGGTCGGCGTGGGCGACCTGTTCGACGGCGCGGCGCCGACGTACGACGAGGTGCGCGCCACGATGGCGATCGACAAGAAGTCGCGCGGCAAGACCTTGCGCTTCGTCGTCCTCGACGGCCTCGGCAGCGCCCGTGTCCTGGCCGGCCCCGACGACGACCTCCTGCGCGCGGCCTACGCCGCGATCGGCGGCACGATCGGCGGCACCATCGGCGGCGGCTCGTGAAGGTCCTCGTCCTCAACGGCCCCAACCTGGGCCGGCTCGGCCGGCGCCAGCCGGAGATCTACGGCCACACGACCTATGCCGAGTTGGTCGACCTCTGCGTGGCCTGGGGCTCGGAGCTGGGGCTCGAGGTCGAGGTGCGCCAGACGAACCACGAGGGCGACCTGCTCGACTGGCTCAACGCCGCGGCCGACGCGGCCACCCCGGTGGTCCTCAACGCGGCAGCCTGGACCCACTACAGCCTGGCCCTCTACGACGCCTGTGGTCAGCTCTCCGCCCCGCTCGTCGAGGTGCACATCTCCGAACCCAAGCAGCGCCCCGAGGTCTTCCGGCACACCTCCTATGTCGAGCCCCACGCCGCACTCACCATCTCGGGGAAGGGCATCGACGGCTACCGGCTGGCCCTGGAGCACCTGGCGAGCGACGAGCGCCCCACCGCTGGTTGAGCGAGCGTCGCCCCAGACCACCGCCCGACCGCGAGCGTCGGCGACACCTCCCTCCGCCCTGCTTGTCTATGAGTCGCTGGACGACTCAGAGACAAGCAGAGGCGGGGGTGGTCCTCGCCCGGCGGTCGACGACCCACCAATGTGAGGAATCTGCTGGCGCTTCGGCAACCGACTTGGCAGCGTGGGCACGTGCGCATCGATGAGGCCAGCCAGGGTGAGCCCTGGTGACCCTGCCACCCGACTTCGACGCCGCGGACGTCCAGGTTCGCGGGGCGGTGCTCAGCCACGAGCTCAACGCGTTGCGCGCCGCGGCCCTCGGAGGCCCCGCCGAGGACGTGCAATGGGGCCTGCGCCTGACCCGTCACAGTCTCACCTGGGTCACGTCCCGGCTGGGCGATCGGCTGGTGGGATTCGTCAACGTCGTGGGAGATGGTGGTGCTCATGCCTTCCTGGTCGACACCGTCGTCGACCCGGAGGCGCAGAGCCAGGGCATCGGCACCCGGCTCGTCGCGGCGGCCGCCGCCGAGGCGCAACGACTCGGCTGCACATGGCTGCACGCAGACTACGAGCCCAGGCTCGCCGACTTCTACGAGCGCATCTGCGGGCTCAGGCCGACGTCGGGCGGTGTGCTCCACCTCCGTTGAGAGGTATCGCCGTCGAGAGGTATCGCCGGGCCCACTCGGCGCTCTCCGTCTCCATGAGGAGCGTGACGTCCGCGCTCCGCGAAGGGGAGTCCTCATGTCCACCACGCCTCGCAGGCCCAGCCTGCTCGTCGTCGCGGCCCTGCTGGTGTCAGGCGTTGCCGGGTCCGGTACGGCGTCGTCCGCGGCCGGGGATGTCGCCGCCGCGCCAGGCGGCTACACGCCACCCGTAGCCGACTCGGGCCCGAACGTCACCGTGCCCGCCGGCACGGACGCCGTACTGGCCGGGTCGGTGAGCGACCCCGACGGCGACGCGCTCGAGATCCACTGGATGCGCACGGTCGTCTCCGGCGGCGACCTGGCCAGCTGCACCTTCACCGGACCGACGGCCTTCACACCCGTCACGCCCGCCGGTCTCGCTCCCACCCTCAACTGCACCCAGCCCGGGGAGTACCTCCTCCAGCTCGTCGTCGGCGACGGAACCACGTCGGACGACGACATCGGAGCGCTGATCACCTTCACCCCTCCCGATGCCACCAAGGCGGCGTGCTCGGTCGTCACGCTCCCGTGGTTCCAGCGGCGGCTGCGCATCGCCGATCCGGAGACCGGCGTGAGGTCCTACTCCGTGCTCGCCACCCACAACCTCGTGCTGACTCCCGACGTGGGTGAGTTCGCGCCGCCCGTCCCGAGCCGGCTGATCTCCTTCTCGCGACCCGGCCCCGGCCCGGGGACGGCGTTGATCGCTCACCAGAACGGCGACCACGACGACGGCGAGTGCGTGCTCCTGGTGCGTGCCAACGGGACGGTCGGCGTCCTCAACTGACGCGCCCGGACTCACGCGCCGGAGCGACCGGCGGCTAGACTCGCGCGTCGCACGAACTCCCGACGTCGAAAGCAGGACGCACGCGCATGGCCACCACCAACGACCTCAAGAACGGCATGGTCCTCAAGATCGAGGGTCAGCTGTGGAGCGTCACCGAGTTCCAGCACGTCAAGCCCGGCAAGGGCCCGGCGTTCGTGCGCACGAAGCTCAAGAACGTCGAGTCCAACAAGACCGTCGACAAGACGTTCAACGCCGGCACCAAGGTGGAGACCGCCAGCGTCGACAAGCGGACGATGCAGTACCTCTACAACGACGGCTCGTCCTACGTCTTCATGGACACCGGCACCTTCGACCAGCTCGAGATCGCGCCCGAGATCGTCGGCGACGCCAGCAACTTCCTGCTCGAGAACAACGAGGCGATCGTCGCCACCAACGAGGGCCGGGTGCTCTTTGTCGAGCTCCCCGCCTCCGTCGAGCTCGAGATCACCTTCACCGAGCCCGGCCTGGCCGGAGACTCGGCGACCGGCCGCACCAAGCCGGCCACGCTCGAGACCGGCCACGAGATCCAGGTGCCGCTCTTCATCAACCAGGGCGAGCGGGTCAAGGTCGACACCCGCGACTCGTCGTACCTGGGTCGCGTCAAGTCCTGATGGCCGACGAGTAGTGGCAGCCAGGTCCAAGGCGCGCAAACGCGCGCTCGACGTCCTGTACGCCGCCGAGATGCGCGGCGAGGAGGCCCCCACGGCGCTCGAGCGCTTCGTCGACGAGGGCAAGGTCACCAACGACTACACCTCCGTCCTGGTGCGGGGTGTCCATGAGAACCGCGCCGAGATCGACAAGGTGCTGGGGTCGTACGCCCAGGGCTGGACCCTCGAGCGGATGCCCGCCGTCGACCGCAACGCGCTGCGCCTCGGCATCTACGAGATCATGCACGCCGACGACATTCCCGACGAGGTCGCCATCAGCGAGGCCGTTGCCCTGGTCAGGCAGCTCTCCACCGACGAGTCGCCGGCCTTCGTGAACGGTGTCCTCGACGCGATCCGGCGCGGTCCGATCGCCGCCGAGTAGTACTAGGCTGCGTCAATGGCGGAGCCGGACAGCGGTGACGTCGAGCGGGCCCGCGACAGCGCGTGGACCGACGGCGCGATCAGGTTCGGGCTGGTCGCCTACGGCGTCGTCCACGTCTTGCTGGGCTACCTCGCCGTGCAGATGGCGCTCGGCGACAAGTCGGGCAAGCTCACCTCGACCGGCGCGCTGAAGGAGCTTGCGGAGAAGCCGTTCGGCAAGCCGATGCTGGTGCTGGTCGCCGGCGGCTTCGCCTTGCTGGTCGGGTGGCGTGCGCTCGAGATTGTCGCGCCCGACGTCCACAGCGACGAAGCGCTCGACAAGTGGGTCGCGCGGGCGTCGTCGGCCGTCAAGCTGGTCATCTACGCGGTGCTCTGCCTGAGCGCCGTCCGGGTGGCGCTGGGCGACAGCCCCTCCGGCAGCGGCACCGACAGCGCCACAGCCAAGCTGATGGACCTGCCGGCCGGCCAGGTCCTGATCGGCCTGATCGGCCTGGGGGTCGTCGCCTACGGCGGATACCTCATCTACCAGGGCATCGCCGACAAGTTCCTCGATGAACTCGACGGCGAGGGGCGCGGCGGCGACAGTGGCACGGCGTACCGGATCGTCGGCAAGATCGGCCACTGCGCCAAGGGCTTGGCGATCGGCGGCATCGGGGCACTCTTCGTCTGGGCCGCGGCGACGCACGAGGCGAAGAAGTCCGGCGGCCTCGACCAGGCGCTCGGGAGACTGTTGGACCAGCCTTTCGGGCCGGTGCTGGTGGCGCTGGTCGGTGTCGGCCTCGCCTGCTACGGCCTGTTCACCTTCGGGAGAGCGCGACACCTCTCGCATTGAGTGGTCCACGCGGCGGCGCTGGTACGGTGACCCGCGATCGACATCCTTTAACGAGCCGTCCGGTGAGGCGGAGAAGGAGGTCCGCCGGCCGATGGCCGCGACGAATCCCGACCCAGCACGACCCGCCCCCACCGCCCCATCGGGCGGCAAGGTGGTCCTGGAGTCCGACGACATCGCCAGGGCGCTCACCCGCATCGCCCACGAGATCCTGGAGCGCAACAAGGGCGTCGATGACCTGATCCTGCTCGGCATCCCCTCCCGCGGCGTGCCGCTCGCGCACCGGATCGCCGCCCGGATGAGCGCGGTCGAAGGGGTCGAGGTGCCGGTGGGGGCGCTCGACATCACCATGTACCGCGACGACCTGCGCAAGCACCCGGCCCGCGGGCCGCACGCGACCAGGCTCCCTCCTGGCGGCATCGAGGGGCACACGGTCGTGCTGGTCGATGACGTGCTCTACTCGGGCCGGACCGTGCGGGCGGCCCTCGACGCGCTGGCCGACCTCGGCCGGCCCGGCGTCGTACGGCTTGCGGTCCTGGTCGACCGCGGTCACCGCGAGCTGCCGATCCGAGCCGACCACGTCGGCAAGAACCTGCCGAGCGCGGCCTCCGAGCGGGTGATGGTGCGCTTGACCGAGACCGATGGCCACGACGACGTGCGCATCTCGGCAGACCCGGGCCACGAGGGGGGCGGCGAATGAACAGGCACCTGCTGAGCGCGGCCGACCTGAGCCGCGACGACATCGAGACGCTCTTCGCCACCGCGGCGGAGATGCACGACGTACAGCGTCGCGAGGTCAAGAAGCTGCCGGCGCTGCGCGGCCGCACGGTGATCAACCTCTTCTTCGAGGACTCCACCCGCACCCGCTCGTCGTTCGAGATCGCGGGCAAGTGGCTCTCGGCCGACACGATCAATATCACCGGCAAGGGCTCGTCGGCCTCGAAGGGCGAGAGCCTGCGCGACACCGTGCTCACCATCGGGGCGATGGGGGTCGATGCGCTGGTCATGCGTCACTCCGCCTCGGGCGCCGCCCTGCAGGTCAGCCAGTGGGTCGACGCCGCCGTGATCAACGCCGGTGACGGCATGCACGAGCACCCCTCGCAGGCGCTGCTCGACGCCTACACGCTGACCCGTCGCATCGGACCGCTGGAGGGCCGGCACGTCGTCATCGTCGGCGACCTCACCCACAGCCGGGTCTTCCGAAGCAACGTGATCCTGCTCCGCACCCTCGGCGCCCGCGTCACGGTGGTCGCGCCGCCGACGCTGATGCCCAGTGGCATCGGCCCGTGGGCCGCAGCCGACGGCTTCGGCACGGGGTACGACCTCGACGAGGTGCTGCCCGAGGCCGACGCGGTGATGATGCTCCGCGTCCAGCGGGAGCGGATGAGCGGCGGCTTCTTCCCGACCGCGCGCGAGTACGCCGTGGCCTACGGCCTCACTCGTGACCGGCTGGCGCTGCTCAAGCCCGACGTGCCGATCTGCCACCCCGGCCCGATGAACCGAGGCCTGGAGATCGCCGCCGACGCGGCCGACGCGGTGCAGTCGGTGATCCTCGAGCAGGTCTCCGCGGGCGTCGCGGTGCGGATGTCGATTCTCTACCACCTGCTGGCCGGCGAGGAGGACCGCTCGTGAGCGTCGTTGTGGTGAAGGGGGCCGCGCTGCTCGGCGGTGCGTCCTCCGACCTGTTGATCGAGGACGGTGTGCTCACCGAGGTCGGGGCGGTCTCCGCGCCGGCCGGCGCGGAGGTGCTCGAGGCGGACGGGCTGGTCGCGCTGCCCGGCCTCGTCGACCTGCACACGCACCTGCGTGAGCCCGGCCGCGAGGACGCCGAGACCGTCCTCACCGGTTCCCGCGCGGCTGCGGTCGGCGGCTACACCGCCGTGCTGGCGATGGCCAACACCGACCCCGTCACCGACACAGCTGAGGCCGCGGAGCACGTGCGCGACCTGGGCCGGGCGGCCGGGCTGGTCGACGTACAGCCCGTCGGCGCGGTCACCCGCGGGCTGGCGGGGGAGGAGCTCGCCGAGCTCGGGCTGATGGCGCGCTCGCGGGCCAAGGTGCGGGTCTTCTCCGACGACGGCAGGTGTGTGCGCGACGCGCGGGTGATGCGCCGGGCGCTGGAGTACGTCAAGGCGTTCGGCGGGGTGATCTCCCAGCACTCGCAGGACCCCACGCTCGCCGGTCCGGCCGCCTGTTGCCACGAGGGCGAGCTCTCGGGACGGCTCGGACTGCCCGGCTGGCCGGTGGTGGCCGAGGAGGTGATCGTCGCGCGCGACGTGATGCTCGCCCGCCACACCGGCTCCCGCGTGCACGTCGCGCACGTGTCGACCGCCGGCTCGGTCGAGGTGCTCCGCTGGGCGAAGGCGCAGGCCAAGGAGGACGGGCACTGGGATGTCACCGCCGAGGTCACGCCGCATCACCTGTTGCTGACGACCGACCTGCTCGCCGGCTACGACCCGACGTACAAGGTCAACCCTCCGCTGCGGCCCGACGAGGACGTCGCCGTGCTGCGTGCGGCGCTCGCCGACGGCACGATCGACGCGGTGGCCACCGACCATGCCCCGCACGCCCGCCACGACAAGGAGCACGCGTTCGTCGATGCCGCCTTCGGGATGCTCGGGCTCGAGACCGCGCTGTCCGTCGTGTCGACGGTGATGGTGCGGTCGGGGCTGCTCGACTGGGCGGGCGTCGCGCGGGTGATGTCGGCCAACCCGGCGCGCATCGCGGGCCTCGACGGGCAGGGAGCCGACCTCGTGCCCGGTGCGCCGGCGCACCTGACCCTCGTCGACCCGTCCGCGGTCACCACCGTCGACAGGGACCGGTCGGTCTCGCTGTCGCGCAACAACCCGTGGCACGGCCGGGAGCTGACGGGCGCAGTCGTGCACACCCTGTACGGCGGGCGGGTGACGGTCCGCGACGGCGTACTCACGGTCGCCACCCCGGCGGCTACGCGGTAGTAGCACCGCCTCCCGCGCCGCATGCGGCGCGCAGAGTGCTGCTACTACCGCGTAACCAGCGAGCGGGTTTCCTTGAAGTCGAGTAAGTAGATACGCTTAGGGCGTGGTTGATCCGAGACTGCCCGACTTCTTCCTGATCGGCGCGCCCAAGGCGGGCACGAGCGCGCTGCACGCGGCACTGCGACAGCACCCGGGCCTGTACCTCAGCCCGGTCAAGGAGCCGAAGTACTACATGTGCGGCGACTCCCCGCCGCCGGCCTACAAGGGGCCCGGTGACGCGCACAGCAACCGGGAGTGGATCTGGCAGCGCGAGCGCTACCTCGATCTGTTCGGCGACGCCCCGGTGGACGCGCTCAGGGGCGAGAGCACGCCGTTCTACCTCTACAACCGCGACGCCCGCCGCCGGATCTCGGTCGACCGGCCCGATGCCAAGCTCATCGCGGTGCTGCGTGACCCCGTCGACCGCGCGTACTCCAACTGGATGCACCTGTGGATGGACGGGCTCGAGCCGTGCGCCGACATCGTCGAGGCGGCCCGGCGCGAGCCGGAGCGGATCGACGCGGGCTGGGCGCCGTTCTGGCACTACCGGTCGCTCGGGATGTACGGCCGACAGGTGCGCGACCTCTACGACCACTTCCCGAAGGAGCAGGTGCTCCTGCTTCGCTATCGCGAGCTCGTCGACTCGCCGGAGGCGACGCTGGGGCGGGTGTTCGCGTTCCTGGGTGTCGTCAACCACGAGGTCAGGACGATCCCGTCGAACAACTCCCGCCCCTTCGTCCGGGACGGCGCACGCGCTAAGGCCCTCGGCCGGGTGATCCGAGCCGGGGCGTCGGCAGGTCAGTTCCTGCCGCCCCAGGCGTGGCGCCGGATCAGCGGCCCGCTCATCTCCCAGCTGCACAAGGGCGGCGAGCCCTCCCGGCCCCGGCTCACCCCGGAGCAGCGCGAGGCGCTGGTCGCGCCGCACCGCGAGGACATCCAGCTCCTCGAGGCCCTCACCGGTGAGGACTTCTCCGAGTGGGTCGGCTACCGCGAGGGCGACTCCTTCGAGTCGCGGAGGCGGGCCCGGGCGGTCTGAGGGCACTCCGCGGTCTCGACACGGGCTCCTTCGTCGCGCGGCTCGACCAGCGAGCATCGGGTTCGGTGGTCGAGCCGGTCGCGAGGGACGAGCGACCGTGTCGACCACCCGACCGTCAGCCGGGCTCGACGAAGGTGACGAGGTCGTGGGCGCCGTCGGGGCGGGCGACCTCGGCGTAGAAGCGGGTGCCGCCGCCGGGGAGGGGCACAGCGCTGGCGTAGCGCCAGGCGCCGTCGGAGTACGGCGACCGCAGCGGCTCCTCATCGGTGTGGCTCCTCAGAGCCGTGGAGGGGCCCAGGCCGGGGACGCCGGCGGCGACCCCGCACACCTCGTGCCAGTTGTCCTCGGCGCGCGGCCGGCCGTCGTACAGCACGACGAGCGGGTCGAGGGAGAGCACCGCGGTCAGGCGGGCGCCTCTGGCGTCCCAGGAGCCCGGGCGTGGCTCCAGCACCGTGTCATGTCGGACCCAGTCGAGGCCGTCGGCGCTCGAGTAGTACGCGCTCGACATCCGGTCCTCGTGGCCCGGCTCCGTCAACGGGTGCTCGCAGACCCACATGTGCCAGGAGCCGTCGGCACCGATCACGACCACCGGGTCCTTGACGGCGACGGTTGCGGATCCCGGGAGCACGAGGGTGCGGGTGCCGGCCGGCAGATCCTCGGGCCGGTCGGCGTCGAGCGCCTCGATCCACCAGTGCTTGGAGCCGGGCGTGGCGCAGGAGAGGTAGAGGCGCCAGCCGCCGTCAGGACGGCGGACGACGACGGGACGCTCGAACGACTCGGCGCCGAAGGCGTCGCGCGCCACCTCGCACACCGGCTCGAAGGTGACGCCGTCGCGCGAGCGCGACACCACCGTCGTCACGCCACGGCCCTCGGCGAGCGGCCGGCGCACGCGGTAGGTCAGGTAGAAGGTGTCCTCGACGAGCACCGCGCTCGCTGCCCCCGACCAATTGCCCGGCCCCGCGCCGGGTGCCGGGACGACGACCTGCTCGTCCTCGAGGCGCGGAAGTGCGGTGAGCGTGACAGTCATGGCCTAAGTGTAGTGACCGAGTCGAGTTTTCGGGAACCAGCCGCCGCCGTGTCGGGTCGAGTGCTGAAGTGGCTGTCCTTCACACATTGCCCAGCACTCGACCCAGGCATAGCAGATCCGCTATGATTGGACCATGAAGGGGATGGGCAACGATCTCGTCCGGGAGGCTCGTCGGCGCGTGGGGCTGACCCAGCGTGAGCTCGCCGAGCGGGCGGGCACCACGCAGAGCGCGATCGCGCGCCTGGAGAGCGGGCGGACGACGCCGAGCTTCGACCTGGTGCTGCGGCTGATCCGGCTGTGCGGGCTGGATCTCGACATCATGCTCGTCGAGCGTGACGCATCGGATTGGCAGCAGGCGCGGGAGCTGCTCGCCTTGAGCCCAGCGAAGCGAGTGGCGTTCGGCGTTGAGGTCGCCCACCGGATGACTGCCATCCAGGAAACGGGGCGGGCTGGTCATGGCGCAGCCTAGGTTCCAGCCGGAGTTGATCCTCGAGGTGCTCGAGCGGCATCGGGTCAGGTACGTGGTCATCGGCGGACTGGCCGCGCTTGCGCACGGTTCGCCCTTCCCCACGCGAGACGTCGACGTCACACCGGAGATGGGTCCGGACAACCTTCGGCGGCTCTCCGACGCACTGCGCGCATTGGACGCGAAGACCTGGTTCGGAGAGAACGAAGAGCCGCTGCCGTTCGCTCACGACGGAGCGTCGCTCGCGAACAGTGGCGTGTGGAACCTCGCCACACCATTCGGCCGCATCGACATCTCATTCCAGCCGAACGGTACGACCGGCTACGCCGATCTGGTCCGCGACGCGACACCGGTCGACGTACTCGGGGTCACGGTGCCCATCGCCTCCCTCGCCGACATCATCCGCAGCAAGCAGGCGGCCAACCGGCCGAAGGACCAGCGCGTGCTGCCGGTGCTGCGCGAGATCCTCGCGTCGCGTCACGACCGCCGCGCCTGAACCTGCAGAGGCGGCGCTAGGGTCGGCACCGAACCCGCCGATCCCGCACTCGAGGAGCAGCCCATGTCCGAGACCATCCCGCACCGCGTCGTCGGCTCGGGCCCGCACACGGTCCTCTGCCTCCACGGCTGGTTCGGCTGTGCCGACGGCTGGGGCGGCTTCCCCGACCTGCTCGACCGGGAGCGGTTCACCTGGGTGTTCACCGACAACCGCGGGTACGGCGCGCGTCAGGACGTCGCGGGCGACTACACGCTGGCCGAGACGTCGGCCGACGTCCTCGCGCTCGCCGACCAGCTGGGAGTGGCGACCTTCTCGCTCGTCGGTCACTCGATGGGTGGGGCAGAGGTTCTCCGGATCCTCGCCGACGCACCCGACAGGGTTGACAAGCTCGTCGGCATCACCCCGGTGGGTGCGACGCCGACGCCCTTCGACGATGCCGGCCGGGCACTCTTCGAGGGCGCGGCCGAGAGCCGCGACAACCGCTACGGGATCATCGACTTCACGACCGGCAGCCGCCTCACGCCGGTCTGGATCAACCAGGTCGTCGACGCCTCGCTCGCGAACTCCACGGTCGACGCGGTCGCCGGCGCCCTCACCGCCTGGGCGGGCGCCGACTTCCTCGACGAGGTGAAGGGCGACGAGACGCCCATGCTAGTGCTTCCCGGCGAGACCGACCCGGCGCTCGGCCCCGCGACCGTCGAGCAGACCTGGGCGCCCCACTTCCCCGGCGCGACGATCGAGGTCGTCGGCAACGCAGGTCACTACCCGATGTTCGAGGCTCCGGTCGCCCTGGCCACCAGCATCGAGCGCTTCCTGGCCGGCTGATCCGCCGCGCCGGCGACCTGGAGTGCTCGCCATGTATCCGCGCCTTCCCGTCGTCCTCTTCGACTTCGACGGGACCCTGGCCGACACCATCCCGCTCATCCTGGCCTCGTTCCACGCGACCCTGCCGACGCCCGCCACGGATGCGGAGATCCGATCATGGATCGGACGGCCGCTCGTGGTGATGATGGAGGATCGCCATCCGGGGCGCGGCGATGAGCTCACGGCGGCCTACCGGCAGTGGAACCTCGCCAACCACGACGCCCTGATCAGGCCGGTCCCCGGGATCGAAGGGGTGCTCGACGACCTGCACGCGGCGGGCGTGCGCACCGCCGTGGTGTCCTCCAAGCTCGGCGAGACGGTGTGGCTCGGCCTCAAGGCCGTCGGCCTCGACGGGCATGTCGACACCGTCATCGGCCAGGAGGCGACCAGCTCACACAAGCCCGATCCGGAGCCGCTGCTGCTTGCGGCCACACGTCTCGGCGTACCGGCGCGGGAGTGTGCGTACGTCGGTGACGCGACCGTCGACATGATCGCGGCGGGGGCGGCCGGCATGACCGCGATAGGCGTGACCTGGGGCGCCGGCGAGGCGGCCGACCTGGTCGCCGCGGGCGCGAACCAAGTCGTCGACGACCCCGCGACGCTCCGCCTGGCCTTGGGGATCGCGTAGCCGGACAGGCACAACCCGATCCGCCTCGCCTCGCCGAGCGGGACCGGAAGCCGATCGAAGGAGTTCTGCCTGTCCGCGTACGACGCGAGCGTCCATCGCCGCCGCGCGCTGACTCGAAGCGGCCTCCCGGCTGATAAGGTCCGGGCCGACCCGAACATCCTTTAACCACCGTCCCGTGAGGCGGAGAAGGAGGTACGGCGTGCCCCAGCCCGAACCTGTCTCGCACAGTCAGGCGCAGCATGCCCCGGCGGTCCTCGTCCTCGAGGACGGCCGCACGTTCCACGGCGACACCTATGGCGCCGTCGGGACCACCTTCGGCGAAGCGGTCTTCTCCACCGGCATGACCGGATACCAGGAGACCCTCACCGACCCCAGCTATCACAAGCAGGTCGTCGTGATGACGGCGCCGCACGTCGGCAACACCGGCTGGAACGACGAGGACGACGAGTCCTCGCGCATCTGGGTCTCCGGCTACGTCGTTCGCGACCCCGCCCGGATCCCGTCCAACTGGCGCGCGCGGCGCAGCCTCGACGACGAGCTGCGCAGCCAGGGCGTCGTCGGCATCAGCGGCATCGACACCCGCGCACTCACCCGGCACCTGCGCGAGCGCGGCGCGATGCGGGTCGGCATCTCCACCGAGCACGACGCCGACGCGCTCCTGGCGCGGGTCCGCGACTCCGCGAAGATGGCCGGAGCGAGCCTTGCGAGCGAGGTGAGCACCGCAACCCCGTACGTCGTGGCGGCCGAGGGGCAGCACCTCTTCACCGTCGCAGCCCTCGACCTCGGCATCAAGGCCAACACGCCCAGGATGATGGCCGACCGCGGCATCGAGACCCACGTCCTCCCGGCCGGTGCGACGATCGACGACGTCCTCGCGATCAACGCCGATGGGGGAGGGCCCGACGGCCTCTTCTGCTCCAACGGCCCGGGCGACCCGGCCACCGCGGACCTCGCCACGCTCCGAGCGGCGCTGGAGCGCGGTCTGCCCTATTTCGGCATCTGCTTCGGCAACCAGCTCTTCGGCCGCGCCCTCGGCTTGGGCACCTACAAGCTCAAGTACGGCCACCGCGGCATCAACCAGCCGGTCATGGACCGCACGACCGGCAAGGTGGAGGTGACCGCCCACAACCACGGCTTCGCGGTGGACGCCCCGCGCGACGAGGCCACGCAGACGCCGTACGGCGTGGCCACCGTCTCGCACGTCTGCCTCAACGACGACGTGGTCGAGGGGCTCGAGCTCCGTGACGACGACGGGCGCCTCAAGGCCTTCTCCGTCCAGTACCACCCCGAGGCGGCCGCCGGCCCGCACGACGCGGCGTACCTCTTCGACCGGTTCTGCGAGCTCATGGGGTCTCGACACGCCCGCTCGTCCCTCGAGGGCGGCTCGACCACCGAGTCTCACGGCTGGTCGAGCCGCGAGCGCAGCGAGACCGCCGAGTCTCACCGCTGGTCGAGCCGCGAGCGCAGCGAGCGTGTCGAGACCGCCGAGACCGAGGAGGCCTGAGATGCCCAGGCGCACCGACATCCAGAGCGTGCTCGTGATCGGCTCGGGTCCCATCGTGATCGGCCAGGCCTGCGAGTTCGACTACTCCGGCACCCAGGCCTGCCGGGTGCTGAAGGAGGAGGGAATCCGGGTCGTCCTGGTCAACTCCAACCCCGCGACGATCATGACCGACCCCGAGTTCGCCGACGCGACGTACGTCGAGCCGATCACCCCCGAGTTCGTGGAGAAGGTCATCGCTGCTGAGGCCGAGAGCGGCCATCCGATCGACGCTCTGCTCGCGACCCTCGGAGGCCAGACCGCGCTCAACGCGGCCATGGCGCTGGACGCGGCGGGCGTCCTCGAGAAGTACCGCGTCGAGCTGATCGGCGCCTCCATCGAGGCGATCGAGCGCGGCGAGAACCGCGAGTCGTTCAAGCGCATCGTCGAGAAGCTCGGCGGCGAGGTCGCCACCTCCCGCATCGCGCACACGATGGAGGAGTGCCTGGAGGCGGCCGAGGAGCTCGGCTACCCGTGCGTGGTGCGGCCGTCGTTCACGATGGGCGGCTCCGGCTCCGGCATGGCCTACGACGAGGACGACCTCCGCATGATCGCCGGCTCCGGCCTCGCCGCCAGCCCGACCACCGAGGTGCTCATGGAGGAGTCGATCCTCGGCTGGAAGGAGTACGAGCTGGAGGTGATGCGCGACAGGGCCGACAACGTCGTGATCGTCTGCTCGATCGAGAACCTCGACCCGATGGGCGTGCACACCGGCGACTCCATCACCGTCGCCCCGGCCATGACGCTCACCGACCGCGAGTACCAGCACCTGCGCGACCTCTCGATCGGCATCATCCGCGAAGTCGGCGTCGACACCGGCGGCTGCAACATCCAGTTCGCGGTCAACCCCGACGACGGCCGCGTCGTGGTCATCGAGATGAACCCCCGGGTGTCGCGGTCCAGCGCGCTGGCCTCCAAGGCGACCGGCTTCCCGATCGCCAAGATCGCCGCCAAGGTCGCCATCGGCTACACCCTCGACGAGGTGCCCAACGACATCACGATCAGACCCGACGGGCAGAGCACGCCGGCCTCCTTCGAGCCGACCCTCGACTACGTCGTCGTCAAGGTGCCGCGCTTCGCCTTCGAGAAGTTCCCCGGGGCCGACCCGACGCTGACCACGCACATGAAGTCCGTCGGCGAGGCGATGGCGATCGGCCGCAACTTCACCGAGGCGCTGCAGAAGGCGCTGCGGTCACTGGAGTCCAAGGACGCGCCCTTCGACTGGTCCCACAAGCACGTCGACCTCGACAAGGCCGGCCTGCTCGAGGAGATCCGGACGGCGTTCGACGGCCGGTTGCGGGTGGTCATGGACGCGATCCGCGCCGGAGCCACCCCCGACGACGTCCACGCCGCCACCGGCATCGACCCGTGGTTCGTCGACCAGCTCTGCCTGATCAACGAGGTCGCCCAGGAGATCATCCACAGCGACGAGCTCACCCCCGCCCTGCTGCGCCGGGCCAAGCGCCACGGCTTCTCCGACGCCCAGCTCGGCCGGATGCGCGATCTCGACGAGGCCGTGGTCCGAGGGGTCAGGCACGCTCTCGGCATCCGCCCGGTCTTCAAGACCGTCGACACCTGCGCCGCCGAGTTCGCCGCGGCCACGCCCTACCACTACTCCTCCTACGACGAGGAGACCGAGGTCGCGCCCCGTGATCGCGAGGCGGTGATCATCCTCGGCTCCGGGCCCAACCGGATCGGCCAGGGCATCGAGTTCGACTACTCCTGCGTGCACGCATCGCTCGCGCTGAGCGCGGCCAAGGGCGCTGGCCGGGAAGGGGTCAACGGCGGCGCCGGCTACGACACCATCATGGTCAACTGCAACCCCGAGACGGTGTCGACCGACTACGACACCTCCGACCGGCTCTACTTCGAGCCGCTCACCCTCGAGGACGTGCTCGAGATCGTCTACGCCGAGCGGCGCGCCGGCCCGATCGCCGGCGTCATCTGCCAGCTCGGCGGGCAGACCCCGCTGGGGCTGGCGGCCGGTCTCCAGGCCGCGGGCGTCCCGATCGTCGGCACCCCGCCGGCCGCCATCGACCTCGCCGAGGACCGTGGCGCCTTCGGCCGGGTCCTGCTGGAGGCCGGGCTGCCGGCGCCCAAGCACGGTCTCGCGTCGTCGTACGCCGAGGCGCGCGACATCGCCGCCGTCATCGGCTACCCGGTCCTCGTTCGCCCGTCGTACGTGCTGGGCGGCCGCGGCATGGAGATCGTCTACGACGACGCCGCGCTCGAGGGCTACATCTCCCGAGCGACCGAGGTGAGCCCCGAGCACCCGGTGCTCGTCGACAGGTTCATCGACGACGCCGTCGAGATCGACGTCGACGCGCTCTACGACGGCGAGGAGCTCTATCTCGGCGGCGTGATGGAGCACATCGAGGAGGCCGGCATCCACTCCGGCGACTCGGCCTGCGCGATGCCGCCGATCACCCTCGGCGCGAGCGAGATCCGCCGGATCCGTGAGGCCACGGAGGCCATCGCCCGCGGTGTCGGCGTACGAGGCCTGATCAACATCCAGTTCGCCCTCGGCTCCGACGTGCTCTACGTCCTCGAGGCCAACCCGCGCGCCTCGCGCACGGTGCCGTTCGTCTCCAAGGCGACCGCGGTGCCACTGGCGAAGGCGGCCGCCCGGGTGATGATGGGGGAGTCGATCAAGTCCCTGCGCGCCGCCGGCATGCTCAGCGCGGAAGGCGACGGCGGCGACCTGCCCGCCGACGCGCCCATCGCGGTGAAGGAGGCGGTGATGCCCTTCAACCGCTTCAAGACCCCCGACGGCCGCACCGTCGACACCGTGCTCGGCCCGGAGATGCGCTCCACCGGGGAGGTGATGGGCATGGACGCCCTCTTCGGCACGGCGTTCGCGAAGTCGCAGACCGCGTCCTACGGCTCGCTGCCGACTTCGGGCCGGGTCTTCTGCTCGATGGCCAACCGCGACAAGCGCACGATGATCTTCCCGATCAAGCGGCTCGCCGACCTCGGCTTCGAGGTGCTGGCCACCCAGGGCACCGCGGAGGTGCTGCGCCGCAACGGCATCGACGCCAAGGTGGTCCGCAAGCACTTCGAGGGCACCGGACCCGCCGGCGAGCCGACCACCGTGCAGATGATCGCCAACGGCGACGTCCAGCTCATCGTCAACACCCCCCACGGTGCCGGTCAGGGCGGTGGCCAGGGTGGCCCGCGCGTCGACGGCTACGAGATCCGGACCGCGGCCGTGCAGGCGAACGTCCCCTGCATCACCACGGTCCAGGGGCTGGCCGCTGCAGTGCAGGGCATCGAGGCCGTCATTGCGGGAAACATTGGCGTCCGGTCGCTGCAGGACTGGGCACGCCGCTCGGGTGCCGCGGTGACTGGTGGGCAGGAGTGAGAGTCACACGCACACCAGGTTCACCTGGGATGTCGCCACTTCCCCCGGCGTACAACCAGGGTGAAGTGACAACATCCCAGGTCAACATGGGATGCGTGAGGCGGCGGCGACCCAGGTGACGGCGTACGACGTCCTCTTCGACCGGGTCCTCACGAGGGTCGACCCGGAGCGGGCGCATCACCTGGCCTTCCGCGCGATCAGGGCGGCCGGCCCGGCGCTCGCCCGGATGACGCGGCGGGAGGCTCGACCGGTCCAGGCCCTGGGCCTGACCTTCCCGAACCCGCTCGGGCTCGCCGCGGGGTTCGACAAGAACGCGGTCGGCATCGATGCGCTCGCGGCGCTCGGCTTCGGCCACGTCGAGATCGGCACGGTCACCGGCGAGGCCCAGCCCGGCAACCCGCGGCCGCGCCTCTTCCGGCTCCCGGACGACCGAGCCGTCGTCAACCGGATGGGCTTCAACAACGACGGCGCCGAGGTGGTCGGCAGACGGCTCGAACGTCGCGCCCAGAGGATGCGTCGTCGTCCCTCCGGCGCGGCGGCTGGATCGCAGGACGGGCCCACCTCGTTCCTCGGTGCGTCTGTCCTGGGCGTCAACATCGGCAAGACCAAGGTGGTGCCGGACGACGACATCGCCGCCGTGATCGCGGACCACGAGAAGTCCGTCGACCACCTGGCCCGGCACGCCGACTACCTGGTGGTCAACGTCTCCTCCCCCAACACTCCAGGCCTGCGCAACCTGCAGGCGGTGGAGAGGCTCGAGCCGCTGCTGGTCGCCGTACGCCGCCGCGCGGACCAGGTCGTCACCGACCGCCGGGTCCCCCTTGTCGTCAAGATCGCCCCGGACCTGGCCGATGAGGACGTCCTCGCGGTCGCCGACCTGGCGAAGGCGATCGGGCTCGACGGCATCACCGCCACCAACACCACGACCAGCCGGTCCGGACTGGTCAGCGATCCCGCGAGGGTCGAGGAGATCGGCGGCGGAGGCCTCTCCGGCGGTCCGCTCACCGCTCGTTCGCTCGAGGTGATGAGGATGCTCAAGGGGCGGGTCGGCGACGACCTCACCCTGATCGGCGTCGGCGGCATCACCACGCCCGAGGACGCTCGTGCCCGGCTCGACGCGGGCGCCACCCTTCTGCAGGCCTATACGGCCTTCGTCTACCGCGGTCCGCTGTGGCCGCGCCGGATCCTGAGAGGAGTCGACGCGTGAGCGAGAAGGCCACCTTCGGAGAGAGGTACCTCGACGCGCTGGCCGCGCGCGGCCAGTTCTGCGTCGGGATCGACCCGCACGCCGGCCTCCTGCGCGACTGGGGCCTCGACGACGACGTCGCCGGGCTGGAGCGGTTCGCGCTGACCGTGGTGGAGGCGGTGGCGCCGTACTGCAGCGTCGTCAAGCCGCAGTCGGCGTTCTACGAGCGCCACGGCAGCCGGGGGATCGCGGTGCTCGAGCGGGTGATCGCCGGGTCGCGCGCGGCCGGCGCCCTCGTGCTGCTCGACGTCAAGCGCGGCGACATCGGCTCGACTTCGCAGGCGTACGCCGACGCCTACCTCGACCCGGCGTCCCCGCTGGCGTCCGACGCCATCACGATCAGCCCCTACCTCGGCTTCGGCTCACTGCTCCCGTTCGTCGACGCCGCGCGCATCCACGACCGCGGCCTCTTCGTGTTGGCCGCCACCTCCAACAAGGAGGCACCCGAGGTGCAGGAGGCGGTGACCGAGGAGGGGCGGAGCGTGTCGGCGGCCATGCTCGGCCACCTGAGGGAGCTCAACGCTGACGCAACCCCGCTCGGCGCATACGGCGCCGTCGTCGGCGCCACGATCGACCCATTGTCGTCCTCCGGGGCGAGGCTGGACTTCGCGATCAACGGGCCGATCCTCGCGCCGGGCTACGGCGAGCAGGGCGGCACCACCGCCGACATCCTTCGGATCTTCGGCTCCTCTGCCGGCCACGTCGTGGCCAGCTCGTCGCGCGGCGTGCTCCGCAGGGGTCCCGACGCCGCCGCGATGCGCGACGAGGTCGCCCGGGCCAACGACGAGCTGCGCGGGCTGCTGGCGTGACGCTCGTCCTGCGTGTCCGATCGCGGCGCACCGTGCGTCGCTACCGGGGACGCGGCGTCTGAGTAGCGACGCACCCTGCGTCGTTGCCGGGAGGTGCGTCGAGGAGCCCACCCTCGCGTTGCCGATGAAATCGGTGAGTGACTAGGGTGACCGAGCATGACTGCCGCAGACCACACGAGCTGACTGAACGGGGACGCCGTGGCCTTACCACCACTCACGCCTGAGCAGCGTCAGGCCGCGCTCGAGAAGGCCGCCGCCTCGCGGCGCGAGCGCGCCGAGGTGAAGAACCGGCTGAAGAACTCCGGCGCGTCGATCATCGACGTGCTCCACGAGGGTCATGCGAACGAGGTCATCGGCAAGATGCGGGTCGTCGACCTGCTGCAGGCCATGCCGGGCCTCGGCAAGGTGCGCGCCCGGCAGCTGATGGAGCGGCTCGGGATCGCCGAGAGCCGCCGGGTGCGGGGGCTCGGCACCAAGCAGATCGCGGCGCTGGAGCGCGAGTTCGGCGCGTGACCGGCGGCAACCCGGCCACCGGTACGGCGACGGGACGGTCGCGCCTGGTCGTGCTGGCGGGGCCGACGGCGGTCGGAAAGGGCACCGTCGCTGCCGCCGTCCGCGACCGTCACCCGGGAGTCTGGATCTCGGTCTCGGCGACGACGCGCCGGCCGCGGCCGGGGGAGGTCGACGGCGTTCACTACCACTTCGTCACCGCGGAGCGCTTCGACGAGCTCGTCGCGTCCGGCGCGATGCTGGAGTGGGCGACGGTCCACGGGGTCGCGCGGTACGGCACGCCCCGCGAGCCCGTCGAGAGGGTGCTGGCCGAGGGACGCCCGGCGCTCCTGGAGATCGACCTCCAAGGTGCCCGGCAGGTCAAGGAGTCGATGCCCGAGGCCCTGTTCGTATTCTTGAGGCCGCCCTCCTGGGACGAGCTCGTACGTCGACTGGTCGGCCGAGGGACCGAGAGCGAGGAGGAGCGCACCCGTCGTCTCGAGACGGCGGTCGCCGAGCTGGCCGCCGAGCCGGAGTTCGACGTGACGATCGTCAACCACGAAGTTCACGCTGCCGCCGACGAGTTGGTAGCCTTGATAACAGCGCCCGCGTGATCCGGCCCCGATCCTGACCGACGGTGGTCGGTCGTGTTCCGGTGGCGCCGTTCGATCGCACAGATCGATCGACCGTCAGATCCACCATCGACCATTGTGAGGCTCCTGCGTGTCTGCCCCCAATATCGCCGCCGAGGGCGTGACCAACCCCCCGATCGACGACCTGCTCACCAAGACCGACAGCAAGTACAAGCTGGTCCTCTACAGCGCAAAGCGCGCCCGGCAGATCAACGCCTACTACTCCCAGCTGGGCGAGGGCCTGCTGGAGTACGTCGGCCCGCTGGTCGACACCCACGTGCAGGAGAAGCCGCTGTCGATCGCGCTGCGCGAGATCAACGACGACCTGCTGACCTGCGAGGACGTCGACCCGGCCGAGCTGCAGGCCGAGGAGGAGGCACGTCAGGCCGCGCTCGACGCGTCCTTCGACGACTCCCTGGGCCAATGAGCCGGCCGGGAGCGAACCCATGACGTCGCGGGTCGCTCCCCGGATCGTCCTCGGGGTCGGCGGCGGCATCGCGGCGTACAAGGCCTGCGAGCTGCTGCGCCGGTTCACCGAGAGCGGCCATGACGTGACGGTGGTGCCGACCGCCGCAGCCCTCGAGTTCGTCGGCGCGGCGACCTGGTCGGCCCTGTCCGGCAAGCCGGCGACCGCCGACGTGTGGGCCGACGTCCACGAGGTCCCGCACGTCCGGATCGGGCAGCGGGCCGAGCTGGTCGTGGTCGCACCGGCGACCGCCGACCTGCTGGCCAAGGCGGCCCACGGCCTGGCCGACGACCTGCTCACCAACACGCTGCTCACCGCGCGCTGTCCCGTGGTCTTCGCACCCGCGATGCACACCGAGATGTGGACCCACCCGGCGACGGAGGCCAACGTCGCCACCCTTCGTGGGCGCGGGACGATCGTGCTCGAGCCCGCCGATGGCCGGCTCACCGGCAAGGACACCGGCCGGGGCCGGCTCCCCGACCCGGAGGCGATCTTCGAGGTCTGCCGCGACGTCCTGGCCTCGACAGGCTCGACCGGCGAACGGCGGGGCCTCGACCTGGTGGGTCGCCACGTCGTGGTCTCCGCGGGAGGCACTCGCGAGCATCTCGACCCGGTCCGCTTTCTCGGCAACAGCTCCTCGGGACGGCAGGGCTATGCGCTGGCTCGCGCCGCGGCGGCGCGCGGCGCCAAGGTGACCCTGGTGGCGGCCAACGTCAGCCTGGCCGATCCGGCCGGAGTCGAGGTCGTGCGCGTCACCACGACCGCCGAGCTTCGCGAGCAGGTCCTCTTCGCCGCCGGCAGCGCCGACGCGGTGGTGATGGCGGCCGCGCCGGCCGACTTCCGCCCCGCCCACTACGTCGCGACGAAGATCAAGAAGACCGACGAGACCTCGGCGCCGTCCCTCGAGCTGGTGCAGAATCCCGACATCCTGCGCGAGCTGAGTCTGTCCCGGCCCCTGCCCGGTGCGGTCATCGTAGGGTTCGCGGCGGAGACCGGCGACGGCAGCGGCTCCGTGCTCGAGCTCGCGCGCGCCAAGCTCGAGCGCAAGGGCTGCGACCTGCTCGTGGTCAACGACGTCAGCGGTGGCCAGGTCTTCGGAGCCGAGGACAACCAGGCGGTGATCCTCTCGGCCGACGGTGCCGCGGTCGACGTCCCCCTCGGCAGCAAGAGCGTGCTCGCACACCGGGTGTGGGACGAGGTCGTCCGTCGATTCGTCGGCTGAGATGTGCGTCTTGCATGCTGGGTCGCCGATAGTCTTGCTGGACCGCCCAGCCAGTCAGCGCGGCCCTACCCGGAGCCCGCCATGTTCAAAGCCGAGGAGTGCTTCGTGCCCGGACGCCTGTTCACCTCCGAGTCGGTGACCGAGGGTCACCCCGACAAGATGGCCGACCAGATCAGCGACACCGTCCTGGACGCGCTGCTCGAGGGTGACCCCCACAGCCGGGTCGCGGTCGAGACGCTGCTGACGACCGGCCTGGTCGTCGTCGCCGGTGAGGTGAGCACGCAGACCTACGCGCCGATCGCCCAGCTCGTGCGCGACAAGATCGTCGAGATCGGCTATGACGACGGGGCGATGTTCTTCGACGGCCGCGCCTGCGGCGTCCAGGTCGCCATCGGCGCGCAGAGCCCCGACATCGCGCAGGGTGTCGACACGGCGTACGAGAGCCGCGCCGGCTCCGTCGACGTCAAGGAGAAGCAGGGCGCCGGCGACCAGGGCCTGATGTTCGGCTACGCCTGCGACGACACCCCGGAGCTGATGCCCCTGCCGATCACCATCGCGCATCGGCTCTCCGAGAAGCTCGCCGAGGTGCGCAAGGACGGCACGCTTCCCTACCTGCGCCCCGACGGCAAGACCCAGGTCACCATCGAGTACGACGCCGACGACCGCCCGGTGCGCATCGATACCGTCGTGCTGTCGACCCAGCACGAGGACGGCATCGACCTCGACACCCAGCTCCAGCCGGACATCAAGAAGCACGTCATCGACCCGGTGCTGGCGGCCTTCGACATCACGTCCGAGGGCTACCGGCTCCTGGTCAACCCGACGGGCAAGTTCGTGATCGGCGGCCCGATGGGCGACGCCGGCCTCACCGGCCGCAAGATAATCGTCGACACCTACGGCGGCATGGCCCGCCACGGCGGGGGCGCCTTCTCCGGCAAGGATCCCTCGAAGGTGGACCGCTCCGCCGCCTACGCCATGCGCTGGGTCGCCAAGAACGTGGTCGCCGCGGGCCTCGCCCGTCGCTGCGAGGCGCAGGTCGCCTACGCCATCGGCAAGGCCGCGCCGGTCGGCGTCTTCATCCAGACTTTCGGCACCGGGGTCGTGCCCGATGAGAAAATCCAGGACGCCGTGCTCCAGGTCTTCGACCTCCGGCCGGCCGCGATCATCGAGGACCTCGACCTGCTCCGGCCCATCTACGCCAAGACCGCGGCGTACGGCCACTTCGGCCGGGAGCTCCCCGAGTTCACCTGGGAGCGCACCGACCGCGCCGAAGCACTCAAGGCCGCGGTAGGGGCCTGACCGCCGACCCGGGGCACAGTTTCCCGCCGAGTCGGCGTTGACCGAGCTCCGCTCGGTCGGTGGGCGCTGGTAGAACTCTGGCGATGAGCGACCCGGACCAACCCGACATGCTGCCGGGCCTGCGCTCGGCCGTGCGCGACGGCCGGGCGCGGGCGGCTGCTCGCCGGGCACAGGCGGACAGGGCGGTCGAGTCGGCCGCGAGCGATCCGGTCGCCCGGGTGCTGGTCGACGTCGGCCCGGCCCACCTCGACCGCGACTTCGACTACCTCGTCCCGGACGCGATGGCCGCCGACGCGGTGCCCGGCGCCCGGGTGAAGGTGCGCTTCGCCGGTCAGGACATCGACGGCTACGTGGTCGCCCGGGTCGCCGACACCGAGCACGACGGCCGTCTCACGCCGCTGCGCCGCGTCGTCAGCTCCGAGCCGGTGCTGCATCCCGAGATCCTCGAGCTGAGCGCCGCGCTGGCCGAGCGCTACGCCGGCACCCGGTCCGACGTCCTCAGGCTGGCGATCCCGCCGCGACACGCGGCCACCGAGGCCCGCGAGTCGCCCGTGGCACCGGACTCCCCGGCCGAGCCCGCCCCACCGACCGACACCGGCGGATATCCGGCGGCCGGCGCGTTCCTCGGCCATCTGCGGTCGGGCGGCTCGCCCCGAGCCGTGTGGGGCACGCTGCCGGGCGAGGACTGGCCGGCGCTGGTCGCGGAGGCCGCCGCCGCGACGTACGCCGGCGGCCGGGGTGTCGTCATCTGCGTCCCCGACCGTCGTGACGTCGACCGGGTCGATGAGGCGCTGACCCGGCGCCTCGGGCCGGGCCATCACGTCACCTTGGCGGCCGACGCCGGACCGGCGCGTCGCTACGCCGACTTCCTCGCAGTCTCGCGCGGCGCTCGGCGCATCGTGGTCGGCACGAGGTCGGCGGCGTTCGCCCCGGTCCGCGATCTCGGTCTGGTCGTGATCTGGGACGACGGTGACGACCTGTACGCCGAGCCGAGGGCGCCTTACTGCCACACCCGCGAGGTGCTGCTCACGCGTGCCCAGCAGCTCGGCTCGGCGGCACTGCTCATGGGCTTCGCCCGCTCGGTCGAGGCCGACCAGCTGGTCCGCACCGGCTGGGCTCGCGAGGTGGTGGCGGCCCGCGGGACCCTTCGCGACGCGGCCCGGGTCGAGGTGGTGGAGTCGGCCGACCGGGCGATCGGCGCCCGCATCCCCCATGCCGTCCACGACGCGATCCGGCAGGGCCTGACGACCGGTCCCGTGCTCGTGCAGACCCCGCGCGCGGGCTACGCGCCAGCGCTGGCCTGCGAGCACTGTCGTACGCCGGCGCGCTGCGAGGCATGCGCCGGTCCGCTCGCGCTGAGGGGGCCGACAGCGCCGCCCCGTTGCCGCTGGTGCGGCACCGAGGCGGCCGCCTGGTCCTGCCCGGAGTGCGGTCGCCGAGGCCTCCGCGCCCCGGTCCTGGGGGAGTCGCGCACGGCCGAGGAGCTCGGCCGGATGTTCCCCGGCGTCACCGTCAGGACGTCGGGCGGCGAGCGGGTCAAGGCCCGAGTGGGCCTCCAGGCCGACCTCGTCGTGGCCACGGTCGGGGCGGAGCCCGTCGCCGAGGGCGGCTACTCCGCCGTCGTCCTGCTCGACACTTGGCTCACTCTCGCCCGCGACGACCTTCGGGTGGCCGAGGAGGCGCTTCGACGATGGCTGGGAGCCGCCGGCCTGGTCCGGAGTGGAGGCCGCGTCGTGGCCGTCGGCGATCCGGCACAGCCGGCGATCCAGGCCCTGGTCCGCTGGGACCCGGCCGGGTTCGCCGCCCGCGAGGCCGCGCAGCGAGCCGATGCCCATCTCCCGCCGGCGGCCCGCATCGCCACCCTCACCGGTGCTCCAGGAGCCATCGACGACGCGCTCACCCTGCTCGACCTGCCTCCGGCCACCGACGTGCTCGGCCCGGTCGCCTGCGGCCCGGTCGACTCCGGCCCGGGCAAGGGCGCCGACAGCGACCTGCGCGTCGTACTCCGCAGCCCGCGTGCCCACGGCCCGGCCCTCTCGCGTGCGCTTCGCGAGCTCCAGCGCGTGCGCAGTGCCCGCAAGCTCGACCCGGTCCGCGTGCAGGTCGACCCGTCGTCCCTGTGAGAGTGCGTGGTCTCGACACGCCGTTCGTTCCTCACGGCGGCTCGACCGGCGAGAGGCACCGCCGTTCGTTCCTCACGGCGGCTCGACCGGCGAGAGGCACCGCCGTTCGTTCCTCACGGCGGCTCGACCAGCGAGAGGGACCGACGCCTAGACTGTCGGCGCCATGGCGATCCAACCGATCCGACTCTTCGGGGACCCCGTCCTGCGCAGGCCCGCCCTCGAGGTCGTCGACTTCGACAAGGAGCTGCGCACCCTCGTCGCCGACCTCACCGACACCATGCTCGACGCTCCCGGCGCCGGGCTCGCGGCTCCGCAGCTCGGCGTGGGCCTGCGGATCTTCACCTGGAACGTCGACGACGAGGTGGGCCACCTAGTCAACCCGGTGCTCGACCTGTCGGAGGAGGAGCAGGACGGTCCCGAGGGCTGCCTGTCGATCCCGGAGCTCTCCTTCGACTGCAAACGGGCCCGGTCGGTGGTGGCCAAGGGCCTCGACATGTACGGCGAGCCCGTCGTCGTCGAGGGGTCCGACCTGTTGGCGCGGGCCCTCCAGCACGAGACCGACCATCTCGACGGTGTCCTGTTCATCGACCGGCTCGACCCTGCCGGCCGAAAGGCGGCGATGAAGGCCATCCGCGAGTCGGAGTGGTTCGGGCTCGAGCGGCCGACCGTCAAGATGTCGCCCCATGCCACCCGCGGGCTCGGGCTCTGACGTGGGCCTGTCGATGACGGTCGTCGGCAGCTGATGCGGGTCGTCTTCGCCGGTACGCCGGAGGTCGCCCTGCCTTCCCTCGACGCGATCTCCTCGAGCGGGCATGAGCTGGTCGGGGTCGTCTCGCGGCCCGACGCACCCTCCGGCCGGGGCCGACGTCTCGGCCCGTCGCCGGTGGCCGCCCGCGCCGACGAGATCGGCGTACCGGTGCTCAAGCCGGAGCACCCGAGCGACCCCGTCTTCCAGGCCGCGCTGCGCGACCTTGCACCCGATTGCTGTCCGGTGGTGGCCTACGGCGCACTGCTCCCGCAGGCCGCGCTCGACATCCCGGCGCACGGCTGGGTCAACCTGCACTTCTCGGTCCTGCCGGCCTGGCGGGGTGCGGCTCCGGTGCAGCAGGCCATCCGGGCCGGCGACGAGGTCACGGGCGCCACGACCTTCCGCATCGTGCCCGCCCTCGACGCGGGCCCGACGTACGGCGTGATGACCGAGCGGATCCGTCCCGACGACACCGCCGGCACCCTGCTCGCCAGGCTGGCCGAGGGCGGTGCCGGCCTGCTCGTCGCGACGCTGGACGGCATCGCAGACGGGTCGCTGGAGGCCCGCGACCAGCCTGACGACGGGGTGAGCTTCGCCCCCAAGGTGACGGTCGACGACGCCCGCGTCGACTGGCGACTCCCCGCCACCGCGATCGACCGGCTGGTCCGGTCGTGCAGCCCGTCGCCGGGGGCGTGGACCACCTTGGGCGGCACCGGATCCCCCGAGGAGCGCCTCAAGCTCGGCTCGGTTCGCATCGACCCGTCGGTCACGGCCGCTCCCGGCGAGCTGGTCGTGGGCAAGCACGACGTGCACGTCGGCACCGGGACGACTGCGGTGAGGCTCGGCGACATGAAGGCCTTCGGCAAGCGGCAGATGCCCGCCGCCGACTGGGCCCGTGGCCTCCGTCTGGACGGGCCCGTGGTGCTCGGCCGATGATGACTCGATGACCGGCACCCGTCCCGCGCGCCCCGACGACGTCGACGATATCTGCCTCTCGCTGCCGGAGACCGAGCTCGGGATCACCTGGGGCGACCGGCCGACCTACAAGGTGCCGAAGGGCGACAGGGGACGTGGCTTCGTGCTCCACCGGGCGCCGCACAAGACGGCGATCGACCCGGAGACCGGCGAGGAGTACGACGACCTGCTGGTGGTCCGCACGGCGGACGCCGCGGACAAGCAGGCTCTCGTCGACGCCGACGGTCCGTTCTTCACAATCGACCACTTCCGCAGCTTCAACGCCGTGCTCGTCCAGCAGTCGCGGCTCGGCGAGATCGAGGTCGACGAGCTACGGGAGATCCTGACCGATGCCTGGCTGGCGGTCGCGCCCAAGCGGCTGGCGCGGGCCTTCCTGGCCGCCGGGCCCGGCCACTGATGGGCGGCGCGAGCCGGTCCGGCAGGGTGCGCGTCGACCCGGCTCGCGATGCGGCGTACGACGTGCTCAAGGCCGTGCGCACACAGGACGCCTACGCCAATCTGGTGCTGCCGCAGGTGCTGCGCAAGCACGGACTCGCGGGCCGGGACGCGGCCTTCGCGACCGAGCTCGCGGCCGGCACGATCCGCCATCAGGGGAGCTACGACCCGATCATCGACGCCTGCCTCACCAAGCCGCGACTCGAGGCGAAGGTGCGCGATGCGCTGCGTCTCGGCGTCCACCAGCTCCTCGCGATGCGGGTGCCCGACCACGCCGCGATCAGCACCACCGTCGACCTGGTCCGCGGGCGGATCGGCCCCGGGCCGACCGGGCTGGTCAACGCGGTCCTGCGCAAGGTCGCCGCGCGCGACCTCGACGCCTGGCTGGCCGAGGTGGCAACGGGTGCGCCGGCCGACCGGCTGGCGGTCGTCCACAGCCATCCGCGCTGGGTGGTCGACGCGCTCGGCGAGGCGCTGTCCGGGTCGGTCTCCGTTGAGTCTCGGACCGACTCAACGCTCACCGTTGAGTCTCGGACCGACTCAACGCTCACCGTTGAGTCTCGGACCGACTCAACGCTCACCGTTGAGTCTCGGACCGACTCAACGCTCACGGCTGAGTCTCGGGCGGACTCAACGCTCACGGCTGAGTCTCGGGCGGACTCAGTCGCCAGCGCAGGGCTCGAAGCCCTCCTGGCCGCGGACAACGAGTCGCCGCCGGTCACTCTCGTCGCCCGGCCGGGACGCTCGCGGGTCGACGAGCTGCCGGGCGAGCGGACCCGGTTCTCGCCCTACGGTGCGGTGCTGGATGGTGGCGATCCTGCGGCCGTGCCGGCGGTGGCCGAGGGGCGGGCCGGCGTACAGGACGAGGGGTCGCAGCTGGTCGCCGTGGCACTGGCCACCGCGCACCTGGACGGTCCGGACGAGCGCTGGCTCGACCTGTGCGCCGGGCCGGGTGGCAAGGCCGCCCTGCTCGCGGCGCTGGCCGCCCAGCGGGGCGCCCGGGTCGTCGCCAACGAATCCCAGCCGCACCGCGCCGAGCTGGTGCGGAGGTCACTGGGGGTCTCCGCAGGCGACGGCGTGCTGGCGGCAGCGGGGATCGTCCCGGGAGTCGAGGAGGTCGTCTGCGCTGACGGCCGTGCCGGCCCGTGGGCGCCGGGCTCGTTCGACCGGGTGCTCGTCGACGCCCCCTGCACGGGCCTCGGAGCGCTGCGCCGCCGCCCGGAGGTGCGCTGGCGGCGCCGCCCGGCCGATCTCGACACCCTCGTGCCGCTCCAGTTGGAGCTGTTCGCCGCCGCGCTCGACGCGGTCCGCCCCGGCGGTCTGGTGCTCTACTCGACCTGCTCGCCGGTGCTCGCCGAGACCCGCGACGTCGTCGACGCGACTCTGGCCGCGAGGCCCGAGGCGCGCCTCGAGCCGCTGCGCTGGGAGATCCCCGACGCCGAGGGCCCGCTGCCAGGCACCGTTCAGCTGTGGCCGCACCGGCACGGCACCGACGCGATGTTCCTCGCCCTCCTCCGTCGCACCGGCTGACCCCTCGGAACGACGTACGACGCAGCGCCGCGTCGCGCGGCTCACAGCCGGGTCGTACGCCGGCCTCACGCTTCTCTCAGACGCGATGGCTAGGTTCGGACGATGAGCGCGTCGTCCGCCCCATCAGGTCTGCCAGGCATGTCAGGCCGTCCAGACCTCGACACGATCGCCCTGGTGGCCAACACCGGCTCGCGCAGCGGAGCGGAGATCTACGCGACGGCCCGCGACCATCTCGAGCACCGGTTCGGCCGGGTCGCCGGGTTCGAGGCGGCGCCCGGTGAGCTCGGTGACGCCCTCGACCGCGCGCTGGCCCCGAAGCCCGATCTCCTGGTGGTCGCCGGTGGTGACGGCACCGTGGGCGCCGCGGCCGGGCGGGTGGCCGGCACCCCCACGCGGCTGGCGGTGATCCCGGTCGGCACCGCCAACGACTTCGCCCGGACGCTCGGCATCTCGGGCGACGTCGTCGCAGCGCTACGCCTGCTCGAGACCGGCAAGGTGGTCGACGTCGACCTCGGCCGGGCCGACGGCGAGCCGTTCCTCAACGTGGCGGCGGTCGGCCTGGCCACCGGTGTCACCGAGCGGCTGACGCCACGGCTCAAGCGCCGCCTCGGGCGCTTCGCCTACCCGGTGGCCGCGCTGGCGGCGTACCGCGTGCACGAGCCCTTCCGCGCCCGGCTGAGCTTCCCCGATGGCGACCACGAGCCGATGGAGCTCGACGACCTGCTGCAGGTCGCGGTCGGCAACGGACGCCACTACGGCGGCGGCAACGCGGTGTCGCCGTCCGCCTCGATCGACGACCACCTGCTCGACGTCTACGCCATCGTCCGCGGCCGGCTGCGCGACCACGTGTCGATCGCCAGGCTTTTCCGCGACGGCCGGTTCGTGGAGCACGAACGTGTCCACCACCTGACAACCCGAAGGGTGCGGCTGGACACGGACCGGCCGATGCCGGTCAACCTCGACGGCGAGATCGGCGCACTCACGCCCGTGGCCTTCGAGGTGCAGCGCAACGTCCTCCATCTCGTCGTGCCCGCCGACAGCGCAGCGGCGCGCTGGGACGGGACACCTGTCGGCTGAGGAGGGCGCGCGCAGCGACCGCCTCTAGGCCCGGCGGTCGTCGGTGCCCGCTAACGTGGCGGCTGTGGCGTCACCGTTCACCGAGATCGAGGTCGAGGACCAGGTCGTCAAGGTCACCAACCCCGACCGGGTCTACTTCCCACCGACTCCCGACAATCCGAGTGGGGCGACGAAGCTCGACCTGGTCGAGTACTACCTCTCGGTCGGCGACGGCATCGTCAACGCACTGTGGGAGCGGCCGTGCATGCTGCATCGATTCCCCAAGGGCCTGGCGGGCGAGAAGGTGCACCAGAAGCGACTGCCCGCGGGGGCGCCGCCGTGGGTGGAGACCGTGCGGTTGCACTTCCCGCGATGGAACCGCACCGCCGACGAGCTCTGCGTGACCCGGCTCGCCAGCGTGGTCTGGGCGGTGCAGATGTCGACGGTCGAGTTCCATCCGTGGAACAGCCGCCGCGAGGATCCGGAGAAGCCCGACGAGTGGCGCATCGACCTCGACCCCGGTCCGCTGAGCGACTTCGGTCAGGTACGACGGGTGGCCGCCGTCGCGCGCGAGATCCTCGACGAGCTGGGCGCCGTCGGCTATCCGAAGACCTCGGGCGGCAAAGGCCTCCACGTCTACGTGCGGATCCGGCCGGACCACGGCCACAAGGTCGTCCGCCGGGCCGCGCTCGCGTTCGCCCGCGAGGTCGAGCGCCGGGCACCCGACGACGTCACGACCACCTGGTGGCGCAAGGACCGTGACCCCCACCATCTCTTCGTCGACTACAACCAGAACGCGCGCGACCACACCATCGCCGCGGCGTACTCCGTGCGCGGCGTACCTGACGCCCGCGTCTCCGCGCCCGTGCGCTGGGACGAGATCCCCGACTGCGACCCGCGCGACTTCACGATCCTCACCATGCCGGCGCGCTACGCCGAGCTCGGCGACCTGCACCGCGACATCGACGACTCGCCGCCGCACGGCGTCTTCGACATCGCGCCGCTCCTGGAGTGGGCCGACCGCGACGAGGCCGACAGCGACGAAGGCGGCAGGGACGGGGCCGACCGCGACGGGGCCGACGGGGACCCCGACGACTCACCCCAGCCGTCACCCCCGTAGGGATCACAGCAGGCGCTCCGGCCGCTACGATCACCGATCGTGGGTATCCAGATCACGCCTAGCATTCTCAACGCCGACCTGTCCAAGCTCGCCGACGAGGTGGCCCGGATCCCGAGCGCCGACTGGGTTCATGTGGACGTCATGGACAACCACTTCGTCCCCAACCTCACCCTCGGCCTGCCGGTGATCGAGTCGCTGAAGCAACATGCTTCGCAGCCGCTCGACGCGCACCTGATGATCAACGACCCCGACCGCTGGGCTCCGGCGTACGCCGAAGCCGGCTGCGGATCGGTCAGCTTCCACATCGAGGCGGCCGCGGCGCCGGTTCGGCTGGCGAGGGAGATCAGGGCGCGTGGCGCCCGGGCGAGCATGGCCCTCAAGCCGGCGACGCCGATCGAGCCCTACGAGGACATGCTCGACGAGCTCGACATGCTGTTGATCATGACCGTGGAGCCGGGCTTCGGGGGACAGAAGTTCCTCGACCTGTGCCTGCCCAAGATCCGCAAGGCTCGCGAGCTGATCGCCAAGCACGGCGGCGAGGTGTGGCTGCAGGTGGACGGCGGCGTGAGCCTCGACACCATCGGCCGCTGCGCCGAGGCCGGCGCGGACACCTTCGTGGCCGGCAGCGCCGTCTACTCCGCGGAGGACCCAGACGCGATGGTCGAGGCCCTGCGGGTCGCCGCTGCCGACGTGGGCTAGCATTTCGCGTCGCCAGCCGGCGGCGAGCCCGGTGTCGCCGGGGGAGTGCCGCCGGCCCGCCGAAAGGCCCCCATGAACCTCCTGTCCTGGCTGTACGACGCCAGCCTGAACATCGCCGGTCACCACATCACCTGGAGCGAGATCATCGGCAACGCCTTCGGGTTCGCCTCGGCCGTCGGCGGACTCCGCAGGCGCGTCTGGGCGTGGCCGATCGGCATCGTCGGCAACCTGCTGCTCTTCTCCGTGTTCGTCAACGCGATGTTCGAGCATGGTGCACAGGTGCCGCTGTTCGGCCAGGCAGGCCGGCAGATCTTCTTCATCGCGACCTCCGTCTACGGCTGGTACCGCTGGCAGCAGGTCCGCGCGGCTCGTGGCGCGGGCCACCGCCGGCCCGCGATCACCCCCCGGTGGGCCACCACCGCGGAGCGGCTCGGCTACCTTCTCGCCGCCGCCGCGGCGATCGTCGTGCTGCAATGGGTGTTCAGCGTGATCGGCGCCGGCTGGCCGGCTCCGCGCTGGTACTTCTGGTGCGATGCCTGGATCTTCGTCGGGTCGATCGTCGCGACCTACGCGATGGCGCGCGGCTGGACCGACTTCTGGCTCGCCTGGATCGCCGTCGACCTGGTCGGGGTCCCGCTGCTGTGGCACTCGGGCTACTACCCGACCGCGATCCTCTTCGTCGGGTACGGCGCGCTGGTGCTGTACGGCTTCCGGGTCTGGCTCAGGGCGAGCCGCAGCGAGCACCCGACGGCACTCGAGCGTCCCGACGACGGCTCTCGGCGGTCGAGCCCGCGAGCGCAGCGAGCGGTGTCGAAACCGAAGTGACCGTTCAATCCTGTGCGGCCCACTCCTCCGCGAGCAGCGCATAGCGGATGGTGTCGATCCAGCCGAGATCGCGATGCAGCGAGTCGCGCACGAAGTGCGCCTCCTGACGCATCCCGACCTTCTCCATCACCCGGATCGAGGCGGCGTTGTCGGCGTACGCGACCGCGCTGACCCGGCGTACGCCCAGCTCGTTGAAGCACAGCCGGACCAGCGCCGAGACCGCCTCGGTGGCCAGCCCCCGGCCCTGGACCGACGGCGTGAGGACCCAGCCGAGCACAGCCTCGACGCCAGTGACCTGCTCGGCGACCTCCTCCTGGCCGAGGCCGTCGACGACATTGCAGAAGAGGTCGCCGACGATCCGGCCCTCTGCCTCCACGACCAGCTGCCTGGCCAAGGCGTCGGAGCTCGACCAGGTCCTGGCGAACGACGGGGCGGTCCCTCCGTCGGAGGGCAGCCAGCGCGCGATGTCGGGGAGGCTCCGGATCTCCCAGACCGCGACGGCGTCGTCGGGAGTCGCGCGGCGGATGGTCAGCCGGTCGGTTCGGATCGGCCAGGTCGCCTGGCCGAGCCGGTCGATCGAGAGGGGCCTGCGCATCTGCCCATCTTGCGGCACCGGGTCGGTCTCGGGACAGCCGGGCCGTAGGCTTACGGTCCGTGAAGACGTTCGAGGAGCTGTGGGTGGAGCTCACCGCCCGCGCCGAGGAGCGGCCCGAGGGGTCGGGCACGGTGCGCCTTCTCGACGGCGGGGTGCATGCCGTCGGCAAGAAGCTCGTCGAGGAGGCCGCCGAGTCGTGGATGGCGGCCGAGCATGAGAGCCCGGAGCGAGCCGCAGAGGAGATCAGCCAGTTGATCTACCACGCCCAGGTCCTCATGCTCGCGTCCGGGCTCACCCTCGACGACGTCTATCGCCACCTGTAGGTCGCCACTCCGACCGGGAGCCGGCCGGCCACATCTTGAAGATCCAGGACTTCCCATGACCCAGCTCCCCGACGGCCCGCGACTGCGGATCGCCGTACCGAACAAGGGCGCGCTCTCCCAGGCGGCCTCCGACATCCTCCGCGAGTGCGGCTACCGTCAGCGCAACGACTCCAAGGAGCTCCGGCTCGTCGACGTCGACAACGGCGTCGAGTTCTTCTACCTCCGGCCGCGCGACATCGCCGTGTACGTCGGCGAGGGCCAGCTCGACGTCGGCATCACCGGCCGGGACCTGCTGCTCGACTCCGGCGCCAAGGCCGACGAGGTGCTGGCGCTCGGCTTCGGGCGGGCGACCTTCCGCTTCGCGGGCCCCGCGGGCGAGCACCGGACCATGGCCGACCTGGCCGGCAGGCGCATCGCCACGTCGTACGCCGGGATCGTGGGGGACTTCCTCGAGCGGGAGGGGATCGAGGCGAGCGTCACCCGCCTAGACGGCGCGGTCGAGACCTCGATCCAGCTTGGCGTGGCCGACGTCATCGCCGACGTGGTCGAGACCGGCTCGACGCTGCGGGCAGCCGGCCTGGAGACCTTCGGCGAGCCGATCCTCACATCGGAGGCGGTCGTCATCACCGGCGGCGGCCGCGAGTGCCCCGAGGGCTTCGAGATCTTCCGGCGGCGGATCGAGGGCGTCATGGTGGCTCGCAACTACCTGATGATGGACTACGACATTCGCAAGGAGGACCTGGAGGGCGCCGTGACGCTGGCGCCGGGCATGGAGGGGCCGACCATCTCGCCCCTTCATCGAGAGGGGTGGGTGGCGGTGCGCACCATGGTCCCCCGTGCCGGTGCCCAGCGGCTGATGGACGACCTCTACGGCGTGGGTGCCCGCTTCATCCTGCTTACCGACATCCACGCGTGTCGGATGTGATCGGTGAGCAGTAGCGCCCCCGACCGTCCGACGACCTGGCGTCCGCTGGGGGTCAGGCTGGCGGCCTGCATCTTCGGCGGTGCGCTGCTGGTCATCTGTACGGCGGCGTGGCTTGCGCTCGGCGCCGACGGCCGCGCGCGTTTCAGCCCGGTCGAGAAGGGGACGATGCTGGCCGTCGGGGTCATCGGGTACGGCTGCCTCTACGCACTGAGCCGGTCGCGAGTCACGCTGGACGGCGACCGGCTGATCGTCGTCAACGGCTTCCGCAGCCGACTGCTCACCCGCCAGGAGGTGGTTGCGGTGAGTCTCTCCGCCGGTGCCCCCTGGGCCACCCTCGACCTGGCCGACGGCACCGCCATCTCGGCGATGGGCATCCAGGGGTCCGACGGCGACCGCGCACGGCGCGCCGTACGCGAGCTTCGTGCCGCCGTCGAGGGCCGCCAGCAGGACCACCACCCCGACGAGGGCGTCTGAGCGCCGGCCACCCGGGGGTTACGCGGTAGTAGCACCGCCTCTAGCGTCGCATGCAGCGCTCCGAGCGCTGGTACTACCGCGTAAGCCCGGGGTCGGTGAGATCGGTGGTGTCGACACGGAGGTCGGCACGCTCCTCGGTGCCGTGGGCGGCGAAGTGGGCGGCCTCGTCGTCGGCCCACCGATGCCAGTGCGACGCGTAGGCGTCGCCGTCGCGCGCGATCCCGCGCGCCATGCGGACCTCGTAGGGCGCCTCGACCCAGACCAGCAGGGTGATCAGGTCGGCCGTGTCGGACGACCCCGACCCGACCCCTTCCAGGACGAGCAGGGGAGCAGGGGCGACCGAGTGCGACTCCGCCCAGGCCCCGGCGACCCAGTCCCACCGCCGGTAGCATCCCGCCTGACCGCGGCTCAGCGGGCGCAGCAGCCCGACGAGCTGATCGGCCACGGCCGCGAGCCCGTCCCAGCCCTGGTAGAGGTCGTCCATGTGCACCACCGGCGTCCCCGGGCGCAGCCTCGCGAGGCCCTCGGCGAAGGTGCTCTTGCCCGCCCCCGACGGGCCGTCGACACAGATCAGCCGACCGGTGCCGAGGGTGGCCGGTCGGCACTCCGCCATCGTCAGGGCCGCCGCCAGCACCGCCTCCGGCGTGGCCGGCGGCGATGCGCTCACTCGATGCCGCGACGCTTGAGGATCGCCTCGACGTCGTCCAGGTCCTCCTCGACGAGGGGGGAGCCGGGAGCGTGGGTCGCGGGAGCGCCGAGGGTCGGCGCCGTCCTGCCGTCGGTTCGCTGGGCGGCCGCCTTCTTGGCGTTGCGGCCGTGCAGGAAACCACCGATGACCCAGAGCAGCACGGCCAGGCCGGCCATCGCGACACCGGCCCAGACGAACGGGTCGAAGACCAACGATCTTGCCCAGTCGCCGATCGAGCCGCCGATCTCGGTGAGCAGCTCCAGTGTGCCGGTGAGCCAGGCGGCGCCGGGCAGCATGGTGAGCGCGAGACCACGGGTGCCGGCCGCGGCGCCGCGCCGTTTGAAGGCCAGCCAGGTGTAGAGGGCCCCCACCACGGTGAGGCCGGCGGCGAGGAGTCCCCAGGTCACGTCGTCCACACCTCAAGACTCGCACACCCGTGAAAGGATCTCGGGCATGTCGGATCGGCAGGCGCGCCCTCCAGTTCCGGGGCGCCGGATCCCGGATCCCGGTTTCGCCGGGGACGCCGGTGCGGCCGACCCGGGTGTGCGGTCCGCGCTCGCGGCGTACGGCGCGGACGAGACCGCCGACCGGTACGCCGAGGCCTTGGCCGCCGTGGCGTCCTCACGGCTGCTGGTGCCGGTCGTGGCGTTGCTCGGCGAGGCCGAGACGGGACCGGACGGGCTGATGCGCGAGAAGAGCGCCGACATGGCCGCGGTGCTGCTCCGTGGCGCCGACGGACGCCGGGCGCTGCTCGCCTTCACCGGCACCGAGGCTCTCGTCTCGTGGGATCCGGAGGCGCGCCCGGTCCCGGTCACCGCCGCTCAGGCCGCGCTGGCCGCGGTCCAGGAGGACGCCGCGGCCCTCGTCCTCGACGTCGCCGGTCCGGTCCGCCTGGTCGTCGAGGGCGACCACCTCACCGCCCTTGCCGCGGGCTGTCGCCTGGTGCGAGTGGGGGAGCAGTGGGGCTGGACCGGCGGCTCGTGACGCCGAGGAGCCCCGGCGCCGCAGCACGGTCACCCTCATCGCTAGTTGGGCGGTAGTTGCCCGTCGAGCAGATCGAGGTCGCGCACGCAGAAGCCGTGGTGCGCCCACTCCTCGTTCAGCACTACGTGCAGGCACTCGATCACCGACTTCCCCCGTGCGTACGGCGGCCAGCCTGGTCCCGCGGGCACCGGCGCAGCCGCCGACAGCTCGTCGAGAGTCACGGTCGCCAACCAACGCTCCAGCTCGGCGGCCTGCTCGTCGCGCGCGGCCAGCACCTCGTCGATGCCCGGGGCTGCAGCTGGATCGAGTCCCTGCTCCTCCTGGTCAGGGACGAAGCCAGACGCCAACCCGATTCCGGTGAACAGCTGGGGCGATCCCAGGCAGCAGCGACGAAACCACGAGTCATGCACGAACACCAGGTGCCGCAGGGTCTCCACCGCCGACCACTCACCACCCACGCGCTGGCATTCCGAGCCCTGAGGCAGCTGGCGAACCCGCTCGACCGTCGTTGCCCAGTTGGACTGCAGTTGCCGATGGGCCTCCCACAGATCGGCCGGGTCCCCCGATCGGATCAGCAGCCGCACCGGATGTCGCCGGTCCAGTTCGCCCTCGACGTACGACGTCACCTCGACCCCATTGACCACCAGATTGCTGACCAGCCCGTCGATCACAGCGTCCTGCATCACCACCCCGATCAGGCGGGAACGAGTCAGGTCGCACTCGCGGAACTCGGCGTCGGTCAGATCCTGGTTCTCGAATCTCGCCATGCCGGAAGTATCCACCGACTGGCCAGGTCCTGCCCGACGCACGAGCGATCGCCGATGAGCTCAACGCTGGACAGATCAGTCTCTCGCTCGGCGGCTCGGTCTACGGACCCACCGACGCTGTTGGTCGGCTATTGTTCAACGTCCTCGCGATGGTCTCTGAGTTCTCTGTTATCTCGATACGCCGGAGTGGCGACGTCCCCAGGGTGGGGACTGCGGCCTGATGGGCTGGGTACCGGCGAGGGAGGCCGGTATGCGGGTGGTCGAGGAGCGAGAGGGTGGCCTGGGCCCGGGCGAAGTGTTGTGCCTGCAGGAGCCGCGCACGCTGGACGCCGTCAACCGGTTTCCCAGGTGAGGTAGACGTCTGCGCGCCGGCGGCCATCCGGGCGGCCAGCACCGGGTTGAGGGCGCCCTCGCGGCATGGTCTTACGAAACGGGCCGACCAGCGGTCCCTCCTCAAGGTGCGACCGAAAAGCAGATCCGGTGGCCATGGGCGTGCCCCGAGCCCGTCCCGTCCCGGGACGGGCTCGGGACAGTGCTTGCGGGGCACGGTCGCACCCGCACAGCCGTTCATCAGCGGCGTTCCCGTGCGAGGTCCGCTTGCGGGAACGTGTGCCTACTCTCCGGGGCACTCTCATGGCAGCCGATGAGCGGGCACATCTAGCTCCGCCGGACCTAGCGAAGCTAGGCGGCGTGACGACGACGCTGGCGGTCGTGCCTCCACCGGTGGACGCGAGCCCGAAGGGCCATCCAGGCGCGCTTGCGCCAGTTCGATCCGGGCTCGCCAGTCCAGTAGCACAGACAGTTCAACTGGTTCGGATCCGACATCGGAGCCTCAGAACATGCCGTTGTCGTTTGCCGACTTTTCTGGGATCACCTGTAGTACGTCCCAGTGCTCTACGACCTTCCCATCCGGGTCGAGCCTGAAGATGTCGATGCCCGCGTAGTCCTCCGTGTTCGGCCACGTCTGGTGGCAGTGGAGGATGACGTGGTCGCCCTCGGCGAATGCGCGTACGAACTCGACGTGCTTGCCCGGGTACTCCTCGGCCATCCTCTCGAAGTACTCGATGAAGGCATCCTTGCCGTCTGCGACGTGCGGGTTGTGTTGCCGGTAGTCGTCCCCGGCGTAGCGCTCGATGGCGTCGCGGGGTCGGCACTGGTTAAACATCAGGTCATAGAACGCCTTGACGTTGTCTTTGTTGCGCTCCAAGAGGACACCCATGTCTTCACCCTCTCATTACCGGTGCCCTCGCGAACGGCTCGCTGAGAGCACGTATTCCCGCGACCGCACGCTCAGCCGCGACCCGCGCGCTTGTCCGTCTAAGGATCCCTGGCCGGCGCCAGATCCCTCGACATCCTTGCTGAGTGTCCGTACATTTGTCCGTACGATGGATATGGAGGTGGTCGGTGATGGCAGGAGCGTCTGCTCGATTGGAGTTCCGGGTCCGTCCGGAGCGTAAGTCGCGCATCGAGCGCGCCGCAGAACTGGTGCACGAGCCGGTCAGCGAGTTTGCCCGGACTGCGGCCGAGGAGAAGGCGGAGCGCGTCATTCGCGAGCACGAGGCCACCACCACGGTGCCTGCTGAGTTCTTCGATGATCTGCTCGACGCGCTCGACGCGGCACCTCGTGCCAACGCGGCGCTCGCGCGTGCGGCACAGCAGGCGCGCGACACGCTCATCCACGATTGACGGTGAGCCTGCGGTCCGAGCGGTTCGATCCCGAGCGGCACCACGTCGGCGGGTTCAGTTGCGGTGAGCCGTCGCTGGAAGCGTGGTTGGCTGAGCAGGCCGGTCCCGCAGATGCACGTCGCACGGCTCGAACGTGGGTCTGGGCCGACCAAGACAGTGTCGTCGTGGGCTACTACGCGCTGGCCGCTCACAAGGTGGCGCGTGATGAGGTTCCCAGCCAGGTCGGTCGTGGCGGGCCGGTAGAGATTCCGGCAGTCCTGCTGGCTCGCCTCGCCCTGTCGGAGTCCCTGCGAGGGCAGGGTATGGGAGCGGTCCTGGTCGCCGACGCGCTGCAACGGGTCGTCGACGCGACACAAACGGTTGCCGCCCGACTCGTTGTCGTGGACGCCCTTTATGAACGAGTTGCTCGGTTCTACGAGACCCTGGGCTTCCGCCGCATCCCTGCAAGCCTGCTCCTAGTGCAGAAGGTCGCCGACATCGAGCTGTCGCTCAGAAGCGCGGACTGATCCGCTTGCGCGGGCGGTCACGGTCAGACGTCGACCTCCCAGACCACTTGCGACTCCGTCGAGAACTCAATGGCTGTATCGGCCTCGGCCGCTGCCTGAGCGCGCCACAACTGACGGCGGGCCAGGCCAAGCTCTGGAGGTGCACCGTGAGGGCGCTGCTTGTCGGGTACGACCGATGCTCAACCGATCAACAAGACCTCGCCGACGAGCTCACCACCCGCCAGATCAGCCTGAGCCTCGGCGGGTCCTTGACCGGCCACAGACCGTGCGCCACGCCCGCGACGCGCTGCGCCGCCTGGCGACCTGGATGAGCGAGGCGCATGCGGAGATGGCCAGCCTGGCCGACCTGCACCGCGAGCACGCCGAGGAGTTCCTGTGCTGGCTCGGCACGCAGACCAACCAACAGACCGGCGCTCCACTGAGCACCAGCTTCCGGCGGACCGTGGTCACGTTGATCACCCGGTTCGTGGCCGAGACCGCCGCCTGGGGCTGGGACGACGTCCCGGTACGGGTGCTGTTCACCCGTGGCGACATCTCGAAGTTCGCCAAGCCGCTGCCGCGGTTCATCCCCGACCACGAGCTCGCCAAGCTGATGACTGCCGTCGACCAGTTGTCCAACCCTCATCAGCGAGCGGCGCTCATCGTGGCCCGGTGGAGCGGCGCCCGGCGCGACGAGATCCGCCGCCTCGCCATCGACTGCCTCGACACCTACCCCGACGGGCACCCGCGGCTGCGGATTCCGGTCGGCAAGGGCTACACCGAACGCATGATCTCGCTGCATCCACAGGCCGCCGACGCGCTGCAGCCGCTCATCGACCTTGCCCGCCAGCAGGGCGGGCGGCGGCGCTACGACCCCAGCGCCGGCCGGGAGGTCCAGCACATCTTCGTGGTGCGTGGCAAGCTGCTATCGAAGTCGCTGCTGTTCGACATCGCCCTTGCTGAGGCCTGCACCGCCGCCGGGCTGGTTGACGCCGCCGGCAAGGCGACGATCACCGCGCACCGGTTCCGGCACACGATCGGTACCCGGCTCGCTGAAGGCGGGGCCCGCATCCAGACGATCATGGCCGTGCTCGGCCGTCGCACCGCGAACATGTCGATCATCTACGCGTCCCTGTCGGACCCGACCGTCAAGCGGCAGTACCAAGACGCCCTGGATCGCCACTTGGGCCTGACGTCGCCCTCGCCGCCCGGCCGCCGACGCCCTTCGTGAGCATCGCCACGACCCCGAAGCGGTGTCGTGGCTACAGACCAACTTCCTCAAGACCGAGCTCGAACTCGGCCACTGCCTGCGCACCCCGGCCGAAGGCCCGTGTGAGTGCGACCTCGTTCTGACCTGCTCGAAGTTCCTCACCACCAGCGACTACGCACCCCGGCTGCGCGCCCGCCTCGAGGTCGAGCAACAGCTCATCGACGACGCCACCGCCCGCGGCTGGCAGCGCGAGATCGAACGCCACGAAGCAACCGAACGACGCCTGGAGCAGCTCCTCCACGACCTGGCCTGACGCCTACTGAGTGTGTCGGTTCCCCGCGATGGCCGGAGCCAGTCCGTGGACACGGACATGGCCGTTGACAGCTCGGCTCAGCCGCTGCGGATGACCCGATAGATCGTTTCGGATGAAGGGGCCGGACGAGGTACGTCGTTCCACCCGATCTCAAGCGCCTTCTCGGCGATTGCGGTCTTGACTTGCGCAACGTCGACGTCGTCCTCGAAGAAGGAGATCGACAGTCCGCTCCCCGTCGCCGCGTCGACCAGGTGGTAGGCGTTCAGGACTCCGGGAACAGTCTTGGCGGCGTCGATTACCCACTGCCGCTCGTCATCCGGCATGGGTTCCCATACGGCGATTCGAGCGAACATTGCGATACCTCCGTTGGTCCGGCCAAGGTGCTGAGGTCATCATCATGGCGGCCACCACGACGAGCTTCGACGTTTCTCGGCGGAGCGTCAACTTCTGCCGCTCTGAGGGCGTCTACGAACCGCCCGACCATCTCGCATTCCGCGCGCAAGCCTGGTTGGTGCACTCGGACCGCGACCGGCCACCGCTCCTGCATCGGAATTGGGTCCGTCCTCCTGTCGTCATGCGGCTTGACGGACCAGAACTGTCCATATAATCGAGTCCGACCTGATCCGGCTCCGCATCCGCGAAGGCATGAAGGTCGCCAAGGCAAAGGCCGGCTGCGCGGCAAGCAGCCCAAGCTCAACCGCCGTCAAGAAGCACACCTCGTCTCGCTGGTCCACACCGGCGAGTGCAGCACCCTCCAGGGTCGCCGACCTCTTCGGTGTAGCCGCTCCACCGTGTACCGAGCCATCGAACGACAACGCGTCGAAGCGAGAGCCGGCCTCGCGGAGGCGACATCGAAACGCTGACCTCGTCTCATCGGCGCCGGCTATCCCTAATCCGACACCTGTGCGGGGACGCCGGCGCCTCAGCATTCCCCCGCATGGGTCCGGATCCCCCTCGGGTTCGGCTTGCAGGACGATCGAAGGTCCTGATCCCTCGAGCTCCGACTGCGGCGGATCTGGGGAGTTGCCCGCTACCGATTCAGCCGAGCATAGGCCCCAGAGCCGCGATCAGCTCGTCAGCCGTGGCACGGCCATCACCCTCAAACTCGCCTACCTCGACTCCGACAACCTCGTGCCTCGCAACGGCTTCGGCGCACTCGTGGAGACCTTTCAATGAGAGCCCGTCGGGCACGACGTAGTCGGTCTGAAACAGGCCAGGCTCCACCACGTCGCAATCGAGGTGAAAGTAGACAGGCCGATCAGCGATCACTGCCGTGAGGCGGTCGCCGAGATCTGGCCCGAGTTCGACAAGATCGACACGTCCGCTTTGCACGTGGGCGATCTCAGCTGGGTCGAGGTCGCGTGGGCCGACCAGGATGGCATGGCCGGGCGCAAGCCCAGCGCCAAGGCGGGAGTCCCACCAACCCAGCGGTCCTGAGAGGGCCATCCCGCCCAGATAGCCGGTTTCGCTGTCGCCGGGGACGTTGATGGCCGCATGAGCGTCGAGCCACACGACGACCGCGTCAGGGCGATAGCGGACGATGACAGGCTGCGTGGCCAGAGCGACCGCGCAGCGGGTGATGGCAGCAACGGGCACTTGGCCAGCGGCCATGACGGCGTCGATTCGGGCAGCCATTTCTCCGAGCGGCCCGCGCACTCACTCGAGCTCGACGTGCCAGGGCTGAGGATCGCTCGGAACCGGCGAGGGTCGCCAGCGCTATGTCACCGGTCATGCGCGCATCGTAGGACCAGGGAGGTGCGGTGGCGCACCCACCGTCCGGAGAACTCCTGGCGGTTCCAATCAACAGCCGGACCCACGGCAACTTCTGCTGGACGTCCTCACCGCACGCGGATCGTCGACCGAGACAATGACGGGGTTGGCGGTCGGCGCACGCAGCCGCAGAAGAGATCGGCAATTGTGGCCAGGTGATACCCGTCGGTCCGTCGTTGACACCGGGCAGGATCAGTCGCCTACCGGCTGCGGTCGCTGCACGACGAGCGCAGCATCCCGGTGATCCGGATCCGTCGCGCGCGCTGGTCAGTCCCGGTCATCGCGGACTCGTGTCGCGACAGCGGAGGAGTCCGGCCGGAGCGGCTTCAGCGACAACTCCGCGCAGCGGGTCGAGGTGTTCTGCTCACCGTCCTGACCATCCGGTGGCGGCCGGCGGGGAATGGACGACGCGACATCTCCGTTTGTCGCTGGGAAGAGGCACAGGGTGGCGCCTCTCGAGGAGGCCAGGCGATGCAGTACGAACAGGTCCGGGAGGCGCTGCTGCGGCAGTGGGCGTACACCGGAGGACCGAACGAGGCCAAGGCCTCGGAGCTGTACCACGACGATGTCGTGCTCGAGTTCCCCCAGTCTGACGAGTGGTTCCGAGGCAAGGCCAACCAACAGGCTTGGCGGGAGCGCTACCCGGCGAAGCTCGACTTCCAGCCGCGCGAGATCAGAGGCTTCGGCGATCTCTGGATCGCCGAGGGGATGCTGAGTTACGACGGCGCCGACCCGCTCCACTATGTCAAGATCATCCAGTTCCGGGGCGACAAGGTCGAGCGCGAGACTCTCTATTTCGCCGAGCCGTTCCCGGCGCCGGAGTGGCGCCGGCCGTGGGCGGCGGACGGTCGCAGGCCGAGTCGGCAGAACGACCTGCCCGAGCACGTTGTCGGCGGCAACTGACGCTCTCGATCTCCGAACCTCACCGACCGCAGGGACCTGACCGGCTGCCATCAGCCTCGTTCTGCGCCTGACCCCGTAGACGAACCTCGAGAGGGTGCCGAGACACATGCGCCAGTGGCGAGACGCCGGTGTCCCGCTGGGGGACGGGGCCATGCCGAGGGTGGAGCAATGGCCGGTCGCCGGTCAGAGTGCACGCACCAGGCTCTGCGCGCGGAACGCGGCATGTCCGCGTGTGCAGCAACGAGGATGATTGTGCGTATGGACGACGAGGCCGACGCCCAGACACTGTTCGCGATACTTACGAACCCGAATCCCACAGGAGTTGATCCCGAGGATCCGTACGGGCTGGCCGACGACGGCATCGACCGGTACGACGGCTTCGGGCGAGACGTCTGGGTGAAGGCGCTCCAGGTTGTGTACGGCGAGCACGGGGCAGAACTTCTCGTCGAGTTCGGGCTGAAGGTCCCTTCGGACTCGCAGTGGTGGGACGTTCCGCCCGATGGGTCCCTTCGCGTTCCCTTCGATGCGGAGTGGCGAGAGTTGAGCGGCTACTCGGATCCGGCGGCGTTCGCCCCCGTCGTGGCGCAGAGGGTTCTCATTGCTGCCCATCTGCACGTCGAGCGTCATCGCCAACGTCCCGGCGAGCTTGTGGGGACTGACGGAGGTCGCGCGGCTTTGCCGGGCCGGGATGCGCCGTGGCAGATGCTCCTGGACGGGGTTAGGGGCGAGGGCGACGTGCGTCAGGTCGCGCCAGGCAGGATCGAGCTTCAGATCGCGGGCGAAACGGTCATCGCTCTTGTCGTGAGCCCGAGCCAGTGGGAGCAAGTGCTCTAAGACCATGCCTGGGGCGATGTCGGCATGTTCTTCGGCGACTTGCTCGGTCCTCGACAAGAGGACGAGACGTTCGTGGTCTTCTACGACGGCGATCTGGCGCGCTCCACTCGGGAGAAGTTGCCTCCCGTCCGTGGCAGGGCGTTCGAGAGCAAGATCGCCCACGCACGGGCCAAGCACCCTGACGCGGAGTTCGGCTGGTACGCGTACCGGCCCGACCGAACAGAAGACTCCTCCGGACGGCTGGTCCACCGCCATGCCGACCCGCTCGTCGACTGAGCAGCCCGCCACGCGACGTGCAGGTAATCGCGGGGAACGCGAGGCGCCTGCTGCCTGCCGCCCGGCGCACGCATGCATCCGGATTGGCGCATCCGGATTGGGCAGTCAGGGAATCCTCCGGTAGCCTGCGGTGTTGACCGATCAGACCGCCGTGACCCACGTCGCGACGTGATGATCCGCAAGCGGAGACACCAGCATCATCGTCTCCCACCCGCATCGACCGCGAGGTCGTCGGGTCCGGTCCCGAAACACTCGCAGAGCCGTGGCCGGCGTACGCCGGCGGGCCGGCGAGGGTGACAGGCCTCCGCTTGCAAACCGAGCGGGGGCCTTCTTGTGTCTCCGGCCCTCCGGGCCGGTCCATGCGAGCGGGAGCCACTCGGCGGCAGACAACCCCAAGGACACTGGAGGACACATCAGCACCGAGCTGCGCATCAACGACCGGATCCGGGTGCCCGAGGTCCGGCTCGTCGGACCCAACGGCGAGACAGTCGGCATCGTCCCCACGGGCGAGGCCCTCAAGCTCGCGCAGGAGGCGGACCTCGACCTGGTCGAGGTCGCGCCGATGGCCCGCCCACCGGTCTGCAAGCTCATGGACTACGGGAAGTTCAAGTACGAGAACGCCCAGAAGGCCCGTGAGGCCCGCCGCAACCAGACCAACGTGATCATCAAGGAGATGAAGCTCCGCCCGAAGATCGACCAGCACGACTACGAGACCAAGAAGGGTCACGTCGTGCGGTTCCTCAAGGCCGGCGACAAGGTGAAGATCACGATCATGTTCCGTGGTCGCGAGCAGCACCGTCCCGAGCTGGGCTTCCGGTTGCTGCAGCGGCTGGCCGAGGACGTCCAGGAGTTGGGCTTCGTCGAGTCGACGCCGAAGCAGGACGGCCGCAACATGATCATGGTCCTCGGCCCCCACAAGAAGAAGGCCGACGCGAAGGTCGACGCCCTGGCAGCCAAGGAGTCGCGCGCCGCCGAACGCGCCGCGGTCGAGGCCGAGGAGCGCGCCGAGCGCGAGGCGGCGCACGCCGCGGGGCCGGTGGCCGCGAAGAAGGAGCGCAAGCGCTCCGAGAACCTCGACCCCGAGATCGAAGCCTGACCACGAAGCCCGACCAGAAGCCCGACCAGAAGCCTGAGTAGTAGAAGGAAGCGACAATGCCGAAGAACAAGACGCGCAAGGCTGCCAGCAAGAAGTTCCGGGTGACCGCTACGGGCAAGATCCGCCGGCAGAAGGCCGGCCTGCGCCACAACATGGAGAGCAAGCCCTCCAAGATGACCCGCCGGATGTCGGGCACCACCGAGCTCGCGAAGGCCGACGTGCCGCGCGCCCGCAAGATGCTCGGCATCTGATCCACATCCCCGCCCCGCAGTCCTCGCAAGAGCTTTAAGGAGTCATCCCATGGCACGCGTCAAGCGCGCAGTGAACGCCCACAAGAAGCGTCGGACCACCCTCGAGCGCGCCAGCGGCTACCGCGGCCAGCGCTCGCGGCTGTACCGCAAGGCCAAGGAGCAGGTCACCCACTCGCTCGTCTACGCCTACAACGACCGCCGCAAGAACAAGGGCAACTTCCGTCGCCTCTGGATCCAGCGCATCAACGCCGCTGCCCGCGCGGAGGGTCTCACCTACAACCGGTTCATCCAGGGCCTCGGCCTCGCCGGTGTCGAGGTCGACCGCAAGATCCTCGCCGATCTCGCCGTCAACGACCCGGCCGCCTTCAGCGCGCTGGTCGCGACCGCCAGGGCAGCCCTCCCCGAGGACGTCAACGCTCCGCGCGAGCAGGCTCAGGCCTCCTGACCGACTCTCTCGGTGGTCGAGCCGACTCTCTCGGTGGTCGAGCCGACTCTCTCGGTGGTCGAGCCGACTCTCTCGGTGGTCGAGCCGGGCGAGCGCAGCGAGCCCGTGTCGAGACCACAGCCATGGCGGACCACGCGATGCAGCCCCTGACCGCCGGCAACGGCCGGGTCAAGGAGGCGCGCAAGCTCAGCCGCCGATCGGTTCGATCCGAGCGGCGGCTGTTCCTCGCCGACGGTCCGAAGGCCCTCGCCGAGGCCGTTCGGGTGCCCGGCTGCGTCGTCGAGGTCTTCGCCACGTCGCGGTCGAGTGAGCAGTACGCCGACCTGGCCGCGCGCGCGCCGGCCTTCACCCTGGTCGACGACAGGGCGATGGCCTCGTTGAGCGACTCGGTCACACCGGCCGGCGTCGTCGCGGTCTGCCGGTTCCTCGACGTCCCACTCGCCTCGTTGGTCGAGCGCTCGGCACACCTGGTCGCCATCTGCGCCGACGTCCGCGACCCGGGCAACGCCGGCACGATCATCCGCACCGCGGACGCGGCCGGAGCCGACGCCGTGGTGCTCGCCGGCGACAGCGTCGACCCCTACAACCCGAAGACGGTCCGCGCCAGCGTCGGCAGTCTCTTCCACCTGCCGATCGTGCGAGCGGCGTCGCCGGCCGAGGCCGTCGCCGCGGCGCGCGCCGCCGGGCTCCAGGTCCTGGCGGCCGACGGAGCCGGCGAGGTCGACCTGCACGCGGCCGACGATCTCCTTGCCGCCCCGACCGCCTGGCTGTTCGGCAACGAGGCCCGGGGCCTTCCCGACGATCTTGCGGCCCTCGCCGATGCCCGGGTCCGCATCCCGATCGCCGGACGTGCCGAGTCGCTCAACCTCTCTACCGCGGCCGCCATCTGCCTCTTCGCCTCCCTCCGCGCGCAGGGTTGACCGCGCGTCCCGGCGCCCGGCTCATCTAGAGTTCCCAGCGTGCCTGCCGATGCGACGTACGACGTCCTCGACGCACTGCCCGACGGGGTCGTGATCGCGGGCGCTCGGGGTGAGGTCGAGCTGGTCAATGAGCTCGCCGCGCGCTGGCTCGGCGTCGACCCGGTCCGGGCCGTCGGCCGGGCCCTTCGTGACGTGCTCAACCTCCGGTCGAGCAACGAGGAGTCGTGGTCGGAGGTCAACACGCCGTACGCCGGGCTCGCGATCCGCACCGGCATCCCCGAGCAGTCGTGGCTCCTCCCCGGCGGCGAGGAGGTGCTCGTCAGCGCCCGCATCCATCGCGACCGGGCCGGCGGACCGACCGGGCCCGGAGGGGTGAGCCGCGTCGCCGTGACGCTGCGCTCGGCCCGCCACCGGGCCCGCATCGACCGCGAGCGCTCCGACCTCGTCGCCACCGTCGCCCACGAGCTCCGCTCGCCGCTCACCGGTGTGAAGGGGTTCGTTCAGGCCCTGCTCCAGCGCTGGGACCGGCTCACCGACGAGCAGAAGCTGTTGATGCTCAACACGGTGTACGCGGATGCGGATCGACTCTCCCGCCTCATCGTCGAGCTGCTCGACGTGGCTCGTCTCGACACCGGACGGCTCTCGATCTACCCGCGCCCGTGCGATGCGGAGGTCCTCGTGGCGCAGGTGATCGCCTCGGTGGCGGCAGGCACGTCCAGGGTCCTGGTCACGGACTTCCCCGAGAAGGGCGTCCACCTGCCCGAGGTCTCCGCCGACCCGGACAAGCTCCTCCAGGTGGTGACCAACCTGGTCGAGAACGCGGTCCGGCACGGCGAGGGCACCGTCACCGTGCGGCTGCTTCCACACGACGGCCCGGGTGCGGGGTTCGTCCGCCTGGTCGTCGACGACGAGGGGGACGGCATCCCCGCACCGGTGCGGGAGCGGGTCTTCACGAAGTTCTGGACCGACGGACGCGGGGGTGGCAGCGGTCTCGGCATGTACCTCGTACACGGTCTCGTCCGAGCGCACGGCGGGCTGGTCGAGGTCACCGATGCCCCCGGCGGCGGGGCGAGGATCGTCGTCGACTGGCCGGCCGCTGGGGACTGACGACGACTTGACGGGCCGTGCGCGCGGCCGGAGTCAGCGGCCGGAGTCACCAGTCGTGAACCACCTGGGCCCGCCAGCCCGTGTCGGTCCTGCGCAGGGTGAAAGGGTAGCCGTCGTACCTGGTGCCACGGGCGAAGTAGAGGTCGCCCTCGTAGCTCTCCCAGGTGATCCGCCGGCAGGTCTCGCCCGGCGTCGGCAGCCGAGCGGCCCGACCCGCGCTCCATCCGCTCGCGCCAGAGGTCCGGATCCTCGCCGGCCAACCGCGGCGCCCGCTCTTCGTGGTGAGCAGGGCCGCGGAGTCGGGGCCGCCCGGCATCACGAGGTTGCAGCGACCGGACACGCCGTACGGCAGCGTGACCCGGCCAAGCTCGCGGGAAAGCAGCGTGACCTGTCCGCTGGTCGCCAGCGCGGCGTAGGCGCCGTCCTGGCTGACGCCCACCGGCGCGCGAACGCCCGGCCGTGCCTCCCACGTCACGCCGTCGAGGCTGCTCAGCGCCACCCGCTGTCGGCCGCAGCGGAGCATGGCGAGGTACGCCGGCTCCGACAGGTTTCCGTCGCGCTGCCACGTGCAGCGAGTCGGGCTCGTGTAGACCGGGGCCGGCGGCGCCCACCGCTGCGCGACGTCGTCGTACGCCTGTGCGACGACGTGCCTGCCGTCCCGCGCCGAGACGGCCACCAGCGGCGCGTCGTCAGGGTAGTCGGGTGAGCTGAGGTACTGCGTGTACATCGACCCGCGCTCGACGTACTCGAGTCCCGGCGCCGACGCTGGCGCGATCGTGCTCAGGACCCACGGCGCGTCGACGTCCGGCCGGGTGGCGACCCAACGCAGCGCGGGGGTGGTGTCATCGCCGTCGAGCACGACCGTGTTCGCGTCGGGCGACTCGAGTCCGACGTCGCCGCAGCCGCTGTCGTCCAACAGCGGCAGGACCTGCCTGGCCGACTGCCCGCCCGGCGCCACTGCTGTGAACACCAGCCCGCACGTCCTCCTGTCGACGCCGGTCGCGTAGACGTAGGTCACGACACCGGCGTCGGTGACCGTTGTCGTCTCGGTGTACTCCTGGTTGCTGGCCTTCACTCGGTCCAGGCGGTAGCCGGTGTCCGGCTGCCAGGCCATGAAGCCGCCCTGTCCCATCGGCCAGCTGGCGGCAACGCCGGCAGGGGAGATCGCCGGCTCCTCATAGCCCTCGCCCGGGATGGTCTTCGACGCCCAGGTGCGCCCGTCGTCGGTCGAGACCATCGCCTGGCTGTTCACGGGTGCCTGGTCGTCGGCGTACCCGTATCTGTCGCACATCACGGTGAGCGAGACACCGGGCCCGGACGTCGCCGCCTTCACGTCGCCGCAGAAGAGCTTCTTCTTGCGGACGAGCCGACTCTCGGCTCCCCAGGAGCCACCGGCGACGGCGCGCTGGATCGTCGTACGGCGGTAGTCGGTCGAGGTCTTGATGCGCAGCCGGTCGCCGGAGTCGAGGGAGATCACCACCCCGCCCTCGATCTCCCGGACCTGGCCGGGATCGGTGAGCCGCTCCGGTGCACTGCGCCGGTCGTCGGGTGACCGGTCGGCCCGGAGCCCCACCGCGCCGACCGCGGTCGACGCGGTCCCGAGGAGCCCGAGAGTCAGCAGCACGCCCGCCGTACGTCGCATTCCCCGACCCTACGTGGAGCAACATCGTCCCGGGCGACACCGCCCGGGAGACAACCGGTTCGCGGTGACCGGCGCGTCGTTCCTAGACTTCGCACCATGTCCGGACCCAACACCGACTACGACCCCGTCGAGGTGACCCCGCTCCGTGCGGACCAGGTAGAGGCGATGCAGGCGGCCGCGCTCGCGGCGATCGCCGGCGCGGCCGATCTCGACGAGCTCAAGCAGGTCCGGATCGACCACACCGGCGACCGCTCCCCGCTCGCCCTCGCCAACCGGGAGATCGGGGCGCTGCCGCCGCAGGCGCGCAAGGAGGCGGGTCAGCGGGTCGGCAGGGCGCGCGGTGCGGTCAACCAGGCGCTCGCGGCTCGGCTCGAGGTGCTCCAGGCCGACCACGAGGCGCGCATGCTGGTCGAGGAGACCGTCGACGTGACGCTCCCGACCGACCGCCGCCGCCGCGGCTCCCGTCACCCGCTGACGCTGCAGGCGGAGCTGATCGCGGACTTCTTCGTCGCGCTCGGCTGGGAGGTGGCCGAGGGCCCGGTCGTGGAGGCCGAGTGGCTCAACTTCGACGCCCTCAACCTCGGCCCGGACCATCCGGCGCGCACCCTGCAGGACACCTTCTGGACCGAGCCCGCAGAGCGGCACGTCGTGCTCCGCACCCAGACCTCGCCGGTCCAGGCGCGCACGATGCTCGAGCGCACGCCGCCGATCTACGTCGTCTGCCCCGGGCGGGTCTTCCGCACCGACGAGTACGACGCCACCCACTCGCCGATGTTCCACCAGGTCGAGGGCCTCGTCGTCGACAAGGGCATCTCGATGGCGCACCTGAAGGGCACGCTCGACCACTTCGCCGCCCAGCTCTTCGGCGAGGGCATCGACACCCGCTTCCGCCCGTCGTACTTCCCGTTCACCGAGCCGTCGGCCGAGGTCGACCTGCGTTGCTTCGTCTGCCGCGGAACGGGGAGCCGGGGGAGTGGCGAGGGCCGGGAGACGTGCCGCACCTGCCGAGGCGAGGGCTGGATCGAGTGGGGCGGGTGCGGCGTGGTCAACCCGCGAGTCCTCGTCGCCTGCGGCATCGATCCCGAGGTCTACAGCGGCTTCGCCTTCGGCATGGGCATCGACCGGTCCTTCATGTTCCGTCACAACCTGGAGGACCTGCGTCCGCTGTTCGAGGGCGACGTGCGGTTCTCTGCCGCCTTCGGCACCGAGATCTGACCGATCTGGCACAAGCACCCCGCCGAGATGGCAGAAGCACCAGCGACCAGGCCAAGACCCACCCGCGAAGAAGGCAACCGATGAAGGCTCCACTGTCGTGGATCAAGGAGTACGTCGACGTCCCCGCCGGGGTGACCACCGACGAGCTCACCCGCCGGCTCACCCTGACCGGCCTCAAGCTCGAGGCGATCGAGCGCCCGGGTGACCAGGTGCGCGGCCCCTTGGTCGTGGCTCGGGTGAGCAGCAAGGTCGCCGAGCCGCAGAAGAACGGCAAAACCATCAACTGGTGTGCCGTCGACGCCGGCCCCGCGCTCAACGCGGAGTTCGGCACCGAGGAGCACGACGGACTCGTCGGCATCGTCTGCGGCGCCCACAACTTCGAGGCGGGCGACCTGATCGTCGCGGTCCTGCCCGGCGGCACACTGCCCGGCCCCTTCGAGATCTCCGCACGGAAGACCTATGGACACCTGTCGACCGGGATGATCTGCTCCGAGCGCGAGCTGGGCCTCGGTGACGACCACGAAGGCATCATCGTGCTGCCGGCAGACGCCGGGAAGCCGGGTGACGACGCGCGCCCGGTCATCGGCCTCGACGAGGAGATCATCGAGTTCGAGATCAACCCCGACCGCGCCTACGCACTCTCGATACGCGGCATCGCCCGCGAGGTCCTGATCTCGGTGTCCGGCGCATCCGGTTACCGCGATCCGGCCCTCCGCGACACCCCGGCCGCCAACGCCGACGGCTATCCGGTGGGCATCGACGATCCCGATGGCTGCCCGGTCTTCGTCGCTCGCACCGTGCGTGGCTTCGACCCGTCGGCTCCGACGCCCGCCTTCATCGCCAAGCGACTGACCGCGGCCGGCATGCGCCCGATCTCGCTGGCCGTCGACATCACCAACTACGTGATGCTCGAGACCGGCCGGCCGATCCACGGGTACGACGGCGACAAGCTGCGCGGCGACATCGTCGTACGTCGTGCGACGCCCGGCGAGCGTCTCGTCACCCTCGACGGGGTGACGCGAGAGCTGTCCACCGAGGACCTCGTCGTCACCGACGACTCAGGCGTCATCGGCCTCGGTGGCGTCATGGGCGGCGAGGACACCGAGATCTCCGAGTCCACCTCCACCGTCGTGGTGGAGGCGGCCCACTGGGACGCGGTCTCGATGTTCCGCACCGGCCGGCGCCACAAGATCACCTCCGAGGCCGGCAAGCGCAACGAGCGTGGCGTCGACCCGACGATCTGCGAGTCCGCTGCCGACCGCGTCGTCGAGCTGCTGACGACGTACGGCGGCGGCACGGCCGACCCCGGCGTGACCGTGGTCGGCGAGCCTCCGCCGACTCCGAGCGTCCTCGTCGCGCCGGATCTCGCCGAGCGGGTCGCCGGCATGCCGATCTCCGCCGCGACCGCGGTCGAGGCGCTGCGGTCGGTCGGCTGCTTGGTCGAGGTCACGGTCGAGGAGCTGTCGGTCACACCACCGCCGTGGCGCCCAGACCTCACCGACCCCAATGACTTCGCCGAGGAGGTCGTCCGGCTCGTCGGCTACGACAAGGTGCCGTCGGTGCTGCCGGCGGCGCCGGCCGGGCGTGGTCTCACCCGCGCCCAGCAGCTGCGTCGGCGGATCGGCCGCACGATGGCCGGCGAGGGATACGTCGAGGTGGTGAGCTTCCCGTTCGTCGGGACGGCCGACCTCGACGCGCTCGGGTTCCCCGAGGACGACGCCCGCCGCACGGTCCTCGGACTCTCCAACCCGCTCAGCGCCGAGGCACCGGCGATGACCACCACCCTGCTTCCCGGTCTGCTCCGCACCGCGGCGCGCAACGTCGGCTACGGCGCATCGTCGTTCGGCATCTTCGAGACCGCGACCGTCACGTTGCACAGGGGCGACGAGCCCGCACCGATCCTCCTCGTCGACCGCCGCCCGACCGACGAGGAGCTCGTCGCGCTGGAGAAGGCGCTGCCGGCCCAGCCGCTGCATCTCGGCCTCGTGGCCGTGGGAGACGCCGACCAGGCCGGCTGGTGGGGCGACGGGCGCCCGGTCACCTGGGCCGACGCCGTCGCCGCCGTCCAGGCCGTGGCCGGCTCGCTGGGCCTGACCCTGGCGGCCCGGCAGACCGCGCTCGCACCCTGGCACCCCGGACGTTGCGCCGAGCTCCGACTCGGCGACGCCGTCGTCGGCCACGCGGGCGAGTTGCACCCGCGGGTGTGTTCGGCGGTCGGCATCCCGGCCCGGTCGGTAGCCGCCGAGGTCGACCTCGACGTCCTGATCGAGCGATCCGTCCACCTTCGCTCGGCACAGCTGTTCTCGGTCCAGCCTGTGGCGAAGGAGGACGTCGCCCTCCTGGTCGACGCCTCCGTCGCCGCCGCCGACGTGGAGACGGCGCTCCGCGAGGGGGCCGGCGACCTGCTGGAGTCGATCCGGCTCTTCGACGTCTACACCGGCGCCCAGGTCGGCGAGGGCAGGAAGTCCCTCGCCTTCGCCCTACGCTTCCGCGCCCCCGACCGCACCCTCACCGAGGCCGAGGTCTCCGCGGCTCGCGACGCCGCCGTCGCCCTCGCGGCGGAGCGGTACGGCGCCACCCAACGCTGACCCGTCGCAAGTTGCCCTCTGGAGACCGTCGACCCGGCGCGAATTGCCCTCTGCGGAGGCCGTCGACCCGGCGCAGATTGCACTTCGGAAGGACAAACAGCGCCGGGTCGAACCCGCGGAAGGACAAACAGCGCGGGTCGAAACCCGCGGAAGGACAACCAGCGCCGGGTCGGCGCTCGGCCGGGACAATCAGAGCCGGGTCAGTTGATCGGCTTGTTCACGATCTCCCGGAAGCGGTCGACCATGGAGAGGTCGCCAGTGGCCTTGAGCCCGGCTCCGTCGCCGCGGCGCCACAGCCTCTTGACCAGTGCGGCGGCCTCGCCCGCGATGACGCCGTCGGGCTCCTGGCCCGGGTCGTCGACGACGTCGATGTCCTCCTCGTCGTAGCGGACCTCGTCCTCCGGGTCGACGCCGCTGAAGCGGCCGAGCTGCACCCACACGGACTCGTCGGTGTCGGTGATGTCGATGCGCAGGTAGTGGGGGAGCGGTGAGAAGTCACCCCACGGCGGGCAGCCCGCGAACATCACCGCCAGCATCTCGTGGACACCGTCCGCGGCCAGGTCGAGCGGCAGCGTGCTTTCCACGCCCGCCACCTGCTCGGCGTCGACCCGGTGGATCATCGCCTCCAGCGCCTGGCGGCGGAAGGTGAACCCGACCGTCTGCTCAGGCGCCCACGACCAGGCGCCCTCGGCCGGGTCGGCGGTCGCGAGTGCGTCGACCAGGGCGGCCGAGCGGTCGTCGAAGAGCGCCAGCAGCTCGCCGTACGACGTCGGGCGGTCGGGGTCGATATGCGCCTTGGGGGGCTCGGGGCGGTTCGTGACCACGAACGCCCAGAAATCCTGGACGTGCGTCAGGTGCCAGAGAAGATCGGCAGCGCGCCAGTCGGGGCACGCCGGCACCTGGGCGTCGGGCGGGCAGTCGGCGAGCACGTCGCGGAAGCGACCGGACTCGGTGCGGAGGTGGTCTAGGTAGCGGGAGTGTTCGAGACGCGCCATGCCTGCCACGATAGCCAGAGACGGGTAGGGAGCCATTGCTAATAGTGATGCAGCCTCCTGTATAGTCATGCATCGTGACGAAGAGTTATGCGGTGGCGGTGGCGGGTGCGAGCGGATACGCCGGCGGTGAGCTGCTGCGCCTCCTGGTCGGCCACCCTGCAGTGCGCGTCGGCGCCCTGACCGCAGGAGCCAACGCCGGCGAACGACTCGGCGACCTGCAGCCGCACCTGGTGCCACTCGCCGATCGGGTGCTGGCCCCGACGACGGTCCCCGAGCTCGCCGGGCACGACGTCGTCTTCCTCGCCCTGCCGCACGGCCAGTCCGCCGCGATCGCGGAGCAGTTGGGGGAGGAGGTCCTCGTCATCGACTGCGGCGCCGACTTCCGCCTGCGCGACGCCGTGGAGTGGACCGCCTTCTACGGCTCAGAGCACGCCGGCACCTGGCCCTATGGACTGCCCGAGCTCCCCGGCCAGCGCGACCTGCTCCGCGACGTACGCCGCATCGCGGTGCCCGGGTGCTACCCGACCGTCTCGACGCTCGCCCTCGCCCCGGCGATCGCGGGCGGGCTGGTCGAGACCGACGTCGTCGTGGTTGCCGCGAGCGGCACCTCGGGCGCAGGAAAGGCCGCAAAGCCCCACCTGCTCGGCAGCGAGGTGATGGGCTCGATGACGGCGTACGGCGTGGGCGGCGGCCATCGGCACACCCCGGAGATCCGGCAGAACCTCGCCGCCCTCACCGACTCCGACGTGCGGGTGAGCTTCACCCCGCTGCTGGCGCCGATGCCGCGGGGGATCCTGGCGACCTGCTCTGCGGGGCTGCGTGCGGGTGCCGACGGCACTCCCGATGCGGACACGGCCTACGAGGTATACGCGAAGGCCTACGCCGACGAGCCGTTCGTGCACCTGCTGCCGCCCGGCCGCTGGCCGGCGACCCAGTCGGTCGCCGGCTCCAACGCCGTGCACGTGCAGGTGACGGTCGACGAGGCGGCAGGTCGACTCGTGGCCGTCGCAGCGATCGACAACCTCACCAAGGGCACCGCCGGCGGTGCCGTCCAGAGCATGAACCTCGCATTGGGCCTCGACGAGACCCTCGGCCTGAGCAGCATCGGAGTCGCGCCATGAGCGTCACCAGCCCCAAGGGCTTCCGGGCGGCCGGCGTCGCCGCCGGCCTGAAGAGCACGGGCGCCAAGGACCTCGCCCTCGTGGTCAACGACGGGCCCGAGTACGCCGCGGCCGCGGTCTTCACCGCCAACCGCTGCAAGGCCAACCCCGTGCTGTGGAGCGAGCAGGTCGTCACCGACGGCGTCGTCCGCGCCGTCGTCCTCAACTCGGGCGGCGCCAACTGCTACACCGGTCCCGACGGCTTCCAGACCACCCATGCCGTGGCCGAGCGAGTGGCGGATCGGCTCGACATCGGCGCCGTCGACGTCGTGGTCTGCTCGACCGGTCTCATCGGCCTCGCCAACGACCGCGGCGCCCTGCTCGACGGCGTCGACGCGGCGTACGGCGGACTGGACGCCGCCGGCGGTCAGGCGGCGGCCGAGGCGATCATGACCACCGACTCGGTGAGCAAGCAGGTGCATGTCGAGGGCGCCGGGTGGTCCGTCGGCGGGATGGCAAAGGGTGCCGGCATGCTCGCACCACAGCTCGCCACGATGCTCGTCGTACTCACCACCGACGCCGTCGCCACCCCTGGAGACCTCGACTCCGCGCTCCGCGCGGCCACCCGGGTCTCCTTCGACCGGCTCGACTCCGACGGCTGCATGTCGACCAACGACACCGTGCTCGTCATGGCCGGCGGAGCCTCCGGCATCACCCCGTCGCTGCCCGACCTGACCGACGCGCTCACCCGTGCCTGCACCGACCTCGCGATGCAGCTGCTCGCAGACGCCGAGGGCGCCGACCACGAGATCGCCATCACGGCGCTCAACGCGGCAAGCGAGGACGACGCCGTCGAGGTCGCTCGCAGCATCGCGCGGAGCAACCTCTTCAAGGCGGCGGTCTTCGGCAACGACCCCAACTGGGGCCGGGTGCTCGCCTCGATCGGCACCACCCGGGCGGCCTTCGACCCGGCCGACCTCGACGTCGCGATGAACGGTGTGTGGGTCTGCCGGCAGTCGACCCCCTCCGCCGATCCGGCGACAGTCGACCTCAAGGGTCGAGAGGTCACCGTCACCGTCGACCTCAAGTCCGGAGATGCCCGAGCGACGGTCTGGACCAACGACCTCACCCACGCCTACGTCCACGAGAACAGCGCCTACAGCTCATGACGACACCGATCTCTCCGGCCAACTCGAGGGCCGAGGTCCTCGCCGGGGCACTGCCCTGGCTGAAGGCCTACCACGGCAAGATCGTCGTGGTGAAGTACGGCGGCAACGCCATGACCGACGACGCCCTCAAGCGAGCGTTCGCGGAGGACATCGCCTTCCTGCGGTTCGCCGGCTTCAAGCCCGTGGTCGTGCACGGTGGCGGGCCACAGATCTCCCGGATGCTCGACCGGCTCGGCATCGAGTCGGAGTTCCGCGGCGGGCTGCGGGTGACGACGCCCGAGGCCATGGACGTCGTCCGGATGGTGCTCGTCGGACAGGTGCAGCGCGAGCTCGTCGGGCTCATCAACCAGCACGGCCCGCTGGCGGTCGGACTGTCCGGTGAGGACGCCGGTCTCTTCACCGCCAAGCCGACGAACACCGTCGTCGATGGTGAGGAGGTCGACCTCGGCCTGGTCGGCGAGGTGAGCGACGTACGCCCGGAGGCGGTGCTCGACCTGATCGAGGCGGGCCGGATTCCGGTCGTCTCGAGCGTCGCCCCCGACGACTTCGGCCAGGTGCACAACGTCAATGCCGACACCGCCGCCGCGGCACTCGCGGTCGCGCTGGGCGCCGAGAAGCTACTGGTCCTCACCGACGTCGAGGGCCTCTACGGCAACTGGCCGGACAAGGGCAGCCTGATCAAGGAGATCGCGCCGGAGGAATTGGCGGAGCTGATGCCGGCCCTCGAGGCGGGGATGGTCCCCAAGATGCAGGCCTGCCACCAGGCCGTCACCCAGGGCGTGGCCCGGGCCACCGTCGTCGACGGCCGGGAGCCGCACGCCGTGCTGCTCGAGCTGTTCACCGACGAGGGCGTCGGCACCCAGGTGATCCCCGGCATCGAGACCAAGATCCGGAGCCAGGAGGACGTATGAACCAGAGTGAGGCGTGGAGCGACCGGTACGCCGGCGCGCTGATGAACACGTTCGGGGCACCCAAGCTGGTGCTCACTCGCGGCGAGGGTGCCCGGGTCTGGGATGCGGACGGCAAGGAGTACGTCGACTTCCTCGGCGGCATCGCGGTCAACTCCCTCGGCCACGCGCACCCACGACTCGTCGAGGCCGTGACGTCGCAGCTGCAGACCCTCGGCCACGTCTCCAACTTCTTCGCCACCGAGCCCCAGATCCGGCTGGCCGAGCGACTACTCGCGCTGACGGGCGCGGGCGAGGGTGGCCGGGTCTTCTTCGCCAACTCCGGCGCCGAGGCCAACGAGGCGGCCCTCAAGCTGACCCGGCGCACCGGCCGGACCCATCTCGTCGCGGCCGAGGGCGGCTTCCACGGACGCACGATGGGAGCGCTCGCGCTGACCTCGAAGCCGGCCTATCGCGAGCCGTTCGAGCCGCTGCCCGGACACGTGACCTTCGTTTCGTACGGCGACGTCGACGCCCTCGCCTCGGCCGTCACCGACGACACCGCGGCCGTGGTGCTCGAGCCGATCCAGGGCGAGGCCGGCGTCGTGGTGCCCCCCGACGGCTATCTGACCGCCGCGCGCGAGGTCACCACCCGGGTGGGTGCCCTGCTCTGGCTCGACGAGGTGCAGACCGGCATCGGCCGCACCGGTCACTGGCTCGCCAGTGACACCGCGCCCGACGTCACCCCCGACGTGATCACCCTCGCCAAGGGCCTCGGCGGGGGCATCCCGATCGGGGCCTGCGTCGGCTTCGGCTCGGCGGCCGCACTGCTCGGACCCGGCCAGCACGGCACCACCTTCGGCGGCAACCCGGTCGCGTGTGCGGCCGCCCTCGCCGTCCTCGACGTCATCGAGTCCGACGGGCTCCTCGACAACGCCAGCAAGAGGGGCCACGACCTGGCGACCGGCCTGGCCGAGGACGACCGCGTCACCGAGGTCCGGGGGAGCGGCCTGCTCCTCGGTGTCGGACTCTCCGAGCCGGTGTCGGCCGACGTCGCCGCGGCCGCGCTCGCCGCCGGGTTCATCGTCAACAACCCCACGCCCGACACGATCCGGCTGGCGCCCCCTCTTGTCGTCGGCGACGCGGAGGTCGGCGCACTGATCAGGGCGTGGCCAGGCATCCTGGACCGCGCCTACGCCGCACGGACGGGAGCGACCCAATGAGCACCGAGACGATCACCGAGAAGCGCACCGCCGGGCCCAGCATCAGGCACTTCCTCGCCGACGACGACCTGAGCCCCGACGAGCAGGCGGACGTCCTGGCACTGGCCATGCAGCTCAAGGCCGCGCCGTACGACTTCAAGCCGCTCCAGGGTCCTCGTACGGTCGCCTGCATCTACGACAAGCACACCTTGCGCACCCAGGTGTCGTTCGCCGCGGCGGTCGCCGAGCTCGGCGGCTACCCGATGCAGGTCGACGGACACCTTGCCGAGATCGGTGTCCGCGAGTCGGTGGCCGACGTCGCCAGGGTGCTCGGACGGCAGGTGTCGATGATCGTCTGGCGCACCTATGCGCAGGACGACCTCGTGCAGATGGCCGAGTGCGCGGGAGTCCCCGTCGTCAACGCCCTCACCGACGACTTCCATCCCTGCCAGCTTCTGGCCGACCTGCTCACCGTGCGGGAGCACAAGGGCTCACTCGCAGGTCGCACCGTCGCCTTCCTCGGCGACGCCGCCTGCAACATGGGCAACTCCTGGCTGCTGGCGGGGGCGACCGCTGGCATGCATGTGCGGGTCTGCGGTCCATCGGACTACCTCCCTTCCACGGCCATGCAACAGCGCGCCACCGACATCGCCGCCGACACCGGCGGGTCCGTCGCGATCGTCGAGTCGCCACAGGAGGCGGTCGACGGCGCGGACGTGCTCGTGACCGACACCTGGGTGTCCATGGGCAAGGAGGAGGAGGCCACCGACCGCCAGCGCGTCTTCGCGCCGTACGCGCTGACCGAGGAGCTGCTCGCCCGAGCACCTGCCGACGCCATCGTGATGCACTGCCTGCCCGCCTACCGCGGCAAGGAGATCGAGGCGTCGGTCATCGACGGACCGCGCAGCGTCGTGTGGGACGAGGCCGAGAACCGCCGGCACGCGCAGAAGGCGATCATCGGCTGGCTCCTGGCTCGCGGGTCGGAGAGCGGTGATCTCGCGTGAGCGAGGGTGCGCAGTCGCCGCCCACCAAGAACGCGAGACATCAGCGGATCATCGAGCTCGTCAACACCCACGAGGTCCGCTCGCAGTCCGAGCTGGCCGAGCTGCTCGCGTCGCAGGGGGTACAGGTCACCCAGGCCACGTTGAGTCGCGATCTCGTCGAGCTCGACGCGGTCAAGGTTCGGGCGGTGTCCGGGGCCCTGGTGTACGCCGTGCCGGCCGAGGGCGGTGACCGCACGCCCACCGCTCCCCATGAGACCGTGGCCGCCGCCCACCGACTCTCGCGCCTCTGCGGCGAGCTCCTGGTGAGCGCCGAGGCCAGCGCCAACCTCGTCGTCCTGCGTACGCCGCCGGGCGCCGCGCAGTTCCTCGCCTCCGCGTTCGACAAGGCAGAGCTGGGTGACGTCCTCGGCACCATCGCCGGTGACGACACCGTTCTCGTCATCGGCCGTCAGCCCGACGGCGGCGCCGCACTCGCCGCCCGTTTCGTCGCCCTCGCGGCGCCTGATAGCAAGAGCCCATGACACGCGAGCTCGAGAGGATGCCGGAGTCACCGGTCACCATCACTGAATCGACAGCCGCCAGCCAGGCTCCTGGAGGAGAAGCATGACCGAGAACGGCCCGGCCGCCGGTGCCACCAACCAGGGTGCGCTGTGGGGTGGTCGCTTCGCGAGCGGGCCGTCGCCGGAGCTCGAGGCGCTCTCCCGCTCCACCCACTTCGACTGGAGGCTGACGCCCTACGACCTGGCCGGCTCGCACGCGCACGCCCGGGCGCTGGGCACGGCCGGCCTGCTGAGCGCCGAGCACGAGGCCGAGATCCATCGAGGCCTCGATCTCCTGGGCGAGCGGTACGACGCCGGGGAGCTGCGGCCCGACCTCGGCGACGAGGACGTGCACGGGGCCCTGGAGCGGTTGCTGCTCGAGGAGGTCGGGGCGGACATCGGCGGCCGGCTCCGGGCCGGCCGGTCGCGGAACGACCAGATCGCCACCCTGCTACGGGCCTTCCTGCTCGATCACGCGGTCACGATCGCCCGGCAGCTGCTCGCCCTCGTCGATGCCCTCGCCCAGCAGGCCCGGGCACATCTCGACGTGATCATGCCCGGGCGCACGCACCTGCAGCACGCCCAGCCGGTGCTGCTCGCCCATCACCTGCTCGCGCACGCATGGCCGCTGCTGCGCGACGTGGACAGGCTGGCCGACTGGCGGCGCCGCACCGCTGCGCTCTCGCCGTACGGCTCGGGCGCCCTGGCCGGCTCCAGCCTGGGTCTCGACCCGGAGTCGGTCGCGCGTGACCTCGGGTTCGCGGGCTCGGCGCCCAACTCGATCGACGGCACGGCGGCCCGCGACTTCGCCGCCGAGTTCGCCTTCGTCGCCGCGCAGATCGGCGTCGACCTGAGCCGGCTGTCGGAGGACGTGATCGTCTGGTCGACCCACGAGTTCGGCTTCGCGCGGCTCCACGACTCATGGTCGACCGGGTCGAGCATCATGCCGCAGAAGAAGAATCCCGACATCCCCGAGCTCGCCCGTGGCAAGGCCGGCCGGCTGATCGGCAACCTCACCGGTCTGCTGGCAACCCTCAAGGGTCTGCCGCTCGCCTACAACCGCGACCTGCAGGAGGACAAGGAGCCGGTCTTCGACAGCATCGACACGCTCGAGGTGCTGTTGCCGGCGGTGACGGGCCTGGTGGCCACGTTGACCTTCGACGGTGCCCGGATGGCGCGGCTGGCTCCAGCCGGCTTCTCGCTGGCGACGGATGTCGCCGAATGGCTGGTCCGCGAGGGTGTGCCCTTCCGCGAGGCCCACGAGCTCGCGGGGGCCTGCGTACGCCGTTGCGAGGCCGCGGGCACCGAGCTCGCCGACCTCTCCGACGACGAGCTCGCGGAGATCTCTCCACACCTCACGCCGGAGGTACGACGGGTGCTCACGGCGGAAGGGTCGGTTGCGGCTCGTGACGGTCGGGGCGGCACGGCGCCGGTGCGAGTGCGCGAGCAGCTCACCGAGCTCGGTCGCGCCGTGGACCACCAGCGTGACCGGCTCGGCTGACCTCGACGCGGTGCTGTCGGGCCCGGTGCTGGAGGCGGCACCGCGCATCCTCGGCGCCACCTTGCGTCACGGCCGGGTGGCCGTGCGCATCACCGAGGTGGAGGCGTACGCCGGCGAGGAGGACCCTGGCTCGCACGCCTACCGAGGGCTCACGGCCCGCAACGCCACCATGTTCGGCCCACCCGGGCACCTGTACTGCTACTTCGTCTACGGGATGCACTACTGCGCCAATGTGGTCTGCGGGCCGGTGGGCGCGGCGCGTGCGGTCCTGCTGCGCGCCGGGCAGGTGGTCGACGGCATCGACCTGGCCCGATCGCGCCGCACGGGGCCCGATCGTGACCTCGCGCGCGGACCGGCACGGCTGTGTCGGGCACTCGACGTCGGCCGCGAGCTCGACGGTGCCTCCCTTACGTCGGGTCCGGTGTCGTTGAGCCTGGCGGCGGCCCCCCCGCCTGCAGGAGCGGTGAGGACGGGTCCGCGAGTCGGACTTCGCGCGGCGGCCGAGCGACCCTGGAGGTTCTGGCTCGCTGGGGAGGAGACGGTCTCGGACTACCGCCCGGCGAGCGCCGCGCAGCCGGCCCCGTCGACAGCCCGGAACAGAGCGGTGACCTGCCGGAGCGTACCGCCGGAGGAGGGTGCGACGCCGCCCCTCCGGCCACCGAGGGAGCGTTCCCGAGGACACGCGGTCATCCCGATTTGCACGGCGCCGACGACCTGTCTACTGTTCTTCCTCGTTGCCCCGCCCAGCGGAGTGACACCGAGAGCTATCGAGTTGACTCGCATCGAGCAAACCGGTAAGTTTTCATCTGTTGCCCCTTCCACGGTCTCCATTCGAGACACGGGATCGCGCGCGTCTGATTTTTGAGAACTCAACAGTGTGTCGTCGATGAATTAGTTTGTTTGCCTTGTCATCTTTTGGGATGGTTGGGTTGTTTTGATTTGGACATGGAATCGTTTTTTTGTCGGTTTTTGTTCTTGTCGGGTTTTGTTTTTCATTGTTTTTCGATGGAGAGTTTGATCCTGGCTCAGGACGAACGCTGGCGGCGTGCTTAACACATGCAAGTCGAGCGGAAAGGCCCTTTTGGGGGTACTCGAGCGGCGAACGGGTGAGTAACACGTGAGTAATCTGCCCTTCACTTCGGGATAGCCTTGGGAAACTGAGATTAATACCGGATATTTACACAGGTTCGCATGGGTTTGTGTGGAAAGAGTTTTGGTGGGGGATGTGCTCGCGGCCTATCAGCTTGATGGTGGGGTAATGGCCTACCATGGCTTTGACGGGTAGCCGGCCTGAGAGGGTGACCGGTCACACTGGGACTGAGACACGGCCCAGACTCCTACGGGAGGCAGCAGTGGGGAATATTGGACAATGGGCGGAAGCCTGATCCAGCAACGCCGCGTGAGGGATGACGGCCTTCGGGTTGTAAACCTCTTTCACCATTGACGAAGTCTGCCTTTGGGTGGGTGACGGTAGGTGGAGAAGAAGCACCGGCCAACTACGTGCCAGCAGCCGCGGTAATACGTAGGGTGCGAGCGTTGTCCGGAATTATTGGGCGTAAAGGGCTCGTAGGCGGTTTGTCGCGTCGGGAGTGAAAACCCCCAGCTTAACTGGTGGCTTGCTTTCGATACGGGCAGACTAGAGGTATTCAGGGGAGAACGGAATTCCTGGTGTAGCGGTGAAATGCGCAGATATCAGGAGGAACACCGGTGGCGAAGGCGGTTCTCTGGGAATGTCCTGACGCTGAGGAGCGAAAGTGTGGGGAGCGAACAGGATTAGATACCCTGGTAGTCCACACCGTAAACGTTGGGCGCTAGGTGTGGGGTCCACTCCATGGGTTCCGTGCCGTAGCTAACGCATTAAGCGCCCCGCCTGGGGAGTACGGCCGCAAGGCTAAAACTCAAAGGAATTGACGGGGGCCCGCACAAGCGGCGGAGCATGCGGATTAATTCGATGCAACGCGAAGAACCTTACCTGGGTTTGACATACAGGATTTACCTCCAGAGATGGGGGGTCCGTAAGGGTTCTGTACAGGTGGTGCATGGCTGTCGTCAGCTCGTGTCGTGAGATGTTGGGTTAAGTCCCGCAACGAGCGCAACCCTTGTCGCATGTTGCCAGCACGCTCCTTTGGGGGTGGTGGGGACTCATGCGAGACTGCCGGGGTCAACTCGGAGGAAGGTGGGGATGACGTCAAGTCATCATGCCCCTTATGTCCAGGGCTTCACGCATGCTACAATGGCCGGTACAGAGGGCTGCGATCCCGTGAGGGGGAGCGAATCCCAAAAAGCCGGTCTCAGTTCGGATTGGGGTCTGCAACTCGACCCCATGAAGTCGGAGTCGCTAGTAATCGCAGATCAGCAACGCTGCGGTGAATACGTTCCCGGGCCTTGTACACACCGCCCGTCACGTCACGAAAGTCGGCAACACCCGAAGCCCATGGCCCAACCCGTAAGGGGGGGAGTGGTCGAAGGTGGGGCTGGCGATTGGGACGAAGTCGTAACAAGGTAGCCGTACCGGAAGGTGCGGCTGGATCACCTCCTTTCTAAGGAGCACCGATTCTCGCGTAATTTCCTGCATATGGTGTGTGGGTTGTGGGTGGTGTTCGCTAGTGGAGTCGTCGACCGTGGGGCCTGCCTGTTGGGTGGTCTCGCGTCCTTTTGTCTGCCCCGGTTGGGGGTGGGTGGGGGGTGGCACGCTGTTGGGGTTCTGAGGAATCAGACCCGAGTCCCCTTTCTTGGGGGGTGGGGTTGGTTTCTTGGTGCCCGGTCCGGTCTGCTTCCCTGGTGGGGGTGGTTCGGGTGTGGGTGTGGTGTTTGATTTGTGGATAGTGGACGCGAGCATCTTTGTAGTTTTTGTCTTGGTTTTTGTTTGAATCTGATTCGATCGACAGACTGTTGTTTGTTTGTGGTTTGTTTGTTGGTTGTGTTGGTTTGTGTGGCAAGCTATGAAGGGCACATGGTGGATGCCTTGGCATCAAGAGCCGATGAAGGACGTAGGAGCCTGCGATAAGCCCTGGGGAGTTGGCAACCGAGCTGTGATCCGGGGGTGTCCGAATGGGGAAACCTAGCACCAGTCATGTGGTGTTACCTGCACCTGAATGTATAGGGTGTGTGGAGGGAACGCCGGGAAGTGAAACATCTCAGTACCGGTAGGAAGAGAAAACAATTGTGATTCCGTGAGTAGTGGCGAGCGAAAGCGGATGAGGCTAAACCATGCACATGTGAGACTCGGCAGGGGTTGTGTGTGTGGGGTTGTGGGACGGCGTTTTATCACATCTGCCGGTGTGGTGCGCAGTGAGAAACCATGGGTGAGGTTGAAGTCCGTTGGAACGCGGTGCCGGAGAGGGTGAGAGTCCCGTACGCGTAAGCTCATGGCTGTGTGATGTTGTTCCCAAGTAGCACGGAACCCAATTATTCTGTGTGAATCTGGCGGGACCACCCGTTAAGCCTAAATACTCCTTGATGACCGATAGCGGACTAGTACCGTGAGGGAAAGGTGAAAAGTACCCCTGGCGGGGAGTGAAAGAGTACCTGAAACCGTGTGCCTACAATCCGTCACAGCATGATGCCTTTTTGGGGTGTTGTGTGATGGCGTGCCTTTTGAAGAATGAGCCTGCGAGTTTGCGTTGTGTTGCGAGGTTAACCCGTGTGGGGTAGCCGTAGCGAAAGCGAGTCCTAACAGGGCGGAGCCATTTAGGTGGTGTAGTAGCATGATCAAGACCCGAAGCGGAGTGATCTATCCATGGGCAGGTTGAAGCGACGGTAAGACGTCGTGGAGGACCGAACCCACTTCAGTTGAAAATGGAGGGGATGACCTGTGGATAGGGGTGAAAGGCCAATCAAACTCCGTGATAGCTGGTTCTCCCCGAAATGCATTTAGGTGCAGCGTTGCGTGTTTCGCCGCGGAGGTAGAGCACTGGATAGCCGATGGGCCCGACCAGGTTACTGACGTTAGCCAAACTCCGAATGCCGTGGCGTGAGAGCGTGGCAGTGAGACTGCGGGGGATAAGCTTCGTAGTCGAGAGGGAAACAGCCCAGACCATCAGCTAAGGCCCCTAAGCGGTGACTAAGTGGAAAAGGATGTGGAGTCGCAGTGACAACCAGGAGGTTGGCTTGGAAGCAGCCACCCTTGAAAGAGTGCGTAATAGCTCACTGGTCAAGTGATTCCGCGCCGACAATGTAGCGGGGCTCAAGTCATCCGCCGAAGCTATGGCACTCACATGCACCATCGAAGGGTGGTGGCCCGTAATGGGTTGTGTGTGGGTGGGTAGGGGAGCGTCGTGTCGCGTGTGAAGCCGCCGAGTGATCGAGTGGTGGATGCGTCACGAGTGAGAATGCAGGCATGAGTAGCGAATCACGGGTGAGAAACCCGTGCGCCGATTGATCAAGGGTTCCAGGGTCAAGCTAATCTGCCCTGGGTAAGTCGGGACCTAAGGCGAGGCCGACAGGCGTAGTCGATGGACAACGGGTTGATATTCCCGTACCGGCAATGTAGCGCCCATGACGAGGTCCGTGATGCTAACCACCCGAAGCCGTACCATTACCGCCGGTTCCTTTCGAGGGGCCGGTGGGGGTGTGGTGGAGCGTGGGATCCGATCGGGTAGTAGTCAAGCGATGGGGTGACGCAGGAAGGTAGCCCAACCACGGCGATGGTTGTCCGTGGCCAAGCAGGTAGGACGGTGTCTAGGTAAATCCGGGCACCAGCCCTTGAGTGGGTGAGTCTGAGATGTGATGGGGAGCCACTATGGTGTAGTGGGTGATCCTATGCTGTCGAGAAAAACCTCTAGCGAGCTATGCGCCGCCCGTACCCCAAACCGACTCAGGTGATCAGGTAGAGAATACCAAGGCGATCGAGTGAACCATGGTTAAGGAACTCGGCAAAATGCCCCCGTAACTTCGGGAGAAGGGGGACCCGATCCGTGAACCCACATGCTGGGGGAAGCGGGGAGGGTCGCAGAGACCAGGCCCAAGCGACTGTTTACTAAAAACACAGGTCCGTGCGAAGTTGTAAGACGATGTATACGGACTGACTCCTGCCCGGTGCTGGAAGGTTAAGAGGACCGGTCAGCCACAACTCGTTGTGGTGAAGCTGAGAATTTAAGCCCCAGTAAACGGCGGTGGTAACTATAACCATCCTAAGGTAGCGAAATTCCTTGTCGGGTAAGTTCCGACCTGCACGAATGGAGTAACGACTTGGGCGCTGTCTCAACCATGGACTCGGCGAAATTGCAGTACGAGTAAAGATGCTCGTTACGCGCGGCAGGACGGAAAGACCCCGGGACCTTTACTATAGTTTGGTATTGGTGTTTGGTTCGGTTTGTGTAGGATAGGTGGGAGACTGTGAAGTCCACACGCCAGTGTGGGTGGAGTCGACGTTGAAATACCACTCTGGTCGTACTAGATATCTAACCTAGGTCCATGATCTGGATCAGGGACAGTGCCTGATGGGTAGTTTAACTGGGGCGGTTGCCTCCTAAAGAGTAACGGAGGCGCTCAAAGGTTCCCTCAGCCTGGTTGGCAATCAGGTGTCGAGTGTAAGTGCACAAGGGAGCTTGACTGTGAGACAGGCATGTCGAACAGGGACGAAAGTCGGAACTAGTGATCCGGCCACGGCATGTGGAAGCGTGGTCGCTCAACGGATAAAAGGTACCCCGGGGATAACAGGCTGATCTTCCCCAAGAGTCCATATCGACGGGATGGTTTGGCACCTCGATGTCGGCTCGTCGCATCCTGGGGCTGGAGTAGGTCCCAAGGGTTGGGCTGTTCGCCCATTAAAGCGGCACGCGAGCTGGGTTTAGAACGTCGTGAGACAGTTCGGTCCCTATCCGCCGCGCGCGTAGGAAACTTGAGAAAACCTGTCCCTAGTACGAGAGGACCGGGATGGACGAACCTCTGGTGTGCCAGTTGTACCGCCAGGTGCATGGCTGGTTGGCTACGTTCGGACGTGATAACCGCTGAACGCATCTAAGCGGGAAGCACATTTCAAGATAAGGTTTCCCACCCAACAATGGGTTAAGGCCCCCCACAGACCATGGGGTTGATAGGCCGGAGGTGTACAGCAGCAATGCCCAGCCGACCGGTACTAATAGGCCGAGGGCTTGCCCCACACGCCAACACACCCAACAAACCCTCAAGACAAACCATCAAACGATGTCTCGCGTCCACCATCAACAAATCACAACACCCAACACAACACACGCCCGAGCACACAAAACCCGGGCACCCCAAAGAACCTCACAAATAAGTGAACAAGAGTTACGGCGGCCACAGCGTCAGGGAAACACCCGGACCCATCCCGAACCCGGAAGTTAAGCCAGACAGCGCCGATGGTACTGCAACCGAGAGGCTGTGGGAGAGTAGGACGCCGCCGAACACCCCTCACCCGGAGCGGGCCACCCCAACAAGGTGGCCCGCTCCGCGGCATTTCAGGCGACCTCGCGCCGGATGGGCACCTCGTGATTTTCCACAGGCGTCGGTCCACCCCGGGTTATCAACAGGGCCCGTGGCGATGTCGGTGTGCAGTGTCATCGTCGTGCGCGGAGGTGAGGCACATGTCGAAGACTGCCGAACAGAAGCCGGCGGCACAGAAGACTGCCGAACGGACCGGATCCGGCGAGTCGAACGCCAACGAGGTGAGGCTCGTCGGGCGGCTCTCGGCGGCAGCGGAGGAGCGGGTCCTGCCCAGTGGCGACGTCTTGTCATCCTTTCGGGTGATCGTGGATCGTCCGGCCGGACACCGGGTCAGGGTCGACGCTGTCGACTGCGTCGCCTGGGCCGCACGACCTCGGCGCAGCGCGATGAGCTGGCGCCCGGGCGACGTGATCGAGGTCAACGGAGCGCTCCGGCGGCGGTTCTTCCGGCGTGGCGCAGGAGTTCAGTCGATGGTCGAGGTCGAGGTCCGCTCGGGTCGGATCATCCGTCGAGCCGGCGCATGAGGACGCCCATGGTCGGCTTCGGTTGGAAGGACGTGGCCTTCTCCGGAAGCAGGAGCGACCGGCCGACCGTGCGGCGTACCTGGTCGAGGTCCACCGCCGGCATCACGACCGCAAGGTCTCGGCGGTGTCGCGCCGCGTCGAGGGCCTCGGCGAGGGAGTGGTGATAGCCCACTCGGCGAGAGCGCTCGGGGAGCAGCGTGAGGATCTCGTCGTGCAGGACCTCCACGGCCGATCGGCGGTCGCTGTGCCGGAGGTGGAGCGTCGACCAGCTACCGCCGTCGGTGACGACGAGGCTGTTCGGACCGAGCGCCTGGAGTGCCTCCGCCTCACTCGCTGGGAGCAGGGAGTGTCCGCTCCGTGCCACGACCTCGCCGAGCATGTCGAGGCCGGTGTCCGGCAGCACCCGGTGGATTGCCCCGAGGTGCAGCGGCGTGTCGTCCTGGTCGACAACCATCGCCAGCCCCCGGTCCCAGCCGGTGCCCGGGTAACGCTCCTGGAGGCGCAGATATGCGGCGTACCGATGGTGACCGTCGGCGATCACCGGGCGGCTGTCGGCGAGGCCGCCCTGGATCCCGGCCAGTGTCTCCTCGTCGCGAATAGCCCAGATGCGGTGAGACTGCCCCGCCATGTCTTCGAAGGCGAAGGTCGGAGCGGTCGCTCGGACCCGGGCGACCAGGGCGCGGACCGTCGCGGGGCCGCGATGGACCAGCAGGATCGGCGCGGGGTTGACCCGCATCTTCCCCATCCGCTCCGCAAGCTGGGTGACCTGGCGCGGGTACACCCCCTCGTGCGGGAACAAGGCCCGTTCCTCCGGGCGGTCGCTCCGGCGGGTGAGGTCGAGCAGACCGACGAGTCCGTGCACCGAGAGGCCGTCCTGGCTGTACTCGTGCAGATAGACCGCCTCTGCGCTGTCGGCGCGGACCATCCCGCGCCGCTGCCAACTGGCGAGACGGTCCGCCACGTCACGGTATGGTCGCGAGAAAGCGCGGGCCGACTCTGGCGCACCCAGCCGATGGGGCGCGAGCATCAGGGCCGTGAAGGGTTCCCAGCGAAGCGGCGCGGCCAGATAGGCAGCGGCAACCGCGGTGCTGGAAACCATCGGAGCATCGTACGGGTCATGGAGGTTCGACAATGGTTCTGGGTACGACGGAGCGGCCGCTCGCCGCCAACCACGACGTCGCCATGCTGGATCTCGACGGGGTCGTCTACCGCGGCGCCCACGCGGTTCCCCACGCTGCCGAGGCGATCGCCGCGGCCAGGGAGGCCGGGATCCGCGTCGCCTTCATCACCAACAACGCCTCGCGAACGCCGGATGAGGTGGCCGCGCACATCGCCGAGACGGGCGTCCCGGTCACCGCCGATGAGGTGGTCTCCAGTGCTCAGGCCGCGGCCCACCTGCTGCGCGACGCGCACGGAGAAGGCGCCGTGGTGCTCATGCTGGGGGCTCGCGGTCTCGAGCAGGCTCTCAAGGCCAAGGGACTGGTCCCGACGACCGACGTCGAGGCCGACGTCGTGAGCCTGGTCACCGGATATGGCCCCGACGTGGTGTGGAGCGACATCATGCGCGCCGCCAACCGCATCAAGGACGGGCTGCCATGGGTGGCGACCAACACCGACATGACCCTGCCGGTGTCCTACGGCGTGGCGCCGGGGCATGGCGCGTTCGTCGCGTTGCTACGCGACTTCTCCGGCAAGGAGCCCGTGGTGGCGGGCAAGCCCGCGCGACCCCTGCTCGCCGAGACCGAGGAGCGCACCGGGGCCGAGTGGCCGCTGATGGTGGGCGACCGGCTCGACACCGACATCGCGGGTGCCAACGACTCGGGGATGCCGTCGCTGCTGGTGCTCACGGGTGTCACCGAGGTCTCACACCTGGTGTCGGCTCCGCCCCGCGACCGGCCGACCTACATCTCGGCCGACCTCCGCGGGCTCAATCGGCACCACAAGGCCCCGAAGCGCTCCGGTGACGGCTGGTTCGCGAGCGGCTGGACGGCCCAGGTCGAGGACGGCGTGCTGGTGGTGACCGGCTCCGGTGACGTCGACGACTGGTGGGCGGCGGTCGCCGTCGCGGGCTGGGAGTATCTCGACGCGACGGGGAGCCCGGTCGACTTCAGCGGGCTCACCCCGCCCTCGGAGGACGCTGTCGCCGGGTAGTCTCGCCGGCATGACCGACCACGAGTCCCAGGACCAGGCCGAGCCCGGCTCCGACTCGGATCTCGGGCCCGACCCGCAGCCTGGGTCCGACCCCCAGCCCGCGTCGGAGGGTGACCGGGTCCGGACCGGCGTGGCCTCGGTGGATGAGGCGCTCGCCTCGCTCGACGGCCTCGACCAACGGCCGGTGAGCGAGCACGCGGACGTGTTCGAGGACGCACATCGTCGACTCCGACAGGCGCTCAGCGGCGAGCCGGAAGCCTGACCGAGTGCCCCGGAGACTGCGTCTCGACGCCGAACTGGTGCGCCGGGGCCTGGCCCGCAGCCGCGACCACGCCAGCGAGCTCATCGCCGCCGGACGCGTCACCGTCGGAGGGGCGCGTGCCGCCAAGCCGGCCACGGGGGTGACCACGGACGCCGCGGTCGTGGTGGCCGACGATCCGGGACGTCCCGACTTCGTCTCCCGAGGTGGCCACAAGCTCACCGGCGCACTGTCGGCGTTCGAGCCGCTGGGGCTGGTCGTGGCCGGCAGGCGGTGCCTGGACGCCGGGGCGTCCACGGGCGGGTTCACCGATGTGCTGCTGCGCCACGATGCTCGCGAGGTGGTCGCGGTGGACGTCGGCTACGGCCAACTGGCGTGGAGCCTGCGCTCCGACGAGCGGGTCGTGGTCCGGGACCGCACGAACATCCGTGACATCTCACCCGAGCTCATCGGGGGGCGCGTGGACGTCGTCGTCGGGGACCTGTCCTTCATCTCACTGATCAAGGTGCTAGACGCTCTCCTGGGCGTCGCGTCAGCCGACGGCGATCTGGTGATGATGGTCAAGCCCCAGTTCGAGGTCGGCAGGGAACGGGTGGGGAAAGGCGGCGTCGTCCGAGACGTCGATCTCCGGGCCGAGGCAGTGCTGGCGGTCGCGGCCGCCGCGACGGACCGAGGCTGGGGGGCGCGGGCCGTGACCACCAGCCCGTTGCCGGGTCCCTCGGGCAATGTGGAGTTCTTCTTGTGGCTCCGGCGCGGCGACACCACCCTGTCCGAGGGAGAGATCGCGGACGAGGTCGCGCGAGGCAGCGCTGCGGCGTCGGCGGGCGATGAGAAGGTGGAGCCATGACCGAGACGCCGCCGCAACCCGGTGCCGACGGGGCTCCTGCGCCCGGCGGACGTCGCGTGCTGCTGCTCGCCCACACCGGCCGCGCCGAGGCGCGGGAGACCGCCCGGGCCCTCTGCGCGGGCCTCGCCGCGGAAGGCGTGGGCGTTCGACTCCTGGCGGACCAGGCCGTCGAGCTCGGACTCGCCGGCGCGGAGGGTGCGGGGATCGAGGTCACCGCGTCGCCCGACGACGCCGGCTCGGGCTGTGAGCTGACTGTGGTCGTCGGCGGCGACGGGACGATCCTGCGCGCCGCGGAGATCACCCATCGCAGCGCCACCCCGCTGCTGGGCGTCAACCTCGGCCATGTCGGGTTCCTGGCGGAGGCCGAGGCCGACGATGTCGACCACGTCATCGCCGCGGTCGTCGCCCGCGACTACGCCGTCGAGCACCGCCTGACGATCGACGTCACCGTCAGCCATGACGGTGACGTCGTCTGGCGCACCTTCGCGCTCAACGAGGCCAGCGTCGAGAAGGCGGCGCGCGAGCGGATGCTCGAGGTCGTCGTCGAGATCGACGATCGGCCGGTCTCGCGGTGGGGCTGCGACGGCGTCGTCTGCGCGACCCCGACCGGCTCCACCGCCTACAACTTCTCCGCCGGCGGACCGATCGTATGGCCCGGTGTCGATGCGCTGCTGATGGTGCCGATCTCCGCGCACGCACTCTTCGCCCGGCCGATGGTCGTCTCGCCGACCTCGACCTTGGCGGTCGAGGTGCTCGCCCCCACCCCCGGGGCCGGCGTGCTCTGGTGCGACGGACGGCGCACCATCGACCTTCCGCCAGGCGCTCGCATCGAGGTGCGGCGTGGCGCGACACCGGTGCCGCTGGTCCGTCTCCACGAGGCACCGTTCGCCGACCGGCTGGTGGCCAAGTTCGACCTGCCCGTCGAGGGTTGGCGAGGCACCGCCGACCGCCGCCGCCGGGCCGCGGCGGAGGCGTCCGCCCAGGGCGCCGGTGACGTCGCGGCTCGCGAGGCACCGACCGCGGCTATTGTGGAGGAGGAGCAGGCGCGATGATCGAGGAGATCAGGATCTCCTCCCTCGGAGTGATCGAGAGCTCCACGCTCGCGCTGGGGCCCGGGCTCACCGTGCTGACCGGCGAGACCGGCGCGGGCAAGACGATGGTCGTCACCGCCCTGGGCCTGTTGCTTGGCGGTCGCGCCGACACCGGCGCCGTACGCACCGGGGCGGCGCGGGCACGGGTCGAGGGCCTGGTCGACGCCACCGACCTGCCCGACTTCGAGGCGGCGGTCACGGACGCCGGCGGAGACGTCGAGGACGGCCGGGTCCTGCTGGCCCGCAATATCGCCGCCGCGGGCCGATCACGGGCCTACGTCGGCGGCGCCTCGGTGCCGGTCTCGGTGCTCACCGAGGTGAGCGGTGACCTGGTGGCGGTGCACGGTCAGTCCGACCAGCACCGCCTGCTCCAGCCGCGTGCCCAGCGGGACGCCCTCGACCGGTTCGCCGGAGACGACCTCGCCGCCCTCGTCGCGGACTGGCGGAAGACCCACGCCGCCCTGCTGGCTGCCGAGACCGAGCTCGCCGGCCTGGTGGCGTCCGCACGGGAGCGGGCCCGCGAGGCGGACCTACTCCGCTTCGGCCTCGCCGAGATCGAGCAGGTCTCGCCGGAGCCAGGGGAGGAGGAGTCGCTCGCCGCTGCCGAGAGCCGGCTCGGCAACGCCGACACCCTGCGCTCCGCGGCCGAGCAGGCGCACGAGGCGATCTCCAGCGAAGCCGGCCAGCCCGACGCGCTGACCATGCTGGCGAGCGCGCGCACGCGGCTCGCCGGCGTCCGTGACCACGACCGCGGCGCCGGTGAGCTGGCCGATCGTCTCGCCGAGGTCACCTATCTGGTCTCCGACCTCTCCGCCGACCTCTCCTCCTACGCCAGCGGCATCGAGACCGACCCGGCGCGGCTGGCGGCCGTCTCCGAGCGACGGGCGGCACTGGTGGCGCTCACCCGCAAGTACGGCGACACGGTGACCGAGGTGCTGGCGTGGGCGGAGTCCTCGGCGGCAAGGCTGACCACCCTCGACGGCAGCGACGACCGCATCGAGGCTCTGCGGGCCGACTGCGCACGGCTCCGCGACGAGCTGGCCGACACCGGCACCCGGCTCACGGCCACCCGCACCTGCGTCGCCGGCCGGTTGGCCGCCGAGGTGACCGGCGAGCTCGCCACGCTGGCGATGCCGCACGCTCGGCTCGAGGTGAGCGTCGAGCAGCGGGAGGGGCGCGAGGACGATCCAGCCGCGCTCCGGGTCGGCGAGCGATGGCTGCGCATGGGATCGTCCGGCCTCGACGTCGTCGACATCCTGTTGGCCGCCAACACCGGCGGCGAGCCGCGGCCGCTGGCCAAGGGCGCGTCGGGGGGCGAGCTCTCGCGCGTGATGCTGGCCCTCGAGGTCGCACTCGCGGGCACCAGCACGGTGCCGACCCTGGTCTTCGACGAGGTCGACGCCGGCGTCGGTGGCAAGGCCGCCGTCGAGGTCGGTGCCCGGCTCGCCCGGCTCGCCCGCACCGCCCAGGTGCTGGTCGTGACCCACCTCCCGCAGGTGGCGGCGTACGCCGACCAGCACGTCGTGGTCGAGAAGTCCGACGACGGCTCGATCACCACCTCCGGGCTCACCGTCCTCGACGACGAGGGCAGGGTCCGCGAGCTCTCCCGGATGCTCGCCGGCGTCGAGGAGTCGGAGTCCGCGCTGGCCCACGCCGAGGAGCTGATCGCCGCGGCGCGCGCACGCGCGAATCGGCGGGGGGAGCGGTCCGCACGCAATGTCGACATCGGGCTGAGGTAGGCTAGAGGCCCGTGAAGGTTGACGCGCCCACCAAGCACGTATTCGTCACCGGGGGCGTCGCCTCCTCTCTCGGAAAGGGCCTCACCGCCTCCAGCCTCGGTCGCCTGCTGAAGTCGCGCGGGCTGCGCGTCACGATGCAGAAGCTCGACCCCTACCTCAACGTCGATCCCGGGACGATGAACCCGTTCCAGCATGGCGAGGTGTTCGTGACCAACGACGGGGCCGAGACCGACCTCGACATCGGGCACTACGAGCGCTTCCTCGACACCGACCTCAACCAGATCGCCAACGTGACGACCGGGCAGGTCTACTCCAGCGTGATCGCCAAGGAGCGCCGCGGCGACTACCTCGGCGACACGGTCCAGGTGATCCCGCACATCACCAACGAGATCAAGGACCGCATCCGCGCCATGGCCGGCGAGGGTGAGGACCGGGTCGACGTCGTCATCACCGAGATCGGCGGCACGGTGGGTGACATCGAGTCGCTGCCGTTCCTCGAGGCCGCCCGCCAGGTGCGCCACGACATCGGCCGCGACCACTGCTTCTTCATCCACGTCTCCCTCGTGCCCTGGATCGGGCCGAGCCAGGAGCTCAAGACCAAGCCCACTCAGCACTCGGTCGCCGCGCTCCGGTCCATCGGCATCCAGCCCGACGCCGTGGTCTGCCGGGCCGACCGCGAGCTGCCCGACCCGATCAAGCGCAAGATCTCGCTCATGTGCGACGTCGACGACGAGGCCGTGGTCACCGCGGCCGACGCGCCGTCCATCTACGACATCCCCAAGGTGCTGCACCGCGAGGGGCTCGACGCCTACGTCGTCCGCCGGCTCAACCTGCCCTTCCGCGACGTCGACTGGACCGAGTGGGACCAGCTGCTGCGACGGGTCCATCACCCCGACGAGGAGGTCACCGTCGCCCTCGTCGGCAAGTACGTCGACCTTCCCGACGCCTACCTCTCCGTCGTAGAGGCGCTCCGGTCCGGCGGTTTCGCCCACGACGCGAAGGCCAACGTGCGCTGGATCCCCAGCGACGAGTGCGAGACGCCGCAGGGTGCGGCGCGCCATCTCGCCGACGTCGACGCCATCTGCGTGCCCGGCGGCTTCGGGATCCGCGGGCTGGAAGGCAAGCTGGGCGCGCTGACCTACGCCCGCACCCACGGCATCCCCACCCTCGGGCTGTGCCTCGGCCTGCAGTGCATGGTGATCGAGTACGCCCGCAACGTCGCGGAGCTCCCGACCGCCGACTCCACCGAGTTCGACTCGGGCGCGGTCGAGCCCGTGATCGCGACCATGGAGGAGCAGAAGGCCTTCGTCGAGGGCGCCGGAGACCTGGGCGGCACCATGCGGCTCGGCCTCTACCCCGCCGAGCTGCTCGACGGCAGCCTGGTCCGGGAGGCCTACGGCCAGGCCAGGGTCGAGGAACGACACCGGCACCGCTACGAGGTCAACAACGCCTACCGCGACAAGCTCGAACAGTCCGGGCTGGTGGTCTCCGGGATCAACAAGGAGCTCGACCTGGTCGAGTACGTCGAGCTGCCGCGCGACGTACACCCCTACTACGTCGCGACCCAGGCACACCCGGAGTACCGCTCGCGGCCGACTCGTCCGCACCCTCTCTTCGCCGGCCTCATCGGCGCCGCGATCGACCGGCAGAAGGAGCTCCGCTTCCCCATCGACGTGCATCGCACGGAGACCGATGAAGCCGGCGAGGGCTGACTTCTCTACTCGGGCCTCGTGTCTAGTCGGGCCGTGTGCCGGCCGGTGGCTCGGCGGCCGGGGCGAAGGCGCGTGCGCGTAGCACCCTGCTGAGGGTGTCGCAACCGACCAGGAGCACCTGACGCACCGCGGGCGCGGTGCCGTCGTCGTCGGCGAGCCGCAGCGCGGCTTCGACGAAGCCGGCATCGGCGCCGACATTGGGGAAGGCGCTCCGCAGCAGCGAGCCCGTAGTCAACAGGCCCCCGTCGTTGAGCTCCTTCGCGGCGTCGAGGTAGCGCGCCGTGAACGGCCTGAGGAGGTCGGTCTGCCCAGGACGCCAGAAGTACCTGGTGACGGTGAGCATCGGCGTGCCGGCCGGGACGACCCGGTCGACGAGCATCGCCTGCCACGTCGACTCCTTCGCCTCCGCCGCCGGAGTCGCGGCCCGTACGCCGAGCGCGCGCACCCACGCCTCGGGGTCGGGGTCGGACCGCTCGAGCCGGTCGACCGCGTCGGCGTCGCACTCCCCGAGCTCGGCGCGACGGGAGAGCAGCCGCCACCCGAGGTCGCGGTCGCCGGCCGCCGGTCCCTCGATCGCCGCGAAGTGCTCCTCGGTCGTCGCGTGCGCGGCCAGCACCCGGAGGGCGGGCGTCGAGAACGCGGGCTCGTGGGTGCGCGCGAGCGCGACGTCGGCGACCAGCGAGCGCAGCTCGGGAGAGTCGTCGTCGCCGGCGAACTGCTCGGCCACCCGGACGGCCAGCTGGAAGAGAACCTCGACGACACCGGGGCTCTGCTCGCTCTCGAGGATGCCGAGCATCGTCCGGTGGGCGGCGGCCGGGCCGATCTCGGCCTTGAGCAGCCGGTCCCAGACCGTGCCGACCACGAGGGCCCGCGACAGCGGGTCGGGCAGCGCGGCGGCGCGACCGTTGAGAACCCGCTGCGAGCCCGGGTCGGTGCGGATCGCCGCGAAGGTCAGGTCCGCACCGTTGAGCAGGTGGACGTCACCGCCAGGGAGTCGTACGGCGGTCTCAGCGCCGGCCGTCGTCACCTCGACTGCCCCGACGCGGGTCAGGCCCGCTCCGGCGGCGCGATAGCTGTGGATCTCGATGCGGTGCGACCGCGGCGCCTCGGCGTCGGGCGACTCGACGGAGACGGATCCGTCGGACAGCCTGATGGTGTCGGCACCGGCGCGGTCGAGCCAGGCGGGCGTCCACGCGGAGAGGTCCTGCCCGGACGACGCCGCGAACTCGGTCATCAGGTCGTCGAGCCGGGTGTTGCCGTAGGCGTGCTTGGCGAAGTAGGCCCGCAGGCCGGCCACGAAGGCATCCTCCCCGACGTACGCCGAGAGCTGCTTCAACACCGCGGCGCCCTTCTCGTAGGTGATGGCATCGAAGTTCGCCATCGCCCGCGCCACATCCGGTACGTCCGCCCTGATCGGGTGGGTCGCCGGCGACATGTCGGCCCGGTAGCCCTCGATCTTGCGGGACAGCAGGGTCTCGGCCCAGATGTCGCCGAACTCGGTGGCACCCGCGAGCGTCCACTCCGAGGCCCAGGAGGCGAACGCCTCGTTGAGCCACAGGTCGTCCCACCAGCGCATCGTCACCAGGTCCCCGAACCACATGTGCGCCATCTCGTGCATCAGGAGCGACGCGCGCCGGGCGCGCTCGGTGTAGGAGGGCGGGCTGCGGAAGAGGACCGAGTCGGTGCAGGTCACGCAACCCCAGTTCTCCATCGCACCCCCGATATTCGGCACGAAGACGTGGTCGTAGCGCGCCTGCGGGAACGGCTGGGCGAAGCGCTCGCCGTACCAGGCGAGACCGGCCGAGGTCAGCTCGAACATCTCCTCCGCGTCACGCTCGAGGTAGGGCCGGAGCGACTGCCGGCAGAAGAGCCCGAGGTCATAGCCGTCGCGGTGGCTCCGGAGCTCGAAGAACGGCCCGGCGTTGACCACCACGACGTACGTCGACAGGGGCGGCGTGTCGGGGAAGCTCCATACGCGCGCCGGGATCTCGACGGGGCTCGACCTGCGATCGGTGGGCTCGCCCGGCTCGGTGACGGACTCGGGAGCGCAGTTGGAGGTGACGGTCCACTCCTCCGGTGCGGTCACCGTGAACCGGTGCGGCGCCTTCAGGTCCGGCTGGTCGAAGCACGCCCAGGCGTTGCGTGCCGCGTCGGGCTCGAAGGACGTCCACAGATAGACGAGCTTGTCGCTGGAGTCGACCGTGCGAAGGATGCCGTCTGCCCGCGCCGTGTCGTCCGTGCTGGCCCGGACGACGAGGACGTTGTCGGTCCGGAGATCGGTCAGCGGCAGCCGCCCACGCTCGACCGTTGCCGGGTCGAGCTCGACGCCGTTGAGGATCGCCGACTCGACGGTGGCCACGCAGTCGACGAAGGTGGTCGCCCCCGGGGACGCGCAGGTGAACTCGATCGCCGACTCGCTCCGCAGGGTCGGTCCCTCGAGCAGCCCGGTGAGATCGACCGAGATGTCGTAGCGTCGTACGTCGAGAAGGGCGGCACGCTCCTCGGCCTCGATCTTGGTCAGGCTCGCGGGGGAGGTCATGTGACCGACGGTAGCGTCGGCGCGTGACCGATGCCGAGACCCCCGTCCAGCCGCACGACGTTCCCGGAGCCTGGGAGGTGCTGGGCACCGAGGACCTCTTCCGTGGAGCCCTGCCGTTCGCCCTGCGGGCGGACCTCGTCCGGGCTCCCCACCGCGGCGGCGCCGAGCCCTTCCGCCGCGTGATCGTCGAGCATCCCGGTGCCGTGGTCGTCCTGGCTGCGGACGACGACGACCGAGTCTGCTGCCTGCGGCACTACCGGCACCCGGTCGGGGCAACCCTGGTCGAGCTGCCCGCCGGGCTCCGCGACGTCGACGGCGAGGACGCAGTCGCGGTCGGCAGGAGGGAGCTGGCCGAGGAGGTGGAGCTCCAGGCGGAGGTCTGGACGCCGTTGCTGTCGACGTACTCCTCACCCGGTCTGATCGCCGAGCGCATCGACTACCTGCTGGCCCGCGGCCTCTCGCCCGCCTCCCGCGGCGACTTCGTGCTGCGCGACGAGGAAGCAGAGATCGAGGTGCTCTGGGTGCCCTTCCCCGAGCTGTACGACGCGGTGCTCGACGGTCGGGTCCGCAACGGGCCGACGGCGACCGCGGTGCTGAGCGCGGCGGCCCGAGGGTTGCTCGGTACCCGGTGACCCCAGGCAGTAGGTTGGGCTGGCCCATCGGCCGGCCCGACCGGATGGGGCACAGTGTGGTTGGACTCGAGCTCGACGAGGGAGGACCCCGCAGATGAAGGTCGGCGTACCCAAGGAAGTGAAGAACCACGAGTATCGGGTGGCCCTGACGCCCGTGGGCGCCCATGAGCTCACCCAGCGTGGTCACGAGGTGTACGTCGAGACCGGTGCGGGTCTCGGCTCGCAGATCCCGGACGCGGAGTACGTCGTGGCCGGCGCGAGGATCGTCGACTCGGCCGATGCCGCCGACGACGTCTGGGGCTCGGTCGACACGGTGCTCAAGGTCAAGGAGCCGGTCGCGGAGGAGTACCACCGGCTGCGAGAGGGCCTGACGCTGTTCACCTTCCTGCACCTGGCGGCGGACAAGCCGCTGACCGAGGCGCTGTTGGCGAGCGAGGTGACCGGCATCGCGTACGAGACGGTGCAGCTGCCGTCGGGTGGGCTGCCGTTGCTGTACCCGATGTCGGAGGTGGCGGGCTGTCTGGCGCCGCAGGTTGGTGCCTACTCGTTGATGCGGGCACGGGGTGGCCGGGGCGTGCTGATGGGCGGGGTGGGTGGGGTCGCCAATGCGAAGGTGGTGATCATCGGGGCCGGCGTCTCGGGGCAGAACGCCGCGAATATCGCGCTCGGGATGGGGGCCGACGTGACGCTGCTCGACACCGACCTGGACAAGCTGCGGATGTCGTTCTGGCGTTACAGCAACCGGGTCCACGGGCTGGCGTCGTCGAAGCTGGCGATCCAGCAGCAGGTGCTCGAGGCGGACCTGGTGATCGGGGCCGTGCTGATCCCCGGGGCCGCCGCACCCAAGCTGGTCAGCAACGAGCTGGTGGCGCAGATGAAGCCGGGGTCGGTGCTGGTGGACATCGCGGTCGATCAGGGCGGCTGCTTCGAGGACACCCATGCGACCACGCACGCGGACCCGACGTACGTGGTGCACGACTCGGTGTTCTACTGCGTGGCCAATATGCCCGGCGCGGTGCCCAACACCTCGACGTACGCGCTGACCAACGCGACGCTGCCCTATGTCGTGGCGGTGGCCGACAAGGGATGGGAGCGGGCCTGTCGTGAGGACCGCAGTCTCGCGCTCGGTCTCAACACCCACGCCGGCCGGCTCACCAGCGGCCCGGTCGGCGCCGCCCTCGGCATCGGCAGCGTCGAGGTCGAGATCGTCCTCAACGGCTGAGCACGAGCCGTCCCGCGGTGACGAGAGGAGCCGAGCATCGTGAGCATCGATCCGCTGGGGCGGGCCGTGCGCACGTACCTGGACCACCTGACCGTCGAGCGCGGGCTGGCCGGCAACACCCTCTCGTCGTACAAGCGGGACCTCGGCCGCTACCTGGCCTTCCTACGCGGGAAGGACGTGGTCGGCCTGGACGAGGTGACCGAGGCGGTGGTGACCGGATTCCTCGTGCACCTTCGCGAGGGCGACGCCGACCATCAGCCGCTCTCGGCCTCGTCGACGGCTCGGACCGTCGTGGCGGTGCGGGGCTTCCACAGGTTCGCCGTCGCCGACGGCCTGGCGGACGCCGACCCGGCGGCCGCGGTCAAGCCGCCGACGCCGGCCAAACGGCTGCCGAAGGCGCTGCCCCTCGCCGATGTCGAGGCGATCCTCGCGGCCGCGGGGGAGCCGGACACGCCGCTGGCCCTGCGCGACCGGGCCCTCCTGGAGCTCCTCTACGGCACCGGCGCGCGCATCTCGGAGGCGGTCGGCCTCGACATCGATGATCTCGATCTCGTCGACCGCGCCGTGCTCCTGCGCGGCAAGGGCTCCAAGGAACGGCTGGTGCCGGTCGGCTCGTACGCCGTGCAGGCGATCGAGGCGTACCTGACCCGCGCCCGCCCGGGGCTGGTCTCCCTTCGAGACGCCTCGTCCCTCGGCTCCTCAGGACAGGCGACAAGCTCGACCACCGGGAGGGGCTCCGGCCCGGCCGTCTTCCTCAACTCCCGCGGGGGTCGGCTCTCGCGCCAGTCGGCGTGGGCGGTGCTCGTGAAGGCCGCCGACCGCGCGGGGATCACGAAGGACGTCTCACCGCACACGCTGCGCCACTCCTTCGCCACCCACCTCCTCGACGGCGGCGCCGACGTGCGCGTCGTCCAGGAGCTGCTCGGCCACGCCTCGGTGACCACCACCCAGATCTACACCCTCGTCACCGTCGACAACCTGCGCGAGGTGTTCGCGACGGCCCACCCCCGGGCCCGATGAGCCTCCCCCCGGGTAGTCCGACCCCCCCCCGGGGTAGTCCGCTAACTTTCGCTCGGGTTGGATCGATCCAAGCCGGCGAAAGTTCGCGGAGTATCCCTCCCGGACGCGACCACGGGCCCGGCAGGGTTGAATGGCCGGGATGTCCTCCCAGCTGAAGCCGCCCGCCGTCGTCGACGAGGACTCGCTGTACGACGCCTTCTCCCACTGGGCGGCCGGCCGCGGCATCGAGCTCTACCCGCACCAGGAGGAGGCCGTCATCGAGCTCCTCGACGGGAGCAACGTCGTGCTCGCGACGCCGACCGGGTCGGGGAAGTCGCTGGTCGCGACCGCGGCGATCTACGCGGCGCTGTCCTATGGCCAACGGGGGCCTGGGAGCGGAGCCCCCAGTGGGGGTGCCCGGGGGCGGAGCCCCCGGGTGTCCTTCTACACCGCGCCCATCAAGGCCCTGGTAAGCGAGAGGTTCTTCGACCTCGTGGCGATCTTCGGGGCGGACAACGTCGGCATGCTCACCGGCGACGCGGCCGTCAACGCCGATGCGCCGATCATCACCTGCACGGCGGAGGTGCTCGCCAATATCGCCCTCCGGGAGGGGGAGCGGGCCGACGTCGGTCTGGTGGTGATGGACGAGTTCCACTACTACACCGAACCCGACCGCGGCTGGGCATGGCAGCTGCCGCTGCTGGCGCTGCCGCACGCGCAGTTCCTGCTCATGTCGGCGACCCTCGGCGACATGAGCGAGATCGCGGCCGATCTCACCCGGCGTACCGGCCGGGAGACAGCGATCGTCGACGACGCCGAGCGACCGGTGCCGCTGACCTTCAGGTATGCCCTCACCCATCTCGACGAGACGCTCGAGGAGCTCATCGAGACGCGTCAGGCTCCGGTGTACGTCGTGCACTTCACGCAGGCCGCGGCCGTCGAGCACGCGACGAACCTGCTGAAGGGTGGTCTCGACACGTCGCTCGTCCCTCGCGACGGCTCGACCAGCGGAATCCGTTCGGTGGTCGAGCCCGCGAGCGCAGCGAGCGGTGTCGAGACCACGAACGGAGCGGCGGACATCCTGCGCGACTTCAGGTTCGGGACGGGCTTCGGCAAGACGCTCGCCAAGCTGCTCAAGGCGGGGATCGGTGTGCACCACGCGGGCATGCTGCCCAAGTACCGCCGACTCGTCGAGCAGCTCGCCCAGGCCGGCCGGCTGACGGTCATCTGCGGCACCGACACCCTCGGCGTCGGCATCAACGTGCCGATCCGCACGGTGCTCTTCACCGGGCTCGCCAAGTTCGACGGCACCCGGCAGCGCGTGCTCCGCACCCGCGAGTTCCTCCAGATCGCCGGGCGGGCGGGCCGGGCCGGCTTCGACACGGCCGGGTACGTCGTCGTACAGGCGCCCGAGCACGTCATCGACAACGAGCGGGCCAAGGCCAAGGCCGAGGCCAAGAACGCCACGCTGCGCGAGCGGTCGAAGCGCAAGTCCAAGGCCCAGCTCAAGAAGCCACCCGAGGGCACGGTGGTGTGGACCGAGCAGACCTTCGACAAGCTCGTGGCCGGCACGCCGGAGCGGCTGGTCAGCCGGATGCGGATCGACAACGGCATGCTCGTCAACGTCCTCACCCGCCACGAGGACGCATTCTCGGTCCTGCGGCCCCTGCTCATGGACAACCACGAGGACCGGCGCCGGCAGCTCAGGTTGGCTCGGCGCGCGCTGCGGCTCGGGCGCTCCCTGGTGCACTCGGAGGTGGTGACGCGGCTCGCCGAGCCGGACGAGCACGGACGCCGCTACGTGCTGACCATCGACCTCCCCGACGACTTCGCCCTCAACCAGCCGCTCGCGCACTTCGCGCTCGCGGCCCTCGACCTGCTCGACCCCGAGGCCGAGACGTACCCGCTGGATGTCGTGTCGGTCATCGAGGCGGTCCTCGAGCCGCCGCGGCAGGTGTTGTGGGCGCAGCAGCACGTGGCGCGGGGCGAGGCGATCGCGGCCATGAAGGCCGACGGCGTCGAGTACGACGAGCGGATGGCGCTGATCGAGGACATCACCTGGCCGGAGCCGCTCGCGGACCTGCTGGAGCCGGCGTACGAGATGTATCGCGAGAGGCACCCATGGCTCCCACCGGACGCACTGCAGCCCAAGTCGGTCGTGCGGGAGATGTGGGAACAGGCGATGAGCTTCACCGATGTCGTCGGCCGCTACCAGCTCGCGCGCTCCGAGGGGCTGGTGCTGCGCTACCTGACCGACGCCTACCGGACGCTGCGGCAGACGGTCACCGAGGCGCACCGGTCGCCGGCGCTCGCGGAGATCGTCGAGTGGCTGGGGGAGACGGTGCGGCAGACAGACTCCTCGCTGCTCGACGAGTGGGAGGCGCTGGCCGACCCCGAGCACGCGCCGGCCGACGTCACCGAGCATGTGGCACCCGCGCCGCCCCGGCCGCTGTCGAAGCAGGGTCGGGCCTTCGATGTGATGATCCGCAATGCACTGTGGGCGCGGGTCGCAGCCTGCGGCCGTGACGACCTCGACGCGCTGATGCGTCTCGAGCGTGAGGCGGCCGACCGTCTGGACCCGCCGCGTGAAGTGGTGATGACCCGGTCGTCCTGGGACCGTGCCCTGGAGGACTACTACGCCGAGCACGACGAGCTCCTGCTCGACGCCGACGCCCACGGACCGGCGTACATCGTGATCGGCGGCGAGGAGCGTGGCGAGCCGGCGGGCGCCCCGGAGGGCACTGTCGCTCGGGTACGGCGGGTCGTGCAGACCCTGCGCGACCCCGAGGACCATCGTGACTGGGTGATCGAGGGCGTCGTCGACTGCGACGCCTCCGACCAGGCGGGCGAGCTCGTGTTGGCGGTCACCGCGATGCGGCGCTTCGACTGAGCTCGAATCCCTCCCGTCCCCGGGCGCATGGTGCCGCAGATCGCCGGCGAGCGGCCCGTTAGGGTACGCCTCGACCGACTCGCCCCAACGACATCGTCTGGAGCCGATGATGGCGCCTGCCTCTCCCCATCCCGTCCCGGTCCGGCCGCGGATCCACTTCACACCGGAGCGGGGATGGATGAACGACCCGCACGGACTCACCTTCCACGACGGCGTGTACCACCTGTTCTTCCAGTGCGTCCCCGACTCCCTGGAGTGGCGGCAGGGCATTCAGTGGGGACATGCCGTGAGTGCCGACCTGCTGCACTGGGAGCATCGGCCCGTGGCGCTGGCTCCGGGTGACGGCGACGCCGGCTGCTGGTCCGGGAGTGTGGCCGTCGACGACGCCGGCCAGCCGATCATGTTCTACACCTCGGTCGCCGAGCCCGACCTCAACCGGGGCGTGGTCAGGATCGCGCGCACCTCCGACTCGGACTGGACGGGGTGGACGAAGGGCGAGGAGGTCGCCGGCCCGATCGGCGTCTCGACGACCGTGTTCCGCGACCCCCAGGTCTTCCGCGACGGCGACCGCTGGCGGATGCTCGTCGGTCTCGGGCGCGAGGACGGCACGGCGGGCGCGGAGGTGTTCTCCTCCGCCGACCTCGTCGAGTGGGAGTACGACGGTCAGCTCGCCGGTCGCGCGAGCTCGGAGGTCGACCCGTGGACCGGCACGGCCTGGGAGTGCCCGCAGCTGCTGCGGCTGCCGGGCCGGGACCTGCTCCTCGTCTCGGTGTGGGGGGACGATGTGACGCACGATGTCGTCGGTGCGGTCGGCGAGTACCGCGACGCCCGCTTCGACGTCGAGGGATGGCAGACGCTCACGGCCGGCCGGGGGCACTACGCAGGGTCCGCATTCACCGATGCGGACGGACGCAGCTGCGTCATCTTCTGGATCCGCGGCGTCGGCCAGCCCGGCGCCTGGACGGGGGTGCAGAGCGTTCCCTACCTGGTCGAGGCCGATGCGGAGCGGGTCCGGTTCGTGCCGCATCCATCGGTCGAGTCGGCTCGCGGCGCCCACGGAGGACGGCCCGGCGTGGCACTCGACCTCGCGTGGTCGCCCGGTGACCGAGGCAGGCTGAGGCTGGTCGGCGGTGACGGTCTGGGGCGTGCCGAGCTCCAGCTCGCGGGCGGTCAGCTCACGATCGCCGTACCCGATGCCGAGCCGGTGACCGTGGCCCACACCGCTCCCGATCTCCGGGTGCTGGTCGACGGACCGGTGCTCGAGGTGGTCGCGGACGGCGGGCTGGTCGGCCTGCCGCTGCGTGACACGGCCGACGGCCTGTCGCCGGTGACCGATCAGCCCCTCTCGTGGTGGCACCTCTCCTGACCCTCGAGGCAACGTGCCGCTCAGGTCCGGCCCGGCCCACGACTGGCCTCCCCGATGCCGATGACCCAGCGACAGGGTGACCGACGAATGACCCACGTCGGGTACGGCGGCCACCCCAACTCGCGCGTGTGCGTCGACCAGCCCAGGCAGCCCCCAGCCTCCCGGCAGAGTCTCCTCCACCGCACTCGAATGATCGGCTTGACCGACACCGGGCATCCGGACCACTGCTGACTGCTCCGCCGGGCGGAGCAGTCTCGACACTCGGCGGCGGCCACCAGGCCGGCGTACGGTCACCAAGACGGCGCCGCGGTGGATTGCCGGGAACATCTGCCGCACCTGTGACGGCAGATGTTCCCGGCTGTCGCGGCGAAACGGCCGAGTTGCTGTCGTGCTCAGAGCCTGCGCCCGAGCGGTCTCGCGGCGGCTTCACCGCAGTTTCGCCCGGCGCGGTCGACGGCCGAGGCGACCCTCTCTGGGTGACCACGCACTGCCGTCGCGAGTGCACAGAGATCTCCACAGCCGTCGCACGCCTGTGCACCTGAGCGGGCCCGCGCTAACAGATTTGACAACCTGCCTGGGGGATTGGCGAGGCGTGTTGTCCGGCGTCGGAGGGGCGACCTAGAGTCGCGCTCGTACTTAGGCGAGATGTCGTCGAGTCGACAAACAGCGAGGAGCGACATGAGTGGGTTTTCCGGTTTCCCCCCCGGCGGTAGCGGGGCACCCGAGATGCCACCCTTGGGGGTGCCCCCCCGACCGTCCACCACCGCTGGAGACTCGTTGCCTCACCGACCGACCGAGCCCCTGGTCTTCCCCGAGCGCACGGCCCATGTCGCCGAGCCCGATCTGGTCGATCCGGATCTGGTCGAGGCCGATCTGGTCGAGCCGGAACTGGTCGACGCCGGCCTGGCCGCGACCGCACCGGTCGCTCCCGCGTCGCCGGCCGAGCCCGTGCTCGGGCCGACCGGCAGGCCGCTGCCCGACCTGCCCGACCTGCGAGCGGTCACCGAGCACGGCCCGGCACGCGTCATCGCGATGTGCAACCAGAAGGGCGGGGTCGGCAAGACCACGACGACGATCAACCTCGGTGCGGCTCTCGCCGAGGCGGGTCGCAAGGTGCTGCTCGTCGACTTCGACCCGCAGGGGTCGCTGAGCGTCGGGCTGGGCCTCAACCCCCACGACATCGACCTCACGATCTACAACCTGCTGATGCAGCGCGACGTCTCGGTCACCGATGTCGTCCGGCCGTCGGGTGTGCCGGGCGTCGACCTGCTGCCCTCCAATATCGACCTGGCCGCCGCCGAGGTCCAGCTGGTCCACGAGGTCGCTCGCGAGCAGACCCTGCAGCGCGTGCTCGCGCCCGCGATCGAGCACTACGACGTCATCCTGATCGACTGCCAGCCCTCGCTCGGCCTGCTGACGGTCAACGCGCTCACCGCCTCCGACGGCGTGCTCGTGCCGCTCGAGTGCGAGTACTTCGCGCTGCGCGGTGTGGCCCTGCTCAAGACCACCATCGACAAGGTGCGCGAGCGGCTCAACCCCAAGCTCGAAGTCGACGGCGTGCTCGGCACCATGTTCGACGGTCGCACGCTGCACGGTCGCGAGGTGCTCGAGCGGCTCGTCGAGGCCTGGGGCGACAAGGTCTTCCATACCGTCATCCGGCGCACGGTGAAGTTCTCCGACTCGACGGTGGCGGGCGAGCCCATCACGTCGTACGCCGCCACATCGGCCGGTGCCGAGGCCTACCGCCAGCTCGCCAAGGAGGTGGCGGCGCGTTGTCTCGACGGGTGAGCCTGCCGGCCGCCGACGCTCTGTTCCGTCCCGGCGAAGGCGCTGACACGCGGGCCCAGAGGTCGGCGCAGCAGCCGGTCCACGTCGTGCCCGACAGCTCCGGCCCGGGCGCCGGCGACGAGGCCGACAAGCCGCGCCGCCGTCCCTCCGGCCGGGTCCGGCACGACGAGAAGATGACGGTCTACGTCACCTCCGCCGAGCTCCTCGAGCTCGAGCGGACCCGGCTCTCGCTTCGGGCCCAGCACGGCCTGGCCGTCGACCGGGGGAGGCTCGTGCGCGAGGCGATCCACCTCGTCCTCGAAGACTACGAGGCGCACGGGGACGACAGCATCCTGGTGCGGAGGTTGAACGAGGAGTGACCGCCCCGACGGCGCTGGCGACCGGGGACGGGTCACCCGAGCCGGTCGGCCTACCAGGCCCGGAGGTGAAGGCGGGCGATGCGGCACCCGGGTTCGCCGTACGCCTCGACAACTTCGAAGGTCCCTTCGACCTGCTGCTCCAGCTCATCGCCAAGCACAAGCTCGACATCACCGAGATCGCGCTCTCCAGGGTCACCGACGAGTTCATCGTCTATGTCAAGGCCGCCGGCCCGCGGTGGGACCTCGAGCAGACGACGTCCTTCCTCCTCGTCGCGGCGACCCTGCTCGACCTCAAGGCGGCCCGGCTGCTGCCGCAGGGCGATGTCGAGGACGAGGAGGATCTCGCGCTGCTCGAGGCGCGCGACCTGCTCTTCGCCCGCCTGCTGCAGTACAAGGCCTTCAAGCAGATCGCCGGGCTGATGGCGACGCGCTTCGATGCCGAGGCGAAGCGTCATCCGCGCGCAGTCGGTCTGGAGGAGCGCTTCGCCGGGCTGCTGCCAGAGGTGCTCATCGGCATCGGGCTCGACCAGTTCGCGGCGCTGGCCGCGAAGGCGATGGCGCCCAAGCCGGCGCTGGAGCTCTCCCTCCAGCACATCCACGCGCCCAGGGTCTCGGTGCGGGAGCAGGCCACCGTGGTGGTCGAGCGGCTCCGGCGCTCGGGCACGATGACCTTCCGCGCACTCTGCGGCGACGCGCCCGACACGCTGACCCGGGTGGCGCGCTTCCTGGCGCTGCTGGAGCTCTTCCGCGAGGGTGCGGTCGGCTTCGAGCAGGTCACACCGCTGGGCGAGCTCACGGTGCGCTGGACCGGCAGCGACGAGGGGGAGATCGACATCGAGGACGAGTTCGACGGCAGCCCGCCGGAGCCCGACCCGGCCGCGCCTGACGGGCCCGAGTCCGCGTCCGCATCCGCGTCCGCGTCCGCGTCCGCCGAGGCTGAACCCGCCGCGCCGCCCAAGGCAACCACCGGAGGCGACGACCTCCCGACCCAGGAGGAACCGCAGTGAGCGAGACGCTCGACGTGGCCACCGTGCCGGCCACCGACCTCCGGCCGTCGCTGGAGGCGATCTTGATGGTTGCCGACCAGCCGCTCGACTCGATCGCGCTCGCGTCCGCCGTCGGGCACCCGGTCGACCAGGTCGTCTCCGCGCTCACCGCGCTGGCGGGGGAGTACGACGAGCAGGGCCGCGGCTTCGAGCTCCGCAACGTCGCGGGGGGCTGGCGCTACTACACCCGCGACGAGCACGCCGCGGTCGTCGAGTCGTTCGTGCTGGACGGGCAGCAGGCCCGCCTCACCCAGGCCGCGCTGGAGACGCTCGCCGTGGTCGCCTACAAGCAGCCGGTGTCGCGAGCGCGAGTGTCGGCCATCCGCGGGGTCAATGTCGACGGGGTCATGCGCACGCTGCTGACCCGCGGCCTCGTCGAGGAGGCCGGCCACGACGGCGAGCACGGCGCGACCCTCTACCGCACGACGGGCTACTTCCTGGAGCGCATCGGCATCACCTCGCTCGACGATCTTCCCGACCTCGCGCCCCACCTGCCGGAGCTCGACGAGCTCGAGGACGAGCTCTCCGAAGCCGTCCAGGACGCCCAGCCCACGGGTGCACAGGATCCCGCCGGGTGAGCGCCGAGGACGATCGCGGCGAGGAGCACCTGGTCCGGCTCCACAAGCACATCGCCCAGTCGGGTGTCGGATCCCGCCGCAGGTGCGAGGAGCTCATGCTCGCCGGGCTGGTCGAGGTCGACGGCGAGGTGGTCACCCGGCTCGGCACCAAGGTCGACCCACGCACGGCGGTCATCCGGGTCGACGGCTTGCGTCTCCCTCCGGTGAGCGCCAACCTCTACGTCGTCCTCAACAAGCCCCGCGGGGTCGTCTCGACGATGTCCGACCCGCAGGGGAGACGAACCCTGCAGGACGTCCTCGACGCCGAGGCGCCCCGCTACGGCCGGCTGTTCCACGTCGGGCGGCTCGACACCGACACCGAGGGTCTGCTGCTGCTCACCAACGACGGTGACTTCGCCAACCGCATGGCCCACCCGTCGTACGAGGTGGACAAGACCTACGTCGCCGAGGTGGACGGCGATGTGTCGAAGGCGACGCTGCAGCGGCTGCACGACGGAGTCACCCTCGAGGACGGCCCGGTCACGGTGTCGTCGGCTCGCCTGGTCGAGGCCGGCCGGGGCAACGCGAAGGGTCGCTCGATCGTCGAGCTGACGATCCACGAGGGCCGCAACCGCATCGTCAGGCGGCTGCTCGCTGAGGTCGGCCACCCCGTACGCCGCCTCACCCGCACCCGGTTCGGACCGATCACCCTCACCGGCCTACGCCCCGGTCGCCTTCGCGAGCTCACCCAGGACGAGCTCGGCACCCTCCTCGACACCACCCACCTCTGACCGACCCGGCGGTGGTTGTCCTGGTGTGGCGGTCGACCCGGCGCTGGTTGTCCTGGTGTGGCGGTCGACCCGGCGCTGATCGTCCTGGTGTGGCGGTCGACCCGGCGCTGATCGTCCTGGTGTGGCGGTCGACCCGGCGCTGATTGTCCTGTGAGCCAGGTGTTGAGGACAAGGAGCGCCGGGTCGATCCGCTTTCTCGGACAACTCGGGCCGGGTCGGGGGATCAGGGAGGACAACTCGCGCCGGGTCGATGCACTCCCGAGGACAATCTGCGCCAGGTCAGCCGATGACCTCGGCGAACGCGTTCTCGAGGATGGTGAGGCCCTCGTCGAAGAGCTCGTCGCTGATCACGAGCGGGGGGAGGAAGCGGAAGACGTTGCCGTAGGTGCCGCAGGTCAGCGTGAGGAGGCCGGCCTTGTGACAGGCGGCGTTGATCGCCGCGGTCGTGACCGGGTCGGGGGTCTTGGCCTCGCGGTCACTGACCAGCTCGACGGCCTGCATCAGGCCGCGACCGCGCACGTCGCCGATCACGTCGTACTTGGCCTGTAGCTGCTGGAGCCGCCCGGTGAGCTGCTCGCCGAGACGGGCAGCGCGTCCGGCCAGGTCGTCCTCCCGCATCGCCTGGAAGGCGCCGAGGGCGGCGGCGCAGGCGACCGGGTTGCCGCCGTAGGTCCCCCCGAGGCCACCCACGTGGGGGGCATCCATGATCTCCGCGCGTCCGGTCACGCCGGCGAGCGGCAGGCCACCACCCATCGCCTTCGCCGTCGTGACCAGGTCCGGCACGACGCCTTCGAACTCGGAGGCGAACCAGTCACCGGTACGGCAGAAGCCCGTCTGGATCTCGTCGGCGATGAAGACGATCCCGTTGTCGCGGCACCAGTCCGACACCCTGGCGAGGAAGCCGGGCGCCGGCACGATGAAGCCTCCCTCACCCTGGATGGGCTCGACGATCACGGCCGCGGTGTTCGCCTCGCCGACCTGCGCGTGCACCTGGCTGACGAAGGTGTCGAACGCCTCCTCGCCGCAGGCCGCCTCACCGCCTGGCCAGCGGTAGGGGTAGGCCATCGGCACCCGGTAGATGTCCGAGGCGAACGGGCCGAAGCCTGATTTGTAGGGCATCGACTTGGCGGTCAGCGCCATCGTCAGGTTGGTGCGACCGTGGTAGGCGTGGTCGAAGGCCACGACCGCCGAGCGGCCGGTGGCGTGCCGGGCGATCTTGACGGCGTTCTCCACCGCCTCCGCGCCGGAGTTGAAGAGACCCGAGCGCTTCTCGTGGTCGCCCGGGGTCAGCTCGTTGAGCTGCTCGCACACCTCGACGTACTCCTCGTATGCCGTCACCATGAAGCACGTGTGGGTGAACCGCGCCACCTGGTGCTGGACGCGCTCGACGACGCGCGGGTCGGAGTTGCCGACGCTGGTGACGGCGATGCCGGAGGCGAAGTCGATGAGTTGGTTGCCGTCGACGTCCTTCAGAATGCCGCCGGTCGCCTCGTCGATGTAGACACCCAGGGCGGTGCCGATGGCCTTGGTCACGGCCTTGGTACGACGCTCGTGGAGCCGGCCGGACTCCGGCCCCGGGAGGGCGGTGGTGATGCGGTGCTGCTGGGTGACCATGTCGACCTTCCAGGTGGAGGGATGCTTAGCACCATTGAAGGCAGACGAGTCGGCGCGCGGAACTGTACAAAGTGGCGTCGGGCTCATGATGATTGTAGAGAATGTCCAGGCGGCACGTGATGGTGGAGCGCGGGTCAGACCCCGAGGTCCTCGTCGCGCTCGTGCAGCTGCAACGCCAGCCACAGCTCGGCACGGTTCTCCGCCGAGTCGAGGCGCCGGTCCAGCAACGCCTCGGCCTTGTGGATGCGGTTGCGCAGCGTGTGCCGGTGCACCCCGAGCTGCACCGCTGCGGGGTCCCACTGTCCGTGGTGCTCGAGCCAGACCCGCAGCGAGGCCACGAGCTCGCCGCGCTCGCCGAGAAGTGGGCGGAGCCACGAGTCCACGAAGCGGCGGGCGGACTTCTCGGGGACCAGGGCCAACAGGGAGACCGGGGGGAGCTCGGCGAACCTGGCCACCCGCAGCCGCTCGGTTTCGGCCCAGCGCGTCGCCCTGTTCGCCTCGGCCATCCCGCGGGCGAGCTCGTCGAAGCCGACCGGCGTGGAGACGCCCAGATGGAGGGCGGCCTGATCGCTCACCGCGGAGAGGATCGTCGCGAGCGCGCGGTCGCCGACCGGCGAGAGGAGGACCAGCGCTCGATCGAGGATGCCGAAGACGATGCGCTCGGAGGAGGCCCGAGGATCAGCCGCCAGACGCTCGCGAGCCGCCTGGACCGCCAGCCGGCTCCCCTGAATGCTGATCACCTGGACAGGTGGGGCGGGCAGCCCGTCCCACAGGTCGTCCGACGCCCGAGCGATAATCTTCTGCTGTCCGTCGAGAAGCAGGCGGAGGACGCTCGTCTCGAGTCCTTGACGATCCTGGTCGAGGACCTGAGCGCGGTTCATCGCGAGCACGAAGAGTGGCACCGCGAGGTTGACCACCTGGCGCTCGCGCGAGACGAACGAGCGGGTCCGGCCGAGCACTAGGAAGCCCACCGCCTGCTTGCCGACGGCCAGGCTCTGCAACCACACCTCGTCGTCGTCCACCTTGGTGAGCAGGCTGGCGGCTCCGGTTCGCTGAGCGAGCTTGTCGACGCCTGCGGCCAGTCGGCCCCGCATGCCGTACGCCGTGGTTGGCGCAGCGGTCACGACCTCTCCGGCCCGGTCGAGCAACAATGCCCAGGACCCGAGCGTGCGGGACAGCTCACGGACCAGCGACTCCATGCCCGCGGACTCGATAGCGCTCGCGGTGAGCCGGCGCTGGGTGGCGAACACGTACTCGCGCTCGGTGCGCTCCTCGTACGCGATGGCCTGCGCCATCGCGCGGGTGATCGCGATGAACGGCACCGCCCGGGGGATGACGACCAGCGGCAGGCCGTGCTGTCGGCAGGCGTCCGACAGGGTGACGGGCACGGTCTTGCGCGTGACGCCGACTCCGTACCCGAGCGCCGAGATCCCTGCGGTCACGAGTCGCTGGGCGTACTCGGCCAGCGCCAGCCTGCCGCGTGGGAGGTTGACGCCCGTGACGAGCAACAGCTCGCCGCCCTCGAGGAACTCGGTTGGGTCGTGCAGCTCGCTGACGTGCGCCCACGCGACCGGGATGGCCGCGGGGTCCTCGCCGGTGACCAGCTCGAGCCGGAGACCGGGGTTGTCCAGCAGGGTCTTGAGGACGACCACGACGCTCCTCGGTGCGGGGGTGTGCGGCGACCACGACGGTCGGCGGTTGCCAAAGTGTAGTGCTGCGTCGCGACGCCTGTCGGACTTGTCGACCCAAGCGCACCGCGCCTCAGGCAGCTCCTGGCTCGTCCCGAACCTCGACAGCGTGAAATACTGTCGCCGGACACCTGCTCCAGAGTGGACAGTCTCGGACGAAGGCACTGGACAAGCCAGACATTGTTCGGCGCGCGCACCGTCACCAGACTGTGCGCACGTCGCGGGTGATCCGAATCACTTCGAGCCCGCGATGCCCGCCGAACCTGGGAGGACTACACACTGTGCGATTCATCGTCGGGTACGCGGCCGATGACAAGGGTCACGAGGCGCTCGAGCTCGGCGCCTGGCTGGCGGCCCGGTACGACGCCGAGCTGACCGTCGCATACGTCGTGCCGGACGAGTTTCCCGTGGCGACTCGCGTGGACCTTCGCGACTCGGTGCCCGCCGAGGTGCGCAGCCAGGTCGACGACTGGCTGGCGCGCGCCCAGGACTGGGTGGCCGCGCACTCCGAGGTCAGGGCCGACACCCGGGTGGTGCCCGCGGCGTCGACGGTGCGCGGACTCGTCGGACTGGCGCACCAGGTCGACGCCGGACTGATCGTGCTCGGCAGCTCGCGGGGCGGCAAGGGCAAGCACTTCAGCATCGGCACGATCTCCGGGCAGCTGCTGCGCGAGTCGCCGGTGCCGTTGGCTCTGGCGCCACCCGGCTACGTCCACGAGCGGGAGCGGCCCACGGGTCAGGTCTGGTGCGGCTTTGTCGGCTCACCGCAGAGCGAGGACGCCCTGCTCGTTGCCGCCCGGGTGGCGAAGCGCCTCGACGTGCCGCTTCGGCTGCTGACCTTCGACGTCGACAAGCGGCCCGCTCGGTCCATCTCGGCCGACATCGAGCAGATCGTGACCCCAACGGGTGAGACGGAGGAGGTCGCCGCGGCGACGGACGAGGCGATCGCCGAGTTGCTGGAGGACGGCATCGACGTCGCCGCCGTCATTGCGCGGGGCAAGAACGTCGAGCAGGCCTTCAAGTCTCTGCAGCGGGCCGATCAGGCCGCCGACATCCTCGTGATCGGCTCCCACGGCACGGGACCACTGGCCAGGGTGATGCTGGGCAGCACCGCCTCGGGCATCCTGCGCAGGTCACCCTGGCCGGTGATCGCCGTACCGAGGGGAGCGGCCGAGGTGATCCGAGCCGACCTTGCTGGGGAGCGGGCCGAAGCGGGGGCCCGAGGGCTGGGATCATGACCGACACCCACGAGACCGACACCCACGAGAAGGGCCTGAGCGGTGGCTCACTCGGACTCTGGGGGAGTGTGACGCTCGGGGTCTCGAGCGTCGCCCCGGCGTACACCCTCACCGCGACGCTCGGCCTCGTCGTCGCCGCGGTCGGCCTGCAGATGCCGGTGATCTTCATCGCCGGCTTCATCCCGATGTTCCTCACCGCCTACGCCTACCGCGAGCTCAACCGGGCGATCCCCGACTGCGGGACGTCGTTCACCTGGGCCACCAAGGCGTTCGGGCCGTACGTCGGCTGGATGTGCGGCTGGGGCCTGATAGTGGCGACGGTGATCGTGCTGTCCAATCTCGCCGGCGTCGCGGTGTCGTTCTTCTACCTGTTCCTGGCCCGCCTCTTCGGCGACGAGGGCATCGCCGAGCTTGCCGCGAACAAGGGCGTCAATATCGTCACCTGCCTCGTCTTCATCGCGGTCGCCACCGCCATCGCCTACCGAGGAATCACCACCACCCAGCGGCTGCAGGTGATCCTGGTCGGGTTCCAGATGCTCGTGCTCGTGATCTTCGTGGTGCTGGCGATCGGCAGGTCCGGTGGATCCGCGACAGGCGTCTCGTTCTCCCTCGACTGGTTCAACCCGTTCGGCAACCTCACGGTGAGCGCCTTCGTCGCGGGGCTGTCCGGCTCGATCTTCGCCTTCTGGGGGTGGGACACCTGCCTGACGGTCAACGAGGAGTCCAAGGACGCCGACAAGACTCCGGGTCGCGCCGCCCTGGTCTGCGTGCTCGTCATCCTGGCGACCTATCTGTTCGTCGCGGTCGGCGCGATGATGTACGCCGGCGTCGGCGTCGAGGGGCTCGGACTCGGCAACGAGGCGACCTCCGACAACGTGTTCGGCGCCCTCGCCGAGCCGATCCTGGGGCACTGGCCGTCGCTGCTGCTCTTCCTGGCCGTCCTGGCCTCCAGCGCGGCCTCACTGCAGACGACCTTCCTGCCACCCGCTCGGACCCTGCTCGCGATGGGGGAGTACCGGGCGCTGCCCGCGAAGTACGCACACATCCACCCGCGCTTCCTGATCCCGAGCTATGCCACCCTCGCCTGCGGCATCGGGACCGCGGTGTTCTACTCGGTGCTGACGATCTTCTCCGAGAAGGTCCTCGCCGACACCATCGCGGCGCTCGGCATCATGATCTGCTTCTACTACGGGCTGACCGCCTTCGCGTGCATCCGGTACTTCCGACGCGAGCTCTTCGCGAGCGCGTTCAACCTGACGTTCAAGCTCGTGTTCCCACTCCTCGGTGGGCTGATGCTGGCCGCCGTCTTCGTCATCTCGCTCAAGGACAGCTTCTCGCCCGACTACGGATCCGGCGCCGAGATCGGCGGGGTCGGCCTGGTGTTCATCCTCGGCGTCGGGGTCCTGCTCCTTGGTGCCGTGATCATGCTCTTCTGGCGGACGCGCGACCCCGCGTTCTTCAGGGGCGAGACCCTGCGCGCGGACACCCCCGCGCTCGTCGTCCCCGAATGACCGGCCGCGACGGCGATCCGCCGGCCCTCACAGCAATTGCGACTTCCGACCATTCAGAAGAAAGAGGCTCCGCGCTCCATGAGTAACGCCGCCGAGGCACTGCCGACCGCACACCCGCTCGACCCGCTCTCGGGAGAGGAGTTCCGCGCCACGCGCGACATCCTCGCCCGCGAGAAGGGCTTCGGCCCGGGTTGGCGGATCGCCTCGATCGAGCTGGTCGAGCCGGCCAAGGAGGTGGTGCGGTCCTTCAGCCCCGGCGACCCGATCACCCGGCGCTCGCGGACGGTCCTGTGGAACCGCGAGGACGGCGCGGCGTACGTCGCGGTGACCTCCCTCACCGACGACGCCCTGCTCGCCTGGGACGAGGTGGCCAGCGACGGACGGCCCAACGCCACGGTCGACGAGTGGCACGACTGCGACGAGGCGATGCGCAGCCACCCCGACGTGATCGCCGCACTCGAGTCGCGCGGCATCACCGACATGGACCTGGTGCTCATCGACGTCTGGACCTTCGGCCGGCACCTCATCCCCGAGGAGTACCGCGACCGACGGGTCGGCTGGTGCGACATCTGGGTCCGCGAGGAGCACGCCTCCAACCCGTACGCGCATCCGGTGAGCGGCCTCAAGCTCCTGGTCGACATGAACTCCATGGAGCTCCTCGAGATCGAGGACGCCGGCTACCCGGAGGGTCTGCCCGGCGGCCTGGCGCCGGTGATGGGCGAGTACGTCGGCAAGTACATCCCGGGGTTCGAGGAGCGCACCGACCGCAAGCCGCTGGAGATCACCCAGCCCGACGGGCCCGGCTTCACCCTCCTCGGCAACGAGCTGCGCTGGCAGCGCTGGCGGATGCGGCTGGGCTTCAACTACCGCGAGGGCCTGGTGATCCACCGGGTGGGCTACGAAGACGGCGTCGACGACCAGGGCGAGCCGATCGTCCGCTCGGTCGCCGACCGCCTCTCGTTTGCGGAGATGGTCGTGCCCTACCGCGATCCGTCGCCCGACCACTTCCGCCGCACGGCCTACGACATCGGCGAGTGGGGGCTCGGCTTCATGACCACCTCGCTCAAGCTCGGCTGCGACTGCCTGGGCGAGATCGTCTACGTCGACGCCGAGCTGCACGACACCGCCGGTGAGCCCTACACGATCGAGAACGCGATCTGCCTCCACGAGGAGGACAACGCCGTGCTGTGGAAGCACGTCGACCAGCGCTCCGGCGCCGAGACCCGGCGGATGCGCCGGATGGTCGTCTCGGCCCACGTGACGGTCGCCAACTACGAGTACCTCGTCTACTGGCGCTTCCACGAGGACGCCAGCATCGAGTGCGAGGTGCGGGCCACCGGGATCATGGTGACCACCCCGTACGACGGCGACACGCCGCCGCCGTACGGCACCAAGGTCGACCAGCAGACCTACGCCCCGATCCACCAGCACTTCATCACCGCCCGGCTCGACATGAGCATCGACACCGAGTCCGACCCGGCCGCGGCCGGCAACACGGTCGTGATGAGCGAGACCGAGCAGCTGCCGATCGGTCCCGACAACCCGCACGGCCTCGGCCTCGCCGTGCGCAACGTGCCGCTGGCGCACCGAGGAGGAGGGCAAGCAGGACTACAGCTGGGCGACCCAGCGGGCGTGGAAGGTCACCAACCCGGGCAGGCTCAACGGCCTCGGCACCCCGGTCGCCTACAAGCTCGTGCCGGGCGACGCCTTCCCGCCGATGCTCGACGAGTCCTCGCCGGTCTTCAAACGCGCCCAGGTGCTCGGGCATACGCTGTGGGTGACGCCGTACTCGCCCGACGAACGGTGGCCGGCGGGTGAGTTCGTGAACCAGTCGGGCACCGACGAGGGGCTGCCGGTATGGACCGCAGCGAACCGCTCGATCGACAACACCGATGTCGTGCTCTGGTACACCTTCGGCATCCACCACGTCCCGCGCCCCGAGGAGTGGCCGATCATGCCGGTCGACGTCATCTCGTTCTGGCTCAAGCCGGTCGGATTCTTCGACCGCAACCCGTCGCTCGACGTCGCGCCGTCATCGGCCGCCCACTGCCACCCCGCGGGTGAGGGCGGCGACGAGCCGTCCTGCCACTGAGACACCCCGCCCAATCCATCGAAGGAATCGCAATGAGTGAGAAGCAGCAGCTGGCCAACTTCGTGAACGGCGAGTTCGTCCCGCCGGCCGAAGGCGGCTACACCGACGTGATCGACCCATCGACCGCCGAGGTCTACGCCTCCGCGCCGCTCAGCACCCAACCGGACGTCGACGCGGCGTACGCCGCCGCGGACGCCGCGTTCAAGGACTGGAAGCGGACGACCCCGGGCGACCGGATGAACTGCCTCCTCAAGATGGCCGACGCCATCGAGGAGCACGCGGATGAGCTGATCCGGGTCGAGGCCAAGAACACCGGCAAGCCGATCGGCCTCACGGGCAGCGAGGAGATCCCGGCGATGGTCGACCAGATCCGTTTCTTCGCCGGCGCGGCGCGACAACTGGAGGGCAAGGGGTCGACCGAGTACATGGCCGACCACACGTCGTGGATCCGGCGCGAGCCGGTCGGCGTCATCGGCTCCGTGGCTCCGTGGAACTACCCGATGATGATGGCGGCCTGGAAGTTCGCGCCCGCCCTGGCGGCCGGCAACACCCTGGTGCTCAAGCCCTCCGACACGACGCCGGCGTCCGCCGTACACATGGCGAAGCTCTTCGCCGACATCCTGCCTCCCGGTGTGCTCAACGTCGTGTGCGGCGACCGCGACACCGGCGCGTTGCTGACCTCCCACCCGACCCCGGGCATGGTCTCGATCACCGGCAGCACCCGGGCCGGCAAGGCCGTCGCCCGCGCCGCCGCCGACACGCTCAAGCGGACCCACCTCGAGCTCGGCGGCAAGGCACCGGTCATCGTCTTCGCCGATGCCGACATGGCGAAGGCGGCCGAGGACATCGCCGCCGCCGGGTACTTCAACGCCGGCCAGGACTGCACCGCCGCCACCCGCGTCATGGTCGAGAAGGGCGCGGAGGCCGACTTCGCGGCCGCGCTCGCCGAGCAGGCCAGGGTTATCCGGTTCTCCAAGGACGAGACGGACGACGACGCGTTCTACATCCCGCCGGTCAACAACGTCAACCAGCTCGGTCACGTCGCGGGCCTGGTCGACCGGCTGCCCGACCACGCCGCCGTCGTCGCCGGAGGCGCCAAGGACGGCGCCGGCTACTTCTACCAGCCGACCGTGGTCGGCGGGCTGGCGGAGGGCGACGAGATCGTGCACACCGAGATCTTCGGCCCGGTCATCACGGTGCAGTCGTTCACCGACGAGGACGACGCGCTCCGGCTGGCCAACAACACCGAGTACGGCCTCGCCTCGAGCGTGTGGACCAACGACCACGGTCGCGCGCTGCGGGTCTCCGCCGGCATCGACACGGGCTGCGTGTGGATCAACTGCCACATCCCGCTCGTCGCCGAGATGCCGCACGGCGGGGTCAAGGAGTCCGGCTACGGCAAGGACCTCTCGCAGTACTCCCTCGACGAGTACACCCGCGTGAAGCACATCATGTCGTACGTCGGACGCTGAGACCCGGCGTACCGAAGCGACCGGGCAGGACGAACCGAACGGATGGGGAGAGACACCGATGGCACGCTACGGACCACAGTTCGGACCCGACATCACCTTCCTCGGGGTGGACCGGTGTGACTGGGCCGAGCCCGAGACGTACGCCGACGCCGACGTCGTCATCCTCGGCGCACCCTTCGACGGCGGTGTCTCCCACCGCTCCGGCACCCGGTTCGGCCCGCAGTACATCCGGCAGACCTGCTACCTGCCTCACGACGGCTCGCGCCCGTCGCTGGCGATGCGGGCCGACGGGCTGAAGGACCTGCGGGTCTACGACGCGGGCGATGTCGAGATGTACGCCGGCGACGCGGCGAAGTCGGTCGAGGACCTCCAGGAGGCCGTGTACGCCGTCGCCCGCACCGGTGCGATGCCGCTGATCCTCGGCGGCGACCACACCATCGCCTGGCCCGACGCCGCCGGCGTCGCCCAGCACGTCGGGCAGGGCAAGGTGTCGATGATCCACTTCGACGCCCACGCCGACACCGGCGATATCGCGTTCGGCTCGCTCATCGGCCACGGGCAGCCGATGCGCCGTCTCATCGAGTCGGGGGCGCTGCGCGGCGACCGATTCCTGCAGATCGGCCTGCGCGGCTACTGGCCGGAGCCGGAGACGCTCGGCTGGATGGCCGAGCAGCGGATGCGCTCCTACGAGATGACCGAGATCGTCGCGCGCGGGCTCGACGAGTGCCTCACCGAGGCGTTCGGCATCGCGATGGACGAGTGCGTGGGCGTCTTCCTCTCGGTCGACATCGACGTCTGCGACCCCGGCCACGCGCCGGGGACCGGCACCCCGGAGCCCGGCGGCCTCTCGGCCCGGCAGCTCCTCGACGCGGTACGCCGCATCGCCTACGAGCTGCCCGTGCTCGGCATGGATGTCGTGGAGGTCTCCCCGCCCTACGACCACGCGGAGATCACCTCCTTCCTCGCCAACCGGGTCGTGCTCGAGGCGCTCAGCGCGAAGGCCCGCCGTCGTCGTGACGATGCCGAGGGCACCACCTGGGACCCCACGCAGCCTCTCCTCGACGGCCGCTGACCGGGCACTTCCGGCAACCGCCCAACCGTCGACCGGGCACTCCCGGCAGCTCGGAGAGCGTCGACCGGGCACTCCCGGCAACTCGGAGAGCGTCGACCGGGCAGGATGAGCCAATGGCCGTGCCGTCGTTCACCCTCGTCCAGTTGCGCTACTTCGCCGCGGCCGTCGACAAGGGGAGAATGACGGCCGCCGCGACGGAGCTGCTGGTCTCCCAGTCCGCGGTCTCCACCGCGATGGAGATCTGCCTCGATCCGGGGCGACATGCCGAACCGACATCGCCGCCGAGTCGGCTGGTCCACGATGGAGGCATTCCGAAGGTGCCCGAGTCCACCAAGTCCTCGCTGGCCCACAAGCTCGATATCCGTTCCCGGGAACGATGGCCGTAACTGGCCGACGTCGAGGTCACCCAGCGAGCCGGGTTCGCCTACATCACCGGCGTATTGCCAACGGCGAGAAGCTCAGGCTGTGCCGGTTGAGATATGGGTCTCAGCCAGCAGATGGGGCTTTGCGATCTACCGCACGAGCCACGACGACTACGAACCCAGCCACCTACCCACCGGCAGCCCAGAAGCAGCCCTCGACACCGCATGCGGTCGATTCCTCGGCGACCCCACCGCCTGGGAGCACGCCCCCGAAGAAGGAGCAGCTAGAAGCGCTAGATCGTGCCGTGCTACAGGGAAGGGTGTCCCACGCCCAACACCGTCGATGACCACTAACCTGTCCCGGTGGCTACCAGGGCGGTGAGGGGAGCGACCCAGCTCGATCGCGACGACCGCGAGCACATGCTCGAGCGGGTCGCGGAGATGGTGGTCGACGTGATGGACTCCAACGGCCTCGGTGTCGACGACTTCATCAGCGTCATCTTCACCGCCACCTCCGACCTGGTCTCGGAGTTCCCGGCGTACGCCGCCCGCCGGCTCGGCTTCGGCGACGTGCCGCTGATCTGCGCGCGAGAGCTGGAGATCGCGGGCTCGATGCCGAGGGTGGTGCGAATGCTCGCCCACGTCGAGAGCGATCTCCCGCGCAACGACATCACCCACTGCTACCTGCACGGTGCGGCCAGGCTGCGCTCGGATCTGACCCGGGTGCGCTCGGTGCCGGACGAGGTCGCCGCGGCTGCCGAGGACGAGGGGTGAGCCGCCTCGAGGGTCCGGTCCTGGTCGTCGGCTGCGGACTGCTGGGCACCTCCGTCGCACTGGCCTGCCGGCGCGGCGGGCTCGACGTACTCCTCGACGACGTCTCGCGCGAGCACGTGCGGACCGCGTCCGGCCTCGGCGCCGGGCGTCCGCGCCAGGCGGGCGACCGGCCGGCGCTCGTCGTGATCGCCGTGCCGCCCGATCACCTGGCCGGCGCCGTCGTCGCCGCGCTGCGGGAGACCGAGGCCGTCGTCACCGACGTGGGCAGCATCAAGTCGCGTCCGCTCGCGGAGGTCGCGGCCGAGGTGACGCCCGAGCAGCTCGCGAGGTACGTCGGGTCGCATCCGATGGCGGGCAGCGAGCGCTCGGGCCCGCTCGCCGCGAGTGCCGCGCTCTTCGACGGCCGGCCGTGGGCGGTCACGCCGCACGCGGACGCGGACCCGTCCGCGGTCGAGGCCGTCGAGGCGCTTGCCGCGCTCGCCGGCGGCGCCGTGGTCCGGCTCGACCCCGACGAGCACGACGCGGCGGTGGCCCGCACCTCGCACCTGCCACACCTGCTCAGCGTGCTGATGGCCGACCGGCTCCCCGACGCCCCCGCCGACCACCTGGCGCTCGCGGGCCAGGGTCTGCGCGACGTCACCCGAGTCGCGGGGAGCGACCCGGCGCTGTGGCGGCAGATCGTGACCGGCAACGCGCCGTTCCTCCTCGGCCTGCTCGCCGAGGTGCGCGACCGCCTCGACGACCTGATCGCCGCCGTCTCCGCGGGCCGCCGCGACGAACTGGCGGCTCTGCTCGACCGAGCGGTGGCCGGCACCCGGGCGATCCCCGGCAAGCACGGCGGGCCGGCGACGCCCACGGCCGGCGTCTTCGTCTCGATCCCCGACGAGCCGGGCGCGCTGGCCCGGATCTTCGCCGACGTCGGCGAGAGCGGAGTCAACGTCGAGGACGTCCACATCGACCACGACCTCGCCCGCCAGACCGGTCTGCTCGAGCTCGTGGTCGACGCATCGCGGGCCGACGACCTGCTCGCCGCGCTGGAGGGGCGGGGCTGGCTCACCCACCGCTGAGGATGGCCGGGTGTGCGCCCGGGCCGGATAGGGTACGGCGCGTGTCAACGCCTGCCGCCGCACTCGTCGTAGCCGTCGACGGACCGTCGGGGTCGGGCAAGTCGAGCACCTCCCGCGGTGTCGCGTCGAGGCTCGGACTGCGCTACCTCGACACCGGCGCGATGTTCCGCGGGCTGACCTGGTGGCTGCTGCGCGAGGGCATCGACGTCCACGACCCCGCCGCCGTCGCGGCGGGCGCCGACGAGCCCGAGATCCTCTCCGGCACGGACCCCGCCGGGCCGGGCATCGTCGTCGCCGGAGTCGACGTGAGCGTCGCGATCCGCGGTGAGGACGTCACGGGCGCGGTGAGCCCGGTGAGCGTCGTACCGGAGGTGCGGGCACGCCTCCTCGAGTTGCAGCGCGAGGTGATCGGCCGAGGCGGCATCGTGGTCGAGGGCCGCGACATCGGCACCGTCGTCGCGCCGGAGGCGGACGTGAAGGTCTACCTGACCGCCGACGCCGACGCACGGGCGCGGCGGCGCGCTGACGAGGAGGGCGGCGCCGACATCGCCGCGACCCGCGAGTCGCTCCTCAACCGCGACACGATCGACTCCGGCCGCAAGACCGCACCGCTGGCGATGGCCGACGACGCCACGCACATCGACACGACCTACCTCACGCTGGAGCAGGTGATCGACCGCATCGTGGCCATGGCCGAGGCGGTGGACGCGCGGGCCGAGGCGGCTCCGTGACCGGCCGGGAGTCGCCGTACGCCGCGCTGCCCCGGACCAGGGACGTCCCGCACCCCTCGACATCGGCGCTCTACCGCCTGCGCGGCCCGGCCGCGCGCTTTATCCGCCGGCGGTTCGACATCCACCTGCACCACGAGGAACGAGTGCCGCTGCACGGCCCGGTCATCCTCGCGGCAAACCACACCGGATGGTACGACGGCCCGTTCATGACCGTCCTCAGCCCGCGACCCGCTCACGTCCTCACCAAGGAGGAGATGTTCGAGGGCCGCGGGCGGTGGTTCTTCGAGTGGGCCGGCCAGATCGAGCTCGACCGGAGGAACCCCGATCCGGCGGCGGTGAAGACATCCCTGCGCGTGCTGCGGGCCGGTCGCGCGCTGGGCATCTTCCCCGAGGGAGCCCGGGGCAACGGCGAGTACGACCGGATCCGCGGCGGCACGGCGTACCTCGCGCTCGTGACCGGTGCACCGGTCGTGCCGGTGACCCTCTTCGGCACCCGCCAACCGGGCGAGGACAGCCATGCCAAGCCCGCCAAGGGCGCCCGCATCGACATCGTGTACGGCGAGGCGTGGCGGGTCGACCCACAGCCGTGGCCCAGACGGCGGGCCGACGTGGCCGCAGCGACCGCCGACCTCCACGAGCATCTCCGCGCCTGCCTCGCGGAGGCCAAGCAGATCACCGGACGGACCCTGCCGGGCCCGCTGCCCGCCGGCGACGACGAAGCCGCGGAAGCGGCCAGACAGGACCACCTCCCGTGAGCGACGACTCCGCCCCCATCGACCACGGCGGCTTCGACGCCGGTGAGGACCAGTCCGGGCTCGGGCCGACACCCGTGCTCGCGGTCGTCGGCCGCCCCAACGTCGGCAAGTCGACGCTGGTCAACCGGATCATCGGCCGCCGCGCCGCCGTCGTCGAGGACACGCCCGGCATCACCCGCGACCGGGTGTCGTACGACGCCAACTGGGCCGGCCGGGTCTTCACCGTCGTCGACACCGGTGGCTGGGACCCCGACGCCCGCGGCCTTGCCGAGCGGATCGCGGCCCAGGCGGAGATCGCGATCTCGCTGGCCGACGCCGTGCTCTTCGTGGTGGACGCGACGGTCGGCATCACCGACGCCGACGAGGCGGTCGTCAAGATCCTGCGGCGCTCGGGCAAGCCGGTCGTGCTCGCGGCCAACAAGGTCGACGACCTGCGCACCGAGACCGAGGCGGCCGCGCTGTGGAACCTCGGGCTGGGTGAGCCGTTCCCCGTCTCGGCGCTGCACGGACGCGGGAGCGGCGACCTCCTCGACGCCGTCCTGGCGGCCCTCCCGGAGACGCCACCCGAGACCGACGTCGAGATCGGCGGGCCGCGCCGGGTCGCCATCGTCGGCAAGCCCAACGTCGGCAAGTCCTCCCTGCTCAACAAGCTCGTGGGCGAGGACCGGGTCGTCGTCGACAACGTCGCCGGCACGACCGTCGACCCGGTCGACGAGCTGGTCGAGCTGGGCGGGCGCACCTGGCGCTTCATCGACACCGCCGGCATCCGCAAGCGCGCTCGACACGCGTCGGGACACGAGTACTACGCGGCGCTGCGCACCACGACCGCCATCGACCGTGCCGAGGTCGCCGTCCTGGTGCTCGACGGCGGGGAGACGATCTCCGAGCAGGACGTCCGGATCCTGCAGACCGTCCGTGAGGCCGGCCGCGCGCTCGTCATCGCGTTCAACAAGTGGGACCTCGTCGACGAGGACCGCCGCTACTACCTCGAGCGGGAGATCGAGCGCGACCTGGTCCAGGTCCGGTGGGCGCCGCGCGTCAACATCACCGCGCGCACCGGCTGGCACGTCGACCGGCTCGTGCCCGCGCTCGACGCGGCGCTCGCCGGCTGGGAGACCCGCGTGTCCACGGGCGCGCTCAACGCCTTCCTCGGCAGGCTCGTCGCCGAGCATCCGCATCCGGTGCGCTCCGGCAAGCAGCCGCGCATCCTGTTCGGGACCCAGGCGCAGACCGCGCCCCCGACCTTCGTCCTCTTCACGACCGGCCGCCTCGACGCCGGCTATGAGCGGTTCGTCGAGCGGCGGCTGCGCGAGGAGTTCGGCTTCGTCGGTACGCCGATCAACCTCACGGTCAGACCCCGGGAGAAGCGCAAGCGCTGAGCCTGGACTCAGGCTGAGGGGTCGCGGGGGTGCGGCCATGCGCGGGGCCTTCGACTTCCAGCGTCAGTACGACGACCAGGACTACGACCGGGTCCTGCGCGAGGCCGCGGACGTCGCGACGTACGGCCTGACCGGAGCCGTGATCGCCCAGGACCGCGCGGCGATCGTCGAGGCGATGGAGGTGCTGCGCTTCTCGGCTGGTAACTTCTACATCAATGACAAGCCGAGCGGTGCGGTCGTGGGGCAGCAGCCCTTCGGCGGTGCCCGGGCCAGCGGAACCAACGACAAGGCCGGCTCGGTGCTGAGTCTGCTGCGATGGGTTTCCCCGCGCACCATCAAGGAGAACTTCGTGCCTGCGGCCGACTACGCCTACCCCCACATGGGTTGATCAGTGACCGAGATCGCCAACAACATAAGGGAGCAGCGACCACCGTTCCACGGCTACAACAGCGTGTGGCAGATTCGCGCCGACATCTGGAGCTCCATCGGCGACGCCGTCGAGCGCCTGAACGAAGGGGCGCTGCCGCCGTCGGGAGCCGACGCGCTGAAGCGGGAGCTCGACAAGATGCTCCCGCTGATCGAGGTGATCGAGAACTACTGGGCGTTCCCCGGCTCGAGACAGGTCGCGCGCGTGCGGGCGATGGTGTCTGCCGCCGAGTACGAGGTCGCCTTCAAGGCGGTCGAGGCGATCGTCCAGCAGCTCGGCGCCCCTTCGGTCGACATCGAGAGGCCGTCCACGGACCGCCCGGACGACGAGCGTCGCCAGGGTGTGCGCAGGCGTGACCGCCGTCCGCGGTTCGAGGTGCTGGTGGTGGCGGACCTCTCCCCCCAGGAGGCGGACGAGATCCGCGACGAGCTTCGGCGGCAGCGGCGGCCGGAGGACGCGTTCGTCTACGAGCCCGTCTTCGTGTCGAGCTTCGAGGACGCGCTCGTCGCCGTGCTGATGAACTTCAACCTCCAGGCGTGCGTGGTCCGGACCGACTTCCGCCTGCGCTCGTCGTTCGACCTGCGCCTGATCCGCCACTTCCTGCCGCGCGTTGCGCTCGACGGGATTGCGGAGCAGACGCTGGCGGACCGGGTGCGGATGCTGGGGACGAGCATCTGCGACATCCGGCCGGAGCTGGACCTCTACTTCGTGGGCAACGTCTCGCTCGAGATGGTCGCCGGCCGCGTCGGGCGCCAGTTCCACCGGGTGTTCGTGGAGCAGGACGCGTTGGAGCTGCACCTCTCGATCCTGCGCGGGGTCGGTGATCGCTACAAGACGCCGTTCTTCACGGCGCTGCGGGACTACAGTCGCAAGCCGACCGGCGTCTTCCACGCGATGCCGATCTCGCGGGGCAAGTCCGTGGTCAACTCCCCGTGGATCTCGGAGATGGCGGACTTCTACGGGCTGAACATCTTCATGGCCGAGACCTCGGCGACGTCGGGCGGGCTCGACTCGTTGCTCGACCCGGTCGGACCCATCAAGAAGGCCCAGCAGCTGGCGGCCCGCGCGTTCGGCTCGCTGCGCACCTACTTCGTCACCAACGGGACCTCGACGGCCAACAAGATCGTCCTGCAGTCCATGGTCACGCCGGGCGAGATCGTGCTGGTCGACCGCAACTGTCACAAGTCCCACCACTACGCTCTCATGCTGGCCGGCGCGCAGGTCAACTACCTCGACTCCTACTCGGTCGACCAGTACTCGATGTACGGCGCGGTCCCGCTGACCACGCTCAAGCAGCAGCTCCTGGACTACCGCCGAGCCGGGCGGCTCGACCAGGTCAAGGTCGTGGACCTGACCAACTGCACCTTCGACGGCATCGTCTACGACGTCGAGCGGGTGATGGAGGAGTGCCTGGCCATCAAGCCCGATCTGGTCTTCCTCTGGGACGAGGCCTGGTTCGCGTTCGCGGCCTTCCATCCGACGTACCGCGGCCGCACGGCGATGGCGGCCGCGGCGACGCTCCGGGAGCGCTACCGCGACCCGGACTACCGGGCGCGGTACGCGGCACGGGCCGAGGAGCTGGCCGATGCCGATGACTCGGTCTGGCTGGAGACTCGGCTGCTGCCCGACCCGGACAAGGTCCGGATCCGCGTCTACGCCACCCAGTCGACGCACAAGACCCTCACCGCCCTACGGCAGGGGTCGATGATCCACATCCACGACCAGGACTTCGGCTATCGCAACGAGGAGGCGTTCCGCGAGGCGTACATGACGCACACCTCGACCTCACCGAACTACCAGATCCTGGCGTCGCTCGACATGGGCCGCCGGCAGGTCGAGCTCGAGGGGTTCGAGCTGGTCCAGAAGCAGGTCGAGCTCGCGATGGTGCTCCGCGAGACGGTGAAGACGCACCCGGTGCTCAGCAGGTACTTCGAGGTGCTGGCGACCAAGGACCTGATCCCCGCGGAATACCGTGAGTCCGGCATCGACTGCCCGGTCAGTGCCGACCTGCAGGAGCGACAGGACGCCTGGGACGAGGACGAGTTCGTCATCGACCCCAGTCGGGTCACCCTCTACATCGGCCTGACCGGCGTCGACGGCGACACCTTCAAGCACGAGTACCTCATGAACCGCTACGGCATCCAGGTCAACAAGACCTCACGCAACACCGTTCTGTTCATGACCAATATCGGCACCACCCGCAGCTCGGTCGCCTACCTGGTGGAGGTCCTGGTCAGGCTGGTCGAGGAGCTCGAGGAAGAGGCCGAGCGCCTCGGTCCGCTGGACCAGATCGCGCGACAGCGACGGGTCGCCGCGCTCACCGAGGACCCGCCGCCGCTCCCCGACTTCTCGGAGTTCCACGAGCTGTTCCGCGGCGACCCTCTCGGCCGGACGCCCGAGGGCAACATGCACAAGGCGTTCTTCATGGCCTACGACGACCGGCTCTGCGAGTACATCTCGCCGGAGCAGGCCCTGGAGCGACTCGCCGAGGGGCGCGAGGTGGTGTCGGCGACCTTCGTGACGCCGTACCCGCCCGGCTTCCCGGTCCTGGTCCCGGGCCAGGTCTTCACTCGCGAGATCCTGGAGTTCATGCATGCCCTGGACACCCGCGAGATCCACGGGTACGTCCACGGAGCCGGTTACCGGATCTTCACCGAGAAGGCCTTGGTACCCGGGTCACCTGCCTAGTGGTCCACGACGTACTGCTGGGGGTGCTGCGGCGGTGGAGGCATCCGGTTGTCGGTGTTCTCAGGTGCCGTGGGCCGCTTCGTCGCGTTCGGCGCGGCTGGGAGGCTCCGAGCGCCAGGTGACGTCGTCGCATGCGCTGAGTGCTCACTCGGCCTGCGCGGTGACCTGCAGCGCCTGGCGGGCGATCTCGAGCTCCTCGTTGGTCGGGATCACCAGCACCCGGACCCGTGACTCGGGCGTGGCGATGTCGCGGGCCTCACCGGACCTGTGCCGGTTCGCCTCGCGATCAAGCTCGATGCCGAGTACGTCGAGCCGGCTGAGCGCGCCCTCGCGCACCTCCGCGGAGTTCTCTCCGACTCCGGCGGTGAAGACGACGGCGTCGACCCGCCCGAGGACGGCCGTGTACGCGCCGACGTACTTGCGCAACCGATAGCAGTAGATCTCGAGCGCGAGCCCGGCGGCCGCATCACCCGAGTCGGCGGCCGCGACCAGGTCCCGCATGTCCTGGCGGCCGCTCAGGCCCAGCACCCCCGAGCGCTTGTTGAACAGGGCGTCGATGGCGTCGACGTCCATGCCCGCCGTACGCGCCAGGTGGAATACGACGGCCGGGTCGATGTCGCCGGTGCGGGTGCCCATCACCAGCCCCTCCAGGGGAGTGAGGCCCATCGACGTGTCGACCGAGACGCCGTCGCGGACCGCGCATGCCGACGCGCCGTTGCCGAGGTGGAGCACGATCAGGTTGGTGCTCTCGGCCGGGCGGCCCAGCATCCGGGCGGCCTCACGCGCGACGAAGGCGTGCGAGGTGCCGTGGAAGCCGTAGCGCCTGATCCGGTGGGCCTCGGCCACCTCACGGTCGAGGGCGTAGGTGTGCGCGACCTCCGGCACCGTGAGGTGGAAGGCGGTGTCGAAGACCGCGACATGGGGGAGATCCGGGAACTGCTCCATGGCCACCCGGATGCCGGCCAGGTTGGCCGGGTTGTGCAGCGGCGCCAGGTCGGAGACCTCGACGATGCTCCGGATCGCCTCGTCGTCGATCGGGATCGGCTGCCCGAGGCTCGGTCCGCCCTGGACGACTCGGTGGCCGACCGCGACCAGGTCGACCTCGCCGAGTGCCGGCCCGTGGCTGTCGAAGGCATCGGTCATCGCGGCCATCGCCGCGCCGTGGTCCGGTACGTCGACGTCCTGGCGATGCGAGGCACCGTCCACCGAGTGGGTGATCACGCCGCCGTCGCCGCCGTCGCCGCCGATCCGCTCGACCAGGCCGGTGGCGAGGGCGAGGCCCTCCGCGACGTCGACCACCTGGTACTTCAGCGACGACGATCCGGAGTTGATGACGAGCACGCGCCCGCTCATGACGATGCCTCCTCGTCGTCCTGAGCCGTTCGATCCCGAGCCGATTCCTCATGGGCCACTTCGTCCTGGGCCGCCTCGTCCTGGGCCTGGATGGCGGTGATCGCGACCGTGTTCACGATGTCCTGCACCAGCGCCCCTCGGGAGAGGTCGTTGACGGGCTTGCGAAGCCCTTGGAGCACCGGACCGACGGCGACGGCACCGGCCGAGCGCTGCACCGCCTTGTAGGTGTTGTTGCCGGTGTTGAGGTCGGGGAAGACGAGCACGGTCGCCTTCCCGGCCACCTCGGAGTCGGGCATCTTGGTCCGCCCGACCGCCGGGTCGACGGCCGCGTCGTACTGGATCGGGCCCTCGACCACGAGGTGCGGCGCCCGGGACCGGACGATCTCGGTCGCCGCCCGCACCTTGTCGACGTCGGCTCCGGTGCCCGACGCTCCTGTGGAGTAGGACAGCATCGCCACCCGAGGCGTGACCCCGAACTGACTCGCGGTCGCCGCCGAGGAGATCGCGATGTCGGCGAGCTGCTCGGCCGTCGGGTCCGGGTTGACCGCGCAGTCGCCGTACACCAGCACCCGGTCCTTGAGACACATGAAGAACACCGACGACACGATCGAGACCCCGTCGACGGTCTTGACGATCTCGAAGGACGGCTTGATGGTGTGCGCCGTCGTGTGCACCGCGCCGGAGACCATCCCGTCGGCCAGGCCGAGATGGACCATCAGGGTCCCGAAGTAGGAGACGTCGGTGACGATCTCTCGAGCCCGTTCGACGGTCATCCCCCGATGGGAGCGCAGCTCGGTGTAGGCCCGCGCGAACCGCTCGCGCAGATCGGGGTCGGTGGGCGAGACGACGCTCGCGGTGCGCAGGTCGAGTCCGAGCTCGCTGCCGCGCGCCCGGACGGCGGCCTCGTCGCCGAGGATGGTCAGGTCGACGACGTCGCGCGCGAGCAGTGTGCTCGCCGCCCGGAGGATCCGGTCGTCGCCGCCCTCGGGCAGCACGATGCGCTTGCGGTCGGAGCGGGCTCGCTCGATCAGGTCGTACTCGAAGATCAGCGGTGTGACCACCTCCGAGCGCGGTAGGTCCACCGCGGTCAGCAGCGCCTCGCCGTCGACGTGCTGGTCGAAGCTGGCGAGTGCGGTGTCGAGCTTGCGCTGGGAGCCCTTCGCCAACAGCCCGGCGGTGTCGGCGACCCGTCGGGTCGTGTCGAAGGTGTTGAGCTCGGTGGCGACGATCGGGAGTCGCTGGGGGAGGCCGCCGAGGAGGCGGCTAACCTGCTCCGAGGGGAGGAAGCCGCCGTTGAGGACGAGACCGGCGAGCGAGGGAAAGCTCTCGGACGCGTGGGCGGCCACGAGCGCCATCACCACCTCCGACCGGTCGCCGGGGACGATCACCACGGCTCCGTCGCTCAGCCGGTCGAGGATGTGCTCCATCGTCATGCCACCGACGATCATCGACTCGGCCTCGCGCTCGAGCAGTTCGACATCACCGGCGACCAGCCGGCCGTCGACCGCCCGCATCAGGTCGGCGACGGTCGGGGCCGACAGGAGCGGGATGTCCGGGATCACCCAGGTCGGGAGGGGCTCGCTGCTCAGCGCGGCTCGGACCTCGTCGAGCCGCCCGGCCTCGGCTCGGTTCGCCACCACGGCGACGACCTCGGCATGGCCGGCGGCGAGCTCGGCCGTCGCGATGTCGACGACATGGCGTACGTCGTCCGCTCTGCGGTTCAGTGCGCTCACCACCAGCACCACCGATGAGCCTAGGTTGGCCGCGATGCGTGCGTTGTAGGCGAGCTCGGTCGGGCCCGCGACGTCGGTGTAGTCGGACCCGACGATGACCACGACCTCGCACAGGCTCTCCATGGCCCGGTAGCGATGGATGATCTCGCCGAGCGCCTGATCAGGGTCGGCGTGCACGGCGTCGTAGGTGACGCCGATGCACTGCTCATAGGTGAGATCAACCCCGTCGTGCTCGAGCAGGAGCTCGAGCACGCCGTCGTGTCCGGAGTCGGCCCTGGCGATCGGCCGGAACACGCCGACCCTCACCTGGGCCGCGAACAGCTCGACGAGGCCGAGCGCGACGGCTGACTTCCCGGTGTGTCCCTCGGGTGAGGTGACGTAGACACTGCGTGCCATGGCTCGGCTCCTGGAGTGGTCGGTGCTCGATTCTGTCGTGTCGGAGCCTCGTCGAACCAGCCTGCCGGTCGTCAGTCCCACATGGAGGATCTTTCGACGGCGACGACATCCGGCGCTCACGTCTCCGATGATCGCTTGCCTCTCCGCCGGACCCTAGGTAGTATAAGGGCATGGTGACTCGCATGACGCTCCCTCTGCTGCTGGTCCTCCAGGTGTTCTTGGAGGAGCCGGGTGAGGAGCGCTACGGCCTCGAGATCTCCGAGGCTGCCGGGCTCGCGAGTGGCTCCGTCCACCCGATCCTGGCGCGGCTGGAGGCGGCCGGCTGGGTCGTCTCTCGCTGGGAGGATGTCGAGCCCACGGCCGCCGGTCGGCCGGCACGGCGTTACTACAAGCTCACCTCGCTGGGCCGTGCCGAGGCGCACGCCCGGATGGCCAAGGCCCGGCGGGTGCCGGTCTCGGCCGGTTTCCGCAGGCTGGCGGGGGAGGGCGGCACGCCATGAGCGCACCCCGTGGTGTCCCGGCCGTTCTCGAGTGGCTCGTCTGTCACGCGCTGCCGGCCGAGCACCGCGGGCGCTACCACCGCGAGTTCGTCGCCGAGATGTGGTGGATGACCACCTTCGAGCAGTTGCGGTACGCCGTGCGGCTGCTGCTCGCCGTACGACCCCTGCGGGCTGCCCTGCGCGGCCAGCCCGCGACCGAGGTCGTGCCGCCGCTGGCCACGTCCAGGTGCGCACACGGCACGCACCACCACTGGGTGACCCGCTCTACCGACGACGGCTCGCGTTATCGCACCTGCGCCCGCTGCGGCCTCGACCGGGCGGGCTCCGCTGCCGGCCCCGACGACTGGGCCTGGCCCAGCTTCACCGGACCACGATGAGCTCCCGAGCGAAGGGTTCTCCACCATGAGCGCTCCCCGCGGCCTCCCCGCCGCCCTCGAGTGGCTGGCCTGCTGTGCCCTGCCCGCCGCGCACCGCGGGCGCTATCACCGCGAGTTCGTCGCCGAGATGTGGTGGATGACCTATCCGGAGCAGCGGCGGTACGCCCGTCGCCTGGTGGTCTCGGTCCCGTCGTTGCGCAGCGTGCTGCGCGGTCGACCGCGGCCGGAGGTGGTCGTCCCGTTCGCCACCCTCGGCTGCGCCCTCCGCATCCGGCACCGCTGGGTCACCCGCTCCACCGACGACGGCTCCCGCTACCGCGTCTGTCGCCGGTGCGGCCTCGACTACGGCGGCTCGACGAGCGGGCCGGACGACTCCTTCTGGGCCAGCCCCATCACCCACATGTGAGCCCCGGCTGGGGACGACCGGCCCGATTCCGGCCCGACGCCGCCCCTGCGCTAAGGTTCTGACGCTCTCGCCGAGGCGGGATCAACGGGCTGTGGCGCAGTTTGGTAGCGCACGTGACTGGGGGTCACGGGGTCGCAGGTTCAAATCCTGTCAGCCCGACCAATGATTACTCACGACACCGGCATCGCCCAACCTCGATGCGGCGGGAGTGTGGCAACACAGCGACGCGGCGTTCCTGCAGCCCCCGTTCGCGTTCGAGGCCGCCCGCCCGCCTGGCGCGAGTGCTCGGCGACCTCACCGCAGCCGGCGAGCATCTGCGGTCGATGCTGGCGGCCGCCGAGAGCTCCACGCCCTGCCGGCCAAGGCGTACGTGCTCGCGGAGCTCGCACCCGTCGAACGACACGCTCGCGCGCCCGCCGCGAGCACGCCGACCTCGCACTGGAGCTGGCACGGCGGCTCGGCATGTCACCACTGGTCGACCAGGTCGAGGCGCTGCTCGGGCGGAGCGAGGGCGACTCCCTGCTGAAGCTCGACCTGACCTCGCGCACCGCCCTGGCCGTCTGGCACGAGCGACGCTAGCTGCCGAGGGCGCCGTCCGTGACGGCCCCCGGCCCGAAGGCCGGGGCCGCTGTCCATTCCTCAGCGGCGATCAGTCGAGGAGGTGGGCCATCGCCCGGCCCACGAAGTCGGTGCGCATCTCCGCCGACGTCAACCCCTCCGCGCCGAAGCCCGTGAACACGGTGTCCTCCGTGGTGGTGACGGAGCCCTCCTCGAACGCCTTCTGCGAGCGGGTCCAGGTGTTCGTCTCCCGCGTGCCCTCCGGTGCCGGTGGCAGGGTCCAGCCGCCGAGGCCGTCCTCGAAGGAGGTCTCCTCGGTGACCGCCCCGTCGACGAGGACCGACGTGTCGTCGACGAAGACGCCGAGACCCTGGCTGCCCCAGTCGGTGAGGTAGCTGATTGACACCTCGACCTGCTTGCCGGCGTACGGCGTCAGGTCGACGCTCCACTCCTTCCAGCCGGCGCTGTTGCCGGTGGCGGCGTGCCACGCGCCCGTGGTGCCGGTGGGGGAGCAGTCCGCGCCCTGATAGTGCTCCACGAACGGGTGGATCGCCACCCAGCCTTCGGCACACGACTGACCGGTGCCCTGCTGGGTGTTGCCGTTGGCGTCGGGGAGCGTGGTCCAGTTGTCGGTGCCGACCTCGTGGGCCTCGACAACGACGAAGTCCCAGTCGGGCTCGGTGTCGTGGGACATCTGGAAGGTCAGCTCGCCGGACGTCGCCGAGGTGAGGTCGACGGTGCGGGTCATCCGCTTCCAGCCCTGGTCGGCCCACTGGCTGAACATGTACCACTCGCCCGTGTGCGGGTCATAGGGCGCAGCGCCCGGCCGGGCCCACTGCACCGGCGCCGAGCTGGCGAACTGCGGGAAGTCGGCCTCGGGCAGGAAGCTCGACGTCGCCAGCAGCGACGCCGTGTGGGCCTGGTTGTCGGCCGAGTCGCCACCGTTGAATGTGCCCTCGAACCCGTCGAACTCGCCCGCTCCACCGCTGATGGGGAAGGGTGCTCCCTCGGCGCTGGTGCCGCCGTCGCTCACGTAGTTGTAGACGCCGAGCCAGTACTGCAGGAAGTCGTTGGCCAGCGGGAGGCACGGGTAGGTGTCCACCGTGGTGCACTGCGGAGGCGCGAACGGGTTGTAGTCGTAGACGCCGTTGGCCGACTGCGCGAACTGGTTGTACTGGCCGGTCACCAGCGCCTTGCCGCCCTCGTTGAGGTAGTCGCGCACCGACAGCTCGAGGTCGAGCGAGAGCTTGTCGGCCGTCCCGGCCGGCTGGCCGGTCGCTCGGGTGATGATGTCGTCGCCCGACTCCCACACGATCGCGTCGTAGTGGGACAGCACGCCCAGGTGGTGCGGCGCGGTGCGCCCGTTGACGTCGACGTCGTACACGTCCGAGCTGTAGCCCGCCGCGGAGAGTGCGGTGGCGTAGTCGTCGGCGTAGTTCGCAGAGGTCACCCCCTGGGCCGGGCTGACACCCGTGACGTCCTCGGCGGCCAGGATGAGTACGTCGCCGCCGATCTCGTTCGCGACCCGGTAGGTGAACGGCTCGCTGCTGACCCAGCCCTTGCCGGGCTTGTTCCCGGTGAACCAGACTTCGACCGAGTCGCCCGGAGCGGTGCGGGTGACCTTGCCGCGGAACTCGGCGTAGTAGTCGTTGTGGGTGTCGCCGTAGCGCTCGCCGCCCCTCCACTGCCGCGTCTCGTGCGTGGTGGCGCGTCCGCCGTTGACGGAGTACCTCATACGGAGGTTCTTGATCGCCTTCTTCGCGGTGACCGCGACCGTCTGGGTGGTGCCGTGCGAGGTCGCGAACGGGTCGGACACCATGTCGGCGGCCGTGCGACCGACCACCGAGACCGGGTCGTCCGGGTCGTGCGTCGACTGGGCCACGGACAGCGCGAAGGGGATGTTCTTCTCGAACTCTGCTTGGATCAGCTCCTCGTCGTCGGGGAAGTTGAAGCCGCTGAGGCAGTCCTCGGGCACCCACTCGTCGTCGGGGATCGAGGCCGACACGGTCTCGCAGGTGGTCATCTCGGGGGTGAAGCCCAAGGTGCCGTTCTCGACGGTGGCGTGGGTGTCGGTGTCGCCGTTCGTGGTGTACAGCTCGGCAGAGATGTCCGGGTCGTAGCCGGGGACGGCCGGGTTCTCGTCGTCGCCGACCATGGCTTCGTAGATCACGTCGTCGGGCGAGGGCGTGCTCACCTGCCAGCCGATGCCGTAGAGCAGTAGCTCGGCCGCGGAGTGGTAGTTGATGAAGAACTCGAACCCGACCCGGTCGAACAGCCTGTCGAGGGCCTGGGTCTCGGGCTCGGAGTTGGGACCCGTACCGCGGAAGGTCTCGCTGGCCGGGTCGATCGAGGAGCCCTCGTTGTCCCACCCCCACTTGACCGCGAAGTTGCGGTTGGGGTCGACGCCGTCACCCGCCGTGATCTGTCCGTCTGCATTGTTGTCCCGGAGGTTCTTGCGCCACAGACGCTCGGTGCTGAACGTGTAGTCATAACCGTCGGGGTTGGCGACGGGCAGGAACCACAGCTCCGTCGTCCTGATGATCCGGGTGAGCCGCGGGTCGCTGCCGTAGCCGTCCAGGTAATGGTGCATGAGACGGCGGACCATCTCGGGGGTGATCCACTCGCGCGCGTGCTGTGCGCCGGCGTAGAGGACCGACGGGCGCTTGCCGTCCTTGACCCACCTGGCCTCCTTGGTGACCTTCAGCGCGAGGATGTCCTGACCTTGGACGGTCTGCCCGATGGTGACCAGCTTGGTGATCCGGGGGTACGCCGCCGCGGTCTCACGCAGCTCGTCGGCGATGCCGCCGGGCTCGCTGTAGGAGCGATAGGCGTCGTAGCCCGCCCGGTTCTGGAGGCGCGCCTCCTGGGAGGCGGTGCGGCCGTTGACCCTCTTGACCCGGACCGAGAGGCCCTCGGCGCGGAGCAGGTCAGCCTGGCCCTCGGTGATGACGGCGTCGAGGCGGATCCCGCCTTGGGCTCCCTCCGACTGGACCGCGTGCTCGGTGTCCAGACCGACCTCCTCGAGCTTCTCGACGTCGGCGGGGGCGACCTCGACGACGTAGACCTCGAGCTCGTCGTCGCCACGGCCGGCGGGGCCGGGACTGGTGCCCGCGGGCGGAGCAGCGACGAGCAGCCCGGCGGTCAGGGCTGCGAGGGCAAGTGCGGTGGGGACGGAACGCATGATCGACCTCTGCTTCTCGGGGACGATCCCACTATTGTGTGATGTGGGTCACACGTCAAGGTCGGACCACCGGCGACGGCTGCCTCCGCCCGCATCAGCGAACCCCCGCGGCGCGAAGGAAGGAGACGGTGTCGGCCATGGCGCGCAGGAACGCCGGGCCGAAGGCGTGGGCGTCGTCGTACCAGCGCAGGGTGGAGTCGACGCCCGCCGAGCGCATCGCGCGTTGGGTCGCGGTCGCCCAGGGCGGTGGGCATGACTCGTCGAAGCGCCCGTGCACCAGCAGCACCGGCTCGGTGATCCGGTCGAGGTAGGGGCGGACGGACAGGCCTCGCCAGAACCGTGAGTTGTCCGCCGGGTGGCGCCGGACGTGGCGGTGCTGGTGCTCACCATGTTCGACGACGAGGACTCGACGTTCGCCGCCATGAGGGCCGGAGCGCGCGGATACGTCGTCAAGGGTGCCGAGCAGGACGAGATCCATCGCGCGATCCGGTCGGTCGCCGCGGGCGAGGCGATCCTCTCGCCTCTCCGCTACCTTCGCCAAGCTCCAGGTCGCCGATCGCGCCGCGGCGATCCTCCGGGCCCGTGAGGCCGGCATGGGCACGAACGACCGACCCCGCTGACTTCCAGCGTACGACGGCCCGACCCAGGCGCTCTGGTTCCAGGATCCGAACGGCGGGCGCTGAGGGTGGGCGCTGCTGACATGCTGCGAGACGTCGAGCTCAAGGGCGGGGCCGGCGCCGTGGCCGAACGACTCGAGGAGCTGACATGCGACGCCGTAGAACCCTGTGCACCATCATCGCGACGGTCTTGACCGGCGGACTCCTGGCGTCGTGCTCGACGACCGGTGAGACCGACGAGCCGAGCGGCGGCGCCGGCGCGCCGGAGCAGAGCGCGACCGTCGCGGTCTTCCAGGAGCTCAACACGATCGACCCGCCGATGGCGATCGACTCCAACAGCGGCATCGCGGCGAACAACATCTATGAGGGCCTGTACCGGCTCGACGAGACGAACCAGCCGGTCGCGGCCGGCGCGGCCGATCTGCCGGAGGTCACCGAGGACGGGCTGACCTACACGATCGCCCTGAATCCTGACGCGACCTGGTCCGACGGCACGCCGGTGACGGCCGGCGACTACGCGTTCGCGTGGAAGCGGGCCGTGGGCCTGGACAACGCCGGCGAGAACCAGAAGTACTTCGGGGTGATCCTCAACGCGGACGAGATCATTGCGGGCGAGAAGGACCCTGACGAGCTCGCCGTCGAGGCCTCCGACGACAACACCCTCGAGATCACCCTCAAGTCGCCGGTCAGCTACTTTCCCTCCCTGCTGGCGTCCGTCCCGTTCTTCCCGGTCTCGGAGGCTTACGTGACCGAGCAGGGCAAGGACTTCGGATCCGACTCCGAGCACGCCATCTACAACGGTCCGTTCGTTCTGGCCGACTTCGCTGGTCCGGGAATCGGCACGGACTGGACGTATGAGAGGAACGACGAGTACTGGGACGCGTCGGCCGTGCGACTCGACTCGATCGCGGTGCGAGTCATCAAGGAGACCAACACGGCGATCAACCTCTACAAGAGCGGTGAGGTCGACCAGGTCCTGATCTCCGGCCCGCAGGTCCAGGCCGAGGAGTCCGACCCAGGCTTCGTCGCGGACACCACCGCCACGAGCGCATTCCTCGGCTACAACCACACGGACCCCGCGCTGGCGAACGCCAAGGTCCGCAAGGCGATCTCCCTCACGATCGATCGTGAGGCGCTGGCAGCGAGCGTGCTCGCGGACGGGTCGACCCCCTCGACCGGCCTCATCCCGCCGGGCCTCGCCACCGACAGCAGTGGTGAGGACTTCGCCGCTGCGGCGGGCGACCTGCTGGGCACGGATCTCGAGGACGCCAAGCGCCTGTGGGCCGAGGCCAGGACCGAGCTGGGCATCGAAGAGCTGACCATCGATCTCGAGACCTTCGACTCAGACCGCGTCAAGAGCGTCGCCGAGTATCTGCAGGGTGCCCTCCAGGACAACCTTGAGGGCGTCAGCGTCACGATCACCACGAACCCGGTCGCCAATTTCCTCAAGAAGGTCACCGGGGGCGACTTCGGCGTCTACCTGGTCACCTGGGGTGCCGACTACGCCGACCCGTCGAGCCAGCTCGGCCTGGTCAGGTCCGACGCCGGCACGAACTGGGGCAAGTACAGCAACAAGGAGTTCGACGCGGCCCTCCAGGCCGCCCAGGTCACCAACGCCACGGACCCCGACGCCCGGTTCCAGGACCTGCTGGAGGCGCAGGAGATCCTCATCGCCGACCAGGGAGTCACGCCGATCTACTTCCAGAGCTCGACCCTGCTGCGCAGCCCTGCGTTGAAGGGCGTGCTCTTCCACACCGCCGGCCCCGCATTCGAGTACAAGTCGGCCTACGTCGAGGAGTGACTCCGTGCGACAAGTCGAGGGTCCGACCTGAGCCCGGGCACGCGATGAACCTGGGCCGGTATGCCCTGCGGCGGCTCGGATACATGCTCGTTACGATGTGGGTGATCGTCAGCGCGACGTTCTTCCTCATGCACCTGCTGCCGGGGTCGCCGTACGTCGACCTGCAGAAGCTCACGCCCGAGCAGATCGCGATCCTCGACTCCCGCGCGGGGCTGGACCGGCCGCTCGTGGAGCAATACCTGATCTACGTCCGCAACCTGCTCACCGGCGACCTGGGCGTTTCATTCCAGTTCAAGAACCAGCCGGTCACCGCGCTGCTGGCCGGGCGCGTCGGCCCCTCGATCCAGCTCGGACTCCAGGCGCTCGTCGTGGGGACGATCGTCGGCGCAGCCCTGGGCGTCGTCGCCGCCGTACGCCGCAACACCTGGCTCGACGGCGGGTCGACGGTGACCGCGGTCCTCGGCCGATCCGTCCCGAGCTTCGTCATGGCGGCACTGCTTCAGTACTTCCTCGCGGTCAAGCTGCAGCTGTTCCCGATCGCGGGGTGGGAGAGCTTCGCGGCCACGATCCTGCCCACGCTTGCTCTCGCGATGGCCCCGATGGCCGATGCGGCTCGCTTCGTGCGCACCGAGCTGGTTGAGGTCCTCGGCACGGACTACGCCGAGTTCGCCCGCGCCAAGGGCATGGGCCAATGGCAGGTCGCGATGCGCCACGGCCTCCGCAACAGCATCATCCCGCTGATCACGCTGCTCGGCCCGATGTCGGTCGCGCTGTTGACCGGTTCGCTCGTCGTGGAGAACATCTTCGCCGTACCCGGGATCGGCGAGCAGTTCGTCAAGTCGGTCCTGGCCAACGACTATCCCACGATCATGGCGGTGACGATCCTCTACTCGGCGTTGCTGCTCGTCATCATGTTCGTGGTCGACGTGCTCTACAGCCTCATCGACCCGAGGATCCGGCTGGGTGGGACGGCGACACGATGAGCGCACGCAAGCTTCCGCCTGAGGCCTTCGCTGCGGCCTCTCCGCCGCAGGCCGAGCCCGGGACCCCGGCCGTTGCCGCACCCGTCACCGGGTTCATCCGAGACTCCTGGCGCAGGCTTCAACGACGCCGGGCGGCGATGGCCTCGCTCGCCTTCCTGGTCGTGGTCACCGCCGTTGCCCTCGGCGCGATCTGGCTCACTCCGTACGACCCGAACGCGCAGAACATCTCGCGCGTCAACCTGCCGCCGCGGATGCCCGGGATCGACATCGCCGGCCTGGACGGCACGGCGGTCGTCGGTGGCGCCCGAGTGGACAAGTACGCCGCGGCCGGCGTGCCTGACGACGTCAGCTATCTCCTCGGCACCGACGGGTTGGGTCGCGACCTCCTGTCCCGGCTGCTCACGGGCGTTCGAGTCTCGTTGACGATCGCCTTCTTCGCCGGGCTCCTGGACCTGACCCTCGGGGTCGCCTACGGCCTCGTGTCCGGGCTCGGCAGCCGTCGCACCGACGCCTGGATGCAGCGGGTCCTCGAGGTGCTCTCGGGCGTCCCGACGCTGGTGATCCTGGTACTCATGCTCACCATCTTCCAACCGGGCCTGGTCACCATCGTGTTGGCGATGGTCGTGACCGGGTGGATCCCGATGGCGCGAGTCGTCCGCGCCCAGGCACTGCGGTTGAAGGAGCGGGAGTTCGTGCTCGCGTCTCGCCTCCTCGGCGCCAGTCGGCTACGTCTTGCGCTGCGGCACGTCCTGCCCAACACCCTCGGCCTCGTCGTGGTGCAGACGATGTTCTCCATCCCGACCGCGATCTTCTTCGAGGCGTTCCTCAGCTTCATCGGCCTCGGTCTGCGTCCACCCACGGCCTCGCTCGGCACCATGCTGAACGAGGGCTTCAAGACCTTCACCTTCATGCCTTACCAAATGCTCGTCCCGGCGGTGACCTTGTCGGCCCTGATGATCGCGTTCAACCTGCTGGCCGACGGGCTCCGCGACGCGTTCGACCCGAGGGGATGACGATCCGATGCCGGCCGGCCCACCCGTCCTCGAGATTGACGACCTGCACGTCTCCTTCCGCGCCCGCGCCGGCCGCGTGCGCGCGGTCCGCGGCGTCTCGTTCTGCCTGCATGCCGGCGAGGTGCTGGCCGTCGTCGGGGAGTCCGGCTCCGGCAAGTCCGTCACCGCGCGCGCGGTCATGGGGCTGCTCCCGGCGGCAGGCGGCGTCGACGCCGGCTCGATACGGTTCCACGGTCAGGACCTCGTCCGCGCTGGCGACAAGCACCTGCGCCGCATCCGTGGCAACGACATCGCGATGGTCTTCCAGGACCCGATGACCTGCCTCGACCCGACGATGACGATCGGCAACCAGGTCATCGAGCCGCTCCTGCTGCACACCCGGACCACGCGCCGAGCTGCGCGTGACATCGGCGTACGAGTCCTGGAACAGGTCGGGATCGCGGATCCGGCCGTGCGGATGCGGCAGTACCCGCACCAGTTCTCGGGTGGCCAGCGGCAGCGCATCGCGATCGCGACGGCCCTGGTGTGTGAGCCCGACGTGATCCTTGCGGACGAGCCCACCACGGCACTCGACGTCAGCGTCCAGGCACAGATCCTCGACCTGCTGGCCGACCTGCGACACGAGACCGGCACTGCGATGGTGTTCGTGACCCACGACCTGGGGGTCGTGGCCAATGTCGCCGACAGGGTCGCGGTGATGTACGCCGGTCGCATCGTCGAGATCGGGTCGACCCGCGAGATCTTCTACCACCCGCAGCACCCGTACACGTGGGGCCTGATCGGATCCCTGCCCGCCGCCGACCATGAGGACGGCAGGCTCTACGCCATCCCCGGCACGCCGCCCAACATGCTCGACCCGCCGTCGGGGGACGCGTTCTGGCCACGCAACCCGTACGCGATGCGGATCGACACCGAGAAGGCTCCGCCGTTCTTCGAGGTGTCGCCGACCCACGAGGCGGCCACCTGGCTGCTTGCGCCCGGTGCGCCGACCGTCGAGCCGCCGGCCGAGGTCGCCCGCCGCTGGCAGCGGTTCGCCACGGAACGAGGGGCGCAGCGATGAGCGACGATGCAGACCACCTGCTCGAGGTCCGAGACCTGCGGCGGGTCTTCGACTCCGGACGCACCGGCGAGATCCGGGCGGTCGACGGCGTGAGCTTCCGGATCCTGGAGGGCGAGACCTTCGGGCTAGTCGGAGAGTCGGGCTCGGGCAAGTCCACCACCGGCCGCTGCATCGTCGGATTGCAGACCCCGACGGGCGGGAGCGTCCGCTATCTCGGCGAGGACGTGTCAGCCTGGATGCGAGGACGCCGTGCCGCGGCCTTCCGTCGTCAGGTGCAGATGATCTTCCAGGACCCGTACGCCTCCCTCGACCCACGCATGAACGTCCGGGACATCGTCGCCGAAGGTCTCGATATCGGCCGGCTCGCCCGGGGGAGAGGCGATCGCGGTGCGAGGGTCGACGCTGCGCTCGCCGCGGTGGGGCTCGACCCCGCGCTCGGGAGCCGCTACCCGCACGAGTTCTCGGGAGGGCAGCGTCAGCGGGTGGGCATCGCCCGCGCTCTGGCGGTCGAGCCTCGCTTCATCGTGTGCGACGAACCGATCTCCGCACTCGACGTCTCGGTCCAGGCCCAGGTGATCAATCTCCTGACAGACCTCAAGCGCGACCGAGGCCTGACCTACCTGTTCATCGCTCACGACCTCGCGATGGTCCGCCATATCAGTGACCGCATCGGTGTGATGCACCGCGGTCGCCTCCTCGAGGTCGGACCCGCGGCCGAGGTCTATGACAGGCCCCTGCACCCCTACACGCGCAGTCTGCTCTCCGCGGTGCCGCGGCCCGATCCCGATGCCGAGCGCACCAGGACCCGGATCCGCTACGAGGTCCCCGACGAGCCGCAGGACCCCCGAATGAACGAGGTGGCACCGGGCAGGTGGGTGCTCGGGACTGTCGAGGAGACCGCCCACTACCGGGATGCGATGGGCGACCGAGGTCAGGACTCCAGCCGGTCATAGGGGGTGACGCGCCGGTGGCACAGCCCGGGTCCCGCCAGTAGATCCGGGCGACGCCCCATTAACGAACCCCCGCGGCGCGAAGGAAGGAGACGGTGTCGGCCATGGCGCGCAGGAACGCGGGGCCGAAGGCGTGGGCGTCGTCGTACCAGCGCAGGGTGGAGTCGACGCCCGCCGAGCGCATCGCGCGTTGGGTCGCGGTCGCCCAGGGCGGTGGGCATGACTCGTCGAAGCGCCCGTGCACCAGCAGCACCGGCTCGGTGATCCGGTCGAGGTAGGGGCGGACGGACAGGCCTCGCCAGAACCGTGAGTTGTCCGCCGGGAGCCCGAACCTCTCGCGGACCTGAGCGACCTCGACGGAGTCGCTCGGGTCAGGGGCCTGGAACTGGCGGTAGTTCTCCGCCTCCAGCGACGACACCGACGCCCACGCGACGCCGGCGCGGACCAGGCCGGGGTCGGAGACCAGCGCCCGCTGGACCACACCGCCGCCCATCGAGCGCCCGAAGGTCGCGATCCGATCCTCACGCACCGGGACCCGGTCGGTGGCCCGGAGCGCCTTGACCGCGTTGATCACGTCGCTGGCGTAGGCGAGCCTGGTAGCTGGGAAGAGCCGCGAGTCGGAGCCGGACTGCGCGTGGTTGCGGAAGTCGACGTGCAGCGCGACGTACCCCTCGTCGGCGAGGTAGCCACGCTCACGGGTCATCCCCTGGCCGCGCTCGTAGATCGCCGGGTCGATGTAGCCGTGCGCCAGAACCACGGCCGGGAACGGGCCGCGCCCGGTCGGCAGGTTGAGCACGCCGCTGATCGGGAGGCTCCGGGTCTCGCCGGCCGGGGTCGTGGTGCGGGAGCGGTAGGTCACGTCGTACGACGTGTAGGCGGCCGTGCGCTCACGCACCGCGCCCAGCCGCAGGCGGTCGCCGCGGTGCTCGGTGGCGGCGAGCGCAGCCATCGATACGGGGTGCGGCGGTGTCTCGGCCGGCTCGCTGGGAGCGCTGCGACCGCTCGAGCGATCGGCCGGCGGGGCAGTCGTCGCGGCCTCGGCCGACTCCGGAGCCGGGCCCGGGCCTGGGTCCGCCGGGCCTGGGGAGCAGCCCGTCCAGACGAGCACGCCGACGATCGCTCCCGTCGCGACACGGCGCGCTCCCATGCTGCGACGCTACCCGGCCGCCAGCGGCTCGCCGCCCGGCCGCGCAGGACGCGTCGGGTCACACCACCAGGCTGAGCGCCGGCCGACCCACTGCCGACGGACCCAGCGCCGACCGGACCGACTCCTCGCCAAGCCTCAGCAGCTCCGGGACCCTGCGGAAGTCGAGGACACCGCCGGCATGGAAGGAGTCGTCGATCCTGAGGCGGACGAGCTCGACGCCGTCGGGGAAGTCGGGCTCGGGTTGGTTGCGGATCGCCGCCATGAGCGCAGCGACCAGGACGTCCAGGGGACTCTGGAGCCGCTGGACCGGGGAGGCCTGGGTGATGTCGAGGACATAGACCCGGTCTCCCGGCCGGGCGAGGTCGAGGGCAGCGCTGACCGGCACGTTCTCCGCGATCCCGGCGTCCACCTGGAGGCTCGTCCGGCCGTCCGGGCCAGGTAGCGCCACAGGCGGGAAGATCCCGGGGAGGGCGGAGGAGGCGGCGATCAGATCCGCCAGGTCTCCCTCGCGGTGGTGCATCCTCCGGCCGCTGGCCAGGTCGGTGGTCGCGATCACGGTCGGCACGGCGAGATCCTCGAGACGCCCGCAGTCGACCCACCGCGCCACCAGGCGTCGGATGCCGGTCGCCTCGAAGAGATAGGAGCGCCGCCGGGCGATGTTGAGCAGAGCCTGCCGTCGGTCACCGGTCAGCGCCCGGGTGTCGGCCGCCAGCCAGAGGTCGGCGAGTTCCTCGACCCGATCGAGACTCGGCTCCTGGGCGATGAATGCCGCGTTGAGTGCGCCGACCGAGCCGCCGACCAGGACGTCCGGCCGGATCCCTTGCCCGAGAAGCGCGCGGAGCATCCCCACCTGCGCGCCGCCCCGCGAACCGCCGCCGGACAGCACGAAGATGTTGCGCGCACCCCCCTGCTCCCTCCTCATACCTACAAGGTGTCGGCGACGGCCGTCCTGATGCATCCCTGCGTTGTCCGATTCGTCTTGGACCGGTCGCCGAGCGGTCATCGACACGGGAGTCCTCCGGCCCCTAGTGTCCAGGCATGACGACACCACTTGCCCGGGGGATCGGCGTACTGGCCGCGGCGGCCGTGGCCGCCACGAGTTTCCTGGCGACACCCACGACCGCGGCCGGCTCACCTGCGGCGCAGGTCGCGACGCTCGAGAAGGCCGTCACGGCCGACCGGGTGGTCGTGATCGTGGTCGACGCGCTCTCCCGGGAGCTCGTCGAGCGATACGACATGACCAACGTCCAGAAGCTGATGTCCGACGGCGTCGACTCGCCCAACGGCTACCTCGGCCACCTCGGCTCGGTCACGGTCGTCACCCACAACATCCTCACCTCCGGCGTGCTGCCCAAACGAGCGGGCTGGGTCTCGGAGGGCTTCCGTGACCTCGACGACACGCTGAAGGCCGGCAAGAACAAGGTCTGGGTCACCAGTGACTGGGAGGCCGAGCAGATGTTCAAGGTGCAGAAGAAGGCCGGCTACCCCAAGCTCGCCGACTACCTGCACCGGATGCGGCCCGGCTCGCAGGTCGTCACGGTCAGTCCCAAGACGTACGCCGGCTACGCGTTCGGTGGCCAGGGGGCCGACTCGATCGTGACCTTCTCGTCCGCCGACTACGACTGCGACAAGGACGGCGAGGACAGCTGGCGCGGGCCGGACGGCGTCAACGTGCCGTCGTATATCGCCGAGCCCGAGTGTGGCCGCTTCTACGTCGAGTCGTCGCAGCCGTACGACACGCTGATGAAGCCGGCGCGCATGTATCCCCTCGACGGCAACCGCTACACGATCGGCAAGGACCCCGAGCACTACGGCGGCGACGTCTGGGCCGCCGACGCGGCTATCCAGGTGATGCAGCACGAGAAGGACTGGAGCGGGGTCTTCGTCACCCTGCCCGGGGTCGACAAGTCCGCCCACATGTGGGGCGGCGTCATCGACGAGGGGGCCAAGGGTCCCAAGGGCGACCCGATGACGCACATCGAGGAGGCCACCAGGGTCGCCGACGAGCAGGTCGGCCGGATCGTCGAGCAGCTGCGTACGTCGGGCGAGCTCGACAACACCCTCGTCGTGCTGACCGCCGACCACGGCCAGGTCCCGGGGAAGCACTTCCACGGTCTCGACGACGGCGCAGAGGATCGGGGCTTCTACAACTGGTACTACGGTGCGCTCGCCAACGGCGACTACCTCGACCCGCAGCCCAAGCTCGAGCCGCTCGTCGACACCGGCAACGTCGAGATGAGCTACTCAGACAGCATGATCTCGGCCTGGGTGAGGAGTCGTCGGCCGGAGCGCCTGGCCGACGTGATCGACGTGATGTCGACCCGGCCCGGTGTCACGGCGGTCTGGCTGCGCCAGGGCAAGAAGTTCGTCCGGCAGACGCCGGTGCGCAACGACCGGATGACGAAGAAGGAGAAGCGCTGGTTCAAGCAGCACGCGCAGGAGCTGCTGAACACGATGGCCGCGAAGCACGGACCCGATGTGGTCGCCACCCTCGCCGACGACACGACGTACTCGGTGGCCGGTGACCACGGCGGCATCCAGCGCCGCGCCCAGCAGATCCCCATCGTCTTCTACGGAGCCGACCTCGGCTCCGAGGACCTGACGGGCCCGGTGCGGTCGGTCGACGTGATGGCCACGGTCATGGAGCAGCTCGGCATCGAGCCCACCAGGAAGCTCGACGGCAAGGCCTGGCCGCTCCCCAAGGCGGGCTGACCCGCCGGTCGGCCACTTGCGCAACCGACCGTCCAAAGTCGCCCCCTCGGTGTTGAAAGCTCGGAACGCTGACCGCTAGCGTCCGAAGCAGATCCCCGCCCCCACGAGGAGACGACGAATGCGCGCAACCAGCCGACTCCGACCCACCTTCATCGCCCTGGCCGCGGCCACGGCGCTGCTCGTCGCCGGACAGGCGTCGTCCGCATCACCGCGGTCCGCGGCAGCGGCCGGCGAGACGGACTGTACGGCTCCCGACGCTCGCGCCACGGTCGTCCTCCTGGACACCGACACCGGGGTCGGCAACGCCACCCTGAGCGACGGCTGCACCCTCAACGACGTCATCGATGACGAGCGCAGCTGGCGCAACCACGGCAGGTTCGTGAAGCACACCAGGAAGGTGACGAAGAGGCTGGTCCGCGAGGGCGAGATCTCGAAGTCAACAGCCAAGCGGCTCCGGAAGGCCGCGGCCCGGTCCCAGGTCGGCAAGGTGCCCGGCTACGAGTGGCTCTTCGACGGCTCGGCGAGCTCGCTCGAGGACTGGGCGTACGCCGGAGTCGGCGGCTTCGACCTGCTCCCCGACGGCACGCTGCGCAGCCGGGTCGGCGCGACCGGCGGTTTCGGGACCCTCTGGTACACCCCGGAGCGGTTCGGCGACTTCTCGCTCCGACTGCAGTTCCGTGACGACGCGCCGGGAAGCCTGCGCGGGAACGGCGGCGTACAGGTCCGGTTCCCGGCGCTCTGGGGCCCGGTCGACGGCTGCCCGACGACGTTCAACGGCAACGAGACCGGCAACCTGTCCTGGATCGCGGTCAACTGCGGTCACGAGGTCCAGGTCAACGACTCCCCGGAGTCCGGCGGCAACGACGCGCGCAAGACCGGCTCGATCTACGGCTTCGCCGACCTCAACCTCGCCCAGGCGCGGCCGACGCCCAAGAGCACCTGGAACGACCTGGAAGTCCGGGCGGTCGGCCAGCACTACACCGTGCTCCGCAACGGCGTCGTCATCAACGAGTACGAGAACCTGCCCGGTGTGCCGTTCCCGGGACGGCCCAACGATCCCGACTCCAGCAGCCGCGGACTCGTCGGTCACATCGGGCTCCAGGCGCACGGGAGCGCTCCGGACGTCGTCTCCTACCGCAACGTGCGGGTGCGCCGGCTCCCCTGAGCCTCGCACTTCACCGGCCGGCCTTCAGCCGGGCTTCAGCGAGCACCTGCGACGATCGAGCGGTGCGTGTGCTGGTGGTCGACGACGAGGTGCGGCTCGCCCGCGCGCTGAAGGTGGGGCTGGAGGCGGAGGGGTTCGCCGTGGACGTGGTCCACGACGGGACGGAGGCGCTGTGGGCCGCCCGCGAGCATCCCTACGCCGTGATCCTGCTCGACCTGATGCTGCCCGGTGTCAACGGCTACAAGGTCGCCGAGACGCTGCGCCGCGAGGAGAACTGGACGCCGATCCTGATGCTCACCGCCAAGGACGGCGAGTGGGACCAGGTGGAGGGACTCGACACCGGTGCCGACGACTATCTCACCAAGCCGTTCTCGTTCCCGGTCCTCGTCGCCCGGCTGCGCGCGCTCGTACGCCGTGGGGCCGCGGAGCGGCCGACCGTCCTGGCCGCCGGCGACCTGCGGTACGACCCGGCGGCCCGTCGCGCCTGGCGCGGTGAGACGGAGATCGACCTGACCGCCCGAGAGCAGTCCATGCTGGGCTTCCTGCTGCGACACCCCGGAGACGTGGTCTCCAAGCAGCAGATCCTCGACTCGGTCTGGGACATGGCCTTCGACGGCGACCCCAATATCGTCGAGGTCTACGTCCGGCACCTTCGCAACAAGATCGACCGGCCCTTCGGCCGGGAGGCGATCCAGACCGTGCGCGGCGCCGGCTACCGGTTGGCTAGCAACGGTGGCTGAGGGCGATCGGAGGGGCATCCGGCTTCGGACCACAGCGGCCGCCGTGGCCGTGGTCGCGGTCGCCCTGCTGGTCGGTGCCGCGGCCCTGACACTGGTCCTGCGGGCGTCGCTGGTCGACGGGCTCGCCGACGGTGCGAGCACTCGTGCCGAGCAGATCGCCGCGCAGGTCGAGGCCGGGGAGGAGCCGTCCGCCCTGCGCGCTCCAGGTGAAGTCGAGGAGGGCGACGACGGGGAACCGGACGGGGAGCTCGCCCAGCTGACGACGAGCGCCGCTCCCGGCAGCCCGGTCGACTCCTCCCAACCCGGCTACGCCCTGCCCCGCGAGGCAGTCGGTGCCGACGGCGACGATGTGGCGCTGCCCGGGGGTGAGCACACCTACGTCGTCGCCTCCGAGAGCGTCACGTCGCCGCAGGGCCAGGAGTACGTCGTCACCGTGGCCGTGTCGCGCGAGGACGTCGACGAGGCCACCGAGGCGGTCCTGCCGGCGCTGGTGATCGGAACGCCCCTGCTGCTGCTGGTCGTCGGCGCCACGACGTGGCTGGTCGTCGGCCGCGCGCTTGCTCCGGTCGAGCGGATCCGGGCCGAGGTCGACGCGATAACCGATGACCGTCTCGACCGCCGGGTGCCGGAGCCGGCGGCCCGGGACGAGATCGGGCGCCTGGCGACGACCATGAACGCCATGCTGGCCCGGCTCCAGGATGCCCGGGCGCGCCAGCAGCGCTTCGTGTCCGACGCCTCCCATGAGCTCCGATCGCCCCTCGCCACCCTGCGGCAGAGCGCGGAGGTGGTCCGGAGCCACCCCGACGCCTTCCCGCCGGGCGAGCTCGCCGAGACCGTCCGGGGCGAGGCGCTGCGCATGCAGCGACTGGTCGAGCAGATGCTCGTGCTGGCCCGGGCCGACGAGCGTCGCACGGGGGAGCGGGTCGAGATCGATCTGGAGGACCTGCTGTACGACGAGGCGGTACGGGTTCGCCGTACCGGGCTGGTCGTCGACACGAGTGCGGTCACCCCGGTACGCGAGGTGGCCGACCGGGCGGCGCTGTCCCAGATCGTCCGCAACCTCGTCGACAACGCGGCCCGGCACGCGTCGGCGCGCGTCGACCTGGCGCTCGGCGTCCGCGACGGACTCATCACGTTGACGGTCCGCGACGACGGGCCCGGGGTGCCCCAGACCGAACGCGAGCGGATCTTCGACCGGTTCGTGCGCCTGGACGAGGCACGCGCCCGTGATGCGGGCGGCAGTGGGCTGGGGCTGGCGATCGTGCGCGACCTGACGCACGCCCTGGGCGGCGACGTCGCGGTGCGGGACGCCGAGCCCGGCGCCGAGTTCGTCGTTCGCATCCCTTCGCGCGGGGCCGGCTGAAGCCGCGTTCAGCCACGTTCAGGTGGCGTTCAGCGGTGCCCCGGCAGGGTGGTGCACATGAACTTCAACTCCCTCAAGCGCAAGCGAGTCATCATCCCTGCCGTCGCCGTCCTCGCGGTGCTCGGCGCCGGCGCCGGCGCCGCCGTGGCGACCGACAACGTGCCCGGTCGCGACTCCGACAACCTCACCGGCACGACCCTCGACCGGGCGAGCCAGGCCGCCCTCGCCGAGGTCGGCGACGCCGGCGCAAGGGTCACCGGAGCCGAGACGAGCGACCACGACGACGACCCCGACGAGGCCCGCGAGGCCGGCGAGGCCTACGAGGTCGAGGTGACCAGGGCCGACGGCACCGAGGTCGACGTCAGCCTCGACGACAGCTTCCAGGTCGTCCGCTCCGAGGCCGACGGCCAGGACGACGACACCGATGAGGCCGACGACTCCGACGACGCGGACGACGCGGGCGACGCGGACGACCGGGTCGTACCCGATGCGGAGCGCCGCAAGGCGGAGCGCGCCGCACTGGCCGCCGTACCCGGAACCGTGACCTCGGTGGAGCACGAGACACCCGACGCAGCGGACACCGGTGCCGAGGCACAGGAGGCCTACCACGTCGAGGTGACCGCTGACGACGGCACGCAGTGGGACATCGGTCTCGACGCCGGCTTCACGGTCCTGACCAAGCACCAGGACCGCTGACCGGCGGCACCCGGAGACGATGGACCACGCGATGAGTAGCGCTACCGATCCCGGTCGACGTGGTGGGGCGGAGGGTAGGGGCATGACCTCACCGATGCCCTCCAAGAACACCACCGCCTTCTTCGCTCAGGCCGCGATCTCCTTCGGACTGGCGCTCGTCACCATGCTGTTCGCGATCCTCTACCTGCCGGTCGACGGCTGGATCCGCGCATTCCTCGGCCTGGGCACGATCTTCTTGACCACGTCGGCGTTCACCCTCGCCAAGTGCGTGCGCGACGCGCAGGAGAACGCCGCCGTCTACAACAGGATCGAGCAGGCCAGGGTCGACCGACTGCTGGCCGAGCACGATCCGTTCAACCAGGCCGCCTGACGGGCCCGGACCGACCTCGGGCCGGTCTCCCCGAGTCCGGTCTCCAGGCCTCGAAGATCCGCCGTTCTCACACCGGGATCGGCGGATCTTCTTGCGTGTCCGTCGTGGCGCGTGGGACGGATGGGCCGAACAGATCGGAAGAAACTTGTGAATGTTGGGCCGTTCAACTTTCAACCCGCACCGGTCACGGATAGGCTTTGGGGTAAGCAGGCGATGGGGGTCGCCTGCGTCGCGGACGCACCCGTGGTGTGTCCGCCAGCGATGGGCCGATCGGCCTGGGCGCCAAGCGCAGCCCGCGGGTCGGCCCATCGCCTCGGACTCTCCCGGTAGGCGCCGCCGACGGGTGCCTCGCCGGAGCACGCAGTAGGCTGCCGCCCACGATGACCGCCACGCTCCTGCTCGTCGTCTCGCTGCTCCTGGTGGCGGCCTCCGGCCTCTTCGTCGCCGCCGAGTTCTCGTTCGTGACCGTCGACCGGCCGCGGGTAGAGCGCGAGGCGGCCAAGGGCGACGCGGGGGCGCTGGGAGTGCAGCGAGCGCTGCGCACACTGTCGACCCAGCTCTCCGGAGCCCAGGTCGGGATCACCATGACCAACCTCGCGATCGGCTACCTGGCCGAGCCGGCGGTCTCCTCCCTCATCGACGGCCCGCTCGGAGCGGCCGGACTGCCCGAGGGGTGGATCCGCCCGGTCGCCGTGGCGACGGGCCTGCTGTTCTCGACCGCACTCACCGTCATCTTCGGCGAGCTCGTCCCGAAGAACCTCGCGATCGCCAAGCCGTGGGAGACCGCGCTCGCCACCCAGCGGTTCCAGCGGACGTTCACCGCCATCAACGCGATCCCCATCCGCATCCTCAACGGCTCGGCCAACGCCGTCGTACGCCGCCTCGGCATCGAGCCGCAGGAGGAGCTGCGCTCGGCCCGCAGCTCCACAGAGCTGGCCAGCCTGATCGCCCGATCCGGTGAGCACGGGACGCTCGACGCCGACACCGCCGAGCTGATGGAGAAGTCCGTGGAGTTCGGCACCCGCACCGCGGGCGAGATCATGACTGCCCGCGTTCGCACCACCTCACTGGAGACGGGCGAGCGGGCCAACGACGTGATCGAGGCCGCGCGGGCCACCGGCCACTCGCGGTTCCCGGTCTTCGACGAGGACGAGAACGTCGTCGGCACCGTCCACGTCAAGCACGCCGTCGCCCTCCCGGTCTCAGAGCGCGCCACGACCCGCATCAAGCACATCATGGTCAAGCCGATCGTCGTACCCGACTCGCTGCGTCTCGACCCGCTGCTGGCGCTGCTGCGGGCGGATGGCTTCCAGATGGCGATCGTGCTCGACGAGTACGGCGGCCACGCGGGGATCGTGACCCTCGAGGACGTCGTCGAGGAGATCGTCGGAGACATCTCCGACGAGCACGACCGGCTCGGTGACAGAGCCTGGCGTCGGCGCGACGGCGCGTGGTCGATCTCCGGTCTGCTCCGCCCGGACGAGGTCGAGGACGTCACGGGCGTCGAGCTTCCGGAGGATGACGACTACGACACCGTCGCGGGCCTGGTGCTCAAGACCTTGGGGCGGGTGCCGGAGAGTGGCGATCTCGCCGAAGTGGCGCTCCCGGACATCCTCGACGAGCACGGCCAGGAGCCGGTCGCGGTCGACCGGGTCGCGCGACTGAGGGTCGACCGGATGGACGGCCTGCGCATCGACCGGCTCACCCTCTCGGTGACCGAGCGCCGCCTCGACCAGGTGGCGGGTTCATGAGTCCCCCGAGCATGCTGGCCCTGAGCCTGCTGCTGCTGCTCGGCAACGGCTTCTTCGTCGCGGCGGAGTTCGCGCTCGTGTCGGCCCGGCGCAGTCAGATCGAGCCGCTCGCCCAGGGAGGATCGCGGCTCGCCCGGATGACCCTCCGGGCGATGGAGAACATCTCCCTGGTCATCGGCGTCAACCAGCTCGGGATCACCGTGTGCAGCCTGGTGCTCGGTGCCGTCGCCGAGCCGGCGCTCGCGCACATCGTCGAGCCGCTGCTCGACATGATCCACGCCCCCCACGAGCTCGTGCACCCGATCGCGTTCGTCGTGTCCATCGGCATCGTCGTGTTCCTGCACGTGGTGATGGGGGAGATGATCCCCAAGAACCTCGCGCTCGCCGGTCCCGGCCGCGCGGCGCTGGTGCTCGGCCCACCTATCTGGGTGTGCGTCACGGTGCTCAAGCCCGTCGTGCTGGTGCTCAACGCGGTGGCGCGACGCATCCTGCGCCTCGTCGACGTCGAGCTGCGTGACGAGGTCAGCTCGACGTACACCCGCGAGGAGGTCGCCGCTCTCGTCGAGGAGTCTCGGGGGGAGGGCCTGCTGGCGGAGGAGGAGTACGGGCGGCTGACCGGCGCGCTCGGCTTCGTGGAGAAGACGGTCGCGCAGGTCGTCATACCCGCCGAGGAGCTGACGACGGTACGACGCGGGGCCAGCGTCGCCGATGTCGAGGACCTGTGCGGCGCCACCGGCTTCAGCCGGTTCCCCGTGACCGGCGAGGATGGCGACCTGGTCGGCTATCTGCACATCAAGGACGTCCTCGAGACCTCGGAGGAGGGCCGGCCGCGGCCGATCCGGGACAGGTGGATCCGGCCGTTCGCCGCGGTCCGGCCCGACGACGCGCTGCACGACGCGCTGGAGTCACTCCAACGCCGGGGGGCGCATATGGCGCGCGTCGTCGACGACGACGGGGACCTGCTCGGCGTGGTCACGCTGGAAGACGTGATCGAGGAGCTGGTGGGGGAGATCCGCGACGCGGCCCACCATGGCGACGTTCTAGGCTGACCGCCGTGCCTCAGATGGTCGAGCGCTCCAGCCGGGTCTGGACCGTGCCCAACCTGCTGAGTCTCGCCCGGCTCCTCGGGATCCCGGTCTTCCTCTGGTTGGTGCTCGGGCCGCAGGCCGACGGCTGGGCCCTGCTCGTGCTCATGGTCTCCGGCGTCACGGACTTCCTCGACGGCTATCTCGCCAGGCGCATGGACCAGTACTCACGCCTCGGTGAGGTGCTCGACCCCGTCGCCGACCGGCTCTACATCCTGGCGGTGGTCATCGGCCTGGCTCTGCGTGAGGTCATCCCGTGGTGGGTGGCGGTCATCCTGCCGCTCCGCGACGTACTCCTGTGGGCACTTGTGCCTCTGCTGCGGACGCGCGGATACAGTGCCCTTCCGGTCCACTTCCTCGGCAAGGCGGCGACCTTCAACCTGCTGTACGCGTTCCCGCTCCTGCTGCTCGGTGACGGCGCCGGCACGCTGGCGACGCTCGCCGATGTCTTCGGCTGGGCGTTCGCGGGATGGGGCATCGGCCTCTACTGGTGGGCTGGGGCGCTGTACGCGTACCAGGTGTACCGGCTCCTCGCCGAGGAGCCCCGCCGATCCCATGCCTGAGAGCGACCGCAGCCAGCGAGAGGTGCCCGAACGAGTGCTGATGCCGTTGCTTCAGCGCATCACCAGCTCCGCCCTCGACGAGGACTACCAGCACGTCGCTGCGAGTCGTGCGGCCGGAGCGCAGCCGCCCGCGGCCGCGCGTCGTCGCCGGCGCGGCTGGATCCTGGTCACCGTGGTGGCCGGGATGCTGCTCGCGATCGGCATCACCCAGACCAGTCAGTCCGCGGATGCCGACCAGGCGAGCCGAGCCACCGTGATCGACCGGGTGAAGACCGCGCGCGAGGAGCTCGACGGCCTGCAGAGCAGGATCGCCGAGCAGTCGGCCGAGCTGTCCGAGGCGCAGCGGGAGGACGCCAAGGTGGCCGACGACGTCGGCGGTGCCGAAGGGCGGGTGGTGGCGCTGCAGGTCCGCACCGGCTTCGGTCCGGCCACCGGCCCGGGCATCGAGGCCCTCGTCAACGACTCCCCGACCGCCGGCGAGCAGGAGGCGGTGCGCGACGAGGATCTCGCCCTGCTCGTCAACGCGCTGTGGAGCGCCGGCGCGGAGGCGATCGCGATCAACGGTCAGCGCCTGACGATGCTGTCGTACATACAGAACAGCGGGCCGGCGATCCACGTGAACTCCCAGCCCCTGCTCGCGCCCTATCGCATCCAGGCGATCGGCGACCCGAGGACGCTCCAGGCCGACTTCGCCGAGAGCTCGAGCGGACGCCGGTTCAACGACCTGGTCCACGTGCTCGGCTTCGAGTTCGACATGCACAATGAGACGCGGTTGTCACTCCCGGGCGCGCGCCTGCGTAGCCTCAGACAGGCTCGCACAGAGAGCATCGACACTGCACGCGCCAACCAGGGCAAGCCAAGATCGGAGGGTGTCGGGTGATCGCCGTCCTCGGCCTGCTGCTCGGCGTCGTCCTCGGCCTGTGGCTGCAGCCGGAGGTGCCGACCGTGCTCGTGCCCTATCTGCCGATCGCGATCGTCGCGGCCCTGGACGCGGTCTTCGGTGCGCTCCGTGCGTTCCTCGACGGCATCTTCGACGACAAGGTGTTCGTGGTCTCCTTCTTCAGCAACGTCATCATCGCGGCGGTGATCGTCTTCGTCGGTGACAAGCTCGGCGTCGGCGGCCAGCTCTCGACGGGCGTGATCGTGGTGCTGGGGATCCGGATCTTCTCCAACGTGGCCGCGATCCGCAGGCACCTCTTCCATGCCTGAGCCAGCGCTCGGATCGCCTCCGCAGGGCCAGGGTCAGACCGGGCGCCAGCGGCTGTGGCGGGCGTTCATGAAGCCGTCCGCCACCCAGTTCATCGTCGCCGGGCTGTTGCTCGTGCTCGGCATGTCGGCCGTCGTCCAGGTCCGCGCCAACGAGCTCGACGACACCTACGCCGGCTACCGCGAGCAGGATCTCATCGACGTGCTCACCGGGCTGACCGGAGCCTCCCAGCGGGCCGAGTCGCAGCTGGCCGAGCTCGAGCGGAGCCTGCGCGAGCTCCGCACCACCAGCGGTCGCCGCGAGGTTGCCCTGGATCGGGCCCGTGACTCGATCGACACCTACAGCATCCTCGCCGGGCTCAGCCCCGTCACGGGCCCCGGCCTCACCATCACGATCGGGGACGGCGCGGGCACCGCGGCACTCGACACCATGGTCGACATGCTCCAGGAGCTCCGTAACGCAGGGGCCGAGGCGATGGCGATCAACGGGGAGGTTCGGGTCGTCGCCGAGACGTCGGTGGAGCAAGGAGTCGGCGGCCTGCGGTTCGGCGGCCAGCAGCTCAGTCCGCCGTACCTCGTGGAGGTCATCGGCGACCCGACCACCCTCCGGTCCGGCATGACCTTCCGCAGGGGGCCCGTCGAGCAGCTGGAGGAGGACGGGGCCACCGTGGACGTCACCGAGGCTCGCCGGGTCGAGATCACCGTCGTCGCCGACGCGGACGAACCGGAGCACGCCACCTCGCCGGAGTAGCTGCGCCGGCGACCATCCGCCCGCGCGGACTGAGTAGCCTGCGTGTCCTAGCCTGTGCCCGACCCTTCCAGACCCACCCGAGACCCGGCCAAGGCCGTTCGCCACCCGAGGAGATGCCGTGTATCCCGAAGACCTCAAGTACACCGCCGAGCACGAGTGGGTGCGCAACCCCGGCGAGTCGGAGGGGTCGGTGCGCATCGGCATCACGGACTTCGCCCAGGACGCGCTCGGCGACATCGTCTACGTCTCCCTTCCCGAGGTGGGCGAGACCATCGCCGCGGGCGGCACCTGCGGAGAGCTGGAGTCGACGAAGTCGGTGAGCGACATCTACGCACCCGTGGACGGCGAGGTCGTGGCGGTCAACGAGGCTCTCGTGGAGACGCCGGAGCTGGTCAACAGCGACCCGTACGGCGAGGGCTGGCTGTTCGAGGTCGCGACCTCCGACGCGGCCGCCGTCGACGGCCTGCTCGACGCCGCGGCGTACCAGGCCGGGCTCGACGGCTGACCCGAACATCCCATCCGCGGCTGATAGGTTCTCGACATGCCGTATTGCACTGCTTGCGGGCAGCACAACCCCGACGAGGCGCGCTTCTGTGCCCAGTGCGGCACCCGGCTGGTCACGCCGACCCAGCCCAACACCGACCTGGGCACCACCACGGGTGAGACGGCGGTCGAGTCGACCGCCACGATCACCTTCGGCGCGCCGGAGAAGGCCGACACGTCCGACCGGGGACTCAGCCCCGTGGACGCGGCTGCCGTCGATGCGCTGCCGGCGGGGCACGCGCTCCTGGTGGTCCAGCGGGGCCCCTCGGCCGGCTCCCGGTTCCTCCTCGACCTCGACGTCGTGCAGGCGGGCCGACACCCCGACAGCGATATCTTCCTCGACGACGTGACGGTCTCCAGGCGGCATGCTGAGTTCCATCGGGAGTCGACCACGTTCTCCGTGCGCGATGCCGGGAGCCTCAACGGCACCTACGTCAACCGGGACCGCATCGACTCGGTCGAGCTCCGCGACGGCGACGAGGTCCAGATCGGCAAGTACCGTCTGGTGTTCTTCTCGGGACCGGCACGGTAGTCAGCATGGCTCCGACCCCCGACGCCGCGCCCGCTAGCCGGCGCGGTCGGCTGACCATCGGTCAGGTCCTCGACGAGCTGCGCCCCGACTTCTCTGGCATCTCCATCTCGAAGATCCGGTTCCTCGAGGACAAGGGGCTCGTCAAGCCGGAGCGCACTGCCTCGGGGTACCGGAAGTTCTCCGGTGACGACGTCGACCGGCTGCGCTACATCCTCCGGATGCAGCGCGACCACTACCTCCCGCTGAAGGTCATCGGCGAGCACCTCGACGCGATCGACCGCGGCCTGGAGCCACCGCCGATAGACGGCGTCGTCCCGACCGTGCCCAAGGTTGCTCTGGCTGCCGACGGCACGCCGTCGCCCGAGTCCTTCCTGCGCCGCGACGATGTGCGCATCTCCCGACGCGAGCTCCTCAAGATCGCCGAGATCGACGAGTCCCTCCTCGGCCAGCTCGAGCAGTTCGGGCTCGTCTCGCAGCTCCCGGGCACTGCCCACTACGACCGCGACGCGCTGGTCGTCGCCACCACGGCGCGCGATCTCCAGGAGTTCGGTCTCGAGCCCCGTCACCTGCGGCCCTTCAAGACCGCCGCCGACCGTGAGGTCGGCCTGGTCGAACAGGCGGTCGCGCCGCTGCGGCGAGGCAGGGACGCGGCCTCGCAGGGCAGGGTCGAGGACGCGGCGTCGCAGATCGCGGCACTGTCGGTGCGGCTGCATGCCACCTTGGTGAAAGCCGGTCTCCGTCGCGTCTGAAGGCGTTCCGGCGCCGGGTAGTGTTGGCCGCGTGAGAGAGCTCGACGTCATCGGAGTCCGGGTCGAGATGCCCTCCAACCAGCCGATCGTGCTGCTGCGCGAGGCCAATGGCGAGCGCTACCTGCCGATCTGGATCGGCGCGGTCGAGGCGACGGCGATCGCCTTCGCCCAGCAGGGCGTGGTCCCACCCCGCCCGCTGACCCACGACCTGATGAAGGACGTCCTGTCCGCCACCGGCAACGAGCTGACGGAGGTGCGCATCGTCGACGTCCGCGACGGCGTCTTCTACGCCACCTTGGTCTTCGCCTCCGGTGTGGAGGTGTCCGCGCGTCCCTCGGACTCGATCGCGCTGGCGATGCGCACAGGCACCCGCATCGTGTGTGCGGACGACGTACTCGCCGAGGCCGGGCTGGAGGTTCCTGCGGAGCAGGAGGACGAGGTCGAGAAGTTCCGGGAGTTCCTCGACCACGTCTCCGCGGAGGATTTCGAACAGGGCTGAATCTCCGCAAACCCTCACCTTCGACCTGAGATTGAGGGTTGCGACACACCGAGCAGGGCCTTTGACCCGGGGGTGGGCGCGGGCCTACCTTTGTCGATGTCTCCGGTGTAACTCCACCGCTGTGATCTCCGGTCGGTTACGGTCCGATCATCGCGGATTCCCCAGGGGTGTCACATCACGGAGTATCGCGACGGAGGTCGGCACGGTGGCTGTGGACAACGAGGCAAACCCCAACCCGACGGCCGACGCTGAGGTCAGCGAGGCGGTCGAGCGGGCCGAGGAGCAGGGTCTGCTCTTCACCGACGACGTCTCGCCGCTGCCCAGCGACGCCGGCTACCGCGGTCCGACCGCCTGCAATGCGGCCGGCATCACCTACCGCCAGCTCGACTACTGGGCCCGCACCGGCCTCGTGGAGCCGACCGTGCGCGGTGCCAAGGGCTCCGGCTCGCAGCGGCTCTACTCCTTCCGCGACATCCTCATCCTGAAGGTGATCAAGAGACTTCTCGACGCGGGGATCTCGCTCCAGCAGATCCGCACCGCGGTCTCCTTCCTGCGCGAGCGCGGCACCGACGACCTCACCCGGGTCACCTTGATGAGCGACGGGGTCTCGGTCTACGAATGCACCAGCAACGACGAGGTCATCGACCTGCTCCAGGGCGGTCAGGGTGTCTTCGGCATCGCCATCGGCGGCGTCTGGCGTGAGATCGAAGGCACGCTGGCCGAGCTCCCCTCCGAGCGCACGACCTCGGATGAAGATGCAGGCGGAGCGACCGCCTCCTCGGCCAAGAGCGACGAGCTCGCGGCTCGCCGGGCTGCCCGCCAGATCGGCTGAGGCCGAGGGCTCGGCTCGGCTCCGGGGCCAACCCCGACCCTCGGTCCGGGTCGACGAGGTCCGATACTGGTGGGGTGACACTTCCGCCAGACCGAGGAGCGCCGCTGATTTGACCGATTTCCAGGAGTCTCCGTTCGTCGGCCGGCACATCGGGCTGACGGAGGCGGACGTCACGGCGATGCTCAAGCGCGTCGACCGGTCGTCCCTCGAAGAGCTCATGTCGGCGCTCGTTCCGCCGGGGATCTCGATGGCCACCATGGGCGACAGCCTCGAGCTGCCGGCCGCCCTGTCCGAGGAGGCGGTGGCGAAGGAGCTGCGAACCATCGCCTCTGCCAACCGACCTGGTGAGGCCATGATCGGGCTCGGCTACCACGGCACGGTCACACCGGCGGTGATCCGACGCAACGTGCTGGAGGATCCGAGCTGGTACACCGCGTACACGCCGTACCAGCCGGAGATCTCGCAGGGCCGGCTCGAGGCGCTCATCAACTTCCAGACGGTCATCGGCGATCTCACGGGTCTGCCCACCGCCAACTCCTCGCTGCTCGACGAGGGGACCGCCGCCGCGGAGGCGATGACGCTGACTCGCCGAGCGAGGAGGAAGCAGACAGGTCCGTTCGTCATCGATGCCGACGCCCTTCCGCAGACCATCGACGTTGTGCACACCCGCGCTCGTGCGATGGGCATCGAGGTCGTCGTCGCCGATCTCGCGGACGGCCTGCCCGCCGACCTCGGCGACGCGCCGTGCGGCGTGCTGGTCCAGTACCCGGGCGCGAGCGGACGCATCCTCGATCCGCGTCCGGTGATCGAGGAGATCCATGCCCGCGGTGGCCTGGCCGTCGTCGCCGCCGATCCGCTCGCGCTCACGCTCCTCGAGGCGCCGGGAGCGCTGGGCGCCGACGTCGTCGTCGGCTCCTCGCAGCGCTTCGGCGTGCCGCTCTTCTACGGTGGTCCGCACGCCGGCTTCATGGCGGTCGCGGCGGGCCTGGAGCGACACCTGCCCGGCCGGCTGGTGGGGCTCTCGAAGGACTCCCTGGGGCGCCCGGCGTACCGGCTGGCGTTGCAGACGCGCGAGCAGCACATCCGTCGCGACAAGGCGACCTCCAACATCTGCACGGCACAGGTTCTGCTGGCCGTGGCGGCTTCGATGTACGCGGTCTACCACGGTCCTGAGGGGCTCCGCAGGATCGCGGAGCACGCCCATCGCAGCGCCGGCCGGATCGCGTCGGCGCTCTCGGCTGGTGGCTTGGACGTCGTGCACGACGCCTGGTTCGACACCCTCACCGTCGGCGTACCGAAGGGCGCCGTCGAGATCGTGGCGCGGGCGCGCGCACTGGGTCTCCAGCTCCGGCTGGTCGACGACGACACGATCGGCCTGTCCACCTCCGAGACGACCACCGACTCGACGGTCGCCGGCGTCCTCAAGGCGTTCGGGGTGGCCGAGCAGAGTGCGGCGGCGACAGCCACGGAGACGCTGCCCGCCGGCCTGCGGCGGACGACCGACTACCTCACGCACCCGGTCTTCCACGAGCATCACAGCGAGACCCAGATGCTGCGCTACCTGCGCCGGCTGTCGGCGCGAGACTATGCCCTCGACCGGGGCATGATCCCCCTCGGCTCGTGCACGATGAAGCTCAACGCCACCACCGAGATGGAGCCCATCAGCCTGCCGGGCTTCGCCGACCTCCACCCGTTCGCTCCCGCCGAGGACGCCCAGGGCTACCACCGGCTCGTGGCCGAGCTGGAGGGGATGCTGGCCGAGGTCACCGGCTACGACCGGGTCTCGATCCAGCCCAACGCCGGCTCCCAGGGTGAGCTCGCCGGCCTCATCGCGATCCGCAGCTACCACGTCGCCAACGGCCAGGGCGACCGCGACGTCATCCTGATCCCCAGCTCCGCTCACGGCACCAACGCCGCCTCCGCGGTCATGGCGGGGTTGCGCGTGGTCGTCGTCAAGGCCACCGACGACGGGTCCATCGACCTCGAGGACCTGCGCGTGAAGTGCGCGGAGCACTCCGGCGACCTCGCCGGCATCATGGTGACCTACCCCTCGACCCACGGTGTCTACGAGGACACGATCACCGAGCTGTGCGACCTCGTCCACGGCCACGGCGGCCAGGTCTACGTCGACGGCGCCAACCTCAACGCGCTCCTCGGCTACGCCAAGCCGGGGCGCTTCGGCGGCGACGTCTCCCACCTCAACCTCCACAAGACGTTCTGCATCCCGCACGGCGGTGGCGGGCCGGGCGTGGGACCGGTCGCGGTTCGCGCACACCTGGCGCCGTACCTGCCGACCCACCGGTTCCACCCCGAAGCGGATCGGCGTGAGGGCATCGGCGCCGTCAGCTCCGCGCCGTACGGGTCGGCGGGCATCCTGCCGATCTCGTGGGCCTACATCCGGCTGATGGGCGCCGCCGGACTCACTCGAGCGACCGCGTCCGCGGTCCTCTCCGCGAACTACATCGCCGCCCGGCTCGACGAGCACTACCCGGTGCTCTACAAGGGTCACGACGACCTGGTCGCCCACGAGTGCATCCTCGACCTGCGCGAGATCACCAGGTCCAGTGGCGTCACTGTCGATGACGTCGCCAAGCGGCTGGTCGACTACGGCTTCCACGCTCCGACGATGTCCTTCCCGGTGGCCGGCACGCTGATGGTCGAGCCGACGGAGTCCGAGGACCTCGTCGAGATCGACCGCTTCTGCGACGCGATGATCGCGATCCGCAAGGAGATCGCCCGCGTCGAGGCCGGGACGTGGAGCGCCGAGGGCTCGCCGCTGCGTCACGCCCCGCACACCGCCGGGGTGCTGGCCGGTGAGTGGGACCGCGAGTACTCGCGCGACGTCGGCGCCTTCCCGGCAGGCTGGGACCCGGACAAGTACTGGCCGCCGGTCGGGCGCGTCGACCAGGCGTACGGCGACCGGCACCTGGTCTGCTCCTGCCCTCCACCCGAGGCGTTCGAGTAGGTGGCCGACGGGCGCCGGAGAGCTGAGCAGCCGGTCGACCGGCGGTCCGCCCGTCTGGCCCACGCCCAGGCGCACGGTCGGCTGAGCACCATCGTCGGCGCGGTCTTCGACCGCGACCGGCTGGTCTGGACGGGTGGAGCGGGAGATGGCGCGCATCTCGGCGCGCAGTACCGCATCGGCTCGATCACGAAGACCTTCACCGCGGTGCTCGTGCTGCGCGCACGCGACGCGGGGCTCGTCGACCTCGACGCGCCGGTCGGTCGCTATCTTGGCGAGGTCGGGTACGCCGAGGCGACCCCGCGCCAGCTCCTGAGCCACACCTCGGGCATGCAGAGCGAGCCGGCGGGGAGCTGGTGGGAGCGCAGCCCGGGGGTCGGCTTCGTGACACTCGCGGCGGCCAACGACGGATCCCGCCGGGTCGCCCCGGCGGGGGAGTACTACCACTACTCCAACCTCGGCTACGGCCTGCTCGGCGAGATGCTCGCCCGCGTACACGGGGAGTCCTGGCGGCGGCTGCTGAGAGATCGCCTACTCGGCCCGCTCGGCATGCGCCACACGTCGTACCTGCCGCGCCCGACCGCCCAGCCGGGCTGGTCGGTCGACCACTTCACCGGCGTCCGGATGCACGAGCCGCTGACCGACACGGGCGCGATGGCACCCGCCGGTCAGCTCTGGTCGTCGCTCGGCGACCTCGCGATCTGGGCGCGGGTGCTCTCCGGGGCCGAGCCGGACCTGCTCTCACCGGAGTCGCTGGCCGAGCTGAGCCGCCCGGTCATGGACGACTACGGGCTCGGCGTGAGGCTGCCGGTCCACCCGATCGGGAGGCTGGTCGGACACACCGGTTCGATGCCCGGCTTCCTCGCCGCCCTCTTCGTGCATCCGGTCTCCGGGATCGGGTCCGCCGTGCTCACCAACGCGACCGCCGGCATCGACCCGCTGGCGGTCGCGCTCGACCTGATAGACGGCGATGACGCCCTGGGTGGCTCGGCTTCGGCCGATGTCCGACCCGAGCCGTGGCGGCCGAGCCACGACCTGCCGACCGAGGTCGACGGCGTGACCGGACTGTGGTTCTGGGGCAACACCGCCCACGAGCTCCGGTGGCACAACCGTCGCCTCGAGCTGCGAGGACTCCTTGCGGGCGGCCTTCGAGAGACCTTCGAGCTTCGCGAGGGGAGGCTGGTCGGCGTGCACGGCTATCACCGCGGTGAGCGCCTCGAGGTCGTACGCCGACCCGACGGCAGCGTCCACTACCTCGAATGTGCGACGTTCCTCTACACCAGGCCGGCCTACGACCCCACCGCCCCCATCCCCGGCGGCGTACCTTCTCGCTGACACCGATTCGTCCGGGTGCTGTCGCGGGCAACTACATGGGAGGGCGAAGACCCAACGAGTCGCCGCTCGTCCCTCGCGGCTCCTCAGGACAGGCCAAGTCGGTGTTACTGGGCCTGGGAGACGCTGGACATGTTGAAGTCGGGCACCCGGAGGGCGGGGGTCGCCGTGCGGCTGAAGTAGTCGTCGCCCCACTCGCGGCTGAAGCTCGGGCCGGTGGCCGACGCCCGGCTGAAACGCTCGAGCAGGGAGATCGGGCTCTCGTTGAAGCGGAAGTTGTTCACCAGCCCGGTGACCTCACCGCGCTCGATGAGGTAGACGCCGTCGCGGGTGAGACCGGTGAGCAGCAGCGACTGCGGATCGACCTCGCGGATATACCAGAGACAGGTCAGGAGGAGTCCGCGCTCGGTGTCGCGGACGAGGTCGTCGATGGAGCCCGAGCCGCCGACGTCGAGGATCAGGTTGTCGATCGCCGGCGTTACCGGCTGGCCGGTCAGCGCGGCGGTGTGCCGGGTCTGCATCAGCGAGGTCAGGGTGCCGTCGGCGATCCAGTCGGTGGAGGCGAGCGACAGGCCGTTGTCGAAGACGGACTGCTCGTTGCTCGAGGCGCCGACGATGGCGAACGGCGCACACTCCAGTCCGACGTACGACGGGTCGGAGAAGAGCCGGACTCCCGGCCGGGCGATGGACTCGCCGATGCGCGTGCGGCCGCCGTCGGCGGCGGGCTCGCGGCGGCTGTAGACCGACTGGCCGTCGTGTGCATCGCGGGCACCGGCGTACCAGTAGGCGTCGATCATCAGGTCGGCGACCGCCGTCGGCGGCAGGACGGTCTCGTAGCGACCGGCGGGCAGGTCGACGCGACGGGCGCCCCAGCCGAGCCGCCGGGCGAGGGTCGCCTCCATCGCGAGCGCGTCGACCTCGGAGAAGTCGCGGGTGGCGCCGCCGACCCAGGCGCTCTGGGTGAGGTCGGTCGGCTTGCCCGTGCACGCGTAGTGTCCGGTCGGCTGCTCATGACGCAGCCGCAACCCGGTCGAGGAGCCGAGGTAGGTCGTGGTCACCTCGTGGTTGACGAAGCCGTAGAGGATGCGGTCTCCGGCCCGCGCGCTCTCGAATGCCGCGCCGAGCGCGGGCGCGAACTCACCGTAGATCCCGATGCCGGTCTCGCCCGCCGGCTCCTCCCAGTCGGCGGCGGCGGCCCCGGCGACGAGCGGCTGGGCGTCCTCGGCCGGCGTACCAGAGCGGGCGCCCGCATCTGCCGCCGCGACGAGGGCGGCGACCTGGTCGAGGGTGCTGGCGCTGCTGTTGACCGAGGCGGCCGCCGTGCCGCCGACGACCTCGGCGAAGGAAATGACGGTGACGCTGCGACCGTGCATCTCGCCGTTGGTGGTCAGGGTGTTGTTGGCCCAGCGGAGGTTGGCCGAGCGGGAGTCGCGGACGATCACGATCGTGTCGTCGGCGGCGCTGACGGCGAGCCCGTGCTCGACGAGCTGCTGCGGAGTGGCGCTCATCAGTGACCTGCCTCCTGCACGGTGTTGAGGATGCGGACTCCGCGGAAGCGGGCGGCCGGGCAGCCATGGCTCACCGCTGCGACCTGCCCGGGTTGGGCCTTGCCGCAGTTGAAGGCGCCCCCGAGCACCCAGGTCTCTGGGCCGCCGACGGCGTCCATGGAACCCCAGAAGTCCGTCGTGGTCGCCTGGTACGCCGCGTCTCTGACCTGTCCGCGCAGCTCGCCGTCCTCGATGCGCAGGAACCGCTGCCCGGTGAACTGGAAGTTGAAGCGCTGCATGTCGATCGACCAGGACTTGTCGCCGACGACGTAGAGACCGCGCTGCACGCCGGCGATGAGGTCGTCGGTCGACGTGCCGCCGGCCGCCGGCTGCAACGACACGTTGGCCATCCGCTGGATCGGGATGTGGCCGGGCGAGTCGGCGTAGGCGCAGCCGTTGGAGCGACCACCCTCGGCGGCGAGGTGCGGCATCGCAGCGGCCATCGGGCGGTCGAGCTGGTAGCCCACCAACACTCCGTCGCGCACGATGTCGAAGGAGCGGGTCTCGACACCCTCGTCGTCGAAGCCGATCGAGGCCAGGCCGTGTTCGACGGTGCGGTCGCCGGTGACGTTCATGATCGGCGCCCCGTAGCGGAGCGAGCCCACCAGGTCGGGCGTGGCGAAGGAGGTGCCGGCGTAGTTGGCCTCGTAGCCGAGAGCGCGGTCGAGCTCGGTCGCGTGACCGATGGACTCGTGGATGGTCAGCCAGAGGTTGGAGGGATGGATCACCAGGTCGTAGTCGCCGGGCTCCACGGTCGGTGCCGCGAGCTTCTCGGCCAGCAGGTCGCCTGTCTCCGCGAGCTCAGCGTCCCAGTCCCAGGCACCCGCAGCGGGCTCGCCGACGACGTACTCCCAGCCGCGGCCCACCGGAGGTGCGATGGACGCCATCGAGTCGAAGACGCCCGACTCGGGCGAGGAGCCCATCGCCTCGAAGCCCGGCTGGAGGCGGACCCTCTGCTGGGTGGTGCGGGTGCCGCTGAGGTCCGCGTAGTACTTGTTCTCCCGCACGATCTGCAGCGAGGCGGAGGCATGCTCGACGGCCGGGTGACGCCGGAGTCGCTCGGTCCAGTCGATGAGGACCTCAGCCTTCTCCGACGTCGGCACGTCGACGGGGTCGATGACGTACGGCGAGATCCAGCTGACGTCGGCGTGCACCGGCTCGTCGGCGAGCTCGACCGGAGCGGCGGTCATGGCCGCCGCCAGCTCGGCGACCGCGATCGCCCGCTCGGCGACCCGGACGGCCTGGTCTTCACTCAGCACGACGCCGGAGGCGAAGCCCCATGCGCCGCGATGGACGACGCGGACGGCGAAGCCGAGGTCGACCGAGTCACTCGCGCCTTGGAGCACGCCGTCGCGAACGCCGACCTGCTGGTAGCGGATCCGCTCGAACCGGAAGTCGGCGTGGGTCGCGCCGAGCAACTGGGCGCGCTCGAGGGCGAGCCGGCCGAGCCGTTCGCAGCCGAGCTCGAGGAAGGCGGGGTCCACGTCGGGCATGAGGAGAACCTACGCTGGCGACACCAGCAGCCGGAACGTTAGGGACTACCTCGTCGGTGCGGCGTCGTGGTCTCCGATGTGCGGGTCAGTCGGGGGAGGACGGCTGGCGGATGGTGGACCCCCGCCGCGTCTTCACGATATGCACCTGGGTGGGGATGCGGTCGCGCATCTCGGCGACGTGACTCACCACGCCGACCACGCGCCCGCCCTCCCGGAGAGCGTCGAGGGCGTCGAGCACGTCGTCGAGGGTGTCGGCGTCGAGGCTGCCGAAGCCCTCGTCGACGAAGAGCGACTCCAACCGCGAGTCACCGTGTGCGGCCGCATCGGACTCCGACACCAGCACGTCGGCCAGACCGAGGGCCAGGGCCAGCGACACCACGAAGGTCTCGCCACCCGAGAGCGTCGCCGGGTCACGGGCCTCCCCGGACCAGTGGTCGCGAACCAGGAGACTGAGGCCGCCACGGGTCTCGCCGGCGCCGCGCTGATCGGTGTGCTCGAGGCTGTAGCGCCGGTCGCTCATCGTGACCAGCCGCTCGTTGGTCGCCGCGACGACCTGGGTCAGCCGGTGGGCGAGCACGTACGCCGAGAGCCGCATCTGGAGCGCGTTGTCGGGGGACTTCCCCTCGACCAGCCCGGCCAGGCGGCTTGCCAGGTCGAGGTCCGCACGCACCGGCGCCCAGGCCGCCAGTGCCTCGCGCAGGCGACGGTCGAGGGTCGCGACCCGCCGAGCGCGGGCCACTGCCGAGTCGGACCGAGCGCTGGCGCCGGTCAGGGCGTCGGCAGCGATCTCGTCGGCCTCGACCAGCCTCTCGAGGTCGGGCGCCGGCGCCGCGGCGGCGGCGGACAGCCGCTCGTCGGCAAGGATGTCGCGCGCCGCGGCGGCCGCCCGCTGGTGCGCACCGATCGCGTCGACGAGGGCATCGGTCTCGGCCCTGGGAAGCACCGCCGCGCGGGCCTGCTCGGGCTCGTCGAAGCCGAGCTCCTGGAGCGCGACCCGCAGATCCGCGCCGGCGGCGGCAAATCGCTGCTCGGCGGTGGCCAGGCTCGCCCGAGCGGCAAGCACGTCGTCGCACCGCGCCGCGAGCCCGGCCAGGCGGCGGGCTCGCGACGCCAGATCGGCATCGGCGGTGCCGGCGAGGCCGGCGGCGACCTCCGCGGCGAGCCGCTGCTGCTCCGCGCGCTTGGCCTCCGCCGCCGCCACCAGGCCGGCGCGCCGGAGGTCGAGGGCGTGGACGTCGGCGGTGAGCCGGTCGCGACGCTCACGGAGCAGGGCGAGCCCGGCGCTGCGCTCGTCGTACGCCGAGGCCAGCGCGCCGGCGCCGTCGGCCTCGACCCGCAGCGCGCGGGCCTCGCCGGCCAGGTCGTCGGCAGGAGTCTCGTGAGCGACCTCACCGGCTGCATCGAGCCGCACCGTGAGGTCGCGGACGTGCTGCTCGCTCGCGAACCGCGCCGCCTCGGCATCGTCGGAGCGGCTTCGCGCGGCCGTCTCGGCCGTCGCGTCGGGGGCGCCGAGACCAGGTGTGGCGGGGTGGGGGTGGTCGGCCGACCCGCAGACCGGACAGCTGCCGCCGACCACGAGTCCGCGGGCGATCTCGGCGGCCATGCCGGTGAGCCGCTGCTCGCGGAGCTCGAGCCAGGTCTCCTTCGCCTCCTGGGCGAGGTCCACCGCATCGCGGAGCGTGACGCGCGCGGACTCCAGATCGGCCCGGAGCCGGTCCCTGTTGCGGGCTGCCGTCAGCCGGCGTGACACGTCGTCGCGGCGACGCTCCAGACCGGCGACGGTCTCGCGGGCGGTCAGGCTCTCGGAGACGGCACGCTCGGCGACCGCAACCTCGTCGGGGAGCCGCCGCAGGCCCGCGGCGAGCGCCTCGCGCCGCTGGTCGAGCTCGGCCAGCTGCTCGGCGTAGCGGCCGGCAGCCTGCCGGGTCACGGCGAGCTCGCCCTCGCGGCCGATGAGCTGTCGGCTGGCCGCGGCGCGAGCCACCGCAAGCTCGCGGGCATGGCGGATCGCGGCGTCGTCATGCGGGGGAGCCGGCACGATGCGGTCGTCGCCGGGCGCGTCCGACTCCTCCATGCGCCGCACGGCGGTGGTGGTGTCGGCCTCTGCGGCCGCAAGGGCGCCGGCCAGGTCGTCGTTGAGGTCGAGAAGGGGCACGAGCCGGGCCGCCCGGACGGCGGCGTCGAGTCGCTCCTCGCGGGCCAGCCGGACGGGTGCCTCGCCCGCGAGCCGGACGAGCTCGGCCGCGGCCGAAGCGTGTCGGGCCCGGAGCTCGGCCACGGCTCGGCCCTCGGCGAGCGTGCGGCCGGCGGTCGCGCGGGACTCGCGGGCGGCGACCAGCGCAGCGTCGGCGGTGGCCCGCTCGGAGACGGCGGCCTCGGAGAGCCCGGCCGACCAGGACTCGACCTCGCCGTCGACCGCGGGAAGGTCGAGACCGGAGGGGTCCGCGCCGTCGCCGAGCCCCCATGCCTCCGGCACGGGGCGCTGGGCGGCCTCGCTGAGACGGTTGACCATCGCCGCAACCCGGGCGGCGTGGCGGTCGGCGGCCCGGCGGAGCTCGACGCGGTGCTCGCGCAGCCAGCGCTCCACATCTTCGAAGCGGCCGGTGCGGAAGAGCTGGGCCAGCAGCTTGTGGCGCTCGTCGGAGCCTGCTCGAAGGAAGGCCTGGAACCGGCCCTGCGGAAGCATCGCGACCTGGCAGAACTGACGCAGAGACATGCCCAGGAGGTCGCTGACGAGCACACCTGCCTCGTCGAGCCGCCGCGAGAGCTGACGCCACTCGCCGTCGACAGCCTCGTGAACCCGGACCGAGGCCTGCTGGACGGTGGTGCCGCTGCCACGCTTCTTGGGGCGGCTCCACGCCGGCGTACGACGGATGCGTAGGCGGCGGCCCGAGACGGACAGCTCGAGCGTGACCTGCGGCTCGACGGTGGGCTCGGCGAGGTCGGAGCGGAACCGCTTGGCGGTGCTGCGGTCGCCGGGCACGTCGCCGTAGAGCGCGAAGCAGATCGCGTCGAGCACACTGCTCTTGCCGGCACCGGTGGGACCGGAGAGCAGGAAGAGGCCGGCGTCGTGAAGGGCGTCGAAGTCGACGCTCACGGTGTCGGGAAAGATGCCGAAGGCGGTCATCTCGAGTCGATGGAGCCTCATCGCTCGATCGCCGCCAAGGTCGGGTCGGCACAGCAGGCCTCGACCGCGCTGCGCAGCAGTGCGGACTCGTCGGCACTCGCGGGCGTGCCGCGGACGGCGGCGACGAAGTCGAGCGAGATGTCGTGGTCGCCGCGACCGGTGACCCTGCCCGCAGGAGCCGTCAGCGCGGGTGCGTCCCCGCCCGCGAAGCCGAGCACCAGGGCGTGCGGGAACCGCCGGCGCAGCCGGTCCATCGCCTGAGAGGGCCGGTGGCTGTCGGTGAGAGTGGCCTGCACCCACGAGCCCTCGTGGGCGCCGAGCCTCGGGTCGGTGAGCAGGGTCTCGAGCTCGCCACGGATCGTCGCCAACGGCCGCGGGACCGGCGCGGCCACGAAGGTCGCGGCCGCGTCGCCGGTGGGGCCGAGGTCGATGAGCCAGGAGCCCTTCGTCTGGCCGGCCTCGGAGAAGGAGTAGGCGAGCGGTGAGCCGGAGTATCGGACCGACTCGGAGAGCGCCTGTGCGCCGTGCAGGTGGCCGAGAGCCGTGTAGTCGACGCCGTCGAAGATGCTCCGGGAGACCATGGACACGCCGCCGACGCTGATATCGCGCTCGGAGTCGCTCGCCGCGCAGCCCGCGACGAAGGCGTGCGCCAACACGACGGATCGAGTGCGTCGTCGGACGCCGAGATCCGCGCGCACCCTCCGCATCGCCTCGGCGAGCGCCGCCTCGTGGGAGCGGTGGGCCAGCCCCCATCGCAGTCGCGCGTCGTCGGGGTCGAGGTAGGGCAGGCCGTAGACCGCGACCGGGCCGCGGGCGTCGTCGAGCAGGACGGGGGTGCCGACGGTCGCGGGGTCGGTGCGGATGTGGACGCCGGCCGCGTCGATCAGCCGGGACCCGAAGCCGAGCCGGCGCGCCGAGTCGTGGTTGCCGCTGGTGACGACCAGCCTCGCACGGGAGGCCGCCAGGCGCGCGAAGGCGTCGTCGGCGAGCTCCACCGCCTCGACCTGTGGCAGGGCCCGGTCGTAGACGTCGCCGGCGACGAGCACCAGGTCGACGGACTCGCCCTCGACGACCTCCAGCAGATGGTCGACGTACGCCGCCTGGTAGGGCAGCATCCCCTGCCGGTGGAACGACCGGCCGAGGTGCCAGTCGGAGGTGTGGAGGATGCGCACACCCCGAACCTAGAAGGCGCCACCGACACTCCTGCGTACCCCACGCCGGGCAGGAGCCGAGGCCCGGTGGTCATGCGTAGCGAACGGTGCGGTCCTTCGCGGTGAAGCCGTAGAGGGCGAGCCCGGAGTCCTCGGCCAGGCGGACCGAGAGGCTCGTCGGCGCTCCGACCGCCACCAGGCATCCGGTGCCGACCGCGACCGCCTTCTGGACGAGCTCGAAGCCGGCGCGGCCGCTGACCACCAGCGCCGCGCCATCGGGACGCTCACCGGCCAGCACCCGGCTGCCGGTCACCTTGTCGACGGCGTTGTGCCGGCCGACGTCCTCCCGCACGACGAGCAGGTCGCCGTCGGCGGTGGCAAGCGCTGCGGCGTGGACACCGCCGGTCCGGGAGAACACCCGTTGGTGCTCGCGCAGGGCCTCGGGCAGGCGCCGGATCACGTCGGCGCTCGGCAGGTCGCCGTCCCAAGGACGTACGTGGGGGAGGGCCAGCGCGTCCTCGATGCTCTCCTTGCCGCAGACCCCGCAGGCGGACGATCCGGCGCTCTTGGCGACATGCCGCTGGCCGATGCCCTCGGGCATCCGGTCGACCGTCACGGTCACCACGTTGTACGCCTGCTCCGGCGACAGGTCGACGTCGGTGCAGTAGGCCACCCGGCGGACGTCGTCGGGCGTGAGCAGTCCCTCGTGGACGCAGAAGCCCGCGGCGAGCTCGAAGTCGTTGCCCGGGGTGCGCATCGTGAGCCAGACACGCTGCGAGGGCTCTCCCGGCAGGCCCACGCGGACCTCGAGGGGCTCCTCGACCGCGAGCCGGTCCTCGCGCGAGCGCTCCGACTCGGAGCGGTACTCGCGGACGCGGGTGCGCTGGGAGGGACTGAGCTGGCCGTGAGTGCTCACCGGCCAACCTTACGGTGCGGTGTCCGCCAGCGGGAGCCCACCGCCCGCGGAGGCACGGAATCCCTCCACCAGATCGCCGGCGACCGCCTGCAGGAACGGCGCGACCTCCTCCGCCCGCACGCGGCTGCCGGGGCCGGAGATCGAGACGGCGGCCAGCATCGGCAGACCGATGAGCGGTACGGCGACGCAGCGAACTCCGAGCTCCTGCTCGCCGTCGTCGACCGCGAACCCGGCCTCTCGGATCTCGTGCACCGCCTCCAGCATCGCCGGGATGGTCGTCAGCGTGCGCTCGGTCTGCGCCGGCATGCCGGTGCGCTGGAGCAGCGACTCCACCTGCCGATCGGGAAGCATCGACAGGATCGCCTTGCCCACACCCGTGCAGTGCGGCATCACCGTGCGTCCGACCTCCGTGAACATCCGCATCGAGCGCGGGGACGGGACCTGCGCGACGTACATGCACGAGTCGCCCTCGAGGGTCGCCATGTTCGCGGTCTCCTCGAACCGCTCGACCAGGTCGGTCAGGTACGGCGCCGCCCACGTGTTCAGGCCGCGGCTGGCGGTCTGGCCGAGCCGGATGAGACTGAGCCCGAGGGCATAGCGCTTGCCGGCCTCCAGGCGCACGTACCCCTTGCTCAACAGGAAGCGCAGCAGGCGGTGGGCGGTCGGCAGGGGCAGGCCGGTCGCGTCGGCCAGCTCGGACAGCGTCGATGAACCGGTGACCGCCAGAGACTCGAGGAGGGCGAAGGCGCGGTCCAGCGACCGAACCCGCTCGGCGTTCCCCGCCCGCACCACAGCTTCCACCATGTGGAAGACCCTACTCGCGCTGAACGTGCGCGCGGTGCCATTGACGGCGAGCCCCGCCGTAGGATAGTTTCCATATGTCAGAAAAAAGTTTCCATCTACCGGAATACGTTGGGGTTGCTCCTGTGAACCAAGACCTTCCCTACACCGTCAACTGCTCCCTGCTGTTCACCGAGCTGCCGATCCTGGAGAGGGCGGCCGCCGCCGCGCAGGCGGGCTTCACGACGGTGGAGTTCTGGTGGCCCTGGCCGACCGAGCCGGTTCCGGCGGACTCCGAGGTGGAGCGATTCGTGGCTTCCATCCGCGACGCGGGGGTCCAGCTCGCGGGCCTCAACTTCTTCGCCGGTGACCTCGCCGGCCCGGACTGCGGCGTTCTGTCGCTGCCCGACCGGGCGATCGAGTTCCGCGAGAACGTCGCCGCGCTGGTCGGGATCGGCGATGCTCTGGGCACGAAGGCGTTCAACGCCTTGTACGGCAACCGGGTCGAGGGCGTGTCCCCGCAGGAGCAGGACGAGCTGGCCACCGAGAGCCTGGCCTTCGCGGCCGAAGCCGTCGCGGATCTCGGCGGCACGGTCCTCGTCGAGCCGGTGAGCGGGCCGAAGCCCTACCCGCTGCGGACGGCCGCCGACGTCGTCACCGTGCTCGATCGCGTCGGAGCGGCGAACATCGGCTTCCTGTGCGACCTTTTCCACCTGGCCAACAACGGCGACGATGTGTCGACCGCCATCGACACCTACGCGGACCGCATCGCGCACGTCCAGATCGCCGATCACCCGGGCCGCCACGAGCCCGGCACCGGCACGCTGGACCTGCCCGGCCTGCTCCGCCAGATCGCGTCCACCGGCTACCGGGGCCGGGTCGCACTCGAGTACGTTCCCGCCACCTCGACGGAGGAGAGCCTGCGATGGCTGCCCGTCGATCGTCGCGGCTGAGCAGATCCCACGCCACACCCCACGAGGAGCGAGCCTGATATGAGCACCATCGCGTTCATCGGCCTGGGCATCATGGGTGCCCCCATGGCCGGTCACCTGGTCGCCGCAGGACACACCGTCATCGGCGTGAACCACAGCCAGGAGCCAGTCCAAAGACTCATCGAGGCCGGCGGCCGTGGCGCCGACAGTGTCGCGGAGGCCGTCGTCGAGGCCGACGTGGTCATCACCATGGTCCCGGACTCGCCCGATGTCGAGGGTATCGCCCTGGGGCCTGACGGCATCTACGCCAACGCCCGCCCCGGCACGCTGCACATCGACATGTCCACCATCCGGCCGGATGTGGCGGAACGACTCGCGCGGGCCGGAGCGGAGAGTGAGATCCGCGTGCTCGACGCCCCGGTGAGCGGCGGGGAAGCCGGGGCCAAGGAAGCGAAGCTGTCGATCATGGTGGGCGGCAGCCAGGAAGACTTCGACGCAGCCAAGCCCATTCTCGACGCCGTGGGCAGCACCGTCGTGCTGGTCGGGCCGGCGGGCTCCGGACAGACGGTGAAGGCGGCCAACCAGCTGATCGTGGCCGGCAACTACGAGCTGATCGCGGAGGCGATCGTGTTCCTGCGCGCCTTCGGTGTGGACACCGAGGCTGCCTTCAACGTGCTGGCCGGCGGTCTGGCGGGCAGCACGGTGATGGACCGCAAGTCGGCCAGCATGCTGGCCGGACAGTTCCAGCCGGGCTTCCGGATCGACCTGCACCACAAGGACATGGGCATCATCCTCGCCGCCGCTCGGGAGAAGGGCGTCACCCTGCCGCTGGGCGCGGTGACGGCCCAGCTCATCGGTGCCCTGCGGGCGCAGGGCGACGGCAGCCTGGACCACTCCGCCCTGCTGCGCGGCGTCGAGCGCCTTTCCGGCCAGCAGGTGAGCGGGACATGAGCAAGATGCGCGCGGTCGATGCCGCGGTGAAGATCCTGGAGCTGGAGGGGCTCACCCAGGCATTCGGGCTGCCCGGCGCGGCCATCAACCCGTTCTACGACGCGATGCGCAAGCACGGCGGCATCCGGCACGTGCTCGCTCGACACGTCGAGGGCGCCTCGCACATGGCGGAGGGCTACACCCGCGCCAAGGCCGGCAATATCGGCATCTGCATCGGTACGTCCGGCCCGGCCGGCACCGACATGATCACCGGCCTCTACTCCGCGGCGGCCGATTCCATCCCGATCCTGTGCATCACCGGGCAGGCTCCGATCGCCCGGCTGCACAAGGAGGACTTCCAGGCCGTCGACATCGCCTCCATCGCCAAGCCGGTGACCAAGATGGCCGTGACGGTTCTGGAGCCGGCCCAGGTGCCGGGGGTGTTCCAGCAGGCGATCCACATCATGCGCTCCGGACGCCCCGGCCCGGTGTTGATCGACCTGCCCTTCGACGTCCAGATGGACGAGATCGACTTCGATGTGGACACCTACGCTCCGCTGCCGGCGTACCGGCCGACGGCGACCCGCGCACAGGTCGACAAGGCACTGGACATGTTGCTCGCGGCCGAGCGGCCGGTGATCGTGGCCGGCGGCGGGATCGTCAACGCCGACGCGGCCGATCTGCTGGTCGAGCTCGCCGACATCCTTGGCGTGCCCGTGATTCCCACGTTGATGGGCTGGGGCACCATCCCCGACGACCACCCGCTGATGGCCGGGATGGTGGGCCTGCAGACCTCGCACCGCTACGGCAACGCGACCTTGCTGGAGTCCGACTTCGTGCTGGGTATCGGCAACCGCTGGGCAAACCGTCACACCGGAGGACTCGACGTCTACCGCAACGGGCGGACTTTCGTCCACGTCGACATCGAGCCGACCCAGATCGGCCGGGTGTTCCCGCCCGACTACGGGATCGTCTCCGACGCCGGGGCCGCGCTCGAGCTCTTCGTCCAGGCGGCAAGAGACCGCGCGGACGACCTGCCCGACTACGGCGTATGGGTCAAGGAGTGCCAGCAGCGCAAGCAGACGATGCAGCGCCGCACGCACTTCGACAACGTGCCGATCAAGCCGCAGCGGGTCTACCAGGAGATGAACCGGGCGTTCGGCCGGGACACCGTCTACGTGTCGGTGATCGGCCTCTCGCAGATCGCCGGCGGCCAGTTCCTGCACGTCTACCAGCCCCGGGGCTGGATCAACGCCGGGCAGGCCGGGCCGCTGGGCTGGACCCTGCCGGCCGCCCTTGGCGTGGTGACCGCCCTCCCGGACGCCACGGTCGTGGGCCTGTCCGGGGACTATGACTTCCAGTTCATGATCGAGGAGCTCGCTGTCGGGGCGCAGTTCAACCTGCCGTACGTGCACGTTGTGGTGAACAACGCCTACCTCGGCCTGATCCGGCAGGCCCAGCGCGGCTTCGAGATGGACTACCAGGTCCAGCTGTCCTTCGACAACATCAACGCCCCGGAGACAAACGGCTACGGCGTAGACCACGTCAAGGTGGCAGAAGGCTTGGGCTGCAAGGCGATTCGCGTGTTCGAGCCGGACGAGCTGCCCGCCGCGTTCGAGCAGGCCAAGGCCCTGATGGCGGAGCTTCGGGTGCCCGTGGTCGTCGAGGTCATCCTCGAACGGGTCACCAACATCTCGATGGGCGTCGAGATCGACGCCGTCACCGAGTTCGAGGATCTCGCCCTGACGGCCGAGGATGCCCCGACCGCCGTGGTTATGCTGGACTGACCGGCGTGCACCTCGTCATCGCCGCCGACAAGTTCAAGGGCTCGCTCACCGCCGCACAGGTGGCCGACGCCGTCCGTCTCGGAGTGCTGGACGCCGACCCCGACGCCGAGGTCACCGTCTTCCCCGTGGCCGACGGCGGCGACGGGACCGTCGCGGCCGCGGTGGCCGCCGGCTTCACCGAGGTTCGGGTCGAGGTGGCCGGGCCGACCGGCAAAGCGGTGAGCGCTCCGTACGCGCTGGCGGGTGACCGCGCCGTGGTCGAGCTCGCCGCCGCCTGCGGGCTGGAGCTCTTGCCCGACGGCGTGTCCGATCCCCTCGGTGCCTCCACCTACGGGCTCGGTCAGGTGCTGGCGGACGCCATCGACCGCGGCGCCGCCGAGATCGTCCTGGGTCTGGGCGGGAGCGCCTCCACCGACGGCGGCGCCGGCATGGCGCAGGCGCTGGGCGCCCGGCTGCTCGACGAGACCCGGACGTCCCTGCCACGGGGCGGTGCCGCGTTGCACCGACTTCACGAGCTGGATCTGACCGAGCTGTCCCGACGTCTGCGCGGGGTGCGGGTCCTCGTGGCCAGTGACGTGGACAACCCGCTGCTCGGCCCGGACGGCGCCGCCGCGGTGTTCGGGCCGCAGAAGGGCGCCGATCCGGACCAGGTCAGACAGATGGACGACGCACTGAAGGTCTGGGCGGCAGCGGTGGCACGCACGATCGGCCGCGACGACGATGCCGACCACCCCGGCGCGGGGGCTGCGGGCGGCACCGGGTTCGCGGCGCTGGCGCTGTTCCGCGCCGAGCTCCGGCCGGGCATCGACCTGCTACTCGAGCTGCTCGACTTCGATGCCGCCGTGTCCGGCGCACGGCTGGTGGTCACCGGCGAGGGCTCCCTCGACGAGCAGACCCTGCGCGGCAAGGCGCCGGTCGGAGTGGCGGCCGCCGCCGGCCGGGCCGGCGTCACCACCGTCGCCGTCGCCGGCCGGTGCCTGCTCGACACCGCGCAGCTGGCCGCCGCGGGCATCGCCGCGGTGTACCCGCTCTCGGCCCTTGAGCCGGATCTCGGCCGCAGCATCGCCCAGGCCCCCGCGCTCCTGCGGGCCGTGGGTCGGCGCATCGCCGACGACTGGCTCCGCTAGGGAAGCGCTGGTCAACCGGCCAGTCGGTGTGTCACGTGCGCGTGGTGATGCTCGTTGGTCTCCGATAGACCTCAGTGCACCCTCGCCACTCCCGTTCATGGCCCCTCTTCGGCGCCATCCCCTCTCCGCCTGGCCGTCATCCCGCGAGAGTGACGGCACGGGCCCGCATCAACCAGGTCGCCGAGGCAAACGCGGCGTGGAGATCCACGGCCCGGTCGTGATCGGTCATCGTTTTCAGCACGCCCTTGCGGGCCGCGACCCCGCCACTCGATTCTCGACAGGGTCTGGTCGATGGTCTGGTCGGTGGTCTGGGTCGGTGGTCTGGCCGGCGGCCTGGCCGGCGGAGGACGACGCGGGGTGCGTCGCTTCCCGACAGCCCGACCCGCGTGGGCGACGCAGGGTGCGTCGCAACAAGGTGCGAGCCTCCCTGGAAACGACGCGGGGTGCGTCGCTTGAGGACGCGGCCCTCACCGGAAGCGACGCAGGGTGCGTCGCACGGGGCCACGGCCCTCACCGGAAGGGACGCCCCGGCGGGTGGCGGCAGACCGGCGGTGACAGTGAGGCCGGGCAGCGGGAGACACGTCGCCGGTTGCCGTACTCGATGTCGGTGAAGCTGGGCTGCTCGATATCCACGCCCCATCATTTCGCGTTCCCGTCCACGTGGCCAGACGCCGCCCCGGGACTCCCGAAGATCAGCGCTTCCCTAGCGGGACTCCTCGGCCTTCGCCGCCTGGATCGGGTCCAGCCCGCGGATCGAGGCGTCGACCAGTTGCACCGGGTGGAAGAGCGGGACGCCGTCGTCGAGGTAGCGCCGGATCTGCAGCAGGCAGCCGGCATTCGACGTCACGACGGCATCCGGATTCGTCTGCGAGATCTTCTCGACCTTGCGGATGCCCAGCTCCTCGGCCGGCTCCGGCTGCACCAGGTTGTAGATGCCCGCGGACCCGCAGCAGATCTCGGCTTCCGGGATGTCGAGCACCGTGAGGTCCGGGATGCTGCGGAGCACCGCGCGGGGCTGCTGCCGAATGCCCTGGGCATGCCCCAGGTGGCAGGCGTCGTGGTAGGCGACCCGCGCCGGGATGGGGTGGCGCGGCGCCGCCGGACCCAGCTCGGCGAGCAGCTCGGAGATGTCACGCACGCTCTCCGAGAACCGGGCCGCCTTTTCGGCGTACGCCGGATCGTCACGGAGCAGATGCCCGTAGTCCTTCATCGAGGACCCGCAGCCGGCCACGTTCGCGACCACCACGTCCACGTTCGCGGAGGCGAAGGTGTCGATGAGGCGCTTCGCCCGCTCGATGGCCTCCGGCTCACGCCCGGCATGGCTGGACAGCGCGCCGCAGCACTCCTGCTCCTTCGGTGCGACCACGTCACAGCCCTCGGCGGCGAGGACCCGCGTCGCGGCGGCGTTCACATCGCCGAAGAACACCCGCTGCACGCAGCCGGACAGGAGTCCGACGCGGAGCCGCGACGTTCCGGTGGCCCGCGTGAGTGCCGGCTGGCGGGCGATGACCGCACGCAGCTTCAGCGGGGGCATGAGGGCATCCAGCGCGCGCAGGCGATCGGGCAGGCGGTCCATCAGGCCGCTATTGGTCAGCAGGGTCCGCAACCCGAGTCGCTGGTAGACCGTGCCGAACAGCGCGGCCACCCGCAGCCGGGCCGGGTAGGGGAACAGGGCGAAGATGAGGGCCCGGAAGGCCCGGTCGGTCCGGCTGCGCTCCCAGTTCCGCTCGATCTGGGGCTTGACCGCCTCGATGAGCTCGTTGTACTTGACGCCCGACGGACAGGCGGTCACGCAGGCCATGCAGCCCAGGCATGCGTCGAAGTCGTCGACGAGCTCCTGATCCATCGGGACATCGCCGGCCAGCCCCATCTTCATCAGGTAGATCCGCCCTCGCGGGGAGTTGCTCTCCCGTCCCTCGAGGATGTACGTCGGACAGGTGGGCAGGCAGAAACCGCAGTGGACGCAGTCGTCGATCCGGTCCTGGCTCGGCGGTCGGAGCGCGTCGAAGATGCCGCTCGACGCGTCACCTGCCGGAAGGGTCGAGACGGTCGGCTGCGCCGACGGTCGGTCTGCCTGCGAATCGTGATCTGTCATGGTGGCTAACTCCCGGCTGTGCTCTGGACGGGCGTCGAATGCTGGTCGGTGTTCCCTCGTGCGGTCTTCAGAACCAGGGCGCGAATCTGCCCGGTGCGCATCGGTCGGTCGGATCGAACTGTGCCTTGATGCGGCGCAGCAGCGGCGCTGTGGAGCCGGGCTCGCCGAGGACGTCGAGCAGCGCCTCGACGTCCGCGGGTCGCCGCCGTACCAGGGTGGTCCCTGCGCGTTGGCGCACGAGGGCTCGGATCCTGTCCACCGCTCCGGCGACCGCCGACGGGCTGCCCTCGTACAGTCGGATGGTGTGCACACCCAGGGCAGCGCTGGAGAGCACCTGAGACTGCATCCCTGCCTCGGCGACGATCGAGCGGACCTGGCCGACCACGTCACCCAGCTCTCCGGGCAACGTGCCGACCCGCAGGACCGTGTCGCCGTCCGAGCCGTTGACCAGCTCGGCCTGCTCCCTCCAGATCCGCTCCGCTTCGCCAGGCTCGGTGATCGTCGCGGTGATGCCGACGCCGGCCAGCAGCGCCCTGACCTGGGCGGAGCTGATCTCGACGGCACGCTGAGTGCCGTCGCAACGCACCACGAGCGTGCCGCCGTCGCCCCTCTGGATCCATTCGACCGCCGACGGCTCCAGCGGGCTGGCGCTCAGGGCCAGGGCGGCTGCCGTCGCCTGGTCCGCGTCGGCCTCGCCGGCGAGTGTGCACGAGGTCACGGGCAGCGGGTGCAGCCGGAGGATGACCTCGGCGATCATCGCCAGCGAACCCAGCGACCCGTGGACGAGCTTGGCCAGGTCGTAGCCGGCGACATTCTTGATGACGTGGCTGCCGGACCGGGCGATCGTTCCGTCGCCGAGCACCAGGGTCACTCCGATGACCAGATCCCGGAGATTGCCGTACCTGAGCCTGGACGGCCCGGACTCTCCGGCGGCGAGCAGCCCACCCAGGGTGGCTCCGGCCGGCGCGGTCGGCGGATCGAGGGCCAGCCATTGGCCGTCCGGGGCAAGGAGGGCCTGCAAGTCGGTCAACGGCGTTCCGGCGAGCACCGAGGCCGTCATGTCCGCGGCGTTGTGGGTGATCAGTCCGGTGAGCTCGGAGGTGTCGATCACCAGCTCGGGCGCAGCGACGCGGCCGGCCCAGTCGAGCTTGGTGCCGGCACCCCGGAACAGCACCGATCCCGTGGTGCCGCGCAGGGTCTCGGCCGCCTGGGCGGTCGACTCGGGCTGGACCATCCCGCTCCCGGGCGCCGTACCGCCGAAGGTCTGGGTCGCCATGTTGGGCTCATCGGACACGACTACAGCCTCTCGATCTGGCCGCTGGCCTCGAGCGGGTGCGGCTGATAGGGGCCAGGGCGCTCTCCGCACAGCCGCGGCGTGGGAAAGATCTTGCCGGGGTTGCAGATGCCGTCGGGGTCGAACGCAGCCCGCAGCCGCTTCATCACGGCGAGGTCGTCCTCGCTGAACATCTTGGGCATCGAGCAGGCCTTGTCCGTGCCCACCCCGTGCTCCCCGGAGAGGGACCCGCCGAACTCGACACAGAGCTCCGCGATCGCGGTGGCCAGGTGCTCGCCGCGTTTGGTCTCGCCGGGGTCGGCGTTGTTGTACAGCACCAGGGGGTGCAGGTTGCCGTCGCCGGCGTGGAACACGTTGGCCACGCGGAGGCCGGCCTCGACGGACATCTGCTCGATGCGGGTGAGCACCTCACCCAACCGGGTCCGCGGGATCACTCCGTCCTGGACGTAGTAGGCCGGGCTGATCCGGCCCATGGCGGCGAAGGCGGCCTTGCGTCCCTTCCAGATCCGGGCCCGCTCCTCGGGGACGTCGGCGATCCGGATATGGGTGGTGCCCGAGTCCTCGCAGATCCTCTTGACCTGCTCGAACGCTTCGTCCACCTCGTCACCGGGGCCGTCGAGCTCGACGATCAGGGCGGCAGCCGTGTCCAGCGAGTAGCCGGCATGCGTGGCGGCCTCCGACGCCTCGATCGAGAGGCTGTCCATCATCTCGACGGCGGCGGGAATGATGCCGGCCGCGATGATTCCGCTGACAGCATCGCCGGCCGCCTCGGCGCTGGGGAAGTCGGCGACGAGGGTGCTGACGGACTCCGGCTTGCGTAGCAGGCGCACCGTGACCCCGGTCGCGATCCCCAGGGTTCCCTCGGACCCGATCACCGCGCCGCGGACATCCGGCCCGACGTCATCGAGGCTGTTTCCGCCGATCTCGACGACCTCGCCGTCCGGCGTGACCAGGGTCATCCCGTAGATGTGGTTGGTGGTGAATCCGTACTTCAGGCAGTGTGCACCGCCGGCGTTCTCCGCGAGGTTTCCGCCGATCGTGCAGACCGACTGGCTCGACGGGTCCGGAGCGAAGTACAGGTCGTGGGCCGCCACCGCAAGGGTGATGTCGGAGTTCGTGACACCGGGATGCACCGTCATCCGTTGGTTGGGGATGTCGATGGACAGGATCTGGCGCATCCGGGACAGGCTGATGACCACCCCGTCCGCAACCGGCAGCGCACCGCCGGACAGCCCGGTGCCCGCTCCGCGGGCGACGAACGGGACGCCGTGGTCGGCACACGCCCGCACGACGGCCGCGACCTCGTCCGTGGTCTCGACCAGGACCACCAGCGCTGGCACCACCCGGAAGCCGGTGATGCCGTCGCACTCATAGGTCCGGAGCCTGGTCTCGTCGGTGATGACCCGCTCGTCGTCCAGGAATGCACGGATCTCCCGCTCGACCTTCCGCACGGCAGGAGCCGCGGTCTGCAGGGACTTCGTTGTCGATCTGCCCATCTCTCCCTCGCATTCCTGCTCGCGCCCCCGCTCAGGAGCCGAGCTCCCACCGGGACCGCTGGCGTACCTGGACGGCGCTGTCGCCGCGACTCGATACCTCCGGCAAGGTTATGACGTCGCCCCACCCGCGAACCTCCACCGCGTGGGTGGTTCCGTGTGGTGGACCCGTCGAGCGGGGCGCGGTCTCGTCCATCGTCGGGGGCCGGCTCAGTCGATGACGCCGACGGCGGCCTCCCGGCGCAGGTCACCGGCTGCCAGGAGCTCGTTGTCGGCGCGGAGGAGGGCGGCGCCGACGCCACCGAAGTACATGTGGCGCTCGTCGTACGTCACGGACGGCAGGCCGGTCGCCGCGACCGCGGCGGCGAGGGCGGTGTCCTGCTCGTACTCGACGGTGGGCTCGGTCTCACCGATCCGGATGTGCACGCGCGGCGCGGCGATCGCGTCGGCGAGATCGGCCTCGTGCAGGAGCGCCTGACCGAGCACGAGCATCAGCGCGGTGGTGATCCGGTCGGCGCCGGGGGAGCCGATCGCCAGTGCACGCCCGTCAGCGGCTCGGCCCACGGTGGGTGCCATGTTGGATGCGAGCCGGGTGCCGGGCTCGAGAGCGTGCAGGCCACGGCGGTTGAGCTCCATCTCGCCCAGGCAGTTGTTGAGGAGGATGCCGGTGCCCGGGATGCACAGCCCGGCGCCGTACCCGCTGCTCATCGTGATCGCACATGCGTTGCCGTCGCCGTCGACCGCCGAGACGTGTGCGGTCGAGGACGAGCCGCGGAGTGCCGACAGGCCGTATTCGTCGACGGCAGCGAGCAGCCGCAGGCCGTCGGCCTCGAGGTCAGGAGAGAGGTCGTGGACCGAACGCCGGTAGCCGAGGACGGCCAGCTGGACTTCGATGGCGTCGGACCAGCTCCAGTCGCCGCGCCGGCCCAGCTCGCCGAGCATCACCGCGAGGGTCACCCCGCCGATCGAGGGCGCGGGGTTGAGGCCGATCCGCCACTCGCCGATGTCGCGCTGGTACGCCGCGCGCTCGAGCGGCTCGTACGTCGCCAGGTCGGCCGCGGTGATGAGGCCGCCGCCGGCGGTCATCGCATCGACCAGGGCTCGGCCGACGGCGCCGGTGGTGAACAGCTCCGATCCGTCGCGGCCGAGCTGGGTCAGGACGTCGGCGAGCAGTGGGTTGCGCGCGGGCTCGCCGGGGTCGAGGACACGTCCGTCGGGGCGGGTGACGAGCCGGTGCGCCTCGGCGTCGTCGGCGAAAAGGTTGTCGGCGGTGTACACGAGGTACCGCGCCGCCGCGGGACTCATCGGGTAGCCGTCGCGCGCCGCCGAGACCGCGGGGGAGAGGAGCCGGTCCCAGCCCAGCCGGGCATGCCGCTCGTGCGCCACGCCCAGCGCAGGCACCAGACCCGGCGTGGCCACCGAGCCGGCACCCGCCTGCATCGTGACCCCGCCGCCGTACGCGGTGAAGACGTCGCGAAGCCCGTGGCCGCGTCGGGCCGGGTCCCCGTCCCGGCCGGGCATCGCGACGTTGCCGTCGATGACCGTGGGCCCTTTGTCGGCCGGCCAGACGGCGACATAGGCGCCGCCGCCGAAGCTGACCATGCCGGGCTCGGTCGCGAGCGAGACGAACGCGGCAGCGAGGGCGGCGTCCACGGCGTTCCCGCCGTCGGCGGCGACGCCGAGGCCGGCGGCCAGGGCCTGCTCGCCGGTGGCGGCGACGGCGACACGGCTGCGTGGTGGGCGGAGCACAGGCGTCATCTTGTCGTATCCCCAGGTCGGCGGGTCGAGCGCTCGGTGAGAGAGCGCTCATCGAAGCCTCACGCCGCCTTCACCCTCGCAGGTCATGGTTGTGTCGCAGGCAGGGAGAGACCCTGTCGCAGACCAGAGGAGAGACCATGGCACGCTCCACGATCCTGGCGGCTCTCGAGCCCGCGACGATGGCGCTCCGGGGCGGAAGCTCCAGCAACGGTGGTCGGAAGAAGCGCCGCAAGAAGCGCCGCGGCAGCCGCAGCCGAAGCCGCTGACCCACGCGGCCGGTGCGGCCGATCGCCAACGGGTGGATGGTGCCCGAACCGTCCACCCGTCTGGCGCGCATGGAGGACCCCAACGATCCGCCGCCACGATGACGATGGAGTCACGATGAGACGGCGGCGCAGCGGGTTCGTGTCCCGGACCCGAGCGCGCATTGCCGCCTCGCTCCGTCCCGAGCACGACGAGGCTCCGATCGTCGCAGCCGCGGCGGGCCTGACGATCGGCGAGGTGGCGCGGCGGTTCTGGCCCAGGCTGCGCCCGTTGCGTGGCTGGCTGGGGCTGTCGGTCGTGGTCCTGGCGGCGCTCCCGCTCATCGAGGTTCTCGAGATCATGCTGTTCCGGCGCCTCGTGGACGACGTGCTGGTGCCTGCCGACGTCGGGGCGCTCTGGTTGATCGCGCTGGCGTTCGTGGGTCTGAACCTGCTCAGCGCGGTCCTCTCCGGTGCCGACGACTATCTGTCGACCTGGATCTCCCAGCGGTTCCTGGTCGACCTGCGACGGGACGCCTTCGACCATGTCCTGGCCCTTCCCGCCCATGACCACGACCGGCGCCGACTCGGCGACACGGTCGCCCGGCTCACCTCCGACGTCTCGGCGGTCGAGCGGTTCATGGTCCGCGACCTCACGGAGGCCCTCGGGGACCTGCTCCGGCTGATCTTCTACGTGGGTGCGATGGTGTGGCTGCAGTGGCAGCTCGCCCTCGTCGCCCTCACCGCCGTGCCCCTCCTGATGCTCCTCGCGCAACGCTTCGGGAGCTTCACGCGCGACGTCTCCCGTGAGCGCCGCCGCCGGGGCGGGTCCTTGACCAGCCTGACCGAGGAGTCGCTCGGCAACGCAGCGCTGGTCCAGCTGTACGGCCGTGAGCGGGAGGCGGTCGCCGCCTACCAGCGTCAGAACCGGGGGATCGCCGCGGCGGAGCTGGCGGCCAGCCGGATCCGGGCACTGTTCTTGCCGATCGTCGATCTGGTCGAGCTGCTCGGCGTCCTGCTCGTCGTGGGGTTGGGGGTGTGGGCACTCGCGACCGATCGTCTCACCCTCGGTGGCCTGCTCGCGTTCCTCGCGCTCCTTGCGCAGTGCTACAGGCCGATCCGGCGGCTGGCGGATCTGCTTCCGGACCTCTACTCGGCGACGGCCGGTGCCGAACGAGTGGTGGAGCTGCTCGACCGCCCGCTGCGAGGCGACCCGCCGGGCGCCCGGGCCCTCTCGGTGACCAGCGGCGAGCTCAGCCTCGAGGGTGTCCGTGCCGCCTACGAGTCGACCCCCGTGCTCACCGACTTCGACCTGCGGGTCGCGCCGGGCGAGCGTGTCGCGCTCGCGGGACCCAGCGGCTCCGGCAAGACGACGGTCGTCCGGCTGCTCACCGGCCAGCTCGAGCCGGCCGCCGGCCGGGTCCTCATCGACGGCCAGGACCTGTCGGCCTGCACCTCGGGATCGGTGCGGGCGGCGGTCACCGTCGTCCCGCAGGAGACGCTCCTGCCGGACGACACCGTGTCGGCGGCGATCTCGTTCTCCGTGCCCGGCGCCGACCGAGAGGCGGTCGAGGGGGCGGCACGGGCGGCCGACGCCCACGAGTTCGTGCGGCGTCTCCCCAACGGCTACGACACGCGGATCGGTCAGCGCGGCCGCCTGCTCTCGGGTGGACAGCGACAGCGCCTCTCACTGGCCAGGGCACTGCTACGCGACAGTCCGATCCTGGTGCTGGACGAGCCGACGACGGGCCTCGACCGAGCGGGTGCCCGCCGGTTCCTGGACAACCTGCTGGCGGCGACCGCCGGCCGCACCCTCGTGGTGCTGAGTCATGACCCGGTCGTCCTCGAGCGCATGGACCGGGTCGTCGAGCTGCCCGACCCGCCGCGGACGGCCGACCGGTGACCGCGACGTACGCCGGCCTGCCTGTGGGCGCCGAGGTGCTCCCGGGGTTTCGGGTCGTCTCTCTGCTTGCTCACGGGCGTCGGATGGACACCTACGACGCCTACGACGCCGATCGCGCGTGCCGGGTGGTGGTGAAGGTCCTGCGCCCCGACCGGCTCGACGACGAGGAGGTCCGGGCCGCGGTACTGCAGGAGGGTGCCATCGTCACCTCTCTCGCTCATCCGCACCTGGTACGCGGCTACGCGGTGCACCAGGACCCCCCGGCGATGGTGCTCGAGACGCTCACCGGCACCACGCTGAGCCGGCTCGAGGACGACGGCCCGCTCGGGACGGCCGACGTGGCCCTGCTCGCGACCCAGCTGGCCTCGGTTCTGGGCTACCTGCACCGGCACGAATGGCTTCACCTGGACGTCAAGGCGGACAACGTCGTGGTCCGCGGCGGCACCGCGGTGCTGATCGACCTCAGTCTCGCCGAGCGGCCCGGGGACGGCAGACGGGGCGCCGGCACGCGGGGCTACGCCGCACCGGAGCAGCGCACCGGGCGCGCGCTGTCGCCGGCGACCGACGTGTGGGGTCTGGGCACGACCCTGTTGGAGGCACTGGTCGGCGAGCTGCCCTTCGGCGATGGCGGCTACCGGCGCTCGCCGGTGCTCCCGCGACCGTCGAGGCGACCGTACGGCGGCCGCGCGCTCGCCATGGTCCCGCCCGCGTGGCGCGAGGTGCTCCTCGCTTGTCTGGACCCTGACCCGGCGGGGCGTCCCCGGCTCACCGAGATGAGCGACCTGCTCAGCCCTCGGTGATGCGGGTGATGGTGACCTTCTGCTTGGGCGCACCGTCGGACCCTCCGTCCTTGGTGCCCTTCTTCGCGATGCCGGCCACGAGCTCCGTGCTGGCCTCGTCCAGGTGGCCGAAGACGGCGTAGCTCGGCGGCAGCTCGCTGTCGGCGTAGACGACGAAGAACTGCGAGCCGTTGGTGTCTGGGCCGGCGTTGGCCATCGCGAGAGTGCCGGCGCCGTACGTCTCCTCGCCGCTGAGCTCATCCTCGAACGAGTAGCCGGGGCCACCCGCGCCGGTGCCGCTCGGGTCGCCGCACTGGAGCACGTAGATGCCCTGGGTCGTGAGCCGGTGGCAGTCGGTGTCGTCGAAGTAGCCCTGCTCGGCCAGCGACAGGAAGCTGCTGACGGTGCACGGTGTGGCCGCGGCGTCGAGAGTGACCGCGAGCTCTCCCGCGCTCGTGCTGATAGTGGCGGGCACCTCGCCCGAGGCTGCGGGCTCCTCCGAGGGCGGGTCCACCTTCTTCGCAGCCGGTGCCTGGTCGGCCGGGTATGCGCAGGCGACCGCGGCTTCAGACGGTGCGTCGGCCGAGTCGTCGGTGGCGGTCTCGGCGCCGGAGCACGCGGTGAGGGCGAGCACCACGGTCACCACGGCAATCAGTCGGAGGGTCGGGGCTGGCACGGCTCGGGCAGGCATGGGCCCCGATCGTAGGGGAGTACCGCCGATTCGCCGAGAGCGACCTCGCCGTACTGGCCGGGGGTATGGGCGATTGAGCGTTGCCCCTGTCGCTCACTGGACGGGACGCGTGAAACTCGGGGTTCCCCTGAAGTGACGCAGGTCACTAGGGTGCACGCATGTCGGACAATTCGGAGTCCTCTGGTCCAAGCCTCCTCGGGCGAGGGATGCTCGTTCCCTTCATCATCGTGACCTCGTGCTTCACCGCCTGGGGGATCGCGGCCGACCTGACCACGCCGATGGTTGCCGGTTTCCAGAAGATCTTCGAGATGAGCACCTTCCAGGCGTCGCTGGTGCAGCTGGCCTACTTCGGTGCCTACTTCCTGCTCGCGATCCCGGCTGCGCTCCTCAACGAGCGGTTCGGCTACAAGGCGGGTCTGCTGACCGGGCTGCTGCTCGCGGCGGCCGGCGCCTTCGCGTTCTACCCGGCCAGCAAGATCCAGACCTACGAGGTATTCCTGCTCGCACTCTTCGCGATCGCCGCGGGTTGCTCGATCCTGGAGACCTCCGCGAATCCCTACATCCTCTCGATCGGGCCGGAGGCGACCGCGACCCGCCGACTCAACCTCGCCCAGGCCTTCAACCCCGTCGGCACGAATATCGGTGTCCTGCTCGCGGTAACGCTGATCCTGCCGAAGCTGGAGGACCAGGTCGATCTCACCAGCCTGAGTGCCGAACAGGCGCAGGCCGTGAGAGCCGGGCAGCTCGGCGCGGTGATGGGGCCCTACCTCGGCCTTGGCCTGTTGCTGCTCGCGTTGGGGGTGGTCTTGGCCACCCAGAGGGCTCCCGATGCGGTAGAGGAGTTCCCCGATGCCGGCGATGCCGGTGCAGGCTCGGTCGTCCGCTCGTTGCTCCGAAACCGGCGCTACGTGCTCGGGGTCATCGCGCAGTTCTTCAACGTGGCCGGCCAGGTCTGCACGTGGACCTACCTGATCCAGTACCAGCAACAGGCGATCGACGGGAGCCTCGAGCAGGGCGGGATGCTGTTGCAGGTCTCGCTGCTGATCTTTCTGGCCGCTCGCTTCATCAACACCTGGGTGATCGGCCGGGTGCGCGCGACGAAGGTGCTCACGGTGCTCGGCGCCGCCGCAGTCGGGTTCTCGCTCGTCGCAGTCGTCTCACCCAACGCCGTGGGCGTCGGCGCGGTCGTGATGATCTCGTTCTGTCTCTCCCTGATGTTCCCGACGATCTATGGCGTCGCGCTCAAGGGCCTCGGCCCGGCGACCAAGTTCGGCGCGGCCGGTCTCGTGATGGCGATCGTCGGGGGCGCGATCATGCCGCTGGTCCAGGGCTGGATCCTCGACCAGACCACCCCGGCGATCTCCTTCGTTGTGCCGGCGGTGTGCTTCGTCGTGGTCACCGCCTACGCGCTCTACGACCTGCGAACGCCGGAACCGAGCGGTCCTGCGTCCAACATCGACGCGGCGACCCCTGTGGGAGGTGCGCTGTGAGCGCGCGCCGTACGGCGACGGCGGCCCTTGCGCTGGCGCTGATCGGGGTCCTGAGTGGCTGCTCGGACGAGGCACCCGACCCTGCCGAGGCAGCGAAGACCGACCGGGTCGAGGTCATGTCGTGGTGGACATCGGACTCCGAGCGCGCCGCGCTGGAGGTGATCTTCGACGCGTTCACCGCGGCCAACCCCGACGTGGAGCTCGAGGACGCCTCCGTGACCGGCGGTGCCGGCAGCAACGCCCAGGTCGTCCTGGCAGAGCGGCTGGCAGACGGCGACCCGCCCGACGTGTGGCAGGGCTTCGTGGGTGGATACCTCGCCGCGAGCGCCGACCGGGGCCAGGTCGCCGACGCGACGTCCGCGTTCGACGCCTCCGGCATCGAGGCGGCCATGCCGGCAGCGATCCGCGACGCGGTCACCGTCGCCGGCAAGCCGTACGGCATGCCGACCGGCAGCCACCGCAGCAACGTCCTCTTCTACAACCTGGCCGCCCTCGAGCAGGCCGGAGTGACGCCGCCCGGGGAGGGCTACACCCTCGCCCGGTTCATCGACGATCTGGAGACGCTCGACGAGGCGGGCGTCACCCCGCTGTGCCTCGGCGCCAAGGACGCCTTCACGTCTGTCGAGCTGTTCGAGAACGTCTTGCTCTCGACCATCGGCAGCGCGGGCTGGAAGAGGGTCGAGGACGGCAGCTTCCGCTGGACGAGCGCCGAGGCCAAGGATGCGCTCGACAGCTTCGGGCAGCTGCTCGACCTCTCCGACCCTGACTCCGGCGCCCTCACCTGGGACGGCGCCACGGGCAAGCTCGCCGACGGCGAGTGCGCGTTCGAGTCGATGAACGACTCGGCGTACGGCGAGCTCGTCGCGCAGGGCGCCGAGGAGGGCGCCGACTTCGGATACGTCGCGTTCCCCGGGACCGAGGACTCCTACGTGGCGGTGGTGGACGTGTTCGTGTCGGCCGCACACGCGCCCAACCTCGCCAACGCGATGGCCTTCCTCGCCACCGCCGGTGAGTCGGAGACCCAGCTGGCGTTCAACGAGCTGAAGGGGTCGGTGCCGATCCGCACGGACGTCGACGTGAGCTCGCTGTCCGACTACCAGCAGGCAGCCGCCGCGGCCTACCGCGACCAGGAGCTGCTGCTCTCGATCGCTCACGGAGAGGGTGTCGATCCGGCGCTGCACGTCGGTCTCTACGACGCCGTCGACACCTTCGTTCGCAGCCGCGATGCCCGCTCGTTCGCCGACGCCATCGAGGATGCCGTCGTCGTCCAGCAGCCCCAGCCCTGAGCCCAATCGGTGGTCGAGCCGGTCGCGAGGTACGAGAGTCCGAGTCGAGACCACACCCTCAGTAACCGACGCACGCAAGGATCGCCCGGGCCAGGTTGTCCGGCTGGGTGAGCTGCGGCCAGTGTCCGCCACCGAGGTCGACGTACTCGACCCTCTTGAGAGCCGCGAGCTCGGCGGGCCCATCCTCGCTCTCCACCCAGCCGCGTAGGTCGGCCGCGGTGTACTCGGGACAGAGCATCGTCGCAGGGACGTCGAGCCGGCGCGGGTCGGTGAGCCGGACCGGATCGCGCAGCACACGCTCGGGCACCGGGATAGCCTCGGCGTACAGCCGCGCGAGACCGGCCTCGTCGAAGTCGCGGATGCTGTCCCGCTCCCCGATCTCCGCCCAGTCGGGCATGAGCACCTCGCCGCCGACGACCTCGAAGCCACTGACGAGCACGTCGCCGTCGGCGCTGGGGAACCCTCCGACGTGGACGACGTGGGCGACCCGCTCGACCCGCGCGTCGAGCGCGGCATGCGCGATCCCGCAGCCGGCGGAGTGGCCGACCAGGAGGATCTCGCCTGCGGTGGCGTCGATGGCGGCGACGACCGCATCGACGTGGTCCTGCAGCGAGGTGCCGGTGCGGTCGGCGTCCTTGCCGGCCATGCCGGGCAGGGTCAGCGGGAAGGCGCGGTGACCCGCCTCCTCGAGCCGCGGGACCACGGCGTCCCAGGTGGAGGCGTTGAGCCAGAGTCCGGGGATCAAGACGATGTCCATGGGTTCCTCTCGAATGCGTTCGGTACGCCGCCAACGCTAGAGGCGGTTGCGGACGATGGGCGTCCGGCTCCGCGGGGATCCGTGCCAGGATCGTTCCGTGACGGACTTCCGCGGGGCTCTCGCGCAGGGTGTGATGGTGCTCGACGGCGGGCTGGCCACCCGGCTGGAGGCTCGCGGGCACGACCTCTCCGACGACCTGTGGTCGGCGCGACTCCTTCTCGACGAGCCGGAGGAGATCCGGGCGGCGCACGAGGACTTCGTCGCGGCCGGGGCGCGCGTGGCGACGACGTCTTCCTACCAGGTCTCCTACGACGGTCTCGCGCGTCGCGGCCTCGACCGGTCGGCCACCGACGCGCTGTTGCGGCGGAGTGTGTCCCTTGCCCGCGCGGCCGTGGGGGAGAGCGGCTTCGTCGCCGCCTCGGTCGGGCCGTACGGCGCCGCGCTCGCCGACGGCTCGGAGTACCGCGGTGACTACGGCCTCACGGTGGTCGAGCTCCGCGCCTGGCACCGAGACCGGCTGCGCGTCCTCGCGGGCGCCGGAGTCGACGTACTCGCCGTCGAGACGCTGCCCTGCCTCGCCGAGGTCGAGGCCGTCGTGGCCGAGCTCTCCGGGCTCGGCGTGCCGGCCTGGGTCTCACTCACCGGCGACGGCACGCGGACGCGGATGGGCGAGTCCCTCGCGGATGCCTTCGCGTTGGCAGCCTCCTCGACCGATGTGGTCGCGGTCGGTGTCAACTGCTGCGACCCGGCCGGGGTGTCCGCGCAGGTCGCTCTCGCGGCCGGGACCGGGCTGCCGGTCGTCGTCTACCCCAACAGCGGCGAGGCCTGGGACGCGCAGGCGCGCGCCTGGGCCGGCACCGGGGGCATCGAGCCCGCCCGCGTCGGCGAGTGGGTCGCTGCCGGGGCCCGCGCCGTCGGTGGCTGCTGCCGAGTAACCCCAAGCGACATCGAGGCCGTGGCCGAGGTGGTGCGCCTCTCCGACTAGAGGTTCTGCACGTGCTGGTAGCCGAACCTGCCCTTGATGCACAGGTTGCCGTGGGCGACCGAGTGGTCGTGTGGGGAGCTCACCTTGACGATGGTGTTGTCCTGCACGTGCAGGGTGAGGTTGCAGCCGACGCCGCAGAAGGTGCACACGGTCGTGGTCTCGGTCTGCTCGGACTCGTCCCAGATGCCCTCTGCGCGCATGTCGTACTCGCTCTTGAAGGACAGCGCGCCGGTCGGGCAGACCTCGATGCAGTTGCCGCAGTAGACGCACGCCGAATCGGGCAGCTCGACGTTGAACTCGGTGGAGATCTGGGAGTCGAAGCCGCGGCCGGCGACCTGGATCGCGAACGTGTTCTGCCACTGCTCACCGCACGCGTCGACGCACTTGTAGCACAGGATGCACTTGCTGTACTCGCGCACGTAGAGGTCGTTGTCGATCTTGTCCGGCTGGTCCATCGTCGCCGCGAGGCCGCCGTCACCTGGGTGGTGCTCGCCGGGTTCGTGCTCGTCGCGGGTGGTGTCCTCGGGCGCGGGCGCGCCGAACCGCCCGGGCACGGCGTCGTACTCGGCCATCCACCCGTCCACCTTGGGCGTGGTCGACAGGTCGACGGAGGAGCCGAGCAGCTCCAACACCAGGCGCCGGCTGTGCCGCACCCTCTCGGTGTCGGTCTTGACGACCATGTCCTCGTTGACCCTGCGCGAGCACGCGGGCACCAGGACGCGCGAGCCCTCGACCTCGACCATGCAGACACGACATGCGTTCTTGGGAGTGAGGGTGTCGCCGTAGCACAGCGTCGGAACCTCTTCCCCGATCGCGTCGCAGGCGTCCAGGACGGTGGCGCCCTCAGGGACGGCCACCTCCTTGCCGTCCACCGTGAGCCTGACCAGCCGGGTCGGCATGCCCATCTCGACCGACGTGCGCTCGTCCGTTGTGGTCATGCGGGGTCCCCTCGGTGTTGTTCGACGGAGGAGCGGAGCGGAGGAGGTGAAGAACAGCGTGGGGTGCTCATGACGTCGTCTCCTCCTTGAAGGTTCCGAGCCGGTCGATGGCGGATTCGATGGCGTTCCAGGCGGCCTGGCCCAGGCCGCAGATCGAGGCGTCCTTCATGACCTGCCCGACGTCGCGCAGCACCAGCATGTCGGCGTCGTTGGAGCCCGCCTCGTGCCCGTTGCTCGCGATCCGCAGCAGCGCCTCCTCCTGACGCACCGTGCCGACGCGGCACGGCACGCACTGGCCGCACGACTCGTCGCGGAAGAAGCCGGCGATGCGGAGCAGGATCCGCGGCATGTCGACGGTGTCGTCGAGCGCGAGGATCACGCCCGAGCCCAAGGTGGTGTCGGCGTCTCGAGTCCCCTCGAATGTCAACGGGATGTCGAGCTCATCGGCACGGACGAAGCCACCGGCCGCACCGCCCAGCAGCACCGCCTGCAGAGTGCGTCCCTCCGGAACGCCTCCGGCCAGCTCGAGCATGTCCCGAAGCGTGGCGCCGAACGGCACCTCGTAGACCCCGGGGCGCACCAGGTTGCCCGAGATGCAGAACAGCTTCGGCCCGGTCGAGCCCTCGGTGCCGATCTCGGCGTACGCCGCGCCGCCCATCGTCACGATCGGCAGCACGTTGACCAGGGTCTCGACGTTGTTGATCGCGGTCGGCTTGCCGAAGAGCCCGACCTCCACCGGGAACGGCGGCTTGGTGCGCGGCTCGCCTCGGTAGCCCTCGATGGAGTTGAAGATCGCGGTCTCCTCGCCGCAGATGTAGGCGCCCGCGCCGCGCCGGATCTCCAGGTCGAAGGACCACCCCGTGCCGAGGATGCCCGCGCCGAGGTAGCCGCGCTCGCGCGCCAGCTTCAAGGCGTTGCTGAGCAGCCGGTGCGAGCGCGGGTACTCCCCACGCAGGTAGATGAAGCCGCGGACGGCGCCGATCGCGTAGCCGGCGATCGTCATCGCCTCGATCAGGGAGAACGGGTCGCCCTCGAGGATGGCGCGGTCCTTGAACGTGCCCGGCTCGCTCTCGTCCGCGTTGCACACCAGGTAGTGCGGCTGGGCGGGCTGCCCTGCGGTCGCCTCCCACTTGATGCCAGCAGGGAACGCGGCGCCGCCGCGACCGAGCAGCCTGGAGTCCTTGACCTCGCTGATGACCTGCTGCGGGCCCATCTCGAAGGCCCGGTCGAGGGCCTGGTAGCCGCCGTTGGCGATGTAGTCGTCGATGCTCTCGGGATCCACCTTGCCGACCCGGCGCAGCAGCACCAGGCCGTCGTCGCCGGCTTGGGGGACCGCCATCGTGGGCGACGCCTCCTCGGCCAGCGCGGCGGGCCCGACCTCGATCGCCCGTACGACCTCCTTCGCGCTGGTCGGGCCGAGCACGTGCTCCACGGGGGGATCACCGGCCTCGACCGCGAACGCCGCCGGAGCCCGCTCGCAGACGCCCAGGCAGGGGCTGTGCTTCCACCCCGACGCGGCACCGGCCGGCCCCAGGCTCTGCTCGAGCGCGTCGCAGATGCCCTTCGCCCCGAGCGCCTCGCAGGCGACGTCGGTGCACACGTGCACCACACGCTTCGGTCGAGGGTGGGTGGAGAACAGCGCGTAGAAGGTGGCCACGCTGTAGACGTCGGCCGGCGGCACGCTCAGCCGGCGTCCGATGTAGTTGAGCGCGCCCGGGCTGATCCAGCCGACCCGGTCGTTGACGGCGTGCAGGGCCTCGAGCACGAGGTGGCGCTCCGAGCGTGCTCGGCGCCCGCCGTAGGACATCCGGTGATCCAGGGCGTCCCGATCGCCGCCGTACCACCCGCTGTGTGCCTCGCCGATCAGCCGGTCGACCGCGTCGCGCTCGTCCGCGCTGGCTTCTGCGTTGGTGAACTTGAGGTCCAAGGTCTCAGGCCTCCTGCGTCGCAGCGACCAGTTCGGACGCCTCCTCGGGTTCGACGACGTCCAGCAGCTTCTCCACCTTGATCGCCGTGGCCTTGAACTCGGCGGTGCCCGAGATCGGGTCGTTGGCCTCGATGGTCAGCAGGTTGGTGTCCACCTCGTCGGGGAAGTTGCACACCATGAAGGTCAGTCCGGGCCGCAGCGCCGGCTCGAGTCGAGCCGGGACGAGCACGGATCCGCGCCGAGATGTCACCCGGACGACCTCCCCGTCCTCGATGTCCCACTTCTGCAGGTCCTCGGGCGACATGTCGAGGGTGGTGCCGATCCGGAGCGGAGAGTTGAAGCCGACGGACTGGACGCCGGTGTTGTAGTCGGTCAGCCGGCGACCCGTGGTGAGACGCAGGTCGAACTCGTCGTCGAGCTGGTCGACGGGGAGCTCGTGCTCGACGATGCCGAACGGCGCCGGCCTGCCGCGCTTCTCGGGATCGCTCTCCCACAGCCTCTCGTGCAGGAAACTGGTCTGCGGGCCGTCCTCGTCGGGGAAGGGCCACTGGATGCCGCCGAGCTCCTCGAGCTTGGCGTAGGTCATGCCCCAGTGCGCGGGGGAGACCGACCGGAGCTCATCCCAGATCTGCTCGGAAGTCTGCGCCTCCCAGGTCTGACCCATCCGATCCGCGAGCAGGCGGATGATCTCGATGTCGTCCTTGGCGGCGCCGGGCGGCTCGAGAGCCTTGCGGGTGCGCTGCACGCGACGCTCGCTGTTGGTGGTCGTGCCCTCGCTCTCGCACCACGCCGCGGCCGCGGGGAAGACCACGTCGGCGAGCTCGGCGGTCTTGGTGAGGAAGATGTCCTGCACCACGAGGTGGTCGAGACCCTCCAGCCGCCGGGTCACGGCCGTGGAGTCCGCGTCGGACTGGACCGGGTTCTCACCGACGATGAAGAGGTTGGTGAGGTGTCCCTCGTCCATCTCCTCCATCATCTCCGAGAGGGTCATGCCGTACGTGGGCGGCATCGTGACGCCCCAGAGGCGCTCGAACTTGGCTCGGTGCTCGGCGTTCTCGACGTCCTGGAAACCGGGCAGGTTCTTGGGGATGGCCCCCATGTCGCCGCCGCCCTGGACGTTGTTCTGACCGCGCAGCGGGCTCAGACCGGAGCCGTACCTGCCGACATGGCCGGTGAGCAGCGCGAGGTTGATCAGTGAGCGCACGTTGTCGGTGCCGTTGTGGTGCTCGGTGATCCCGAGGGTCCAGCACATCTGCGCCGTGCCGGCCTTGGCGAAGTCGTGTGCCAGCGCCCTGATCAGATCGGCGGGCACGCCGGTCTCCCGTGACGTCACCTCGAGCGTCCACGGCTCGGCGGCCGCGGCGTACTCCTCGAAGCCCGAGGTTCCCCGCTCGATGAACGTCTTGTCGACCAGACCCGCGTGGATGATCTCGCGCCCGATGCCGTAGGCCAGCGCGATGTCGGTGCCGACATCGAGCCCGAGCCAGGCGTCGGCCCACTCCGCGGTCTTCGACCGCCGCGGGTCCACCACATAGACCTTGGCGCCCTTGTGGATCGCCTTGAGGGCGTGGTGGAAGAAGATGGGGTGCGCCTCGCGGGCGTTGGATCCCCAGAAGACCAGGATCTCGGCATCCTCGACTTCGCGGTACGAGGACGTACCGCCGCCAGCACCGAACACTGCCACCAGACCGGCGACACTAGGTGCGTGTCAAGTTCGGTTGCATGAGTCGATGTTGTTGGTGCCGATCACCGCGCGGGCGAACTTCTGGGCAGCGAAGTTCATCTCGTTGGTCGCGCGGGAGCAGGAGAACAGGCCGAAGGCGTCGGGACCGTGTGCCTCGAGGTTGCGTCGGAAGCCTTCGGCGGCCTTGTCCAGCGCCTCGTCCCAGGTGGCCGGGCGCAGCACACCATTCTCACGAACGAGCGGCTCCGTGAGCCGCTTGTAGGGGGGCCGGGACTTGGTCTTCGCCATAACTGCCTCCGCATCGAGCACACCGGTTGATGCTTCGAATCCTTCGCCTACCGACCACGGGTGTCAAGCATCACAGTGATTGACAGATGCCATGCGTCGATAACTGTTCTTTATCGCCGGCCGGTCCGGGTCCGAGCCGTTCTCGGCAACGTCCCGAATGCCACCTGGTCCGTCCGTTGCCGCCGACCCGGCAGCTACCGATCCCCGGCCCGCCTTCCTTCAGAGTAGGGGGATCCATCCATCACCGCGCCACACGAACGGGCGAGCGGCGGTGTGAGATGTGGCTACCCGGCACTCGGCCGGGCCAGGTCCGGGCGAGCTGGAGGGAGCCGTGCGGTCGGTCTCGCGCCGGCGCTCGTGTCCAGATCTCAGACGCGGAGGGCGGTGTTGAGGCGAGCGGCCTGCCGGGTCAGGTGGTCTCGCTCGGGCAGATTCGGCGCGACGTGCGCGGCTTCTGCGTAGAGCCGGGCTGCTGTCGCGACGTCTCCGCGACGCTCTGTCAGGTAAGCCGCGACCGCGGCGTGGCGGGGGAGTGAGGGGTCGATCTCGGCGAGCTCGGCCAAGCCCGCCTCGGGGCCGCTCGCCTCGCCGACCGCCACCGCCCGGTTGAGCCGAGCCACGGGGCTGCCGGTGAGCCGCACCAGCTCGTCGTACCACTCGACGATCTGCGCCCAGTCGTCAGGTGCTTGGTCTCCGCGAAGGGCCCGTCGGTGACCGGCGGCCGCCCCTCGCCGTCGTACCGGACGAAGGTCCCCTCGGGAGCGAGCGCCTGTCCGTCGACGAACTCGCCCGTGCCCTCGAGGCGGTCGGCGAAGTCGCGCATGTACTGCATGTGCGCCGAGATCTCCTCGGGCGTCCACCGGTCCATCGGCACGTCGTTGACCCCCCGCTCGGCCCAGCACCGAGGGCGAGGACCTGGCCCGGGTCGCCCGGTCTCGACCCGGGTGGCTCAGCGGTCGGGCCACCTGAGCACTCGACCTCCCGGCGGCTCGCGCGGATGGAATATCGGTGGCGGGTCGCGTCGTTGTGCCGCGATCATGGCTCCTTCGCCTCGGGAGCGAAGAAATCGTCTCGTCGGGCGATGTCGATATCAGGCTCGCTGGTTCGACGTACTTATAGGCGGGCGGCACCGTGCCACCGCACCGAACCCAAGGACCAGTGATGTCTGCGCCCACCGACACCCCGCTCCCGCAGTCGACCTCCGCGCGGCGACGCACTCCTGCCGTCGTGCAGCTCCTGGTGCTCGCCACATTCGTGGTGATTCTCAACGAGACCATCATGATCAACGCGATCCCGCGGTTGATGGCGGCCTTCGAGGTCTCCGAGAATGCCGCCCAGTGGGTCTCGACCGCGTTCATGCTCACCATGGCTGCGGTGATCCCGGTGACCGGCTGGTTCCTGCAGCGGGTCACCACCCGCACCGCCTACGGCACCGCAATGGGCGTCTTCCTGGCCGGTACGGCGCTCGCGGCCGCGGCCCCGATCTTCGAGGTGCTGCTGCTGGGTCGGGTCGTGCAGGCTGCCGGAACCGCCGTGATGATGCCGCTGCTGATGACCACCTTGATGACCGTGGTCCCCGAGGGTGACCGGGGCCGGGTGATGGGCAACGTGACCATGGCGATCTCGGTCGCCCCGGCACTCGGCCCGACGGTCTCGGGCCTGGTGCTGCAGGTCGGCTCGTGGCGGCTGCTGTTCCTGCTGGTGCTCCCGATCGCGGGTCTGGTGGCCTGGCTCGGACTGCGCCGCCTGGAGAACGTCGGCGAACCGCAGGTCAGCGACATCGACTGGGCCAGCGTCGTCATCGCGGCGCTCGGCTTCGGCAGCCTGGTCTATGGCCTGAGCGGCTTCGCCGAGGGCCTGAGCGGCCGCCCGGTGGGGTACGTCGTCGCCGGTCTGGCGCTGGTCGCGGTGTTCGCGGTGCGCCAGCTGCGGCTGCAGCGCACCGGCGCCCCGCTGCTCGACCTTCGTGCCCTCGCGCACTCGACGTTCACCAAGGCGATCGTGCTGATGTCGCTGGCGTTCATGGCGATGATGGGCTCCATGATCCTGCTGCCGCTGTACCTGCAGAACCTGCGGTCGCTCTCGCCGCTGGAGACCGGGCTGCTGGTGATGCCCGGCGGCCTCGCGATGGGTCTGCTCGGCCCGACGGTGGGGCGGATCTTCGACCGGTTCGGCGGGCGGGTGCTCGTCATCCCCGGATCGATCACCATCGTGCTGGCCCTCGCGGGCTTCAGCCAGATCTCGCTGACCACGCCGTACTGGGTGATCCTGGGCCTGCACGTCGCGATGATGGTGAGCCTGGCCGCAACGTTCACTCCGGTGTTCACGCTCGGGCTGGGCGCGCTGCCGATGAACCTCTACTCCCACGGCAGCTCGATCCTCGGCACCCTGCAGCAGGTCGCGGCCGCGACCGGCACCGCGCTTGCGGTCACGGTGATGTCGCTGCGTGCCGAGCAGGTCGTCGACACCGCCGGCCCTCTCGGTGCGAGCCTCAGCGGGATGCAGGTGGCCTTCGGCGTGAGCGCCGCGATCTCACTCATCGTCGTCGCGGCCGCAGTGACGCTCCCCGGTCGCCCCGCGCAGAGTCACGCCCCCGAGGCCACGGCCCTCGACGGCGACCTCGCCGAGCTCGAAGAGGCGGGCGATCACGGTCACGAGCCGGCGAGCTGCGGCGGCGAGCGGTAGCGGTAGCGGCCGACGCCCGACCCGCTGGCCGCAACCCAAGTGAGTGCCCGGTCCCTTACTCCGGCGGCCCGAAGCTGGCGTAGTAACGGCTCATGATCAGGGCACGTCGATGGTCGGCATCAGACCAATGGATCGGCGTGGCGGGACTGTGGTGGAGCCGCTCGTAGAGGACACCGGCGATGCCGATCACGCTGATCAGCGCAAGAAGGCCCGAGACCACCGTCGCGCCATCGGTCATGGGATCCGCCTCCGACCTCGACCGTACCCGCGCGGAGCGGAGCGATCTATCGGGAGCCGGCGGCGTCGAGCACCGCGGAGAGGGGCTCGAGGTCCTCGATGAGCTGGTCGAGCTCGCTCGGGCTCAGGCCGTCGTACGGCGGTGCGCCGAGGTCGTCGGTGAGCGACTCGATCCGCTCCTTGGTCTCCCGGCCGGCGTCAGTGAGCCAGCCGGTGGCGTCGATGAGGCCGCGGGCGCGCATCCCGTCCGCGACCGCAGCCAGCCTCGCCGAGGGCAGGTGGTGGATCCGGCCGAACTGCTCAGCGGGAGTGCCCTCGGAGAGCGCGTGGAGCACATGGGACTCGATCCCGCCGACACCCGCGGTCACCAGGGCGGCGATGTGACCGTCGCCGCGGTGCTCGCGGAGCAGCGTGGCCGCGTGCCAGAGCCGAGCCACGGGCTCGACGGGGACGGCGAGCGGCCGGAGGGCGGCGTACATCACCCGCCCCTCCGTCGGCGCGCTCGTCGCCGCCTTCGTGGCCAGGTCGGCGGCGCGCGAAAGACCGGGGGAGTCGGCGAGGTCGCCGAGGATCCGCCTCAGCGCGGCGACGCTGCCCTGCTCACGGGCGGCGAGAGCCGCCTCGGGGGTGGTCGTCTCCCAGACGCGGGGGATGTGGCGGGCGACCTCGCCGTCGGCGAAGTTGTAGAAGATCGCGTGGACCACCTCGGCCGGGACCCTGCCCAGCGGTGCGGACCGTCCGGCGAAGTAGCCGTCCCAGACGTTGCGGAGACCAAGCGCCATCAGCGCCTCGGTCGGCTCGTCCGACATGTAGGTGACGAGATGGATGGGTTCCACGAGCCGGTGGAGGCGGCGCGCCGTGGGCTCCATGGGCCTCGACGATAGCTCCAGGCCGACCGGGCGGGGCGAGCACGTTGGTGTCAGATCCGTAGGGATGCTCGTGCCGCGGCGACCTTGAGCACGAGTCGTCGTTGCACTTTCGTCGGCTGGAACCCGTGGTGGAGATAGAACCGTTCCGCGAGTTGATCGATGGCGTCAACGACAATGAGCCTGCCACTGCCAATCTCGGCGGCGCGGACACAGGTCTCGATCGCATCGTGAAGCAGATCGGCGCCAAGACCTTGACCCTGCAGCGTCTGGTTGACAGCCAGGCGTCCGATGAGGTAGCCGGGGATTCGAGTCAGCCCACCCGCCTGGCTCGACGAGAAGTCTTCGCGTACGCCTTCGGTGGGTGAGACCGCGTAGAACGCGACCACGCGACGGGACCGTGCTGGCGTCCAGACGGTCGTCGTAGCTGTTCCCCGCTCCTTGGCCCTGAGAGCATCGGCGCGCAGCCAGTTGTCCAGTAGGTCGCGACCGGACGCGAACGCCGCGATGTCGTGCTCGGCAGTCAGGTGTGCTGAGTCGAATTCGTCAGGCACGGCGATAGCGCCGAGGGCGTGCTGCAAGCCGCTCGAGTGCAGGGACATGCTCAGGTACGTCGAGGGAGCCGATGAGGTCGTCGAAGACCTCCTCGGAGATAAGCGTCAGATCGGCCCGGGCGAGCGTCCGCTCGGCGCGTTCGCGTGCTGCCTCTGCGATGAAGACCGACTTCGTGATCCCGAGCGCGGCCGCAGCTTCAGCGGCCAAGGCATCGGTTTCCGCGTCGACGCGGGCCTCCCACCGCCGGCTCTTGGGCGATCGTGTCTTCGTTGTCACGCACCGAATTGTACGGTAGTTGTACGGGAGTCTCAAGCCGCCTTCGATGCGCTGGCGCAGCGGCACAACGGCATCTTCGGTGGCTGCTGGTGCATCTGGTTCCATCCTGACGGGCCCGAGCGCGGCCAGGGGGCGGAGGCCAACCGAGCCCTGAAGAAGGCCTACGTCGAGCAGGGCAAGGCGCACGCCGCGCTGGTGATGGACGGCGACGAGGCCATCGCCTGGGCTGAGTACGGCACCCCGGTCGAGTTGCCCACCCTCCACCACCGCAGCCGCTGCTTGATGGCGGCGCACTTGAGGTTGCATCGCCGTCGATGGGGAAGGGGTGGGGGTGGCACCTTCGTGGTTGATTCATCTGACGCAGGCAGGGCCCAGACAAGAAACTGACATAATGTTAGTTATCGGCGACGAACGAACCAACGGGGCGTTTCCGCAGGTCAGGGCACCATTCGGCGCGAAGACAGTCACGTCGCAGCCGTTTGGCATAGCTTCAGGAAGCGGTCGCGGTGAGCGCGAGCATGTACTCGACGAACCGCCACGTTCTCTCTGCCAGCTCGGGCTCGACGGTGGTTCGGGCTCTCTCGGAGGGATTCGCGCGGGCCCGGATTGCCGCGTCAATGAGGTCGTGCCACTCCGCCGAGACCACCGGTTTGCACCACTCCGCGGCTACATGCTTGCCAGCAACCTCGCCCGTGGTGGCGGTGTACAGAATCCGGCACCGGGTGAGAACTTCGTGCGGCTGCCCCCAGGCGTTGTCCAGGTATTCCCGCTCGGCGGCGATGTCCTTGGCGCGATTGACTCCGAGGCTGACGGCTTCTCGGCGCACGACCTCGCTGGGCACATCTTCGAGCAGCGTGTCGGGGGAAGGGCCTGCGATGGTGAGAGCCCGATGCCGTAGAACCCAACGAAAGATCTCGTTGTTGTCGTGAGTCGACCACTCCATCTCGCGTGCTCCGTTGTCCACGTACAACCAAGGTGTATCGAGATCAGCCCGCTCATGCAGTTGTGCGAGCGAGGCGTATGAGCCCTCTAGGGGTTGAGACCAGTTGTCGGTTCTGTCAGGCATCGACCGGTGGATGTCTCTCACGCGGGCGTCCTCGTCGTCCGACATCGTGCCCTTAGTGACCACAAGGAAGTCAACGTCCGCCCAGACGTCCCCAGTGCCCAGCGCAAACGACCCTTTCACGTAGGCGCCGACGAAGTTCGCCGAGAGTGCCGCTTCCGCTCGCGTGGCAAGCTCGACGAGCGTCGAACGAAGCTCCTCTGCCTGCGCGTGGTCAAGTTGCAGGTCCAGTTCTTTGAGCATTGACGTTCCGCCTCCGCCGGTTCGGAGCGATCTGGCAACCGCAGTGTCGTTCCCCTGCGCACGGACTGTCCATCGCTTTACTCGCCATTCGTGGGACGCCTGGCGGGCTAGTGAGGTCTACTGCCGCTGCAGGTCTCGGGCGCCGGATTTCCTGCGTCGGTCACACACGACAGGCGACGAACCATGGGCGTCGATGTACCTGGAGGGCCACGGCAAACACTGGGACGAGACCGCCGAGCATGTCGCTCAACACGAAGAGAGGTCTGGCGACGCGACATCAACGAATGACCCCTCATGGATGCGATCCCGGCGGGCCACTCCGCCACTACTCCCGCCTCATCAACTCCCGTCCCTGCCAGTTAAGTAACGAGACTCTCCCGCTACGCCTCCAGTAGCTCGATCCCGTAGGGGTGGAATCGCTTGTCGGCCGTGACAACGATCAGGCGATCGATCATGGCCTGGGCGATGATCAGTCGGTCGAACGGGTCGCGGTGATGCACGGGAAGATCCGAAACCGCGAGCCCATGGGCCGGCGAAAGCCTGAGGATGCGAACGCCGGAATCCGCAATCCGTGCCTGCAAGTCGTCAGGCACATCCAACTTGCCCACAGAGGCCTTGATCCCCACCTCGGCGAAGGACACCACGCTGAACAGCAGGTCATCGGCTGCTGCGATCGCCTCCTGGGCCGTGACCGACAACTCACGCTCACCCGAAAGCTGCCAGAGGACGACGTGGGTGTCGAGGAGCAGCCTCACGAATCGAGCATCTCGTCGAGCTCGGCGTCGGTGAACTCGAAGTCGTCGCCGATCCGGATCTCCCCCGCCAGCGAGCCGCTCGCGGCGAGGAACCGGGCGCCGGGCTTCATCGGTTCGAGCGCGACCAGCCGCACCACGGGCACGCCATCTCGCGCGATCTCCACGTCCTCACCGGCCAGGGCGAGGGCGATCAACCTCGAGAGCTCCGTCTTCGCCTGTCCGACGTTCACCGTGGTCATGACCCAACTCTACGCACCTTGGCCAAGCATGACCAAGCCAGGCTGAGCACGACTCGAGGCGGCTACTCCCGGCCCTGAGTCATCTACTCTCCTATCAATCTCGTAGCGGCCCTCTCTGGAGGGTCTTCGGGACCGCACGCGCCTCACCTGAACACGGGTCACTACCAGACAGATCCGACACGGCTCACATCACGACCCGTGTCGGTGCCGACCCGCCTGCGCGACACGGTCGTTGTTGACCTTCTCGATGCTCACTCGCCGGACGATTCCGTCGAGACCCGGCGTCGGACCTAGGCTCCGACGCATGACGGAATACCAGGTGACCCGGTGGCGCGAGCTCCCGTCGATGGTCGCGGCCCGGGCGGGCGACGAGACCGTGAAGGCCCAGCTCGCACCGCGGTTCCAAGAGGCGATCGACGAGGCTGCGATGCGGATCGGTGACACCGGCTCAGACGACTACCTCGCGGGCTGGGAGCGGTCTCCCTGGACCGAGGCCGACGGTACGCCGGCCGAGGTGCTCGACCGAGTCGCCGCCGAGCTCGACACCGAGTGGCCGGACGACAGGATCGCCGCCTACCTCGATGCACTGGGCCGGTGAACCGGCTCGCGGCGCGGCTGGGCGCGGACCGTCCGGTTCTGCTCGACGGCGGCATGGGCACGCTGCTCCAAGACAGCGGCCTCGAGGACGGTGCGCCCGGTGAGCTCTGGAATCTCGAGAACCCCGACGAGGTCCGCGCGGCGCACGCGGCGTACGCCGAGGCGGGGGCGCGGCTGCTGACGACCAACACCTTCGGCGGCACGCGGCCGCGGCTGGAGATGCACGGGCTCGGCGACCGCGTCGGCGAGGTGAACCGGACGGCGGCGCAGCTCGCGCGATCGGTGGCGGACGAGCGCGGACTGCTCGTCGCCGGCGACCTCGGCCCGACTGGCGAGCTGCTGGCGCCGCTCGGGACCCTGACGCGCGAGGAGGCCCAGGCACTGTTCGCCGAACAGCTCATCGCGCTGGTCGACGGCGGGATCGACCTGGTCCTGGTCGAGACGCTGAGCGACCTCGGTGAGGCTGACGCGGCCCTCGCTGCGGCGCGAGAGGTCGCGCCCCACCTTCCGGTCGCAGTGACGATGAGCTTCGACACCAACGTGCGCACCATGATGGGCGTCCGCCCGAGCGACGCCGTCGCGCACCTGGCCGCGGCAGGTGCCGACGCCGTGGGCGCCAACTGCGGTCGTGGTCCCGAGGAGATGGAGAGCATCGCCGCGGAGATGGCGCGAGCCCGCACCCGCGACCTGCTTCTGGTCGCCCAGTCGAACGCCGGCCTCCCCCAGGTGGTGGGCGACCACTTCGAGTACGACGCCACCCCCGGCGACCTGGCTGCGCACGCCACCCGGCTGGCAGAGCTCGGTATCGACCTGATCGGCGGCTGCTGTGGCTCGACGCCGGCGCACATCGCCTCGATGGGCACGACCCTTGGCTCCAGCCTGAGCCGCTGTTCGACCGCGGGTGCGGCCAGTCGGCCGGCCAGGACCTGAACGCTAGTCCGCGATGTGCACGATCGCGTCGCCCGAGTTCACGAGCGGCGCTCGGTTGAGGCCGATCACGACGCCGTCGCGGTCGGCGCGCACGAGCTGGACGCGGCGCCCGAAGGTGTCGGACAGGCCGCCGAGCCGTTGCCCGGAGACGACCCGCTCCCCCAGGTCGACCTCCAGGTGCAGGACGCCTGTGCCGCGGGCGCGGACCCAGCCACTACGCGTGCAGGCGACGCTGCGCCGCTCCGTGGGGGGCCCGCCGTCGATCATGTCCAACGCGGCCAGCACGCGCCGTACACCGTCGACACCGGCGCTGATCGCGAACTCGTCGAACCGCCAGGCCTCGCCGCCCTCGTAGAGCAGCACGCACGCGCCGATGTCGAGCGCGGCCTGGCGCAGCGACCCGTCGCGCAACCTGGCCTGCAGCATCACCTCGGCCCCGAATGCCTCGGCGAGGGCGCGGGTCCTCGGATCCTCGAGGTCGGCGCGGATCTGCGGCAGGTTCGAACGCCGGTCGGCGCCGGTGTGGAGGTCGATGCCGACCGAGCACTTGGCGACGACCTCGGTCATGAAGAGGTGCGCGATCCGACTGGCCAGCGAGCCCCGTGCCGACCCGGGGAACGAGCGGTTGAGGTCGCGCCGGTCGGGCAGGTAGCGGTCGCCGGCCATGAACCCGAGCACGTTGACGACCGGCACGGCGACGAGTGTGCCGCGCAGCGTCGTCGCCGAGACCGAAGCCAGCACGCGGCGGATGATCTCGACCCCGACAACCTCGTCACCGTGGACGGCAGCGTTCACCCAGACGACCGGGCCCTCGTTGCGCCCGTGCACGACGCGCACCGGCAGGCTGACGTCGGCACCGGTCACCAGCCGGGTTATCGGGATCTCGACCTCCTTGGCCAAGCCGGCCCGCACCCGCACCGGACCGATCGGGAAGGACTCCCGCGCTGGTCGTCGCGTCGCCACTCTCAGCGCCCTCGGTTCTTGCGACGTACGACGCTCTTGGGGCGGCCGCCCAGGTAGGACCGGCGCGGGTCCACCAGAAAGCCCTGCCGGAGCACCTCTCGGCCGAGCAGCAACCGGAAGCCCATCTCGTCGCGTCGGCTCAGGGTCATCTCGGCCATGACCGTCCGGGTCGTCAACCGCACGCGCATGAGCACGACGCACCGCTCCTGGACGTTGCCGGAGGAGCTCCTGACCTTGCGCCGGTCGTGGACCGGCATCTCGACCCGGCTCTCGTCGTCGGACGAGCCCTGCCAGGGATGGATCGAGAACCGGACCCACTCGCCATGATCGCGCTCGAACTCCTCCAGGTGGAAGGCATGCAGCGCCGACGACCGAGCTCCGGTGTCGAGCTTGGCCTTGACCCACGGGACGTCGTGGTCTGGCAGACTGACCCACTCCCGCCAGCCGGCAACGATGGTTGGATGGGCCGTCACAACCGACCATCCAACCAGGGTGAGGGAATGAAGGTCGCGATCCTGTCCAGGGCACCGCGCTCGTACAGCACCGCCCGCCTGCGGTCGGCGGCGCTCGACCGAGGGCACCGGGTGAAGGTGCTCAACACGCTTCGCTTCGCCATCGACCTCTCCGGCGACGATCCCGACCTGCAGTACCGCGGCAAGCAGCTGTCCGACTACGACGCCGTGATCCCCCGGATCGGCAACTCGATCACCTACTTCGGGACCGCCGTGGTGCGGCAGTTCGAGCAGATGGACGTCTACACGCCCAACACGGCGTACGGCATCACCAACTCGCGAGACAAGCTGCGGGCGACGCAGATCCTCAGCCGCCACAACATCGGCATGCCGGCGACGACCTTCGTCCGCGACCGTGCCGACGTGATCCCCGCGATCGAGCGGGTCGGCGGCGCACCGGTGGTGATCAAGCTGCTGGAGGGCACCCAGGGCATCGGGGTGATCCTGGCGCCCGAGCTCAAGGTTGCCGAGGCGATCATCGAGACGCTCCAGAGCACCAAGCAGCAGGTGCTGATCCAGCGGTTCGTCAAGGAGAGCCGAGGTCGCGACATCCGGGCGCTCGTCGTCGGCGACCGCGTCGTCGCGGCGATGCGCAGAGTCGCCAAGGGCGACGAGTTCCGCTCCAACGTGCATCGCGGGGGCAGCGTCGAGCCGGTCACGCTCGACCCGGAGGCGGAGCGGATCGCGGTCCGCGCGTCGCAGATCATGGGACTGCGGGTGGCGGGTGTCGACATGCTCGAGAGCGACATCGGGCCGCTGGTCATGGAGGTCAACTCCTCCCCCGGCCTCGAGGGCATCGAGACGGCGACCAAGCTCGACGTGGCGGGCGCCATCATCGACTACGTCGACAACCAGGTGGCGTTCCCGCAGATCGACATCCGTGAGCGACTCGCCGTCTCGACGGGGTACGGCGTGGCGGAGCTCGTCGTGCACGGGGACGCCGACCTGGTCGGCAAGACGCTGGGCGAATCCGGTCTCCGCGACCGTGACATGACGGTGCTGACCCTGCACCAGGGCACCACGGTGGTGCCCAATCCGGCCGATCGTCACGTCCTCGAGGCCGAGGACAGGCTGCTGTGCTTCGGGAGGCTGGAGGAGATGAGGTCGATGATCCCGGCGCGCATCAAGCGGCGGCAACGGGTAAAGAAGCTGCCGAAGCAGCCCATCCACGACTGAGCCCTGACCCACGTGGCGGGCCGGCCTCGGATCGCGACCGGCTAGCCGATCCCCTCCAGGGCACCGCGGATCGCGGCGGCAACTCGACCAGGCATCCCGGCCAGGTCGAGCGGAGCCCGACCGGCGACCTGGCGCGGGATGAAGCGCTGCCAGCCTGCAGTGGCCCACGTCGCTGCCCCGGCTTCCGGTGGCCGCGTTCGGCCAGTCCACGATGCCGCTGAGTCGACCGTCACGCCACAGCACGTTGAAGTGCTGGTAGTCGCCGTGGACCAGGACCTTCTCCTCGACGAGCGGCCCTGAGGCAGCCTCGCGGGCGGCGTGGAGCAGACCGCGGTCGGTCAGCCAGTCCAGTGGGCGGTGCCGAGCGTCGTACCGGTCGGCCGAAGGCGCCGGTGCGTCGTCGTCATACCAACCGTTCCACCGGGTCGGCGGATGGTCCGGTACGGCGTGGATCGCGGCCTGCGTGGTCGCGAGCTGGCTCAGCCAGGACTGCATATCTGCCGGGGTCAGCGTGTCACCAAGCCCTCCGTCCAGTCCTCGTCCGGCCAGCGGCGCAGGACGACGTCTCTGAGCCCACTCGGCGATTCGACGGTGACCCGGTCCATGCGTGCGGTGATCCCGCCCGTCAAGGGCTCGACCGCGGTAACCCGGGCGAGTGCATGAACCCGGTGTCCCACCCAGTCCAGGATCTCCCGCGTCGGAGGCTCGTACTCGCAGTGCACCCGGTCAGTCTGGCAGCCCGCATGACGCACGCCGCGAAGGGTGAGAACCGCCAACGCCCGCGACTCGACCGAACAGATCGGCTACTCGTGCCACCGCAACACGTCGAGCGACCACTCAGAAGTTTATGCGTTGATGTCACGCACAGTGACACCTTCGGCTCGCCATGCCACGAGCAGTCGCATGTCTCCCGAGGCAGCAACGAGTCGGGATCGCTTGCTGCGACGGCTGCCGCACAGTGAGTCGCGTCGTAACCGCGAAGGCCGTGAAGGGCGGCCAGCCGGGCAGCCTCAGGCATGAGCTCGCGGTCCAGTTCGATGACGTCAACTACCGACCAGAGCTCATCGAGAACGGATCGACCGTCGCGGACCTCTGTTGCAGAGATCCGGCCCGTCCGCTCTGCCATGGCGACCGCGGCAACAGCCTCGATGTACGCCAGGCGCGTGCACGTGACGCTGTCGGCGCCATCCCAGAGCTCGCCACAGGCACCCGAGGTCGGCTCGGCGACGAGGAGCGGCACCAAGGCCGAAGTGTCGACGTAGATGATCACCGGTGTTGCTGGTCGACGAGATCGCTCACCGTGCCCGCGGTCTTGATCGGCGGAGGGCGCTTCCCCTTCCGTTGGGCTGCGGGCGTCACTCTGCCCTCGGCAATCAGCTGCTCCAGCTTGGTGGGCACACCGACCGGGACGATTCGCGCGACCGGTGGCCCGTGATCCGTGACTGTGATGGTGTGGCCCTCGCGCACCGACGCCAAGTGCCGACTGAGGGCGTCGCGCGGGTCGCGATTTCCGACGTACTTGGGCCACTCCTGGTGGCTACATCAAGTCCTTGGAATGTCGCCATTCTGTCAGGGAACACTCGTCCCAACTCAACACGTCTCGCTGGAGCGAGCGGACAAGACGCCCGGCCGCGGCCGCGTGATGACGACAGCGGACCGCAAGGCAGGTGACCGCTGCTCGGTCAGTCGAACACCGACCAGCAGATGTCATTCCGCAGCCGCTGGTCGTCAAGGACGAGCTCGCGAATCGACTGCGAGAGCTGGTCGCGCTGCCACCGGCACTCGCGTCGCCCCGCGGCCTCGGCTTCGGCTTCGCCGGCAGGTAGCGCGGCGGCGCGCGCGGCCCAATCTTTCGTCGAGATCGCGGCAGATCTGTCGATTTCGCCATCCGCGATCCGACCTAGGGGTGAGGCCGAAGGATTCGACACCGACAAGGAGGCCAGTCATGTGGGACACCGTCCAGACCAGCGAGGTACATCTCTCACACGATCTGCCCTGCTTCCAGTGCGGGCACGCCGCCCACACCTTCCTCCCCTGCGGCGACACCTGCGCTTGCCCGCGGAGCGTGATGCCGGGCGCCGAGCCGCTCGCTGCCTGAGCGACGCCTCCGCGGCGAACCGCCATGATTGGCAGATGCGATTCACCGAGCACGAGCTCACTCTGGCAGTCACGGGAGCCGCGAAGACCGTCATGGCGGGCAGGAAGCTCCGCAAGCGCGGCGGGGACCTCGACGCAGTCTGGAACGCCATGGACCGGTACGAGAGGTTCAAGCTGCTCGACACGATCGGCAGCCAGATCCTGCCCGTGCTGGTGGCACTGCCAGACATCGAGGTCGCACCCGGGACCCGGCCTTCGTACGCCACCGAGCAGGTGCGAGGGGTCGTCGCCGAGCTGGTCGGAGACGACGTCGGCAGGCTGCGGCGACGCGTCGTGGTCGATGCTCGCACCGCGCTGGTGCAGACGGCACTCGCTCACGTGCCGCCGCGACGCGACCCGGACGCGCTCGGCACGCCCCCGGCGTCCTAGAGCCTTCTGTCTGCGGCGGGCCTCTTCACAATCCGGCTCGCGAGGAGCACCCTGGGAGCAGGTCCGTCGTCTCGGGCCCGTGCCGACGTCAGGAGGTGGACGATGACCGCGGTCGCCAGCCGGTTTCGATGCCAGACGCGCCCCATGCGGACGCGAGTGCGACGGTGAGGAGTATCGCACCGAGGACCTGCAGGGTCTGACCACCGACGACGTGCGCTTCTCGTGCGGATGCCGCACCGCCAAGGAGGAGTTCCACGACGGCAGCGTGCACCGGATGGTGGTGCACCACAACGGCAGAGTCCTGATCGACGAGGAGCTGCGAGGTGAGTGATGACGCCGCACACGACGTACTCATCGTAGGAGGCGGGGGCGCGGGCCTGCGCACCGCGATCGCGGTCGCGGAGACCAACCCGCGCCTCGGCGTCGCGGTGGTCTCGAAGGTCTATCCGATGCGCAGCCACACCGTGTCGGCCGAAGGCGGCGCGGCCGGGGTCATCGCCGAGGACGACACGCTTGACGAGCACGCCTACGACACCATCTCGGGCAGCGACTGGCTCGCCGACCAGGATGCCGTCGAGGCTTTCGTGGAAGAGGCCCCCCGAGAGCTGCTGCAGCTGGAGCACTGGGGCTGCCCGTGGAGCCGGCAGCCCGACGGCCGGATCGCGGTGCGCGCCTTCGGCGGGATGAAGAGGATGCGGACCTGGTTCGCCTCGGACAAGACCGGATTCCACATGCTGCACACGCTCTTCCAGACCTCGCTGAAGTACGGCGAGGTCAAGCGGTACGACGAGTGGTTCGTGACGAAGCTGCTGGTCGACGAGGGCCGTGTGCACGGCGTGGTGGCCGTCGAGCTGAGGACCGGGCGGGTGCAGGCGATCGCCGCCAAGGCCGTCATCCTCGCCACCGGCGGATGCGGCAAGGTGTTCCCGTTCACCACGAACGCCAATATCAACACCGGCGACGGCATGTCCCTGGCCTACCGCGCCGGCGCGCCGCTGAAGGACATGGAGCTCGTCCAATACCACCCGACCGGCCTGCCGTTCACCGGGATCCTCATCACCGAGGCCGCCCGCGCGGAGGGTGGCTGGCTGGTCAACAAGGACGGCTACCGCTTCCTCCAGGACTACGACCTCGGCAAGCCGACACCGACGCCGCAGCTGCGCAGCATGGAGCTCGGCCCGCGCGACCGCGTCAGCCAGGCGATCTACCACGAGATCGAGAAGGGCCGCGCCGTCGAGTCGCCGTACGGCGCCGTGGTCCACCTGGACCTGCGCCACCTCGGCGCGACGCTGATCGACAGTCGGCTGCCGTTCGTCCGCGAGTTGTGCCTGAAGTACGAGCGGATCGACCCGGTGACCGACCTGATCCCGGTCCGGCCGGTGATCCACTACATGATGGGCGGGGTCCACACCGACATTCACGGTGCGACGCCGATCGCGGGCCTCTACGCCGCCGGCGAGACCGCGTGCGTGAGCATCAACGGGGCCAACCGCCTGGGCTCCAACTCGCTGCCCGAGCTCCTGGTCTTCGGGACGCGCGCCGGCCGGGCGGCCGCGGAGTACGCCGCAGGCGCATCCGGGCCGCCCCCGGCGATCGCGGCGCAGGCGGCCGACGAGATCCGGCGCGTCCAGCGCGACGTACTCGGTGCCCCGCTGAGCGACGAGTCCACCTCGTCCATCCGCGACCAGATGCAGGCCACGATGGAGGAGGCGGCCGGGATCTACCGCACCGGGCCCGGGATGGCCAAGGGCGCGGACACGCTGCGCGAGCTGCAGGAGCGGGTGGTGAAGGTGGGCGTGCAGGACACCAGCCGGACGTTCAACACCGAGTTGGTCGCACTCCTCGAGCTGGGGAACATGCTCGACATCGCCGAGACGATGCTCGCGTCCGGCCTCCTCCGCGAGGAGTCGCGGGGCGCGCATCAGCGGCTCGACTTCCCGGGCCGCGACGACGAGCGCTTCCTGGTCCACCAACTGGTCGAGCGCGGTGCCGACGGCACCCCGCGCGTGGACCGGCTGCCGGTCACGATCACCCGCTGGCCGCCGGGCGAGCGGGTCTACGGGAGGTAGGGATGGCCGACAGCATCAACCTCCGGGTGACGAGGTACCGGCCCGACAAGGACCGCGCGCCGGCGTGGCAGGACTACGACGTGCCGCTGCGACCCGACTGGACGGTCCTCGACGGGCTCAACCATGTGAAGGACGAGCTCGACAGCACGCTCAACTTCCGGTGGTCGTGCCGGATGGGGATCTGCGGCAGCTGCGGCATGAACGTCGACGGCGAGCCCCGGCTCACGTGCGGGACCTTTCTCGCCGACTACGCACCAGGTCCGGTGACGGTCGAGCCGCTCGCCAACTTCCCGGTCATCCGCGACCTCGTGGTCGATATCAGCGACTTCATGGAGAAGCTGCCCCGGGTGAAGCCGTGGATCATCAGGGACGACGACGTCACTGAGGTCGACGGCGAGTATCTCCAGACTCCGGAGGAGCTCGACGCGTACAAGCAGTTCAGCATGTGCATCAACTGCATGCTCTGCTACGCGGCCTGCCCGGTGTACGGCCTCGACCCCACCTTCGTCGGGCCGGCCGCGATCGCGCTCGCCGAGCGGTACGACCTCGACTCGCGGGACCAGGGTGCTCGGGAGCGCCTGGACGTGCTGATCGAGCACGAGGGCGTCTGGGGGTGCACCTTCGTCGGCGAGTGCACCCGGGTCTGCCCCAACCACGTGGATCCGGCGGCCGCGATCCAGCGGTACAAGCTGAAGGCCGCCACCGAGTCGGTGAAGGCGTTCCTGTTGCCGCGAGGTGCACGATGAGCGACGACCTGCTCTACCGGAGGCCGATCCCGGTCTGGTGGTGGCTCCGCAAGCGCTCCTACCTCGTGTTCGTGCTGCGCGAGCTGAGCAGCATCTTCGTCGCCTGGCTGGTGCTCTACCTGCTGCTGCTCGTCCGCGCGGTCGGGCAGGGCGAAGCGTCGTACGACGCCTTCCTCGACCGGGCCTCGTCCCCCTGGCTGGTGGCGCTCAACGTCGTGGCCCTCGCCTTCCTCGTCCTGCACACGGTGACCTGGTTCGCGCTCACGCCGCAGGCCATGGTGGTGAGCCTGCGCGGTCGCCGGGTGCCTGCCTCGGCGATCATCGCCGGGCAGTACGCCGGGCTGGCGGCAGTGTCCGCGTTCGTCCTGTGGCTGGTGACCCGATGAGCCGGCGACGGATCGAGCCCCTGGTCTGGCTGACCTTCAGCGGCGGCGGGGTGCTCGCCGCGACGGTCCTCCCGGGCCTGGCGTTCCTGTTCGCGCTGGCCTTCCCGCTGGGCTGGATCGAGCCGCCCTCCCACGACCACCTCGCGGCCGTCGTCGGCCACCCGGTGACCTTCCTGGCGCTGCTCGGGATGTTCGTCGTGATGCTCGTCCACGCCGCCCACCGGTTCCGCTACACGCTCTACGACGGTCTCCAGGTCAAGCACCAGACGCTGGTCGCGGTGCTCTGCTACGGCGCCGCGCTCGTGGGCTCGGTCGCGGCCGTCGCAGTGCTCTGGTCGGCCGCCTGAGACAGCCGCCGGGCGCCGGGCGCCGGGCGCCGGGCGCCAGCATCTCGACCAGCGCGGGCAGCGGGTCTAGCCTGCAAGGAGGAGCATCTCGGGGGTTCCCCGACCACAAGGGAGATGCACCATGTTGAACGACAGTCAGGTCACGGCCAACATCCCGGCCGCCGACCTCGAGCGGGCGCGGAGCTTCTACGCCGACAAGCTGGGACTCACCCCGGCCCAGGAGAACCCGGGCGGTCTCGTCTATACGACCGCCGGTGGGACGACCTTCTTCCTCTACCAGACCGAGTACGCCGGGCAGGCCGGTCACACCATCGCCCAGTTCCACGTGTCGGAGATCAGCGCCGAGGTCGAGGACCTGCGGTCCAAGGGCGTGACCTTCGAGCACTACGACATGCCGGGTGTCACCTGGGACGGCGACATCGCCAGTATGGGCGACATGGGGCATGCGGCGTGGTTCAAGGACAGCGAGGACAACATCCTCTGCATCGACGACATGACGTCAGCCAACATCTGAATGCTCCGTCCTCGCTATGGCGGGTGACGTCGCATCGGCGTACTTTCGAAGAGGGGCCCGGGCGGGGCCTTGAGCACGGCCTCGACCGGTCTTTGCGCATGCAGTTTTCGACCGAGGAGGCAAGAAGTGTTCATCCAGATAATCCAAGGCAAGTGCACTCGACAGGACGAGCTCCACGCTCTGCTCGACGAGTGGCGACGCGACCTGTCGGCCGCGGCGACCGGCTGGCTCGGCGGCACCTACGGCTTCACCGACGACGACCAGTTGCTGGCCGTTGTGCGGTTCGAGTCCCGAGAGGCCGCGATGGCCAACTCCGACCGGCCCGAGCAGGGCGCATGGGCAGAGCGCCTCAGCGCGGTCATGGACGGCCCGATGGAGTTCCACGACTGCGACGACGTGGTGATGTTCCTGGACGGCGGCTCCGACCAAGCGGGCTTCGTCCAGATCATCCGTGGCCGCGTCGACGACCCGACCCGGCTCAAGGCGATGCTCGCCGACACCGAGTCGTTGCACAAGATGCGGCCGGACATCATCGGCGGGACGCTGGCGATCGAGCCCGACGGCACCTTCACCGAGACCATCGCCTTCACGTCCGAGGACGCAGCCCGCAGCGGCGAGCAGACGGAGCCGCCGCCCGAGGTGCGTGGCGAGCTCGAGTACGCGATGCAGGGCGCCAAGTTCTACGACCTTCGCCACCCGTGGTTCGAGACCGCCTGACCTGAGCACGAACGCGACACCCGGAGTGTGGTGGATCTGCCGTCAACGTCCCGGCAGATCCACCACGGTCCGACCAGACGACGCTCGTCGCGGCCAGCGCTCAGCCGCCGACGTACGTCGCGAGGTGCTGGCCGGTGAGCGTGGAGCCGTCCTTGACCAGCTCGGCCGGCGTGCCCTCGAAGACGACCCGGCCACCGTCGTGTCCGGCGCCGGGGCCGAGGTCGATGATCCGGTCGGCGTGCGCCATCACGGCCTGGTGGTGCTCGATCACGATGACGGACTTGCCGGAGTCGACGAGCCGGTCGAGCAGCCGCAGCAGGTTCTCGACGTCGGCGAGGTGCAGGCCGGTGGTGGGCTCGTCGAGGATGTAGATGCCGCCCTTCTCCTTCATGTGCATGGCGAGCTTGACGCGCTGCCGCTCGCCGCCGGAGAGCGTGTTGAGTGGCTGGCCGAGTCTGAGGTAGCCGAGCCCGACGTCCTCGAGATGGGCCAGGATGGACGCCGCGGCCGGGGTCTTCGCCTCGCCGTCCGCGAAGTAGGCGTGAGCCTCGGCCACCGGAAGGTCGAGGACCTCCGCGATGTTGAGCCCGGCGACCCGATACTCGAGCACCGAGGCCTGGAACCGCTTGCCGCCGCAGTCCTCGCACGGAGTCGACACCGTGTCCATGAACCCGAGCTCGGTCACGATGACGCCCGCGCCCTTGCAGGTCGGGCAGGCGCCCTCGGAGTTGGCGCTGAACAGGGCGGGCTTGACCCCGTTGGCCTTGGCGAAGGTCTTGCGGATCGGCTCGAGCAGGCCCGTGTACGTCGCGGGGTTGCTGCGCCGGGAGCCCTTGATGGGCGACTGGTCCACGGTCACGACGCCCTCACGATCCGAGAGCGAGCCGTGGATGAGCGAGCTCTTGCCGGAGCCGGCAACCCCGGTCACCACCGTCAGCACACCGAGCGGCACGTCGACGTCGACGTCCCGCAGGTTGTGGGTGTCGGCGCCGCGGATCTCGAGCACACCGGCGGGCTCGCGCACGGTCTCCTTCACGGCGGCGCGGTAGGACAGGTGCTCGCCGGTCAGCGTGCCGCTCCCTCGCAACCCGTCGACCGTGCCCTCGAAGACGACCTCGCCGCCGCCGGTGCCGGCGCCCGGTCCCATGTCGACGACGTGGTCGGCGATCGCGATGGTCTCCGGCTTGTGCTCGACGACGAGCACCGTGTTGCCCTTGTCGCGCAGCTCGACAAGCAGGCTGTTCATCGCCTGGATGTCGTGCGGGTGCAGCCCGATCGTCGGCTCGTCGAAGACGTAGGTGACGTCGGTCAGGGCCGAGCCGAGGTGCCGGACCATCTTGGTGCGCTGCGCCTCTCCCCCGCTCAGCGTGCCGGAGGGCCGGTCGAGGGAGAGGTAGCCGAGGCCGATCTCGGTCATGGAGTCGCACAGATGCAGCAGCGCGCCGACCAGCGGTGCGACGCCGGGATCGTCGATGCCACGGACCCACTCGGCGAGGTCGGTGATCTGCATGGCGCAGGCCGCGCCGATGTCGAGCCCCTTGATCTTCGACGACCGGGCGGACTCGTTGAGCCGGGTGCCGTCGCAGACGGGGCAGGTCTTGAACACCGCGGCCCGCTCGACGAAGGCCTTGAGGTGCGGCTGGAGCGAGTCGACGTCCTTGCTGAACATCGACTTGCGGATCTTCGGGATCAGCCCGTCGTAGGTGACGTTGATGCCCTTGGCCTTGACCTTGGTCGTCTGCTTGTAGAGCAGGTCGTGGCGTTCCTTCTCCGAGTAGTCCTTGATCGGCTTCTTCGGGTCGACGAAGCCGGACTCGGCGTACGTCGCCACCATCCAGCCGTCGGCCGTGTAGCCGGGCACCAGGATGGCGCCCTCGACCAGCGACTTGGACTCGTCGATGATGACCGACAGGTCGAGGTCGGAGATCGTCCCGCGCCCCTCGCACTCGGCGCACATGCCGCCGAGGTAGACCGCGTCCTTGACGATCTTCTTCTCGCCCTTCGGGCCGGTCATGACGCCGCTGGCCTTCGTGGTGGGGATGTTGAAGGAGAATGCGGTCGGGCCGCCGATGTACGGCTCGCCGAGACGGCTGAACAGGCTCCGCAGCATCGCGTTCGCATCGGTGACGGTGCCCAGAGTCGACCGCGGGTTGGCGCCCATCCGCTCCTGGTCGACCAGGATGGCCGTCGTCAGGCCCTCGAGTACGTCGACCTCCGGCCGCGGCAGGTTGGGCATGAACCCCTGCACGAAGGTCGAGTAGGTCTCGTCGATGAGGCGGCGGGACTCCGCCGCGATGGTGCCGAACACCAGCGAGCTCTTGCCCGAGCCGGACACGCCGGTGAAGACCGTCAGCCGCCGCTTCGGGAGCTCGACGCTGACGTCCTTGAGGTTGTTCTCGCGCGCACCCTGCACGCGGATCAGCTCATGGCTGTCCGCGGCATGCGCACTCGCGCCGGCCTTGCTCATCGTGCCTCCATCAGGTTCGCGCGGCGCAGGGTGTGACACCGCGGGAGTCGTGTCGGTCGGGTCCCGGTCCGTCGGTCACCGCGCTCGTCGCACCGGCGAGGCCTCCCAGGCGAACCCGTCGGGGTCGGTCAACGACCCCATGTCGCTGTGTATCACGAGCCGGTGCGAGCCGGCGCCTTCGCTGTCGACGCCCGCGTTCTTGGCGAGGGCGCGACGCCCGCGCCCGCGCTCACGGCGGCGTCGATGAGAGCCCGGACGTCGGCCGGTTGAGATACGACGAGGGACAGCGTGAATCCGCGGAACCCGGACGTCTGGGCGTCGTGCGCGCGGAAGCCGAGCTGGCGGTCCAGCCCGAAGGCGTCGCGGTAGAACGCCTCGGCCCGCGCCGGGTCGTCCACCTCGAGGGTGAGGGTGTCGATGGCGGCCATGGTCAGCTCACCTCGAAGATCCGGATCATGTTGCCGGCCGGGTCGCGGAAGGCGGCGTCGCGGATGCCCCACGGCTGGTCGGTCGGCTCCTGGACGACCTCCGCGTCGCCCTCTTGGAGCCTCTCGAAGGTGCCGTCGAGGTCGGGGGTCGCCAGGTTGATGCCGGCGAAGGTGCCCTTGGCCATCATCTCGGTGATGGTCCGGCGCTCCTCGTCGGTGATGCCGGGGTCGGCGGCCGGCGGGTGCAGCACGATCGACGTGCCGGGCTGACCGACCGGTCCGACGGTGAGCCAGTGCATCCCCTCGTACTCCACGTCGTTGCGGACCTCGAAGCCGAGGGTGTCGCGGTAGAAGCCCAGCGATGCATCGTTGTCGTTGTGTGGGAGGAAGGCGTTGTGAATGGTGATGTCCATGGCCATCACGTTAGTTGCGGCTGGCGAGCCGGCGCTTCTCGATTCCTGATCGGTCTGGTCACCTGTTTCGCCACACACGGCGGCATGCCCTCCGCCGGTCCCGACGCCTCGCGCCGGTAGACGCTCGGCGCCACACCGACCAGCTCGGTGAAGCGGGTGCTGAAGGTGCCCAACGACTGGCAGCCGACGGCGAAGCAGACATCGGTGACACTCAGGTCGCCGCGACGCAGCAGCGCCATCGCCCGCTCGATGCGCCGCGTCATCAGATAGCTGTACGGCGACTCGCCGTACGCGAGCCGGAACTGGCGGCTCAGGTGACCACCGGACATGTTCACCCCGCGCGCCAGCGCCTCGACGTCCAACGGCTGGGCGTAGTCCCTGTCGATCCGGTCTCGAACCATGCGCAGCAGCACGAGATCGCGCAGGTGCTGCGCTCCCGCCGGTCTGCTGGTCACCCGGCGATCGTAGCCAAACGACGTGGATGCGGTTCGCGGCCCGCGCCCCCCTCAGGGTGCGGTGATGCCCTCGTCGCCGTGAACCACGAGGTCGATGCTCGACTCCATGGAGATTTGGGTCACCCAGACTCAGCCCGCGCTCCCGGGCGATTCCCGCTCGCCGGCGCCGTGGAGGAGGCGCTGACCGATCGTGCGCACCGCGGACCGCAGCTCGGGGCCGCCCAGCACCTCGATCCGTGCGGGCAGGATCGCGAGCTGCTGGGCGTACCACGCGGGATTGCTGGTGCTCGCCCGCAGGCGGGTCGCCTCGGCGCCCTCCTCGGTGAGGCGCCCGAGGGTGCGCGGCAGATACTGACCCACCTCGGCGAGCGGCGCGTGCACGAGCACGTCGACGTCGAAGTCCCAGCCGCTGGCCAGATGCTCCTCGAGCGCCGCGATCGGGTCGAGGTCCTGCGGTGGCGGGAAGGTCTCCTCGAGCAGGGTGGCCTCGCGGATCCGGTCGACGCGATAGGCGCGGACCGCTGCGGCGGAGCGAGAGTGGCACAGCAGGTACCAGCGTCCGTGGCGTACGACGACCGCCCAAGGGTCGACCTCCGGCTCCCACTCGTTGCCCGCCTCGCTCCGATAGCGGAGCCGAATACAGCGACTCTCCGAGGCGGCCTGCACCAGGCGGGAGAGGGTCTCCGGCTCGGGTCGGGCCGCCGAGCGGTCGGGCACCGGCGCCGCACCGCGCCGCACCGCCTCCGCCTGGGCCGCGACGGCCGTCGGCAGGGACCGCATGATCTTGCCGACGGCGCTGCCGACCGGGTCCTGCGGGTCGCCGGCCGCGTGGTGTCCGTCGAGCACCGCCATCACCAGGCCGAGCGCCTCGCCGGCAGTGAAGACGAGGGGCGGCAGTCGCAGCCCGCGCCCGAGCCGGTAGCCGCCGTACGGCCCGCGGACCGACTCCACCGGGATACCGGCGTCACGCAGCATCGCGACGTACCGGCGGGCCGCACGCTCCGAGACGCCGAGGCGCTCCCCGAGGCGATCGGCCGTGAGGCCCGGATGCGTCGAGAGCAGCTCGAGGGTCATCAGCGCGCGCACAGTGGGACCGGTGCCTTCCGCCACGCCAATCCCCGTTTCTTGTTGGGTCCGTCCGAGCCGAGTCGGTGCTCACCGGCAGGCTATGCCGTGCCCTTACCATCGAGGCATCTCAGAGTGCGCGCGGCGAGTTCCGACTATCTCATATCTGAGATACCGTCCGGTTCATGGCTGACGACTACCAGGGCCGCATCGGCAACCTCATCCGCGACGCCCGCAAGCACCGCGGGCTCACCCAGCAGCAGCTCGCCGGCAAGCTCAACACCTCACAGAGCGCGGTCAACCGCATCGAGAAGGGTCACCAGAACCTCTCGCTGCAGACCATCGCGCGGATCGGCGCCGCGCTCGACTCCGAGATCGTCGCGCTCGGTGCGGGGCCGCTGCACCTGCGGGTCACGGGTCCGACCCGCCTCTCGGGCGAGATCGACGTGAAGACCTCCAAGAACGCCGGCGTCGCACTGCTCTGCGCGTCGCTGCTCAATCGGGGGCGTACGACGCTGCGCAAGGTCGCGCGCATCGAGGAGGTCAACCGTCTGCTCGAGGTGCTCAACAGCCTGGGCGTGCAGACCCGGTGGATCGGAGACGACGGCGACCTCGAGATCGTGCCGCCTGCCGTGCTCGACCTCGAGCACATCGACGAGGCCGCGGCGCGTCGTACCCGCTCGGTGCTGATGTTCCTCGGCCCGCTGCTGCACCGCGCCGAGCACTTCGACCTGCCGTACGCCGGCGGATGCAACCTCGGCACGCGCACCGTCGAGCCGCACATGGCGGCCCTGCGTCCCTTCGGCCTGGAGGTCAAGGCGACGGACGGCAACTACCACGCGACCGTCGACTCGTCCGTGCACCCGCAGCGGGCCATCGTGCTGACCGAACGCGGCGACACGGTCACCGAGAACGCGCTCATGGCCGCCGCGCTGAGGCCCGGCGCCACGGTGATCCGCAACGCATCGTCCAACTACATGGTGCAGGACCTCTGCTTCTTCCTGCAGCGCCTGGGGGTCGACGTCGACGGCATCGGCACGACGACCCTGCGGGTCACCGGCCGCGAGAACATCGACGTCGACGTCGACTACGCCCCGAGCGAGGACCCGATCGAGGCGATGTCGCTGCTGACCGCGGCCATCGTGACCGACTCCGAGATCACCATCCGCCGGGTGCCGATCGAGTTCCTCGAGATCGAGCTCGCGACGCTGGAGGAGATGGGCTTCGACTACACGCGCTCGGAGGAGTACGTCGCCGCCAACGGCCACACCCGACTCGTCGACATCACCACCCACCCGTCGGTCCTCCGGGCTCCCCTGGACAAGATCCACCCGATGCCGTTCCCGGGTCTCAACATCGACAACCTGCCGTTCTTCGCCGTCATCGCCGCGGTCGCGACCGGCCAGACGCTGCTCCACGACTGGGTGTACGAGAACCGGGCGATCTACCTCACCGAGCTCAGCAAGCTCGGCGGCCAGGTCAAGCTGCTCGATCCGCACCGGGTGATGATCGAGGGCCCGACCCACTTCTCCTCGACCGAGGTCATGTGCCCCCCGGCCCTCCGCCCGGCCGTCGTCATCCTGCTCGCCATGCTCGCCGCGAAGGGCACCTCGGTGCTCCGGTCGACGTACGTGATCCACCGGGGCTACGAGGACCTCGCCGAGCGGCTCAACACCCTCGGCGCCAGTATCGAGCCCTTCCGCGATATCTGACGGTCGGCCGGCCGGGGCGCCTGGCGCTGTTGGCCTGCGGTTTGGTGCAAGACCGCAAGACTGATGGGTGCGCGATTGCGGCTTTACGCCAATCCGCGCGGGAACGAACCGGGCCGCGGGACTACTCGAAGAGCGTCTCCACCCAGGAGCGCACGCGGACCGGACGGGGCGGCGGAGTGTCGCCGGTGATGCGGGGGAAGGTCGCGGTGTCGGTGACGGCGCGGCTGTGCCAGTCGCTCTCCGCCTCGACGAGGCTGCCGAGGTCGGCGCGCTGGAGGAACACCCCGTGGCCGTCCGGGCACTGGCTGGCGTAGGTGAGCCCACGGGCTCGGCGGTTCATCTCGGCACCGCACACAGGACACGACAACGACTCCATCCTGCGAAGTTACTCCCCCGACCGCGTCGCGGGCGATACTTCCTCCGTGACACGCAGCAGGGGGCGGGCGAAGACCGGATTCCGCTACCTCGACGACCCTCATTCGGGCCCCCCGGGGCGGGAGGTGGTCGTCGGGTTCGCCCATCGCGGAGGTGCCACCCACCCCGAGCTCCTCGGGCTCGAGAACACCCTCGCCGCCTTCCGGCATGCCTATCAGCTCGGCTTCGACTACCTCGAGACCGATGTCCATGCCACCCGTGACGGCGTCCTGATCGCCTTCCACGACGATGTCCTCGACCGCGTCACGGACCGCCGAGGTCGCATCGAGGATCTGACGGCGGCCGAGGTACGGCGCGCGCGCATCGCCGGCCGAGAGCCGATCCCGACGATGACGCAGCTGCTCCGCGAACTGCCCCGGGCCTGCTTCAACGTCGACGTCAAGTCCGACTCGGCCGTGCGGCCGCTCGCCGATCTCATCGAGGCCGAGAACGCTCACGACCGGGTCCTCGTCGGGTCCTTCTCGGCTCGGCGCATGCGCGACTTCCGGCGTCTGACCGGTCACCGCGTGCCGACCAGCGCGAGCCCTCTGGAGGTGCTGGCCTTCCGGCTGCTGCCCAGCGGCCGTCTTGCCCGCGCGCTCACCGGCGCGCGGGTGGACGCGCTGCAGATCCCTCACCGGCGCGGACCGATAACGGTCGCCACGACCGGCCTGGTACGCCGCGCCCACGCCGTGGGCGTGCCCGTCCATGTCTGGACGATCGACGACCCGCAGGAGATGCGCCTGCTGGTCGACCGCGGTGTCGACGGCCTGATGACCGATCGCACCGACATACTCAGGTCCGTGCTCAGCGAGAGCGGTCGATGGAAGGAACGCGATGAACGCGAGTGATCCCGGGGGTATCGCCGACCTGCGGGGGCTGCCAGCGGCACGCAAGCGGGAGCAGCGCTCGTGGTACTTCTACGACTGGGCGAACAGCGCGTTCGCGACGACCGTCGCCGGCGTGCTGTTCGGGCCTTACCTGATTGCGATCGCCGAGGAAGCCGCTGTCGACGACCGGATCTCCCTCCTCGGCATCTCGATCGCTCCCGGATCGCTGCCGCCCTTCGTCGTGACCACCTCGACGATCCTCGGTGCGGCCTTCTTGCCTCTTCTCGGCGCGGTGGCGGACCGCACCTCGCGGAAGAAGGACCTCCTCGCGGGGTTCGCCTGGGCCGGGGCAGTGGCCGCGTCACTGCTCTTCTTCGTCACCGGTGACAACTGGCAGCTCGGCGTGTTCTCGTTCCTCGTCGCGAACTTCTGCTTCGCGGCGGCCGCGGTCTTCAACGACGCCCTGCTGCCACTGATCTCGACGACCGAGGAGCGGGACGCCGTCTCCTCGCGCGGATGGGCAATGGGCTACGCCGGTGGAGGGCTGCTCCTCGCCGCCAACTTCGTCCTGGTCACCCTCCACGACACGTTCGGGATGTCGGAGGGCACCGCCGTACGAATCTCGATGCTCTCGGCCGCGGTCTGGTGGGCGGCATTCACCTTCATCCCGTTCCGGGGCATCTCGAACCGCCCCCCGGCCGATGTCGAGCCGGTGAGCGGTGGCGTCCTCGCTCGGAGCTTCGGGCAGCTCTGGATCACGGTGAAGGAGCTCCGTAGCTACCCGGTCGCCCTCACCTTCCTCCTTGCCTACCTCTTCTTCAACGACGGCATCCAGACGGTCATCTCGCAGGCGTCGGTCTACGTCACGGAGGAGCTCGGCTTCAGTCTCGGCACCGCTCTCGGCATCTATCTGCTCGTCCAGTTCGTCGCCATCGGCGGCGCGATCCTGTTCGGAAGGCTCGCCGGCGCTCTCGGCAGCAAGCGGGTGATCCTCGCCGGCCTGGCGATCTGGATGGGCATCGTGACGGCCGGCCTGGTAATCCCGAGGGAGCAGCTCATCCCGGTCATCCTGCTCGCGATCGCCATCGGCGTGGTCCTCGGCGGCACCCAGGCACTGGCTCGCTCCTACTTCTCCCTCCTCATCCCACGCGGCAAGGAGGGAGAGTTCTTCAGCTTCTACCACGCCATGGACCGCGGCACCTCCTGGCTGGGCACCCTCGTCTTCGGCGTGATCTACCAGCTGACCGACTCATACCGACCCGCGATCTTCGCCCTGATCGTCTTCTTCGTCGTCGGCGGCCTCATCCTGTCGAGGGTTGACACCGCCAAGGGGATCCGTGATGCGGGCAACGCGGTGCCGCGGGTGGTCTGACCGGCTCGCCGTGGGCTCGCGGTTTTGCGCCGAACCGCGCGTCCCGAGGGACCGGAGCTGCGGTCTTGCACCAAACCGCAGGCCAGGCGGAGCGCCTGCGACACTCGATGAAGCGCTGGACCGGCCCGCTGGGCCGCTGTGTGACGTAGACCAATTGAACCTCGTGGAACCATTTCGCGTCTTAGAAGCGTTGGACCTACGTCTGATCAGTTAGACGCATGCCGCAAGGCACCGGCTGATCGGCGTACCACGGCCGGTCCGGGCGGCGTACGTCGGACAGGTTCCACGGGGAAACAAGACGACGGAGGTGGCTCCACCATGGCGGAGCGCACATTGAGAGGTGCCCGACTGGGCGGCCAGAGCTTCGAGGACGAGCGCGGCATCGAGTTCGCCGCGCGCCAGCAGGTCGGCTACCAGTGCCCTCAGGGTCACAATTTCGAGATCACCATGTCGGTCGAGGCCGACGTCCCGGCCAACTGGGAGTGCCCACGCTGCGGTGCGGTCGGGCTCAGCACGGCGGGCATCCTGCCGGAGGAGAAGGCCGAGAAGCCGGCCAGAACACACTGGGACATGCTGCTCGAGCGCCGGTCGGTTCCCGAGCTCGAGGATATCCTCAAGGAGCGGCTCGAACTGCTCCGCGGTGGTGAGATCGGTCCGGCGCACCTGCACCGCGCCAACGCCAAGAAGCGTCGTACCGCCTGAGGCTCGGCCCTTGGCCAGGCCCCCTGCCGAGTCGCCGGCACCGTGCGGTTTGGCGTCAAACCGCAGGTCCGAGCGCCCGGACATCACGGTTTTGCACCAAACCGCAGCGCGGCGGCGCGGCACCGACGAGACCGCCGACTCAGTCGACGACCCGGCCGGGGACGACGTCCGGGCCGCCACCCGACGAGTCGCCACCGGGCCGCTTGCCACCGGGCGAGCCCGGGGAGGGTGGGCGCATGCCGTCCATGCCGCCGAACCCACCGGGCACACCGGCGACCGTCAGGCGCCGAGCGACCACGCCGGTGAGGATCCGCCGGGCGATCGGGCGAGTGAAGGGCAGGATCAGCAGGATTCCGAAGGCGTCGGTGACGAAGCCGGGTGACAGCATCAAGGTCCCGCCGACCAGGATCAGCGCTCCGTCGGCGAGCTCGCGTGCCGGCATCCGCCCGGACTCGAGAGCCTCACGGAGAGCGCTCCACGCGCGGCCGCCCTCCCGCTTGATCAGCCACGACCCGAAGATCGAGTCGGCGATGAGCAGCAGGATGGTCCACCAGACGCCGATCACCTGGCCGACCTGGATCAGCACGTAGATCTCGGCGAGCGGCACCACGACCAGCGCGACGACGAGCAGCCACCAGCGCAGCCGCAGCGGGCGGCGAGGCCCGGACCGGGTCGGCCGCCCCTGGGATTCACTCACGCCTCAAGGATGCCAGCCGCCGCATAACGCGGGCCAGTCGTTCGCGCACCCCCCACACCGTGATCCGTCGGAGGGACTCGCGCGCCACCGCTCCGGACATCTTCGAATCGCCTCGCACCCGCTCGATGAAGTCGATCGGCACCTCCTCGACGCGAAGGCCTGCCTGCAGGGTCCGGTGGGCGAGGTCGGTCTGGAAGACGTAACCGGTCGACCGCACGGAGGACAGGTCGATCCGTTCGAGCGTCGTACGGCGGAAGAGCCGGAAGCCGGCCGTCGCATCACGCACGGGGATGCCGAGCAGCATCCGCACGTAGAGGTTGCCACCGCGGGAGAGCAGCTCACGTGATTTGGGCCAGTTGACGATCGACCCGCCGGGCACGTAGCGGGAGCCGATGACGAGGTCGGCTCGTGCCAAGGCTTCCCGGAGCCGCCTGAGCTGCTCGGGCTGGTGGGACCCGTCGGCATCCATCTCCCCGATGACGTCGTAGCCGCACTCGAGCGCCACCGCGAAGCCGTTGAGGTACGCCGCACCGAGGCCGGCCTTCTCAGTGCGGTGCACGACGCGCACCGCCTCATCGCCGGCCGCGAGCTCGTCGGCCAGCCGGCCGGTGCCGTCCGGCGAGTTGTCGTCGACGATGAGTACGTCGAGGTCGGGTTGGGCGGCTCGCAGCCGACCGACGATCCAGGGCAGGTTGGTTGCCTCGTTGTACGTCGGGATCACCATCACGCCGCGGCCGGGCCCTTCGCTCCCATCGCTCCCGAGATCGTCAGGAGTCACCTGGCGGCCAGCTCTCGTGTCGTCACCGGGACATCCTGCCTGCCCGGCCATCCGCGCCGGCCGTGGCGGAGCCGCCGGCGCGCCGTGACGGCGTACAGCCAGCTGCCGATGGCGGTGGCGACCGCCAGCCAGGAGATCACGGGGGCGAGCGCGATCGACGGCGGTACCGCCGAGGTGAGGGTGACCTCGTGGCTGGCGTGCCCGGGCGTCCGCTTGGGCAGGCGGGCCGCGACCGAGCCGTCGGGCCCGATGATCCCCGCGACGCCGTTGGTCGCCGCGACGACCGCCCAGCGTCCGGTCTCCATCGCTCGCACGCGGGTGATCGCGAACTGCTGGTCGGTCTGCTCGGTCTTGATATAGGTCGCGTTGCTGGTCTGTACCACGAGCATCTGGGCGCCACGGCGGACCTGGGCGAAGATGCCGTCGTCGTAGGCGATGTCGAAGCAGATCGAGTCGGCGACCAGGGTGCCGGCGATCGGCAGGGGGTCGAGGCGGGTGCCGGCGGCCATGTCGCGGCTGATCATGGCGAACCGCTCGAAGCGTGAGGTCAGCGGGTTGACCTCGCGCCAGGGGATGTACTCGCCGAAGGGCACCGGATGGCGCTTCGTGTAGCGCTCCCCCGCACCCAGCTCGGGCCGCCACACGATGCCCTGGTTGAGCACCTGGTTCTTCCTCGGAGAGTCGACGATCGCGCCGACCAGGAGAGGTGCGTCGAGGGCACGCACGACCCGGGCGATCCCCGCGTCGAGCTCGGTGTTGCGGAAGGGGTCGACCGCGGTCGAGTTCTCCGGCCACACCACGAAGTCGGGCCGCGGCTCCCGACCGGCGTCGACCTGCTCGGCGAGCCGGAGCGTCTCGTCGATGTGGTTGCGGGACACCTGCATGTGGTCGAAGAGGATGTTGGTGCCATCACCCGGGACGTCGCCCTGGACGACCGCCACCCGGCTCGTGCCCTCGACCTGTCCCGTCCAGGGCATCAGGACCGGCAGCAGGACGGCGGCGACCAGGGCGCCACCCACGAGTAGCAGCTGCCGCGCGGGTGGGCTCGGCTGCGCACGTCGATGCAGCACGGCGTACGCCAGGACGGCGCAGACCAGCACGACGAGCGCGCCGACACCCACGCTGCCGAGGTACGGGAGCGCGGAGGCGAAGGGCGAGTCGGCCGTCGCATAGGCGACGCGGCCCCAGGGCATCCCGCCGAACGGCCAACTCGTGCGCCACTGCTCCACCGCCACCCACCAGGCGGTGACCCAGACGGGCCAGCCGGGCAGGCGCATCACCACGGCCCAGCCGGCGGCCATCGGCACGAAGAAGGCCAGCTCGAGGCCGGCGATCAGCGCCCAGGCGTCCCACCCGACCGAGCGCATCCAAAGCTGGTGCACGCCCATGAACCCGGACCCGTAGAGGGCTCCCAGGAGCAGCGCTCGCCGCCAGGTCACGCCGTACGTCATCAGCACCAGACCGGTGATGCCGACGAGCAGCAGGGGCCACCAGGCCAGCGGCTCGTAGGCCAGGGCGGTGAGAAGGCCCGACGCGAGAGCGAGCAGGGAGCGCCGGATCATGGGGAAAGGGTAAGCGGCGCCCGTGCGGCGGGTCCTTTGCAGCACGCGAGGGGAGCGACCAGCCCTTCGGACCAACCCGGAGCCGACTGGCTGCCTGTCCCGGGAAGTTGTCTAGGGAGCGACCGCTCCCCTCGCGTCCGCCCTCGCGGTGCGAGACCGGGACCGTGGGCCGCGTCTGCCGGCAAGGTGGCCTCCCTGCCGCTGACGTGACCACTCGGTGGCCGGTCTCCCGAGCCACGAACTGCACGGGCGAACGAGCAACGATCCAACGTCGCGAAGTGCAGCCTGTCAACTCGCCTCTGACCTGCACAAACGCGCGTCTTCGCAGGTCAGCGCGGCGTCATCGGAGCGCAGATTTCCGAGAATTCGCGGCTGCCGTCGGCGTGTCGCCGGCCGACGCGCCGGATTCGCCGCTACTCGGCCGCGCTGGGTACCAGCCGCGCCCCGGCGGAGCGCGGTTTGGTGACAAACCGCAACCAAGCAGTCCCCCGGCCTACGGTTTGTCACCAAACCGCACGCCGACCGGCGATGCCGAACCACCCGGATCAGCCCCCGACGGGGCGATTCTCGTACGGCGTGGAGAGGACGATCGTCGTACGGGTGGAGACGTTGGCCGCGGAGCGGATCCGGGCCAGTAGGTCCTCCAGCTCGCGCGGAGTGCCGACGCGGACCTTGAGGATGTACGACTCGTCGCCAGCGACCGACCAGCACGACTCGATGGCCGAGATGCCGAACAGCCGGTCGGGGTAGTCGTCGGGTTCGGAGGGGTCGAACGGGGTGATCGAGACGAAGGCGGTGAGCGGCAGGCCGATCTGGTCGTGGTCGATCCGGGCACCGTAGCCCTGGATCAGTCCGCGACGCTCGAGTCGCTTGACCCGCTGATGCACGGCCGAAGTCGAGAGGCCGGTGGACTTGCCCAGGTCGGTGAACGACATGCGACCGTCCTCGCCGAGCAGGCGCAGGATCAGGCGATCGGTCTCCTCCACTCTGGTCACAGTAGCGGCCGTGGTCCGTCAGCGGTGCGGCGTCCGGCGTACGGCCCGGCATGTCAGGATGCCGGGGTGAGCGAACCTCTCAGCGCAGGCGACAGCGAGGAGCGGCGACTGCTGGTCCTCGACACCGCGTCGATGTACTTCCGGGCGTTCTACGGCGTCCCGGAGACACCGGGTCCCGACGGCACGAACGTCAATGCGGTCAGGGGTCTGCTCGACTTCATCGCTCGTCTCGTGAAGCAGTACCGCCCGACCGACCTGGTCTGCGCCTGGGACAACGACTGGCGTCCGGCGTGGCGGGTCGCTCTCCTCCCGACGTACAAGGCCCACCGCGTCGAGTACGTCACCCCTGGCGACAAGCCCGACGTCGAGGAGGTTCCGGACCCGCTGGAGCGACAGGTGCCGATCATCCTCGACGTGCTCGCAGCGCTCGGGATCTGCGTCGTCGGCGTGGACGGGTACGAGGCCGATGACGTGCTCGGCACCCTGGCGACCGGCGCGGCCATGCCGGTCGATGTCGTCACCGGTGATCGCGATCTCTTCCAGCTGGTGGACGACGAGGCCCGTGTGCGCATTCTCTACATCGCGCGCGGTGTCGGCCGGCACGAGATCGTGACCAACCAGGTCGTCAGGGACAAGTACGGGGTCGAGGCGTCCCAGTACGCCGACTTCGCGACGCTTCGCGGCGATGCGTCCGACGGGCTGCCCGGTGTGGCAGGTGTCGGTGAGAAGACCGCGGCCACGCTGCTCGGTCGTTTCGGCGACATCGCCGGCATCCTGGCCGCCGCCGACGACGGCGCATCCGACCTTGGGCCCGGTCCCCGCGGCAAGATCAAGGCGGCGGCCGACTACCTCGCGGTGGCCCCCGAGGTAGTGGCGGTGGCCCGCCATCTCGATCTCGGCGACCTGTCGACCGAGCTCCCCCGTACGCCGGCAGACCACGAGGCCGTCCTGGCGCTCAGCGAGCAGTGGGGTCTCGACTCCCCCCTCGCCCGCATCGTCGACGCCATGTCCTCCCGCTGAGCGTTGTCGCCTGCGTCCGCGCCCGTGGGCGCGCCGTTTGGCACCAAACCGCATGTCGACGGCCCTCCGAGTTGCGGTCTTGCGCCAAACCGCAGGCCATCGGGCTCGGTCAGTCCACCGCCGAGTAGGCGACGACACCCCGCCGAAGGGCGTCGATGGAGCGCCGCGCGGTGCGCCGCAGATCGCCGTCGGTGTCGCCGGCGGCGTCGGCGACCTGGCCGAGCAGGTCGATGAGCTGCTTCATCCAGCGGACGAAGTCGCCGGCGGCGAGGCCGGTGCCCTCGAGCACGTCGTCGAGGTCGGCACCCTCGGCCCATCGATAGGCCGCCCACGCGAAGCCGCGGTCGGGCTCGCGGAGGATGTCGAGCCGGTGGTCCTTCTCGATCGCCGAGAGCTCTCTCCAGAGGGCGTAGAGCTGCGTGGTGACCTCCCGGACACGGGCGCTCGGCAGCCGGGGTGACCCCTCGTCGCGCCGCGCCTCGTAGGCGAGCACGGACAGCACCGAGGCGAGCTCGGTGGGCGTCAGGCCGGCGAGCAGCCCACGCCGTACCGCCTCGGACGCCACCAGGTCACAGTCGGAGTAGAGCCGCATCAGGTGCCGCCCTTCGCCGGTCACCACCGTCACGCCCTCCACCTCCGTCAGGTAGCCCAGCGACTCCAGCACCGCGCAGACCCGGTCGAAGGTCCGGGCGACGGTGTTCGTGCGGGTCTCGATCCGCCGGCGCAGGGTCTCGGTGTCGCGGTCGAGCTTGAACCACCGCTCTGCCCACCGCGCGTGCTCCTCCCGATCGGGACAGCCGTGGCACGGATGCGCCTTGAGCTCCGCGCGCAACCTGGTGACCTCGTCGTCGCCGACCGGCGCGCGCACGCCGCTCGTCGTACGGCGCGCCGCGGACGGGGGCGGGCGCAGCGGGTCGATGTCGCGGGTCCGTGACCGCACCTGGTCGGCCAGCTGGCGACGCTGCTGGGCATTGCGCGGATTGAAGCTGCGCGGCACCCGCATCCGGGTGAGGGCGACGACGGGCTCGGGGAAGTCGGGCAGCGCGAGCCGCCTGGCCTGCCGCTCCTCGGTGAGGACCTGGGGACGCGGCTCGTCCCCGACCCCCGGCTCGAGCACGACCGCGAAGCCTCGGAACCTCCCCGACGGCACGTGGATGACGTCACCAGGCCTCAGGTCGTGCAACGAGGCGACCACGTCCTCCCGCCGTGCCACCCTGCGGGCTCGAGACGCTCCCTTCTCGATGTCGCCGATCCGCCTCCGGAGCCCGGCATACACCATGAAGTCGCCGCGGTCGCAGGCGGCGGACTCGGCGTACCCCTCGAGCGCCTCCTCGGCCTTGCGCTGCTGCCGCGCCAGCCCGACGACGGCGCGGTCGGCCTGGAACTGGGCGAAGGACTGCTCCAACAGCTCACGCGACCGCTCGCGGCCGAACTGGTGGACCAGGTTGACCGCCATGTTGTAGGACGGCCGGAAGCTCGACCGGAGCGGGTAGGTACGGGTGGACGCGAGACCCGCCAGCTCACGCGGGTTCATGCCCGGCTGCCACAGCACCACGGCGTGGCCTTCGATGTCGAGTCCCCGCCGTCCGGCGCGACCGGTGAGCTGCGTGTACTCCCCCGGCGTGATGTCCGCGTGCGTCTCGCCGTTGTACTTGGTGAGCTTCTCGATGACGACGGTCCGCGCCGGCATGTTGATGCCGAGAGCGAGCGTCTCTGTCGCGAAGACGGCCTTGCACAGGCCGCGGACGAACAGCGCCTCCACGCACTCCTTGAAGACCGGCATCATGCCGGCATGGTGGGCGGCGATGCCTCGGCTGAGGCCCTCGAGGAAGTCGTGGTAGCCGAGCGCGGCGAGGTCGTCGAGGGGCAGATGCGCGCAGGCCTGCTCGACGTACGACGCGATCTCGCCACGCTCCTCCGGCGTGGTGAGGCGTACGCCGGCCCGCAGGCACTGCTGGACAGCAGCGTCGCAGCCGGCGCGGGAGAAGATGAAGGTGATGGCCGGGAGCAGGCCTTCCCGGTCGAGCCGCTCGATGACGTCGACGCGCGAGGGGATCCAGACCCGGCGGCCGTTGCCGACGGCTCGGGGGTTCTTGGAGGAGCCTGGCCGGCCCTTGCGCGGAGATCGCCGATCGCGCATCAGCCGGGTGGACGCCCAGTCGTCGCGGGCGATGCGCATCAGCTGCTCGTTGACCGGCGCTCCCTCGCGGACGAAGCCGGCGGCCGCATCGTCGTCGGAGGAGGCGAACAGGTCCTCGATGCGCTTGCCGACCATGACGTGCTGGTAGAGCGGGACCGGGCGACGCTCCTCGACGATCGTGGTCGTCTCGCCGCGGACGGTCTCGAGCCAGTCGCCGAACTCCTCGGCGTTGGACACCGTCGCCGACAGCGAGACCACCGAGACCGACTCGGGAAGGTGGATGATGACCTCCTCCCACACGGCGCCGCGGGCCCGGTCGGCGAGATCGTGCACCTCGTCCATCACGACGTACCCGAGGCCGGTGAGCGTGCGGGAGCCGGCGTAGAGCATGTTGCGCAGCACCTCGGTGGTCATCACCACGATCGGTGCCTCGCCGTTGACGGAGTTGTCGCCGGTGAGCAGGCCGACCCTGTCGGCGCCGTACCGCTCGACGAGGTCGCTGTACTTCTGGTTGGACAGCGCCTTGATCGGCGTCGTGTAGAACGCCTTGCGCCCGGTCCGGAGGGCGAGGTGTACGGCGAACTCGCCGATCAGCGTCTTGCCCGATCCGGTGGGTGCGGCCACGAGTACGCCGCGCCCGTCCTCGATCTCCTGGCAGGCTCGGATCTGGAAGTCGTCGAGCTCGAAAGGCGTCCGCCGGGCGAACTCGGTGAACACGGGATGGCGCTGGCCGTCCTTGAACGTCGCGTAGCGCTCGGCGGGTGTCGTCATGTGATGTCGATCTGTCGTGGTGGTGATCTCGGACGGGGTCAGGCGAGCAGGGTGAGTGCGCCCGGCACGCACTCGACGGTGAGCGGCAGCGGACCGATGCGCTCGCCGTCGGCGTATGCGACCACCCCGGGCGCCGCGATCGTCGTCGTCCTGACCCGGTGCACCTCGTACTGTGGGTGATCCGTGTGGGTGCCCTTGAACAGCTTGGGATAGGTCCTGACCAGCTCGAGTCTGCTCAGCGACTTGATGATGACGACGTCGAGGAGTCCGTCGTCGACGTCCGCGCCCTCGGTCATGCGCAGGCCGCCGCCGTACGACGGGCCGTTGCCGACCGCGACCAGCATCGCCTCGACCTGCCGGGTCTCGCCGTCGAGCTCGAGCGTGTAGGGCAGCGGGCGAAAGGTGCGGAGCTCGGCGATGGTGGCGATGTTGTAGCGCATCTGGCCTCCGGGCCAGGTCATCGCGTTGGCGCGCTCGTTGACCACGGCGTCGAAGCCCGCGGCCATGACGGTCGCGAAGTACGTCGCTCCCGTGCGGGCGAGGTCGACCGCCCGTGTCCGGTTGTCGACGATCCGCCGGGCCGCCGCCGCGGGGTCCTTGCGAGGCAGGTCGAAGTAGCGGGCGAAGTCGTTGCCGGTGCCGGCGGGGATCACCCCGAGCCTGGTGCGGGTGCCGGCGAGCGCCTGGGCCGCGATATGGACCATGCCGTCGCCGCCGCAGACGACAAGCGTCTCGAAGTCGTCGGCAACGCACTTGCGCGCGATGTCGAGCGCATCGTCTGCGTCGCGCCCCTCGAGACTCTGGACGGCCAGCCCGGCGCCGCCCAGCACCTCGAGCGCGGCATCCCGTGCCCGCCCCGCGCGGCCCTTGCCGGCGGTCGGGTTGGTGAGCATCGCGATCTCCGAGGTCACGCCCGGACGATACCTGGCGGCCGGCCCTCCGGGCGGCAGGCTTCCGCAGGCGCCGTGGCCTGCGGTTTGGTGACAAACCGCAAGCCGGCGGGCCTCCGACGTGCGGCTTGGCGCAAAACGGCGGGGTCAGCGCCCGCCGAGCCGCAGCAACACGGCGTACCGGCTCTCAGATGCACCCACCGCCCGCGCGAACCTCCCGATGGCGTCGAGGATCCGGTCGGAGGTGAAGTCGCGACCGGGGACGGCGAGGGTGAGGTGTCCGTCGTGCTCGACCAGATGGAGCTGTCCGTGGTGCCAGGCCTGGTGCGCCCGGACGCGGGTGTCGTCGTCGGCCACGGGACGCCGGTAGGCCTGGTCGACCGCGAGCAGGTCGCACCGCAGCGAACCGCTCGAAGCCGCGAGCGAGCCCGCGACCAGGTGGCCGCACCGGATGCCACGGTCCGGGCTCCAGGTGACCTCCTCGACACCGAGCCAGTCGGGCAGGTCGAAGGGGTCCACCGCATGCGACGGCGAGATCAAAGGGGCGAGACCTCGTCGTCGCCCCACTGCTCGGTCGAGGCGGTACGTCGGCCGCGCGCGCGGTCGATCGCCCGGGAGAGGATCTCCGCGACGACGAAGAGCACGAGCATCGGCAGGCCGAGCATCATCATGCTGAACGGGTCCGTCGACGGCGTGGCCACGGCGGCGAAGACGAACGTCCCGATGATGATCCACGGCCGGTACTTGCCGATCTGCTTGCCGGACACGACGCCGGCGAGGTTCAACAGCACCACGAACAGCGGGATCTCGAACCCGATCCCGAAGACCAGCATCATCCGCGTCAGGAAGCTGAAGTACTCGCCGAACTCGACCAGGTTGCTCATGTCTGCAGGCGTGAACCCGATGAGCACCTCGAGACCCTTCGGCAGGACGTAGTAGCACGTCGCGACACCGACGATGAACAAGGGCCCCGCAACGGCGGTGAAGACCCTCGTCCACCTCCTCTCGTTCGAGTGCAGCCCCGGCATGATGAAAGCCCAGATCTGGTACAGCCAGAACGGGCTCGACGCGACGATCGCTGCGATGCCGCAGGTCTTGAGCTGCAACATCAGCGGGCCGGTGGCGCCCTTGACGTAAGCCTCGGTCCTCACCTGACCACCGAGCGCTTCCTGCGCCTGGTTGTAGGGATCCATGATCAGCTCGAGGAGCTGGTTGTAGAAGACCAGAGCCACGGCGAAGAGCCCGATCAGGACCAGCACGCTGCGCAGCAGCCTCGCGCGCAACTCGCGAATGTGGTCTCCGAGAGCCATCCGCCCGTCGGGTCCTACAGGCTGCTCAGGAGCCCCCCGCAGCATGCGGAGGAAGCCGCCGATCGCCACCTCGTGCCGTTACTTCGGGCGTGACGGGTCAGGCGCGGTCGCTGCCGGTGCTGCCGGTGGCCTCGCCCCGGTGCTGCTGGCCGTCGGTGAAGCCCTGGTTGCGCGAGTCGATCTCGCGCTGCTCGGGGGTCTTCAGGTCGTCATCGTCTTCGGTGAGGCCCTTGGTCTCGGCCTTGAAGATCCGGAGCGCGCGACCACTGCCTCGGGCCAGGTCGGGGAGCTTCGCGGCGCCGAACAGCAAGATGATGACGGCCAGGATGAGCAGCAGCTCGGTGGTACCGAGACCGGCGATGGCGAATGGTTGCATGGGTCATCCTCTGTTGCTGAAGGTCCTGACGGGTGGCGCACTCCCCACTCTACGCGGGTGTCATCGATAGCGGTCCAACGCTGCGCGTACGGCGGACGCGAACTGCTCGGCGTACCCATCGGGCGCGATCACCTCGGCGTGTGGTGCAAGCCTCAGGAGCAGGCGACGGAGCCACCGTTCGTCCGAGACGGCGAGGTCGACCTCGAGTACGCCGCCGCGTCGAGGTCGTACGTCGACCACCGGGTAGTACTCGGTCACCCAACGCGCCGCCGGCGCCAGCCGGAGGGTCACGACCTCGGCGTCCGCGGCCGTCTCGAAGGTGAAGGGGGACGCCGCCGAGGGTCGGTCCGGCTCGGTCGTCATCGGCGTGTCGAGCAGCTCGGCGTCGTGGACCCGATCGAGCCGGAAGAGCCGGGGAGCCTCGGCGCTGTGGCAGAAGGCGCGCAGGTACGTCGCGCCACCGCGTGACTGCACCTCGAGCGGGTCGACGACACGCTCGGACTCCTCGTCGCGGGTGGGCACGTAGTAGGTGATCCGGACCTGTCGATGCACGGCTACGGCCCGGTCGAGGAGAATGCGGAGGTCGGCGAGCGGGTCGGGTGCGTCGGCGTTCTCGACGGGTGGCGTGCGGGTGGCGGCGGCGCTCTCCAGCTTGGCGAGAGTGCGATCGACGACCTCTCTCGTCTCGCTCGCCGCGCTCGCCCGAAGGGTGCGCAGCGCCACGATCAGGGCGCTCGCCTCCGTCGGGGTGAGCCGCAGTGGCCTGGAGAGGTAGTCGGCATTGCTGACCGAGATGACGCCGTTGACGGTGATGACCTCACCCGTCTCCTCGTCCTCGACCTCGAGGGTCTCCAGATCGACGTCGATCAGGTCGTCGGGGTAGCCGCCCGGCAAACCGCACATCAGCAGCACCTTGAGGTCGGCGAGGAGCTGCTGCGGCGTGACTCCCAGCGCCTTGGCTGCGTCGTGGAGCCGAACTCCGCGACGTGCGTGGAGATACGGGACGAGCTGGAGCAGGCGCCGTACCTGCTCCCCGGAGGTCTGCGCGTTCATCGCCGTCCCGCCTGCTGCGCCGCGGCTTCCAGTCGGGCGACGACGGCCGCGCGAAGGGACTCGGGCCCCTCCACGACGACGTCGGACCCGAAGGTGAGCAGCTCGTCGGCCGACCAGGTGCCCGGTGGGAGCGTGAGCCGGTCCCAGGCCTGGTCGCCGGGCCCCTCGACCTCGTGCGCGGTCGTCGCCGCCCGGCGGCGCAGCGTGGCGCCCGCTCCGGTGCGGACGAGCACCACCGCGGACTCGGTCGGCGGCGCGGGCGCCAGACGCTCGGCGATGGCACGGATGTCGGTGCCCTCCGGGATCGCGTAGCTCGCCGGTCTCCCGACGAGCCTCGCGGTGCCGGCGACACGGGAGAGGCGGAAGATCCGCTCGTCCTCCCGGTCGGTGTCGTAGCCGACGACGTACCAGCGCCCCGAGTAGCGCACCACACCCCACGGCTGGAGGTGCCGCGTGCGGACGGGACCGCCGCCGCGGGAGTAGTCGAAGGCGACCGGAGTGCGCTCGAGCGCGGCAGCCCAGAAGACGTCGAATGACGGCTCGTCGGCGCCGATGCGTGCCTCCATCAGGTCCAGGGCCGCGACGTCGACATCCACGCCGTACGCCGTCAGCTTGCGCACGGCCTGCGTCGTAGCCTCGGCGAGGCGGGAGTGCTCCCAGACCTTCGTGGCCAACCCGACGACCGCCGCCTCGTCGGAGGTGAGCTCGATGTCGGGCAGCGCGAACTCCGACGGCTTGATCCGATAGCCCACCTCGTCATCGAAGTAGGCGTCGAGCGGCACCAGCTCGATCGGTACCCCGATCGACCTGAGCTCCTCCTTGTCTCGGTCGAACATCCGCTCGAAGGCGTCCTGGGTGGAACCCGGGTAGAGAATCTCCCGGATCCGGTCCTTGCCCACCGCCCGGCGCTGGACGAGCAGCATGATCAGGAGGTTGACGAGGCGTTCGGTCCGGCTCGCGGTCATGCTGGCCTCCCCTCCTGGTTGCCGCCCGGGTCACCGTACCTTCGAGGCGCCGTCCCCTCGCGGTTTGGCGCCAAGCCGCGAGTCACCGCGACCTTAGCCTGCGGTTTGGCGCCAAACCGTGAGTTGTTGTTTCTACAGAGCCGCCAACAGGTCGACCACGAAGTACAGCGTGTCGGTGCCCTTGATGCCGGCCTGCTCGTTGCCTTGCTCTCCGTAGCCGAGCCTCGGCGGGATCGCGATGATCACTCGGCTGCCGACGGGGATGCCCTGGAGGCCCCGGTCCCAGCCCTTCACGACTTCGCCCTTGCCGAGAGTGAAGGGGAAGGGCTGACCCTTGGCGTACGACGAGTCGAACGGCTTCCTGCCGTCGTACACCTGGCCGAGGTAGTTGACGTAGACCGTCTGACCGTTCTCGGCCTTCTCGCCGGTGCCCTCGATGAGCGTCGTGACGCGGAGCTTGCCGTCGGGCTTCGGGGTGCCCTTGAAGTCGAAGGACTCCGGCTTGTCGTCCTTCTCGTTGACCTTCGGTGCCCAGCCGGCTGGATTCTGCTCGGCCCCGTCGGGGCTGCTCGGCAGCGTGTCGACGAGGTCGACGACGAAGAGCACCGGATCGGCATTGCCAATGCCGAGCTCGGGATTGCCGCCCTCACCGAATGCGTCATCCGGAGGCGCGGCTACGGCGACCCTGGTGCCGAGAGCGTGCCCCTCGAGCGCCTCCTTCAGCGCGGCCGAGAGGTCGTCGCCGACCGGGAGCACGTCCGGCTGGGCGTCCTTGCCGAACGTTGAGTACACCGTCGTCTGGCTGTAGCCGTTTCCCAGAATCATCCGGGTGAAGACCTGGTCCCCATCCCTCAGCTCCGCGCCGTCACCTTCGACAAGCACCTCGGACTCGAGATCGTCGGCTTGCATCCGGGCCTTCCACTCGACCTTCGGCTCGCTTCCGAAGTCGCCGCTGATGGTGACCGCGCTCAGCCCGTCGGCTGTCTCGACACTGCCCTCACCCCCATCGTCGCCGCAGGCGGTCAACGCCAGGGCGCCGGCAATCAGCAGGGCGAGCAGGCGCGCCGTACGGCGTCGGGCGGTCGTTGCGCGTCGTGACACGGATGCGGGTCCTCGGGTCTGTCGTGGGATCTTCTTTCGAACGGCCGCCGACACCCTACCGGCCAGTCCGTCACCCAACGTCGTCGCCCGTCCTCCTGTTCGCAGGCCCGTGGCCTGCGGTTTGGCGCAAGACCGCAACTCCGGGGCCATCGGACGTGCGGCTTGTCGCCAAACCGCGCGACCCGAAGGCGAAGGATCCGTCAGGTGCTGAGGTGCAGCCTTACATGCCGTCGATGAGCCGCTGAACTCGTTCGTCGTGGGCTCGGAAAGGGTCCTTGCAGAGCACGGTTCGCTGCGCCTGGTCATTGAGCTTGAGGTGAACCCAGTCGACAGTGAAGTCGCGTCGACGTTCCTGCGCCTTCCGGATGAACTCACCCCGAAGCCGAGCGCGAGTGTTCTGTGGCGGTACGGACTTGGCCTCGAAGATCTTGAGGTCACTGGTGACTCTGGCCACCGCTCCCCGTCGCTCGAGGAGGTAGTAGAGCCCGCGTTCGCGGTGGATGTCGTGGTAGGCGAGGTCGAGCTGCTGGATCCGGGGATGACCGAGGGGCAGGCCGTGCTTGGCACGGTAGCTGTCGATGAGCTTCCACTTGATGACCCAGTCGATCTCGCGCTCGATCAGGCTCAGATCGTCGGACTCGACGGCCTTGAGGCTGCGCTCCCAGAGGTCGAGGACACGCTCGATGGTCGGCGTGCTGATGCTGCGCCTGTCGACGAAGTCACGCGCCTTGGCGAGGTACTCGCCCTGGATGTCCAACGCACTCGCCTCGCGCCCGTTGGAGAGCCGGAACCTGGTGGCGACCGGTCATGTCGTGCGATATCTCGCGAATCGCGCGAATCGGGTTCTCCAAGGAGAGGTCGCGCATCACGACCCCCTCCTCGATCATCCTGAGAACGAGGTCGCAGCTGGCGACCTTGAGCAGCGTGGTCGCCTCGCTCATGTTTGAGTCACCGACGATCACATGCAGCCGCCTGAACCGCTCGGCGTCGGCGTGCGGTTCGTCGCGCGTGTTGATGATCGGCCGGCTCCTGGTTGTGGCGCTGGAGACGCCCTCCCAGATGTGCTCGGCACGTTGGCTGACGCTGTACGACGCTCCTCGTGGTGTCTGCGTGACCTTGCCGGCCCCGACCATGATCTGCCTCGTCACCAGGAACGGGATCAGGATGTCGGCCAGGCGCGTGAACTCGCCGGCACGTCCGACGAGGTAGTTCTCGTGGCAGCCGTAGGAGTTGCCGGCCGAGTCGGTGTTGTTCTTGAACAGGTAGATGTCGCCCGCGATCCCCTCGTCATGGAGCCGCTGTTCGGCGTCTTGAAGCAGGCCTTCGAGGACGCGCTCTCCCGCCTTGTCGTGGGTGACGAGCTCCACGATGTCGTCGCACTCGGGCGTCGCGTACTCGGGGTGGCTGCCGACATCGAGGTAAAGCCGGGCGCCGTTGCGGAGGAAGACGTTGCTGCTCCTGCCCCAGCTCACCACCTTGCGGAACAGGTAGCGGGCCACCTCGTCCGGGCTCAACCGTCTCTGCCCGCGGAACGTGCACGTCACGCCGTACTCGTTCTCGATGCCGAAGATGCGCCGGTCCATGTGGTCAGCCTAGGCCGCTAGGGGTGGTCCCGCTGGGCGCATGGCGTGCGGTTTGGCGCCAAACCGATGAAAGCCGGTGGCCCGGCTCACGCCGTGCCGCACCAGTCGAATCCTCCCATCTGCCGTCGCCAGCGGTTCATCACGCGAGCACGGCCGGGCTCCGAGTAGAGCGACTCGCTCACCAGACCACGCCAGAGTCGGATCCGCCCGAGGTGGTGGGGACGGCCCAGAAGTCGATCGAGCTCGTGCATGACCGTCAAGGAGTGGTTCAGCAGGTCGTCCAAGGTGTAGCCATGGCGGAAGTAGCCGGCTGAGACAAGGCCCCGTTCTCGACGCAGGTCCTTCGCGTGCTGCTTCGCCGTACGGTGGTCCTCGCCGTCGTACTCGAGCAGGTGAGGGCTACTGCGGATCTTGAGGTCCGCAATGCCGAGCAGGGCGCCGCCCGCGTCGTGGAGCTTCACCTGCGAGTCGACCGGCACGTCCATGATCAGAGCGAATGCCCTCAGCACGGATTCGGCACCCGACTCCGCCTTTTTGTCGGCCAGCGCGTACGCCGCTCGCAGTCGCCGTACGCCGGGACGGCCCGATTCCAGCAGGGCACGCATCCTCGCCCGCTTGAGGTGTCCGAGCCGCAGGGCCGAGTCGATCATGATGACCAGGTCCAAGACCCCCAAGTCCCGGGCAGCGCGGAGGAGGATCTCCTCGGCGGAGTCGACCGGCAGACCGTGGCACTTCGATGTCTTCGACTCGTTCGTGAGCCGGGAGCAGATCAGGCCGGGTCGCCTTGGACACGTCGCCTTGCCCCGGACCGACGCGAAGAACGGCGTCTGTTCGATCTTCTTTGGCAGCTGCCATCCCAAGAGTTTCGCCGCGGTGAGGTGTGTGAACACCGCGCCTTTCGGCAGGACGAGTTGGATTGCCCGAAGGTCACGCAGGAACTCATCCCACTCAGTCAGGTCGGCCCGCTTCTTCACGTACAGCCCATGGCTCACTCTGCGGTAGTCGGCCAGCCGGATCTCTCCGCGGACCGGTTCATCGTCATCAGTCATGTACGAAGGCTTCCGCACGCAAACAGATGTAAACACTGAATCTCGTAGCCTGTGGATATCTACCGGTCCGTGAGGCCCGGTTTGGCGCAATGCCGCGGTCGATGGTCCCGAAATGCTGTGGTTTGGCGCCAAACCGCACGAGGAGGAGGAGGAGGAGGAGGAGGAGGAGGAGGAGGAGGAGGCCGACCTGCTTAGCCCAGTAGGAGCCGCGAGATGGTCACGAACGGATCTGGCCGGGCTCGGGGGGTGGCGGGTCGTGCGGATCGGGTCCGTCCGGCGGGCCGGCGGGAGACGGCTCGGTCGGAGGCGCGGGTTGTGGCGGCCGCACCGGGTCTGCCGGCGTGGGCGGCTCGGAGCGATCCGGGGGGGTGACCGGAGGGGCCACCGGCGGCTCTTCGGTCGCCGGGTGGTCCACGCGCGGCGTACGTCCGTTCGCCCGGTCGGTCGGGTCGGCCGGTTCATCGGCCGCCGACCCCGTCGCGAACGTGCCCGGCTCGCCATCCCCTGGCTCGGGGGCTGAAGGGGTCGCCGGGCCGCGCTCACCGAGCAGCGCCCGCAGGCGCGCCCCTACCAGTCGCACGAACTTCCGCGGCTGACTCCGCGTCCGGTCGAGTACGGCGACCTCGAGGTGCTCGATCGGGATCACCCGCTCGCTGCTCGCGCCCTTGTCGTCGACCGAATGGCCGAGTGCTGCTGTGGCGACGGCGAGGGCCTCGGCGAGCGGAGCGCCCTCCTGGTAGTGCTCACGCAGGTACGTCGACACGACGTCCGCAGCCCCGCCCATCACCGCGAACCGGTGCTCGTCGGCGACCTGACCGTCGTACGTCAGCCGGTAGACCTGGTCCTGGCTCGCGTCCTCACCGACCTCCGCCACGAAGATCTCGACCTCGTAGGGCTTCTCGCCGCCGGAGGAGAAGATGGTGCCCAGTGTCTGCGCGTACGCATTGGCCAGTCCGCGACCGGTGACGTCGCGCCGGTCGTAGGCGTAGCCGCGCATGTCGGCGAGCCGTACGCCGGCAATGCGGAGGTTCTCGAACTCGTTGTAGCGGCCGACGGCGGCGAACGCGATGCGGTCGTAGATCTCCGAGACCTTGTGGAGCGCCTGCGAGGGGTTCTCCGAGACGAACAGGATGCCGTCGGCGTACTGCACCGCCGCCACCGACCGCCCCCGGGCGATGCCCTTGCGGGCGAAGTCTGCGCGGTCCTTCATGACCTGCTCGGGCGAGACGTAGAAAGGCATGCTCATGGTTGTCCTCCGCGACTCAGGTCAGCGCGGCCGCGGGGCCGTCCGGTCGGGTCATCCTGGCGGCGAGGACACGGTCGGCGATCGCGGCGACCTCGCCGTCAGCGAGTCGCCGGCAGCCGTGTGCCGTGACGACCTGAACGACCGGGAAGATGCGCCGGGTCAGGTCCGGGCCGCCGGTGGCCGAGTCGTCGTCGGCGGCGTCGTAGAGGGCCTGGACCGTCGCGGTCACGCAGCCCTCCTCGTCGAGGTCGTCGCGGTAGAGCTTCTTCAACGATCCCCTTGCGAACATCGAACCGGAGCCGACCCCGTGGAACGAGGTCTCCTCGTAGCGTCCACCGGTGACGTCGTACGAGAAGATCCGACCCTGCTCCGCGCGCAGGTCGAACCCGGCGAACAGCGGTACGACGGCCAGCCCCTGCATGGCAAGGCCGAGATTCGACCGGATCAAGGTGGCGAGCCGGTTGGCCTTGCCGTCCATGGAGAGCGTGGTGCCCTCGATCTTCTCGTAGTGCTCGAGCTCGGTCTGGAAGAGCCGGACGAGCTCGACGGCGAGACCGGCCGAGCCGGCGATGCCCACGCAGGAGTACTCGTCGGCCGGGAAGACCTTCTGGATGTCGCGCTGAGCAATGACGTTGCCCATCGTCGCGCGACGGTCGCCGGCCATCACGACGCCGCCGACGAACGTCGCGGCGACGATCGTCGTACCGTGCGGCGCGAGCTGCGATGCGTCACCCGCCGGTACGGCGCGCCGCGACGGCAGAAGATCGGGTGCCTCGACCGCGAGGAAGTCGGAGAAGGACGCCGAGCCCGGGGTGAGAAAAGCGGTCGAGAGGCGAGGATCGCTCACGCGGTCACTCCCCGCCCTTCTGGATGAACGACTTCACGAAGTCCTCGGCGTTGGATTCGAGCACTTCGTCGATCTCGTCGAGGATCGCGTCCACGTCGTCGTCGAGGGCTTCCTTGCGTTCCGCGACATCGGTCTCCACGACCTCCTCGGTGACCTCCTCGGTCTCCGAGGAACGACGTGGTTGCTTCTGCTCCTGGGGCATACCTGAACCCTAGCGGGAGGGTGAAGGGTTCCCGGGCGGCCGTACGCCGTGGGCGTGCGGTTTCGTGCCAAACCCCACGACGCCGAGCGTGTGAGTTGCCGTTTGGCGCCAAACCGCAGGGCCAGGGGTCAGCGCGTGAGGGCGGCCACCATCTGCTCGGCGGTAGCGGACGAATCGAGCAGCGCGCCGACGTGCGCACGGGTGCCACGAAGCGGGTCGAGGGTCGGCACTCGCTGCAGGGTCTCTCGGCCCGGCAGATCGAAGATCACCGAGTCCCAGGACGCCGCGGCGACGGAGTCGGCGTACTTGTCCAGGCAACGGCCGCGGAAGTAGGCGCGCGTGTCCTCCGGCGGGTCGTGCATCGCGTCCTCGACCTGTTTGTCGCTCAGCAGCCGCTCCATCCGACCCGCCCGGACGAGGCGTTGGTACAGACCCTTGTCCGGTCGGATGTCGGCGTACTGGAAGTCGATCAGCTGCAGCTTGGCATCGTCCCACTGCAGACCGTCGCGCTGCCGGTACTGCTCGAGGAGCTTCCGCTTCGCAACCCAGTCCAGCTCGCCCGCAAGCGACATCGGGTCGCTCTCCAGCCGCTCGAGCACTGACTCCCAGCGGACGAGGACGTCGAGGGTCTGCTCGTCGGCATCGGCTCCCAACCGGTCCTCGACGAACTTCCGGGCCAGGTCGAGGTACTCGCGCTGCAGCTGGACGGCGGTGAGGTGGCGGCCGTCGACCAGGGCCACGGTGGTCGTCAGATCCGGGTCGTGCGAGACCGCCCGAAGGGCGGACACCGGGGCGTCGAGCGTCAGGCCGGAGGTGATGTATCGGTCCTCGATCATGGCGAGCACGAGGGCCGTCGTACCCACCTTCAGGTACGTCGAGACCTCCGCGAGGTTCGCATCTCCGATGATGACGTGCAGCCGCCGGTACTTCTCCGGGTCGGCGTGGGGTTCGTCACGGGTGTTGATGATCGGCCGCTTGAGGGTGGTCTCGAGGCCGACCTCGACCTCGAAGAAGTCCGCGCGCTGGCTGATCTGGAAGCCCTCCTCGCGGCCGTCCTGGCCCCTGCCCACGCGCCCCGCACCACAGATCACCTGTCGGGAGACGAAGAATGGAACCAGGTGCCGGACGATGTCGGCGAACGGCGTGGACCTGCGCATGAGGTAGTTCTCGTGGGCGCCGTACGACGCGCCCTTGTTGTCGGTGTTGTTCTTGTAGAGCAGGATCGGAGTCGCTCCCGCGACCTGCGCCGCCCGTGTGGACGCATCAAGCATCACCAACTCTCCCGCCTTGTCCCACCTGACGACGTCCAGGGGACTGGTCACCTCCGGCGTCGAGTACTCGGGGTGCGCGTGGTCGACATAGAGCCGTGCCCCGTTGGTCAGGACGACGTTGGCGAGTCCGAGGTCCTCGTCGGTGAGCTGGCTTGCGTCGGCGACGTGGCGCGACATGTCGAACCCGCGGGCATCACGAAGCGGCGACTCCTCCTCGAAGTCCCAGCGAGCCCGCCGAGCCATCGCGGTGGCGCTCGCGTAGGCGTTGACGATCTGGGAGGACGCGACCATGTGATTGGCCAAGGGCTGCCCGAGGACCGAGATGCCGTACTCGACCTCGGTGCCCATCACGCGTCGTACGCTCACGCGCCTACTTTCTCACTCCGCTGGTCGGGGCCGGCCGCCGCGCGGCTTGCGGTTTGGTGCGAAACCGCGTGCCGGCGGCTCGAGGGCACGCGGTTTGGTGCAAAACCGCGCAACCCGCGCACCGCCAGCCGAGCGGCGGTACGACGACCCGATCGGCCAGCTCGCAGACCTGACCGATCAGAGGTACTGACCGGTGTTGGAGACGTTGTCGATGGACCGCCCAGGCTCGGTGCCCTGCTTTCCGGTGATGAGGGTACGGATGAAGACGATCCGCTCCCCCTTCTTGCCGGATATCCGCGCCCAGTCGTCGGGGTTGGTGGTGTTGGGGAGGTCCTCGTTCTCCTTGAACTCGTCGAGGCACGCCTGCAGCATGTGCTGCACACGGAGGCCGTGCTGGTCGTGGTCGAGGAACTCCTTGATCGCCATCTTCTTCGCCCGGTCGACGATGTTCTGGATCATGGCGCCCGAGTTGAAGTCCTTGAAGTACAAGACCTCCTTGTCGCCGTTGGCGTAGGTGACCTCGAGGAACCGGTTCTCCTCCGACTCGGTGTACATCCGCTCGACCGTTGCCTGGATCATCCCGGCGACGCAGGCGTCGCGATCGCCGCCGAACTCGACGAGGTCGTCGCGGTGCAGGGGCAGGTCGGCGGTGAGGTACTTGCTGAAGATGTCGCGCGCGGACTCGGCGTCCGGACGCTCGATCTTGATCTTGACGTCGAGCCGTCCCGGCCGCAGGATCGCCGGGTCGATCATGTCCTCACGGTTGGAGGCGCCGATGACCAGCACGTTCTCGAGCAGCTCCACGCCGTCGATCTCGCTGAGCAGCTGCGGCACGATCGTGTTCTCCACGTCGGAGGAGACCCCCGAGCCGCGAGTGCGGAAGAGGGAGTCCATCTCGTCGAAGAAGACGATCACTGGCGTGCCCATGCTGGCCTTCTCGCGGGCCCGCTGGAAGACCAGGCGGATGTGACGCTCGGTCTCGCCGACGTACTTGTTGAGCAGCTCTGGGCCCTTGATGTTGAGGAAGTAGGACTTCCCCTCCTGGCCGGTCCCGTCCGTCTGGTGCCGTGCGGCGACCTTCTTGGCCAGCGAGTTGGCGACGGCCTTCGCGATCAGCGTCTTGCCGCAGCCCGGAGGGCCGTAGAGGAGCACGCCCTTCGGCGGCTTGAGCTTGTGCTCCTTGAAAAGCTCGGGGTGCAGGTAGGGCAACTCGACCGCGTCGCGGATCTGGTCGATCTGGTTGACGAGGCCACCGATCGAGCCGTACTCGATGTCGGGGACCTCCTCGAGGATGAGCTCCTCGACCTCCGACTTCGGCACGCGCTCGTAGGCGTACGCGGCACGCGAGTCCAGCAGTAGCGAGTCGCCGGCGCGCAGGGTCGACTCGCGCAGGGGCTCGGCAAGGCGTACGACGCGCTCCTCGTCGGCGTTGGCGATGACCAGGGCGCGCTCGCCGTCGGCGAGCAACTCCTTGAGCATCACGACCTCGCCGACCTTCTCGAATGCCAACGCCTCGACCACGTTCAGCGCTTCGTTGAGCATGACCTCCTGCCCGCGCTGGAGCGCGTCGAGGTCGACGTTGGGGCTGACGTTGACACGCAGCTTGCGACCACCCGTGAAGACGTCGACCGATCCGTCGTCGTGGGACTGGAGGAAGGTGCCGAAGCCGGCCGGCGGCTGGGCCAGTCGGTCGACCTCCTCCTTCAGCTTGGTGATCTGGTCTCTGGCCTCTCGGAGCGTCTGCGCGAGTCGCTCGTTCTGACTGGTGACTGCCGCGAGCGAGCGCTGGGTGTCGGCCAGTCTGAGCTCGACACCGCGTGAGTGCCCGGGTACGTCGCTCAGCCGCCGTCGAAGCTCGGAGGCCTCCGCCTCGAGCTCTCGCACCTGCGCGGCCAGCTCCTCGGGATCTCGGTCGTGGGACGACATGGGACATCACCTCCTCGTCGTCCTCGACCCTACCCGTGTCCGCAGTCGGTGCCAGCCGATTGTCCAGCCGGTGTCGGTCACGTTTCGGCGACGTCGGGAGCGGGCGAGCCGTCGTCCGCTAGCTCCCCGTTTGGCACCAAACCGCAGCTCAGCGCCCGGTGATCGTGCCGTTTGGCACCAAACGGCACGACCCGCCAGGGGTCAGGTCCAGGGTCGCCCCGGCACTTTCGGAAGTCCTCCGGCCGGCAGCGTCAGTCGGCCGGCAGCGTCAGTCGTCGGTCGGAGGCACGGGGACGCCGGGTGCGCGGGGGCCGGTGTAGTCGGGGCCGTAAGCGCCCGGGGCTGGGCGGCGCTTCTTGCGCGGCGCACGTTGCCCGGGGGCCATCCGACGGGCGGTGACGAGGAAGGCGGTGTGGCCGGTCATCGAGTGGCCGGGGCGTACGGCGAGGCCCTCGACGTGCCAGTCGCGAACGAGCGACTCCCAGGCATGCGGCTCGGTGAAGCCGCCGTGGACGCGCAGGGTCTCGACGACCCGGCTGAGCTGGGTGGTGGTCGCGACGTACACACAGACGATGCCACCGGGAACGAGCGCGTCGGCGACCATGTCGACGCACTCCCAGGGCGCCAGCATGTCGAGGATCATCCGGTCGGCACGATCACCGTCCTCGGTCAGCTTCTCGGCGAGGTCGCCGATGCGCAGGTCCCAGCACGGGTGGTCACCACCGAAGAACCGCCGGACGTTGCCTGCGGCCACCTCGGCGAACTCCTCGCGCCGCTCGTAGGAGACCACCCGACCGTACGGCCCGACCGCGCGCAACAACGAACAGCTGAGCGACCCGGACCCGGCGCCGGCCTCGATGACGCGAGCCCCCGGGTAGATGTCGGCTAGGGCGATGATCTGGGCGGAGTCCTTGGGGTAGATCACGGCCGCTCCGCGAGGCATGGAGACGACGAACTCGCTCAGCAGCGGCCGGAACACGACGTACTCCCCGCCCGCCGACGAAGTGATCGCGAAGCCCTCGTCGCGGCCGACGAGGTCGTCGTGCTCGAGGTGCCCACGGCTGGAGAAGAAGCGCTTGCCCGGGACGAGCTCGAAGTTGTGGCGACGTCCTTTCTGGTCGGTGAGGCGCACCCATTCGCCGGCCCGCAGCGGGCCACGGTGAACACCCGACCACGCCTCGGCCGGCACGTCCGTGTCGCCGCCCGGGCCCGGGGCGGCGTCGTCCCCGGCGGCATCGCCCAGGGCGACGTCGCCCAGGGCGACGTCCTCGCTCACGGCGCAACCTCGCGGAAGGCACGGTCGACATCGGCGGTGGACAGTAACCCGTAGATGGTGCCGTCGTCCTCGACGAGGAGGTACTCCGACGCGGGGCGCCGGCTGATCGCCCGGATCAGCTCCTCCCCCGTGATCGCGACGGGCAGGGTGAGGCCTTCCTCGGTGGTGCGGGCGACGGTCGACGTCGCCACCCATGGCCGCCGGTCGTCCGGCGTGGCCAGGAGGGCTGCCTCGTTGACGATGCCCGCCGGGCGGCCCCCGGAGTCCACGGTCACGATGCCGCCTGCCTCGGCGGCCTGGGCGCGGCGTACGGCCTCGGCAAGCGGGAGGTCCTCGGGGACCGTGAGGGTACGGCGGGCGAGGTCACGGGCGACCAGCATCGGGAGGCGGCTGCGCAGGCGGGCATTCGTGAGCGCAGCGCTCGCCCCGGACCACAGGAACAGCGCGACGACACCGGTCAGGAGCAGGTCGACGACGGTGGGTGGCTCGTCGAGGAGCCGGTCCTGCGCGAGCGGCCACAGCAGCACGGCCACCGCGGCCACCCTTCCGCCCCAACCGGCGGCCAGCGTGCCCCGGTGGGGGCTCCCGGTGGCTCCCCAGACTCCCGCCTTCAGCACCCGGCCACCGTCGAGGGGAAGGCCGGGCACCAGGTTGATGACGCCGACGAGCAGGTTCGCGCCGGCCAGCCCCTCGACCGCCATCCGGAGCAGACCCTCGGGTGTGACGAACCACAGCCCGACGGCGCACAACCCGACCAGTAGCGAGGTCAGCGGACCGACCACGGCGATCCAGAACTCGTCGCGCGCCCTCCGCGCCTCCCCGTCGACCGCGGTGAGGCCGCCCAGGAAGTTGAGGGTGATCGCCGTGACGGGATAGCCGAGCCGGCGTGCCATGAGCGCGTGCGAGATCTCGTGCAGCAGCACCGAGAGGTAGAGGACGACCGCGAACGCCAGCCCCGCGACGTACTTGCCGGCCCCGAGACCCGGCTGGACCTGCTCGACCCGGGGCGCCATGACCACGGCGATCAGCCCCGCGACCAGGAACCAGGAGGTCGAGACGTAGATGCCGGTGCCGCCGATGGAGCCGATGCGCAGCGCACCGGGTGGCGCGGCGGGGTCGGAGTCGGGCCTCGGCATGCGATGAAGGCTAGCCGCAGGGACCGTCGGTGGCCTCGCCTAGGGTGATCGGCATGAGCGGTGCGGCGGCGTCTGAAGAGGTGGGTACGGCGTCCCCGGCCGACGCGCTCTCCACCCGCGTCGACGGTGTCGAGGTGGTCGGCGCGCTCTCACCGAGCCGAGCCGGCGACTTCCTGACCTGCCCGCTGCTCTACCGCTACCGCACGATCGACCGTCTCCCCGAGGCCCTGTCTCGCGACGCGGTCCGCGGCACGTTGGCGCACAAGGTCCTGGAGGAGCTCTTCGACCTGCCGGCGGTCGACCGCACGCCCGAGCGGGCGCGGGAGCTGGTCGGCCCGGTCTGGCGCGAGCTCGTCGATGCGGATCATGAGCTGGGAGAGCTGCTGGCGGACGACGACTTCCCCGGGTGGCTGGAGTCCTGCGGCCGCGTGCTCGATCGCTACTTCACGCTGGAGGATCCGCGCCGTCTCGAGCCCGCGGAGCGCGAGGTGTACGTCGAGGCCGTCCTCGACTCCCGGCTGCTGTTGCGCGGGTTCATCGACCGTATCGACGTGTCCTCCGAGGGGCTCGTGCGCGTTGTCGACTACAAGACCGGGCGCTCCCCGAGGCTGGGCAACGAGGCGAAGGCGTTCTTCCAGATGCGCTTCTACGCACTCGTGCTGTGGCGGACCCGCGGAGTCGTGCCCTCGATGCTGCAGCTGGTCTACCTCGGCGACGGTGACGTGCTCCGCTACGTGCCCGACGAGGCCGACCTGCGCGCCACCGAGCGCAAGGTCGATGCCGTCTGGGTGGCGATCCAGCGTGCCCGTGACGACGGCGACTGGCGCCCGCGCAAGGGCCCCATGTGCGGCTGGTGCTCCTTCCAGGCGCTCTGTCCGGAGTACGGCGGCACTCCCCCTCCGCTGCCCGACCGGGAGCTGACGACCTCCGCCGGGTGAGGGTAGGTCGGCGTGCGGGCATGCTCTTGCGGTCGCGCGCGCCGGTACGCGGTTTGGTGCCAAACCGCACGTCCCGACGCCCAGGAGTTGCGGTCTTGCACAAAACCGCAGGTGCGGAGCACCTGCGGCAGACCGGCCGCCACTGGTCAGCGCCGGGTGTCGGCCGGCGGCTCGCCGTACAGGACGCAGGCGACATCGACGTGGCCGGAGGGGCGGAGGGCGGGGGCGTCGGCGGGCTGGAAGTCGATCTCGACACCGGCCGCGGTGGTTCGCTGAGAGAGGACGCCTCGCCACAGCGGCTCGTCCGGGCGCTCGGCGCGGATCCGGCCGAGCAGGTCGGTCACCCCGGCGGGGTCGCGCCCGAACACGACGGACGTGGCCGGCTGGTCCAGGACGTCGAGATCGCCCACGACGCCGCGCTCGCGTTCGTACTCCTCGGGAGAGCGGCGGGTCCAGTGTTCCTCGATCAATGCCCGCAGGTCTCGCGACTCCCAGCCGCAGGACGCGACGGCCTCGGGGCAGCGGGGGTGGAAGGCGCAGCCGAGGGGCGGGGCGGCGGCGTCGGGGATCTCGCCGCGCGGCAGGTCCCGGGGAACGCTGCGAGACGGGTCGGGCTCCGGGATCGCCTTCAGCAGCGCCTTCGTGTACGGGTGGCGCGGGCTGGCGAAGATCTCGGCGGTCGGACCGATCTCGACGATCCGCCCGAGGTACATGATCGCGATCCGGTCGCAGAAGTACTTCGCGGTCGCCAGGTCGTGGGTGATGTAGACGTAGGTGAGGCCGAGATCGCGCTTGAGGTCGAGCATCAACTCCAGGATCTTCGCGCGCACGCTCATGTCGAGCATCGAGACCGGCTCGTCGGCGACCAGCACCTCGGGGTCGAGGATGATCGCGCGGGCGATCACGGCGCGCTGCTTCTGGCCGCCGGAGAGGTCGGAGGGGTACTTCGACAGGTACTGCTCCGCCGGCGCAAGCCCCACTCGCTCCAGCGCCGCGGCCACCCGCGACCTCAGCGCGGACCCGGACGCGACTCCGTGGATCACGAGCGGGTCGCCGACGGCACGCTCGATCGTCATCGACGGGTTGAGAGCCGCGTGCGGGTCCTGGAAGACCATCTGTACGTCGGTCCGCAGCTTCCGCAGCGCCGCACCATGCAGCCGGGAGACGTCCAGCGACGCGGCCCCGGAGCCCCGGTAGTGGATGGAGCCGTCGGTCGCCGGCACCAGCCCGAGCAGCGCCCGGCCGAGCGTGCTCTTGCCGCTCCCCGACTCCCCCACCACCCCGAGCACCTCGCCACGCCGCAGCGACAGGGACACCCCGTCGACGGCCTTCACCGTCCGCGCGCGGAGGCCGAGCAGTCGTGAGAGTGCCCCGCCCTGGAGCGCGAAGTGGACGCCCAGATCGCGTACGTCGAGCACCGGTGCGTCGGGGAGGCCGTCCGCGCGCGGGTCGTCGGCCTCAGGCTTCGTCGGCAACGCCGATCTCCTCTCGGACCAGGGGCGCCCGCTCCTCCTCGGTGAGCGACACCGAGCCGTCACGTACGTCGGCTGCCCAGCAGGCCGCCGTACTCCCACCGTGGAGGCGCGGGACCGGCGGCCGCGAGGCGCACACGGTCATCGCGTCCGGGCAGCGCGGGTGGAAATGGCAGCCGGACGGCGGGTCGACCAGGTCGGGGGGTGCGCCCTCGATGTAGTGCAGGCCCGTCGTACGCAGCGAGATCGTCGAGCGCAGCAGCTCACGGGTGTAGGGGTGTTGCGGCGCGGAGAAGACCTCGCGCGCGTCGCCGATCTCCACGATCTCGCCGGCGTACATCACCGCCACCCGGTCGCACGCCTCGGCGATGATGCCGAGGTTGTGGGTGATGAGCAGCAGCGAGGTGTCGAAGTCACGCCGCAGGTCGTGGAGGATCCTGATGATCTGCGCCTCGACCAGCACGTCGAGCGCGGTCGTCGGCTCGTCGGCCACGACGAACGCCGGCCGGAGCACCAGGGTGAGCCCGATCATCAGTCGCTGCCGCATGCCGCCGGAGAACTCGTGCGGGTAGGCGCGCCACCTGGTCGGCGGGATGCCCATCACCCGCAGCACCTCCAGAGAACGGCGCTGGATCTCGTCCTTGTCGATGCCAGGCTCGTGGGTGCGCAGCGTCTCGATGAAGTGCTCCGAGACCCGCATGAGCGGGTTCAGCCGGGTCAGCGGCTCCTGGAAGATCATCCCGAGGTCGCGCCCGCGCATCGCGTGCTGCTCCTTGGGGCGCAGGCTCAGCAGGTCACGGCCGCAGAACCGCAGCTCGCCGTCACGCACCGCACCGTCGGGCAGCAGACCCAGGAGGCCGCGACCGAGGGTCGACTTGCCGCAGCCCGACTCCCCCACGAGGCCGAGGATCTCGCCCTTCTCCAGGGTGAAGCTGACGCCGTCGACGGCACGGACCGGCCCCCGGTCGGAGCCGTACCAGACCCGCAGGTCACGTACGTCGAGCACCGGCTCGCCGTCGGTGACCACGCTGGTCCGCAGGTCGCTCACCGGGCTGTTCACGCCTCCACCCCGTTGCGGGACGGGCGGTCCGGAAGGACGACCCTTCGGATCCGCCGACGGCGGAGCGCCGGGTTGACCGACTCGTTGAGGCCCTCGCCGACGAGCGTCAGCGCGGTGATGAGCAGGATGATCGCCAGGCCCGGGAAGAGCGCCGGCCACCAGGTGCCGGCCTGGGCGTCGTCGAGCGCGCGGCTCAGGTCGTACCCCCATTCAGAGGCCTCGTTGGGCTGGATGCCGAGACCGAGGAAGCCGAGCGCGGCGAGGGTCCCGAGCGCGTCTGCCGCGTTGAGCGTGCCGATCACGGGCACCGACTGGACCACGTTGCCGAACAGGTACTTCCGCATGATCGTGAACGGCCCGGCGCCCAGCGCGCGAGCGGCCTCGACGTACGTCGCCTCACGGGCCGACACCGTCGTGTTGCGCACCACCCGGAAGTACTGCGGGATGTAGATGGCCGTCAGCGACAGCGCCGCGGCGATGATGCCGCCTCCGATCTTGCTGCTGAGCAGGAACGAGAAGACGATCGCCAGGAGGAGCGACGGGAAGGCGTAGAGGGCGTCCATCAGGAACACCATGATCCGGTCGGGCCAGCCACCGGCGTACCCGGACAGCAGTCCCAGCGGCACGCCGATCACCGCGGAGAAGACCACGGACAGGAGGACCACCTCGAGCGCGGTGCGGGCCCCCCAGACGACCCGGCTGAAGATGTCGAAGAACTGGTCGCTCGTGCCGAACCAGTGATCGCCCGAGGGAGCTGCCAGCTTGGGCAGCTTGGCGCCGTCGAGCCTGGTCTGGTTGAAGTCGTACGGCGCGAGCCAGGGCGCGAAGATCGCGAAGACCACGAAGACCAGGGCGATGACCAGCCCGCTCCAGAAGATCCAGCGGGCCAGGCCCTTGGTGCTCCAGATGGTGCTGAGGAGGCCCATGTCAATACCTCACTCGCGGGTCGACGAGCGCGTTGATCACGTCGACGACGACGCTGACGACCACGACGATGATGGCGAAGAACGTGACGAGTCCCTGGATCGCGACGTAGTCGCGACTGTTGATGTACTGGATGAGCTCGGTGCCGAGTCCCGGCCAGTTGAAGGTGCGTTCGGTGAGCACGGCGCCGGAGAGGGTGAGCGCGATCTGCAGGCCGATCACGGTGATGACGGGAACCAGCGCGTTGCGGAAGGCGTGGCGGCGTACGACGCGTCCCTCCCGGATGCCACGGGCCCGCGCGGCCTCGACGTAGTCGCCCTTGAGCGCCTGGATGACGTTGACCCGGACCAGCCGGATGATCACGCCCGCCAGCAGCAGTCCGAGCGTGAAGCAGGGCAGCACGTGGTGCTCGAGGACGTCGCGGACCGCGGACCAGTCGCCCGCGAGCACCGAGTCGAACAGCAGGACCCTGGTCTTGGGCTCGACGGTGAACTTCGTGATCGGCGAGGCGATGTCGTACGTCGGCCACGACGGGAAGACCTTGACCACCAGCAGCACCAGCATGATGCCGACCCAGAAGATCGGTGCGGCGTACGTGACGATGCCGAAGATGCGCACCACCGCGTCGAACGCGGTGTCGCGGTAGCGACCCGCGAGCCGCCCGAGCGGAAGGCCGATCAGCAGCGCGAACAGGAAGGCGCCCACGGTGAGCGTCAGCGTGGCGCCGCCCTGGTCGCGGATGATGTCGAAGACCGGACGGTTGTCGGTGATCGACTGCCCGAAGTCGAAGGTCGCGGCATTGCCGAGGTACTCCAGGTACTGCACGTACATGGGGCGGTCGAGCCCCAGGGCGGCCCGCCGCTGGTCGAGGGCGGCCTCATCGAGCTTGCCCCCGACCGCGGCACTCACCGGATCGCCCGGCGCGATCCGGAGCAGGACGAACACGAGGGTCAGCAGCACCCACATCATCGGGAGCACCAGCAGCAGGCGCACCAGGATGTAGCGGGGCAGCGACCCCGTGGTCGTGCTCAAGCGGTCAGCCGTTCTTGCTTATCAGCCAGAACCGGAAGATGTACGTCGGGTCGAGGGTCTCCTCCACGCCCTCCATCGCGCTGTTGGCGACCGCCACGTTGAGGCCGTTCCACGACGGGATGAGCGGCACGTCCTCCGCGGTCAGGTCCTGCAGCGCACCGATCTCCTCGGCACGGGCGGCCTCGTCCGTCTCCCCGACCTCCTGGTCGAGGAGCTTGTTGGCCTCGTCGCTGGAGTAGTTGTTGGCGTAGAAGCCGCCGTCGCGCAGGAACGGCGTCAGGTAGTTGTCTGCGTCGAGGAAGTCCGGGTACCAGCCGAGGATGAAGAGGTCGTAGGCGCCCTCCTTGTAGAGGGTCTGGTACTCCTCCCACTCCGCGTCGTCGGACTTCACGTCGAACAGACCACTCCCGTTCAGCTGCTCGGTGAGCTCGTTTGCCTCGTCGACGGCGTTGGGGCCGTAGTGGGTCGGCGTATAACCGAGTTTCAGGCTCACCGGGGTCTTGATGCCGGCGTCGTCGAGGAGCTTCTTCGCGGCATCGACGTTGGGCTCGCCGTACTTCTCCTGGAAGGAGTCCTTCTGTCCCGGGAAGCCCGGCGGCACGATGGAGTACACCGGCGTGACGGTGCCGTCGTAGGCGTTCTGCGCAATCGCGTCGCGGTCGATGACCTGAGCGACCGCCTGTCGGATCGCCTTGTCCTTCACCGCGTCGTTGGCGAACTGGAATACCCAGTAGCGGAACTCGGAGCCCTCGCCGCGGACCACCTCGACCTTGCCGCCCTCCTCGAGCGAGGTTAGGTCGGTCGGGCTGAGGGTGCGCCAGGCGATGTCCACCTGTCCGGACTCGACCGCGGTCTTCAGCGGCGCCGGGTCGTTGAAGAACTGCATGAAGACCTGTTCGGACTTCGGTGCCCGGTCGCCGGTGTACGCCGCGTTGGCCTCGAAGACCGCCTGCTCGCCGGGCTTGTACTGGCTCAGCGTGTAGGGACCGGAGCCGACCGCCTGATCGTCGGGGAGCAGTTCGTCCGCCGGGTAGGTCTCCTCGTCGACGATCGACGCCGTCGCCGTCGTCAGCACCTTCATGAAGGTCTGGTCGGGCTTGTTGAGGTGGAAGACGACCGTGGTGTCGTCGGGGGTCTCGATGGCGTTGTCGGCGAGAGTCGGCTTCTTGGTGTCGCCGTTGGAGATCGATCCGAGCAGGACGCTCGAGCCGTTGGGGTCGGCGATCTCGAGATTGCGCTTGAACGAGAACGCGACGTCGGAGGACGTGAGCTCGTTGCCGTTGGAGAAGGTCAGCCCCTCCTTCAGCGTGCAGGTGATGGTCGTGGGGTCGTCGTACGCGCACGAGTCCGCGGCGTCGCCCACCGGCTCCTCGCCACTGGGCGGGATGACCATGAGTTGCTGAAAGATGTTGAACTGCACGTTCCAGGAGCCGAAGTCGTAGGAGCCGGCCGGGTCGACCGCGGTGACCGACTCCGTCGTACCGAGGATCCACGGGGCGCCCGCGGCCGGGTCGCCACCCGAGTCGCCCGTGTCGCCGGAGCCCTCGTCGCCTCCGCCGGAGTCGCCGCCTCCACAGGCCGACAATGCGGCCAGCAGCACGCCCGTCCCGATCAATGCCCAGGTGCGCTTCGCCTTCACCAGTGTCTCCTCGCTCTGTCTCGGCCCACCTTCGGACCCCGTCAGCCATCGAACCTATCTCCCGTTCGGGGCGATGGCCATGCATCTGGCGCGCCCGTCGGTTACGGGTCTGTCACGTTTTGCCGCGGGCCCTCGGGCCCGCGGTTTGGCACCAAACCGCACGCCCTGGGCGCAGATCTTCGCGGTTTGGCACCAAACGGCACGGAAAAACGGCGGCCGGGACGAGGTCGGAGATCAGCCGTCGCGGCGGAGGAAGGAGCGCAGATCACCGACCGAGAGGCCATCGAGGGTCACCGCCAGAGTGCGGGTCGGAGCCGACGGTACGGCGACGTGGTGGGGCACGCACAGGACCGCGCATCCGGCCGCCTCGGCCGAGGCCACGCCGGTGTTGGAGTCCTCGATGGCGAGGCACTCCTCTGGTCGTACGCCGAGCAGCTCGGCAGCGCGCAGGTACGGCTCGGGGTGTGGCTTGCCGTTGTCCACGACATCCCCGGTGACCAGGACGTCGAACGAGCCGACCGGTAGGTGCGCCACGATCGGCCCGGCGAAGCGCTGGTAGGACATGGTCACCAAACCGCACGGGATCCCGGCGTCGCTCAGGTCGGCGAGCAGCTCGCGGGCTCCGGGCCGCCACGGGATGTCGCGTTCGAGGTCGGCGATGACAGCGTCCAGCAGATCCTCGACGATCTCCTCGGCCGACAGGTCGATGCGCATGTGCTCGCGGATGAACCGGCCGGAGTCGATCAGGTTGTTGCCCACCAGCTCGAGCGCCAGGTCACGGCTCCAGGTCGCGCCGTGCCTCTCCGCCAGTGCGTACTCGGCTGCGATCCAGGACGGCTCGGTGTCGACCAGGGTGCCGTCCATGTCCCACAGCACCGCACGCAGCTCATTCACGGGCGGTATTGTCCCGTGCCGCGGATTCGGGACTGACGGTCGGGTCGGCAGGTGGGCGTGCGGTTTGGCGCCGAACCGCAACTCCGAGGCGCTCCGACGTGCGGCTTTGCGCCAAACCGCGCGTCGGACACGCCGCGGCCACCGGCCCGCCCGGTCAGTCCTCCGGGTCGTAGCCGAGGTTGGCGGAGAGCCAGCGCTCGGCCTCGGTGATGGTCCAGCCCTTGCGGTCGGCGTAGTCGGCGACCTGGTCGCGGCCGACGCGGCCGACGACGAAATACTGCGACTGGGGGTGCGAGAAGTAGAAGCCCGACACCGACGCGCCCGGCCACATCGCCATCGACTCGGTCAGCTCGATGCCGGTGTTCGCCTCGACGTCGAGCAGCGACCACAGGGTCTGCTTCTCGGTGTGCTCGGGGCTGGCGGGGTAGCCGGGCGCGGGGCGGATGCCGTCGTACCGCTCCTTGATCAGGTCGGTGTTGTCGAGCCGCTCGTCGGGCGCGTAGCCCCACAGCTCGCGGCGTACCCGCTCGTGCATCCGCTCGGCGAACGCCTCCGCGAGCCGGTCGGCCAGCGACTCGAGGAGGATGGCGTTGTAGTCGTCGAGGTCGGCCTTGAAGGCAGCCACCCGGTCCTGCGAGCCCAGCCCGGCCGTGACCGCGAAGCCGCCGACGTAGTCCTTGAGCCCGGTCGACTTCGGCGCCACGAAGTCCGCGAGCGACCGGTTCGGTACGCCGGCTCGGTGCTCGCCCTGCTGCCGGAGCTGGCGGAGTACGGCGTGCGGCACGTCGCGGGACTCGTCGAGGTAGACCTCGACGTCGTCGCCGACGCTGTTGGCCGGGAACAGGCCGACTACGCCGTTGGCGGTGAGCCAGTGCTCGGCGACCATGCGGTCGAGCATCGCCTGGGCGTCGTCGTACAGCTTCCGCGCCGTCGGACCGCTGGCCGGGTTGTTGAGGATGTCGGGGAACGACCCCTTCATCTCCCAGGCGTTGAAGAACGGCTGCCAGTCGATGTAGCGGCGCAGCGACTCGAGGTCGTAGTCGCGGAAGACGCGCACGTGCTGGCTCTCGCCGCGGATGCCCGCGATCGGGGAGACGTCGTGGTCCTGCTTGAGCAGCAGGTGGGGACGCGGCGGGTGGTAGCCGCTCCAGTCGATCGGGGTCGCATTGGCGCGGGCGGCCTCGAGCGCGATCATCGGCCGATCGTGCTTCGCCGCGTGGCGTCGGCGTAGCGCGTCGAAGTCTTCCGCCACCGACTTCATCAACGTCTCGCGACCGGTCGCGTTGAGGAGCTGGCTGACGACCGGCACCGACCGGGACGCGTCCTTCACCCACACCACGGGCCCGTCGTACTTCGGGTCGACCTTCACGGCCGTGTGTGCGCGGCTCGTCGTCGCCCCGCCGATGAGCAGTGGGATCTCGAACTCCTGCCGCTGCATCTCGGAGGCGAAGTTGACCATCTCGTCGAGCGACGGGGTGATCAGCCCGGACAGGCCGATGATGTCGGCCTCGTGCTCACGCGCGGCGTCGAGGATCTTCTGCGCCGGCACCATCACGCCGAGGTCGATCACCTCGTAGTTGTTGCACTGCAGGACGACGCCGACGATGTTCTTGCCGATGTCGTGGACGTCGCCCTTCACGGTCGCCATCACGATCGTGCCGTTCGTGTCCTTGGCGGCCGCCACCGCCGGGTTCCTCGCCTTCTCCTCCTCGATGAAGGGGATGAGGTAGGCGACGGCCTTCTTCATGACGCGCGCGCTCTTGACCACCTGCGGGAGGAACATCTTGCCCGCACCGAAGAGGTCCCCGACGACATTCATGCCGTCCATCAGCGGGCCCTCGATGACCTCGATGGTGCGGCCGCCGGCATCGACGATCTCGGCGCGCATGAGCTCGGTGTCGTCCTCGACGTACGCGTCGAGGCCCTTGACGAGCGCGTGGGTGAGCCGCTCCCGGACGGACAGGGCGCGCCACTCCTCCTCGCTCTCCTCGGCCGCCTCGCCGGTCTTGTTGTACGACTCGGCGATCTCGAGGAGGCGCTCCGCGGCGTCGGACCGGCGGTTGAGTACGACGTCCTCGATGCGCTCGCGCAGGTCCGGCTCGACCTCGTCGTACACCGCGAGCGCGCCGGCATTGACGATGCCCATCGTAAGCCCGGCCTGGATCGCGTGGTAGAGGAAGACGGCGTGGATCGCCTCGCGCACGGGGTTGTTGCCTCGGAAGGAGAACGACACGTTGGAGATGCCGCCGCTGACCAGAGCGCCGGGCAGATTCTCCTTGATGAATCGGGTCGCCTCGATGAAGTCCAGCCCGTACGACGCGTGCTCCTCGATGCCGGTCGCCACCGCGAAGACGTTGGGGTCGAAGATGATGTCCTCGGGCGGAAAGCCGACCTCGTCGACGAGGATCCGGTAGGCGCGCTCGCAGATCGCCTCACGGCGGGCCAGGTTGTCGGCCTGCCCGTCCTCGTCGAAGGCCATCACGACCGCGGCCGCGCCGTACTTGCGCACCAGGCGAGCCTGCTCGACGAACCTCTCCTCGCCCTCCTTCATGGAGATGGAGTTGACGATCGACTTGCCCTGGACGCACTTGAGGCCGGCCTCGATCACCTCCCATTTGGAGGAGTCGATCATCACCGGGACCCGGCAGATGTCGGGCTCGGCGGCGATCAGCTTGATGAAGCGGTCCATGGCCGCGACGCCGTCGATCATGCCCTCGTCCATGTTGACGTCGATGACCTGGGCGCCGCTCTCGACCTGCTGGGCGGCGATCGTGAGGGCGGTGTCGTAGTCGCCGTCCTTGATGAGCTTGCGGAAGCGTGCCGAGCCGGTGATATTGGTGCGCTCGCCGACGTTGACGAAGAGGCTCTCCTCGGTGATGTTGACCGGCTCGAGTCCGGAGAGCCGCATCGCGCCAGTGACCTCGGGGACCTCCCTGGGGGTCTTGCTCCCCACGGCGTCGACGATCGCGGCGATGTGGTCCGGCGTGGTGCCGCAGCAGCCACCGACGATGTTGAGGAATCCGGCGTCGGCGAACTCCGACAGTACGGCGGCAGTCTGCTCCGGCGTCTCGTCGTACTCGCCGAAGGCGTTGGGCAGGCCGGCGTTGGGGTAGCACGAGACGAAGGTGTCGGCCACGCGTGACAGCTCCGCGACGTAGGGCCGCATCTCCTGGGCGCCGAGCGCGCAGTTGAGGCCGACCGCGATCGGCCTGACATGGCGGATGCTGGCCCAGAACGCCTCGGTGACCTGCCCGGACAGGGTGCGCCCCGACGCGTCGGTGATGGTCCCCGACACGACGACCGGCCAGCGGCGGCCGCGTTCCTCGAAGAGCGTCTCTACGGCGAAGATCGCCGCCTTCGCGTTGAGGGTGTCGAAGATCGTCTCGATGAAGATCAGGTCCGCGCCGCCGTCGACCAGGCCGCGGGTGGCCTCGTGGTAGGCCGCCACCAGCTCGTCGAAGCTCACGTTGCGGGCGCCGGGGTCGTTGACGTCGGGCGAGATGCTCGCGGTGCGGGAGGTCGGGCCGAGCGCGCCGGCGACGTACCGGGGACGCTCTGGCGTCGCGACGGCGTCGGCCTCGGCACGCGCCAGCTTGGCCGACTCGAGGTTGAGCTCGTAGGCGAGGTCGGACATGCCGTAGTCGGCGAGCGAGATCGCGTTGGCGTTGAAGGTGTTGGTCTCGACGATGTCGGCACCGGCCTCGAGGTACTCCCGGTGGATGCCGGCGATGATCTCGGGCTGGGTGATGGTGAGGAGGTCGTTGTTGCCGACCAGATCCTGGCCCCAATCCGCGAACCTCTCCCCTCGATAGCCGGCCTCGTCGGGGCGATCCCGCTGGATCGCCGTCCCCATCGCACCGTCGAGGATCAGGACACGCTCGCGCAGCGCGGCGCTCAGCTCGTCGGTGGCATCGGGGCGGATGAGGTCGGGCACGCGGAACCTTTCGGGGCAGACAACCCAGAGTAGGCACCCATGTCCGAGGGCTGGACGCCATTTCCGCATGTTGGCACCTGACGTGGGTTCGTCCGAAATCGTCGGCCGGGTCGGTGGAGTGCGGTTTGGCGCAAGACCGCACTCTGCGGCCGCCCGGAGTTGCGGTTTGGCGCCAAACCTCGCGCACTACGCTTGCGGCGTGATCGAGATCGAAGAGGTGGAGGGACTCGTCTCACCGGTGGTCATCGCGGCGTTCGAAGGCTGGAACGATGCCGCCGATGCCGCCTCGGGTGCGGTCGACCACCTGATGAAGGCGTGGAAGGCGCGCACCGTGGGCGTCTTGGACCCCGAGGAGTTCTACGACTTCCAGGTCAACCGCCCCACGGTCGCCACGGATCAGCGTGGCCACCGGGTCATCACCTGGCCGTCGACACACGTCGCGATCGCCTCTCCGGCCGACCTCGGCCGAGACGTCATCCTGATCCGGGGGATAGAACCCAACATGCGCTGGCGCCAGTTCTGTGCCGAACTGCTCGCCGCGGCCGACGAGCTCGGCGCCGAGCTGGTGATCACCCTCGGGGCCCTCCTCGCCGACAGTCCGCACACGAGGCCGATCCCGGTCACGGGCACGGCGACCGAGCCCGACCTCGTGGATCGGCTCCGGCTCGAGCAGTCGACGTACGAGGGGCCGACCGGCATCGTCGGCGTCTTCCAGGACGCCTGCGACCGCCTCGACGTACCGTCCGTCTCCTACTGGGCGGCGGTCCCGCACTACGTCGCGAACCCTCCCTGTCCCAAGGCGACGCTCGCACTCCTCCGGCACCTCGAGGAGCTGCTCGACACGAGCATCCCGCTCGGCGACCTGCCCGAGGACGCGCGTGCCTGGGAGCGGGGCGTCAACGAGCTCGCGGAGGACGACGAGGACATCGCTGAGTACGTCCGCAGCCTCGAGCAGACTCGCGACACCGCCGAGCTGCCGGAAGCCAGCGGCGAGGCCATCGCCCGCGAGTTCGAGCGGTACCTGAAGCGTCGCGACGACGACTGACGGCCGCGGGCGCTCGCCGGTCGGTCGATCGGTAGCGCGGGCCGCCGGCCGCGCGGTTTGGCGACAAACCGCAACCTCCGGGCGCTCAGACGTGCGGCTTTGCGCCAAACCGCGGCCCAACGGGCCGCAGCCAACCCTCAACGTCTGCTAGAGGGAGAGGCCGAGGCAGGAGTCGAGGACCCTGCTGATCCGGTACGCCGCGTCCGGGTCGTCGTGGTCGGCGAGGGCGCCGTCGCCGTTGGTGGCGCGGGCCCAGGAGTCGATCGCCTCGACCGCCCGCGGAGCGTCGAGGTCGTCGGACAGGGCGGCGAGGACCTCCTCGACGACCGGTCCGGCCGGAGCACCCGCACCCAGGGTCATGGCATGCCGCCAGCGGGCGAGGGTGTCGACGGCGTCCCACAGCTGCTCGTCGGTCCACTCCCAGTCACTGCGGTAGTGGTGGCGCAACAGCACGAGCCGGATCGCCATCGGGTCGAGGTCGGCGTTGCGCAGCGCGGACACGAAGACGAGGTTGCCCTTCGACTTCGACATCTTCTCGCCGTCGTAGGCGACCATGCCGGCATGCGCGAAGGCCCGCGCGAACGGCGTACCCGGAGTGGCGACATGAGCCTCGCTCGCACACATCTCGTGGTGCGGGAAGATCAGGTCGGAGCCCCCGCCCTGGATGTCGAACGGTGACCCGAGGTAGCGCATCGCGATCGCGGTGCACTCGATGTGCCAGCCCGGTCGCCCATGGCCCCACGGGCTGTCCCAACCCGGCTCCCCCGGACGCTCGGCCCGCCAGACGACGCAGTCGAGCGGGTCCCGCTTGCCCGGACGCTCGGGGTCGCCGCCGCGGTCGGAGTAGACCTCGAGCATCTGCTCCCGGCTCCAACCGGACTCGTCTCCGAAGGCCGGGTCGGCCGTGACCGAGAAGTAGAGGTCGTCGTCGACCCGGTAGATCGAACCGGCGGCGTCCAGCTTCTCGATCAGCTCGACGATCAGGGGGATCGCCTCGACCGCGCCGATGTAGTGCCCCGGCGGCACCACCCGCAGGGCCGTCATGTCCTGCCGGAAGAGCTCGGTCTCACGGTCGGCGAGCTCACGCCAGTCGATGTTGATCTTCTCGGCCCGTTCGAGCAGCGGGTCGTCGACGTCGGTCACGTTCTGCACGTAGCTGACCTCGTGCCCCGCGTTGCGCCAGGCGCGAAGCAGGAGGTCGAAGGCGACGTACGTCGCGGCGTGCCCCATGTGGGTGGCGTCGTACGGGGTGATGCCGCACACGTAGAGCTTGGCCGGACCGTCCGGGACGTGAGTGACGAGCTCGCCCGAGGAGGTGTCGTGCAGCCGGACCGGCGGGGCCTGCACCGTCAACGCCGGCAGGTCGGGAGCGGGCCATGAACGCATGCGCGCAGCCTAATGGCGACTGCCTGCGCCGCCGTACCCGGTCAGAACGGGGGCCAGGGGATGACGGGCCAGCGGTCACCGGGCAGCGGCATCCGGCCGTGTCGGAGCAGCGCGTCGCAGCGCGCGGCGAGGGCGGTCACCTCCCGGCCGGTGAGGTGCTCGCCGAGCGCCTCACCCAGCGCGCCCTCCACGAGGCCGTGGACCCGACGTACGACGGCGGACTCATCGTCGGTGAGCGGCTCCCCCGCCCATCCCCAGAGGACGGTCCGCAGCTTCGGCTCCACGTGGAAGGAGACACCGTGGTCGACGCCGTAGCGGTGCCCTGACGGCATCGCCAGGACATGTCCGCCCTTACGATCGGCGTTGTTGACGAGGGCGTCGAAGAGGGCCATCCGGCGCAGGGGGACGGAGTCCTCATGGACCAGTGACACCTCCCGGTCCTCGGCGTCGAGGCCGTCGAAGACCCGCAGCCAGCCCTCTGGCGCCGAGCCCGCGGGCACGACGTCGACCGCACCCGGACCGTCTTCGGGCTCGCGCCAGACCTGCACCATGCCGCGGCCGTGCGGCCCGTCGCGAAGCCAGGTGCGCGGCACGATGTCCCAGCCGGTCGCCTGCGAGACGAGGTACGCCGCCACCTCCCGGTCGGCGAGGCTCCCGTCGGGGAAGTCCCAGAGCGGCCGCTCCCCCGCGATCGGCTTGTAGACCACGGCGATCGAGTCGATCGTGCCGACGAACGTGGCGTTGGAGGCCGGCAGGATGCGTCCGTGCAGGACCAGCTCACCCGACGGGGCCGCGACCTCGACGGTCCCCCCGGTCGCCCCCGCGGCCCCGGTCGCCTCGGTCATCAGGGGTCCCGGCGACGGAACCCGTTTGCGCGCACGCACAGATGGCCGTCGACGTCGACCGGGTTGCCGCAGAACGGGCAGGTCGGCCGGCCGGCCTCGACCAGCCGGCTGGATCGCTGGACGAACGCGCGTGCAACCGCGGCCGTGATCGACACCCGGAAGATCTCCTCCGGGTCGGGTTCCTCGACCTCCTCCCCGACCTGGTCGGGCGAGAGCACCGCCGCCTCGTCGTACGGGAAGACCTCGATCACGATCCGCTCGGCGCCGGGGTCCCACGCGAGTGTCATCGTCCCGGCCCGGAACTCCTCCTCGATCGGCTGGTCCAACGGCGCCGTGTCCTCGAGGCCCACGGGCGCCAGGGCCGGGACGACGCCCTGCGTCACGCCGCTCGACATCACCTCGTCGAGCAGCTCGTCGACCCGCTGAGCCAGCGCCTGGACCTGCTGCTTCTCGAGGGCGACCGTGGTGAGGCGCTGGCCGCTGCGGGCCTGCAGGAAGAACGTGCGCTGTCCCGGTTCGCCGACGGTGCCGGCGACGAACCGCTCCGGGAGATCGAACTCGTGGATGACCGGCATGGCACCGACCCTAGCGAGCCCTAGCGAGCGCCCGGACCCGCGCCGCCGCCGACCGGCGCGTCGCTCGTACGGCGGCCACGCCGGCCGCGTTTCGGTGGCGCCAGCCACTCCAGGCCGCCCGCATGGGTGTTGACGCCGAGCACGGTCGGCCGGGCCTCGGCGTAGCGCACGATCGAGACCGACGCCGGGTCGACGCCGATGCGCTGGAAGAGGTCGAGGTGCGTGCCCAGTGCGTCGGCCAGCACGGCCTTGATCACGTCGCCGTGCGAGCAGGCCACCCAGACCGCGTCGTCACCGGCGGTCGAGGCGACCGCGGCATCGTGGCGTCGTACCGCCGCGACCGCGCGATCCTGCATCTCGCGCATCGACTCCCCGTCGGGAAACCGGGCCGCAGAGGGCTGGGTCTGCACCGTCCTCCACAGCCGTTCCTTGGCCAGCTCCTTGAGGGCGCGGCCCTGCCATCGCCCGTAGTCGCACTCGGAGAGCCCCTTGTCGACCCGGACCCGCAACGCCTGCGGCTGCCTGGCCGCGATCGCGCGGGCGGTCTGCCGGCACCGCTCCTGGGGGCTGCTCACGATCGTCGCCAGACTCAGCGCGGAGAGCCGGTCGGCGACGGCGTCGGCCTGCTCCGCACCGAGGGCGTCAAGGAGTACGCCGGGCGTGCGGCCCGCTAGCACGCCGTCGCTGTTGGCGGTCGTCCGCCCGTGCCGGACCAGGATTACCGTTGCCATGTCGTGAGCGTACGGACCGGAGGACCCGATCCTGGGGCCCGACTCGTCTAGCCTCGGGCTGTGATCGTCGACAGCGCGCTCTATCGGGACGGCACCCGGGTGGCGGTCGACTGTGCTCTCGACGACTGGCAGACGTTGCTCAAGATGGCCGACCGACCGGGCGACTTCGTGTGGGTCGGCCTGCACGACCCCGACGCCGCCGTACTCGACCGCGCCGCCGCCGCCTTCGGCCTGCACCCGCTGGCGGTGGAGGACGCCCTCACCGCACACCAGCGTCCCAAGCTCGACCAGTACGGCGACTCGCTGTTCCTCACCCTCAAGACGCTCCACTACGTCGACCACCACGACACCGTCGAGACCGGGCAGGTCGACATGTTCGTCGGCGAGCGGTTCGTCGTGACGGTCCGCCACGGCCCGGGCACCGGGTTGCACGACGCAAGGCTGGCGCTCGAAGCGGACCGGCGGGTGCTGGCGCACGGCCCCTCGGCGGTCATCTACGCCGTGTGCGATCACGTCGTGGACGAGTACGTGGTCATCGCGGCCCACCTCGAGGACGACGTCGCGGAGGTCGAGGCGTCGGTCTTCTCTGCCAACCGCACGCATGCGTCCGCGCACATCTATGCGCTGAAGCGCGAGCTGGTCGAGGTACGCCGCGCCGTCATGCCGTTGCGCGAGCCCATGCACCTGCTCGCCCAGGGTCATGTGAAGTTCGTGGACACCGAGTCCGCACCCTTCTTCAGCGACGTCGACGACCATGTGCGTCGCACAGCCGACATCGTCGACGGGCTCGACATCCTGCTGTCCACCGCCTTCGAGGCCCATCTGGCGAGGGTCTCGGTCCAGCAGAACGAGGACATGCGCAAGATCTCCGCCGGCGCCGCCCTGGTCGTCGTACCGACCCTGATCGCGGGCATCTACGGCATGAACTTCGAGCACATGCCCGAGCTGCACTGGGCACTCGGATACCCGATGGCCCTGCTGATGATGGTCGGCACCTCGCTCGGGCTGCTGTACCTGTTCAAGAGGTCCGGCTGGCTGTGACCGAGGTCGCGCGGTTTGGCGCCAAACCGTACGTCCGAGGGCATTCGAGTTGCGGTCTTGCGCCAAACGGCGCGCTCACGCGTTCATGACGCCGGCCGCGAGCAGCACCATGACGCCCGCACCGAGCACGATGCGGTAGCCGACGAAGGGGGCGTACGAGCGGGTGGAGACGTAGCGCAGCAGCCAGGCGATGGCGGCGTACCCGACCAGGAACGACACGACCGTGGCCACGATGGTCGGGCCCCAGCCGAAGTCGTTGTGGCCGTGCGGAATCTCCTTGAGCTCGTAGAGCCCGGCGGCCACCACGGCCGGGATCGCCAGCAGGAAGGCGTAGCGGGTGGCGGCCTCCCGGTCGTAGCCGAGGAAGCGACCCATCGAGATCGTCGCACCGCTGCGGGAGACGCCCGGCACGAGGGCGAGGGCCTGCGCGATGCCCATCAGCACCGCGTCTCGCATCGAGAGGCTCTTGATCTGCTTGTCGCTGCGGCTGATGCGGTCCGCGACGCCCAGGACGACGCCCATGACGATCAGGGTGGTGGCGATCAGCCAGAGGTTGCGGAACTCCGCCTCGATCGTGTCCTTGAAGGTGACGCCCAGGACGCCGATCGGGATCGAGCCGACGATGATGTACCAGCCCATCCGGGAGTCGAGGTGTCCGCGCCACTCGGGTCGGTAGAGCGAGCGGATCCAGGCCGTCGCGATGCGCCAGATGTCGTGGCGGAAGTAGAGGAGGACCGCCAACTCCGTGCCGATCTGGATCACGGCGGTGAAGGCGGCGCCGGGATCCCCCCAGCCGAGAAGCTCCGGGAAGATCCGCAGGTGCGCGCTGGAGGAGATCGGCAGGAACTCGGTCAGTCCCTGGATCAGGCCCAGTACGACCGCCTTCAGCATGTCCAGCACGGGGCCAGAGCCTATGTGCCAGCCCTGCGCGGCGAGCCATGCGGGGTGGAGTGACCCCGGCTGGCTTAGGTTTGTGCGCATGCAGCAGCGCACCGTCGGCCGCACCGGGCTCCGGGTGTCCCGCCTCGGGCTCGGCACGATGACGTGGGGCGGAGGCACCGACCATCACGAGGCGCGAGAGCAGCTGATCGCGTTCGTCGAGGCGGGCGGCACGCTGGTCGACACGGCCGCCGGATACACCGACGGTGCGTCGGAGGAGATTCTCGGCCGGCTGCTGGGCGAGGTGGTGCCTCGTGACGAGATGGTCGTCGCGACGAAGGCGGGGATCTCGCGACGCAGAGGCGAGCGGGTCGTCGACACCTCACGCCGGGCACTGATGGCCTCCCTCGACGCGTCGTTGGCAAGACTCGGCGTCGACTCTGTGGACCTGTGGCAGGTGCACGCCTGGTCCGACGCGACGCCGATCGACGAGACGTTGTCGGCCCTGGACGCCGCGGTGTCGTCCGGCAGGGCGGCGTACATCGGCGTGTCCAACTTCACGGGCTGGCAGATGGCCCAGGCCGCGACCTGGCAGCGCGCCGTACCCGGCCGCGCGCCACTGGCCGCCAACCAGGTGGAGTACTCCTTGCTCAACCGCGACGCCGAGGCCGAGGTGCTGCCGGCCGCCGAGGCGCTGGGACTCGGCGCGCTGCCCTGGTCACCGCTCGGCCGCGGCGTCCTCACCGGGAAGTACCGCTCCGGCACCCCCGCCGACTCGCGTGCTGCGTCGGAGACCTTCTCCCGGTTCGTCGGCACCTACCTCGACGAACGTGGCCGGCGGATCGTCGACGCCGTCGCCCGCGCGGCCGAGGGCCTGGAGTGGTCCCCGCTCGAGGTCGCTCTGACCTGGGTCCGAGACCGCGCCGGCGTCACCGCGCCGATCGTCGGTGCCCGTACGGCGGCCCAGTTGAGGCAGGCGCTGGCCGCCGAGGCCCTCACCCTCCCCGACCAGATCGCCGTCGCCCTGGAGGACGTCTCGGCATGAGGGCCGAGCGTTGAGGGCCGAGCGTTGAGGGCCGAGCGTTGAGGGCCCAGCTTTGAGGGCCGAACGCCGCCCACCGGGACGCGGGGTGGAGTGGGAGTTCGACCACCTGCTCATCCCCCGCGAGTTCTCCCGCAACTGGGTCACCCGCCTCCTGGTCGACCGTGCCGAGCACGGCGGTTGGGAGCTCGACCGGGTCCAGATCCGCGCGGACGGCGCGCGGCGGATCGTGCTCCGCCGAAAGATCATCCGGCAGCGGCTCACGCTCGTCTGAGGGTCTCGGTCCGCTCCGGCGCCCACCCCGCGCCGATCCCGAGGGTCGCCCGGGAGGTACGGTTTGGCGCCAAACCGTACGTCCGAGGTGCACCGGGCTGCGGTTTGTCGCCAAACCGTGCTCAGCGACCGGGTCCGGATCAGGCGCCGGTACTGCCTTCGTATACACCGATCTGGTTCCCCTCGGTGTCCTCGAGCACCGCCCACCAACTGGTGTCGGTGATCGGCTTCTTGGGGTGTACGACGCGCCCACCGAGCCGGTCGGCCGTCGCCAGGGCCTCGTCGATCGAGTCGACCTCGACGTAGTTTCGTGGGCTGGTCAGGTTCTCGCCCTTCGGCGCGAGCCCGCCGCCGCTGATCTTGTTGGGCGCCCGCCACATGGGATACCCCTCGAAGCCGGGCGCCTCCGAGATCTCCCATCCGAAGAGCCCGGAGTAGAAGTCCTTCGCCCGCTCCAGGTCGTCGGCCGGGATGTCGACGTGCGTGATGTCGCCGTGTGCCATCGCAGTCCTCTCGGGCTGACCGCCGGCGGCCGGATGCCACCGGCGTACCTCGTCAGGCTAGCTCCGCTCGCGCTGGCTGTGGCGTGCGGTTTGGCGCCAAACCGCACGTCCGAGGGCTGCCGAGTTGCGGTTTGTCACCAAACCGCACGCCGGAGGCGCTGCGCCGCGCCCCGCCCAATGACCCTCAGCGGGCAGACGGCTGCCCCCAACCCGGCCGCCGGCTGCTCAGACGTCGTCGAGGAACCGGTCGAAGACCCGGGCACCGAACTCGAGGGCGTCGACGGGGACGCGCTCGTCGACGCCGTGGAAGAGGGCCGTGAAGTCGAGGTCGGCGGGGAGGCGGAGGGGGGCGAATCCGTAGGACCGCATGCCGAGCTTGCGGAAGTGCTTTGCGTCGGTGCCGCCGCTCATCAGGTACGGCGCGATCAGCGCGCCCGGGTCCTCCGCGAGCAGCGACCGAGTCATCGCGTCGACCAGCGCCCCGTCGTACGGCGTCTCCCACGCGGGCTGGTTGGACTCGAACTCGATCGTCACGTCCTCGCCGCACAGCGAGGCGATGGTGGAGAAGAACTCGTCGTCGTACCCGGGCAGGAAGCGGCCGTCGACGATGGCCGTCGCCTCGGTCGGGATGACATTGCTCTTGTAGCCGGCGCGCAGCATCGTCGGGTTGGCGGTGTTGCGGATGACCGCGCCCAGCATGCGCGAGGCGGAGCCGAACTCCTCGACCAGCGCCTCGGCGTTGTGCGGCGTCGCCGGCTCGCCGGCCAGCTCGCCGATCGACGCGAGCAGGACCTCCATGGCCGGGGTCAGCCGGACAGGCCAGTCGTACGCCGCGATCCTGGCGACCGCGCCCGCCAGGGTCGAGACGGCGTTGTCGGGGTTGATCATCGAGCCGTGCCCGGCGCGGCCGCGAGCGGTGAGCCGCATCCAGGCCATCCCCTTCTCGGCGGCCTCGATCAGGTAGACGCGCCGGCCGCGCACGGTCGCGCTGAACCCGCCGACCTCACCCACGGCCTCGGTGCAGCCCTCGAACTCCCCGGCATGATCCAGCACCAGTCGCTCCGCGCCGAGGTGCCCGCCGGCCTCCTCGTCGGCGGTGAAGCACAGCACGAGCGGCCGCGCGGGTACGGCGCCCGCACGAGCGCGCGCCCGTACCAAGGACAGCAGCATGGCGTCGAAGTCCTTCATGTCCACCGCACCTCGACCCCAGACGTACCCGTCACGTACCTCGCCGCTGAAGGGGTGCACCCGCCAGTCCTCGGCGGCCGCCGGCACGACGTCGAGATGGGCGTGAAGGAGCAGCGCATCGGAGCGCGACGGGTCGGCCCCACCCCACCGGGCGACGAGCGATGTGCGTCCCGGCTCGCTCTCGTACAGCCGCGACTCGATGCCGACCTCGTCGAGCAGGGAGGCGACGAGCTCGGCGGCCTTCCGCTCCCCCGGACCCTCCTCCGAGCCGTAGTTGGACGTGTCGATCTCGATCAGGTCGCTGCAGAGCCCGACAACCTCCGCCGCGGGGTCGTACGACGTGCCTGGATCGCTTCCCGGGAGTGGCTCCGTCATGTCCTTCATCATCGCACCCGGGGACCGCTCCCCGATGCGGCACTCGGCCCCCCGCTTTGCTAACGTCTCCTCCGCACTCGTCCGGGTGGCGGAATTGGCAGACGCGCTAGCTTGAGGTGCTAGTGCCCGTATTAGGGCGTGGGGGTTCAAGTCCCCCCTCGGACACCGGAAAGGCCAAGTTCAGCCGGTCTCTCTCACTTCAGGGCAACGCCGAACGCGGGTGGCGATACTGACCCGAGCGGCGCTCGGAGTCAACGCGGCTGGCTGCTGGCGGCCAGTCCCACGAGGTCACGGGCGGGCCCGGCCGGCGGATGGGGGCCCCCGCGCCACACGGCGTGCAGGCGGCGGGTCAGGTCGAGTCCGGTCACCTCGACCCGCACGAGGCGGCCGGTCGCGAGGTCGTCGCGGAGCGCGAAGGCGCCGAGCGCGGCCGGGCCGGCGCCGGCGGCCACGGCCGATCGCACCGCCGCGGTGCTCGACAGCTCCAGTGCGGGCGCGGCGGCGGGCAGGCCCTGGAGGGCCCGCTCGAGGACGGTCCTCGTCCCGGATCCGGACTCACGGACGACGAGGGGCGCGGCCGCGAGCGTCGCCGCGGTCACCCGTCGTCGCCCACGCCGGGCCCACGGGTGGGTGGGACCGACCACGACCACCAGCTCATCGGTCCCGACCAGCCGGTGGCGCAAGCCCTCCGGAGCGTCGGGGCCCTCCACGAAGCCGAGGTCCACCTCACCCGCGGTGACAAGGACCGCGACCCGCTCGCTGTTGGTCGCGGTCATGGTGAACTCGGTCGGCGGCTGCCCCTGCTTCTGCTGCTCGACCCGGACCGCCACCAGCCACCCGGGCAGCAGGTGCTCGGCGATGGTGAGGCTCGCCGCGATCGTCAGGTGCCCGCGCCGGTCCGAGCGCAGGGCGGTGATGCCCGCGTCCAGCTCCTCGGCGGCCTCGAGCACCCGGTCGGCCCACTGGACCATGAGCTCGCCGGTGCCGGTCAGCGCCGACCCGCGCCGGCTCCGGGTCAGCAGCGGGGCACCGACGAGCGACTCCACGGTGCGCACCCGGGAGGACGCCGCCTGCTGGGTGATGCCGAGCTCGTCGGCCGCGGCACTGAGGCTGCCCGACCGGGCCACGGCCACGAGCAGCTCGAGAGCACGCAGCTCCGGGACATGGGGACCGAGCACAGCCACAAGCGTACCTTGTGACAGCACAAGCGGGGGTTCGTTCCACGTCACCACGCCGCGCAGCAGACTCGTAGCCATGACACTTCGCGTTGCGATCGTGGGCGGTGGCCCGGCCGGCATCTATGCCGCGGACATCCTCACCCGGGCCGACCACGGGTCCGAGACCCCGGTCTCGGTCGACCTCATCGAGCGGCTGCCCGCGCCGTACGGCCTGGTCCGGTACGGCGTCGCGCCCGATCACCCGCGCATCAAGGAGATCGTCAAGGCTCTCGGACGGGTGCTGGCCAAGCCCGAGGTTCGCTTCCTCGGCGACATCGAGTTCGGTGTCGACGTCAAGCTCGAGGACCTGCGGGAGTTCTACGACGCCGTCGTCATCGCCACCGGCGCGATGGCCGACCGCGACCTCGGCATCCCCGGCGAGGAGCTCTCGTACGGCGCCGCCGACTTCGTCTCCTGGTACGACGCCCACCCCGACGTCCCGCAGACCTGGCCGCTCGAGGCAGAGAGTGTCGCGGTCCTCGGCGTCGGCAACGTGGCACTCGACATCGCCCGCGTGCTCGCCAAGACCGGCGACGAGATGCTCACCACGGACATCCCCCAGCACGTCTACGAGGGCCTGAAGGCCAAGACCACCACCGACGTGCACGTGTTCGCGCGCCGCGGTCCGGCCTACGCGAGGTTCTCGGCATTGGAGCTCCGCGAGCTCAACCACTCTCCGAATGTCGAGGTGATCGTGCACCCCGAGGGCTTCGACGTGGACGAGCACGGCATGGAGCACATCGGCAAGCACAAGGCGCAGAAGATGGTGCTCGACACCCTGGCCAACTGGGTCGGCCGCGACCCGGTCGGGAAGCCGCACCGGATCCACCTGCACTTCGCCGAAGCCCCCACCGAGATCCTCGGCGAGGACGGCAAGGTCACCGGGCTGCGCACCGAGCGCACCCACTCCCCCACCGCCGACGGCAACGTCGAGGGCACCGGCGAGCTCACCGACTGGGACGTCCAGGCCGTCTACCGCGCCATCGGCTACCGAAGCACGGCGCTCCCCGGGATCCCGTTCGACGAGCGCGCCGCGGTCGTCCCGAACGACGAGGGCAGGGTGCTCGATCTCGACGGCGACCCGATCCCGGGCACGTACGTCACCGGCTGGATCAAGCGAGGCCCGATCGGCCTCATCGGTCACACGAAGAGCGACGCGGCCGAGACGGTCCGGCACCTGCTGGCCGAGACCACCCCCACAGCCACCGCGCGCCGGCCCGAGGACGTCGACGCCTACTTCGCCGACCGCGGCGTCGACGTCGCGACCTTCGCGCACTGGGAGCGGCTGGACCAGCACGAGGTCACTCTCGGCGAGGCGGCCGGTCGCGCTCGCGTGAAGGTCGCGACGCGTGAGGAGATGCGTCGCGCCGGTCGCTGAGCCGGGCCCTGGCGCACCCGTGCCGCCCGTGGCGGCGATGCGACGGAGCCACCCGGCGGCCTGAGAGGACACTCCTCGCCGCGCCGGGCCCGGCGACTCTGCGAGCATGCGTTCATGTTGCTGCGACAGCTGGAGTACCTCACCGCCTTGGCGCGGGAGCGTCACTTCCGTAGGGCGGCCGAGGGGTGCCATGTCTCCCAGCCGGCTCTATCGGCCGGCATCCGCAAGCTCGAGGCCGAGCTCGGGGTCCAGATCGTCCAACGCGGCCAGCGCTTCGAGGGCTTCACCGCCGAGGGCGAGCAGGTGCTCCGTTGGGCACAACGGATGCTCGCCGAACGGGATGCGCTGGGCCAGTCGCTCTCCAGCATGCGCTCCGGCCTCTCCGGCGCCCTGCGCATCGGCGCGATCCCCACCGCGATGAGCATCTCGTCGCTGCTGACCACGCCACTGCGCGCTGAGCACCCGATGATCGAGTTCTCGTTGCAGTCGATGACCTCCCGTGAGATCGCCACCCGGCTCAACGACTTCGACATCGACGTCGGCATGACCTATGTGGACGGCGAACCGCTCGGCCGGGTGCGCGTCGTGCCGCTCTACCGCGAGAGGTACGTCTTCCTCACCCACGAGCACGGTGCCCTTGCCGACCTGAGCAGGGTCACCTGGCCGGCCGCCGCGAGCGCCGACCTGTGCCTCCTGGTGCCCGCCATGCAGAACCGGCGGATCATCGACGGCTTCTTCGCCGAGGCCGGGGTCGAGGTCAAGCCGGTGGTGGAGACCGACACGATCTCCGCCATCTACTCGCACGTCGCCGCCATGCGGCTGTCGAGCATCATCCCGCACGCGTGGCTGCACAGCTTCGGCGTGCCGAGGGGGTGTCGCGCCGTTCGGATGCCACAGCCGAAGCGCTCCTACCACGTCGGGCTCGTGCTCGCCGGCAGCGGACCCGAGTCGTTGCTGGCACGTGCGCTGATCGACACCGCACGCGGTGTCGACATCGGCCACGAGCTCGATCAGGCGATGCACGAATTCACAGACTGATCACGTTTGCTTATCATGTGATCCAGAATCGAACATTGACGCTTGTCACATCTGCGCTCTAGCCTCCGGAGGTCGAGGAAACCGACGAGGGCGATGCTCGGGTGTCGAACGTGCGAATCCGAGGGACGAACCTGCCCGAAGATCACACGTGCGGTCACCCAGGCAGGGGAAGACGTATCCGCGCTCTCTTGGTCTCCTGACGGCTATTCCGACCATCCACGCCGAACCGGCGCAGGCGCAGGCCCTGACGCCACTCACCCACGGAGGTGCGTTTTGGCAGTCCTATCGTTCTTGGACAGAGAGCATACGGTGGCTCCACCCGGGTACAGCCGCTGGCTGATCCCGCCGGCCGCGCTCGCGATCCACTTCTGCATCGGGCAGGCCTACGCGACCAGCGTCTACAAGGCCCAGCTGGAGCACCACTTCGACGCGAGCCACACCGCGATCGGCATCATCTTCTCGATCGCCATCGTGATGCTCGGCGTGTCCGCCGCGGTCTTCGGCACCTGGGTGGACCGGGTCGGTCCCAGGAAGACGATGTTCACCGCCGCGTGCTGTTGGGCGAGCGGGTTCCTGGTCGCCGCCGCCGGCATCGCGGTCGGCGGCAACGTCGGGCTCTGGATCGTCTACCTCGGCTACGGCGTCATCGGCGGCATCGGCCTCGGCCTCGGCTACATCTCGCCGGTGTCGACCCTGATCAAGTGGTTCCCGGACCGGCCCGGCCTGGCCACCGGCATGGCCATCATGGGCTTCGGCGGCGGCGCGATGATCGCCTCGCCGCTCTCCACGAAGCTGATGGAGGTCTACGGCGGCAGCGACGGCAACCAGGTCACGAAGCTGTTCCTCACCCTCGGGGTCGTCTACTTCTGCTTCATGATGATCGGTGTCTTCCTGGTCCGGGTGCCCGCACCCGGCTGGCACCCGGTGCACTGGGACCCGGCAGAGCACAAGCCCAAGAAGATGCAGACCACCAACCACGTCTCCGCGGCGAACGCGATCAAGACGCCGCAGTTCTGGCTGCTCTGGACGGTGCTGCTGTGCAACGTCACCGCCGGCATCGGGCTGCTGGAGAACGCCAAGCCGACCATTCAGGACTTCTTCCGGGAGAAGACGACGATCGACGGCGTCGAGGTCTGGGTCACGACCCTGGCGGACAAGGCGACGGTGGCCGACACCGCGGCCGCGGCAGCCGCTGTCGCCGGTGGGTTCGTCGCGCTCCTCTCGGTCGCCAACATGGCCGGCCGGTTCGGCTGGTCGACGATCTCCGACTACCTCGGGCGCAAGGTCAACTACATCATCTACCTGGGCGTCGGCCTCTGCCTCTACCTGGCCCTCGCCTCGGGTATCGGAGAGGCCTCCACGGCTCTCTTCGTCCTGATCTGCATGGTCATCGTCTCCTTCTACGGCGGCGGCTTCTCGACCGTCCCCTCCTACCTGCGCGACCTGTTCGGCACCTTCCAGGTGGGCGCGATCCACGGCCGCCTGCTCACCGCGTGGTCGACCGCCGGTGTCCTCGGGCCGCTGATCATCAACAGCGTCCTCGACTCCCGCACGCCGGTGAAGGGCCCCAACCCCGACCCCGCGGCGTACGAGGTCGTCAACGGCGTGACGCAGCTCAAGGAGGGCGCAGAGCCGTACGTCGACGTCCTGACGGCGTCCGACTACTCCCTCGGCCTCTACATCATGGTCGGCGTCCTGGCGGTCGGCTTCCTGGCCAACCTGATGATCCGGCCGGTCTCCGACCGCTTCCACGAGAAGGGCGCCGTGACCGACGCCGTGGACGCCTCGCACTGACGATCAGACCCAGCTAAGAGAGGAGCACGAGTCGTGACCGAAGAACACGCACCCGGCGGCCAGAACATGGAGATCGCCATCGTGTGGGCGATCGTCGCAATCCCGTTCGCCTACGGCATCTTCAACTCCATCAAGGCGGCCGCGAACCTGTTCACCGGCTGATCGAGCTCACCGGGGCGCCGCGTGCACCACATCGCGACACCCTGGGCTCGGCATGCTTGCATGGTCCAACCGGTCGGCGGCGGCGCGCAGGCGCCGCCGCCGACCTGCGTCTCCAGGGATTGCTGTGCCCACGACCACGCCGTGGAGTCGCGTCAGACATAACACCCGCTACCGGGGCATCGCGAGGAACCTCGACCCGGCTCCCGCAACTCACACCCGAACTGGCCGATGGATCAGCGCAGCCAACCCTCGAGTAGCTCTAGGAGGCGTCCGGCTCGTCGAGGTCGACGTCCCCGGGTGCGTGGCGCCGGCTGACGACGGCGGTGACGCACAGGAAGAACAACCCGGCGGCGGCCAGGACGGCCAGCAGCTGTGGGTAGGAGTGGTCGGACGCCGCCGTGACGGCGAGCAGGAGCGGGGTCAGGAACCCGCTGTGGGCGACGCCCTGGTAGAACGCCGCCGCCGTTGGCAACGTGGCCGGCGACGCGAGTCGGTCGATCTCTCGGAGTCCCGACGCGAGGATCAGCCCGTAGCCGGCGCCGAGGACCACCGCGGCCGCCAGGACCAGCAACGGCGAGGAGCGGTCGACCGCGACCGCGCCGATGAGCAGGCCGATCACCACGGTGGCCATCGCCACGACGGTCGAGCGAGCCGTGTCGATGCGATCGAGCCAGGCGGCGGCCGGCTGGACCGCAAGGCCGACGGCGAGGGTCAGCGCCGCCACGGCGCCACTGAACAGCGGCGCGAAGTGCCCTACGCGGTCGACGACCAGCGGCGGGAGGACGACGTACGCGACGGTCGTGGCCGCGAACACGGCGGGGCTTGCCGGCAGTACGACGCCCACGAAGCGTGGATGCGTGACCGCCTCCCACCTCTCGGACGGCAACGGTGCCGGCGCGGCGGCCCGCGATGTCGTGGCATCCGGCACGCGCCTCGTCAGCACCAGCGCGACGACTGCGAGCGCGCTGTGCAGCAGGCACGGAAGCACCGCGGGGTGCGGGAGCCATTCGGCCGTCATCCCGGCGATCAGCGGTCCGAGCACGAACCCGGCGCCGGTCGCGTACACGTCGCGCCGCATCCCGGTGCCGGGGGCGGACAATGCCTTGATCCAGGCCGCGCCCGCCGAGAGCACCAGGCCCGTCGACGCGCCCGTCAACAGCCGACTGACGTACCCCGCGGGCTCGGCCTCCGGCGCCAGCGCCAGCACCACGCTGGACACCGCGGTCACGAGAACAGCCGCCCTCACCGTACGTCGCGCGCCGACGCGATCGGCGATCCGGCAGCCCAGGAGCAACGCCGGCACCAGGCCGAGCAGGTAGACGGTGAACATCCCGACCACGGAGATGTGGGACCAGTCCTCGGTCTCGTGATAGACCACCGACAGCGGGGTGAACTGGTTGGCGCCCCAGCCCGCGACAACCAGCGCAGCCGCGACCGGGAGCCAGCTGCGGGAGGGCTTCTCGGCGCTACCGCTGGACACGACGCTGATCATAGGGTCGCTCGGCGGCCATGGTGACTCGAAGCCGATTGCGCGGGATGCCCCGCAACACGGATCCGTTCGGTCTGCCCCTACCCCGGCTCGGCAACGGCCAGTGATCGCGTGACTGCGGCGCTTGCGCCCAAGTTGATAGGCATCGTCGATCACTGGATCGAAACCGTGACTTTGACCCACGCCGCATCGGACGGTCATCCTTGAACCGGCCCGCGGTATCAGGTGGCGCCTACCGGATACCGCGGCGCCACCCAAATCGCCGACCCGAAGGACGCCGCTCCGTGCCCTCATCGCCGCCCGTCATTCACCGGTGCGGCACGACGACCGGGGCGTCCACGGACTGGCGGACGGCCCGCACTCTTGCGGCACGATGCGGCCTGCCTCTGGCAACCGAGAGCCGCGACGTGTCCGGCGCACTCGGTCAGGCACTTGCGCAGCCCCTCGTCGCGCTGACCGACCTGCCCGCCTTCGCGACCTCCGCGATGGACGGCTGGGCGGTCTCCGGCCCGCCACCCTGGCCGCTGCACGACGAGCCCGCCCTGGCCGGCCGTGCGCGCATCCTGCTGCCCGAGGGCTCGGCGGTCGTCATCGCCACGGGTGCGTGCCTGCCGACCGGCGCGTCCGCCGTGCTCCGGCGCGAGCACGGCCACCTCGTCGGCGGCACGCTCGTCCCCGACCTCGACTCACCGCTGCGCCCCGGAAGCGACATCCGTCCTCAGGGTGAGGAGTGCCGGCGCGGCGATCCTCTCCTCCCGGCCGGTACGGAGGTGACTCCGGCGGTGGTCGGCCTGGCCGCGGCGGCGGGGTACGACCAGCTCACCGTGCATCGGCGGCCCACCGCCGCGCTGCTGGTGCTGGGCGACGAGCTGCTCGAGACCGGTCTGCCGCGCGACGGCGGGATCCGCGACGCGCTGGGACCGATGCTGCCGGGAATGCTGCGCGGGTGCGGCGCACAGGTCACCACGAGGCACCGGGTCGGGGATGACCCCGGGTCCCTGGTCGGCGCCCTCGAGGCCGCCGCGGCCGATGTCGTGATCACGACGGGCAGCACCGCGGCCGGCCCACGCGACCATCTGCACCGAGCGCTGGCCGACCTGGGCGCCGAGCTCGTGGTCGACACCGTCGCGGTCCGGCCCGGACATCCGATGCTGCTCGCCCGGCTTCCCCGGCCGGACGGGTCGCACCGGTTCGTGGTGGGCCTTCCCGGCAACCCGCTGGCGGCGGTCGCGGGTGTCATCACCCTGGCCGCCCCGCTCCTCCACGGCCTGGGCGGCCATCACGCCGATGAGCCCGTCATGCTGTCCGTGGAGCGGTCACTCGTGGGCCATCCGCAGGACACTCGCCTGCAGCCTGTCTCGCTGGCGGGAGCCAAGGCGCTCCCGCTCCCCTTCGACGGCCCCGCGATGCTCCGGGGAGTGGCTCTGGCCGACGGACTGGCCGTCGTTCCCCCCGGAGGGGTGGAGCCCGGAGCCGCGGTCGAGGTGCTCTCGCTCCCCTACCGCTGACCCCGGGCCACCACCCCTTCTGCGTGCCGACGCGCGGCCCCGTGGCCGGGCCGCACGTCGGACGATCAGGTCTCGCCGGCCCGGTCGGCGAACAGGCTGCTCCCGCGGACGTCCTCGGCGGTGATCAGCACCAGGTCCTGCTTCCCGAGCGGTCGATGCAAGCCCACGAGCCGCTGGGCCTGCCGCAGGCGGCATCTCTCGATCGCGTTGCGGACGCTCCGGGCGTTCGCGAAGTTGGGGCGAGACATCCGTAGCGTCAGGTACTCCGAGAAGGCCTCCCGCGCCTCCTCATCGAAGCGGAAGTTCTCCTCAGCCACCATGAGCTCGGCGATCTGCATGAGCTCGCCGTGGCTGTAGTCCTCGAACTGGAGGTGGTTGAGCACCCGGGACTTGAGCGCCGGGTTGGTGGAGAAGAAGACATCCATCTGCTCGGCATCACCGGCGAAGACGACCACCAGGTCACCGGGCTCGTCCGCCATCGCCGTCACGAGGACCTCGATCGCCTCCTGGCCGAAGACACCCTCGCGGTCAGGCCGGAACAGCTGGTCGGCCTCGTCGAAGAAGAGGACCCCGCCTGCCGCGTGGGCGAGCGCCGCCTTCATCGTCGGCGCCGTGTCGCCGACCCGTTGGCCCACCAGGTCGTCTCGGGTGACGGCGTGCACGCGAGGTGCCCTGACATACCCCAGCGTGTGGAGGATCGCGGCCATCCGGATCGCCAGGGTCATCCGCCCCGTGCCCGGACCGCCGGCGAAGCTCATGTGCAGGGTCGGCCGCGAGGACGTGAGCCCGAACTGCTCCCGCGCCCACTCGACCTGCAGCAGCGACGCGATCGCGCGTAGGCGCCGCTTGACCGAGGCGAGTCCGACCAGCTCGGCGTTGAGGGCAGCAAGCAGCTCCTCGACGTGTTCGGCCGCCTCGTCCACCGTGAGGTCGAGCTTCGCGTCGTCGTCCAGGGTCACCGGCTGCCCCGCCGCCCTCGCGGCGCGGCCGAGCGTGCCGGCGGACGGCCTCGCGCCGCCGGCTCCCGGCGTTCCTCTGCCTCGGTCTCGCTCATTCCCGCTCCCTCTCGGTCCAGCTGGTTGGTACACGTCCAGTGTGACCCCCGGCATAGGTAATCTACAATGGAGACTTCTTTGTCTTCAGATAAAGGATCCATTAATGGTTGTTGGGGTCAAGGATCTTCCGAGCGCGGCCACCTGGGGACGGCTCCAGTCCTTCATGGCCGTGCATGAGCTCGGCAGCATCCGGGCGGCGGCGGAGGCGCTGCACGTGACCCCGCCCGCGGTCTCCGCGGCGGTGGCCGCGCTCGAGGCCGGGCTCGGCACGACGTTGTTCACCAAGGCCGGTCGGGGCATCGTGCCCACCGACGCCGGCGACACCTTCGCCGGCTACGTGCGCAAGCTGCTCGGTCTGCTCACCGAGGCCGCCGGCGCGGTGCACGACGCCGACCGCGGCAGGGTGCGCATCGGCGCGGTGACCACGGCCAGCGAGTACGTCCTCCCGCCGCTCATCGCCTCCTTCGCCGTCACGCATCCGCACGTCGAGCTCTCGCTGACGGTGCTGCCGCGCGACGAGCTGTTCGCCCTCGCCGCCGACCACGCGATCGACGTCGTGCTGGCGGGGCGGCCGCCCGGCGGCTCCGGGCTGAGGACCCGGGCGCGCCGGGCCAACCGCCTCCTCGCCGTCGGGAGTCCAGGGCTGCAGGGCGACCCGCTGACGTCCACCTGGCTGCTGACCGCGGTCGGCTCCGGCACCCGGGACACGGCGCTCTCCCTCCTTACCCGCCTCCAGGCGGCACCGCCGCTGCTCACTCTGGGGACTACCGGAGCGGTGATCGCCGCTGCCCGCGAGGGGATCGGGGTGACCCTCGTCCACGAGGCGGCGGCGGCCGAGCAGCTCGCGTCCGGTCAACTGTCGGCGTACCCGCTGTCGGGTACGCCGCTCGACCGGCCCTGGCACCTGTGCACCACCGCCGAGCCCACTGCGGCCAGCCGCCTGTTCCTGGGTCATGTGTGCGACCCGGACGTCGTCGGCAAGGCCGCCTTCCGGACCACGCTCAGAGAGGCAGCTCGACCAGGAGCGTCGTCCCCCGGCCAGGAACCGACTCGATCCGGAGCGACGCCTCGATGAGGGCGCATCGCTCCGCGATCGAGCTCAACCCGAAGTGCTCGGCGCCGTCGATGTCGACTGCGCGGGCGGAGCGCCGCTCGGCGTGGTCGAAGCCCTTGCCGTCATCGGTGCAGCCGAGCACGATCGAGTTGCCGATCCGCCGGAGTGACACCACGATCCGATCGGCACCAGCGTGCTTGACCGCGTTCGCCAGCGCCTCCTGGGCGATCCGGTAGAGCGCCGCCGCCTCGTGGCCGGGAATCTCCTCGATGCCGGCAGACGGGTCGACGAGCAGGTCCACGGAGGGCAGGCTCTCGCTCGAGACGGTACGGACCAGTGTCTCCAGGGCCGCGACGAGCCCGAGGTCGTCGAGCACCATGCTGTGCAGGCCGGTGATCGCCGCCCGGGTCTGGTTGTAGGCGACGTCGACCAGGGCGCGCGCGTTGACAAGCTCGGCTCGTGCCCGCTCGAGCGCTCGGACCCACACTTCGCCCGACCCGTCGTCGCCCTCCACCACCTCGGTGACGGTGAGGTCAGCCGCGGAGAGATGGAACGACATCGACGCGAGCGCCGTGGTCACCCCGTCATGGAGGTCGAACGCGATCCGTCGTCGCTCGGCCTCCTGCGCCGAGATCGCCTGCTGGATGAGCCGGTCGCGCTCGGATCGGTGCTGGTTGACCGCTCGCCAGAGCGACTCGGCATGGAGTCGCAGCCCGAGCACGCCGGCGACCCGGGCCGCCTGGGCGAGCTCCTTCTGGCTGAACGGTCGCCTCGGGCTCCGATGGGCGGCGATCACGCCGACCAGCTGGTCTCCGAGCCCGATCAGGGGCAGGCACATCCGGGCGACGGTCTGCTGCGGCCGCAGGCCCAACAGCTGCCTGTGCAGGGCGTTGCGGGGCGAGTCGGTGTCGAGCAGGAGGGGCTTGCCGGTGCGGGCCACTCGGCCGGTCACACCGAATCCGACCTGGAGCTTGAGCGACCGCGCCGCCGGATGGGCAGGGAAGATGTCGACCACCGTGAGGTCCTGCCCGTCGACGGCGAACACCAGCACGCCGTCGGCGTCGAACTGCCGGGCCAACCCTGCGGCGTCGATGAGGGACGCCGCGGTCATCGGAAGAGCCCCTCCCGGAGTGCCACTGCGATCGCGCCGCTGCGGTCGGAGACGCCCAGCTTCCGGTAGAGGCCCCGGATGTGGGTCTTGACGGTGTCCTCGCTCACCACGAGCTTGCTCGCGACGCCCTTGTTGGAATGCCCGGAGACCAGCAGCTCGAGGACCTCGGACTCACGCTGCGTCAGGCCGAGGTGAGCGCCCGACCAGAACTCGCCTGCGCTGAGGCGGGCCGCAGAGAGCGCCACCCGACCCGCCAACGCATGGTCGACCACGATCTCACCCTCGCGGACCCGCTCCAGGTGGGCGACGAGCTCCTGCCCGTCGATGCGCTTGAGCACGTATCCCGAGGCGCCGACCCGCAGGGCCTGGTAGAGGTAGTGCTCGTCGTCGTACGCCGTCAACAGCACCACCTTGGTCTCGGGGTGCTGCGTCGTGATCTGCCGACACAGGTCGAGGCCGCTCTCCTTGCCGATCCTGACGTCGCTCAGGACCACGTCCGGGTTCTCCTCGGCGACGAGTGCCAGCGCGTCGGCACCGTTCGTGGCGAACCCGACGATCGTGACCTGCTCGGGGAAGTGGCTGAGCATCGCGTCGAGGCCGTGCAGCACCATCTCGTGGTCGTCCACCAGCACCAGTCGAAGTGGTGGCAGAGACGGGCGCGACGACGGTGACATGCTGACCAGCCTACGGCCGCGCTCGCACCCATTTTCCGCCCCCCGGGCATATCACCCGTGCCTCCACCCAGGCGGGTGAGCACACCTCCCTGCCGAAGACGGTCGGATGAAGGGATCCCTACAGGAAGGGTGGTATGACCGACGGTAGTCGTTCGCTCCCGGTGTCACCCGTCCTGCCGGCCGACTCCTCGCCCGCGGCGGTGGCGAGAACCCGGTCGCGCGCGACCGCCAGCGGGATCATCGACATCCGAATCGACAACGGAGAGGCGGCCTCATGACCGACGTGTTGAACCCCACGGACGTGTCGTCAGCCGAGACTGACGAGCTAGCCGTGAATACCCTCCGCTTCCTGGCGGCGGACATGGTGCAGGCCGCCAACTCCGGCCACCCGGGCATGCCGATGGGCGCCGCGCCGATGGCATGGGCGCTGTGGAGCCGGCATCTCCGTCACGACCCGGCGGCGCCGGACTGGGCCGACCGGGATCGGTTCGTCCTCTCGGCGGGCCACGGCTCGGCCCTGCTGTACGGGCTGCTGCACATCTTCGGGTACGACCTCCCCGTGGAGGAGATCCGCAACTTCCGCCAGCTCGGCTCCCACACCCCCGGCCACCCTGAGTACGGCGAGACGCCGGGCGTCGAGTGCACCACCGGTCCGCTGGGCCAGGGCGTTGCCATGGCCGTGGGCATGGCGCTGGCCGAGCGGATGACGCACGCCCGGTTCTCCGAGATCACCGATCACCACACCTACGTGATCGTCGGCGACGGCTGCCTCATGGAGGGCATCAGCCACGAGGCCGGCTCCTTCGCCGGCCATCTCGGCCTGGGCCGCTTGGTGGTGCTCTGGGACGACAACTCGATCACCATCGACGGCTCGGTCGACCGATCGTGCAGCGACGACCAGCTCGCCCGCTTCGCGGCGTACGGCTGGCACACCGAGCAGGTGCTGGACGGCACCGATGTGGAGGCGATCGACCAGGCGATCACGCGGGCGAAGGCCGACCCACGACCCAGCTTCATCGCGGTCCGGACCGTGATCGGCCAAGGCGCTCCGGGCGTCGAGGGCACCTCGAAGGCCCACGGCTCTCCGCTGGGCGAGGAACTGCTTGCCGAGTCGAAGAGGCTGGCCGGATGGGACTACCCGCCGTTCACCGTGCCCGATGAGGTGCGCGCCGTGTGTGCTGCCCTCGCCGGCAGGGGCGCCGCGGCCCACGCCGAATGGCTCGGTGAGCTGGCCGCTCTCGAGGCCGCGGACCCCGAGCGGGCAGCCGAGTTCACGCGGGCTCGTGCGCGGGAGCTGCCGGAAGGCGTCATCGAGGCACTCGAAGGGGTCGTCGGCGACAAGCCCCGGGCCACGAGACAGTCCTCGCAGGCCTGTCTCACCGCCGCCCTCGAGGCGCTGCCGGAGCTGGTGGGAGGGTCTGCGGACCTCGCCGGGTCGACCGGCACGGCGGCCGGCGACGTGATCACCCGCGACGACTTCGCCCGGCGTGCGATCGGCTTCGGCATCCGCGAGTTCGGCATGGCCACGTTCATGAACGGGATCAGCCTGCACGGCGGCTTCCGGGTCTTCGGCAGCACCTTCCTGATCTTCGCCGACTACCTCCGCCCGGCGCTGCGGTTGTCGGCCCTGCAGAAGCAGCCGGTCATCTACGTGTTCACCCACGACTCGATCGCGGTGGGCGAGGACGGGCCCACGCACCAGCCGATCACGCACGTCGAGTCGCTGCGCATCATCCCCGGGCTGCAGGTCCTGCGTCCGGCGGACGACGCCGAGACCGCGGAAGCCTGGCGGCTGGCGCTCGAGCGCAAGGACGGACCCACAGCGCTGGTCCTCTCCCGTCAGTCGCTTCCGCAGCTGAACGCCGCCGAGTTCGACGACGGCGAGCCCGTCGACGTGGAGATCGTGGCCACCGGCTCGGAGGTGTGGTTGGCCGCGGCCGTGGCCGACGTGCTCCGGGGCGAGGGGCACGCTGTCCGGGTGGTGTCGGCGCTCGACCGCTCGCGCTACACACCGGACCCGGCGGCGACCCGGGTCAGCATCGAGGCCGGAAGCACCTCCGCGTGGTCCGGCATCGTCGACGTCGCCATCGGCATCGACGACTTCGGTGTCAGCGGGCCGGGTGAGGACGTCCTGGCCTTCCACGGCTTCACTGTCGACGCCGTCCTCCCGAAGATCCGCGAACACCTGGCTCGAAAGGGCGGGGGCGACTTGTGAGCGAGCTCGAGGCCGTCATCTTCGACGTCGACGGCACCCTCGTCGACAGCGAGCGTGACGGTCACCGGGTCGCCTTCAACGCCGCGTTCGACGAGGCCGGCATGTCGGACCAGTGGGACGTGGAGACCTATGGCCGGCTGCTTCGGATCACCGGAGGGGGTCATCGACTCACCGCGTGGTTCGTCGAGCAGGGTCAGGACGAGGCGGAGGCCAGAGAGCTCGCCACGCGCCTCCACAAGCGCAAGACCGAGATCATGCGCGAGCTGGTCCAGGGCGGACTGATCCGGCCACGGCCGGGCATCACGAAGCTGATCCAGGATCTCCAGGATCACGGTGTGGGCCTGCACGTGGCGACGACCGGCACCCGCGCCTGGGTCGAGCCGCTGCTCGACCGGGTCTTCGGCGACCGCTTCCAGACGATCGTCACGGGCTCGGAGATCCCCGAGCTGAAGCCGTCGCCGGCGGTCTACCTCGAGGTGCTCGAGCGCACCGGCCTCGACCCGTCCCGGACGGTGGCGCTCGAGGACTCTTCCAACGGCGTGCAGTCGGCGGTCGCTGCCGGCCTGCCCGTGGTCGTGGCGTACAACGAGTACACCCGCGACGACGACTTCACCGGGGCCGCCTTGGTGGGCGACGGCCCGGACGACCCGGCGCTGGTCGCCTGGTTCGAGCAGCGGATGCCCACGAACGGGTCCACACCGACGTAGACGTCATTCCAACTCCTGGCAGCTGCCAGGAGTTGGTATGACGTCCGCTGGGGAGGCTGCGGACCTCAGCGCACGACCTCACGGTGCCCGGCGTCGAGGCGACGGGTCCAGCCGCGCCCGTCGAGGTGGGTCAGGAGCGGGATCACCACCCGACGGGTGCTCTCGAGGGCCTGGCGTGCCTGGCTGGTGGTGAACGGCTGTGGAAGGGCGGCGAGCGCCCGCATGGCCAGCGCGGGAGCGGTCGGCAGGAGCACCACGCCGTCTTGGAGACGGAGCAGTCGGCCGGCCCGCTCGGCGACCGCGAGCTCACGCACGCCCAGTCCGAGGGCGGCGAGGTCGTCGGCCTCCGGCGCCTTGAACGGCTCCGCCGCCAGCCGGCGCTCGAGCTCGGCGACACCGGCCTCCGCGGGTCCGAGCCCGGTCCTTCCGGGCAGGCGCAGCCGGCCCTTGTCGATCTCGAGCCCCGCGTCCCTCGCGACGGCTGCCAGCAGCGCGGCGTGCGGCAGGCCGAGCAGGTCGCGCGCGGCGCCGTCACTCAGGCCTTCAGCAAGCGGGTCACGTTCGTGGAGCGCCTCGACAGCAGCACGTAGCCGCTGCTGCCACGCGTCGTACGCCGAGGGCTGCACCCACCAGCCCTCGACCACCCGCACCCCGTCAGGGACGACGCCGCCCTCGGGAAGCAGGCCGAGCCGGCGCAGGTGCGCCTCCTCGACGGCGCCGCGACGCGCCACCTCCGCGCCGACGTCGCCGTCGGCGCTGAGGGCGGCCAGGGCGGCCGCGCGCCGGGTGCCGTCGCCGCGACGACGGAGCTCCGGAGGTTCGCTGTCGAGGACGACGGCCCCGCCGAGCACCCCACGGCTGCCCGGCACTCGGAGCACCAGCCGATCCCCGACGACCAACGGCAGCGGATGGTCGAGGAGGAGCCGAGCGTGGTCGTCCTCGAAGGCGCGCAGCCGGGCGGGCATAGCCGCCGTGCCCACGTGCACGACGAGCCTCGTCGGTGCGTCCGCGAAGCCGACGCCGGTCACGCGGCGGACGTCGAGCGCTGTGGTCAGCGGCCATGCGTCCGGCGTGAGGAGCGCATCGCCGCGTCTCACCTCGGTCGCGCGCAGCCCGCGCAGATTCAGGGCGACCCGATCCACCGGGCGGCGTGTGGTGTGGGAGCGGCCGCGGCTCTGCAGGCCGCGGACCACGACGTGCCGCGGCTGCCCGCGGCCGAGCAGCTGAAGCCGGTCTCCGACGGCGACCGTGCCGGTCGCCAGAGTGCCGGTCACCACCGTGCCGGCCCCGGTGATCGAGAACGACCGGTCCACCCAGAAGCGCACCCGGCCGCCGGCGATCGGTGGGGGCATGCCGGCGAGCAGCTCGCCGAGGACGCGACGCAGCTCGGGAAGCCCGTCGCCGGCCAACGCCGAGACGGCGACGGCGGGCGCGTCGCGCAGGCCGGTCCCCGCCAGTTCGGCGCGCGCTTGGGCGAGCACCTCGTCCACTCGGTCCGGCGCACGGTCGGACCGGGTGATCACCAGTACGCCGTGCTCGATGCCCAGCGCCGCCACCGCATCGCGGTGATCGGCTGACTGCGCCTGCCACCCCTCATCGGCCGCGACCACGAAGCACACGACCGGTGCCGGGCCGAGGCCGGCGAGCATGTTGCCGAGGAACCGCTCATGTCCCGGGACGTCGACGAAGGCGACCTCCTCGCCGGAGGGCAGCACGGTCCAGGCGAACCCCAGGTCGATGGTGAGCCCACGCCGGCGCTCCTCCTCCCAGCGGTCGGGCTCCATGCCGGTGAGGGCGCGCACGAGCGTGCTCTTGCCGTGGTCGACGTGTCCCGCGGTGGCGACGACGTGCATGGTCAGCCGTCCGTCGCTGAGAGCGGGACGAGGTCGGACGGGACGCCGGCCTCCGGGCCGGCCAGGGCGGTCTCGACCGCGGCGAGCAGACGATCGTCCTCGGACTCGGGCACGCAGCGCAGGTCGACCAGGCACGCGCCGTCGTGCACCCGCGGCAGGACGGCGGGGTCACCGGTCCGCAGCCGCTCGGCGGCGGACTCCGGGAGGCGGACCGCCCAGCCGGCCAGGGGTACGCCGGGCGCCCCGCCGCCGCCGACTCGGCCGTCATGGTCCACGACCGGCGCGCCGACGGCCTCGGCAAGCCGCTCGGTGCGGAGCCGGAGCTCCTCGGCGTCCGCGTGCACCGCCCGGCCGACCGGCGTCGTACCCGCCGAGCACCGTGGCCTCGAGCGCGGCGAGGGCGAGCTTGTCGGCGCGGACGGCGCGAGCGAGCGGATGGCGGGCCAGGCGCGCGACCACGTCGGCCCGGCCGAGGAGGACGCCGGCCTGGGGTCCGCCGAGGAGCTTGTCGCCGCTCGCGGTCACCAGGTCGGCGCCGGCGGCCAGGGCGCTGGCGGCGTCGGGCTCGTCGGGCAGCAGCGGGTCGGGCGCGAGCAGGCCGCTGCCCAGGTCGGCGACCAGCGGCACATCATGGGCGTCGGCCAGCGGCCGCAGCTCGTCGAGACCGCGCCGCCGAGGTGAACCCCTCGACGCGGAAGTTGCTCGGGTGGATCTTGAGGATGCAGCCGGTGTCGGGACCGAGGGCGTCGGCGTAGTCCTGGGCGTACGTGCGGTTGGTGGTGCCCACCTCGCGGAGTCGGGCGCCGGTGGACGCGATCAGGTCGGGCAGCCGGAAGCCGGCGCCGATCTCGATCAGCTCACCGCGGCTCACCACGACCTCGCGACCCGCGGCGAGCGCCGTCGTGGCCAGCACCAGCGCGGCGGCGCCGTTGTTGACCACCAGCGCCTCCTCCGCCGCCGGGCAGGCCGCGAGAAGTGCCGCGCGGGCCGACGTACCGCGCCGGGTCCGGGCTCCGGTGACCAGGTCCAGCTCCACGTCGACGTACCCGCTCGCCTCGACCAGGGCCGTCGACGGCGGCCGTCGCCCAGCGGTGCCCGACCAAGGTTGGTGTGCACGACGACTCCGGTCGCGTTGAGAACCGGGCGGAGGGTCGTCGGCCTCCAGGCGGCCATCGACGCGAGCAGAGCGCTCTCGACGTCGGCCGGTGCGAGGTCGCCGCGACGGGCCTGGTCCTGCACCTCGTGAACCAGCGCCCGGACGACGGGCTCGCCGAGCCTGACCCGGGCCTGCACGGCCTCGGGGAGGGCGAGGAGCTGGTCGGTTCGCGGGATATGGCGACGCGGGTCGATCCGGCTCATGTGCTCCTCCTCCGGCACCTCGTTGGCGGGGGCTGGTTGGCGGAGGCGGACGGGAATCGAACCCGCCAGGCCGAGTTGCTCGGCCTCACCGGTTTTGAAGACCGGGGGGACCACCAGGAACCCAGACGCCTCCCCGCCGGGGCCAAACCTACCCAATGCCGAGAGTGCGATGTCGCTAGGCTCGCAGGGTGAGCCGAGAACCGACCGAGTCCACCGCCAATGCCGGGCCGAGCGCGACCACGGGTCGGCTGACCGGGTACGCGCACGGCGGAGGCTGCGCCTGCAAGATCCCCCCGGGCGAACTGGAGGAGGCGGTCCGCGCGCTCTCCGGCCAGACCGTCGGCGACGTCCTCGTCGGGCTCGACGACGGCGACGATGCGGCGGCGGTGCTCGTCCGCGACGATCTCGCGGTGCTGTCGACGGCGGACTTCTTCACGCCGGTGGTCGACGATGCCTACGACTGGGGACGGATCGCCGCGGCCAACGCCCTGTCGGACGTCTACGCGATGGGCGGTCGCCCGATCGTCGCGATCAACCTCGTCGGGTGGCCCCGCGACGTCCTGCCGCTCCACCTCATGACCGAGGTGCTGCGCGGGGGGATGGCGGTCGCCAACGAGGCCGGCTGTCCCGTGATCGGCGGCCACTCGATCGACGACCCCGAGCCGAAGTACGGCATGGCCGTCACCGGCATCGCCCACCCCGACCTGCTGCTGCGCAACGACGCTGCGGAGGCGGGACTCCCGCTCACCCTCACCAAGCCGATCGGCGTCGGGCTGCTCAACAACCGGCACAAGGTGACCGGCGAGGTCTTCCCGCAGGCGATCGCGACGATGGCCGCGCTCAACCGGGACGCCTCGGAGGCCGCGGTCGCCGCGGGCCGGCGGGCCGCCACCGACGTCACGGGCTTCGGGCTGCTCGGGCACCTGCACAAGATGTGCCGCGCCTCCGGCGTCGGCGCCGTGGTCACGGTCGCGGACGTGCCAGTCGTCGACGGCGCACTGGACGCGCTGCGCGACGGCTACGTCTCGGGCGGCACCCGCCGCAACCTCGACTGGGTGCGCCCCCACCTGACTCTCGGCGACGGGGTCGGCGAGGACGACCTGCTGCTGCTCGCCGACGCCCAGACCTCGGGGGGGCTGCTCGTCGTCGGCGAGGTCCCCGGCTACCCGGTGATCGGCTACACGGTCGAGGGTGCCGGCATCGAGATCCGCTGAGCGGATCGTAAGTATCAGCCCGCGGTCGTGATCGAGTCGTCGGTGATGCCGGCCGCGCGTCGCGCCGCGAGCCGCCGCTTCTGCGGCTCCACCACGTAGCGCGGATCCTGGGTCGAGTGGATGCCGGCCTCGAACACTCCGAACCGGGTCAGCGCGGAGGCGGCCAGCAGGGCCAGCCCCGACATGACGGCGATCGGGCGCCGTCGCCCACCCAGCAGGGTGCCGATGCCGCCGGCGACCGCGAGCCGCTCGCTCCACCGCAGCATCCTCCCCGGCTCGCCATGGTGCAGCGGCTCGGCGGCGACCGGGTCCATCCGCCGCTCCATGAGCCTCATCGCCGTGATGTCGCCGAGGACGCCGAGGACCGCCAGCGTGCGGGCCGGGCCGGTCTCCCTGGTCGGCGTGGTCACCATCGCGAGACCGGCAGACGCCAGGCCTGCCGAGCTCACGAACACGAACGGCAGGTCGCGGTGGGCGGCGTTCCAGGTGGGAACCGCCGTGTCGGCCAGGAGGACGGCGGTGTACGCCGCGAGCGGTGTCGCGAGGGCTGCGGCCCCGAGCCCGGCGGGTCCCTCCACGGTACGAAGCAGCCCGCGCAGCGGACCGAGTGGCAGCCGGTCACCCGTCATCCGGTCGATCTCGGCGATCGCGGCGACGGAGATGCCGCCGCTGAAGGCGGTGAGGATCCAGGAGCCGACGCTCATCGGCGAGGTGACCTTGAACGTGCGCAGCATGTTGTAGAAGCGCTCGGGCCGACCAAGATCCTTGACCAGCGCGATGCCGCCGAGGGTGACGGCCGCCAGCGACCCCAGCCGCGCGTTGCGACGCAGCACGGCACGACCGGTGAGCTGCGCACCGGCGGCGATCAGGCCGGAGCCGCCGGCCACACCCCCGAGGAAGAGGTAGGCCGCCACCTCGTGCTCCCACGGCGGCGGCTTGACGATCGGCTTCCCGTAGTAGTCGGAGTGGCTCATCGGCGACCTCCCAGGAAGGCGAACGCCGCCGCGACGGCCATGCCGGCCGCGGCCACCCCCGCGCGCCTGTACATCGTCATCAGGTCGGCGGTGCACACCCGCGGGTCGGGCGGCAGTCCGTAGACCTCGGGCTCGTCGAGGAGCAGGAACACCGACCCGGTGCCACCCACGCCGTCCAGCTCGTTGGCACCGTACAGCCGGGCCTCGGTCATGCCCTGCGCGTGCAACTGGGCGACCCGTTCTCTCGCCTGGACCACCAGGTCGTCGTGGTCGCCGAACCTGATCGACGTCGTCGGGCAGGTCTTGGCGCAGGCGGGGGTGTCGCCCTCGACGAGGCGGTCGTAGCACAGGGTGCACTTCTGCGCGACGCCACGCTTGGCGACCGCGGGCTGCTCACCCTTGCGCTCCCCCTCGCGCAGCGTCGGCGCCGCGGTACCGTCGCTGCGACGCTGGACCACGCCGAACGGGCAGCCGGCGACGCAGGTGCCGCAGCCGTTGCAGACATCGGCCTGGATGACGACGGTGCCGAACTCGGTACGGAACAGGGCGCCGGTGGGACAGACGTCGAGGCAGCCGGCGTGGGTGCAGTGCTTGCACACGTCGGACGACATCAGCCAGCGGAACTCCGGGGTGTCGGGAGGGGCGACATCGACCACCGGGGCCGCCTCCTCCGCGGCACGGACCGTCGGCATCCCGAGGCCGATCAGCGCGCGGCCGGAGTCGCGGGCCTCCTCGATCCGTTCCTTCCTCTGCTCGACGAAGGCGACGTGGCGCCAGGTGCTCGCGCCCAGTGCGACGGTGTTGTCGTAGGACATGCCGGTGAGCTCGAGGTCGCCGTCGCGAGGGTTCCGGTTCCACTCCTTGCAGGCCACCTCGCAGGCCTTGCAGCCGATGCAGATCGAGGTGTCGGTGAAGAACCCTTTGCGGTGCTCGTGGGTGACCCAGTGGGCATCCGCGATCGGGTCGGTCGGACCGGCCAGCTGTCCCATCAGCCCTCCAGCTCGGGTTCGGTGATGCGGATGTTGTCGGTCTCGATCGTGACCTGAGCGCGTCGTCGATACTCCTCGACGAGGTCGAGCAGGGCGGGCCCGGCCGGACGGCGGCCGGCGATGATGTCGCACGAGGCGACCTTCGACCCCTGGATCTGGGTGTTGGGGTCGAGCGTCACGCCGATCAGGTCGTTGGCCGCGTCGCCACTCACGATCGCGTCGGTGCCCACCCCCCAGTGATAGGGCAGACCGATCTGGTGGACCGGGCGACCATTGATCGTCAGCGTCTTCATCCGGTCGGTCACCAGCACCCTGGCCTCGATCGCCGCGCGCGGCGAGACGATCGTGGCCCACCCGTCGTTCTGCAGGCCACGCTCGGCCGCGAGCTCGGGCGAGACCTCGCAGAACATCTCTGGCTGCAGCTCCGACAGGTAGGGCAGCCATCGGCTCATGCCGCCCGCGGTGTGGTGCTCGGTCAGCCGATAGGTGGTGAAGACGTAGGGGTAGACATCCACGCCGGGTTGACCGGCGCTCGGCGCGCCCAGATTGTCCAGCCGCGGAAACATCATCCGCGTCGGGCTCTGCTGCTGGGGGTAGAGCAGGTTGTCGACCGGAGACTCCTGCGCCTCGTAGTGCGCCGGGAGCGGGCCGTCGACGAGGCCGGTCGGAGCGAACAGCCAGCCCTTGCCGTCGGCCTGGAGGACGAACGGGTCGTCGCCGGCGAGACCGTCGGGGCCGGTGACCTCCGGCCCGGGGCGGGCGTGCGGGTCGCGGTCGACCGGGAAGTCCGGGATGTCGTAGCCGGTCCACCGACCGGCCTCCCGGTCCCACCAGACGTACTTCTTGCGCTCGCTCCACGGCTTGCCGTCGGGGTCGGCCGAGGCGCGGTTGTAGATCATCCGGCGGTTGTCGGGCCAGGCCCAGCCCCATTCGGCGGCGACCGGGCCGTTCCCGCCGCCCGGCACCCGGTTGGCGGCCTGGTTCACGCCGTCGGCGAACACGCCCGCGTAGATCCAGCAGCCGGCGATCGTCGAGCCGTCGGCGCGCAGCTCCGGGTACCCCGCGATCTGCTTCCCGGCGTCGGGTCCGCTGACGTGACGGCCGCTGATCTCGGCGAGCACGGCCTCCGGGTCGGGTTCGCCGTGCTCATCGACCGGGTAGTCCCAGGTGAGGTCGAGAAGCGGGCGGTCGCGCTCGTCGTCGGATCCGGCCAGTCGCTCCCGGATGCGCCCCCCGAGCCTGAAGAAGAAGTCGAGCTCGCTCCGGCACTCGCCCGGCGGCGCCAGCGCCTGGTGGCGCCATTGGATGAGCCGCTGGGTCTGGGTGAACGTGCCGGCCTTCTCGACGTGGGTGGCGGCGGGCATGAAGAAGACCTCGGTCTCGATTTCCTCCGTGCGCAGCTCGCCGGACTCGATCTCGGGGCCGTCCTTCCACCAGGTGGCGGACTCGATCATGTTGAAGTCACGGACCACGAGCCACTTCAGATGCGCCATCGCCAGGCGCTGCATCCGGCCGTTGGCCGAGCCCACCGCCGGGTTCTGGCCGAGGATGAAGTAGCCCTCGACCTCGTCGGCAAGCATGCCCATCACGGTCTGGTAGGTACCGTGCGGGCCGGTCAGCCGCGGCAGGTAGTCGTATGCCCAGTCGGTCTCCTCGGTCGCCGCGTCACCCCACCAGGCCTTGAGGAGGCTGATCAGGTAGGTGTCGGCGTTGGCCCAGTAGCCCTTCTCCTTCTTGGAGTGCACCCTGCTCAGGTAGTCGCGCAGGGTGTCGTGGACACCGGCCTTGGGCATCGGGAGGTAGCCGGGCAGCAGGTTGAACAGGGTCGGGATGTCGGTCGACCCCTGGATGCTGGCGTGGCCGCGCAGTGCCATGATGCCGCCGCCCGGCCGACCCATGTTGCCCAGCAGCAGCTGCAGGATCGCGGCGGTCCGGATGAACTGCGCGCCGAGGGTGTGCTGCGTCCACCCCGTCGCGTAGGCGATGCACGTCGTGCGCTCGCGCCCCGAGCTCTCGGTCACGGCCCGGGCGAGGTACTCGAAGTCCTCGGTGCCGATGCCGCACATCTCCCGGACCATGTCGGGGGTGTAGCGGGCGAAGTGCCGCTTGACGATCTGGAAGACCGTCTGCGGGTCCTGCAGCGTGTCGTCGCGCAGGACCTCGGCGTGTCGGAGGGATGGGCCACCGCTGCCGTGCTCGTCGCCGGCGGCGCGATCCGCCTTGCTCTCGCCGGAGTCCTCGGACGTCGCCGGCACCCGGTCACCGCCCGGCTCGGCGTACGCCCAGGTGGTGCTGTCGTACTGCCCGGTCGCCGGGTCGAAACCGGAGAACAGCCCGTTGAGCTCCTCGGTGTCCCTGAAGTCATCGTTGACCAGGGTCGCGGCGTTCGTGTACGCGACGACGTACTCCTTGAACCACAGGTCGTGGGTGATCACGTAGTTGACCAGGGCGCCGAGCAGGACCACGTCGGATCCGACGCGGATCGGGATGTGCCGGTCTGCGACCGCGCCGGTCCGCGTGAACCGGGGGTCGACGTGGATGACCCGGGCGCCCCGCGCCTTGGCCTCCGACACCCACTGGAAGCCCACCGGGTGGGCCTCGGCCATGTTGCCGCCCATGAGCACGATGCAGTCGGCGTTGGCCATGTCCTGGAGGGACTGTGACGCGCCGCCGCGTCCGAACGAGGCCCCCAGACCGGGGACCGTGGAGGAGTGTCAAATCCGGGCCTGGTTCTCGATCTGGATGGCACCGGCCGCGGTGAAGAGCTTCTTGATGAGGTAGTTCTCCTCGTTGTCCAGGGTTGCACCGCCCAGCGAGGCGATGCCCATGGTGCGGCGCAGCCGACGCCCCTTCTCGTCGAGCTCCTGCCAGCCGTTACGGCGCGACTCCACGAACCTGTCGGCCAGCATGTCGATGGCCGTGTCGAGGTCGAGACGGGTCCACTCCTTCGCGCGGGGCGCACGATAGAGCACCTCGGTCTGGCGCCCGGGGGCGTTGACGAGCTGCTCGCTCGCTGCTCCCTTCGGGCAGAGCCGGCCGCGCGAGATCGGCGAGTCGGGGTCGCCCTCGATATGGACGACCTTCTCGTCCTTGACGTAGACGCGCTGACCGCAGCCGACCGCACAGTAGGGACACACGCTCTGCACGACGCGGTCGGCGGTGGCCGTCCGCGGCACGGTCTCCCTGGTTCGGGCCGACGTCACCGCCGGTCCACGACCGAACAGGTCTCCGGAGCGCAGCTGGCGGACGACCGGCCACTCCAGGATGCTCAGTGCTGCCATATCTGCACAGTAGTGCGGAACCGGCAGCGCTCCAGAGGCTCAGCGAATCTTGTCGCGACGCTCGAGGAGCCGCCACACGTACGGCGTGAAGATCAGCTGCATCGCCAGATCCATCTTGCCGCCCGGGCAGACGATCGTGTTGGGCCGCGACATGTACGAGTCGTGCAGCATCGACAGCAGGTAGGGGAAGTCGATCCCCTTGGGGTTGGCGAACCGGATGACCAGCATCGACTCGTCGTTGCTGGGGATCGTCCGCGCGATGAACGGGTTGGACGTGTCGACCACCGGCACACGCTGGAAGTTCACGTGCGTCCGGGAGAACTGGGGACACATGTAGTTCACGTAGTCGGACATGCGACGCAGGATGGTCTCGGTGACCGCCTCGGTGGAGTAGCCGCGCTTCGCCCGGTCTCGGTGCAGCTTCTGGGTCCACTCGAGGTTGATGACCGGCACGACGCCGATCAGCAGATCGGCGTACTGAGCGACGTTGACGTCCTCGTTGGCGGCGGCGCCGTGCAGGCCCTCGTAGAAGAGCAGGTCGGTACCCGCAGGGAGGTCCTCCCAGGGCGTGAAGGTGCCCGGCGGCTGGTTGTAGGGAGCCGCCTCCTCGTCGTCGTGGAGGTACTTGCGGACCTTGCCGGTGCCGGTCTCGCCGTACACGCGGAACAGGTCCTCGAGTTCCTTGAACAGGTTGGCCTCGGGGCCGAAGTGGCTGAAGCTGTGATCGCCCTCGGCCAGCGCGCGGGACATCTCGGCCTTCATCTCCGTGCGGTCGAACCTGTGGAAGCTGTCGCCCTCGATGAAGGCGGCGTCGACCTTCTCGCGGCGGAAGATCTGCTGGAAGGTCTTGAAGACGGTGGACGTGCCGGCCCCGGAGGAGCCGGTGATGGCGACGACGGGGTGCTTGGCAGACATCGAGGACTCCTAGTGGATGATCAGTTGTCGGGGCGGAACAGGCCGCGAACGCTGTACAGCGGGTTGGCGTCCAGCTCGGCCTCGTCGACGGGTTCGTTGTGGTAGCGCTCGATCCGCTCGACCTCCTCGCGACTTCCGAAGATGAACGGAACCCGCTGGTGCAGCTCCGTCGGCTGGATCTCCAGGATTCTGTCGCGTCCGGTGATGGCAAGTCCACCGGCCTGCTCGATCAGCATGCCGATCGGGTTGGCTTCGTAGAGCAGGCGCAGCTTGCCGGCCATCTCGGCGTCCTTGGAGTCCCACGGGTACATGAAGACTCCACCCCGGGTGAGGATGCGGTGCGCCTCGGCGACCAGCGAGGCGACCCAGCGCATGTTGAAGTCCTTGCCGCGCGGGCCGGTGGCACCCTGCAAGCACTCGTCGATGTACCGCTTGACCGCCGGCTCCCAGAACCGCCGACGGGAGGTGTTCACGGCGTACTCGTTGGTCGACTCGGGGATCTTGATGCCGCTGCGGGTGAGGAAGAACTCGCCCAGGCTGGGGTCGAGCGTGAACGCGTGCACGCCCGAGCCGACGGTGAGCACGAGGATGGTGGACGGGCCGTAGATGGCGTAGCCGGCAGCGACCTGCTCGACTCCGGGCTGCAGGAAGTCCTCGGCGCTCGCGTCCTGGCCGGCCACCGGGGCGCGCATGATCGAGAAGATGCTGCCGACCGAGACGTTCACGTCGATATTCGAGGACCCGTCGAGCGGGTCGAAGGTGAGGAGGTACTTTCCGCGGGGGTACTCAGGAGGGATCGGGTAGACGTCGTCCATCTCCTCCGAGGCCATGCCGGCGAGCTCACCGCCGAACTCGGTGGCGCTGATGAAGATGTCGTTGGAGATGACATCGAGCTTCTGCTGCGCCTCGCCCTGGACGTTCGTGGCGCCGGCCTTGCCGAGCAGGTCGATCAGCGCACCCGAGGCCGTGCGCTTGGAGATGGCCTTGCAGGCGAGGGCGACGTCGAGGAGGAGTGAGTTCAACTCACCGCTGGACTCGGGGTGACGTCGTCGCTCCTCGATGAGGAACTGAGTCAGTGTCGAGCGGTCGGTCAGCATCTCGCCCTCGTCCTTCGCCTCGCGATGGTTGGTTTGCCATGCGAGCACACCAGTCCACGCAACGCGGGGCATCCACCCTGTGGGTGACGAGTGGGGTGACCGCCCGGGGATCGGGTGTGCAGCGCTCTATCGGCCATCCGGTCGTCTCGCCGTCACTCCGCTGCGCCGGCCGGCTCGGAGTCACCGGACTGGTCCGAGGCGTCCCGGTTCTCCCAGCGCACGGCGAGCTTCCCGTCGACCGTGTCCAGGACGATGGTGGCCCCGTCCTCGATGTCACCGGCCAGCAGCGCACGCCCGATCCGCGTCTCGACCTCGTGCTGGATGAAGCGCCGCAGCGGGCGTGCGCCGTACACGGGGTCGTAGCCCTCCTTGGCCACCAGCTCTGCCGCCGCCGGGGTGAGCTCGAGGGTGATCCGCCGGTCGGCCAGCCGCATGCGCAGGTGGTCGACCTGGAGGTCGACGATCCGCTCGATCTCCGGGAGCGTCAGCGGGGCGAACATGATGATGTCGTCGATCCGGTTGAGGAACTCCGGGCGGAAGTGACCGCGCAGGTCGGACATGACCTGCTCGCGGGCCGCCTCGGTGATCTCGCCCCTGTCGTCGACTCCGTCGAGCAGGTACGTCGAGCCGATATTGGAGGTCATGATGATCACGGTGTTGCGGAAGTCGACCGTGCGGCCCTGCGAGTCGGTCAGGCGGCCGTCGTCGAGGATCTGCAGCAGCGCGTTGAACACGTCGGGGTGCGCCTTCTCGATCTCGTCGAAGAGGACGACCGAGTAGGGCTTGCGGCGTACCTGTTCGGTGAGCTGACCGCCCTCCTCGTAGCCGACGTATCCCGGCGGCGCGCCCATCAGCCGGCTGACCGTGTGACGCTCCTGGAACTCCGACATGTCCAGCCGGATGATGTTGTCCTCCGAGTCGAACAGCGCGGCGGCGAGCGCCTTGGCGAGCTCGGTCTTGCCGACGCCGGTGGGACCGAGGAAGAGGAAGGAGCCGATCGGGCGGCGGGGGTCCTTGATCCCGGATCGGGCCCGGATCACCGCGTCGGCAACCAGCGAGACGGCCTGGTGCTGTCCGATGACCCGCTCGGCGAGCACCTCGTCGAGCCGCAGCAGCTTCTGCCGCTCGCCCTCCATCAGCCGCGCGACCGGGATGCCGGTCCAGCGCCCGACGATCTCGGTGATCTCGTCGGCGGTGACCTCCTCGCGAAGCAGCCGGTCGCCGCTCTGCTTGGCGAACAGCCGCTCCTCCTCACCGGCGAGCCGGCGCTCGAGCTCGGGCAGCTTGCCGTGCCGGAGCTCCGCGGCCTGGTTGAGGTCGTAGTCGCGCTCGGCCTGCTCGATGCGGTGCCGGACCTGCTCGAGCTCGGTGCGGAGACCCTGCAGTTTGCGGATCGCCTGCCGCTCCGACTCCCACTGCGCGGTCATCGCGTCGGCCTCCGACCGCAGGTCGGCCAGCTCCTTGCGCAGGTCCTGGAGCCGCTGCCAGGACGCCTCGTCGCTCTCGTTGCGTAGTGCCGCCTCCTCGATCTCGAGCTGCATCACCCGCCGGGTGATCTGGTCGAGCTCGGCCGGCATCGAGTCGATCTCCGTGCGGATGACCGCGCACGCCTCGTCGACCAGGTCGATGGCCTTGTCGGGGAGGTAGCGGTCGGTGATGTAGCGGTTGGAGAGGATCGCTGCGGAGACCAACGCGGCATCCTGGATCTTCACGCCGTGGTGCACCTCGAGACGCTCGCGTAGGCCGCGGAGGATCGAGACGGTGTCCTCGACGGTCGGCTCGTCGACGAGCACGGTCTGGAAGCGGCGCTCGAGCGCCGCGTCCTTCTCGATATAGCGGCGGTACTCGTCGAGCGTGGTCGCGCCGATGCAGTGGAGCTCGCCGCGGGCGAGCATCGGCTTGAGCATGTTGCCCGCGTCCATCGCGCCCTCGGCCGCTCCGGCGCCCACCACCGTGTGGATCTCGTCGATGAACAGCAGGATGCGGCCGTCGGCCCCCTTGACCTCGGCGAGCACGGCCTTGAGCCGCTCCTCGAACTCGCCGCGGTACTTGGCACCTGCGACCAGGGAGCCCATGTCGAGCGCGAAGACGGTCTTGTCGCGCAGTCCCTCGGGTACGTCGCCGCGGAAGATGCGCTGGGCCAGCCCCTCCACCACCGCGGTCTTGCCCACGCCGGGCTCGCCGATCAGCACCGGGTTGTTCTTGGTCTTGCGCGACAGGATCTGGATCACCCGGCGGATCTCGGAGTCGCGACCGATCACCGGGTCGAGCACCCCGGCGGCCGCGGCCGCCACCAGGTCGCGACCGTACTTCTCGAGGGCCTCGTAGGAGGCCTCCGGGTTGGTGCTGGTCACCCGTTGGCTGCCCCGGACCTCGGTCAGCGCCTCGAGGACCCGCTGATGGGTGACGCCGTCGTCGGCGAGGATCCTGCCGCCGCCCGTCGTGCGCCCGGTGTCGACGATGGCGAGGAGCAGGTGCTCGACCGAGACGTACTCGTCCTTGAGACGCGACGCCTCTCGGCCCGCGCTCTCCAGGACGCCGGAGAGCGCACGCGAGACCGCGGGCTGCCCGCCGGTGCCCGAGACCCTCGGCAACTGGTTGACCTGGCGGTCGAGCTCCTTGCGGAGCTGGTCGAGGTCCACACCCATGCGTTCGAGCAGCCGCCCGATGAGACCGTCCTGCTGGTCGACGAGCGCCAGCAGGAGGTGGTCGACGCCGATCTCGGTGTTGCCGTGGCGCAGCGCGATGCCCTGCGCCTCCTGCAGTGCCTGCTGACTCTTCTCGGTCAGCTGGTTCGGGTCCATGTCGCGGTTACCTCCGGAGGGCGAGATGTTGGCCTTGACCCGGCGCGGGACACGGCCTCTTCGAGCGCCTCGATCCGCGCCAGCAGATCGCACGCCAGCACGGCGCCGGCGTAGTTGAGTCCGAGATCGCGGCGCAGCCGGGCGATCCGGGCGAGCCGCGCCGCGGCGTCGCGCGGGAACAGCCGTTGCCCGGTGGTGCCACCGGCCGGCTCGAGTGCGCCGAGCGCGATGAGCCGCTGTGCCAGCTCGGGATGGAGGCCGGCCTCCCTGGCGACGGCCTCGATGGTCACCAGCACGTCGCCGTCGGCCGAGGTGCGTCGGATCGCGAGAACGTGGCGGCCGGACATCACGACACCTCCCGGGGGTCGCCGGCCGACGACGCGGCGGCGAGCTGCTCGTAGAGCTCGCGCTGGCGGTCGTCGAGCTCCTTGGGTACGACGATCTGGACGGTGGCGTAGAGGTCACCGGCCTTGCCGTCCTTGGCCGGCATGCCCTCGCCGCCCAGTCGGAGGCGACGCCCGCTGGACGACCCGCCCGGCACGCGCACCCGGGCGGTGCCGCCGAGGGTGGGCACCGGGACCCTCGCCCCCAGCGCGGCCTCCGAGGGCGAGACCTGGAGGTCGACGTACAGGTCGTTGCCCTCGACCCGGAATCGGGGATGCGGGGTGAACCGCACCCGCAGTAACAGGTCGCCGGACGGGCCGCCGTCGACCCCCGGCCCGCCCTCGCCGGCGAGCCGGATCCGCTGCCCGTCGCGGACGCCGACGGGGATCGCCAGGTCATAGCTCCGGCCGTCGCTCAGGGCGATCCGGCGGTGACCGTGCGCCGCCGCCTCCTCGAGAGTCAGGTCGAGAACGGACTCGTGGTCGGCGCCCCTGCGGGGGCGCCGCCCGAAGCCCTCGGCCCGATGGGATGCCCCGGGGCGCGCTCCGGCGCCGAAGAGGTTCTCGAAGAAGTCGCTGAAGTCGCCGCCCGCTCCGAAGTCGCCGGCCCCGTAGCCGCCGTAGCCGGCCTGCGCGTGGCCACCCCGGCCGTAGTCGAAGTGCACGTCGCCGAAGCCGTCCGGGAAGCCCTGGGCGCCGGAGACGTCCTGGCCGGCGCGCCAGTTGGAGCCCAGCTTGTCGTAGGCGGCCCTCTTCTCCGGGTCACGGAGCACGTCGTAGGCCTCCGCGATCTCCTGGAAGCGACCGTCGGCGTCGGCTTCCTTGTTGACATCGGGGTGGTACTTGCGCACCAGCTTGCGGTAGGCGCGCCGAATGTCGTCGGAACCGGCGTCGCGCGGGACGCCGAGCGTCTCGTAGTAGTCGTGGTAGCCGACTGCCATCAGGCCTCGCTCGCCGGCCGCCTCGACACCACGACCTGGGCCGGACGGAGCACCGTGTCCGCCAGCTCGTACCCGGATCGCGCGACGTCGAGCACGGTGTAGTCGGGCTCGTCGTCGGTGACCCGCACCTCGATCGCCTCCTGACGCTGGGGATCGAAGGCGGCACCGACGGGCTGCATCCTCAGCACGCCCGCGCGAGTGAGGATGCCGTCCATCTGGCCGAGCACCGCCGAGAGACCCGCGTCGCCGGGGTCGAGCCGCAGCGCGCGTTCGACGGTGTCGACCGCCTCGAGCCACTCGCGCAGCACCGCCTGGCGCGCCTCCGCGGCCCGGCGGTCGCCGTCACGCGCCGTGCGCTTGCGGTAGTTGTCGAGGTCGGCCAGCGATCGCCGGTATCGGTCCTGGGTGCTCGCGAGCTCGTCCTTGACGGCCGCCAGCTCGGCCACGACATCCGCCTGCGGCTCGGCCGGCTCGTCGCTGGCGGTCTCCCCGCCCGGCCCCACCGATGCTCCGGCGGCCTCGGACGCCTGCTCGTCACTCACGAGTGAAGTCGGCATCGACGACCTCGTCGTCGTCCGCGCCCGCGTCACCCGGTGGCGTCGCGTCACCGGCCGCCCGATCCGCGGTGCTCGCCGCCGCTGAGGGCAGGGAGTGGATCGCCTGCTGGAGATCGGCGGCGAGCGGGCGGATCCGGTCGATGCCGGCCTCCTCCTCGATGGCCTTGCGGGCGTCTTCGACGAGCTGCTCGGCCCGCGCCTTCTCGTGGACGGGCAGCCGGTCCTGAAGCTGCTCGACCAGCTGGTTGGCCTGGTAGGCGAGGGCGTCGAGCTCGTTGCGTGCGTCGATCTCCTCGCGTCGGCGCTTGTCGGCGTCGGCATTGGCCGCGGCGTCCGCCATCATCCGGTCGATCTCCTCCTGGAGGAGGTTGGCCGACTCCTGGATCTCGACGCGCTGCTCGGCGCCGGTCTCCTTGTCGCGTGCCGACACGTTGAGGATGCCGTTGGCGTCGGTGTCGAAGGTGACCTCGATCTGGGGCATGCCGCGCGCAGCCGGCTTGATGCCGTCGAGCCGGAACCTGGCCAGCTGGCGGTTGTCGGCTGCCATCTCACGCTCACCCTGGAGGACGACGACGTCAACCGCCGTCTGGTTGTCGTCGGCGGTGGAGAACACCTCGGTACGACGAGCCGGGATCGTGGTGTTGCGCTCGATGACCTTGGTCATCACGCCGCCCATCGTCTCCAGTCCGAGGGACAGCGGAGTGACGTCGAGGAGCACGACGTCCTCGACCTCGCCCTTCAGCACTCCCGCCTGGAGAGCCGCGCCGATCGCGACGACCTCGTCGGGATTGACCGACATGTTCGGCTCCTTGCCGCCGGTGAGGCGGCGTACGAGCTCCTGGACCGCCGGGATCCGGGTGGAGCCGCCGACGAGGATCACCTCGTCGATGTCGGCGGCGGTCAGCTTCGCGTCGCTGAGGGCCTGCTCGACCGGACCGCGGGTCCGCTCGACGAGGTCGGCGGTGAGCTGGTCGAACTTGGCCCGCGTGAGGGTGAGGTTGAGGTGCTTGGGACCGCCGGCGTCGGCGGTCACGAACGGCAGGCTGATCGTGGTCGTGGTGGTCGAGGAGAGCTCCACCTTGGCCTTCTCCGCCGCCTCGTAGAGCCGCTGGAGAGCCTGCGGGTCCTTGCCGAGGTCGATGCCCTGGTCGCGCCTGAACTCCTCGGTCATCCAGTCGACGACCCGCTTGTCGAAGTCGTCGCCACCAAGATGTCCGTCGCCGCTGGTCGACCGGACCTCGACCACCCCGTCACCCACATCGAGCACCGAGACGTCGAAGGTGCCGCCGCCGAGGTCGTAGACCAGGACCGTCTCCGAGCCCTGCTTCTCGAGGCCGTAGGCGAGCGCGGCCGCGGTCGGCTCGTTGATGATCCGCAGCACCTCGAGGCCGGCGATCCTGCCCGCGTCCTTGGTCGCCTGCCGCTGGGCGTCGTTGAAGTACGCCGGCACGGTGATGACCGCCTCGGTGACCTTCTCGCCGAGGAACTTCGCGGCGTCGTCGGCCAGCTTGCGCAGGATCAGCGCGGCGATCTCCTCCGGCGCCTGCTGGCGACCGCGTACGTCGAAGCGCACCGCGCCGTTCGGCCCCTCCACCACCGAGTAGGGGACGATCTTGGACTCCTCGTCGACCTCGCCCGACTTGCGACCGATGAAGCGCTTGGCCGAGTGGACCGTGGCGTCGGGATTGAGGATGGCCTGCCGGCGGGCGACCTGGCCCACCAGCCGCTGCCCGTCCTCGGTGAATGCGACGACGGAGGGCGTCGTGCGCCCGCCCTCCGCGTTCGCGATCACCTCGGCTCGTCCGCCTTCGAGCGTCGCCGCCACTGCCGAGTTCGTGGTTCCGAGGTCGATGCCGACCGCCTTTGCCATGCCTCTGCTCCCTCTGGTTGCCCCGTCTTCGTGCTGGACCTTTGCGTGCTTGGTGTCTTCGGATGTTACGACGCTCGCGGTTCCCGCGTAAGGGGCGAACCCGCGCCGCAGCACGATGCGCTCAGCCGGCGGTGAGCACGACGCTGGCCTCCGCGGTCAGCAGCCGGAACGCGAGCGACTCCTGCAGGTAGAGCTCGATGCTGTCCTCGTCGTGGGACGGGTAGCCGATGGCCACGTCCTCGCTCAGGTGGAGCGCATAGTCACCGCCACGCGTGGAGACCAGCAGCGCGCCGTCGAGCGCCGGGGCCCAGATGATGTGCCCGTCGGGCAGCAGCCGGTTGGTGTGCTGGCGCACCGGGTAGCCGTGGCGGTCGTCTCCGCGACCTCGGTGTAGAGCTCGGCGGACAGCAGCAGGCTGTACGGACCGTCGACACCGGCGAGACGGAGCGCGCTGAGCGCCTGGGCGACGGCGTCCGTCACCCGGCGTACGTCGCTCGGCGGCGATATCGCGGCGTTGGAGCTGCCGGCGATGATACGGGTGAAGGTATGCCGGCCTCGGCGTCGATCTCCGCCCAGGCGGCGTCCGTGATGGGCGCCAGATCGCGATGGAGCTTGTTCACGGTGAGCCACTCCTTCTCAAGCTGCCGATGCCCAGGGAGCCGTCAGGCGTGGGCTCGGTCGTGGTCGTTTCGGCGGAGTCGGGCACCTTGGCAGCAGGGGGACCGTCCTCGAGGAAGGTGGTTGTGGGCACGAAGAAGAGACTGCCGGTCACGGCGGTCGAGAAGTCGAGGATCCGGTCGTGGTTGCCCGGCGGCTTCCCGATGAACATGTTGCGCAGCATCTCCTCGGTGACGCCCGGATCCGCGGCGTAGCCGATGAAGAAGGTGCCGAACTCCGACGCGCCGACCTCGCCGAACGGCATGTTCTCGCGCACGATCTGACGCTCGGCGCCGTCCTCGTCGACGATCGTGTTCAAGACGACGTGCGAATTGGACGGCTTGACCGAGTCCGGGAGCTCGATGTCGTCCAGCTTGCGGCGCCCGATCGTGAGCTCCTGCTGCTCGACGGCCAGCTTGTTCCAGGCGTCCAGGTCGTGCAGGTACTTCTGCACGATCACGTAGCTGCTGCCGGCGTAGGCAGGATCCTCCTCCCCCACGATCACGGCGGCCTCGGCGTCGACCCCCGATGGGTTCTCGGTGCCGTCGACGAAGCCGAGAAGGTCGCGCTGGTCGAAGAACTTGAACCCGTGGACCTCGCTGACGACGTCGATGAGGCCATCGAACCGTGCCGCGATCTGCGTCGCCAGCTCGAAGCACAGGTCCGGGCGGTGCGCCCTGATGTGGAACAGCAGGTCGCCGGGCGTGGCGACTGCGGTATGGACCGATCCGGCGATCGGCTCGAACGGGTGCAGGTGCCTGGGCCGGGGAGCGTCGTACATCCGGTCCCACAGGTGCGCGCCGATGCCGACCACACAGGTCAACCGGGCCTCGGGACGCCGGAAGGCCACGGCCCTTATCACCCCCGGCACGTCGGCGATGGCCTCGCGCGCGTCGGCCTCGACGCCGGCGCGGACGGTCGCGACCAGGAAGATCGCCGAGGACTCGGGTGGCACGAGCACGTCCTGTGTGCTGATCGGTGCTCCCATCGGGCTCCCTCCGAGTCGGTGTTGACAGCCAGGTCCAGTTCTACCGCATCGAGCCACGGGAGCAGCGTGAGCTCCGCCTGACTCGGCGTGGATCCGGCGCCGAGGCGCGCCACACAAGAAACTTTCTGGCCGGAACAGGGTGACAACCGGCGAGAAGTAGTGCAGAATTCAACACAGCCCCGCAGGTGACCCGAGACGCCTGCGGGGCTTCTTCATGCCGACTCCCTCACGCCCGGGGGGCGGACCGGCCCAGCACGTCCAGCACGACGCGAAGTGGGGCCCAGGTGTCGGCGCCTCGGCGGTGCGCGACGTACGCGCGGAAGACCACCGACGGCTCGTCCAGCGGGAGGACCCGGACGCCGCTGCGGAAGGTGCGGTCCAGCGGGAGCAGCGCGACACCGAATCCGAGTGCGACCAGGTCGGCCACCAGGTCGAGGTCGTCGACGCGGTGGCGCACCCGGGGTGCGAAGCCGGCCATCGCCGCCACGACGCGGGTCGCCTCCTCGTCGGCGGTGTGGCGCGAGTTCACGATCCAGGGCGTGTCGGCGTACCTGGCGAGCAGCTCCGGAGCGCTTCGTGACCGTCGGGGGGCGCCTGTGCTCGGCACGGCGAGTCCCCACCGGTTGCTCCACAGCGGCATCGCCGTGAAGCCCTCGGCCAGCGTGAGCGGCGCCAGGTCGTAGTCGTAGACCAGCGCCAGGTCGACCCGGTCGTGGAGCAGCGCGTCGATCGCCTCGGCCACCTCGGCCTCGGCCAGCTCGATCCGCACTTCCGGATGACTGCCGCCCATCTCGGCGACCGCCGGGATGAGGGTGCGCCGTAGCCCGGTCTCGAACCCGCAGGCGCGGACCGTGCCGATGGGCTCGCCGGCCGGATCGAGGTCGTTGGTGGCCGCCTCGATGGCGGCCAGGATGGTGACGGCGTGGCCGGCCAGCCGACGACCCGCCGGGGTCAGCCGGACCCGGCGGCCGACCGGCTCGACAAGCTGCATGCCCACCTCCTTCGCGAGCGCCGCGATCTGCTGCGACACAGTGGAGGTGGACAGCGCGAGCTCGTCGGCGACCTCGCGCATGGAGCCGAGCCGCGACAGCATCAGCAGGAGCTCGAGGCGGCGCGGGTCCATCGGGTCAGTGTCGCAGATCGTCCGCTGTTCCTGCACGGTTTGTTCGCGATTGTCACGTGGACGCGGACGGTAGCGGAGCGCTTCACTTGCCCCATGCACAACGCGACACTCGAGAAGCCGGCTTCCCTCGCCGCCGGCACCGCCCGCACAGGGGCGCTGATGGCGCTGGCATCGATGAGCTGCGTCCAGGTAGGGCTCGCGGTCTCGGTCACGCTGATCGACGAGATCGGGACTGCCGGAGCGGTCTGGCTTCGGCTCGGCTGGGCCGGTGTGCTGATGCTGCTGTTCGTCCGGCCGCGCCTGCACACGTTCTCCCGGCGCGGCCTCTGGTCCAGCGCGGCGCTGGGAGTGGTGATCGCCGGCGTCACGTTCCTGTTCATGGAGGCGATCGCACGCCTCCCACTCGGCACGGCCAGTGCACTGGAGTTCCTCGGACCTCTGGGGGTCGCGGTTGCCCGCGGCCGGGGGGCCGTACGCTGTTGGGCCCTGGTCGCCGCCGCCGGCGTGGTGCTGCTGACCGAGCCGTGGCACGGTGGGGTGGATCTGGTCGGCGTCGGGTTCGCGTTGGCCGCGGCGGCCTGCTGGGCGGCGTACATCCTGCTGACCCAGGCCGTCGGCGACGAGGTCGCCGGCGTGCAGGGGCTGGCGGTCTCGATGCCCGTCGCCGCCCTGGTCGCCACCTGCCTCGCCGGTCCCGCTACCGTCGACAGCCTCACTCCCGGACTGGTGCTCGCGGGCATCGGCCTGGCCGTCCTGCTGCCGGTGGTCCCCTTCTGTCTCGAGATGCTCGCGTTGCGGCGACTCAACACTGCGGCCTTCGGGACGTTGATGTCACTCGAGCCCGCCATCGCGCTGCTCATCGGGCTGGTCGCGCTCGGCCAGGTGCCCGGCTGGGCCGGTCTCGCCGGCGTCGGGTTCGTGGTCGCGGCAGGGGTCGGCGCGGAGCGCACCGGCCAGCGGTCCGGCTGAGGTTCGACGAGTCCTCCCGACGAACGCTGCCGCCAGGGCTCACCAGGCTGCCCACGCGGAGCGCGCACGGCGCTCGTCGCCGGTCGCCCGGGGGGGGCCGGCCGCCCCACGCGTCCCAGGTTCACCTGGGATGTTGTCACCTCACCATGGTTGTGAGCCGGGTAAGCCGGCCGCCCCCACGTGTCCCAGGTTCACCTGGGATGTTGTCACCTCACCATGGTTGTACGGCGGGTGAAGTATCAACGTCCCAGGTGAACCTGGGGTGCATGTGACGACCCCCGGCCCACCCCTCGCGGTACGGGTCGGGGTGTGGCCAGGTCAGGTGGTGAGCCCGCGCTCGATCGCGGCGACGATCTTGGGCCGCAGCTCGGCGGCGCTGATGACCTCGTCGACGGAACCGACGTCGACGGCGCGGTGGATGTTGTGGACGCCGTCGAACTCCGAGGCGAGCTCGGCGATCTTCTCCGCTCGCAGGTCGACCCGGAGATCGGCCAATTCGACGACGAGTGCGCCGCGCTCGGCGTCCGACGCGGCGGCGATCCGCTGCTCCAGCTCGGCGACGCGCGGGTCGGCCGCGGCGCGCTTGTCGACCTCGGAGGCGAAGACGACGGCGGCCGCCGGTGCGCCGCCGAGCACCGAGGCGAACGAGCCCTCGATGGCCAGCACGGTCATCGACGGGTTGAGCCGCTTGGAGAACACCACGAAGGCGCCGCCGTGGTAGCGCGAGATGACCGTGAAGACGATCGGACCCCGGAAGTTGACGATCGCGCGGCCGATCTCGGCGCCGTACTCGAGCTGGAGGTTGCGCATCGACTCCGGTGAGCCGTCGAAGCCGGACAGGTTCGCGAGCACCACGAGTGGACGGTTGCCCGAGGCCACGTTGATGGCGCGGGCGACTTTCTTGGACGACCGTGGGAAGAGGGTGCCGGCCGTGTAGGTGTCGGGACCGTCGGTCGGTGGGAAGCCGCGCCGCGAGACCGGCTTGGACTCGATGCCGATCAGGCAGACCGGGTAGCCGGCCAGCCGGGCGTCGGCCACCACGGCGGTCTCGGCGTCGGCCATGCCGGCCCACCGCTCCAGCAGCGAGTGGTCCTGGTCGGCGACGGCCCGCATCACCGTGCGGATGTCGAAGGGCTTCTTGCGGTCGGGGTTGTGGTCGGCGGAGAAGATCTCGCCGACCGTGCGGAAGTCGCCGTCGTGCTCGTACGTCGTGACGTCGCGGTCGGCGGGATCGCTGCTGGCCGCGCGCCTCGGCGAGGTCTCCCCCGGCGCGACATAGGTGTGCTCGTAGTGGGAGACGAGTACGCCGAAGGCACCTGCGAGGTCGGGGACCCAGTACTGCGCCTGCCCGTTGGGGCCCATGACCCGGTCGTAGCCGCCGATGCCGAAGTTGTCCTCGGCCGAGACGCCTCCGGAGAAGTCGAGCGACTGCTTGCCGGTCAGCACCATCGCGCTGTCGGGAGTCATCACCAGGATGCCCTTGGTGTGCATGAGCATCGTGGCCTCGGCGTTCCAGTACGGCTGGGCGCCCACGTTGATGCCGGCGACGACGATATTGATCTCGCCGCCGTCCTGCGTGAACTCCACGATCCGCTTGAGGGCGGCCGCCACCCAGTCCATGTTCTCGGTGCCGCTCTCCATCGAGACCCGCGCGCCCGCGGAGAGCGCGAACCACTCGACCGGCACACCCATCTCGTCGGCCAGATCGATCGCGGCGATGATCCGGGCGCACTCCGGCTCGGAGACGGCGCCCAAGGACTTCGTCGGGTCGCCGCACAGCACGACCCGGGTGATCCCCTCGGGGTAGAGCGTGGTCGGGGTGGTGACGACGGCGAGGATGAGCGCCGCCTTGTTCTGCCCGCGGGGCCGGTCGACGGGAACGAGCCGGCCGGAGTCGTCGAGGTCGTGCTCCACGAGCGACCCACCTGCGGCGAGCACGGTCTCGAGCTCGTAGGGGTAGACCAGCCCGCGGCGGCGAGCGCGGAGCACCTTGGCGTCGTAGTCGTCGAGCGGCTTCAGCGGCTCACGAGGCGGGTCGACGATGTCCGCGACGACACCGGCACCCGGCTGAGCATGGAAGCGGATGGCGACGGGGATCGGCGTACCGTCGGGCGCCGCCACCCGTCCTTGGGCGAGGACCTCCTCCAGCCCCGCGCCCTCGGTCAACGGCGTGATCTTGCCCTGCAGGGCGGTCAGCTGGTCGATGTCCGCCTCGATCACGGGCCACACGGTCACCCAGACGTGGTTGAGGTCGAGCCTCGCGCCCGCCCTGCCCCGCGCCGTACGCACCCGGCGGATCGCCTCCAGGCAGTGCTCGACGGCGCGCTCCGCGTGCGGCAGGCCCACGATGCGGCCATCCTCGTCGCGTACGACGGCCAACTGGCGCACCTGGGAGAGGGCCACGAGGCGACGATCGGCAGGGTTGGACTTGGCGACCGCCTCGTAGAGGAGCACGTCGTCGGGGGCGTCGAGACGCGTGACGTCGAACTCGCTGAGGCGCCACAGGTTGAGCCGGCGACCGACCATCGGATGCATGCCGCGCACGAGGTCGTCCTCGTAGAGCGCCACCCGCCCGCCCTCGTCGACGACGCCACGGTCGACCGGGCGGAAGGTGAAGTAGTCGACCGCGCGGCCGGGCACAGGGCAGACCGCGACCGAGACCCGCCTCAAGGCCCTGACGAAGGGCTGACCCGCCAGGAGCTCGGCGAGCCGGGACGAGACGTCCTGCGGATCCGTCGGAGGCTCCGGCCAGCGCAGGTAGATCTCGACGACGTCATCGACGTCGGGGTCATCGGAGAGCACACCACCGATCGCCTCGGCCAGAGCGGATGTGCCCGGAGCGGATGTACTCGGAGCGGATGTACCCGGAGCGGATGCACCCGGCGCCGTGCCCGACTCCAGCTCGGCGATGTCGCCGATGGTGGAGATGACCCTGGTCGGGCCGCGGTCGTCGGTGGTGTACTCGGCGTACACGAGCGGACGACCGTCGACGTTGGTGACCGACAGGTCGCGCAGCGCGTACTCGAGGTAGTGCCGGCGCACGAGCACCTCCAGCATCGGCTCCCGCCGGGGAAGGCCGTCGAGCAGCCGATCGCGGAGGAAGCCGACGAGCTGCTCCGGGATCGCGGTGAGCGCATCGATCCGGGCAGCCCGGTCGGATGCGTCGGGGTCCATCAGGGCGGCCAGCTCGTCGGCCACCCCGTCGAGCACGTCGCGTCGCTCGGCGTCGACCAGCGGCTGGTCGAACCAGCCGAACCGGATCGAGCGGGCGAGGTCACCGACGACCGCGAAGCGCAGCTGGGTCGCGCGCACCATCCGCTCCAGGAGGGCTCGGGCTCGCACGGCCCGGTCTCCGGACGGCGGCGGCTCGGCGAGCCAGGTCTGGAGGACGCCGACGGCGACGTCGACGTCCGCCGAGCTCTGCTGGGACAGGAAGATCCGGAAGACCGCCTCCTCCAGCGCCGGTCCGCGGTCGAGCTCGGTGACGCCGTAGTGGCCGAGGACGCGGAGCAGCTTCTCCCGGAAGTGCTCGGGCAGCGCGCCGCGATCGGGGTCGAGACCCTGGAGGTAGGTGTGGAAGTGCTCGCGCGAGCTGTGGACACGCAGCTCGGTGTGCGCCTCCTCCCCCGCCGGCCGGTTGCGGCTCAGCTCGGCGAAGTCGGTGAAGAGGTCGAGCAGGGCCATCTCCTCGGCCAGGCCGTCGTCGACCAGATCGGCGCGGGCGTCGAGGTACGCCGACAGGATCTCTCCACGCTCGTCGGGGTCGACGTCGTAGCCCATCAGCAGCGCCCGGAGCCTGGCCAGCGCGGCGCCGGCCCGCTCGGCGCCGGTCGCGGCGCCCGACCCGTGGGCGTCGGCCAGGGGCAGGTCGAGCCGCGGACCGTCGGTGGCTACCTCGGCGACCTCGTCGCCGTCGCCGGAGGGCTCCAGGCGCACCAGCGGCGCGCCGGTCTCGACCTGGGTGCCGGTGCGGACCAGCAGCTCCTTGACGCGGCCGGTGAACGGCGCCGGCAGAACCGTCTCCATCTTCATCGACTCCAGCACCAGCAGCGGGCTGCCGGCGGTCACCTCGTCACCGACGGCGACCGGCGTCGCGACGACCAGCGCCGGTGCCGGCGAACGCAGCACACCGCCCTCGTCACGGCTCACCCGGTGGGTCACGCCGTCGACCTCGACCAGGTGGACCGGGCCGTGGGTGGCGGTCACCAGCCGGAAGCGCTCGCCACCGACCGTCAGCCGGCCGTGCACCTCGTCGAGCCGGGTGAGCACGGCGTCGACGGTGGTCTGGACGTCGCCGTCGGCGACGGTCACCCGGTAGCGCGAGGGGCCGGTCTGCCAGACGGTCACGCCGTACGTCGCCCCCCGCAGCTTGAGCTCGATCGTGCGGCCGGCCTCGTGCTGGACCTGGGGCCGCCCGCCGTGCGCCACCTCGAGGAAGCGGGCGATCTCGGTGCGCTCCTCCTCCTCGTAGGCCTCGATCGCCGCGGCGACCAGGGCAACGCCGGAGTGCTGGTGGGCGACCAGCCTGCCCTCCTCGCGCACGCGGTCGATCCAGCCCGTGTCCGCCCAACGCACGGGGTCTCCGCCCCCGTGCTCCCCCGCAGCTGGGGGCTCTGCCCCCGGGCCCCCACGGGAGGGGCCGACCACCTCCGGCTGGTCGAGCAGGTCGAGGACGAAGCTCTTGTTGGTGGCGCCGCCGTCGATGACGACGGTCGTCTCCAGCAACGCTCGGCGGAGCCGGGCGAGGGCCTGCTCGCGGTCGGAGCCGTAGGCGATGACCTTGGCGATCATCGAGTCGAAGTCGGCCGGGATCGAGTCGCCCTCGGCGACGCCGGTGTCGACGCGGATGCCCGGCCCGGCCGGGAACTCCAGCCGCGCGATCCGTCCCGGAGCCGGGGCGAAGTCGCGGTCGGGGTCCTCGGCGTTGAGGCGGGCCTCGACGGCGTGGCCGCGCTCGGCCGGCCGCTCACCGGAGAGCGGCACGCCGGAGGCCACCTGGATCTGCAGGGCCACCAGGTCGAGGCCGGTGACGACCTCGGTGATGGGGTGCTCGACCTGGAGCCGGGTGTTGACCTCGAGGAAGGCGAAGGCGCGGGTCTCGGGGTGGTAGAGGAACTCGACGGTGCCGGCCCCGGCGTACCCGACCGCGACGGCGAGGCGCTCGGCCGACGCCTTGAGCTCGTCGGTCTGCTCCTTGTCGAGCAGCGGGGAGGCGGACTCCTCGATGACCTTCTGGTTGCGGCGCTGGACCGAGCAGTCGCGCACGCCGACCGCCCAGGCGGTGCCCTGGCCGTCGGCGATGAGCTGCACCTCGACGTGACGTGCGCCGGTGACCAGCTTCTCGAGGAAGACGACGCCGCTGCCGAACGCCCGCTCGGCCTCGTCGCGGGTGCGCTGGTAGGCGTCGACGAGCTCGTCGGCGTTGGTGACCTTGCGGATCCCTCGACCACCACCGCCCGCCGTGGCCTTGAGCATCAGCGGGTAGCCCACCTTCTCGGCGCTCGCGAGCGCCGACTCCAGTGTGTCGACGCCGCCTCGGCTCCAGGGGGCGACGGGTACGCCGACCTCCTCGGCGATGAGCTTGGAGCCGATCTTGTCGCCGAGCCGGCGCATCGCCTCGGCGCTGGGGCCGATGAAGGTGACTCCGAGCCGGTCGCACAGGTCCGCGAAGGCCGGGTCCTCGGCTACGAACCCCCAGCCGACCCACACCGCGTCGGCCTTCGTCTCGACCAGCGCCCGCTCGAGGACGGCGTGGTCGAGGTACGGCCGGGCCGACGCCGGGCCGAGCAGGTAGGTCTCGTCGGCCTCGCGGACGAACGCGGCGGCGCTGTCGACGTCGGTGTGGAGCGCGATGGTGCGGATCGGCTCCGCCGTGTCGCCCGGGCCTCCGGCGTTGAGGTCGCGGACCGCATGGATGAGGCGCATCGCGGCCTCACCCCGGTTGACGATCGCGATCCTTGAGACCCCGGACGGACCGGGTCGCAGTGCTGGCGGCTGAGAGGTACCGGCCGAGGAAGTGGAGGACACGGTCCGACCCTGCCAGTTGATCGCCCTACGGGACAGTCACTAGGCCGAATCGGCGGGTCGCGACCGTCGGCTCCTGGGGGTTGAGTGCTCAGGTGGCTGTCCTGCCCGCATGCACCGGCACTCGACCTGTCAGCGTCGGGTGACCCGGAGGACGACGGAGTCGACGCGGGGCGGGTGGACGAACGCCGAGCGCGGCAGCCGCCGTACGACCTGGAGCGCGAAGGTCCGCCTCCAGCGGCCCGCACCCGAGGCCCGGCCGGCGACGAATCGCTCGGCCAGCCCGCGCTCGACCACCAGGTCGGCGGTGCGAAGGCGCGAACCGCTCGCGAGCAGCCGGCCCAGGATCGCGCTGCTGCCGTCGTAGGGCGGGGATGCGACGACACGGAAGGGACGCCGCGGCAGCCGGAGATCGCGCGCGTCCGCCGCCACCACCGTCAGCCTTCCCGGCCGGCCCACCTGCCCGCGGTCGTCGCGCCGGCGTACGTCGTCGGCGAGCTCGCGCAGCCGCGCGCATCGACCCGGGTCCAGCTCCACCGCGATCACGCGGACGCCCACGCGCAGCATCGGCCGTGTCAGCGCGCCGGTTCCGGCGCCGATGTCGAGCACGAGATCGCCCTCGCCGACTTGCGCCGCGGCGACGATCCGGCGCGCCCAGGTGTCAGTGAGCGGGTGCCAGCCCCAGCGGTCGACCGGCCGCCGCGCCGGCTTGCCGGACACGACGGGTGACCGTCAGCGTGAACGTGACCATGCCGCCACCGTAGGCAGTGCCCGGCGCCGGGCTCCACCCATTTACGCCGGCAGGTCGAGTGCTCAGGTGGTTGTACTCCACACCTGGCCCAGCACTCGACCTGCCCGGCGGCTCGACCCGTTGTGAGGTTGAGTGCTCAGGCGGCTGTACTCCACACACCGCCCAGCACTCGACCTGGGAGGCTGTCAGGACCAGTCGAGGTCGGCGTAGATGGCGGCGTGGTCGGAGGCCTGGTGCTTCTCCTCGGTGAGGGTGTCGTAGATGTCCCAGGGGTTCTTGGTGCGCGGGCCACGCCAGACGCCCATCCGGAAGACGCCACCGCCCGTGGCGCGGGCGAACAGGTCGGGGGAGAGCAGCACGTAGTCGATCTTGTCCTCCTCGCCGCCGCTGCCGTAGGTGCCGCGACGCGGACCCCACTCGAAGTCGGGGTGCTCGCTGATGTCGCGGAGGTCGGAGTCGAGGAGCGGGGCGAGCGACTCGCTGCCGGGGCTGTCGTTGAGGTCGCCGACCACGGCGACGTGCCGGTGCCCGGCGTCGACGAGGCCGCGGTAGATCTCGCGGACGCGACCGGCCTGGCGACGGCGCCGGAGCACTCCGAGCGGGTCGCCCTCGGTGCCGTACCCCTTCGACTTGAAGTGGTTGACCAGAACGACGAGCGACTCCCCGCCCGGGACGGCGACGTGGTACTCCGCGCAGTCGCGTGAGAAGACGATCCCTTCGGCGTCGCGGTCGTAGATGTGGGTGCGGATCGCCGTGACCGTGTGGTCCTCGCGCACCAGCAGTCCGACGTCGATCCCGCGAAGGTCGTTGCCGTCGACGAGCAGCACCTCGTCGTACGGCGTCCAGTCGACATCGCGCAGCAGCGACTCGGAGAAGCCGGCGAGCACCGGCCGCGACTCGGCCTCCACGACGCCGAGCACCTGCGCGCCCACGTCGCGGATCGCCATCGCCGTGTGCCGGCTCGACAGCTCGGACACTGTCTCGGTGGCGAGCTCCACCCAGCCGACCCAGTCCTTGCGCCCACGCGCGGCGACCTCGGTCGAGCCGTCTCGATGCCGGATCAGCAGCTTCCCGCGGAGCTTGCGCAGGACCGCGAACCGGCTCTCGTCCGAGCGCAGCAGTCCGAGGACGTCGAGCTCGTCGAGGATCTCGGCACGGGTACCGGCGTCGTACTCCTCCCGACCGAAGAGCTCGTTGACCCGCGCGTGTGCGGCGAGGACCGGCCGCCCCTCCTCCCAGTCGGTCGGGTCCATCGCCTTCGGCCGGTCGAACATGTTCTCGACGTTGTACGCCGCGAGCCTGGTCACCGCTGTCATGGCCCCACCTTCCCAGCCGTCGAGCCGCCCCTCGCGTGATCGGTGCGAAGTCTTCATGAACTCCGGAGCTGACGATGTCGAGATCGGGCTACTCCGAACGACGCACGACCGTCACATCAAACAAGAGACGAGGATGAGCAGATGCGATACATGACGTTCGTGAAGATGCGCGAGGACGTCGGCAACCCGCCCGAGGCACTGGTCGAGGCGATGGGCCAGTGGATGGGCCAGTGGATGGCCGGGGCTTCGCCGACGGGACGCTGGTCGACGCGGGCGGCCTTTCAGCGTGACGAGCGCCGCGGCACCCGCATCGCCTACGACCGCCGCGGCGAGGGACCCGCCCTCGTGCTGGTCGACGGAGCGATGGGCAACCGAGCGTGACCCTCACGGGACGTCATCAGGATCGAGACCTATATAGGCACACACACACCTTCTGATGACGTCCCGCGGCCGGCTCGACGCTAGCCTCGCCGGGTGGAGGAAAGCCTGCGCGTCGGCTTCGTGATCGGCGTCACGCCCGACAAGTGGGCGCGGGCATGGCGGGAGCGGGGTGGGCGGATCGAGCTCGTGCCCCTCGACGAGGCCGCAGCCGAGGCGGCGCTCCGGACCGGGGACGTCGACATGGCGCTGCTGCGACTCCCGGTCGCGCGGGACGGCCTGCACGTGGTCCGGCTGTACGACGAGGTGCCGGTCGTCGTGGTGGGCCGCGGACACCCGGTCGCGGCGTACGACGAGATCGACCTGGCCGACCTCGGCGACGAGCAGTGGGTGCTGGGCGTGCCCGACGGTCTCGACCCGACCTCGGAACAGCTCGCCTTCCCGCCGATGACGCCCGATGAGGCCGTCGAGGTCGCCGCCTCCGGCACCGGCATCGTCCTGCTCCCGATGTCCGTCGCCCGGCTCCTCCACCGCAAGGACGCGACGTACCGGCCGGTCGTCGGCGTGGCCCCGTCCACCGTCGCCCTCGTGTGGCGGACCGACCGCGACGACGAGGACACCCAGGGCTTCGTCGGCGTCACCAGGGGGCGTACGGCGCGTAGCTCGCGGGGGTGACGCGGTCGTCCCACGCGTCCCAGGTTCACCTGGGATGTTGTCACTTCCCCCGGCGTACAACCATGGTGAAGTGCCAACACACCAGGTGAACCTGGTGTGCTGAGGCTGCCTGAGGCTGCCGGAGGCGGCCGGACTCGGCCAGCCCTACCAGGAGCTCTCGAGCGGCCGGCCCTCATGAAAGCCGGCGGCGGACTGGACGCCCACGACGGCGCGCTCGTGAAACTCGGCGAGGTCGCGCGCCCCGGCGTAGGTGCAGGCCGAGCGGACGCCACTGCAGACCTGGTCGATGAGGTCCTCGACCCCCGGCCTCGTCGGGTCGAGGTACATCCTCGAGGAGGAGATGCCCTCCTCGTAGAGACCCTTACGGGCCCGCTCGTACGCCGACTCCCCTGCCGTCCGGCCGGCGACCGCGCGGGCCGAGGCCATGCCGAAGGAGCGCTTGTAGGAGCGCCCATCGGAGTCGGTGACGAGGTCGCCGGGCGACTCGTGCGTGCCGGCGAACCAGGAGCCGATCATGACCGCCGAGGCGCCGGCGGCGAGGGCCAGTGCGACGTCGCGAGGATGCCGGACCCCACCGTCGGCCCAGACATGTCCGCCGGCCAGACGAGCCGCGGCCGCGCACTCGAGCACCGCGGAGAACTGCGGCCGGCCGACCCCCGTCATCATCCGGGTCGTGCACATCGCGCCTGGACCGACGCCCACCTTCACGATGGCGGCGCCGGCCTCGATCAGGTCGACGGCGCCCTCGGCGGAGACGACGTTGCCGGCGGCGATCGGCACGCCGAGGTCGAGTGCGCTCAGGGCGCGGAGGGCGTCGAGCATCCGGTCCTGATGGCCGTGGGCGGTGTCGACGACGAGGCAGTCGACGCCGGCCGCGACGAGCGCCCCGGCCTTGCCGGCCACGTCGCCGTTGACGCCGATCGCGGCCGCGATCCGCAGCCGCCCGCCGTCGTCGGTCGCCGGTTGATAGAGCGTGGCACGGATGGCGCCGGTCTTGGTCAGCACGCCGATCAGCCGGCCGTCAGACCCGGTGGCGACCGCGAACGGCGCGTGCGCGCTGGCATCGAGCCGGTCGAACACCTCGCGCGGGTCGGCGCCTCGGCCGACCTGGAGCATCGAGGTGGTCATCACGTCGCCGACCTGGGCGAAGCGGTCGACGTCGGCACACGCCTCGGCCGCCAAGGTCCCGACCGGCCGCCCGTCGCGTACGACGACCGCGGCGCCGTGGGCCCGCTTCGGGATCAGGGCCAGGGCCTCGGCGATGGTCCGAGTCGGCTCGAGCTCGATCGGGGTGTCGAAGAGCAGGTCGCGCCCCTTGACGAACGAGACGACCCGCTCGGCGACCGGGAGCGGGACGTCCTGCGGCAGCACGGTGAGCCCGCCGCGGCGGGCGACGGTCTCGGCCATCCGCTTCCCGGCGATCGCGGTCATGTTGGCCACGACCAGCGGGATGGTCGTCCCGGTGCCGTCCGAGGTGGCCAGGGACACGTCGTACCTGCTGGAGACGCTCGACCGCCGCGGCACCATGAACACGTCGTCGTATGTCAGGTCGTGGAGATGGGTCCGGCCGTCCAGGAATCGCACATCGGCACGCTAGTCGACGCCGGTGCACCATAGGTTTGGGCACATGGCCCTGCGCACCCCGGGAGAGACGCCCGAGATCGCCAAAGACCTCTCACACGCGTTCGAGGAGCGGTACGGCGCGGCGCCCGACGTCGTCGGCCACGCCCCCGGCCGGGTGAACCTGATCGGCGAGCACACCGACTACAACGCCGGGCTGTGCCTGCCCGCGGCGCTGCCGCACCGCACCTATGTCGCGGCCCGTGCCCGCGACGACGAGGTCGTGCGGGTGGCGAGCCTGCAGGTCTCCGAGACCTGGGAGGGCACCCTCGCCGACGCGACGCCCGAGACGGTCTCCGGGTGGGCGGCGTACGCCGTCGGCGTGCTCCGCGCGCTCGCCGACGACGGGATCGGCTTCCCCGGCCTCGACCTCCTGGTCGACAGCACGGTGCCGGTCGGAGCCAGCCTGTCGAGCTCGGCGGCGCTGGAGTCCGCGGTCGCGGTGGCCGCGCTGTCCCTGGCCACCTCCGGCTCGACCTCGCGGCAGCGCGTCATCGAGGCATGCATCCGGGCGGAGGGCGAGTTCGCCGGCGCACCGACCGGCGGGATGGACCAGACGATCGCGCTCCGCGCGGAGGAGGGCACGGCGCTCCTCATCGACTTCGAGTCCCACGAGTCCCGGGCGGTGCCGATCCCGACAGGGGCGCCGGCGGTCCTGGTCGTCGACACCCGGATGCAGCACGCGCTCAACGACGGCGGGTACGCCGACCGGCGGGCGTCGTGCGAACGCGCCGCGGCAGACCTGGGCGTGCCGTCGCTCCGGCAGGCGAGCCTCGACGACCTCGACCGCATCTCCGACGAGACCGACCGGCGCCGCGCTCGGCACGTGGTCGGCGAGATCGCCCGGGTCACCGAGGCCGTCGACGCCCTCGAAGCCGCGGACTGGCCGCGGCTCGGGGCCCTCTTCGTCGCCTCGCACGCCTCGATGCGAGACGACTTCGAGATCTCCTGCCCCGAGCTCGACGCGGTGGTCGAGGCCGCGATGGGCGCCGGGGCGGACGGCGCCCGGATGACCGGCGGCGGCTTCGGCGGCTCCGCGGTCGCCCTCGTCCCCCACGACCGGGTGGACGACGTCGTCGACGCCGTGCGGGCCCGGTTCGCCGAGTCCGGCTGGACCGAGCCCGACTGGCTGTTCGTCGAGCCTGGCGGCCGGGCCGACGTGCTCTGACCCCGCCACCTAGGATCCCCGCATGCCGAGCGACCCGACCGTTCACGCGCCGTACGGACCCCTCCCGGAAGGCGGCACCGTTCGGCCCGTCACCCGGTGGGGCGAGGACGTGATGCACCGGCGCGCGCGACCCGTCACGTCGTACGACGAGGAGCTCCGCGCGCTGGTCGCCGACATGGTGGTGACGATGCACGCGGCCGACGGCGTCGGGCTGGCCGCATGCCAGATCGGGGTGGATCTGGCCGTCTTCGTTTTCGACTGCCCGGACGCGAGCGGCGAGCACTGGGTCGGCGTGGTCTGCAACCCGACGCTCACCCTGCCGGAGGGCAAGGACCGGTCGCTGGACGACGGCGACGAGGGCTGTCTCTCCTTCCCCGGCGCGTTCGTCGAGTGCGCGCGTCCCGACCGCGCGTCGGTGTCGGGCTTCGGCCTCGACGGTGAGCCGGTGACTTTCAGCGGCGACGGACTGCTGGCGCGCTGCCTGCAGCACGAGTCCGACCACACCTACGGGACGGTATTCGGCGACCGCCTACCCGCCCGGGCGATGAAGCGCCTGCGCAAGGAGCACGACCGCGCGGCGGAGGAGTTCCCGCCCGGATGGCCGACCTGACGGCTGCCCCCCCGCGCAGGCTGCGCCCCCCGCGCAGGCTGCGCCGCCCCCGCGCACTTGGCTGCGCCGCACCGCGCACTTGCCACCCGTCGGTCCGACTTGCAGTGGCGCCGGCCAGGTCGCAAGTCGGGCCGGCGGGATGCAGGTCCACCGCGCAGCCGCACCTGCCAGCCCGCCGGCAGACCTGCAGCACCGCGTGCGAGATCGCAAGTCGGGCCGGCGGATCGCAAGTGGGCAGAGCTGACCTCGGAGATCAGCGCCGGGCCGCGACGTAGCAGGCGACGGCGGTCGCGGCCGCGACGTTGAGCGAGTCGACGCCGGGAGACATCGCGATGACGGCGCGACGGTCGGCGGTCTGCTGCCAGTGCGAGGAGAGACCGTGCCCCTCGGTGCCGAGCACGAGCGCCACCCGGTCGAGACCGGCGACCGCGTCCTCGATCGGCACTGCGTCGCCGGCCAGCGTCAGGGCGACAGTGGTGAAGCCGGACGCCGAGAGCGCGGGAAGCGCGTCACGCCACTCGGGCAGGCGGGTCCACGGCAAGGTGAAGACGGTGCCCATGGCCACCTTGACGGCGCGACGGTAGAGCGGGTCCGCGCACCGCGGCGACAGCAGGACGGCGTCGACGCCGAGCGCGGCGCCGCTGCGCAGGATCGCGCCCACGTTCGTGTGGTCGACGACGTCCTCGAGGACCAGCACGGTCCGGGCGCCGGCGAGCACCTGGTCGACGCTCGGCAGCGGGCGACGCCGGAGGGACGCGAGGGCCCCGCGGTGGACGTGGAAGCCGGTCACCGCCTCCGCGAGCTCCTCGGTCACGACGTAGCAGGGAGCGTGGGTCGCGGCGAGGACGTCGCCCAGGCCCGCCAGCCAGCGCTCGGCCATCAGGAAGGACCGAGGCCGATAGCCGGCCTCGACCGCGCGGCGTACGACCTTCTCGCCCTCCGCGAGGAACAGGCCGTGCTCGGCCTCGAGGTGCCTGCGCAGCTGTACGTCGCGCAGGTCGCGGTAGTCCGCGAGCCGGGGGTCGGCCGCATCCGAGACCCGGACCAGCTCAGCCACCCGCGCCGCCGGCGTCGGCCGGCCCGAAGTGGGCGGGCCGGGCCTGCCGCACCACCTCGCCGACGACGATGATCGCGGGCGGTCGCACGTCCTCGCGCGCGACCGCGTCGCCGAGCCCGCCGAGCGTCGTCAGCACCGTCCGCTCCCCCGGCATAGTGCCCTCGACGAGCACCGCAACCGGCGTGTCCGCCGGCCGTCCGCCCTCGACCAGCGCGCCGGCGATCGCGGCCGCGTTGGCGACGCCCATCAGCACGACGACGGTGCCCCGAAGGCGGGCCAGCGCGTCCCAGGTAACGAGAGACTCGGGATGGCCGGGCGGCAGGTGACCGGAGACCACGGTGAACTCGTGGGCGACTCCGCGGTGGGTCACCGGGATGCCGTTGACCCCGGGCACCGAGATCGCGCTGCTCAGGCCGGGCACGACGGTCACCGGCACGCCGGCCGCGGTGCAGGCCTCGACCTCCTCGAAGCCACGGCCGAAGACGAAGTTGTCGCCGCCCTTGAAGCGCACCACCCGCTTGCCGGCCCGCGCCCGTTGGACGATCAGCTCGTTGATGGCTTCCTGGTGGGCGCTCCGGCCGCGCGGCAGCTTGGCGACGTCGACCAGCTCGACGTCGGGCCCGAGCTCCGCGAGCAGCTCACGGGGGGCGAGCCGGTCGGCCACCACGACGTCGGCGCTGGCGAGCGCGTGGCGGGCGGCGACCGTGACGAGCTCAGGGTCGCCCGGCCCCCCGCCGACCAGCACCACACCGGGCTCGTGGTCGAGGGCGCCCGTCGTCGTGAGCCGACCATCGCGCAGGGCGTTGACGATGTCGTCGCGCAGGGCCGCCGACTGGCGTGGCTCCCGGTTGCCGAGGACCGCCACCGTCACGTTGCCGTGTCGTCCGCTGGCGGGGGTCCACGCGGTCGCGGCGCGGCCGTCGTCGCTACGCACACACCAGATCCGGCGCTCCTCGGCCGCCCTGCTCACCGCCTCGTTGACCCTTCGGTCTGCCGTCGCGGCGACGACGTACCACGCACCGTCGAGGTCGGCCTCCTCGAACGCGCGGGCTCGCCACTCGAGCTCATCCGCCATCCCCTCGATCGCCGGCGTCACCTCGGGCGAGACCACCAGCACGTCGGCGCCGGCGGCCAGCAGAGCGGGAATCCGCCGCTGGGCGACGTGCCCTCCGCCGACGACGACCACGCGTCGTCCGGAGAGCCGGAGGCCGACGGGGTACGGCGGATGGTTGCTCACGCAGGCATTCTCCCAGCCCGGAGTCCGGATGGCCGCAACCCCGGGCGTCGTGGACCGGCTCCTTCCCGCTGGCCGGCACCGGGGAACCGGGCGCCGACGGATGTCCCCCCGTCGACATGCGGTCGAGCCCGAGAGGCGGTCGACGTCGCTCCGCGCTGACCGCTCTCGGTTCCCGGGATCAGTTCCCGATGCCGTGGTGCAGCCGGACGAACTCCAGGTGCTGCTCGTACTGGTCGAGCACGTCGTCGATGAGCTGGGCATGGCTGTAGTCCATGACGTCGTACGCCTGGCCGTCATCGCCGAGGAAGACCTCGAGCCGGGAGTAGTAGTCGTCGCCCTCGATCGAGATCCGGCCGTAGACCGGCGTGCGCAGTCGTTCGTGCGAGATCCGGTAGCGGAAGGGGGTCACGCCATCACCGATGGGGACCTCGAGGTCGAGTGCCTCCCCGGTCAGGCCCTGGCTCGGGGGCAGGTTGCTCGGCGGTGCCGAGTCCGGCTCGACCACTCGCAGCGTTGCGTCGGCGCCGTGTTCCCGCAGCTCCTCGACGACCTCGGTCAGCGCGGAGTGGGCCGTGCCGTGGAGGAACTCGCTGGCCGCGTCTCGGCCCGGGAAGCGCATCACCCTGCGAATTCGGGACTTCCAGGGAAGCGGCCGGTCGCCCTCTGGGTAGCCACCGCGACGAGACAGCAGGCCGGGCACGAATCCCGCCCGGCTGTCCTCGCGCATGGCCTCGATGCGCAGCGCCTTGGCGAGCCCGATCATGACGAGCACGAGCACGATCGCGAACGGGAGCCCCATGATCACCGTGGCGTACTGCAGGGCGAGGATGCCTCCCACGCTCAGCATCGCGACGGTCAGCCCCCCGGTGAGCAGGGCCCAGAAGACGCGCAGGTTGGGGGCGCCGTCCTGCTGTACATGCTTGAGGTTGGAGGACAGGTTCGCCATCACGAGCGCGCCCGAGTCGCCCGAGGTGATGTTGAAGAGCAGGCCGGCCGCCGTGGCCAGGAAGGCGACGACGAAGAACGCCGGGTGCTCCTGCAGCAAGGCATAGAAGCCGTTCTCCGGGCTGGAGCTGGCGAGCTCACCGAAGTCGACGTTGCCCTGACGCACCTGGTCGATCGCCGCGTTGCCGAAGATCGTCACCCACATCACCGTGTAGACGAACGGCAGGATCAAGGTGCCGATCACGAACTCCCGGATGGTGCGGCCGCGGGAGATCCGGGCGAGGAACAGGCCGATGAACGCCGACCAGGCCACCCACCAGGCCCAGAAGAAGAGCGTCCAGCTGGACAGCCAGTCACTGTTGTCCTGGAACGCGAAGGTCTGCATCGTCATCTCGGGGAACAACCGGACGAAGTCCCCGACGTTCAACACGATGGCGTTGAGCAGGAACGACGTACGCCCGGTGACCAGGATGTAGAAGGCCAGCCCGATGGTGACGTACAGGTTCAGCATGCTGAGCACCTTGATGCCCCGGTCGACGCCGGTGTAGGAGGAGACGACGGCGGTGGCGATGCAGAGGCTCACCAGCGAGATCTGCGCGCCAAGACTCAGGGGGATGCCGAACAGCAGGTTGAGCCCGACATTGAGGCCGACCGCCCCGATGCCCAGCGAGGTGGCGACACCGATCATGGTGCCCACGACGGCGGCGATGTCGACGAGCGTCCCGCCGGGACCGTAGATCCGCTTCCCGAAGATCGGGTAGAGCGCCGACCTGATGGCCAGCGGCAGGTTCATCCGGTAGGCGAAGTACCCAAGCGCCATCCCCATCAGGGCATACATCGACCAACCCGTGATGCCGTAGTGGAACATCGTCCACACGGTCGCCTCGCGCGCTGCCTGGACGCTCTGCGGGTCTGCGGACGGGGGGGCCAGGAACTGGACGACGGGCTCGTTGACGGCGAAGAACATCAGGTCGGTTCCGATGCCGGCCGCGAACAGCATCGCGGCCCACTCGGTGGTGGTGAACTCCGGCCTCGAGTGCTCGGGGCCCAGCCGGATCCGGCCGTAGCGAGAGACCGCGAGGAAGAGGACGAAGGCGAGCACCACCGAGCCGAGGGCGATGTAGAACCAACCGAACCACCGGGTCGTCCAACCGACGGTCGCCGCGAAGGCGCTCTCGGCCGTCGAGGGACTGATCAGGGAGAAGGCGGTGACGGCCGCGATCACCACCCCGGCACCGATCAGGACGGGTCGGTTGATGGTCGGCCCCGATGTATCCGGCACGTCCGTGGGAGCCTCCACCTTGCCGGTCTTGGTCTCGCTCATCGCACACTCCTCAGGGTCTACGGACGCCGCCTCGACCCGGGGGTCCCCTCGGGCCACGCGACATGCGTGTGCGTGACGGTAGGGCGAAACGTCCAGAGCGGCAAGGGATCGGGGCCCAAGAGTCGGTCGACCGCCTTCTCGGCGAGCACCATCACGGGGCGCCGGTCAGCGACGAGCGAAGGCGCGTCGCCGAGCGTAGGCGGCGGGAGACTGGCCGACGAGGTCGGTGAAGTCGCGGGTGAAATGAGCCTGGTCGAACCAGCCGAGGTCCGTGGCCAGTCCGGCGAGGTCGACGTACTCCCCCGCGTCGATGCGGTGGATCGCGTCGTGGAGCCGCGCTCGACGGAGGACCCACCGCGGCCCGACCCCGACGTACCTCCGGAAGAGCCGCTGGACGGTCCGCTCGCCGACCCCGTAGCGGCGCGCGAGTGCCGAGACCGACGTCAGGGTGGCGTCGTCGCGCAGCTCCTCGACCATCGCGAGCACGTCGTCGTAGCGAGGATCACGATCGGGTGCGCGCGCGAGGAGGAACGAGTCGGCGGCCGAGGCGCGCTCCTCATCGGACTCGCACTCGAGCACGGACCCCACGAACCGCTCGGCCTCTCCCCCGAGCGCCGCGACGAGCGGCTCGACCCGATCGGTCCAGACACCGACGGCGGAGACGGTGAAGGCACCGAAGCCACCTGGGCGAAACCTCACGCCGAACACCCGACCGGCACCCGACAGATCGACCTCGAAGGCCCGGGTGATCACCCCGTGCACCAGGCCGGCCGGCAGGCGGTGACCGAACCGCGGCGCGGTGCCGGTCTCGACGGTGACGTGCATGGACGGATGGGACACCACCTTCGCCGGGAACAGCTCGCCCTGCGCCAGGGCCCAGCGCACGGACCAGTAGTGCTCGACCCAGGGCGAGAGCTCGCGATGAGGCGCCCGGCGCTGCGGGCTCGCCACGGCCGCGACCTGCTCGGGCCTCAGCACGCCCGTCGGCCGGTCTCGCGGCCCCGCGACCTCCGCCGCTGTCGGGTACGTCCAATCACCCACACCGGCAGCCTAGGCATGATCGCCGACATGACCTCTCTGCCCACCGGATACACGAGCCTGACGCCGTATTACTGCGTCGACGGCGCCGCCGCCGCAATCGACTTCTACACCGGTGTCTTCGGCGCCACCCTCGTGAGCCGTAACGACCTGCCCGACGGCACGGTCGCGCATGCCGAGCTCCAGCTCCCCAGCGGCCGCATGCAGCTGAGCGACCCGGCACCCGACCACCACCTCGTCGCACCGAGCGGCGCCGAGGACGTCTCCCACTCCACGGTCCTCTACGTCGACGACGTGGACGAGGTGTACGCCGCGGCGGTCGCGGCCGGCGCCAAGGGGTACGGCGAGCCGGAGACCTTCGTCACCGGCGACCGGTTCGCGGCGCTCCTCGACCCGTACGGCCACCGCTGGGCCGTGATGACCCGCGTCGAGGACGTCTCCCCCGAGGAGGCCGAGCGCCGTGTCGACGAGTGGCTGGCCTCGCAGGCCTGACGGCGTGGTCTCGACACCGCTCGCTGCGCTCGCGGGCTCGACCACCGAGGGGATCGGTGGTCGAGCCGGTCGCGAGGTACGAGCGCCGAGGGGATCGGTGGTCGAGCCGGTCGCGAGGTACGAGCGCCGAGGGGATCGGTGGTCGAGCCGGCCGCGAGGTACGAGCGCCGATGGGATCGTCGGTCGAGCCGGCCGCGAGGTACGAGCGCCGAGGGGATCGTCGGTCGAGCCGGCCGCGAGGTACGAGCGCCGATGGGATCGTCGGTCGAGCCGGCCGCGAGGTACGAGCGCCGATGGGATCGTCGGTCGAGCCGGTCGCGAGGTACGAGCGACCCTGTCGAGACCCCTCAGCCCTCCAGGAGCCGCTCGAACGGCGTGAAGTCGTCGAAGGGGTCGGTGTAGCCGGGGCGGTCGCCCGACCCGACGAGCAGGTCGGCCAGCTCGGCGGCCGCCGTGTCGACGCGCTCGGCGAGGAGGCCCGCCCGCGGGCCCCCGAAGTCCTCGGTGGCCGCGAAGACGGCGGTCGGTACGACGATCGCCTTGAGGTAGGCGAAGAGCGGCCGCAGCGCGTACTCCAGCACCAGGGAGTGCCGGGCGCTGCCGGCGGTGGCCGCCAACAGCACCGGCTTGCCCCGCAGCAGACCCGGCTCGAGGACGTCGAAGAACGTCTTGAAGAGCCCGGAGTACGAGGCCGAGAAGACCGGTGTGACGACCACGAGCGCGTCGGCACGACGTACGGTCCCGATCGCCTCGGCGAGCGCTCCGGTCGGGAAGCCGGTCAGCAGGTGGTCGGCCAGCGGGTGGGCCAGCTCGCGCAGCTCGATCACCTCGATCTCGGCCGCCCGGTCGTGACGACGCAGCGCGACGTCGACGGTCGAGGCGAGCCGGTCGGCGAGCAGGCGGGTCGACGACGGGTTGGACAGCCCCGCCGAGATCACCACGATGCGGCTGACACCCACGCCGGGCGACGTGGACGACGTACTCATGACGACACCTCCTCGGCCGCCGCGGCCACGAGCGACTCGTGGGTCGGCGCGTCGGGCACGCCGGGGGCACGCAGCGCCGCGAACTCCTTGCGGAGCACCGGCACGACCTCCTCGCCGAGCAGGTCGAGCTGCTCGAGGACGGTGGCCAGCGGCAGCCCGGCATGGTCCATCAGGAACAGCTGCCGCTGGTAGTCGCCGACGTAGTCACGGAAGCCCAGCGTGCGCTCGATGACCTGCTGCGGTGACCCGACGGTGAGCGGCGTCGCCTCCATGAAGTCCTCCAGCGCCGGGCCGTGTCCGTAGACCGGGGCATTGTCGAAGTACGGACGGAACTCCCGGATCGCGTCCTGGCTGTTCCTCGCCAGGTACGCCTGACCACCGAGACCGACGATCGCCTGCTCGGCCGTGCCGTGTCCGTAGTGCTCGAAACGGCGGCGGTAGAGGGCGACCATCTGCTGCGTGTGCGAGGCGGGCCAGAAGATGTGGTTGGAGAAGAACCCGTCGCCGTAGTAGGCCGCCTGCTCGGCGATCTCCGGGCTCCGGATCGAGCCGTGCCAAACGAAGGGAGGCACGCCGTCGAGCGGCCGCGGCGTCGCGGTGAAGCCCTGCAGCGGGGTGCGGTGCTTGCCCTCCCAGCTGACGACGTCCTCGTCCCAGAGCCGGCGCAGCAGCGCGTAGTTCTCGACGGCGAGGCCGATGCCGTCGCGGATGTCCTTGCCGAACCACGGGTAGACAGGCCCGGTGTTGCCGCGGCCGAGCATCAGGTCCATCCGCCCGTCGGAGAGGTGCTGGAGCTGCGCGTAGTCCTCCGCGATCCGGACCGGATCGGTCGTCGTGATCAGGGTCGTCGCGGTGGTGAGGACGATCCGCTCGGTCTGCGCAGCGACGTACGCCATCGTCGTCGTCGGCGAGCTCGCGGCGAACGGCGGGTTGTGGTGCTGTCCGAAAGCGACGACGTCGAGGCCCACCTCCTCCGCCTTCTTGGCGATGGCCACGGTCGCCTTGATCCGCTCATGCTCGGACGGCGTGCGCCCCGTCGTGGGGTCCTGCGTCACGTCGCCCACGGTGAAGATGCCGAACTGCATGACCCCTGCCCTTCTGTCGCCGACTTCGCGTCGTCGCTTGTAGTTGAAGGTTTAACTACTGGAGTTCCGGTCCTATTCCTGGCATCCTGAGCGGCCGCCCGCACCGATCCTGCTCGGTGCCCGCACGGCGTCGGTACGCCTTGCGACATCTTCGCCCATCCGTCTCGTCGCCGCCCTCGCCCGGAGGTCCCTCGTGCTGTACGCCGCCATCGCCGCGCGCGCGTTCCGGCGCTACTCCACCTATCGCGCCGCCACCGTGGCGGGGATCTTCACCAACTCGGTCTTCGGCGTCATCTACTCCTACGCCTACCTGGCGCTCTGGGCGGCGCGGCCGGACGCGGGCGGCTACGACGCCACCGACGCGGTCACCTTCGTGTGGCTCGGCCAATCGCTGCTCATGACCGTTGCCCTCTGGGGCGGCGGCACCACCGACGACCTGGCGGAGCGGATCCGCACCGGCGACATCGCAATCGACCTCTACCGGCCGGTTGGCCTGATCCGATGGTACCTCGCCGGCGACCTCGGCCGGGCGGCGTACCACTTCCTCACCCGCGGGCTGGCTCCGACCGTCATCGGCTTCGTCCTGTTCGACATCAGCCTGCCGGCATCGCCGGTGGCGGCCGTCGGGTTCGCCGCCGCCCTGCCGCTGGCGGTCACGGTGAGCTTCGGCATCAGGTTCCTCGTCGTATCGAGCGCCTTCTGGCTGCTCGATGCGAGCGGCCCGCGCGTGCTGAGCGGAGCCGCCGCGATCTTCTTCAGCGGCATGATGCTGCCTCTGGTGCTCTTCCCCGGCTGGCTCGGGACGCTCGCCCGGTCGTTGCCGTGGTCGGCGATGGTCCAGGTGCCCAACGACATCTGGCTGGGCGAGTACGGCGGGTGGTCGCTGCTCGCCGCCCTCGGCTTCCAGGCGCTGTGGGCGCTCATCCTGCTCGGCTGCTGTCATCTCGTCGTCGTAGCCGCGACGCGCAAGGTGGTGGTCCAGGGTGGCTGAGGCTCGATCAACGGATCGCGGTTCGGCGCCGAACCGCGATCGGGCCGGGATCCGGCCGATCCGTGCGTATCTCGACATCGCCTGGATGTGGGTACGCGCGGCGTGGGCCTACCCGGTCTCCTTCTTCACCCTCATGCTGGGGTCGCTGCTGCTCAGCGCGATGGACTTCGTCGGCCTCTGGGTGATGTTCGCCCACCTCGACCGCCTCGGCGGCTTCGCACTGTGGGAGGTGGCGCTCCTGTACGGCGCGAGCGGCATCGGCATCGGCGTCGCCGACACCCTCATCGGCAGCGTCGAGCGGATCGGCAGCTACGTCCGCACCGGCCGCCTCGACCAGATGCTCACGAAACCGGTGCCGCTGCTCGTGCAGGTGTGCGCGGACCAGTTCACACTGCGCAGGCTCGGGCGCATCAGCCAGGCGACCATCGTGTTCGGCTGGGCTGCGACGTACATCGACTGGACGCCGACCCGGGTCCTCGTGGCGCTGATGATGGCCGTCAGCGCCAGCGTGATCTTCTTCGCGCTCTTCGTCGGCTTCTCGTGCATCCAGTTCTGGACCACCGACGCCAGCGAGTTCGCCAACGCCTTCACCTACGGGGGCAACACCCTCACCCAGTACCCGCTGACCGTCTTCCCTCGCGAGATCATGGTCGCGCTCACCGTGGTGCTGCCGATCGCCTTCGTCAACTGGTACCCCTGCCTCTACCTGCTCGGCCGCGAGGACCCGTTCGGGCTGCCGGGCTGGGTGCAGCTCTGCTCGCCGGTCGCGGCCCTGGTGACCCTGACCCTCGCCCTGCTCATCTGGCGGACCGGCGTCCGTCACTACACGTCCACGGGGAGCTGAGCGATGGGGGTCTCGACGGGCTCGGCAGGCGCACTCATCGAGGTGCGCGATCTGCGGCGCACCTTCGTGGTGCACAAGCGCGCCGGCCCGCTACGGCGTACCCGCACCGAGGTGGCGGCCGTCCACGACCTCTCCTTCGAGATCGGCGCAGGCGAGATGGTCGGCTACATCGGGCCCAACGGCGCCGGCAAGTCGACGACCATCAAGATGCTCACCGGCATCCTGGTGCCGACCTCCGGCCACCTCCGCGTCGACGGGCTGGAGCCGTCGCGCCGGCGACAGGAGGTCGCCTCGCGCATCGGCGTCGTCTTCGGGCAGCGCACCACGCTGTGGTGGGACCTGCCGCTGCGTGACTCCTTCGAGCTGCTGCGGAGGATCTACGACGTCCCCGTCGACCGCTACCTCGCCAACATCGACCGGTACGTCGACCTGCTCGACCTCGGCGGCCTGCTCGACACCCCGGTGCGCCAGCTCTCGCTGGGGCAGCGCATGCGCGGCGACATCACCGCGGCGCTGCTGCACGACCCGGCGATCCTCTACCTCGACGAGCCGACCATCGGCCTCGACGTGATCAGCAAAGGCCGGCTGCGGGAGTTCCTGCGCGCCCTCAATGCCGAGCGCGGCACCACCCTGATGCTCACCACGCACGACCTCGCCGACATCGAGGCGCTCTGCGACCGGGTGATCGTCATCGACCATGGCAGCGCCGTGTATGACGGCTCGCTCGCCGGTCTGCACCTGGCGGGCGGGTCCACCCGCACCCTGGTCGTCGACCTGGTCGACGAGGCGCCGCCGATCGACGTACCCGGCGCCAGCGTGCGCATGGTCGAGGGCCCGCGCCAGTGGCTCTCCTTCCCGACCGACGCCAGCGCCGCCCCCATCGTCGCGGCCGTCGCCGCGGCGTACGACGTCGCGGACCTGTCGATCCAGGAGCCCGACATCGAGGATGTCATCCGCGACCTCTACTCCCGCTGACCCCGTGCGCACCAGGCCGATGCCCGGACCGCAGCCGGAGCCCTTGACACGCCGCGCGGCGTGAGCAACGCTCGGGTGAAATCCACTTTAGGTATGACCGTAGCCCAATAGCTCACGACCGGTCTGCCTTGCTGCGACTGGGGGTCCCATGAGCACCGAGCGACGTCGCGTCCACGGAGTCGACTACGAGCAGGTCGGCTCCGACTACCTCCAACAGCGACAGCTGAAGAAGGGCTCCGCGGGTTGGGTGCTGCTCGCCGGGCTCGGTGTCTCCTATGTCATCTCCGGCGACTTCGCCGGCTGGAACTTCGGCCTGGCAGAGGGTGGCTGGGGTGGCCTGCTGATCGCGACCGCCCTGATGGCGGTGATGTACAGCTGCATGATCTTCGGGCTTGCGGAGCTGTCGTCCGCGATCCCGGTGGCCGGTGCGGGCTACGGGTTCGCGCGGCGCGCCCTCGGCCCGCTCGGCGGCTTCGCGACCGGGATGGCGATCCTCATCGAGTACGCCATCGCTCCGGCGGCGATCTCGGTGTTCATCGGTGGGTACATCCAGGCGCTCGGCCTGTTCGGGATGAGCAGCGCGTGGCCGATCTACCTCGCCTGCTACGTGATCTTCGTCGGCATCCACCTCTACGGCGTTGGCGAGGCGCTCCGACTGATGTTCGGCATCACCGCCGTTGCGGTCGTCGCCCTCGTGGTCTTCGTGGCCGCGATGATCCCGAAGTTCGACCCCTCCAACCTCTTCGACATCGCGCCCACCTCAGCGGCGGGAGCCAGCGACTTCATCCCGTTCGGGTACGCCGGCATCCTGGCCGCCCTCGTCTACGGCATCTGGTTCTTCCTGGCTGTGGAGGGTGTGCCACTCGCTGCCGAGGAGGCCAACGATCCGCAGAAGGACATGCCCAAAGGTCTGATCACCGCGATGTCCGTGCTGCTGGTCACCGCGGCCCTGATGCTCCTCGCCGCCCCTGGCGGAGCGGGCTCCTCGGCGATCGCCACCTCCGACAACCCATTGCCCCTTGCCCTCCGCACCGCCTTCGGCGGCGACGTCTGGCTCGCCGACTTCGTCAACTACGTCGGCCTGGCGGGCCTCGTCGCGAGCTTCTTCTCGATCGTCTACGCCTACTCCCGGCAGCTGTTCGCACTCTCCCGGGCCGGCTACCTGCCGCGGGTGCTGTCGGTCACCGGCGGGCGGAAGACGCCGTACCTCGCGCTGATCGTGCCCGGCACCATCGGATTCCTGCTGGCGGCGATCACCGCCAACGGAGCGCTGCTCATCAATATCGCCGTGTTCGGGGCGACGGTCTCCTACGTGCTGATGATGGTGTCCCACATCGTGCTGCGCGTGCGCGAACCCGACCTGGAGCGGCCCTACCGCACGCCGGGCGGCGTCGCCACCACCGGCGTGGCCCTGTTCCTGGCCGTCTGCGCGGTCATCGCGACCTTCTTCGTCGACGAGAAGGCGGCCGGCATCACGGCGCTGATCTTCCTCGCGGCGCTCGCCTACTTCTGGTTCTACAGCAGGCACCGGCTCGTCGCGAACGCCCCGGAGGAGGAGTTCGAGGCGATCAAGAAGGCGGAGACCGACCTCGCCTAGCCAAACCGCCGAGCCATGACCGCCGAGCCCATGACCGCCGGGCCGCGACCCAGCAGCCACGACATTGGATCCGAGTCAGACCATTGACCCAACCGAACCAACGCCGCAACACCCTGCGGGCCACCGCGGCACCCCATGAGCATCTCGCCGACGCCGTGCTGCGCCCGGTGCGCGGACACCACGCCTTCGAGGCGTGCGTCGAGCGTCTCGGTGCGGCGATCAGGCTGGGGGTCTATCCGGTCGGCAGCCTGCTCCCGGCCGAGCGCGACCTGGCCGAGCGGCTGACCGTCTCCCGGGCGACGCTCCGTGAGGCGATCGCGGCGCTCCGCGAGGCCGGGCTGGTGGAGACCCGGCGCGGGCGGGGGGGCGGCACCGTGGTGACGCTCACGCCGTCACAGAGCCCGTCCGCACGCAAGGCGGCCCGTACGTCGCCGCATCAGCGCGCCGACTGGGCCGACGCGCTGGACTTCCGGCGCGTCGTCGAAGGCGGTGCGGCCGAGGCGGCCGCCTCACGCAGCCTGAGCACCCACGAGCGCACGCTGCTGCAAGCAGCCCACGACGCGGTCGTGGCGACCACCGGCCGCGCCGCGCACCGTCAGGCCGACTCCCGCTTCCATCTCACCCTGGCCACCCTCACCGGCTCGGTCCGGTTGGCGGAGGCGGTGGCTTCGGTTCAGTCGTCGCTGCACGAGATGCTCAGCGCCATCCCGGTGTTGGAGCCCAATATCGCCCACTCCGACAGCCAACACGCCCGGATCACCCGAGCCGTGCTCGCCGGCAGGGCCGACCTGGCGCGCCGGGTGATGTGGCAGCACTGCGACGACACCGCCGCGCTGCTGCGTGGCCTGCTGACCTGACCCACCATGCTCGACCACCCTTATGGAGAGGACCCACCCGTGACCGACATCGCCATGAGCACCACCGCCCCGATCGCCGTCCCAGACGCCGCTGTCGACCTGCCCAACGACCGCTACCTGACCCTCGATCGTCTCGACGAGCTCATCGAGTCGGGCGAGGTGGACACCGTCGTCATGGCGGTCACCGACATGCAGGGCCGGCTGCAGGGCAAGCGGCTGCACGCGGCGTACTTCCGAGACGTGGCCCGCAAGCACGGCACGGAGGGCTGCAACTACCTGCTTGCCGTGGACATCGAGATGAACACCGTGGACGGCTACACCATCTCGTCGTGGGAGAGCGGCTACGGCGACGTGGAGTTCGTGCCCGACTGGCGCACGCTCCGCCTCCTCCCGCATCTGCCGGGCAGCGTGATGGTGCAGTGCGACATCGAGTGGCTCGACCACCGCCCGGTCGAGCAGTCCCCTCGCACCATCCTCAAGCGTCAGCTGGCGCGCGCGGCGGATCTGGGCTTCGTCGCGCTGGCGGGCACCGAGCTCGAGTTCATAGCCTTCGACACCTCCTACGAGGACGCCTACCTGCAGGAGTACCGCGGCCTCGTCCCTGCCAACCAGTACAACGTCGACTACTCCATCGCCGGCACCACGCGGGTGGAGTCGCTCTCACGCGCGATCCGCAACGCGACGTACGGCGCGGGCATGGACGTCGAGGCCGCCAAGGGCGAGTGCAACTTCGGCCAGCACGAGATCGGCTTCCTGTACGCCGATGCACTCACCACGGCCGACAACCACGCCGTGTACAAGACGATGACGAAGGAGATCGCCGCCCAGCAGGGCAAGTCGCTCACCTTCATGGCCAAGTTCAACGAACGCGAGGGCAACTCCTGCCACATCCACCTGTCCCTCCGCGGCGAGAACGGCGAGCTGGTGTTCTGGGACGAGGCCGCGGGGCAACGGTCGGCCCTCTACGACCACTTCATCGCCGGCGTGCTGGCGACGATGAACGACTTCACGCTGATGTACGCACCGAACGTCAACTCCTACAAGCGTTTCGCCGCGGGGTCCTTCGCACCCACCGCGATCGGCTGGGGCCTCGACAACCGGACCTGCGCGGTCCGGCTCGTCGGCAAGGGCCCGAGCGCGCGGATGGAGCAGCGAGTTCCCGGGGGCGACGTCAACCCCTACCTGGCCGTCGCGGCGTTGCTGGCCGGCGGTCTGCACGGGGTCGAGAACCAGCTGCCTCTCGAGCCGGAGTGCATCGGGAACGCCTATGCCTCCGACAAGCCGCACGTGCCGCACACGCTGAAGGCCGCTCGCGACGCGTGGACCGGCTCCGCCCTTGCGCGCGCCGCATTCGGAGACGCAGTGGTCGACCACTACACGAATATGGCCGATGTCGAGCTCGCCGCCTTCGACGCGGCGGTGACCGACTGGGAGCTGCGTCGCACGTTCGAACGCATGTGACCGCCCACCCATCCACGAAACCACCCCGGTCGGCTGCTCAGGACCCCTCGCGACTACCGTCTCGCGCGGACACCGAAAGGACCTCATGACCACCCTGATCAACCCCGCCACCGAGGAGCGCCTCGACGCCGAGGTCGAGTCGTCCGACGAGTGGGCGACCGACCGCGCCGTCGAGCGCGCCCACGACGCCTTCCGCTCGTGGCGTGCCGTCGATCCGGGCGAGCGCGCGCGTCTGCTGCGCGCCTTCGCGGCCGCGGTCGACGCGAACATCGAGGTGCTCGCCCGGACCGAGGTCACCAACTCCGGCCACACGATCGGCAACGCGCGGTGGGAGGCCGGCAATGTCCGCGACTGCCTCAACTACTACGCCGGCGCCCCCGAGCGCCTGGTCGGCAAGCAGATCCCGGTGCCGGGCGGCCTCGACATCACCTTCCACGAGCCGCTCGGCGTGGTCGGCATCATCGTCCCCTGGAACTTCCCGATGCCCATCGCCGCGTGGGGCCTCGCACCCGCGCTGGCGGCCGGCAACACCGTCGTCCTCAAGCCGGCCGAGATCACCCCGCTCACGGCGCTCAAGCTGGCAGCCATCGCCCGGGAGGCCGGGATCCCCGAAGGGGTGCTGACCGTCGTGACCGGCAAGGGCTCGATCGTCGGGCAGCGCTTCGTCACCCATCCGCTGGTCCGCAAGGTCGTGTTCACCGGCTCGACGGCGGTCGGCAAGCAGGTCATGGCCGGGTGCGCGGAGCAGGTGAAGCCGGTGACGCTCGAGCTGGGCGGCAAGAGCAGCAATATCGTCTTCGCCGACACCGACATCGCCGCGGCGGCGGGGAAGGCGCCGTACGCCGTCTTCGACAACGCCGGGCAGGACTGCTGCGCGAGATCGCGGATCCTGGTCCAGCGCTCGGCGTACGACGAGTTCCTCGGCCGCTTCGAGACGGCGGTCCGCAGCGTTCGGGTCGAGAGCCCGACCCTCGACGGCGCCGAGATGGGGCCGCTGGTCTCGGCGGGCCAGCGCGACTCGGTCCGGCGCTATCTCGACGCGGCCAGCGTCGCCTTCACGGGCTCCGCCCCCGAGGGTGCCGGCTGGTGGCTGCCGCCGGCCGTGGTCGAGTCCCGCTCCACCGACGAGGCGGTGTGGCGCGAGGAGGTCTTCGGGCCCGTCGTCGCTGTGATGCCCTTCGACACCGAGGAAGAGGCCGTCGCGCTCGCCAACGACACCGAGTACGGCCTGTCCGGCTCCATCTTCACCGACGACCTCGGCCGAGCGCTGCGCGTCTCGCGTGCGATCGAGGCCGGCAACCTCTCGGTCAACTCGCACGCGAGCGTCCGCCACTGGACGCCCTTCGGCGGCTACAAGCAGTCCGGCCTGGGCCGCGAGCTCGGACCGGAGGCGCCGTACGCCTTCACCGAGGAGAAGAACGTCTTCATCGCCCACTGACACCGATTCGTCTGCGACCTCCCATGTAGTTCCACGCTCACCAGCACAGACGAATCGGTGGTCGAGCCGGCGCGAGGCACGAGCGCAGGGTCGAGACCACCTACCGAAGGAGAACCAGAGAAATGTCAGGACGCATCGACGGCAAGGTCGCCGTGGTCACCGGAGGCTGCTCGGGCATCGGCCTGGCGACCGTGCGCCGGTTCGTCGAGGAGGGCGCCAAGGTCGTGATCGGCGACATCGCCGACGACCTTGGGGCCGCGGTCGTCGAGGAGCTCGGCGGCCCGGACATCGCGACGTACGTCCATGTCGACGTCACCAGCAAGGACCAGGTCGACTCGCTCTTCAAGGCCGCGAAGGACACCTACGGCTCGGTCGACATCGCCTTCAACAACGCCGGCATCTCCCCGCCGGACGACGACTCGATCCTCGACACCGACCTCGACACCTGGCGCAAGGTGCAGGAGGTCAACCTGACGTCGGTCTACCTGTGCTGCAAGGCAGCGCTCCCCTACATGCTCGAGCAGGGGTCCGGATCGATCATCAACACCGCGTCGTTCGTCGCGGTGATGGGGGCGGCGACCTCGCAGATCTCCTACTCCGCCTCGAAGGGCGGTGTGCTCTCGATGAGCCGCGAGCTGGGCGTGCAGTTCGCCCGCGACGGCGTGCGCGTCAACGCGCTCTGCCCGGGGCCGGTCAACACCCCGCTGCTCAAGGAGCTCTTCGCCACGGACGCCGAGCGGGCGGCGCGCCGGCTCGTGCACGTGCCGATGGGCCGCTTCGGTGAGCCCGAGGAGATGGCGAACGCCGTGCTGTTCCTCGCCTCCGACGAGTCGAGCTTCATCACCGCCAACGCCTTCCTGGTCGACGGCGGCATCTCCGGCGCCTACGTCACCCCGCTGTGAGACGACCAGCGACGGGCGAGGGACGAGCGCGCCGCGTGGGTCGGCCAGGTTGAGCAAGCGACGCGAGTGAGGGACGAACTCGCGCGAGCGCGTCGAACCCCGCAAGACGAAAGGCAACCCGTGACCAAACCAGTCATCGGCCTGACCACCTACCGCGAGCAGGCGTCGTGGGGGGTGTGGTCGCAGCCCGCCGACCTGCTGCACGTGCAGTACGCCGACACCGTGCGCGCCGCGGGCGGCGTACCGGTGCTGCTGCCGCCGGGGTCGGCCGATCCGGAGGACGCGGCCGCGGTGGCGGCGCGGATCGACGGCCTCGTGGTGTGCGGGGGCGCCGACGTCGACCCGTCGAGGTACGGCGCGGAGCCGCATCCGCGCACGGCCGGCTGGCGGCCCGACCGTGATGCCTGGGAGCTGGCGCTGCTCGAGGCAGCAGACGCCGCCGACCTGCCGGTGCTCGGCATCTGCCGGGGCATGCAGCTGATGGCGGTGCATGCCGGTGGCGTGCTCGACCAGCACACTCCCGAGGTTGTCGGGCACGAGGTGCACTCCCCGGTCGACGACTCGTTCGGGACGATCGAGGTCACGACCGAGCCCGGCTCGCGCGTCCGCGGCCTCGTGGGAGAGCGCGTCATGGTCGGCTGCCACCACCACCAGTCGGTGCGCACCCACCCCGGCTTCCGCCGTACCGCCACGGCCGCGGACGGCACCGTCGAGGCCATCGAGGGCACCCCGGGGTCGGTCGACCGCTTCGAGGTCGCCGTGCAGTGGCACCCGGAGATGCGTCATGAGCGTGCGCTCTTCGAGGGCCTCCTCGACGCGGCGAGGGCTCGGCTGGTGCGATGATCGATCCATGAGTGCGCCGACCGACGTCCTCGGCAGGCCCTACACCGCCGAGACGATCCCGCTCGCGGACGACGCCGAGGGCGAGGTCGTCGCGACGCTGGTCCGCCGCTCGGCGGGCCGAGGCCGCAAGCGGGCCGTGCTGCACGTGCACGGGTTCAACGACTACTTCTTCCAGACCGGGTACGCCGACTGGTGGGTCGAGCGCGGCTACCACTTCTACGCCCTCGACCTTCGCAAGTACGGGCGCTCCCTCCGTGACCACCAGACGCCCAACTACATCGAGGACGTCCACGACTACTTCGAGGAGCTCGACGCCGCCTGGCAGCGCATCGTCGAGCGCGACCACCTCACCGAGGTGGTCGTCTCGGCCCACTCGACCGGTGGACTCGTCACCGCACTGTGGCTCGACGACCGGCGGCCCGACGCGCTCGTCGGCGTCGTGCACAACTCCCCCTGGCTCGACATGCACGGCCCGTTCTGGGTCCGCACCGTCGGGACGGCCGTCGTCAACCGGGTCGGCGCGCGCCAGCCCCGGCGCATCATCCGGCGGTCGGGCGACGGCATCTACGGCCGCAGCCTCCACCGGAGCTTCGACGGCGAGTGGGACTTCGACCTCGAGCTGAAGACCCTCGCCTCCCACCCGATCTACGCGGGTTGGCTGCGGGCGATCAGGCTCGCCCATGCCGAGCTGCACGCGGGGCTGGCGATCGCCCGCCCGGTGCTGGTCCTGACCTCGGGCGGCTCGGCGAGCCCGAGCGTGATGGGCGAGGACGTGCACACCCACGACGTCGTCCTCGACATCGAGCAGATCCGGCAGTGGGCGCCGGCCCTGGGCCCGCACGTCACGATCGTCTCGATCGACGGCGCCCGCCATGACGTCGTCCTCTCTCGTGCCGAGCCACGCGCCCGGGTGTACGACGAGCTCGACCGCTGGATGTCGGCGTACGTCGAGCGCTGACCGCAAGAACGGTCGGGCACGAGCTGGCTGCCGGCTGCTTCCCTGGAGACATGCCGCTCTCGCCTCGCCTGGCCGCCGCCGTCGACGCGCTGCCCCTGCGCCCCGGGCTGCGCGTCCTGGAGATCGGCGGCGCGTCCGGCGCGGCAGCTCGCGAGGTGGTCCGACGCATCATGCCGGGCGGCTTCGTCCTCGTCGTCGACCGGTCGCCGAAGGGCGTCGCGGCGATCGTGCGAACCTCTTCCGACGAGATCGCGGCCGGCAGGCTCGGCGTCCGGTGCGCCGCGGTCGAGACCTTCGAGCTGGAGCCGGGCGAGGCGCCGTACGACCTCGCCTTCGCCTGTCGGGTCGGCGCTCTCGACGGGCGTCACCCGCAGGCAGGGGCACTCGCCCTGCCTCGCCTGCGCGCGGCCCTCGCACCGGGCGGGCGGCTCTTCGTGGACGGTTGTGAGATACCCGGCTTCTGAGCTCACCCGAGGCGAACACCCCGAGCGCGGTCAGCCACCTGACGACCGCACCCGCGACCGCCTTCGGAGCCAACAGCTACGTCCACCAACCGGCCGGCAACGTGTGGGAGTGGTGCGCCGACTGGTTCGACCCGGCCTACTACGCGCCGCCGACGGCACCGTCGAGACCATCGAGGGCATGCTCGCCGCCGCGCACGCCGGGCCCCCAGCGCCGAGCCGGGCTCGTTGCTTGACTGCAGCGATCCGCCGCGGGGACACGTTTTCGGTGCCGGGCACGACGGTCGCAGCCGAGAGGGAGGCGGCGCCTTGCTTGACGTCAAGCAAGGCACCCCAGGGGCGGCCAGCAGGACCGCCTGGCAGCGCATCGTCGAGCGCGACCACCTCACCGAGGTAGTCGTCTCGGCCCACTCGACCGGTGGACTCGTCACCGCACTATGGCTCGACGACCGGCGGAGGCACTCGTCGGCGTCGTGCACAACTCCCCCTGGCTCGACATGCACGGCCCCTTCTGGATGCGGACCGTCGGCACCGCCGTCGTCAACCGCGCCCGCGTCTACAATGAGCTCGACCGCTGGGTCTCGGCGTACGTCGAGCGTTGACCCGTCGACCCGACCTGGTTGACTGATGACGCGTCAGCAGATTGGGTCGGAGGATGGGCCTGCTGATGGGCGATGGTCTCGACTTGGCCGCGGTGTACACGGATCTGCATGCGAATCCCGAGCTCGGGTTCCGCGAGACGCGCACGGCGGAGTGGTCGCCGCGCACCTCTCTGCGTCAGGCTTCGATGTGACCACCGGCGTAGGCGGGACCGGCGTCGTCGGTCTGCTGCCGTACGCGAGTACCGCTCGCACCATGACCGACGACGGCATGGACACCCGCGTCATGCACGCATGCGGACACGACGTGCATGTCACCTGCCTGCTCGGTGCGTGCGCCGCCCTGTCGGCAGACTCCGGCAGCTGGTCGGGGACCTGTTCGCCGTCTTCCAGCCGGCGGAGGAGCTGGGAGCCGGAGCTCAGGCGATGATCGATGACGGCCTCTTCGAGCGGTTCGGCCGGCCCGCGGTCGTGCTCGGGCAGCATGTCGCGCCACTCCCCGCCGGGGTCATCAGCCTGCGCCACGGCCCCGCATTCGCTGCTGCGGACATTCTCTCCATCGTCTTGCATGGCCGCGGCTCAGCATTCGCTCGACCGGCTCAGACGTCCGAGGCCGCGTCCTTGGCGCAATCGAGCGCATCGTGCGCGGTGAGGCCGTCGCCGCCGGCGCTCCACGCGAACCCGAGATCATCCTGGGGACCTCGTTTCCTGCAGTGGTGAACGACCCGGACGCCGCCCGTCTGACGCAACCCGCCTTGGAGGCGGTGGAGGAGATCGCTGCCAAGATGCTCGAGCTGCCGGCGAACCACTCTCCGATGTATCCAAGGTTGCCCGGTGCGGTCAGCGATGGCGACCCTGCCCGGGCGACCCGGCGACTGTCAGGCACAGGCATTCACGGCCCGCCTGGGCAATGACGAGGTTGACGGGGGCGAGGATGGCCATCAGCAGCACCCCCAGGGCCGACGACGGCTCGTCTGCCCCATCGGGCCCTGTTGTCTTTGACCGCGTGGAGTGGTCAAAGACAAGTGCCCGAGCCGCTCCGGGTGCCGGTGGCCGCTCGACAACCGTGCTCAGCCGAGGATCAGGACCCCCAGCGCGGTCAGGCCGACGACGACGATCAGGGCACGTAGGACGTTGGCCGGGAGGCGGCGGCCGACGGTGGCGCCGAGCTGGCCGCCGACGATCGCGCCGACCGCGATGAGGCCGGCGACCTGCCAGTCGACGTCGGCGACGAGCGCGAAGACGATGCCGGCGACGAGGTTGACGATGAGGGCGAGGACGTTCTTGGTGGCGTTGTGGCGCTGCATGGTGTCGACGACGCCGATGCCGAGGATCGCCATCAGCAGCACCCCCTGCGCGGCGCCGAAGTAGCCGCCGTACACGCCCGCGAGCGCGACGGCCGGCCACACCCACCAGGTGCCGTGGTCGGGTACGGCGACACCACGTGTCTCGGCCCGCGCGGCCACCCGCCGCTGGATCCGCGGACCGAGGACGACCAGCAGGACGCCGACGCCGATCAGAGCCGGCACGATGGCGTCGAAGGCCGCCGACGGCAGCCACAGCAGCAGCAACGCGCCCGCGACGCCTCCCAGCAGGGAGGCGCAGCCCAGCCGGACCACCCGTCCGCGCTGGCCCGCCAGCTCGCGCCGATAGCCGATGGCGCCCGACAGCGACCCGGGCACCAGTCCGATCGTGTTGGACACGTTGGCGGTCACCGGAGGAATGCCGAAGGCGAGCAGGGTGGGGAAGGTGATTAGGGTGCCGGAGCCGACGACGGTGTTGATCGTCCCCGCCGCGACACCGGCGAGCAGGATCGCGACGACCTCGAGCGGACTCAAGTCCTAGGTCGCGGGCGGCGCCGGCGGGGTGTCCGCCGGGCCGTCGTCAGCGCGTCGCTCCTCGGGCGCCGCCGGCGGCCCGTCGAGCGGGGTCTGCGGAGGGTTCGCCCCGGGCGACGGCGTCGCCGTACGACCGCTTCCGGTGTCGGCCGCCGCGGCGGCCGCGATGGCCTCCTGGACCGCCTCGTTGGCCGAGCTCAGCTCGTCGCCGGCACGCGACGAGAGCGGCACGATCGGCTCGGACGACCCCATGTCGACCCGCGTGCGCGGGCCGCCCGAGTGCTTCGGGATGCCGGCGATCTCGTGGATCGAGGAGCCGAGCCCCTCCATCGCCTTGGTGATCTCGGAGGGGATGACCCACACCTTGTTGGCCGAGCCCTCGGCGAGCTTGGGCATCATCTGCAGGTACTGGTAGGCCAGCAGCGCCTGGTCGGGCTGGCCGTCGTGGATGGACTGGAAAACCGTCTGGATGGCCTGGCCCTCGCCCTGTGCACGCAGGATCTGCGACTCCCGGTCCGCCTGTGCGCGCAGGATCTGCGACTCCCGGTCACCCTCGGCGTTCAGGATCGAGGACTGCTTCGCGCCCTCCGCGGTCAGGATCGCCGCCTGCCGCTGGCCCTCGGCGGTGAGGATCACCGCCCGCTTCTCCCGGTCGGCGCGCATCTGCTTCTCCATCGAGTCCTTGATGGACGGCGGGGGGTCGATGCCCTTGAGCTCCACACGGTTGACCCGGATGCCCCACTTGCCGGTGGCCTCGTCGAGCACCCCGCGCAGACCGGAGTTGATCGAGTCGCGGCTGGTCAGCGTCTCCTCGAGGTCCATGCCACCGACGATATTGCGCAACGTGGTCATGGTGAGCTGCTCGATCGCCTGGATGTAGTTGGAGATCTCGTACGTCGCGGCCACCGGGTCCGTGACCTGGAAGTAGATGACGGTGTCGATCGAGACCACCAGGTTGTCCTCGGTGATCACCGGCTGCGGAGGGAAGCTCACCACCTGCTCACGCAGGTCGATCAGGTAGCGCACCCGGTCGATGAACGGCACCACGATGTTGAGGCCGGCGGACAGCGTCTGCTTGTACTTGCCGAAGCGCTCGACCACGCCGGCGCGAGCCTGCGGGACGATGCGGACGGTCTTGGCGAGCATCACCACCAGGAACAGCAACAGGACCGCAAGGACGATCAGGAAGGCGAGTTCGGGCATCGGTTGACTCCTCTGTCAGGACTCGAGCGGGTCGGGGGAACCCAGCTCCGGTAAGGGATAGACGTAGGCGGTCGCACCCTTGATCTGCACCACCTCGACAGTGGAGCCCGCGGCGATGACGCTCGCGTCGTCGTACGGCGCCGCGGTCCAGATCTCGCCCGCGAGCTTGATGCGGCCGATCTGCGTAGGGGTGATCTCCTCGGTGACGATGCCCTGGCGCCCGACGAGCTTGCCGTGGCCCAGCCGGAGCTCGGGCCCGTGGTGCAGCTTCGCGACGAGCTTGGGCCGCAGCAGTCCGAGCGTCGCGATCGAGGTGACGCCGGCCGCGAGCACCTGGAAGCCGAGGTCGAGCCCGGCGAGGCCGACGATCATTCCCGCCAGCGCACCGAGGGAGAGCATGAGCAGGATCAGGTCGAGACTCAGCATCTCGGCGAGCCCGAGCGCAACCGCGACGATCAGCCAAGCCGACCATGCGTTGTCCCGGAGCCAATCCATGCCGTCACCCTATCCGCGGCCCCCATGCTCTATGCGGGAGGACGATGGCCGTTGCGGCGGCGTGCCTGGTAGCGGTTGTCCGCCCGGGTCACCACGAGTGGCATGCCGAAGGTCTCGGACAGATGGGCCTCGGTGATGACCTCATCGATCGTGCCCTGGGCGACGGACCTGCCCTCGCGCATCAGCATGGCGTGGGTGAAGCCCGGCGGGATCTCCTCCACATGGTGCGAAACGAGCACGGTCGCCGGCGACGCCGGGTCGTAGGCGAGCGCCGACAGAGTCGACACGAGATCCTCGCGACCGCCCAGGTCAAGCCCGGCGGCGGGCTCGTCGAGGAGCAGGAGCTCCGGGTCGGTCATCAGCGCCCGGGCGATCTGCACACGCTTGCGCTCGCCCTCGCTGAGCGTGCCGAAGGTGCGGTCGGCGAGGTGCTTGACGCCCACCTCGACGAGCAGCCGCTCGGCCCGCTCGTGGTCGAGGTCGTCGTACTCCTCCCGCCAGCGTCCGAGCACGCCGTACGACGCGGAGACGACGACGTCGCGCACCCGCTCGTGACGGGGCAGCCGCTCCGCCAGGGCCGCCGAGGTCAGCCCGATGCGCGGCCGCAGCTCGAAGACGTCGACCGCCCCGAGCACCTCGTCGAGGACCCCGGCGACCCCGCTCGTCGGGTGGATCTGGGCGGCGGCGACCTGGATCAGCGTCGTCTTGCCGGCACCGTTGGGACCGAGGATCACCCAGCGCTCGTCGTCGGCCACCGTCCACGACAGGGTGTCGAGGAGCGTCGCGTCCCCACGCCGGATCGTGACGTCCGCGAACTCCACGACGGCGACCATGGCCGCCACCCTAAACGGTGCCGCTTGCGTACCCTCTCCCCCATGCCCGTGGAGCTGCCCTGGAGCGCCGTAACGGCGTGGTGGGTGACGGCATGGCTGCGCGGGGAGATCGCGCTGGACGACGTGCTGGGCGAGGTGCCGCTCGGGGTGAGCGAGCTGGGCGAGCTCAGGCGGTCGCACGCGACCAGCGTCGGCATCGCGCTGCCTGTCGAGGGCGACCCGCTGGGCCTGGGCGGCCCGCCCGACTTCAACCTCGCGGCGCTGGAGGCAGGGGAGGCGCTGGTGACCGACACCGGACGGGCGCTCGTGCCGGAGGACGGCGGCCGGACCTGGCGGGGGTACGACGTACTCCCGCGGCAGCTGCCCGACCTCGGCGAGGCCGACCGCGGACTCAGGGGGGCGATCGTGGAGAGCGCCCACCGGCTCGCCGAGCTCGACGTCGCGCGATGGCGCCCGGAGGTCGCCGACGAGGTCCTCGCGCTCGGACGGGCCGCCCACGTCGACGCGCCCCCCGGGGTCCCGCCCCCGTGCGTGCGGCTCGCGGTCAAGGCAGCCCGTTGTCTCGACATCGTCAGGCTCGCGAAGCAGGACGACGGCGCGGCCGTGTCCGCCTCCGAGATCGGCCGCCGGCACCAGGCGCTCGACCCGCTCGACCGGGCCGCCCGCCGGGCACTCGTCGCGGCCTGCACCGCCGAGTGCTGGCCGCCCCCTCGTTGAGGATCGTCGTCGACGAGCATGCTCGGCGACCGGACGTCCCCCGAGCGGGGGTGAGGACTGCCGTAGCCTCGGAAGCGTCATGGATGCGGAGACCGACGAGCGGCCGAAGACGCTCCTGATCACGCTGACCGGCACGGACCGACCGGGCGTGACCTCGAGCATCTTCGCGGTCCTCTCCCGCGCCGGCGTCGAGGTGGTCGACGTCGAGCAGATCGTGCTCCGCGGCCGGCTGATCCTGGGCCTGCTGGTGACCGCCCCGCGGGACTGGCGCCGGCTCCGCGACTCCGTCGAGCGCGTCGGCACCGACCTCGACATGCACGTCGAGATCGAGCGGGGCGCGGGCGACAACAGGACCCGCGGCACCGGCCGCTCCCACGTGACGGTGATCGGCGCGCCCCTCAAGGCGTCGGCGTTCGGGGCGATCGCCGGGCGGATCGCCGACTCGGGCGCCAATATCGACCGCATCGAGCGGATGGCCCGCTATCCCGTGACCGCGATCGACCTGCACGTCTCGGGGGCCAGGCCCGAGCAGCTCCGCATCCTCCTGGCGGCGGAGGCCGCCCGGCAGGGGGTCGACGTCGCCGTCCAGCCGGCGGGCCTGGTCCGTCGCGGCATGCGACTGATCGTCATGGACGTCGACTCCACGCTGATCCGGGGTGAGGTCATCGAGATGCTCGCCGCCCACGCGGGCGTCGAGGCGGAGGTCGCGCGCATCACGGAGGCCGCCATGCGCGGCGAGCTCGACTTCGAGGAGTCGCTGCGTCAGCGGGTCGCGCTGCTCGCCGGGCTCGACGCGCGCGCGCTCGACAAGGTGTACGACGACATCGAGCTCACGCCCGGCGCCCGTACGATGGTCCGCACCCTGCGGCGGCTCGGCTACCGCTTCGCACTCGTCTCCGGGGGGTTCAGCCAGATCACGGCCCGCCTCGCCGAGGACCTGCGCATCCACTACCACCGCGCGAACGAGCTCGAGATCGACGACGGCCGTCTCACCGGGCGCATCGTCGGCCCGGTCGTCGACCGGGCCGGCAAGGCCGAGGCGCTGCGCGACTTCGCCGACCGGGTCGGCGTCGACACCGAGGCCGTCATCGCGATCGGGGACGGCGCCAACGACCTCGACATGCTGGCCGCGGCCGGCCTCGGCATCGCCTACAACGCGAAGCCGGTCGTCCGCGACGCCGCGCACGCGTCGGTCAACGTGCCGTATCTCGACACGATCCTCTACGTACTCGGTATCAGCCGTGAGGAGATCGAGGCCGCCGACGCCGAGGCCGGGTACGTCACCCCCGCGCCGCCGGTGAGCTGAGCGCGACCAGGCGGCAGGCCCCGGCGGAGAGGTCCGCCCAGGTCCCGTCGTAGTCGAACACCGCGAGCGCCGCGGTGGGGAAGCCGAGCACCAGGTCGTTGGAATAGTCGCTCGCGCCGTCGTCAAGATCGGTCGCGAGGTAGGCCATGGTCGGGTTGTGGCCGACGACCAGGAGGCTGCGCACGTCGTCGGCGGTGCGGCGGACCAGGTCGAGGGCGGAGTCGACGTCGGCGGTGTAGAGCGCCGGAGACGGCTCGGGCACGACGTCGTACCCTGCCGCGGCCGCGAGCGCCTCCCAGGTCTGCCGCGCCCGCACCGCCGCGGACACCAGGACGCCGTCGACGGCGACGCCCTGTTCCGCGAGCCAGGCCCCCGAGTCGGCGGACTCGCGGACACCACTTGGTGCGAGCTCGCGCTCGAAGTCGGTCCGTCCGCCCTGCTCGGCCTTGGAGTGACGCATGATGACGAGCCGGCGGGTGGCCGCGCCCGCGTCGTGTTCTGACTCCTGCACCCTCCTACTCTGCCACCACGGGTGCCGGTACGGGGAGTTCGGTGGGCAGCCGTGCGAGCTTCCGGCGCGGGGCACTAACCTTCCCTCTCATGCGGGGACCGCTCATGATCATCGGCGGCGCGGAGGACAAGCTGCGCAAACGCGTGATCCTCAAGGAGTTCGTGGCCGCCAGCGGCGGAGGCGACGCACGCATCGCGTTGATCCCGACCGCCTCGTCGCTCGGCGAGGAGATCATCGCCGTGTACGACGCCCTGTTCCGCAGGCTCGGCGCCGCCGAGGTGACGCCGGTGGATCCGCAGTCCCGCGAGGAGGCCGGGTCGTCCGCGCTCGTCTCCGCGATCGACGCCGCGACCGGGGTCTTCATGACCGGCGGCAACCAGCTCAAGCTCAGCGCGCTGATCTCCGGCACACCGGTCGGCGACGCCATCGTGCGCGCACACGAGCGCGGGGCGGCGGTCGCCGGCACCAGCGCGGGCGCCAGCATCCAGGCCAGCCACATGGTCGCCTTCGGCTCGGGCGGCGCCACCCCCAAACAGCGGATGACCCAGGTCGCCGCCGGCCTCGGGCTGCTCCGCTCGGCCGTCATCGACCAGCACTTCGACCAGCGCAACCGCTACGGCCGGCTGCTCATGATCGTCTCCCAGTCGCCGCAGCTGCTCGGCATCGGCATCGACGAGGACACCTGTGCCGTCGTCACGGAGGAGGACGGCCGTGAGGTGCTGCGCGTCCTGGGGCGCGGTGCGGTCACGATCCTCGACCCGTCGGCGATGGTCACCAACGCCTTCGAGGCTCGGCGGGCCGCTCCCCTGCTGGCAAGCGGGGTCATCCTGCACGTGCTGCCGGCGGGCGCGGCGTACGACCTCACCAAGCGCACCCTGCTCCCGCAGACCGTCCAGGTCAGCCGGGAGAACGCCGAGGAGATCGCCGAGGTCCAGCGCGACATGCGCCAGATGGCCCGCGACATCGCCGCCGACGACAGGTCTCCACAGGCCCTCCGTCAACGGCTGGCCCGCAAGCGGGCCAGGAGGCGGAGGTCCGAGCAGCCGGGCTCCGGGCAGCGAGAGCCAGAGACGCCGACCTCGGCGCCAGCGAAGGGAAGTCCGACATGACCATGTCACCCGACCTGCAGATCGTCGAGACGCGCGTCTACCGCGGCGCGAACGTCTGGTCCTACGAGAAGGCCATCCAGCTCGTCGTCGACCTCGGCTCCCTCGAGGACTACCCCACCGACCGGATCCCGGGCTTCACCGACAACCTGCTCGCGATGCTGCCGGGGCTGCGCGAGCACACCTGCTCGCGCGGCAAGCGCGGCGGCTTCGTCGATCGGCTGAACGAGGGCACCTGGCTCGGGCACGTCGCCGAGCACTGTGCGCTCGCGCTGCAGCAGGTCGTCGGCCACGACATTCGGCGCGGGAAGACCCGTCAGGTGAAGGGCGAGGTCGGCCGCTACAACGTCATCTACGGGTACGTCGACGAGCACGTCGGGCTGGCCGCCGGCCGGCTCGCCGTACGACTCGTCAACCACCTGGTGCAGGCCGACCCGGAGTTCGACTGGGAGGAGGAGCTCGAGCAGTTCATCCGCCGCGCCGAGCGCACCGCGTTCGGCCCGTCCACCCAGGCGATCGTCGACGAGGCCGTGAGCCGCGACATCCCGTGGCTCCGGCTCAACCAGTACTCCCTCGTCCAGCTCGGCCAGGGCGTGCACGCCAAGCGGATCCGCGCCACGATGACGTCGGAGACCAGCTCGATCGCGGTCGACGTCGCCTCCGACAAGGACCTCACCACCAAGCTCCTCGGGGCCGCGGGCCTCCCGGTGCCCAAGCAGGACTCGGTGCGCGCCGTCGAGCAGGCCGTCCGGGTCGCCGAGCGCATCGGCTACCCCGTGGTCGTCAAGCCGCTCGACGGCAACCACGGGCGCGGCGTCTGCCTGAATCTTCAAAGTGCCGACGACGTGCGCGAGGCCTTCCCGATCGCGGAGGCCCAGTCGCGACGCGGCTGGATCATCGTCGAGTCGTTCGTGACCGGCAAGGACTACCGCTGCCTGATCATCGACGGCCGCCTGGCAGCGATCGCGGAGCGGGTGCCCGCCCACGTCGTCGGTGACGGCCGGTCGACTATCCAGCAGCTCGTCGACCTGACCAACGCCGACCCGCGGCGCGGCGTCGGCCACGAGAAGGTCCTGACCCGGATCAAGATCGACGCGGTGGCCGAGGAGGTGCTTGCGGGGCAGGGACACGCCCTCAACTCGGTGCCCGACGCGGGTGAGATGGTCAAGCTTGCGCTGACCGGCAACATGTCGACCGGCGGCATCTCGATCGACCGCACCTTCGAGGCGCACCCCGAGAACATCGAGATCGCCGAGGAGGCCGCGCGGATGATCGGCCTCGACATCGCCGGCATCGACTTCATCTGCCCCGACATCACCGAGCCGGTGAGAGAGACCGGCGGCGCGATCTGCGAGGTCAACGCCGCCCCGGGCTTCCGGATGCACACCCACCCGACGATCGGCGAGCCACAGTTCATCGCCAAGCCGGTCGTCGACATGCTCTTCCCGCCAGGTGCGCCGAGCCGCATCCCGATCGTCTCCGTCACCGGCACCAACGGCAAGACCACGACGAGCCGGATGATCGCCCACATCTTCAAGGGTCTGGGTCGCAAGGTCGGCATGACCTCGACCGACGGCGTCGTCATCGACGAGCGGCTGGTGATCCGGCAGGACGCCTCCGGCCCGAAGTCGGCGCGGATGGTGCTGCAGAACCCGCGCGTCGACTTCGCCGTCTTCGAGGTCGCCCGCGGCGGCATCCTGCGCGAGGGCCTCGGCTACGAGCGCAACGACGTCGCCGTCGTGCTCAACGTGCAGCCCGACCACCTCGGCCTGCGTGGCATCGACACGGTCGAGCAGCTCGCCGACGTCAAGGCCGTCGTGGTCGAGGCCGTGCCGCGCGACGGGCACGCCGTACTCAACGCCGACGACGATCTCGTCCGGGCGATGCGCCGGCGCTGCTCCGGCCAGGTCGTGTGGTTCTCGATGGCCGAGCCGGGCTCCGAGATCCGCGACATGATCGACGTGCACTGCCGCCGCGGAGGCAAGGCGCTCGTCCTCAACTCCACAGAGCGCGGCGAGATGATCGTGGTCAAGCACGGCCCGCGCGAGATGCAGCTCGCCTGGACGCACCTGCTGCCGGCGACCTTCGGCGGCCGGGCGCGGATGAACGTCCAGAACGCGCTCGCCGCCGCGGCCGCCGCCTTCGCCGCGGGCGCTCCGCTGCACGACATCCGGCAGGGCCTGCGCTCGTTCTCGACCAACTACTATCTCTCCCCCGGCCGCCTCAACGAGGTCGAGGTCAACGGCATCAACGTCATCGTCGACTACTGCCACAACGCACCCGGCATGCGCGCCCTCGGCGACTTCGTCGACCGGGTGGGCGACGGCCTCACCAGCTCCCACGAGCTCGGCAAGCCCTCGCGCATCGGCGTCATCGCCACCGCCGGCGACCGGCGCGACGACGACATGCGCGAGCTCGGCGAGATCGCGGCGCAGCACTTCGACGTCGTCGTCATCCGCGAGGACGAGGCGCTCCGCCGCCGGCGACGCGGCGAGACCGCGGACCTTGTGGCCGAGGGCGTACGGCGTGCCATGGATGCGGGGGCGCGGTGCAAGCAGGTCGAGATCGTCCTCGAGGAGATCGAGGCGGTCCGCCACGCCATGGCGCGCGCCAACCCGGGCGACCTGGTCGTCGTCTGCGTCGACAAGCACCCGAAGGTGATGTCGGAGCTCGAGAACTGGTCGCACGTCGCGCAGGCGGGCGCCGCGCCCGACGACGACCGCGGGCTGGCCGTCGCCGACCCCGACTACATGCCGGCGGAGCCGGTGCCCTCCGCCTGATGGGTTCTGATTGGGACCGGGTGCGCATGCTGCGCCTGCCCGACTTGGAGCAGGACTACGAGGCCGCTTGGCAGGAGTGGGAAGCGTCTGGCGACCAGGCGGCGTGGAGCGCGACCGCGGCCGACGGGATCGCTGATGCTGCGCGGTGAGGTCAGGCTGGTCGATCTGGACCCGCTCGTGGAAGCGAGGCCGACAAGCGGCGCCCGGCAGTGATCGTCAGCAACGACCGAGCGAACTCGATCGCGGCGCGGCTCGGCCGAGGAGTGGTCACCGTGGTGCCGGTCACCAGCAACACCGACCGGATCTTCCCGTTCCAGACCTTGCTGCCCGCGGCCGCGACCGGCCTCCGGCAGGACTCCAAGGCCCAGGCCGAGCAGGTCCGCTCCGTCGCAGTCGAGCGGCTCGGCGCCGTCCTCGGGCGAGCCCCAGCAAGCACTATGTCGCACCTCGATGACGCCCTGCGCCTCCACTTGCACGGAACGCCGCGTTCTTCCTCGGCCTGCCCTCCCCCACCGTGCTCTGACTCGGCACCCGGAGCGTGCCGGGCTCCACCCGGGGGGAGAGGTGGAGTTCTCCCTCCGGGCCGATGTGGCGGGGCGGGGGGAGCGGGTTGTCTGGACCCATGACAACCGACACCGCACTTCTTGAACCGCCTCGGAGCGAGACCTCGGCACCCGACGCCGTCGTCACCGTCAGGGGGCTCACCAAGTCGTACGACGGGCGGGTGGTCGTCGACCGCCTCGACCTCGACGTCCCCGCCGGCCAGGTGATCGGCCTCATCGGGGCCAACGGCGCCGGCAAGACCACCACCGTCGAGTGCATCCAGGGCCTCCGCCGGGCCGATGCGGGCCGGATCCGGGTCCTCGGCCTGGACCCCTACCGCGACGCCGGCCGGCTCCGTCAGATCGTGGGGAGCCAGCTGCAGAGCTCCGGCCTGCCCGACCGGCTCCGCGTCGGCGAGGCGATCGAGCTCTTCTCCGGGCCGCGCGCGACCGACGGCGGCGCCCTGCTGGAGCGCTTCGGACTCGGCCACCGGCGCCGCTCCCCCTACGCCGGGATGAGCGGCGGCGAGCGTCAGCGGCTCGCGCTGGTCCTCGCGCTGCTCAACCGGCCTCGGCTGGTGATCCTCGACGAGCTCACCCAGGGCCTCGACCCGGCCGCCCGGAGAGACGTCTGGCACGCGATCGCCGAGCTCCGCGACGACGGCACCTCGGTGCTGCTGGTGACGCACGAGCTCGACGAGGCCGAGGCCCTCTGCCAGCGGGTGATCGCGATGCGCGACGGCGCGGTGCTCGACCAGGGCACACCGGCGGAGCTGGTGGCCAGGCACGCCGCCCGGGCGAGCGTCCGCTTCGGTCTCGAGGCCGACGAGCAGTTCCTCGCCACCGCCCTCCAGGAGCTCAACGCCCTGCCCGACGTGCGACAGGTGACCCGCGACGGCGACCAGATCGCCGTACACGGCGGACGCAGCGTGATCGCGCACGTCGGCAGCTGGCTGACCGGTCGGCTGCCGTCCGTCCCGGCCGACCTGCGCGCCGACGTGCCGGACCTCGAGGCCGCCCTGCTCACCCTGCTCGATTCGAACGAAGGAGACCAGTGATGTCCACCGACGTCCTCCCCCGCCAGACCGACCACGGTTCCACCGAGCCCGACCCGGGAGCCGTCCGCACCCGGCGATCCCGGTCGGCGATCCGCCGCCTGCTCACCTCCGAGCTCCGGCTCCTCGGCCGCGACCCGCTGACGCTGACCTTCGTCGTGGCCTTCCCGATCCTCACGATGCTCATCATCGGCGGCTCGTTCGGCCGCAGCCCGGACGAGGCCTTCCCCGTCGACCCGGCGCACTGGTACGTCGCGTCGTACTTCACCGTCGTGATCGGGGCGACCGGGCTGATCATGCTGCCGGTGCACATCGCGTCCTACCGTGAGCGCGGCGTGCTGCGCCGCTTCGCGGTCTCCGGCTTCCCCCGCTGGTCGTTCGCGGTGGCCGAGATGGCCGTCGGCCTGACCGCGATCGTCGTCGCCGGCGGGCTGATGCTCGCGGTCGCGGCGCCCGTGTACGGCGTGCCCGCAGTGGACGACTGGCCGCGCGTGATCGCCGGCATCGCGACCGGGGCCGTCGCCTTCGTCGCGATCGGTGTGCTGCTCGGCACGGTGCTGCCGTCCGCCAGGGCGGCCCAGGCGATCGGACTGCTGCTGTTCTTCCCGTCCTTCCTGCTGGGCGTCGGCGGACCGCCGCCCGGGGCAATGTCGGAGGCGCTGCGCGAGATCTCCGACCGGCTGCCGCTGGCGCTGGCCAACCAGGCGATCCGCGAGCCCTGGCTCGGGCTCGGCGACGCCACCGGCCCGCTGCTGGTGACCGCCGCGATCGCGGTGGCGGCCACCTGCCTCGCGGCCCGGCGTACGGCGCTTTGACCGGAGGGCGCGAACCTGCCGCGCCGCGGCACCCGGCGGCTAACGTCCTGTCCGTGGACGACACGATCAGCCGCCGGGCGGCCGCGGGCCTGACCGCACTGTTCGTCGTCATCGGCGTCCTCACCCGGGGTCCCTCGCCCGCGCTCGCCGCCGCCCTGATATTCACCGGCGTCGGCCTCGTGCTGATCGTGGCCCGGCTCGACGCCCTCGACTGGCCGCAGGTCGCGCTGCTCGCCCCGGTGGCCGCGATCGTGGTCGCCACCGGACACCACCACTCCGCCAACCTGGGCTGGTTCGCCGTCTGCGGGCTGGCCGCCTGGATCGCGCTCGCGTCGCCCGTGCCGGTGGCCCTGGTGAGCTGGGCGGGGCTGTCCGCGGTGCTCCTCGTCGAGTACCTCACCCAGCGCGACGAGTACGGCTGGTTCCCCTGGCTGGCCGGCACCGCCTTCTCCACGGTCGCGTGCATCGGCGCCCGCCGCCAGGCGGTGCTGCTGCGTCGCCTCGACGCCGCCCAGGCCGAGCTCGCCGAGCGCGCCCGAGCCGAGGAGCGGGCGCGGATCGCGGGCGAGATGCACGACGTGATCGGGCACGCGCTCACCGTCTCCGCGCTCCATATCAGCGGCGCCCGGCTCGCTCTCGACGAGGACCTCGAGGAGGCCCGCGCGTCGCTCGCCGAGGCCGAGCGCCAGGTGCAGAGCACCCTGTCGGAGGTACGGCGCTCCGTCGGCCTGATGCGCTCCTCCGCCGGGCAGCGCGAGCCGCTGCCGGGGCTGGCCGATCTCGCGAGCCTGGTCGAGAGCTTCCGGGCCGCGGGGACCGACGTCGACCTGACCGTCATCGGCCCGGCCGGGTCGATCGGGCCTGCGCGCGAGCTCGTCGTCTACCGGATCGTCCAGGAGGCGCTCACCAACGTCGCCCGCCACGGTGGCGAGGGCCCGGCTCGGGTGCTGGTCCGCGTCGACGACGCGGGGGTCGACGTACAGGTCGACAACGCCGTCACCGGCAGACCGCGCGACGGGGCGGCGGGAACGGGGCTGGACACCATGCGCGAGCGGGCGCGCTCGGTCGGCGGCTCGCTCGACGCCGGCCCGGGTGCCGGCGGCTGGCGGGTGGCTGCGAGGCTGCCGCTGTGATCGACGCGGCGTCTATGAGAGTGGAGGCACCGTGAGCGCGCAACGTGACCGCCCGGTCCGCCTGCTGCTGGTGGACGACCAGGAGCTCATCCGTGCCGGACTCCGCACGGTGCTCCGGTCGCGGCTCGGTTTCGACGTAGTCGGCGAGCTGTCGAGTGGCGTGGGCGTCGCCGAGGCGATCGCCAGGCTCCGGCCCGACGTGGTGATGGACGTGCGGATGCCCGGCGTCGACGGCGTCGCGGCGACGGCCCTGGTGCAGTCACTCGACGACCCGCCGCCGGTGCTCGTGCTCACGACCTTCGAGGACGACGAGGTGCTCGCCGGGGCACTGCGTGCGGGCGCGGCCGGCTTCCTGCTCAAGGGCGTGCCCGCCGAGGACCTGCAGCGCGCGGTCCGGACCGTCGCCGCCGGCGACTCCTGGCTCGATCCCGCGGTGACCGGTCGCGTGCTGGCGACGTACCGCGACGGCGGAGCCCCCGTGCGGCCCGGCGACCAGGTGGCGCTGCTCACCCCACGTGAGCGTGAGGTCCTGGCACTCGTCGGCGCCGGGCTGTCCAACGCCGAGATCGCCGAGCGCCTCACGCTCGGCGAGGGCACGGTCAAGACCCATGTCGGCCACGTCTTCGCCAAGCTCGGCCTCCGCGACCGGGCGGCCGCCGTGGTCTTCGCCTTCGACCACGGGCTCGTGAGGCCAGGCCCGAGAGCCTGAGCACCCACTTCGAGCCGGCCGCGGTCGGCCGCGCCCTCAGTCGGTCGACCGGGCGGCGGTCGACCGGGCTCTCAGTCGGTCGACCGCGCTCTCAGTCGGTCGACCGGGCGGCGCGCACCTTCTCGGCCAGGGTAGCCGGGCCGTCCGGGTCGCCCCCCTTGGCGGCGATCCATTCGTAAACCTCCTCGCGCTCGGCGTGACACATCAGCCCGATGACGTCGCCGGGCTCGGCTGCGGCGACCAGCGCGGCCAGCGACTCCAGCTCGGTGTCATAGGAGGCGACATCCTCGACGCCGACCCTCGCGGCGCCGGTGCGCAGCAGGGTGTCGATCTCCTCCTGGGTGCGGGTCCGGAAGTAGCGAGCCTTGTGCCCGATCGCGATCAGGTCGGCGTCGCGCGCGCCGATCTCGCCGAGCTTCTCGATCAGGTCGTCCTGCCGGTCTCCCACCGCGCCAAGGCCGAGCAGCAGTCGCCGCCCCGGCGGCCGCACGCCGTTCATGATCTCCATCATCGCCTCGAGCCCCGCCTCGTTGTGGGCGAGGTCCATGATGACGGTGACGTCGCCGTCGGGCATCGGCAGCGTGAAGAAGTTCATCCGGCCGGGGTTGTGCTCGGCGTCGGGCACGAAGGTCCGCAGGCCCTCGACGACGTACTCCCTGGGGATGCCGACGGCCAGCGCGGCGGACGCGGCGGCCAGGGCGTTCTCGACGTTGAAGCGCGACAGCCCGGCCAGCGTCATCGGGACGTCGACCAGCTCGATGAGCGGGTCTGGGTCGATGCCCGGCGTCAGCACGCAGAGCCAGCCGTCGATCACCGTCGTGGCCCGTCCGTGGCCGGTGAGGATCTCGCGGACCGCCGGCGAGTCCGGGTCGCGTGAGAACACCCACGGACGGGCCCTGATCGTGGTGTGCATCGCGTAGACGCGCGGATCGTCGCCGTTGAGCACTGCCCAGCCGCTCTTGCGGGTGATGCGCGCAACGACACCCTTGACCTCGGCGAGCTGGTCGACCGTGTCGATCCCTTGGAGCCCGAGGTGGTCGGCGCTCACGTTGGTGACGACCGAGACGTCGTTGCGGGTCAGGCCGATGCCCTTCAGCAGGATGCCGCCGCGGGCGGTCTCGGTGACCGCGAGCTCGACACCGGGCTGGGCCAGCACGCGGCCGGCGCCCGACGGCCCGGAGTAGTCGCCCTCCTCGATCTGGACACCGTCGAGATAGATGCCGTCGGTGTTGGACCAGCCGACGAGCCTGCCCTGGGTGCGGGCGATGTGCGCGATCATCCGCGACGTCGTGGTCTTGCCGTTGGTGCCGGTGACGGCGACGACGGGCACCGTCGGGATGATCGTCGTCGGGCCCGGCCCCGGCTCGGCGGCCGCCACGCCGGCGGCCGCCTCCCCCACCACCGCGTCGATGTCTCCGGTCGGAAGGGCGTCGAGGACGGCGACGACCGCCTCCCCCAACGCCCGTGCCCGGTCGCGGTGTCGCCAGGGGTAGGCGACCACGACCCGGTGCGGGTCGGCGGTGGACCGCACGCGCACGGCGAGACGCGTCGTACCGCTCTCGGCGGCCACCGCCCGGACCAGCCGCTCGACCGCGCGGAGCGCGAACCGCTGCCGGAAGCCGGTGCCCGGCTCGCCGGGCCGCGCATTGCGCAGCCCGATCCGCCGCGCCAGGCGCCGGGAGGTCTCCACCGGCGCCTCGCCGAGATTGCCGAGATCGAGGGTCAGCTTGATGGCGGCACGGGGGAAGTAGAGGTTGGGACCCTCCAGGACCCGCAGCTCGACGAGCGACGTCACGCGCCGCAGACTAATGGTTGTCCCACGGCCGTGGGTCGAGTGCTGGGCTGTGCTGGACGAGCAGCCACCTGAGCACTCGACCTCCCGAGTTCAGGCGCCGGTGGCGTGGAAGCCGCCGTCGACGTGCACGATCTCGCCCGTCGTCGCCGGGAAGAGGTCGGAGAGCAGCGCGCAGACGGCCTTGCCGGTGGGCTCGTAGTCGGCGTTGTCCCAGCCCAGCGGCGCCCTGGTGGCCCACATGTCCTCGAGGTCGGCGAAGCCGGGGATCGCCTTGGCGGCGATCGTGCGCAGCGGGCCCGCGGAGACGAGGTTGACGCGGATGCCGTCGGGCCCCAGGTAGCGGGAGAGGTAGCGCGAGGTCGACTCCAGCGCCGCCTTGGCGACGCCCATCCAGTCGTACGCCGGCCACGACACCGTCGCGTCGAAGGTGAGCCCGACGATCGACCCGCCCGGCCCCATCACCGGTCGAGCGGCCATCGCCAGGCCCTTGAGGGAGTAGGCGGAGACGTGGACGGCCTTCAGCAGGTCGTCGGCCGGGCCGTCGAGGAACTTTCCGCCGAGGAGGGTCTCGGGATTGCCGAACGCGATGGAGTGCACCACGCCGTCGAGCCCGTCGACGTGCTCACGGACGAGCTCGGGCAGCCGGTCGAGGTGCTCCTGGTCGGTGACGTCGAGCTCCAGGACGGCCGGCTCGACCGGCAGTCGCTTGGCGATGCGCCTAGTGATGTTGAGGGCGCGCCCGAAGTTGGAGATGAGCACCGTCGCACCCTGCTCCTGGGCCACCTTCGCGGTCGCGAAGCCGATCGAGGAGTCCATGGTCACGCCGGCGACCAGAATGCGCTTGCCTTCGAGGATGCCTGCCATGTGCTTGGTCCCTTCGTCGGTTCGGTTTCGGTCGTGCTCAGGTGCCCCGACGTTGCGGGTGCGACCCGTACCTCAGTGGCCCATGCCCAGGCCGCCGTCGACCGGGATGACCGCACCGGTCACGTAGCCGGCGGACTCGGAGGCCAGCCAGGTGACGACGCCGGCGACCTCGGCGGGGGCGGCGTACCGGCCGAGCGGCACCTGCTGCTTGATGGCGAACCTCTGGTCGTCGGTGAGTACGCCGGTCATGTCGGTCTCCACGAAGCCCGGGGCGACGACGTTGGCGGTGATGCCACGCGAGCCGAGCTCGCGGGCGATCGAACGGGAGAGGCCGACCAGGCCGGCCTTGGAGGCGGCGTAGTTGGTCTGGCCGGCGGAGCCGAGGAGGCCGACGACGGAGGAGATGAAGATCATCCGGCCCCGCTTGAGGCGCAGCATGCCCTTGGCGGCGCGCTTCGCCAGGCGGTAGCTGCCGGTCAGGTTGGTCTCGACGACGTCGGTCCAGTCCTGCTCGCCCATCCGGAGCAGCAGGGTGTCCTTGGTGATGCCGGCATTGGCGACCAGCACCTCGACCGGGCCGTGCGCCGCCTCCACCGTGTCGAACGCCGCGGCCACCGCGTCGGCATCGGTGATGTCGCAGCGCACGTCGAGCGCGCCCTCGGGTGCGCCACCGTTGCGGGTGGTGACCGCGACCTTGTCGCCCTGCGCGAGGAACGCCTCGGCGATGGCCCGTCCGATCCCCCGGTTGCCGCCGGTGACGAGCACCGACCTGCCAGCTGCACTCTCGTCTGCGTTCACGCGCCCGACGCTAGTGCTTACCCCTAAGTACGCGAAAGCGACTCGTCGCGAGCGCGGCGTACGATCGAAGGTATGGCGGCGACCCCTGTGCGCGTGACGACGGCGGGCAGCAGCCCGGCCGAGGACATCCGCCACCGCCAGCGTCGCTACCTCATCTCGATGGCGATCCGCACAGTGTGCTTCCTGGGCGCCGTCGCCGTCGGCCCCGGCCCGCTGCGCTGGGTCCTGGTCGCCGGAGCGGTGCTGCTGCCGTACGTCGCGGTCGTCCTGGCCAACAAGGAGACTCAGCGCGACGACCGCTTCGAGGTGCCCGGCCCCGGACCGGGCCAACAGCTCCCCTCGGCCGGCCACCAGTCGCTGCCCCACGGCTGAAAAACCGAAAGTCTCTCGGCGAGAGTCGGCCTGCCCATTGCGCGGAAGCGGTCCGAGGCGTCAGAATCGGATAGTCCGGGATCGCGTCGGGTCAACCGACCGGTCAAGGGCAGTGCGGTGCCGGGCAGCGTCCCCCGTGGTTGTCCGGCACCGCTCCTATCTCCCCACCCGGTCTCGGGGGTTCTCTATCCTCGGGTGCGTGACAGGCGATCAGGCCCCGGAACCACCGCTGTGCTCGGCCAAGGGCTGCCAGGTCGAAGCGGTGTGGGCGCTGCTCTGGAACAACCCGAAGCTGCACACCCCCGATCGCCGCAAGGTGTGGCTGGCCTGCGAGGAGCACCGCGAGTCACTGGGTGCCTTCCTCGGCGCGCGCGGCTTCCTCCGCGACACCGTCGGCTACCCCGACGACCTCCCTGACGGCGTCGGCTGACAGGTGCTCAGCCGCCGATGGCGGACATCGGGCGGTCGGGCTGCAGGAAGGTCGGGTCGTCGATGCCGTGGCCGGCGCGCTTGCCGCGCATGGCGATGACCCAGCGGTCGGCGATCTCGTCGTCGCTCGCGCCGGTGCGCAGCGAGCCGCGCAGGTCGGACTCCTCGCGGGCGAAGAGGCAGTTGCGGACCTGCCCGTCGGCGGTCAGCCGCACCCGGTCGCAGTCACCGCAGAACGGCCGGGTGACGCTGGCGATGACTCCGACCGTGGCCGGCCCGCCGTCGACGAGGAACAGCTCTGCCGGGGCGCTGCCACGCGGCTCCTTGGCCGGGCTGAGGGTGAACTCGCGGTCGAGCGAGGCGAAGATCTCGTCTGCGGTGATCATCTGGTCGCGGTGCCAGGCGTGCTGGGCGTCGAGCGGCATCTGCTCGATGAACCGCAGGTCGTAGCCGTGCTCGATCGACCAGCGCAGCAGTTCAGGCGCCTGGTCGTCGTTGACACCGCGCAGCAGCACCGCGTTGATCTTGACCGGGCCGATGCCGGCTGCCGTGGCCGCCTCGAGCCCTGCGAGTACGTCGGGCAGCCGGTCGCGGCGGGTGACCTCGTGGAAGGTCTCGCGATGGACACTGTCGAGGCTCACGTTGACGCGGGTGAGGCCGGCCTCCTTCAGTGCCTTCGCCTGGTGGCGCAGGCCGAGCGCGTTGGTCGTGAGGGAGATCTCGACCTTCGGGTCGATCTCGTGGGTGCGGGCGACGATGCCGACGATGCCGCGGCGTACCAGCGGCTCACCACCGGTGAATCGCACCTCGCGGATGCCGAGCCGCTCGACCCCGATGCGGATCAGCCTGACGACCTCGTCGTCGGTGAGAACGCTGTCGTCAGGCAGCCACTCGAGGCCCTCGGCCGGCATGCAGTAGGAGCAGCGCAGGTTGCAGCGGTCGGTCAGGGACACCCGGAGGTCGGTCGCGACGCGTCCATAGCGGTCGGCGAGCTCTCGGTCGGTCACCCCGTCAGTCTAGTCGGCGAGCCCACAGCCCGGGCGGGGGCGCCGAATCCGACACGGCGGTCCCCGCATGTCCGAGGAGCCGACGACTAAGGAGCCGGCACTCCGATCTGAGGCGACATCACGATGCGCCCCCGCTCCCGTGCCAGCAGGGTTGGCGCACTGACATCAACCCGCGGGTCGGCCCCGCGACGAACAGGAGAATGAGAATGCGCACAGAACGAATGCGATCCGGACCCATCGGGCGGTCGCGGGCGTTGCGGGTCGTGGGCGTGGGAGCGCTCGCCGCCGGCCTCACCCTCGTAGCCCCGCAGCCCGCGCACGCCGCGGTCAGCACCAACGTGAACGCCGGGACTCTCTCGGTGCTGGCCAACGCCGGCGACCCCGTCCTCGTCGACTGCGACGCTGGGAACGTCAAGGTGAACGGAGCCGACCCCGACAACGGGGCGGCGACCTGCGTCTCGATCGACAGGATCGGCGTGCAGGCGGTGGGGCCGTTCACGAACCAGATCGACCTGAGCAGGGTCGACCAGGCCGAGTTCACCGCGCTGGTCGTGGTCAACGTGGACGCCGGCGCCGGGGACGACACCATCATCGGCACCCCGCTGCGAGACACGCTCGTCGGTGGTCTCGGCATCGACCGGATCACCGGCGGCAGGGGCAACGACCTCAAGTTCGGTGACGGCGGAGACGACACCCTGATCTGGAACAACGGCGACGGCTCCGACCTCATGGAAGGCGGCAGCGACAACGACACCGTCCAGGTCAACGGCGCGATCGCCGACGGCGACCAGTTCACCGTCGTACCCAACGGACCGCGGGTCAGGTTCGACCGCGTCAACCTGGTGCCCTTCAACCTCGACATCGGCACCACCGAGACCCTCGCCATGAACGGCCAGGGCGGCGACGACACCATCACCGGCGCGGTCGGCCTCCGCGGCCTGATCACCCTGACCTTCGACGGCGGCGCCGGCAACGACACCCTCACCGGCGGCGACGGCGACGACACCATGACCGGCGGCATCGGCAACGACACTCTCACCGGCGCCAGGGGCAACGACCGCAAGTCCGGCGACGCCGACAACGACACCCTGATCTGGAACAACGGCGACGGGTCCGACCTCATGGAAGGCGCCGCCGGCGGCGACACCGTCCAGGTCAACGGCGCGATCGCCGACGGCGACCAGTTCACCGTCGTACCCAACGGACCGCGGGTCAGGTTCGACCGCGTCAACCTGGTGCCCTTCAACCTCGACATCGGCACCACCGAGACCCTCGCCATGAACGGCCAGGGCGGCGACGACACCATCACCGGCGCGGTCGGCCTCCGCGGCCTGATCGCCCTGACCTTCGACGGCGGCGCCGGCAACGACACCCTCACCGGCGGCGACGGCGACGACACCATGACCGGCGGCATCGGCAACGACACTCTCACCGGCGCCAGGGGCAACGACCGCAAGTCCGGCGACGCCGACAACGACACCCTGATCTGGAACAACGGCGACGGCTCCGACCTCATGGAAGGCGCCGCCGGCGACGACAGCGTCCAGGTCAACGGCGCGCAGACCGACCCCGACCGCTTCCGGGTCGGCCCCAACGGTGCCCGGGTGCTCTTCCAGCGCACCAACCTGGTCCCGTTCAGCCTCGACATCGGCACCTCCGAGGCGCTCACGGTGAACAGCCTCGGTGACGACGACGTCACTGCCGCGGCGTTCGGCCTCGGGCCGCTGATCGACCTCGCCTTCGACGGCGGGGCGGGCAAGGACCGGCTGACCGGCAGCAACGGCGACGACATCCTGCTCGGCGGTGGAGGCGACGACCGCCTCGACGGCAAGGGCGGCAAGGACCGCCTCGGCGGCGCCGGCGGTGACGACAAGATCATCGGCGGCTCCGGCAAGGACCGGCTCGTCGGCAACAACGGGCGGGACAGGTTCAAGGCCGGTGGCGGCGACGACCGCCTCGACACCCGGGGTCAGCGCCGCGAGCGCGTCGACTGCGGGGGCGGCCGCGACAAGGTGAAGGGCGGCAACAACGACCGGACGCGGGCGAACTGCGAGGTGGTCCGAGCCTGAGAACGCCAGATCGTGCGGCGTCTAGACTCGCCTGGTGCGGTCGCTCCGGTTCCTGCTGAGTCGCCGCTGGCTGGGCTTCGCGCTGGTGGTCGCGCTGCTGGCGACCCTCGCCTGGTGGCTGGGCGAGTGGCAGTTCGACCGGCTGGCCGACCGACGCGATCGCAACGAGAGCGTCAGGCACAACGAGGAGACCCAGGCCGCGCCCGCGGGCGACGTGCTCGCACCCGGCCGGCCCGTCGCGGAGCGTGACGAATGGCGCCGGGTGACTGCCACCGGCACGTACGCCGTAGCCGACACGGTCATCGTCCGCTACCGCACCCGCGACGGTGACTCCGGCGTCGACGTCGTCGTGCCGCTGCTCACCGCCGAGGGTCCCGCGCTGCTCGTGGACCGGGGCTGGCTCCCCGGTGACAACGCCGGAAGCGCCGAGATCGAGCCGCCGGCACCGCCGGCCGGCGAGGTCACCGTCACCGGCTGGGTGCGCCGCGACGACGCGGGCGACGCGACCCGGGTCGACGACCACTCGACGCGCTCGATCTCGAGCGAGCGCATCGGCGAGGCCCTCGACCTCGAGGTCTACGGTGGATTCGTCGACCTGGCGACGGAGGACCCGGAGCCCGAGAAGCCGCTGACGCCCGCCGAGCCCCCGGACCTGGGTGAGGGCCCGCACTTCTTCTACGGCCTGCAGTGGTGGTTCTTCGGCGTCCTCGCCATCTTCGGCTTCGGCTACCTCGCGTACGACGAGTGGGCGGTCGCCACCGGTCGCCGTCGGCCCCGGGAGCAGCGACACGCCGCGAAGCGGCCTCAGAGCGCCCGGGTCATTCCGCCGTCGACGGGCAGCATCACGCCCGAGACGAAGGAGGACGCCGGCGAGAGCAGGAAGGCGGCGGCTCGGCCGAACTCCTCGGGCCGGCCGTAGCGCCGCAGCGGGATCTTCCCGACCTCCTGCGCCTTCCTGCCGACCGGGTCACCGCCCATCGCGTCGAGCTCCTGCACCCGCTCGGTCTCGACGCGCCCGGGCAGCAGTCCGTTGACGCGGATCCCGCGCGGGCCGAGCTCGTCGGCGAGCTCCTTGGCGACCATCGCCAGCCCTGGCCGGAGCCCGTTGGAGACGCCGAGGCCGGTGATCGGCGCCCGCACGCTGGTGGAGAGGACCAGCGCGATCGAGCCGCCGTCGACCAGCGCCGCAGACACCTCCCGGCACATCCGGACCGCCCCGAGGAACACCGACGAGAACGCCCGCTCCCACGCCTCGTCGGAGACCTCGAGGACCCCAGCGGCCGGCGGACCGCCCACGCTGATCAGCGCGCCGTCCACCCGGCTCCAGTGCTCGAGCGCGGCTCCGACCAGTGCCGCCGGTGCGCCGGGGTCGGCGTTGTCGGCGACCACCCCTGCGACCCGGTCGGTTCCGGCGATCGCGCCCAACTCGGTCACCGTCTTCTCGAGCCGGGCGGGGTCGCGACCGGAGACCACCACCCGGGCCCGCTCGGCCAGCAGGACCTCCGCCGTCGCGCGACCGAGCCCGCGGGAGGCGCCGGAGAGCAGGTACACACGGTCGGTGACGTCGAGGTCCATGCGGCTCAAACTACCGCCGCCCAACCTGGATCCGGGCTGGGCGGAGCGACCGGCGCGGCCTGGGGTCTGCTCCGCTGGGAGGAGCAACCACCCGGCCTGGGGTCTGCTCCGCTGGGAGGAGCAATCACCACGCGCCGGTGCGGCAGCTTCACGACGACAGGTCGGCGCCGACCACCGAGCCGTCGAGCGGGCGGTCGTCGGAGAATCGGTCGTCGGAGAACTGGGTGCGGTAGAGGTCGGCGTACAGGCCGCCCGCGGCCAGGAGGTCCTCGTGGGTGCCGCGCTCGACGAGGTGGCCGCCGTCGAGGACGAGGATCTCGTCGGCACGGCGCACGGTCGAGAGCCGGTGGGCGATCACCAGGGACGTCCGCCCTGCCAGCGCCGCGTCGAGGGCCCGCTGGACGGCGGCCTCGGACTCGCTGTCGAGGTGGGCGGTGGCCTCGTCGAGCACGATGATCGCGGGCGCCTTGAGCAGCAGGCGGGCGATCGCGAGGCGCTGGCGCTCGCCACCGGAGAGCCGGTAGCCACGGTCGCCGACGACGGTGTCGAGACCGTCCGGCAGTCCGCGGACCAGGCCATCGATCTGCGCGGCCGCGAGCGCGGCCCAGACGTCGTCGTCGGTGGCATCGGGCCGTGCGTAGCGGAGGTTCGCGCCGATCGTGTCGTGGAAGAGGTGGGCGTCCTGGGTTACGTACCCCACGGTGTCCTCCAGGGACTGGAGGGTCGCGTCCTTGACGTCGACGCCGGCGACCCGGACGGTGCCCGAGGTGGCGTCGTACAGCCGTGCGACGAGGTGCGTGACGGTCGTCTTGCCCGCGCCGGACGGCCCGACGAGGGCGACCATCTGACCCGGCTCGGCTGCGAACGAGATGCCGGAGAGCACCTCCACGTTGTCGCGGGTGTCCTTCCTGGCGATGTTCTCCAGGGATGCCAGCGAGATCTCGTCTGCCCGCGGGTAGGTGAAGCGGACCCGGTCGAACGCGAAACCGGCGGCGCCGGCGGGGACGGCGACGGCGACGGCGTCCGGCTTCTCGCGGACGCTGGAGGGCAGGTCGAGCACCTCGAAGACCCGCTCGAAGCTGACGAGCGCCGTCATCACGTCGATCCGCACGTTGGACAGGCCCTGTAACGGACCGAGCAGCCGGACCAGCAGCGTCGCCAGCGCGAGCAGGGTGCCGACGGTCAGCGTCCCGTCGAGCGCGAGGTGGCCGCCGAAGCCGTAGACGAGCGCGGTCGCGAGAGCCGGCACGGCGAGCATCGCGGCCACGAAGACACGCTGGACGAGGGCGATCCGCACGCCGAGGTCGCGGACGACGGCCGCCTTGCCCGCGAAGCCGGCGTCCTCCTCGTCGCGGCGCCCGAAGAGCTTGAGCAGCAGCGCTCCCCCGACGTTGAAGCGCTCGGTCATCGCGTTGCCGAGGTCGGCGTTGCCGTCCATCTGCTCGCGGGTCAGGCCGGCCAGCCGGGCGCCGACCCAGCGTGAGGCGAGGAGCAGGATCGGGAACATCAGCAGGCAGAGCAGGGTCACCCGCCAACTGAGGGCGAGCATCGCCACGCCCACGACCACGACGGAGATCGCGTTGGACACCGCGCCCGACAGGGTCGAGGTGAAGGCCCGCTGGGCGCCGATCACGTCGTTGTTGAGCCGGGAGACCAGCGCACCCGTCTGGGTTCGGGTGAAGAACGCCAGCGACTGTCGCTGCACGTGCGCGAACACCTTGGTGCGCAGGTCGTAGATCAGGCCCTCGCCGATGCGGGAGGACAGGTAGCCGGTGCCGATCCCGAGCACGGCGTCGAAGATCGCGACCGCCGCCATCGCGAGGGCGAGCAGGGTGACCAGCGAGCCGTCGCCCTTCAGGATGCCGTCGTCGACGATGTGCTTCACGAGCAGCGGCGAGACGACGACGAGGCATGCGTCGACGACGGTCAGCATCAGGAACAGCGTGATCGAGCCCCGCAGCGGACCGGCGAACGAGAAGACCCGGCGTACCGTCTCGCGACCCACCTTCTGGTCGGCGGCGCTGCGGTCGGTGCGGATGCTGCGGAGCGCGGGCCCCATCCCGGCGTTCATCATGGGCGGCTCCTTCCTAGCTCCCGCAGCCTCCGGCACTGCGCCTCCCGCTCGAGCCGGTGCTGCTCCTCCGGCTCCCGGTCGAGCGCTCCTCGCAGGAGACCCTTCGCCTCCCGTACGGCGCCGGGAACCGCCGCGGCAAGTGCCCCGGCCAGCGCTGCGACCGTCACGTCCAGGTCGTCACCCGCCACCACGGTGGTGGCGAGCCCGATCCGGTCCGCCTCTTGCGCGTCGACGGCGCGGGCCGTCGCGCAGAGCTCCAGAGCCCTCGGGTAGCCAACCGCCTCGACGAGCGGTTTTGTTCCCGTCAGGTCGGGCACCAGGCCCAGCGCGACCTCCTTCATGCACAGCGAGGCGTCGTCGGCGAGCACGCGCAGGTCGCAGGCCAGGGCGAGTTGGAACCCGGCTCCGATCGCGTGCCCGCGCACCGCGGCGATCGAGACGAAGTGCGGCTCGCGCAGCCAGGTGAACGCTCGCTGGTACTCCGCGATGGTCGCGACCAGGTCGTCGTCGGACCCGGCGAGCAGCCCGGCGACGGTCTCCTCCTCCGCGCCGGCGTTGGCTGGGTCCAGCATCCGGCGGTCGAGCCCGGCGGAGAAGGACGGCCCCTCTCCGCGTACGACGACCACCAGCACCCGGTCGGGCACCGACTCCCCCACCGCCGCCATCGCCCGCCACATCGCCGGCGTCTGGGCGTTGCGGACCTCGGGCCGGTCGAGCGTCAGGGTGCCGACCACGCCGTCGACATCCCACCGCAGCCCGACCGCGGCAAGCTCGTCAGCGTCCATGTCGCGATTATCCGCCGACCACTCAGTCGAGGCAGAACTCGTTGCCCTCGATGTCCTGCATCACGAGGCACGACTCGTCGACGCCATCGGCACGCAAGAGTCGCACGCGTACCGCGCCGAGCGAGACCAACCGTACGCATTCGGCCTCGAGTGCGGCCAGGCGCTCCTCACCCACGAGCCCGGTGCCGACCCGCACGTCGAGATGCAGCCGATTCTTGACGACCTTGCCTTCGGGGACGCGCTGGAAGAACAGTCGCGGGCCCACACCCGAGGGATCGATGCACGCGAACGCCGAACCCTGGTCCTCGGCCGGCAGTGAGCGATCGAAGTCGTCCCAGGTGGCAAACCCCTCCGGTGGCGTCGGCACGACGTACCCCAGCACCTCGCACCAGAATCGAGCGACGCGCTCAGGCTCTGCGCAGTCGAAGGTGACCTGGATCTGCCTGACCGATGCCATCGGTCCACCCTAGAGGCGCGACCCAGCCATCGCCGCCCGGGTCGCGGTCTCGGTGAACCCGCGCCCCGCTCGGTGGGGCTAGGCGAGGGCGACCAGGTCGGCGTACTCGGCGGTCCACAGATCCTCGACGCCGTCGGGCAGGATGAGGACCCGGTCGGGCTCGAGCGCGTGGACGGCGCCCTCGTCATGGGTGACGAGGACGATGGCGCCGGCGTAGGTCCGGATCGCCGCGAGAACCTCCTCGCGGGAGGCGGGGTCGAGGTTGTTGGTGGGTTCGTCGAGCAACAGCACGTTGGCGCTGGAGACGACGAGGATGGCCAGCGCGAGCCGGGTCTTCTCGCCACCCGACAGCACCGACGCGGGCTTGTCGGCGTCGTCGCCGGAGAAGAGGAACGACCCGAGCACCGACCGCGCCTCGGTGTCGGCGAGCTGGGGGGCCGCGTGGCGGAGGTTCTCGAGCACGCTCAGCGAGGTGTCGAGGGTCTCGTGCTCCTGCGCGTAGTAGCCGAGCTTGAGCCCGTGACCCGGGCGCACCTCTCCGGTGTCGGGAGCATCGATGCCGGCCAGGCAGCGCAGCAGCGTGGTCTTGCCGGCGCCGTTGAGGCCGAGGACGACGACCCTGGAGCCTCGGTCGATGGCCAGGTCGACGTCGGTGAAGACCTCCAGCGAGCCGTAGGACTTGGAGAGCTCCGCACCGGTGAGCGGGGTCTTGCCGCACGGCGCCGGAGAGGGGAACTTGATCCGGGCGACGCGATCGCTGCGGCGCTCCCCTTCGAGGCCGCCGACGAGGCGCTCGGCGCGCTTGAGCATCTGCTGCGCCGCAGCCGCCTTGCTGGCCTTCGCCCGCATCCTGTTGGCCTGGTCGGTGAGCTGTTTGGCCTTGTTCTCGGCGTTGGCCCGCTCGCGCTTGCGCCGCCGCTCGTCCGTCTCGCGCTGGGTGAGGTAGGACCGCCAGCCCAGGTTGTAGATGTCGATCGTCGCCCGGTTGGCGTCGAGGTGCAGGACCCGGTTGACGGTCGTCTCCAGCAGCGCCACGTCGTGGCTGATCACCACCAGCCCGCCGCGGTGTGCCTTGAGGAAGTCACGCAGCCAGACGACCGAGTCCGCATCGAGGTGGTTGGTGGGCTCGTCGAGCAGCAGCGTCTCCGCGTCGGAGAAGAGGATGCGGGCGAGCTCCACCCGCCGGCGCTGACCGCCGGAGAGGGTGCGCAGCGGCTGGTTGAGGATCCGGTCCTCGAGCCCCAGGCTGTGCGCGATCGTCGCCGCCTCCGACTCGGCGGCGTACCCGCCACCGGCGTGCAGCGCCGCGTCGGCCGCGGCGTACCGCCTCATCGCCCGCTCGCGCTTCTTGTGGTCGTCGCTGGCCATCTGCTCCTCGGCGGCCCGCATCCGGCGTACGGCGTCGTCGAGACCGCGCGCGGAGAGGATGCGCTCGCGCGCCAGCTGCTCGGGGTCGCCGGTGCGTGGGTCCTGCGGCAGGTAGCCGACCGGGCCGGTGGCGTGCACCGCGCCGGCCGCCGGCTGGCCCTCCCCGGCCAGGATGCGGGTGAGCGACGTCTTGCCCGCTCCGTTGCGCCCGACCAGGCCGATCTTGTCTCCGCTGGCGACCCGGAAGCTCACGCCCTCCATCAGCAGCCGGGCGCCGGCACGCACCTCGAGCTGTTGGGCGGTGATCATTTCGGTCGTTAGTGTACGTGCGGGGCTCGACGCCCTCACACGCAGGAAGGGACCCCGCGATGAGGTTCAACCCGAAGGCCCGGCTCGACACCTCCCGCGTCGGCGACGTCGGCGGAGGTGGCGGCGGGATGCCCGGCGGCGGAATGCGGCTACCGATCCCCGGCGGAGCCAAGGGGGGCGGCGGCATCGGCGCGGTCCTGGTCGTGCTGCTCATCTTCGTGCTCTCCCAGTGCGCCGGAGTGGACCTCACCGGCGGGATGGGCGGAGTCGGGCCCAGCACCACCAGCGGCACCGACACCAGTCGCACGGGCGCTGACGCCGAGCGCTACGCCAACTGCCAGACCGGCGACGACGCCAACAGCGACGTCGACTGCGCCCGGATCGGTGTCGAGAACTCGCTCTACGACTTCTGGAGCGCGACGCTGCCCGAGCAGGCGCCGAGCGCCCGGTTCGCACCCGCGACGATGACGACCTTCAGCGGCGGCACCAACACCGGCTGCGGCCAGGCCACGTCACAGGTCGGTCCGTTCTACTGCCCACCCGACCAGGGCATCTATCTAGACACCACGTTCTTCGACCAGGTCCTCGAGCAGCAGCTCGGGGGCCCCGACGGCGGGTTCGTCGAGCCCTACGTGCTCGCCCACGAGTACGGCCACCACATCCAGAACCTGCTCGGCACCATGGGCCGGATCCGCACGCAGCAAGGCCCCAGGAGCGATGCCGTGCGCCTCGAGCTGCAGGCCGACTGCTACGCGGGGATGTGGGCCCGGGGCGCCACCGGCACCGACGACACCGCCGGCGGCAACCTGATCTCCGAGATCACCGACGACGACATCCAGCAGGCGATCGAGGCCGCGGAGGCTGTCGGTGACGACCGGATCCAGCAGAAGACCCAGGGCCAGGTGACCCCCGAGTCGTGGACCCACGGATCAGCCGCGTCGCGGATGAAGTGGTTCAAGATCGGTTTCACCAAGGGCACCCTCGCCGCCTGTGACACGTGGGCGGTGGACACGCCCTGAGCTCGGCGGGAGGAGGGCCTCGACCTGCGGGCCGAGGCGGGCAAGGGCACGCAGGTACGGCGCGACGCTGGGATGGCGGAACTTGCCGGCGAGGGCGCCCTCCCCGTCGGCCACGCGCGCCAGCGCCCACTCTGCGCGGGTGAACGCGGTATAGACGGCCGACACGCTCGCCGCCGTCGCGATCGCGTCGACGTCGACGGCCTCCAGCTGCTCGGACGACCCCAGCCCGTCGACGTACGCCGTGAGCAGGGGCTCGAAGTCCTCGCGCACACCGAGCGCCAGCAGCCCGAGGTCGGCGCCCACTGCGCCGACGCCGAGACTCGACCAGTCGATCGCGACCACGTCCTCACCCAGCCGCCCCACCAGGTTGGCCGGCGTCGGGTCTCCATGCTGGAGCACCTGCGGCGCATCGTCGAGGAGCGCCAGGAACCGCTCGCGCCGCCCCCAGAGGTGGGCGGCGACATCGGATGCCGTCGTGCGGCCCAGCATCGGCCAGCCACCGCGTGCTTCGACCCGGGCCAGCCGGTCGCGGAGCTGCCCCCGCGCGAGCCACGGCACGGCGGGCACCGGGCCGGCCGCGAACCTGCCGAGCGCCCGGGCGAGAAACAGGCCGGGGTTGTCGGCCGGGTCGACCTCGGCGGTCACGACGGTGACGCCCTCGTCGTCCTCGGTCACCGCCAGGGTTTCGGCTCCTCGCAGCCCACGCGTCGCACTGACGACCCCTGACTCGGCCACCTCGGCCTCGCGCCGCCAATAGGCATAGGACGAGGGAGCGAGGAAGGCCGGGTCACCCTCGGGGGTGAGGAGTCGCTTGACGACGGCGGGGCGCCCGGCCACGATGGCCCGCCAGACCCCAGCGGTCGCCGGTCCGCGGCCGGAGCGGACCGGGATCCAGCCGATCTCCGGCTCCCACATGGTGCGTGAGCGTAGCCGCTGCCGCTACCCTCGGAACGCGGCGTGTATCAATCGGCCCTCAGGGCTCCTCCCGATCGATGTCCGCCCACCGAAAGGGAGATCCCATGAGCCACGGCTCGGCCCACCTCGGCACCGTCACCCCCCGGTCCACGTTCTACGACAAGGGTCGCTTCGGCCGGCTCTTCCCGACGCTCCCACCGTTCGCCTCCGACACCCCATCGGTCCGCGCCGCGCTGGTCGACCTGGGCCGCCGTCGAGGCCCGATGGATGCCCGTGACAACCTCTCGGACCCGATCCAGCTGATCGTCAACCCAGCCCGCCGGCGACGCAACCCCGACAACCCGACCATGTCGGCCGGCATGACCTTCGTCGGGCAGTTCGTCGATCACGACATGACCTTCGACCCGACGTCCAGCCTGGCCCGCACCCAGGACCCGGAGGCGATCCGCAACTTCCGGATCCCGGCGCTGGACCTCGACAACGTGTACGGCGGGGGGCCGGGAGTGAGCCCGCACCTCTACGACCGGTCGGTCGACCGCGGCCGTACGACGATGCTCACCGAGGAGATCGCCGGCTCCGCCGCCGTGACCTGCGACGGCGTCGCCCGCCACGACCTGCCCCGCAACGCCCAGCTCACGGCGCTCATCGGCGACCCCCGCAACGACGAGAACCTGATCGTCTCGCAGCTCCATCTCGCGCTTCTGCGCTTCCACAACCGGGTCGTCGCCGACGTGCGGGCCGACCTCGGCGGCTCGTTGGTGCCGGAGGAGCTCTTCGCCGAGGCCCAGCGCATCGTCCGCTGGCACTACCAGTGGATGGTGCTGCACGAGTACCTGCCCGCCACGATCGGCGCCGAGCTGACCGCCGACCTGATGGCCCGCGGCCGACGGCACTACCACTGGCGGCACAACCCGTTCATCCCGGTCGAGTTCTCCGTCGGCGCCTACCGGTTCGGGCACTCACAGGTAAGGCCGTCGTACCGTGCCAACTTCGGCACCGACGCCGCCGATCCGGCGCAGCAGTTCTTCGCGCTCGTACTCAAGCCTGGCGACCCTCAGCCGGCCGACCCCGGCGACCTGCGCGGCGGTTGCCGGGCACCGCGACGGTTCATCGACTGGCAGACCTTCTTCGACTTCGGAGACGGCCGGGTGCGCAACAACAAGCGCATCGACACGACGCTGTCCTCCGTCCTCTTCGACCTGATGGGCACGGGGTCGGGCGAGGCAACGTCCCTCGCCTCGCGCAACCTGCTGCGCAGCCTGACGATGCAGGTGCCGTCGGGCCAGCGTGTCGCCAGGGCGATGCGGCTGCCCCAGCTCGCTCGCGGCGACCTGGCCGACCTCGACACGCTCGGCCTGGACCGTCGTACGCCGCTGTGGTTCTACGTCCTCCGCGAGGCCGACGTGATGGCCGACGGCGAGCACCTCGGCCCGGTCGGCGGGCGCGTCGTCGGCGAGGTGATCCACGGGCTGATCGAGGGCGACCCGTCGTCCTATCTCAGCCAGGACCCGGACTGGACACCGGCCTACGGCACGGACGACGACTTCACCATGGCCGACCTGCTGAATGCCGCTGGTGTCGTCGGGGCATTGTCCTAGAGCCCGGGCGTCAGCCGGCGTTGTGCACCGACACCAGCACCGACCGGGCATCCGCGATGGCGGCGTCGAGCTCGCGCCGGCGCGGATCGGGCACAGCGAGCCACGGCGCGACCACCCGTAGCCCGGCGAGCCTGGGATCGGTCAGCACCGCCTCGATCGCGGCCCGGTCGCCGCCGGTGACGACGGGCATCGGCAGCCCGCCCAGGATGCGGGCCGCGTGATCGGCCGCAGCGTCGTACGCCGCCCGCGCCTGGTTGTCGCGCCGGCGCGCGAACCGCTGTTGGCTCTGGCCGCCGGCCTTGGTGCGTCCCTGGACGTGGCGCTGCCCGATCTTGTGGTCCTTCAGCGCCTCCCCGGCCAGCCGGGCGATCGCGAAGCCGCCCTTGCGGACCAGCAGCACGCCCCAGGTCTCGGGTGGAGCGCCGGCCGCGAGGAAGGCGGCCACCTCGGCCGGCCCGGCGTACGTCGTGTCGAACGGCAGCCGGGCCGCGAAGTGTGAGCCGTCGTCACCGCTCCCCCGCAGCTCCCCTTCACCGACCGAGAGCACCGTGGCGCCGTGCCTGGCCTCGAAGTTGGCGACCCAGCGCTGGAACCGCTGCGTGGCTACTCGGACCTCGGGCATGCCGACCGGTCCTCAGGCCTCGGCCCAGCCCGCGAAGGCCTGGCCCCGCCAGGTGGCGAGCCGCTCCGCCTGCTCGGCCAGCCGCTTCGTCGGCGCCTTGCCGTCCCACCGGCTGAGGGCGATCTGGAGCCGCTTGCCCCTGCTCCGCGGCCGCCAGGACCCGACGACCTCGTGACCGACGAGCACCCCGCCCGGCCGGCCGAGCACCCGCCAGAGGTCCTTGCGGGCGGCCTCTTCGGGGACGACCAGGTCACGGTCGCGGCTCTGCATGAACAGGTCGAAGGGACCGAGCAGCGCGGTCACATCCGTCCTGGGCGGGTCGGTCAGCAGGTCGGCGTCGGCAGCGAGGATCTGCAGGCGACGCCCGTCGACCACCACGTCGACGGCGTCGTCCGGCCAGTGCGCCTTGACGTCCTGCGCGCCCGCGTCGAGGTAGCCGGCGACGAGTCTGTGGTCGGCCGGACCGAGCAGGTGCAGGGTGGCCCGGATGACGTCGAGATGCGGCGGCACGTCCTTGCCGATCCCGCGCCAACCCGGGATCCGCCTCAGCACAGGAGGCGACGTACCGGGCTCGAGCTCCAGCCCGGCGCGAATCGCGCACAGTCGGAACGGCTGCTCGTAGGCGTGGATCGCGTCGCACGGCCTGCACTCGCGCAGGTACGGCGCGGGGAGTCGCGCGGTGAGCCCGGCCGAGAGATCGCCCTTGCTCGTCGGCTTCGAGACGATGTCGCGCATCTCCGTTGCGATGCGGTCGAAGGCCTCCGACATCGTGATGCCGGCCGCAGTCAGCTGCTTGCCGGCGTCGAGTGTGCGCTTGCGTGCGTCGGCGTCGGAGTAGGGCGCGACCGCGGCCGCGACCTGGGCGATCTCACTGCGCCGGTAGGCGTGCGGCGCTCCCCGCAGCGTCCACGCGTAGACCAGTTCGGCCGGGTCGGTGCGGTCGCCGCGCAGCTCCAGCGCCCACGCCGCGCCGTCCGGCCCGGTCTCCTGGACACCGATGTCGAGAACCGGGCAGTCGGCGCTGCCGTCCCCCGATGACCCGCCGAGAGCCTGGCGGTGCACCCGATAGCGGAGCACCTGCTCACGACTGACCTCCATGGCCGGCAGCCTAGTGATCGGCGCCGACAGCGTCGTCGTACCGGGAACCGGCTTGAGCTCAACCACACTTCAGGCGCGAGGATGGGGGCGTGCCCGACCATCGACTACGGCTGAGCGACCCTTGGATGCCGGCGTTCCTGCAGCTGCTCGGCAACGTGCTGATCGTCTCGGTCGTCAACTTCACGGTCTGGTTCGCCGTGACATTCTGGACCTATCTGGAGACCCGGTCGGTGTTCGCGACCGGTGTCATCGCCGGCATCTTCCTGGTCGCGACGGCGCTCACCGGCATCCCCTTCGGCAGCGTCGTCGACCACAACCGCAAGAAGGCGGTGATGCAGCTCTCGGCGATGGTGTCGATCGCCTGCTACGCGGCGTCGTTCTTCCTGTACGTCGTGACGCCCGACCCGGTCTTCCGCGACGCGGGGAGCGTCCGGCTGTGGGCGCTGATCCTGCTGTTGATGGCCGGTGTCATCGCCGGCAACCTGCGCGTCATAGCCCTCCCGACCGCCGTCACCGCCCTGGTCCCGGAGGCGCAGCGCGACCGAGCCAACGGGCTGGTCGGCACGACGACCGGGGTGAGCTTCCTGGTCACCTCGGTGATCAGCGGCCTGCTGGTGGGCTGGAACGGCCTGTACGGCGTACACGTGGTCGCGCTCGTCGCGCTCACCCTGTCGTTGGTGCACCTCGCGACCGTGCGCATCCCCGAGACCGTCGATGCGGCCGCCGACTCCTCCGGCGACCGACGGGTCGACCTGCGCGGCACGATCAAGGTCGTCGCCGCCATCCCGGGGATGCCCGCGCTCATCGTGTTCTCGACGCTCAACAACTTCCTCGGCGGCGCCTTCATGGCCCTTCTCGATGCCTACGGGCTCTCCCTGGTGTCCGTGCAGGCGTGGGGGCTGATCTGGGGTGCCCTCAGCACCGTGCTCATCGTCAGCGGCCTGCTGATCGCCCGGATCGGCCTGTCCAGCAACCCGGTCCGGCTCATCCTGCTGCTCAACCTGGTGCTCTGGTGCACGACCGCGATCTTCCCCATGCGCAACTCGATCATCTGGCTGGCGCTCGGGATGGTCGTCTACATGATGATCATCCCGTTCGTCGAGGGGGCCGAGCAGACGGTCCTGCAGAAGGTCGTGCCGTACGAGCGGCAGGGGCGCGTCTTCGGGTTCGCCCAGAGTGTCGAGCAGTCCGCCTCCCCCCTGACCGCGTTCCTGATCTCGCCACTCGCGCAGTTCTTCTTCATCCCGTTCATGACCGACGGCGCCGGCGCCGGCGCGATCGGCTCGTGGTTCGGCACCGGGCCGTCGCGTGGCATCGCCCTCGTCTTCGTGCTCAGCGCGATCCTCGGCCTGCTGCTCACCGGCTACGCCCTCACCACCCGCTACTACCGCCAGCTCAGTGAGCGGTACGTCGCCGCGCCGGCCCAGGAGCCGAGCGCCTGAGGCGCTGCGCCACACGGTCTCCGATACGCAGGGTCGGCCGGCCCACCCGACACCGGCGACCGGGTACGGCGGCCGCGCCGACATCGTCGAGGGCATCCGGACCGCGATCCGATCCGGGGCGGAGCATGACCTCTCGCTCGCCCTCGACCACTACGCCCGGGCTCGGGCGAGGAGTGCACGGTGACTGCCTGACCCGGATCCGCAGGTAGCCCTGAGTCCTTCGGGGTGTGAGCGCAACAGATGCCTTTCAGCTCGGCAAGATCGTGGTTGTTGAGGCCATTGATCGCGTCGCGTGAAAGGCACCTTTCGGGTGAAGAGATTACGTGGTGGGCGTCGGGGTCGTCAGCAGGTTCAGGTCGGTGAGTCGGACCCGACGTTGACCGGGACTGCGGGGATGCTCGCGGTGAGCGAGTTGGTCGACCGGCTCGGGGGTCGTCTCGGTGGGTCGGGCCGATCAAGCAGCGGGCACGTGGGTTGTCGGGTGGTGAGTTCCTGGTCGGGCTGGCCTCGGCCCAGATGGCCGGCGAGGAGTACTTGGTCGGCCTGGACCGGCGATGTCGACCCTCGCGCGGGAGTCGTCGACCTGCTCGGTCGCGCGCTGAGCTGGCTGGACTTTGCCACTGACCAGCACGGGGTCACGGCCGGGTCCGGGTCCGTGGCGATATCGGCTACTTCACCAGGGATCTCGCGCACGCCGTGTTCGACGCCGGCTGCGACTTCGCGATTGGCGCGAACCGCAACCCTGCGACCTGGCGCGCCGCCGCGACGGTGTCCGATGACGCGTTGGACGACGCGATCGGGATGAAGGGTGCCCAGGTTGCGGTCGCCGATTACGCCCCCCGCCGGCTGGCCTGCGGGCACCCGCTGTCTGATCCCTCGGGTCCGTCACGACGCCACGGCGATGTCGACCGATCCCGTGCACGACGCCGCAAGACCATCCCGGCCGAGCAGCTCGCGCTGCCGTTAGACGGCGACGTCGAGCAGGTGTGGGCCTACCCGTTCATCGTCACCAACCTTGACATCACCACCGCGGACAAGGCCGCGGCTGTCGAGTGCTGGCATCGGCACCGCACCGACATCGAGGACAGGATCCGTGATGCCAAGCACGGCGCCGCGCTACGCCACCTGCCCTCGGGCGACCCGGCCGTCAACACCGCCTGGATGTGGGGTGCGTTGCTCGCGGACAACCTCTCCGCGGCTCCACGAGCTCGGCGGCCTCGACCACGGCGACGGCTACCGACGTGCCGCCCGGACTCACGACGTCGCCGACGTCCTCGTCCGACCCCGGGAGCTACCAGCGGCCGCGTGAGCCCGCGACGCTACCCATGTCCGAATGACACCTTCCGGTGTTGCTTCTCTCCAAAGGAGCGGATCAAACACCGACCGGAAGGGCCCCGCCGTGCTCGAAACCCTCGTCTATCTCACTGCCGCGGTCGCAGCGACCGCCGTCCTGACCGTCGTGGCCCCACCGACCATCCCGTTGCTGCACCTCATCGCCGCTGTCGGACTCCTCACCCTCCTGCTCGCAGTCGCGCGCCACGGACCCACAGCCATCGTGACCATTCTCGATGCCCTCACCCGGCTCCGCGGACGATGACGCCCTCACCTGCGAGATCGGGTCTGACCCCTTCGACAGCAGGTATCAGGCCCCAGGACTCACTTCTCGATCGGCATCAGTCCGATGAGGGTTTGCCGCGGCGCACACCTCGGCTAGACGTCGTGGGCCCGTGCAGGGAAGCCTGCGTGCGGCAGCTGCCGAGGAGCGAGTCGCCCACCGAGACGATTGGGAACGCCGCGGGGACCGCAATCACAGCGGTCGACCCGCGCGCACCGCAAGCGGAGCACCGACCGCAGCCAAGTGCCGCGGCCCACGAGGGCGAGCAACCACGCTTCTCGAGAAGTCGCACCGCAACCACTCGCCTGCCGCGACCGTTCCCGCCAACGCCTTCTTCTCGGTGGTCGAACCCGTCTTCTCGGTGGTCGAGCCGGGCCGAGGAACGAGGCCCGCGTCGAGACCACGGTACGATCAGGTGCACCTGTGGAAAACGCTCAGAACCCTTGCCGCATAAGGGCTCCCGGCGTAGAATCGAACCCAAGTTCGAGCCTGAGAAGCTCGTCAAGCGCCGACCTCGGGAGAGGCCCCACCGCATGCGCGACCACACCGACGACACCCGCTCCGGCGGCGGGCTGCCGCCCGCACCCGACTGGGCGGTCCCGGGATGCGAACGCCGCTCGGTCCTGGTCGCCGGCCTGCTGGAGAGCATGGACCAGAAGGTCGGGGTGCTGCTCGACCTCGACCCCACCTACCTCGGCACCACCGACAAACGCGATCTCCTGGTCGCGCTGACCCGTCTCGAAACCCGGGTGACCGCGGCGAAGCTGCGGCTGATCGCCGGCTCCGGCGACGTCGCGGAGGCCGACGGCGCCCGCGATGTCGCGGCCTGGCTCACCTCCACCTGCCAGGTCGACCGGACCACCGCCCGCCGCGAACAACGCCTCGCGAAGACGCTCGCGACCAAACGCCGCGCTCTCGCCGACGGGCTGGCCCGCGGCGAGGTGAACCTGGAGCAGGCGCAGGTGATCGCCACCGGACTCGACAAGCTCCCGGCCGACGTGCCCGCCGACGTGAAGACCAAGGCCGAGGAGCACCTGGTCGCCCAAGCCGCCGACCACCCACCCCGCGAGCTGCGGATCCTGACCCGCCGGGTCCTCGACGTCGTCGCCCCCGACCTCGGCGAAGAGCAGGAGCGCATAGCCCTCGAAGCCGAGGAAGCCGAAGCGTTGAAGAAGACCCGACTCTTCACCAGGAGCCACGGCGACGGCACCACCTCGGTGATCGCCCGCGTCCCCGACCCGATCGCGTCCCGGCTGCTGACTCATCTGCAGGCCTACCTCAATCCACGGCGTGGTGGTCTCGACACGTCGCTCGTCCCTCGCGACGGCTCGACCACCGAAGGATGCGGCTCGACCGACGGCCCGCCCTCGATGGTCGAGCCCGCGAGCGCAGCGAGCGGAGTCGAGACCACCACCAGCGACCTGACCAGCGACGGCGAGCCCACCCCCTATGACGTGCGTCTCGGCCACGCCTTCTGCTCCCTCCTCGAGCACCTCGACCCCGGTCGGCTCCCCATCCACGGCGGGGGCGCCACCAGCGTGATCGTCACCATCGACATCGACACCCTCCGCACCGGCCTCGGCCTCGCCACCACCAGCACCGGCGAGGTCATCACCGCCGGTGAGGCCCGACGGCTGGCGTGCACCGCCGGCATCCTCCCCGCGGTCCTCGACGGCAACACCTGAGTCCTCGACCTCGGCCGCACCCAACGCCTGTTCACCCCCGCCCAGCGCAAGGCCCTCGCCATCAGAGACCGACACTGCCGCGCCGACGGCTGTGACATCCCCGCCGCCTGGTGCGAGGGACATCACGAGACCCCGTGGTCACAAGGCGGCACCACCGACCTAGACAACGCCGTACTCCTCTGCTCCTTCCACCACCACCGCGCCCACGACCCCACCTACCACCAAGCCAAGCTGCCCAACGGCGACCAGAGGTTCCACCGACGCAGATAGGCCATCCGTCCTCGGCATAAGACACCGCGACATCCGGCTGTCGGCTCCGCGCTCCCGCCGGCAACCTCCTCAGGGTGCCCGACATCATCACCGCCGACGCTCGAGCGATGATCTCCAGCACCCGGAGGCCAGGCCCACTCCGTGCGCGGTTTGGCACCAAACCGCGCGCCTCGGGCGTGGCGAGCCACCCCACGCCAAGCAGATCCGCAAGCTCACCCCTCGAGTGCCGCCCGGAGTGCGAGCGAGACGGCATCGCGCCTCTCCTCAGCAAGCCAGCGAGTCTCGTCCTCGACCAGGAAGGCGAAGACGCTCGGCCCGAGGGCGTCTTCTGGGTGATCGGCCATCCGGGGCACGAGATGCAGGTGCAGGTGGGAGAAGCCCTCGGCCTCGGAGAACTGCATGAGGTAGGTCCTCACGCAGCCGGTGACCTCCGCCAGCGCGATGCCCAACCGACGGACCAGGCCGCCCAGCTCGTCAGCGGCATCGGGCGAGAGATCGGGGAACGACGTCAGGTGCGTGGTGGGCGGCACGACGAGCCAGCCGCCCGGCGGGAGTCGTCTCCATCTCACTCAACGTACGGCTCCGCCAGGCCTCACGCCGGGTCCACGGCCGTTAGGCTGCACGAGGTGGGCAGGCCCAGGCGAGAGTTCCTCGACCGGTGGGAGCGGCTGGTCAACATGCCCGCCGACCGGCTGGCCGATTGGCTGGAGACGCCCGAGTCGCGCGCGGTCGGCTACCGACCGCTCGGCGCGATCGAGTCCACGGGCCAGGCCGCCGGCCGGCTCACCGTCGATCAGCTCGGCGCGCCCGCGGACCAGTGGAGCGACGCCGACTGGGCACACGCGGCACGCACCGTCGGCTTCATCCGCCGCCACCGGGCCCAGTGGCCGGCCGGCGACGTGACGGACCGGCGATGGCGACACTCGCTGCGCAACTGGGGCCACGACCCGCTCTTGGCCGATCGGCTGCGCATCCCGGATCTCGGCCGCCCGGCCGATGAGGACGCGACCCATGACGACGTGTGCGGTGCCTTCGAGCTCGACGGCTCGCCCGCCGGGAGCCTCCGGGTACGACGGCACGACGACGCCTGGGAGGTCGTCGACCTCCGGGTCGTCCCTGCCCTGCGGGCGCGCGGGCTCGGCGCGGCAGTACTGCACGCCGTCGTCGCGGCGGCCGCGAGAGAGCGCCTTCCCGTGGAGGCGGCCGTCCCGGCAGGCGACCCGGTCGCACGCTCCTTCCTCGAGCGCTACCGCTTCGCGGTCGTCGGCGAGCGCGGTCCGGCCCTGCAGCTGTCTACCGCACCCGCTCGAGGGCGGATCCATCGATGACAACGACGACGGGCGGGTCAGGCCGGACCGCCCTGACGACAGCCACGCCCGAACGCGCACTCCCCTACCCTGACCCGATGACGACAGCACATCCCGAGGTGACCATCCGAGCGGGCCGCGTGAGGGGGCGCTGGCGTCCTGGGGCCCGTACGCCGGATGCGACTGCCGCGTTCCTCGGCATCCCCTACGCACGCCCGACGGTCGGTGACCTCAGGTTCGCCGCACCGACGCCGCCCCAGGCGTGGGAGGGCGTGCGCGACGCCGCGGCGTACGGCGCAACCCCGCAACGTGGTGACGCCGGAACGACCCTCATCCCCGAACCATCGGTACCCGGCGAGGCCACCCTCAACGTCAACGTCTTCACGCCCGATCCATCGCCGGACGCGGGCCTGCCGGTGCTCGTCTACATCCACGGCGGCGGCTTCACCTCCGGGTCGCCGGCGAGTCCCTGGTACGACGGCCACACCTTCGCACGCGACGGCGTGGTGACCGTGACGCTCTCCTATCGCCTCGGCTTCGACGGCTTCGGGCGCATCGACGGAGCGCCGGACAACCGCGGCGTCCGCGACTGGCTCCTCGCGCTCGAATGGGTCCAGGAGAACATCGAAGGCTTCGGTGGCGACCCCGCCCGGGTGACCATCGCCGGCCAGTCGGCGGGCGGTGGCGCCGTCCTGACGCTGCTCGGCATGCCGGCCGCGCAACACCTCTTCCACCGCGTCTGGTCGATCTCCGGCGCACTCGCCGACGTCGAGAGGGACCGGGCGGAGGCGATCGCCCGCCGGCTGGCCCGCGCGGCCGGCGTCCCCGCCACCCGCGACGGCTTCGCCGGGGTCCCCGAGGAGCGGATCTTCGAGCTGCAGAGCACGGCGGCCACGCCGTACCTCTCACGCATCCCGTCCGCCGGCATGCTGTCGATGGCCAGAGGCGGGCTTCCGTACGGCCCGATGGTCGACGGCGATCTGCTCCCCCGACCGACGATCGCGTCGATGCGGTCGGGAGTCGGCGGCGACAAGCCGCTCGTGCTCGGCGCCGTCGACGACGAGTTCTCGATGCTCCTGACCGACAAGGAGGGGCCGCTGCGCCGGCTGCCGGCCGGCGCCGGCCTGGCCGCGCTGCGGGTTCCGCGGCGAGTACGACGGGAATACCTCGCCGCCAACGTCGACGTCCGCGAACGTGGCACGGCAGCCGTCCTCGGTCGCTATGTCACGGACCGGCTCTTCCGGTCGGAGGTCGTCCGCGTCGCCCGGGCACGCACCTCGGCGACGGCGGACACCTGGACCTATCGGTTCGCCTGGCGGTCACCGGTCTACGACCTGGCGGTGCACTGCCTCGACGTACCGTTCTTCTTCGACTGCCTCTCGGCCGACGCGGTCACCGCGATCGCCGGCGACGCGCCCCCGCAGCGGCTCGCCGACGATGTGCACGCCGCCGCGGTGGGCTTCATGACCGGCGGCGACCCCGGCTGGCGGACCTGCGACTCCAGCGGCGACCCTAGCAGGGTGTTCGACGACGCACCCGGCGCGGTCGAGCCCGGAGTCGCCGAGGAGCGCGGAGCGTATGCCGGGGCGGCTCCGCTCGTCAGCTGACCGCCGGACGTGGCTCAGCTCTGGTGGAGCACCTTGAAGCGCTCGGTGACCACCGGCATGTCGGGGGCGAAGCCGCGGTCGTGCGCGGCGTTGTCGGTGAAGAACCGCTCGTGCACCTCGCGCCAGTGGGCGAGCGACAGGTCGCCCTCCCCCTCGAGGCGGGCGTGCTCGGCGTCGACCTCGTCGAAGGGCACGACCGCGACCTCCGTCGTCGTCAGCAACGCCCGTGGATGGCCGCCGCTGTCGACGACGATGCCCAGAGTGCCGGGCTCGGGGAGCACCTCGTCGTCGGCCTCGTAGTCCCACAGCGCGCTCGACGTCGCCGTCTTCGTCCCCGCGAGCACCAGCGCGAGAAGTTCGTCGGCCTGCTCGGGTGTCGCACCGAAGGACCAGGTCGGCGGAGGAAGCGACTCCGCGGGCGTCGGGCCGAAGTAGCCCGGGATGCTGCTGTCGAGGCGTGCGCGGTGCTTGGCGATCTCCCAGAACGCCTCGACGCTCTCGTCGACCGTCTCAACCGGCTCGGACATCAGATCCTCCTAGGTCTCGACCCGCCCGTCGCGGGCTCGAAGGCTCGCCCGCGGGGCTCGCTCGACCTCCTCGGGTCGCGACCCCGCTCGCTTCGCTCACGGGGTCGCGCCTCAGACATTGAAGCCGAGGGCGCGCAGCATCTCGCGACCGTCGTCGGTGATCTTGTCTGGGCCCCACGGGGGCATCCAGACCCAGTTGATGACGACGTCGCCGGCGAGGCCCTCGAGCGCGGCGTTGGTCTGGTCCTGGATCACGTCGGTGAGCGGGCAGGCCGCCGAGGTGAGAGTCATGTCGAGGACGACCTGCGACTCCTCCTCGATGTGCACGCCGTAGAGCAGGCCGAGGTCGACGACGTTGATGCCGAGCTCGGGGTCGACGACGTCCTTCATCGCCTCGGTGACGTCGTCGACGGTCAGCGTCGACGTACCGACGGAGCCCGCGGCCTCGGGCACCTCGGGGAGGTCGCCGTGATCGGCGCTCGGGGTGGCTGCTTCGGCTCCAGTCATGATGTCTCCTCCTGCATGCTCTGAGCGTTCAGAGATTGGGCGGTGGCGTCCTTCCAGGCCATCCACGACAGTAGCGCGCACTTGACGCGTGCCGGGAACCTCGCGACGCCGGCGAAGGCGATGCCGTCCTCGAGGACGTCCTCGTCGGGCTCGATCTGACCCTTGCCCTGCATGAGGGTCAGGAACTCCTCGTAGATGGACATCGCCTCGTCGACCGGCTTGCCGACCAGCAGGTCGGTCAGCACGGACGCCGACGCCTGCGAGATCGAGCAGCCGACAGAGTCGTAGGAGACGTCCAGGACATGGACAACGTCGCCGGTGTCGGCGAGCTGCACCCGCAGCGTGACCTCGTCGCCGCAGGTCGGGTTGACGTGGTGAACCTCGGCGCAACCGGCACCGCAGGGCTCGTCAGGTATGCCCTTGCCGTGCGGGTTCTTGTAGTGGTCCAGGATGATCTCCTGGTAGAGCGAGTCGAGCTGAGCACTCATGGCTGGCGGTCACCCCTTGCCCAGGCCGAAGTAGTCGCGGGTGTAGTGCAGCCCGTCGACGAGAGCGTCGATCTCCGACGGCGCGGTGTAGAGGTACGACGACATCCGCGTCGAGCTCTGTACGCCGAAACGTGCGTGCGCCGGCTTCGCACAGTGGTGGCCCGCGCGGACGGCGATCCCACGGGTGTCGAGGACGGTCGCGATGTCGTGGGGGTGCACTCCTTCCATCTCGAAGGAGATCGCGCCCCCGCGGTCGTCGGCGCTCCGCGGCCCGAGGACGGTCAGCCCAGGCACGGTCGCCAGGCCGTCGAGCGCGTACGCCGTGATGGCGTGCTCGTGCGCGCGGATCGCATCGAGGCCGATGAGGCCGAGGTAGTCGACGGCTGCGCCGAGCCCGATCGCCTCGACGATCGGCGGCGTACCGGCCTCGAACTTGTGCGGGATCGCGGCGTACGTCGAGCCGTCCATGCGGACCGTCTCGATCATCTCGCCGCCACCCAGGAAGGGCGGCAGCTGGTCGAGCACGGCCCGGCGGCCCCAGAGCACGCCGATCCCGGTCGGGCCGACGACCTTGTGACCGGTGAACGCGACCAGATCGGGTCGCTCGTCGTCGGCCATGCCCGCCAGATCGATCGGCAGCTGCGGCGCGGCCTGGGAGGCGTCGACGACGACGAGCGCGCCGACCGCGTGGGCCTTGCGCGCGATCTCCGCGATCGGGTTGATGGTCCCGAGCATGTTGGACACCCAGGTGAGCGCGACGACCGCGGTGTGCTCGTTGATCAGCTCGTCGATATTCGAGAGGTCGAGGTGGCCGTCGTCGGTCAGCCCGAACCACCGCAGCGTCGCACCGGTCCGCTCGGTCAGCAGCTGCCAGGGCACGATATTGGAGTGGTGCTCCATCTCGGTGATCACCACGGTGTCCCCGGGTCCGACCTGCCGGCTGCTCCCCTTCACGGGGCCTGGCCAGGCCAGCGTGTTGGCGACGAGGTTGATCGCCTCGGAGGCGTTCTTGGTGAAGATCACCTCGTCGCGGTCGGGTGCTCCGATGAAGGCGGCCACCTTGTCGCGCGCCGCCTCGAACGCCGCCGTCGACTCTGCGCCGAGCTGGTGCATCGCGCGGGCGATATTCGCGTTGTGCCGCTCGAGGTGGTCGACCATCGTGTCGATCACGACCTGCGGCTTCTGCGAGGTGTTGGCGCTGTCGAGATACACCAGCGGCTGCCCGTTCGCCAGCGTGCGCGCCAGGATGGGGAAGTCCTTGCGCAGGACCTCCAGGTCGGGGAGCAAGCCCTTCACTGCTATCTCCTTCCAGCTCGTGTGGTCTCGACACGGCCTCGCTGGCGCTCGGCCGGCTCGACCACCGAGAACCCGGTCGTCGGTCGAGCCGCGAGCGCAGCGAGCGTGTCGAGACCCATGGTCAGACCGCGGCCTTCACGTACTTGTCGTATCCCTCCGCCTCGAGCTGCTCGGCGAGCTCGGGGCCGCCCTGCTCGGCGATCCGGCCGGCGACGAAGACATGCACGAAGTCGGGCTTGATGTAGCGCAGGATCCGGGTGTAATGGGTGATCAGCAGGACCCCCTTGTCGCCCCGGTCGGAGAACCGGTTGACGCCGTCGGCGACGACCTTCAGCGCGTCGATGTCGAGACCGGAGTCGGTCTCGTCGAGGATCGCGACCTTGGGGTCGAGCAGCTCGAGCTGGACGATCTCGTTGCGCTTCTTCTCACCACCGGAGAAGCCCTCGTTGACGTTGCGCTGCGAGAATGAGGGGTCGAGGCCCATCGTGTCGAGCGCGGTGTTGACGTCCTTGATCCAGGTGCGCAGCTTGGGTGCCTCGCCGTCGATCGCGGTCTTGGCGGTGCGCAGGAAGTTGGCCACCGAGACGCCGGGCACCTCGACGGGGTACTGCATCGCCAGGAACAGCCCGGCGCGCGCACGCTCGTCGACCGACATCGCCAGCACGTCGTCGCCGTCGAGGGTGACGGAGCCGCCGGTGATGTGGTACTTGGGGTGACCGGCGACGGAGTAGGCCAGCGTGGACTTTCCGGAGCCGTTGGGGCCCATGATCGCGTGGGTCTCGCCGCTGTTGATCGTCAGCGTAACGCCCTTGAGGATCTCCTTGGGACCGTCCTCGGTCTCGACCGAGACGCGCAGGTCCTTGATCTCGAGAGTGTTCATTGGGGTATGACTCCGTTCAGGGTGGTGTCGGTGTCGACGTACACGTCTCTGGTGCCGTCGGGGTTGGCTCGTACGTCGACGGGAAAGGTCGCGACCGGCTCGGTCGCGGGCAGATGGGTGGGCTTGCCGGTGCGCAGGTCGAAGCAGGAGCCGTGCAGCCAGCACTCGATGGTCCCGTCGGCGACCTCGCCCTCGCTCAGGGCGACTGCTGCGTGTGAGCAGACGTCCTCGACCGCGAAGACCTCGACGTCGCCGTCGCCGCCCTCGACCCGGGCGAGCGCCACGTCGTAGTCGCCGACGGTGACCGCGAGCGCCGAGTCGACGGGGAGCTCGGCGAGCGAGCAGGCGCGCTCATAGGTCATCAGAAGAGCTCCAGGCTGTCGGCGTTGCGGGCCAGCTCGGCCTCGACGGTCGCGGCCAGCTGCTCCTCGAGGGCAGGTACGCCGATCTTGCGGATCAGGTCGTTGAAGAAGCCGTGCACGACCAGCCGGCGGGCCTCCTTCTCATCGATGCCGCGGGAGCGGAGGTAGAAGAGCTGCTCGTCGTCGAAGCGTCCGGTGGCGGACGCGTGGCCGGCTCCCACGATGTCGCCGGTCTCGATCTCGAGGTTGGGGATCGAGTCGGCCCAGCAGCCGTCGGTGAGCACGAGGTTGCGGTTCTCCTCGTAGGTGTCGATGCCCTCGGCCACCTTGCGGATCAGCACGTTGCCGACCCAGACCGTGTGCGCCCCCTGCCCCTGCAGCGCGCCCTTGTAGCTCACCCGGCTCTTGGTCCTGGGCGCGGTGTGGTCGGCGAAGAGCCGGTGCTCGATGTGCTGGCCCTCGTCGGCGAAGTAGAGGCCGAGCAGCTCCGCGTCGCCGCCGGGCCCGGCGTACTCGACGTTGGCGTGCATGCGCACGACGTCGCCGCCGAAGGAGATCGCGGTGTGCTTGACCTTCGCGTCGCGGCCGACTCGGATGGAGTCGCGGCCGAGGTGGACGGCGTCGTCGTCCCAGTCCTGGAGCGTGACCATGTCGAACGTCGCACCGTCCCCCACGATCACGGAGGTGATCGCGGAGTAGCGGGCGCTGCCCTTGTGCTCGATGACGAGCGTGGACCGCGAGTGGGCGCCGACGCGTACGAGCAGGTGAGCCCAGACCAGCCGGTCGACGGACTCGCCGGTCAGCGTGATCATGATCGGCTCGTCGGAAGAGAACTCGGCCGGGATGTCGATCACCTGGACGCCACCCGCGTTGGCGGCGGCGAGGGCGGCCGGGCGCTCGTTGGGCGGCAGATCGCCGAGCTCGACGGCCTCCGCGGTCGTCACGATCGGCATCGTGACGCCCTCGGGCAGGCTCGTCTCCCAGGTCAGGGAGTCGTCGGAGGCGTCGCCGTCGAGGATACCGCGCAGCCGCTTGAGCGGCGTGAAGCGCCACGTCTCCTCGCGGCCGGTCGGCACCGGGTGGTCCACCAGGTCGTAGGACGCCGGCGGGTTGAGGTGGCTCTCGACGCGATCCATCTCCACCGCGGAGCGGACGCTTTCAGTGACAGTCAACTGGTCTCAATCCTTCTTCTCTGTGCGCGAACGGTCTCGACTCGGCGCTCGTTCCCCGCGCCTGCCCGACCACCCTGAGGTCCTGGGGGCCGCCCGGCCGCCGTGCCACGGGGGAACGGCAGACGGCCGGGCGGGGTTCAGATGCCTCCGGGCGGTCAGCCGACCGCACCCTCCATCTGCAGCTCGATGAGCCGGTTGAGCTCGAGCGCGTACTCCATCGGGAGCTCCTTGGCGATCGGCTCGACGAAGCCGCGCACGATCATCGCCATCGCCTCGTCCTGCTCCATGCCGCGCGACATCAGGTAGAAGAGCTGGTCCTCGCTGACCTTGGAGACGCTCGCCTCGTGACCCATCGACACGTCGTCCTCGCGGATGTCGACGTAGGGGTAGGTGTCGGATCGACTGATCTGGTCCACCAGCAGCGCGTCGCACAGCACGTTGGACTTCGAGCCGTGGGCGCCCTCGTTGATCTGGATCAGGCCGCGGTACGACGTACGCCCGCCGCCGCGCGCCACCGACTTGCTCAGGATGGAGCTCGAGGTGTGCGGTGCGGCGTGCACCATCTTGGCGCCCGCGTCCTGGTGCTGGCCCTCGCCCGCGAAGGCGATCGAGAGCGTCTCGCCCTTGGCGTGCTCGCCCATCAGGTAGATGGCGGGGTACTTCATCGTGACCTTCGAGCCGATATTGCCGTCGACCCACTCCATCGTCGCGCCGGCCTCGCAGGTGGCCCGCTTGGTGACGAGGTTGTAGACGTTGTTGGACCAGTTCTGGATCGTCGTGTAGCGGCAGCGGCCGCCCTTCTTCACGATGATCTCGACGACCGCCGAGTGCAGCGAGTCGGAGGAGTAGATCGGCGCGGTGCAGCCCTCGACGTAGTGGACGTAGGCGTCCTCGTCGACGATGATCAGCGTGCGCTCGAACTGGCCCATGTTCTCGGTGTTGATGCGGAAGTAGGCCTGCAGCGGGATGTCGACGTGGACACCCTTGGGCACGTAGATGAACGAGCCGCCCGACCACACCGAGGTGTTGAGCGCGGCGAACTTGTTGTCGCCGACCGGGATGACGGTGCCGAAGTACTCCCTGAACAGCTCGGGCTGCTCACGCAGTGCGGTGTCGGTGTCGAGGAAGAGCACGCCCTGGGCCTCGAGGTCCTCGCGGATCGAGTGGTAGACGACCTCCGACTCGTACTGCGCGGCGACACCGGCGACCAGGCGCTGCTTCTCAGCCTCCGGGATGCCGAGCTTGTCGTAGGTGTTCTTGATGTCCTCGGGGAGGTCCTCCCACGACTGGGCCTGCTTCTCGCTGGACCGGACGAAGTACTTGATGTTGTCGAAGTCGATCGTCGAGAGGTCCGACCCCCACGTGGGCATCGGCTTGCGGTGGAAGAGCTTGAGGCCCTTCAGGCGCAGGTCGAGCATCCACTGCGGCTCGGACTTCTTGCCGGAGATGTCGCGGACCACGGCCTCGTTGAGGCCTCGGGTCGCGGCCGCGCCGGCCGCGTCGGAGTCGGCCCAGCCGAACTCGTAGCGTTCGCGCAGGCCCTTCAACTCGGGGTTGAGCTCTTCGATGGAGGTCACTTCGGACCCTCGCTTCCTTCTCGTCGTTCGTGCCTCGGGTCTCGAGACGGTCGCTTCGCGACCTCCTCGACCACCGATTGGGGGATGCAGGTGGTGCACACGCCGTCGCCGTGCGCGATGGTCGCGAGCCGCTGCACGTGGGTGCCGAGCACCCGACCGATGGCCTCGGTCTCGGCCTCGCACAGCTGCGGGAACTCCTCGGCCACGTGCGCGACGGGGCAGTGCTGTTGGCAGAGCTGGTCACCCACGCTGAGTCCGCCGAGCAGCGGCAGCTCGCGCACCGAAGCGGCGTACCCCTCCTCACTGAAGACCCGGGCGAGCGCCGCGGCGGGCGACAGGTCGGGGTCGGCCGCGGTGACCGCAGCGTAGTCGCGCTCGATGAAGGCCACCCGCCTGCGAGCGAACTCCGTGACCGCCCGCTCCCCCACCTGCTCCTTGAGGAAGCGCAGCGCCTCGAGCGCGAGGTCGTCGTACTGCTGGCCGAAGGCCTCCCGCCCGGCGTCGGTGAGCGCGAAGACCTTGGCCGGACGCCCGCGCCCGCGGTGTCCGTAGACCCGCTGCTCGCTTGCCGTCAGTGTGCCGCCGTCGACGAGGTGCTCGAGATGGCGGCGTACGGCGGCCGGCGTCAGGTCGAGCCGGTCGGCGATGTCGGCGGCGGTGGACGGGCCGTTCTCGAGGATCGTCCGGGCCACCCGGTCGCGCGTCGGCCCGTCCACGGCGAGGGGGCCAGCGGCCGTTACCCTCACCGTTTCCGAAGACGACCTCGCCGCCCGCACGAATTCCACAACGCAAGTGTGCCGTTAATGGAGCGGGTGCTTCAAGTAAGGCCCGCCTAACCCGACCCATCCTGAGGGCCGCATAGGCTCCTCGTCATGGCCGGTTCGATCCTTGGCACCCAGGTGCGCCGTGTGGAGGACCGCGAGCTGCTGGTCGGCCGGGGCACGTTCGTCGACAACCTGCACCCCGAGGGCGTCGACGCCGCCCACGCGGTGTTCGTGCGGAGCCCGTTCGCGCACGCGGCGATCACCGGCATCGACACCGGCGCGGCCGATGCCGCGCCCGGCGTGCTCGGCGTGTTCACCGCCGAGCAGCTCGGCCGCGACCCGCTCCCGACCTTCGCGAGCGCGAACCGCGAGTGCCGGCGGCCCGCCGTCGCGGTCGACAGGGTGCGCTACGTCGGCGACCCGGTCGCTCTCGTCGTCGCCGAGACCCGCGCCCAGGCCGTCGACGCGGCCGAGCTCGTCGACGTCGACTACGAGCCCCTGCCCGCCGTCGTCGACGTGGAGGATGCGCTCGCCGACGATGCGCCCCTGCAGTTCCCTGGTCTCGGGACGAATATCGCCACCCAGCGGGTTGCGCCCGACGCCTCCGACCCGCTCGCCGGCGCCGAGCGGGTCGTCAGGCTGAGGATGGTCAACCAGCGCGTCGCCACCGCGCCCATCGAGGGCAACGCCTTCCTAGTAGATCCAGGGGACCCGGGCGACACCACGGATGACCCGGTCGACAACACGGTCACCTGCTGGATCGCCACCCAGCAACCCCACCAGGCGCGCGACCTGCTCGCGAAGACGGCCGGCGTCGGCACGGACGCGCTGCGGGTCATCTCTCCTCACGTCGGCGGGGCCTTCGGCGGCAAACCGGGCTCCAACGCCGATCACGGCGCTGTCCTGCTCGCCGCGCTGCGCCTCGGCCGGCCCGTACGGTGGACCGAGACCCGCAGCGAGGCGATGCTCTCCATGCAGGGTCGAGGTCAGGTCCAGTACGCCGAGCTCGGGCTCACCTCCGACGGGCGCATCACCGGGCTGCGCCTGCGGGTCATCGGCGAGTGCGGCGCCTACGCCGGCTTCGGCGGCGGTCTCGCGGTCGGGCCGACGTACCTGATGGCCCAGGGCCCCTACGACATTCCGGCGCTGCGCTTCGACGCGCTCGCGGTGATGACCAACACCGCGCCGACCGGCGCCTTCCGGGGCGCCGGGCGACCCGAGGCGACCGCCGCACTCGAGCGGATCCTCGACGTCGCGGCGGCCGAGCTGGGACTGGCGCCCGAGGAGATCAGGCGACGGAACCTGATCGCCGCAGACCGGTTCCCCTTCCGCACCCACAGCCGGCTGAGCTACGACGTGGGCAACTACCAGCGCGCGCTGGACGAGGCGCTCCGGATCGCGGGCATCGACGAGCTGCGTGCCGAGCAGGCGCGGCGGCGGGCCGCGGGCGAGACCCGGCTGCTCGGCATCGGCATCGCGACGTACGTCGAGATCACCGGGTTCGGCGGGTCGGAGCTCGGGTCGATCCAGGTCCACCCCGACGGCTCCGCGACCGTGATGTGCGGCACCGCGAGCAGCGGTCAGGGACACGCCACGTCGTTCGTCATGATCGCCTCGGAGCGGCTCGGCATCCCGCTCGACAAGATCAGCTACGTGCAGGGAGACACGGGCCTGGTGCCAACGGGCGGCGGCACGGGCGGCTCACGGTCGTTGCAGATCGGCGGCAGCGCGGTCGGCAACGCGTCCGACGAGCTGCTCGAGAGGGCGGTCGAGATCGCCTCGCGGATGCTCGAGGCCGACCCGGCCGACGTGACCCTCGAGGAGGGGCGGTTCGGGGTCGCGGGCGTGCCCGGCGCCGGGCTCGGCTGGGCCGAGCTGGCGTCGTACGCCGAGAGCCGCGGTGAGATGCCCGAGGGGTTGCGTGTCGACGCCGACTTCACCCTGACTGCGGCGACCTTCCCCTTCGGCGCGCACGTCGCCGTCGTGGAGGTCGACATCGAGACCGGCCGGACGACCCCCCTGCGGCTGGTCGCCGTCGACGACTGCGGGCGCGTCCTCAACCCGCTGCTGGTCGCCGGCCAGCAGCACGGCGGGGCGTTGCAGGGCATGAGCCAGGCGCTGTGGGAGGAGATGGTCTACGACTCCGACGGCAACCCGCTCACCGGCACCTTCGTCGACTACGCCATCCCGACCGCCGCCGACGCGATCCCGTTCGAGGCCGTCAGCATCGAGACGCCCACGCCGCTCAACCCGCTGGGCGCCAAGGGCATCGGCGAGTCGGCGACCATCGGCTCGACTCCCGCGGTGCAGAACGCCGTCGTCGACGCGCTCTCGCATCTCGGCGTACGGCACATCGATCTGCCCTGCACCCCCGAGAAGGTCTGGCGGGCCATCAACGACCCACACCGAGACCTCTGGCGCGAGCCCCCAGCCGCCTTCGACCGCCTCGCTGCCGGCGAGGACGAGCCGGAGATCATCGAGGCCTGACCCCACCCACCGGGCACTCCCTACGACCCCCAGAGGGCCCACCGGGCACTCCCTACGACTCCCAGAGGGCCCACCGGGCACTCCCTACGACTCCCAGAGGGCCCACCGGTCACTGGGCGATTCACTGGGCGATTCACTGGGCGATTCACTGGGTGATGGCCGTGCGCACCTCGTCACGCAGGGCGACGTACTCCGGGAGGCTGCGGAGCTCCTCGGGGCTCGGCCGGGCACCCTCCTCGCCGAAGCGAGCGGGCTGGTCGAGGACGATCCGGCCCGGTCGCGGGCTCATCACCATGACCCGGGAGCCGAGGAAGACCGCCTCGTCGACCGAGTGGGTGATGAACAGGATCGTCTTGCCGGTGGCCCGCCAGATCGACAGCAGCTCGTTCTGCAGTCGCTCCCGGGTGAGGGCGTCGAGGGCACCGAAGGGCTCGTCCATCAAGACGATGTCTGGGTCGCCGGCGAGCACCCGCGCGATTTGCGCCCGCTGCTGCATGCCGCCCGAGAGCTCGTACGGCCGGTGGTCTCCGAAGTCGGTCAGCCCGACGAGGGCGAGGAACTCGTCGGCGCGCTCCCGGCGGCGGCGCTTGTCGATGCCCTGCAGCCGCGGTCCGAGCTCGACGTTGCCGCGGACGGTCAGCCAAGGGAAGAGCGTGGGCTGCTGGAAGACGACGCCGCGGTCCGAGCCCGGGCCGGTCACCTTGTCGCCGGCCACACGTACCTCACCCTCGCTGGGCTTCATGAACCCGGCGAGCAATCTGAGCAGCGTGGTCTTGCCGCATCCGGAGGGCCCGGCTAGGCAGACGAACTCGCCGGGCTCGATGGTGAGGTCGATCTCAGCCAGCGCCGGCACCTGCTCGCCATTCACGTCGAAGGCGTGGCGCACGTGGTCGTAGACGACGGGGCGGCCATGGCCCGCAGCGGCCTCGGCGTGCGAGGCGAGTGCGGTGCTCATCGGCTCTCACCCGCAACCGACTCGGCCGGGGCGGCGTCGACGTGCTCGGCGTACTCCTCGGGAGTGAGGGCCGACTCGATGCCGGCCTGATCGACGAGGAAGCCGGCGGTGCTCGTGAGGTCCTCGCCCAGCTTGCCGCCGAGGTAGTCGGCGCCGACCTGGGTCGCCGCGTCCAGGTAGGTGTAGCCCTCGAACTGCTTGAGTACGTCGTCCTTCGGCAGCGCCAGTACGGCGCCCACGATCTCGGCCGCCTCGTCGGGCTTGTCGAGGATCAGCCTGACCGCATAGTCCTGGGCGGCCGCCCACTGGGCCATGAACCCCGGGTTCTCCTCGACGAATGCCGCCGAGGCCGTGCCGAGGTCGAAGGTCGGGTAGCCCTCCTCGGCCGTGTCCGCGCTCGACAGGATCCGATGGCCGCCGGTCTCGAGGAGCTGCGACTGGGTCGGGTCCCAGACCCACACGGCCGCGACATCGCCGGACTTCCACGCCGCGGGCATCGCGTCCGGCTGGAGATTGATCAGCTTGACGTCCGTGGTCGCGTCGAGGTCGGCGGCGCTCAGCGCCTGGACCAGGGAGTAGTGCGCCGTCGAGCCGTAGGGCACCCCGATCGTCTCCCCCCTCAGGTCCTCGATCGACTTCACCTTGGCGTCCTTGGCGATCAGGGACTCCGCCTGGCCGATGACGTCATGCACCCAGACGACGTCGACGTCGAGGCCGTTGGGCGGCGACATCGCCGTCGTACTCGGCGAGTTGCCGATCAGCGCGAGATCGAGGCCCTTGGTGTACGCCTTGACCACGTCCGCCCCCGAGTCGTACGCCGTCCAGTTGACGGTGACGTTGGGCATGCAGGTCTCCAGGAGCTTCCGGTCCTGGACGATGAGGTCGCCGTTCGGAATCCGCTGCCAGCCGATCTCGACGGTGCCCTCGACCGAGTCGTCGCCCTCCCACGGGCAGTCGGACACGGCCTCGCCGCCCGACTGGGAGCGGTCGGTGCTCACGCACGCGGTCAGAGCCAGGGGGGCGACCAGGAACGCCGCGAGCGCGGCGGCTCGCAGCTCGACCCGGGAGCGAGGGTGGGCGGACATCGGGTTCTCCTTCGACAGGCGTGCGGGTGGTGACGGAGCGGTCGTTCAGGCCGTTCAGGCCTTGCCGCGCCAGGGGACGAGGGCCTTCTCGAGCCCGCGGATCGCGGAGTCGAGGATCAGCGCGGTGATGCCGATGACGACGATGCAGGCGATGACCAGTGCGCTCTTGTTCTGGGTACCGGCCAGATAGGCGAGCCCGCCGATGCCCGGGATGCCGTTGATGATCTCGGCCGCCACGACGGTCGTCCAGGCGAAGCCGACCGCGACGCGGATGCCGGTGATCAACTCGGGGAGGATCGCCGGCAGCAGGACGTGCCGCAGCGATTGCACACGGCTCGCCCCGAGGGTGAGCACCGCGTTGATCTGGTCGGTCCTGACACCCTGGACGCCCGAGATGGTGGCCAGGGCGACCGGCGGGAAGGCAGCCAGGAAGAGCAGCCAGATCTTGGAGACGTCGCCGACGCCGAACCAGACGATCAGCATGCCGACGTACGCCAGCGGCGGGAGCGCGCGGAGGAAGTTGAGGTAGGGGTCGACGATCACGCCCACCCAGCGGACGGTGGCCATTAGCAGTCCGAGCGGGATACCGACCAGGATCGCGAGCCCGACACCCGCACCGATGCGCTGGAGGGAGACCAGCAGATGCTCCCAGAGGAAGTAGTTGTACTCGCCCTTCACCGTGCGGTCGAGGCCTCGTGCGACCGGATGGGTCGTGTTCGCGTTGACGAACGCGTCCCACACCCTGTCGGGCCCGGGGAACAGGATCGGGTCGAGGTTGCCGAACCTGGTCGCTGCCCACCACACGACGATCAGGCCCAGCAGGGTGCCGACGGTCAGGCCGACGCGGCCGAGGCGTTCCCCGCCGACCCGGCCTCCGGCGGGCGCGCGCCGACGTGCGCCGTTGCCGGCGGCGGTCCCGGCCGCGGCGGAGGTCGGCCTGCCCCCGGTCTCGATGGGCGTGACTGTCGCCGGCTCGCTGACGAGATCGCTCATGACCGGTTCTCCAGACGGGGTTGGGGACGGGTGGGAAGCGCCGGAGGCGGGGTGGACCAACCACGACCGGGCATCGTCCGGCCTCAGGTCCACGTAATTGTAGTAAACAACTTGACTTAAGGCGAAATCCGTCCGCGTGCCGGGCAGGATCGATCAGTCGGTGGACGCGGACCCGAGCACCGCCGACCGTCCGCCCCTTCCTAGACTCTCGGGGTGCCCACAACGGACCCGGCCGTCGTCGTCGACGACCTGGTGATGACGTACGGCGAGAAGCGGGCGGTCGACCACCTGTCGCTCGTCGTCGACCGCAACACCATCACCGCGGTCCTGGGCCCCAACGGCGCCGGCAAGACGACGACTCTGGAGACCTGCGAGGGCTATCGGCGCCCCTCGGGCGGCTCAGTGCGCGTCCTGGGTCTCGATCCCCGCGCCGACCGACGCGATCTGCTCCCCCGCATCGGCGTGATGCTCCAGGAGGGCGGCGCCTGGAGCGGGGTGCGCGCGATCGAGATGCTCCGTCACGTCGCGCGGCTCCATGCGCATCCGCTCGATGTCGACGGCCTCGCGGAGCGGCTCGGGCTGGGTGAGTGCGGTCGGACGCCGTACCGGCGCCTGTCAGGTGGCCAGAAGCAGCGCCTCGCCCTCGCCACCGCCATCGTCGGCCGGCCCGAGCTCGTCTTCGTCGACGAGCCGACCGCGGGCATGGACCCGCAGGCACGGCGAGCCACCTGGGGGCTCCTGGAGGAGCTTCGAGCGGACGGCGTGACCGTGGTCCTCACCACCCACCACATGGAGGAGGCGGAGCGGCTCGCCGACCTGGTGCACATCATCGACCGCGGGCGGCTCGTCGCAAGCGGGGCGCCCGCCGAGCTGACCGGCGACGGCGTCCGCACGCTCGAGGACGTCTTCCTCTCGCTGACGGGACACGAGCTCGCATGAGGATCACCGCAGGACGTTCCTCTCCCCCGCTCCGCTCCGCAGAGCAACGCCTCGGGGACCCCGAATGAGCACCTCCTCGACCGGCAGCTTCGCTCCCCGTCCCGGTGCCGCGCCGCTGACCCAGCAGGTGCGCGCGCAGGCGGCGATGGAGACCCGTCTGCTGCTCCGAAACGGTGAGCAGCTGCTCATAGCGCTGGTGATCCCGGCGCTGGTCCTCGTCGGCGGCGTCGCCGCTGCCGGCCGGATCGACCTCGACCTCACCCGCCCCGCCGTCGACGTCCTGACTGCAGGCGTGCTGGCGCTCGCAGTCCTGTCCACGGCGTTCACCTCTCTCGCCATCGCCACCGGCTTCGAGCGTCGGTACGGCGTCCTCAAGCGCCTCGGCGCCTCGCCACTCCCCCGCCACGGGCTGATCCTCGGCAAGGTCGGAGCACTGCTTGTCGTCGAGCTGATGCAGCTGGTCGTCATCGGGCTCCTCGGGCTCGCCCTCGGCTGGTCCGGCCCGGCCTCGCTCACCGGAGCGGCGTACGCACTGGTCGCGCTGCTCCTGGGCACCTGGGCGTTTGCGGGGCTCGGGCTGCTCGTCGCCGGCGTGCTGCGCGCGGAGGCGACGCTGGCGGCGGCCAACCTCGTGTACCTCGTGCTGATCGGCTTCGGCGGAGTGGTCCTGCCGACCGACTCCTACGGCTCGGCAGAGGGCGTCATCCGGCTCCTGCCCTCCGGCGCACTCGGCGACGCCGTCCGCGCCGGGCTCCTCGACGGCGACCTCGACGGCGCCGCCTGCCTGGTGCTGCTCGGCTGGGGACTGATCGCGACCCTCCTCACGACCAGGACCTTCCGATGGGAGTGACCGGGCCGACCGGAGTGACCGGGCCGACCGCCGTGAGAAGGGTCGACGCCGCGCGCGCGACGACACTCCTCGCGGTCGCGAACCTGGTCGCCAATATCGGCATCGTCGTCACCGGCAGCGCGGTGCGGGTCACGGGCTCGGGGCTAGGCTGCCCGACCTGGCCGAAGTGCACCGAGTCGTCCTACGTCCCCCACGAGGCCCTGGGCATCAACGGTGCGATCGAGTTCGGCAACCGGATGCTGACCTTCGCCGTCGGCCTGGTCGCCCTGCTCTGCCTGGTGTCGGCCATCCTCTGGTGGCGGACGGACCGGTCCCGCTCGCGCCCGCTGTGGCTGAGCCTCGCCGTCATGGTCGGCGTCCCGGCGCAGGCGGTGATCGGCGGCATCACAGTGCGCACGGATCTCAACCCGTACGTCGTGGCACTGCACCTGCTCGCGTCCCTCGCGATCGTCGGCGTGTGCGTCGTGCTCATCGACAGCACCCGCGACCGGTCACGCCCCGCCGCGCCTCCCGACGTACGCCGACTGGCCAGGCTCGTGCTCGCCGCCGCCTGGGTCGTCTTCTACCTCGGCACGATCGTCACCGGCAGCGGCCCGCACTCCGGCGACGAGGACTCCCGGCGCACCGGCCTCGACCCGCAGCTCATGTCCCACGTCCACGCCATGGCCGTCTACGTGCTGCTCGCACTGACAGTGGGCATCCTCGTGCTGGCGTGGCGCCAGGGCGCCGGCGTCGTCGCCCGGTGTGCCGGCGTACTCCTCTGTGTCGAGCTCGGCCAGGGCCTGGTCGGCTTCGTGCAGTACTTCACCGATCTCCCCGGCGCCCTCGTCGTCACCCATCTCCTCGGCGCCGGCATCCTCTCCGCGACCGCCTCCGCCCTCGTCGTCTCCACGACGCCCGGGATAGTCCCTAACGAAGTGGTTGTTCAACAACCACTTCGTTAGGGACTATCCCGACGAAATAATCGAACGGCCCGGAGCGGGGGAAGGGGTGGTGCAGGTCAGCCGACGAGCGGGTCGACGGCGAGCGCGACGAACAGCAGCGCGAGGTAGAGGTTGCTGATGTGGAAGAGGCGCATCGGGTCCATCGCGCCGGGGTTGTCGGTGGCACGGGTGCGCGACCACATCCGGTGGGCCTCGAGGATGAAGACGGCGCCCAGCATCACCGCGGCGATCGGGTAGACGAGGCCGGTGTCGGCGACGAGCGGCAGGACCAGCGAGGTCGCGACGGTCGCCCAGGTGTAGAGGGTGATCTGTCGACCGACGACGGCCGGAGGCGCGACGACGGGCAGCATGGGCACGTCGACCTGCGCGTAGTCGTCGCGGTAGCGCATCGCCAGCGCCCAGGTGTGGGGCGGCGTCCAGAAGAACACGACCAGGAACATCACGACCGGCGGCCAGGCCAGCTCACCGGTGACGGCCGTCCACCCGATCAGCGCCGGGAAACAGCCCGCCAGCCCGCCCCACACGATGTTCTGCGTCGTACGCCGCTTGAGCAGCATCGTGTACACGACGAGGTAGAAGAGCTCGGCCGCGAGCGCCAGACCGGCCGAGAGCAGGTTGACCCAGAGTGCGAGCACCACGGTCGCGATCACGCCGAGTGCGACGCCGAAGATCAGCGCGGCCCGGGTGGAGACGATGTGCCGGGGCAGCGCACGGCGTCGGGTCCTCCGCATCTGCTCGTCGATGTCGCGGTCGTAGACGCAGTTGAGTGCGCTGGCCGACCCGGCCGAGAGGGTGCCGCCGACGACCGTCGCGACCACCGGCCAGAGGTCCGGGATCCCCCGGGAGGCGAAGAACATCACCGGCACCGTGGTCAGCAGCAGCAGCTCGATGACGCGCGGCTTCGTGAGGCCGATGTACGCCGCGACGACGTCCCTGGCCGACGCCCGCTCCGGTCCGGCCGCGCTCCCGGCGGGCGCCGGGGCGGAAACCTCCTCCAGCGGCGCCGACGTCAGCGGACCGCGCGCCGGCGTTGCGCCGTCGCCCTCCCGCGCCGAAGGCGCCGCGTGTCCGAGGGATGTCACCGGTCGAGTCTAACGGCTTAGATGAGTAGTCTCAGGCTTGCCCGGCCGTCGGTCCCCCGGATCCAGGCGCACCGCTCCGACGACCCAACCCTGAGTTCAACGTGAGAGGATCCCCGTGAGCACACCCCAGCCACTCGAATGGACCGAGCTCGACGCGAAGGCCGTCGATGTTGCTCGTGCCCTCGCCATGGATGCCGTCCAGAAGGTCGGCAACGGGCATCCCGGCACCGCGATGGCCCTCGCTCCGGCGGCGTATCTGCTCTTCCAGAAGGTCATGCGCCACGACCCGGCGGCCACGGACTGGATCAACCGCGACCGGTTCGTGCTCTCGTGCGGCCACTCGTCCATGACCCTCTACACCCAGCTCTACTACGGCGGCTTCGGCCTCGAGCTGGCAGATCTCGAGGCGCTCCGCACCTGGGGGAGCCTGACGCCCGGACACCCGGAGGTCCACCACACCAGGGGCGTCGAGACCACCACCGGTCCGCTCGGCCAGGGCGTGGCCAACGCCGTCGGCATGGCGATGGCGCAGCGCCGGGTCCGCGGCATGCTCGACCCCGAGGCGCTGCCCGGCGAGTCGGTCTTCGACCACAACGTCTACGTGCTCTGCTCCGACGGCGACCTCCAGGAGGGCGTCTCCGGCGAGGCGAGCTCGCTCGCCGGCGTCCACGAGCTCGGCAACATCACGATGATCTACGACCGCAACCGGATCTCCATCGAGGGTGACACCGACGTCTCCTTCACCGAGGACGTCGGCAAGCGCTACGAGGCCTACGGCTGGCACGTGCAGGTCGTCGACTGGACCAACGGCGGCACGGAGTACGTCGAGGACATCAACGCCCTGTACGACGCGATCGTGGCCGCGGGCGAGGTCACCGACCAGCCGAGCATGATCATCCTCGACACCATCATCGCCTGGCCCGCCCCCAACGCGCAGGGCACCGAGGCGGCCCACGGCAGCGCCCTCGGCGACGAGGAGATCGCCGCGACCAAGGTGGTCCTCGGCCTCGACCCCGAGAAGACCTTCGACGTCCCGGAGGAGGTCATCGCGCACACCCGCAAGCTGCTCGAGCGCGGCGCCGCCGCCGGCGCCGCCTGGGACCGGGAGTACGCCGAGTGGGCGGCCGCCAACCCCGAGCGCGACGCCCTCCGCCAGCGGCTCGTGGACCGCGCCCTGCCCGACGGCATCGGCGACGTGCTGCCCGAGTTCCCGGCCGACGCCAAGGGCGTGGCGACCCGTGCGGCGTCCGGCAAGGTCATCAACGCGATCGCGCCGATCATGCCCGAGCTGTGGGGAGGCTCGGCCGACCTCGCCGGCTCCAACAACACCACCATCACCGGGGCCCCCTCGTTCATCCCCAAGTCGCGGACGACCCACGACTGGGAGGGCGACCCGGCGGCAGGCCGCGTCCTGCACTTCGGCATCCGTGAGCACGCGATGGGCTCGATCATGAACGGGATCGCGCTCCACGGCGGCACCCGGGTCTTCGGCGGCACGTTCCTCAGCTTCGCCGACTACATGCGCGGCGCCGTGCGCCTCTCCGCGCTGATGGAGATGCCCGTCACCTACGTGTGGACCCACGACTCGATCGGTCTCGGCGAGGACGGCCCGACCCACCAGCCCATCGAGCACGTCGCCGCGCTGCGCGCCATCCCGGGCCTCGACGTGGTCCGCCCCGCCGACGCCAACGAGACCGCGGCGGCCTGGCACGCCGTACTCCAGCACAACAACCGGCCCGCCGGGCTGATCCTCACCCGGCAGGCCGTCCCGACCTTCCCGCGCGGCGAGGACGGCTTCAACGGCGTCGAAGACGTCGCCAAGGGCGGCTACGTGCTGATCGACGCCGACGGGGAGCCCGACGTCGTCCTGGTCGGCACCGGCTCCGAGGTCCAGTACGCCGTCGCGGCGCGCGACCTGCTCGCCGCCGAGGGTGTCAAGGCGCGCGTCGTCTCGATGCCGTGCCGCGAGTGGTACGACGCCCAGGACCAGGCGTACAGGGACAGCGTCATCCCGCCGGCCGTCAAGGCCCGCGTGTCTGTCGAGGCCGGGATCGCCCAGGGTTGGCGCGAGATCGTGGGCGACGCCGGCCGCATCGTGTCGATCGAGCACTACGGCGCGAGCGCGGACCACGTCACCCTCTTCCGGGAGTTCGGGTTCACCCCCGAGGCGGTCGCCGACGCCGCCCGGGAGTCGATCGCGGCCGCCGGCGTCTGACCATCGTTTGTCCGCTCATCGGAAGGAAATCGCATGAACGTCCGACTCCAGGCCCTCAGCGACGCGGGGGTCTCCATCTGGCTCGACGACCTCTCGCGCGAGCGCATAGAGACGGGCAACCTCGCCGACCTCGTCAAGTCCTCGTCGGTCGTGGGCGTCACGACCAACCCGGCGATCTTCCAGTCCGCTCTGAGCAACGGCGAGCGGTACGACGCACAGGTGCACAAGCTGGCCGCGGCCGGGGCCGACGTCGACAAGGTGGCCTTCGAGCTGACCACCGAGGACGTCCGCAACGCCTGTGATGTCCTGCGCCCGGTCTTCGACCTCACCAACGGGGTCGACGGCCGGGTCTCGATCGAGGTCTCGCCCGACCTCGCCCACCAGACACAGGCGACGGTCGAGCAGGCCCGCGAGCTGTCTGCGGCCGTCGACCGGCCCAACGTGCTGATCAAGATCCCGGGCACGATCGAGGGCTGCCCCGCGATCACCGAGGTCATCGGCGACGGCATCTCCGTCAACGTGACGCTGATCTTCGGTCTCGGGCAGTACGCCCAGGTCATGGAGGCCTACGTCGCGGGGCTGGAGAGGGCGCGCGACAACGGGCACGACCTGTCGAAGATCCACTCGGTCGCCTCGTTCTTCGTCTCTCGGGTCGACACGGAGATCGACAAGCGGCTCGAGGCCGAGGGCGCGCCGTCGGACCTGATGGGCAAGGCGGGCGTCGCCAATGCCCGGCTCGCGTTCGAGGCCTTCGAGGACTACTTCTCCGGCGCCCGCTGGGACGCGCTCGCCGAGGCCGGCGCCAACAGGCAGCGGCCGCTGTGGGCGTCGACAGGCGTCAAGAACCCCGAGTACGACGACACGATGTACGTCGTCGACCTCGTCGTCGCGGACACGGTCAACACCATGCCGGAGAAGACGCTCGAGGTCGTCGCCGACCACGGCGACCTCGCCAAGATCGAGTCCGGTGACCAGGTCCGGCCGTTCTACGCGGATGCGCGGGCGCACATGGACCGGCTGGCCGAGGCGGGCGTCGACTACGACGACGTGATCGACGTACTCGTCAAGGAGGGCGTCGACAAGTTCGTCGCAGCCTGGCACGAGCTGCTCGACGCCGCACAGGGCAGTCTCGACTCCGCGGGCGGCGCAGGGCAGTCCGGAGCCGAGCCGTCCGACGCGGGGCGCTGACGGTGTCGTCCGTACCCGTCGACCCGACGTCGACCAAGGCGTGGGCGAAGGTGACCACTCTCGCGGCCGACCTCATCCCCGACCTTCGCGACTGGTTCGCCGCCGACCCGGCCAGGGTGGTGCGGCTCACCCACACGGCCGTCGACCTCCGGGTCGACCTGTCCAAGAACCTCATCACCCACGAGGTTCTGGCCGGGCTCCTGGAGCTCGCCGACGAGGTGGGCCTGTCCGAGCACCGCGACGCGATGTTCCGGGGCGAGCACATCAACGTCACCGAGGACCGGGCGGTCTTCCACACCGCGTTGCGCAAGCCGGCCGGCTCCGTCCTGGAGGTCGACGGCCGTGACGTGGTGCCTGACGTCCACGAGGTGCTCGGGCGGGTCTACGCCTTCGCCGAGAAGGTGCGCTCGGGCGAGTGGAAGGGGGTGACCGGCCTCCCGATCTCGACGATCGTCAACGTCGGCATCGGCGGCTCCGACCTCGGCCCGATGATGGCCTACGAGGCGCTCGAGCCCTACGTCCAGGAGGGTCTCGAGTGCCGGTTCATCAGCAATATCGACCCGACCGACGCGGCCCAGAAGCTCGCCGGTCTCGACCCGACGACCACCCTCTTCATCGTGTCGAGCAAGACCTTCGGCACCCTGGAGACGCTGACCAACGCGCGGCTCTGCAGGCACTGGCTGCTCGACGCCCTGCGGAAGGCCGAGGCCATCGGGGGCGGCGAGGAGGAGGCGGCCGAGGCGGTCGCCAAGCACTTCGTCGCCGTGTCGACCGCGCTCGACAAGGTCGCCGAGTTCGGCATCGACCCCGCCAACGCGTTCGGCTTCTGGGACTGGGTCGGCGGCCGCTACTCGGTCGACTCGGCGATCGGCACCTCCCTCGTCGTCGCGATCGGTCCGGAGCGGTTCGCGGAGTTCCTCGCCGGCTTCCACGCCCTCGACGAGCACTTCCGCACCACCGAGCCCGCGAGCAACGTGCCGCTCCTGATGGGCCTGCTCAACGTCTGGTACGTCAACTTCCTCGACGCGCACACCCACGCCGTCCTGCCCTACTCCCAGCTCCTGCACCGCTTCCCGGCGTACCTCCAGCAGCTGACGATGGAGTCCAACGGCAAGGGCGTCCGCTGGGACGGCCTCACCGTCACCACCCAGACGGGCGAGGTCTTCTGGGGTGAGCCGGGCACCAACGGCCAGCATGCGTTCTTCCAGCTGATCCACCAGGGCACCCGGTTGATCCCGACGGACTTCATCGCGCTCGCCAACCCGTCGTACCCGCTCGTCGACGGCGACGTCGACGTCCACGAGCTGCTCCTCGCCAACTTCTTCGCGCAGACCAAGGCGCTGGCGTTCGGCAAGACCGCCGACGAGGTGCGCGCGGAGGGGACTCCGGAGGAGATCGTCTCGGCCCGGGTGTTCAGCGGCAACCGGCCGAGCACGTCGATCATGGCGCCGGCTCTCACTCCGGCGGTGCTCGGCCAGCTGATCGCGCTCTACGAGCACATCACCTTCGTCGAGGGAGTGGTGTGGGGCATCGACAGCTTCGACCAGTGGGGCGTCGAGCTCGGCAAGCAGCTCGCGGTCCAGGTCACGCCGGCTGTCGGTGGTGACGTCGCCGCGCTCGACGCGCAGGACGCCTCGACGAGGGCGCTGATCGACTACTACCACGCCAATCGGCGCTGATGGCGGGCAAGCCCCGTACGCCGTCGCCCCCTCGCGTCGCGCGCGGGGGCAACCCGCTCCGAGACGCGCAGGACCGCCGGCTGCCCCGGATCGCCGGCCCGAGCAGCATGGTGCTCTTCGGCGTGACGGGCGACCTGTCGCGCAAGAAGGTCATGCCGGCGATCTACGACCTGGCCAACCGCGGCCTGCTGCCACCGGGGTTCTCGCTCATCGGCTTCGCGCGACGCGAGTGGGGTGACGAGGACTTCGCCCAGATCGTGCACGACGCGGTGCGCGAGCACGCCCGCACGGAGTTTCGCGAGGAGGTGTGGCAGCAGCTCGCCGAGGGCTTCCGGTTCGTGCCCGGCGACTTCGCCGACGACGAGGCGTTCGAGCGGTTGCGCCGCACCCTCGACGAGCTCGACGAGGCGCGCGGCACGGGCGGCAACCATGCCTTCTACCTGTCGATCCCGCCCAAGTTCTTCGGAGAGGTCGTCCGGCAGCTCCAGGAGCACGGGCTCGCCGAGGCCCAGTCGGCGCCGCAGACGGCCGACGCCGTCCAGCCCTGGCGCCGGGTCGTGGTGGAGAAGCCCTTCGGCCACGACCTCGAGTCGGCGCGCGAGCTCAACGCCGTACTCGACGCCGTCTTCCCGCCCGAGTCGGTCTTCCGCATCGACCACTACCTCGGCAAGGAGACGGTGCAGAACATCCTGGCGATCCGGTTCGCCAACGAGATGTTCGAGCCCCTCTGGAACGCCCACTACGTCGACCACGTGCAGATCACGATGGCCGAGGACATCGGCATCGGCGGCCGGGCCGGCTACTACGACGGCATCGGGGCCGCCCGCGACGTCATCCAGAACCACCTGCTGCAGCTCCTCGCCCTGGTGGCGATGGAGGAGCCGAGGTCCTTCGACGCCGAGAGCCTGCGCGTGGAGAAGCTCAAGGTGCTGTCCTCCGTGCGGCTGCCCCGGCGGCTCGACCGCACCACGGCCCGCGGCCAGTACGCCGAGGGCTGGTCCGGCGGGGTCAAGGTCCCGGGGTACCACCAGGAGGAGGGCATCGCGGCAGACTCGATCACCGACACGTACGCCGCGATCAAGCTGCATGTCGACACCCGACGCTGGGCCGGCGTGCCCTTCTACCTGCGCACCGGCAAGCGGCTGGGCAGGCGGGTGACCGAGGTCGCCGTCGTGTTCAAGCGGGCGCCGCACCTGCCGTTCAGCGACTCGATGACCGAGGACCTCACCCAGAACGCGCTCGTGATCCGGGTCCAGCCGGACGAGGGCATGACGCTGCGCTTCGGCTCGAAGGTGCCCGGCACGGCGATGGAGATCCGCGACGTCAACATGGACTTCGCGTACGGCGGCTCGTTCACCGAGGACTCCCCGGAGGCCTACGAACGGCTGATCCTCGATGTCCTGCTCGGCGACCCGCCGCTCTTCCCTCAGCACGAGGAGGTCGAGCTGTCCTGGCGGATCCTCGACCCGGTCCTCGAGCACTGGGAGCGCAAGGGCACCCCGGAGTCCTACGCCTCCGGCACCTGGGGGCCGGCCGCGGCCGAGGCAATGCTCGCTCGGGACGGGAGGGCCTGGCGCCGCCCCTGACCGGACGCCTGTGCCGCCGGTCGCGCGGACGCGGCATGATGTGCTGGTGGCTCGTCTCCAGAGGTTCGGAGCACCGGCCGCCCCGACGAGACTCTGGAGATGACACGCGTGATCGAGCTCACCGACACCAACGCACCAGGCATCGAGGCGGCGTTCCGCCGGGCGCGGGACCAGGCCGGCAGCCCGGTCATGGGCATGGTGATGACGCTGGTGGTCGTGGTCGACGAGGAGTTCTCCAAGGACGCCATGAAGGCGGCGCGCTCGGCGTCTCGTGAGCATCCGTCCCGAGTGCTGGGGGTGGTGATCGGCGACGGCCGGGGCAGGAGCGCCGTGCACGCCGAGGTCCGCACCGGCGGCGGCTGGGGTGGCGAGGCGGCGCTGATCCGCCTGTCGGGCGAGGTCACCCGGCACGCGGCCTCCGTGGTGCTGCCGCTGCTCCTGCCCGATACGCCGGTGGCGGTCTGGTGGCCGCGTGACCATCCGGTGGACCCCGCGGCAGACCCGCTCGGCCAGCTGGCCACCCGCCGCATCACCGACTCCGCGTACGTCTCCCGCGGCAAGGTCAAGGCGCTCGAAGGCCAGTGCCGCAACTACTCCCCCGGCAACACCGATCTCGCCTGGACCCGGCTCACTCCGTGGCGGGCCCTGCTGGCCGCGGCCCTCGACCAGTACCCCGGTCGCGTGACCGGAGCGGAGGTCGTCGCGGAGCGGGTCAGCCCCAGTGCCGATCTGCTCGGGGCCTGGCTGACCCAGCGGCTGCGCGTCGACGTCGTACGCCGCACCTCCCGCGGTCCGGGCATCACCCGCGTCGAGCTGATGACGAAGGACGGCCCGATCCGCATCACCCGCGCCGACGGCCGGCTCGCCACCTTCGCCTCGCCGGACAAGCCGGACCGCCCCGTGGCGCTCAAGCGTCGCGACCTGCCCGATCTGCTCGCCGAGGAGCTCCGCCATCTCGACGAGGACGACATCTACGCCGGCGTGACCGCGGCGCTGCTCAAGCGGGCCGCGTCGTGAGCGCCTCGCCGAACACCGTCGAGGTGTCGCCCGACGCCGAGGCGCTCGCCGACGTGGTCGCCCGGCGGCTGCTGTCGGTGCTCGCCGACGCCCATGCCCAAGGTCGCGAGCCGCAGATCGGGCTGACCGGCGGCACCATCGCCGACGTGCTGCACCGCCGGGTCGCCGACCTGACCCCCGGGTCGGGTGTGGACTGGTCGCGAGTGGTGGTCTGGTGGGGTGACGAGCGGTTCGTGGCCCCCGACTCCGACGACCGCAACGCCCTGCAGGCCCGGCGTGCCCTGCTCGACTCCGTCGGCGTCGATCCCGCGAAGGTCCACGAGATGCCGTCGACCGCCGAAGCGGACTCCGCGGCCGCCGGTGCCGCGGCGTACGCCGACACGCTCCGCCGCGACGGCGCCGGCGAGTTCGACGTGCTGATGCTCGGCGTCGGGCCGGACGGTCACTGCGCCTCCCTGTTCCCCGGCCACCCCGCGCTGGAGGTCGACGACCAGGTGACGACGTACGTGCTCGACTCCCCCAAGCCGCCGCCCGAGCGCATCACGCTGACCTTCGCCGCGCTCAACCGTTCCCGCGAGGTGTGGTTCCTGGCCAGCGGCGAGGGCAAGGCGGACGCCGTGGCCCGTGCCCTCGCCGCGGAGCCCGACTCCCCAGAGGGGGCAGCGGCCGCTCTCTCCGCCACCCCCGCCCGCGGCGTGCGGGGAACCGAGTCGACCACCTGGTTCCTCGACGCGGCGAGCGGGCGCTTGCTGTAGCTCCCACCCCGCCGACCGGGCACTCCCTGCCACAACCCAGGGCCCGACCGGGCACTCCCCGCAACAACCCAGGGCCCGACCGGGCACTCCCTGCAACAACCGAGGGCCCGACCGGGCACTCCCTGCCGGTCAGCGCGTGAAGGTGGTCTGCGGTACCCACAGGCCGCTCTTGCGGCGGGCCATCTGGATCCCCGCGGCAAGGCGCGCCTTCGGGTCACACCCGGGTTTGTAGAGGTCGACCTTCGTGAAGATGTCGATCGTCCACCCTTCCGCCTCCAGCCAGGCGATCCGCGCCCTGTTCGCGGCCTCGTCGTCCGGTCCGTGGAAGAGCTCGCCGTAGTACTCGGCGCCGTACTTGACCATCGGCTCGGCCAGGTCGATCCGATAGACCTGGTTGCCGGTGTCGTCATGGACCCAATACTGCGGGATCGGGTCCGGCAGTGCTGACTCCCGCCAGTGGAGGTAGAGCGCCGACTCCGGAGCGGACTCCGGACGGGGGTCGGAGAGGGGTGCCAGCTCCCGCAGCTGGACGACCCCCCGTTGCCCCTTGAACCGCTCGACGCTCGCGAGAATCTGCTCCTTCGGCACGCCCGCCCTGAGGAAGGCGTCCAGGGCGGCGATGCTGTCGTAGCGCCACAGCAGCCGGCCAAGGTCGAGTGCCGTGCGGAGCTTCGTGGTTCCCCGCACGCCACCGATCACAATCACATCGTCCGTCGTCAGCGTCCGGATCCCGCTGGCCACTCCGGGACGGCGCAGCCGCGACCCGTTGGCACTGAAAATCTCGAGCGGCGGCATCTCGGTCAGTGCAGTGCGAGGGAGGACGTCGACACCGAGCAGCCAGGCGGCGGTGCGGTCGACCACGACCGCTCCGGCCCGCACCACGAGTCTGAGCGCCGCGGCCCTCAGCTCGATGGTGTCCACGACCTGCGCCACGACGTAGACACCCCGAACGACCTGACGGATCAGACCTCGCGCCACAAGCTGCCTGAGGTAGTGGCGCGAGACCCCGACCGGCTGCGCCTGGTCCGTGGTGAACGGCGCCTCGAGCGGCAGGGGGAACGTCGAGTCGAGGAACGGGAGATCGGGAGCCATCCAGGCGGGTGTCCGAGACATGCCGACAACCATGGCCTAGATCAGCCGATCGTGGCGCACGTTATCCACAGGCCCCGGGGTGACCGGGCCGAAGTGCCCGGTCGGCCCAATTCTCGTGGCCAGAAGTGCCCGGTCGGCGGCTGGAGGGTTGCCCAAAGTGCCCGGTCGGGGGCTGGAGGGTTGCCCTAAGTGCCCGGTGGGCGTCAGAAGACGATGTCGCCGGACTTGCGCTTGGTGCGCAGGGTCTGGATCGCCTCGTCGAGGATGTCGGCGGCCTCGGCGTCGGAGCGGCGCTCCTTCACGTAGGCGAGGTGGGTCTTGTAGGGCTCGATCTTCGGCGGGGGCGGGGGGTTGTCGGAGTCGAGGGACGCCGGAAGCCCGCACTTCGGGCAGTCCCAGGTGTCGGGGGTCTGGGCCTCCACCGAGAACGCCACCACGGAGCGGTGGGCGTTGGCACAGAAGTAGGTGACCGTCTGCCGGGGAGCTGACTCCCCGCGCTCGGCCTCGCCCATGGGGCCGGCGCCGACCCGACTACCTCGGATCGCGTTGCCACCAGTCGCCATCTGTCACTCCTCGTTGCAGTTAGCTGAAGTTTGCTGGGTGGGTTACTGGTAGGCCATCAGCAGCCCGAGGGCCACGATGCAGGCGAACCAGATGATGCCGAGACCGACGGTGAACCGATCGAGGTTGCGCTCGGCCACCGAAGAGCCGCCCAGGGTGCTCGAGACGCCGCCGCCGAACATGTCGGACAGACCGCCGCCTCGCCCCTTGTGGAGGAGCACCATCAGGATCAGCAACATGCTGGTGATCACCAGCAGGATCGTGAAAACGAGAGTCACGGCAGGCAGCCTACGTCACAGGGCGAGCCGGAGTCAGATCGGCACGGCCGTCGACGGAGCAGGTCGCCACGCCCGTGGAGGGACGGGCTCAGAGGGTCGGCATGTCGTAGAAACGACAGATCCCACCAAACTCGTCGGCCTCCAGGCTGGCACCACCGACGAGCGCGCCGTCGATGTCCTCCTTGGTCATGATCCCGGCGATATTCGCCGCCTTCACCGACCCCCCGTAGAGGATGCGCACCGAGTCCGCTGCCTCGTCGCCGAGTACCTCTCGGATCCGCCCCCGGATCGCGGCGCAGACCTCCTGGGCATCCTCTGGCGTGGCCACCTCGCCGGTGCCGATCGCCCAGACGGGCTCGTAGGCGACCACCGACCCGGCGACCTGCTCGGCCGAGAGGCCGGCCAGCGAGCCGTCGACCTGCGCGAGGGTGTAGGGCACCTGCTCGCCCGCTCTGCGGATGTCGAGCCCCTCCCCCACGCACACGATCGGCGTCATGCCCGCGGACAGCGCGGCCTTGGCCTTCGCGTTGACGACCTCGTCGGACTCCCCGTGGTAGTCGCGACGTTCGGAGTGTCCGACCACGACATAGGAGCACCCGAGCTTGGCCAGCATCGCCGCCGTGATCTCACCCGTGTAGGCGCCTCCGTCGTGGACCGAGACGTCCTGGGCGCCGTACTTGATCGACAGCCGGTCGCCGTCGACGAGGGTCTGCACCGACCGGATGTCGGTGAACGGGGGCACCACGGCCACCTCCACCCGGCCGTAGTCGTGTCGCTTGTCCGACAACGTCCAGGCGAGCTTCTGGACGAGGACGACGGCCTCCTGATGGTTGAGGTTCGACTTCCAGTTGCCGGCCATGAGCGGGGTACGGGAGGTGGCCACGGGGTCCCTTCCTACGGATGCGGGTGTTCGACGGGTCAGCTCTCGAGTACGGCGATGCCGGGCAGCTCTTTGCCCTCGAGGTACTCGAGGCTTGCCCCACCGCCCGTCGAGATGTGCCCGAAGGCCGCCTCGTCGAAGCCCAGCAGACGCACCGCTGCCGCCGAGTCACCACCGCCCACCACCGACAGGCCGCCCGCCTTCAGGAGGGCGTCGGCCACGACGCGGGTGCCGTCGGCGAAGGCATCGGTCTCGAAGACGCCCATCGGCCCGTTCCAGAACACCGTCTTGGCGTCGGCCAGCGCTGCGGCGAACGCGGCCGCCGACTCCGGACCGATATCGAGCCCGAGCGCGTCGGCCGGGATCTCGTCGGCAGGTACGACGCGTGGCTCCGGCTCGCGATCACCCGACGGGAAGGCGGTGTCCACCACGACATCGGTCGGGAGCAGGATCTCGACGCCCGACTCCTCGGCCCGCTGGAGGTAGGCCCGGCAGGTGTCGAGCTGGTCCTCCTCGAGCAGGCTCTTCCCCACCTCGTGGCCCTGGGCCTTGAGGAAGGTGAAGACCATGCCGCCGCCGATGAGCAGCTTGTCGGCCTTGCCGAGCAGGTTGTCGATGACGCCGAGCTTGTCGGAGACCTTGGAGCCGCCGAGCACGACCACGTAGGGCCGCTCGGGGTCCGCGGTCAGCCGCTGCAGCACCTCGACCTCCGTGCGGACCAGGTCGCCCGCCGCGGACGGCAGCCGCTGCGCCACGTCGTACACGCTGGCCTGCTTGCGGTGCACGACGCCGAAGCCGTCACTCACGAAGGCGTCGGCAAGAGTCGCGAGCTCATCCGCGAACGCACCGCGCGCGGCGTCGTCCTTGCTGGTCTCACCGGCGTTGAACCGGACGTTCTCCAGCACCAGGACGCCACCGTCTTCCAGCTCCCCGACCAGGGCCTGAGCGCTGTCGCCCACGGTGTCCTCGGCGACGAGGAGCTGCGGGAAGTCCCCCAGCTCGGCAAGCCGGTCGGCCACGGGCTTGAGCGAGTACTTCGGGTCGGGCTCGCCGGTGGGCCGGCCGAGGTGGGCGGTCACGATGACCTTGGCGCCCGCCTCGGACAGCTTCTTCAGGACCGGCAGCGAGGCACGCACCCGCCCGTCGTCGGTGATCTCGCCACCGGCCAACGGCACGTTGAGGTCACTGCGGACCAGTACCTTCTTGCCGGCCAGGCCGCCGAGCTCGGCGGCCAGGTCGTCGATCGTCTTTACCATGTCGATTCAGCCGTTTCGTCGGTCAGCCGCGCTCAGAGCGAGCGGCCGATGAGGGTGATGGCGTCGACGAGGCGGTTGGAGTAGCCCCACTCGTTGTCGTACCAGCCGATGACCTTGACCTGGTTGCCGATCACCTTGGTCAACGGAGCGTCGAAGATGCAGGACGCGGAGTCGGTCACGATGTCCGAGGACACGATCGGGTCAGTGGAGTACTTCAGGATCTTGCCGTCGGCGGCGGCCTCGACCGCCGCGTTGACCTCCTCCACCGAGGTCTCCCTCGACGCCTCGAAGGTCAGGTCGGTCGCCGAGCCGGTCGGCACCGGCACGCGCAGCGCGAAGCCGTCGAGCTTGCCCTTCAGGTCGGGCAGCACCAGGCCGATCGCCTTCGCCGCACCGGTCGAGGTGGGCACCACGTTCAGCGCGGCAGCGCGGGCCCGGCGCGGGTCCCGGTGGATGTTGTCCTGCAGGTTCTGGTCGGCCGTGTAGGCGTGGATCGTCGTCATCAGACCCTTGTTGATGCCGACACTGTCGTTGAGCGCCTTCGCCATCGGCCCGAGGCAGTTGGTCGTGCACGACGCCATGGAGATGATGGTCTGCGACCCGTCGTACTGGTCCTCGTTGACGCCCATCACGATCGTGATGTCCTCGTTGGAGGCCGGCGCGGAGATGAGCACCTTCTTGGCGCCGCCGTCGATGTGAGCCCGGGCCTTGTTGGCATCGGTGAAGAAGCCGGTGGACTCGACCACCACGTCGACACCGAGGTCGCCCCACTTGAGGGCGGCCGGGTCACGCTCGGCGAACGCCGCGAACGTCTGGTCGCCGACGGTGATGGTCTCGTCGTCGGACGAGACGTCGGCGTCGAGGCGACCGAGGATCGAGTCGTACTTGAGCAGGTGCGCCAATGACGCATTGTCGGTGAGGTCGTTGATGCCGACGATCTCGATGTCGGCATCGGACGCACGCACCGCGCGGAAGAAGTTGCGGCCGATGCGGCCGAAGCCGTTGATACCTACGCGAACAGTCACAGATGACTCCTAGATTGGTTCATTGGACGTCGATTTCAATTTGACGTAGCGGCTCTGCGGGGCCACGGCGCTGAAGTCCCGCTTCGTCCCGGACCCTACCGTCAGGCGGCTAGCGGCAGGCTCGGGTGTTTCACGCTACGTGCCGGTAAACCAAATGGTTCCTCCTATGTGTACGCCCGCGGCGCAGCCGGTGGGTGGGCGAGGGGGTGAAGAAGGGGGTGAGAGGAGTCGGCGAGAGCTCGCCCTGAATCCCCCGCTGGCCGCCATCGCGAGCGCCCGCACGGTGCGCACAGCAGGCGGAGACGGGTGATTGAGGCTCAGTCGTCGGCGAGCATGTCCGGCGTCAACGAGGCCTCGGTGTCGGGTACGCCGAGCTCCTCCGCGCGCTTGTCGGCCATCGCCAGGAGGCGGCGGATGCGGCCGGCGATGGCGTCCTTCGTGAGCACCGGGTCGTGGAGCTGGCCGAGCTCCTCCAGAGACGCCTGCTTGTGCTCGACCCGCAGGCTGCCGGCCAGCTTCAGGTGGTCGGGAACCTCCGCGCCGAGGATCTCCAGCGCTCGCCCGACGCGGGCGCCCGCGGCGACGGCCGCACGGGCGGACCGGCGCAGGTTGGCGTCGTCGAAGTTGGCCAGCCGGTTGGCCGTCGCCCGCACCTCGCGGCGCATGCGGCGCTCCTCCCACGCCATCAGCGACTCGTGGGCGCCGATCTTGGTGAGCAGGGTGCCGATCACGTCGCCGTCGCGGATCACGACCCGGTCGACCCCGCGCACCTCACGCGACTTTGCCTGTACGCCGAGCCGCCGGGCGACACCCACCAGCGCGAGCGCCGCCTCCGACCCGGGACAGGTGACCTCGAGCGACGACGAGCGCCCCGGCTCGGTCAGGGATCCGTGGGCGAGGAAGGCACCCCGCCAGGCCGCGACCGCATCGCAGCTCCCGCCCGACACGACCGCCGGCGGCAACCCGCGGACCGGTCGTCCGCGCTGGTCGAGCAGGCCCGTCTGCCGAGCCAGCGCCTCCCCGTCGGTCACCACGCGGACGATATAGCGGCTGCCCTTGCGCAGCCCCTGGCCCTGAACCATCACCACGTCGGAGCGGTGACCGTAGACCTCCGAGATGTCCTTGCGCAGCCGCCGGGCGGCGGCACCCGTGTCGAGCTCGGCCTCGACCACGATGCGTCCGCTCACGATGTGCAGACCCCCGGCGAACCGGAGCATCGTGGCGACCTCCGCCTTCCGGCAGCAGGTCTTGGTGATCTGGGTGGACGCCAGCTCCGCTTTGACTTGTGCGGTCATGGCCATGCCGCTGATCCTTCCACGTCGGTCAACCATCCTGGGTCACGAGGTCGCGAGACGGTCGCAGCCAGGACGCGACCCGCCCGACCACCGACGGTGGGACGGTCGAGTCAACCGCCCATGACGCGGGCGAATGCCTGGGCGAGGAGATCCGGGTCGTGCCTGGCCGGGTCGTCGGGATGCGCGAGGTCGGCGATCACCAGCTCGGCGCCGGCCGAGGCGACGGCCCGGGTCAGCTCGTCGGGGTCGGTCACTGTGGAGCGGTCGGCGAGCACGGTGTGCAGGGTCAGGTCGGGGGCGTGCGCCAGCAGCGCGCCGAGGTGGTCCTCGGCGGTGAAGCCCGGCGTCTCCCCCGCCTGTGGCACCAGGTTGAGGACGACGACCCGGTGCGCCTGGGTGCGCTCGAGCGCCTCGCGCAGTCGCGGCACCATCAGGTGTGGGATCACGGACGTGAACCACGAGCCGGGTCCGAGCACCACCCAGTCGGCACCGAGGATCGCCTCGACCGCCTCGGGGCATGCCTCGGGACCGACCGGGTCGAGAGCGACCGACACGATCTGCCCACCCGTTGTGGCGATCTGCACCTGGCCCCGGACGGTGCGAGTGGCCGCGGCGTCGTCGGGGTCGAGACCGCGCACCTGGGCGGTGATGTCCATCGGGGTGATCGCCATCGGCAGCACCCGCCCCTGCGCTCCGAGCAGCCGGCCGACCCAGTCGAGCGCCCGGACATGGTCGCCCATGAGCTCCCACAACGACACGATGAGCAGGTTGCCGACCACGTGCCCGCGCATCTCACCTTCGCCGGCGAACCGGTGCTGCACGACGTCGGCCCAGGTGCGCCCCCACTCGGTGGCGCCGCAGAGCGCGGCGAGGGCCATCCGCAGGTCGCCCGGCGGCAGCACGCCGAACTCGCCGCGCAGCCGTCCCGACGAGCCGCCGTTGTCGGCGACCGTGACGATCGCGGTGAGCTCGTCGAGGGTCAGGTCGTCCTTGAGCTGCCGCAGTGCGGTCAGCGTGGCCTGCAGCCCGTGACCGCCGCCGAGGGCGACGGCCGACTGGGCCGCGGACCTCACTCGCGCCCCAGGTCACGGTGTGCGGCGCGGACGTCGTACCCCTCGTCGCGGAGCCGCTGCGCGATCTCCTCGGTCATGGCGACGCTGCGGTGCTTGCCGCCGGTGCAGCCGATCGCGATGGTCATGAAGCGCTTGCCCTCGTGCAGGTAGCCGGCGGCGACGGTGCCGAGCACGGGCAGGTACTGCTCGAGGAACTCCTCCGCACCCGGTTGGGTGAGGACGTACTCGGAGACCTCGGCGTCCTGCCCGGTATGCGGCCGCAGCTCGGGCACCCAGAACGGGTTGGGCAGGAAGCGCATGTCGGCGACGAGGTCGGCGTCGACCGGGATGCCGTACTTGAAGCCGAAGCTGAGCACCGTCACCTTGAGCCGCACCGACTCCGGTGTGCCGAACGCCTGGGCCACTCGTTTGGTGAGCTGATGCACGTTGAGGTCGGTCGTGTCGATGATCAGATCGGCGTTGCCGCGCAGTGCCTCGAGAGCGGTGCGCTCGCGATGGAGCCCGTCGATCAGCCGGCCACCGTCCTGGAGCGGGTGGGGGCGGCGCGCGGCCTCCTGTCGACGGACGAGCACGTCGTCGCCGGCCTCCAGGAAGAGCATCGAGGTGGGCCTGCCGGTCACGCCCTGGGCGAGGTTTGCGCGCAGCGAGTCGAAGAAGGAGCCGGAGCGTACGTCGACCACCACTGCGATGGGCTGCTCGACACCGCGGCTCTCGTCGACCAGCCGCACGACCTCGCGGAGCAGGGTGGGGGGCATGTTGTCGACGACGTAGAAACCGAGATCCTCGAGCTCCTTGGCCGCCGTGCTCCGGCCCGCGCCGGTCATCCCGGTGACCACGACCAGCGGCGCACCACGGTCGTGGTGACCCTCGTGCTGCTCGCCGCGATGCCAGTCGTGATGTGGGGCGTCGGGGGCCGCTCCCTCGGTTGCGGTGGTGACCACTAGTGGTCACCACCAGCGGTGCACGACGAACTTCTGGTGGTGACCACTTAGTCCTCCTGGATCTCACCGGTGGCGGTGTTGATGGAGACAGTCTTGCCGCTCCGGGCCCGGCCCGCGACGCCGGACTCGAGGGCCGTCTTGATCGCGGTCGCCGTCGCGGGGCCGATGCCGGGCACCCGGGCGAGCTCGTCGACCGACGCAGCGCGCAGCTTCTTGAGCGACCCGAAGTGCTTGAGCAGGGTCCTTCGGCGCACCTCACCGAGCCCGGGGACGTCATCGAGCAGGCTCTCGACCATCGTCTTCGAGCGGCGCGACCGGTGGTGGGTGATCGCGAACCGATGGGCCTCGTCGCGCACGCGCTGCAGCAGATAGAGCGCCTCGCTGGTGCGCGGGAGGATCACCGGGTCCTCCTGCAGCGGGAGCCAGACCTCCTCGAGGCGCTTGGCCAGCCCGCACACCGGGATGTCGGTGATGCCGAGCTCTGCCATCGCCTGCTGGGCCGCGGCAACCTGCGGCGGGCCGCCGTCGACGACGACGAGGCCGGGTGCATAGGCGAACTTGCGCGGCCGGCCGGTCTCGGGGTCGACGAGCATCGGCCCGTTGTCGGTGGCGACCTCGGTGCTGTTGGCCTGCTCGTCGAGGAGCCGCCGGAAGCGCCGGGTGATGACCTCGTGCATGGAGGCGACGTCGTTCTGCCCGCCCTCGGGAAGGCTGCGGATCACGAACCGGCGGTACTCGCTCTTGCGGGCCAGCCCGTCCTCGAAGACCACCATGGACGCGACGACCTCGGACCCCTGCAGGTTGGACACGTCGTAGCACTCGATGCGCAGCGGCGCCGCCTCGAGCTCGAGCGCCTGCTGGATCTCCTCGAGCGCCTGGTTGCGGGTGGTGAGGTCGGAGGCGCGCCTGGTCTTGTGCAGGGCGAGCGACTGACCGGCGTTGCGGGTGACGGTCTCCATCAGCGTCCTCTTGTCGCCGCGCTGTGGCACCCGGAGCGCCACCTTGCTCCCTCGACGCTCGCCGAGGAGCCGCTCGAAGGTGGGTACGTCGGGTGGCGCGGCCGGCACCAGGATCTCGCGCGGGACGTCTGCGTCGGCGCCGCCGTACAGCTGGAGCAGGAAGTCCTCGACGAGGTCGGCGGTCTGGCTGTCGTCGGTGCGCTCGGCGACCCAGCCGCGCCGCCCCCGCACCCGCCCGCCGCGCACGTGGAAGACCTGCACGGCCACCTCGAGCGGGTCCTCGACCAGCCCGATGACGTCGGCGTCGGTGCCGTCGGGGAGCACGACGGCCTGCCGCTCCAGCGCCTTGCCGAGCGCGCCGAGATCGTCGCGGAGCCGCGCGGCGCGCTCGAAGTCCTCGGCGTCGGAGGCGGCGTACATCTCGGTCTCGAGCCGCCGCACGATCGGCCTGGTGTTGCCGGCCATGAAGTCGCAGAAGTCGTCGACGATCGCGCGGTGGTCCGGCTCGCTGATCTGGCCGACACAGGGAGCGGTGCACTTGCCGATATAGCCGAGCAGGCAGGGGCGGCCGATCTGACCGGAACGCTTGAAGACCCCGTCGGTGCAGGACCGCATCGGGAAGACACGCAGCAGCAGGTCGACGGTCTCGCGGATCGCCCACGCATGGCTGTAGGGACCGAAGTAGCGGGTGCCCTTGCGCTTCTTGCCGCGCCCGACCATCACTCGCGGGAACTCCTCGCCCACCGTCACCGCGAGCCAGGGGTAGGACTTGTCGTCGCGGTACTTCACGTTGAAGCGCGGGTCGAACTCCTTGATCCAGGAGTACTCGAGCTGAAGCGCCTCGACCTCGGTGCCGACGACGGTCCAGTCGACCGACGCGGCGCTGGTGACCATCGTGGCCGTGCGCGGGTGCAGGCCGGCGATGTCCTGGAAGTAGGAGGACAGCCGGGCGCGCAGGCTCTTGGCCTTGCCGACGTAGATGACCCGGCCCTTGGCGTCGCGGAAGCGGTAGACGCCCGGCTGGGCCGGGATCGTGCCGGGCTTCGGGCGGTAGGAGGCCGGGTCGGACATCGGGTACGACGTACGGCGGGCCATGCCGTCAACCCTACGAGCGACCACCGACGCCGGGACGCCCGGACGTCGTACCTCCAGCAATAGGTGTGAGAAGGGACGACGTCGCGGCCGGCAGCCGTCAGGCGAGGGTGATCGAGTCACCGTCGACTGCGATCTCCTTGGCGGCGAGGGCGGCTGTCGCCGGTCCGTTGACGACGGAACCGTCCGAGATGGAGAACTTGCTGCCGTGGCAGTAGCAGTTGATGGTGTCCACGACCTCGGCGACCGGGCAGCCCTGGTGGGTGCAGATGCTGTCGAACGCCTTGAACTCCCCCGCCGTCGGCTGGGTGACGACCACGCCCGCGCTCTCGAAGACCAGGCCGCTGCCCTCGGGGATGTCGCCGGTCGACGCCAGCGGGTCGCCGCCCGACTTGCTCCCCTTCTTGGACCGGCCGTTCTTGGACCGGCCCTGCGACGACTCCCCCTGCGATCCCGAGTCCGCCTCGGCGGGGTCGGTCGCCTCACCGTCGGAGCCGCCACAGGCGGCGAGGATCGGTACGCCGACACCGACGACGGCCGCCCCGCGCAGGGCATGGCGGCGGGAGAGGGGATCGGGACGGGTCATGGTGGGCTCCTGAAGGCCATTCGCTGGTCGGGTCCACCCCGGGCATGTTCGATCCGGTCCCGGGAGTGCTCGAAAGGCTAACGAACCAGCGGTCCCGATGGTTCAATCGACCACCGGGGCTACCGCTTGGCGGCTCGCTTCCTGGTTGAGGTCGCCTTCTTCGCCGGTGTCCTCCTCGCGGCGACCGTCTTCTTGGCGGCCGTCCGCCTGGCAGGGCGGAGTCTTGGGGCCGGGGTGCCGACGCGGTCGCCGAGCAGCGGCGCGAGGAAGCGGCCGGTGTGACTCCCTGGATCGGCGGCGACCTCCTCCGGGGTGCCCTCCACCACGACCGAGCCGCCCCGCGAGCCGCCCTCCGGACCCATGTCGACGATCCAGTCGGCGGTCTTGATGACGTCCAGATTGTGCTCGATCACGAGGACGGTGTTGCCCTTGTCAACCAGGCTGGAGAGCACACCCAGGAGCTTGCGGATGTCCTCGAAGTGCAGGCCCGTCGTCGGCTCGTCGAGGACGTAGACGGTGCGACCGGTCGAGCGCTTCTGAAGCTCGCTCGACAGCTTGACCCGCTGCGCCTCGCCACCGGAGAGCGTCGTCGCCGGCTGCCCGAGGCGGACGTAGCCGAGGCCGACCTCGCAGAGCGTCGTCATGTGCCGCGCGATCGCCGGGACGGCGGCGAAGAAGTCGGCCGCCTCCTCGATCGGCATGTCGAGGACCTCGGCGATGGTCTTGCCCTTGTAGTGCACCTCGAGCGTCTCGCGGTTGTAGCGCGCGCCGTGGCAGACCTCGCACGGGACGTAGACGTCGGGCAGGAAGTTCATCTCGATCTTGATGGTGCCGTCGCCGGAGCAGGCCTCGCAGCGGCCGCCCTTGACGTTGAAGGAGAACCGGCCCTGCTGGTAGCCGCGCATCTTGGCCTCCGGAGTGGAGGCGAAGAGCTTGCGGACGTGGTCGAAGACCCCGGTGTAGGTGGCCGGGTTGCTGCGTGGCGTGCGCCCGATCGGCGACTGGTCGACGTGGATGACCTTGTCGACCTCGTCGACGCCGGTGATCCGCTGGTGGCGGCCGGGGACGGAGCGCGCGTTGTAGAGCTGCTTGGCCAGCGACTTGTAGAGGATGTCGTTGACCAGCGTGGACTTGCCCGACCCGCTGACGCCGGTCACGGCGACGAACAGGCCGAGCGGGAAGTCGACGGTGATGTCGCGCAGGTTGTGCTCACGAGCGCCGACGACGGTCAGCTGGCGGCCCTTCGTGCGCGGGCGGCGTACGGCGGGAGTGGGGATCTCGCGGCGACCCGAGAGGTACTGCCCCGTGAGCGAGTCGGCATGGGTCAGCAGGTCGGCGACCGTGCCGGAGTGGACGACCTGACCGCCGTGCTCGCCGGCGCCGGGGCCGATGTCGACCACCCAGTCGGCGACGCGGACGGTGTCCTCGTCGTGCTCCACGACGATGAGGGTGTTGCCGAGGTCCTTGAGCCGGACGAGGGTCTCGATCAACCGGTGGTTGTCGCGCTGGTGGAGCCCGATGCTCGGCTCGTCGAGGACGTAGAGCACCCCGACCAGGCCCGCGCCGATCTGGGTGGCCAGCCGGATGCGCTGGGCCTCGCCGCCCGACAGCGACCCGCTGGGCCGGTTGAGCGAGAGGTAGTCGAGCCCGACGTCGAGCAGGAAGTTGAGCCGCTCCTGGATCTCCTTGAGCACGCGCTCGGCGATCTGCCGCTCCCTGGCCGAGAGGTCGAGTTCGGCGAGGAATGCGGCGGTCTCGTTGATCGGCAGCGCACACACCTCGGCGATCGACCTGCCACCCATGGTGACCGCCCGCGAAACCGGCTTGAGGCGAGTGCCGGAGCAGACCGGGCAGGGCACCTCGCGCATGAAGCCCTCGAAGCGCTCGCGGCTGGTGTCGGACTCGGCCTCCTTGTGTCGCCTCTCGATGTAGGACTGCACGCCCTCGAAGGCCGCGTAGTAGGCGCGGGTGCGGCCGTAGCGGTTGGTGGTGACGACGTGCACCTTGGTCGGGTGGCCATGGAGGATCGACTTCTTGGCCCTGGTCGACAGCTTCTCCCAGGGCGTGTTGAGGTCGAAGCCGAGCTCGTCGCCCAGGGCACCCATCAGCTTCAGGAAGTAGTCGGCGACGTGCGCGTTGCTCCATGGCGAGATGGCGCCCTCGCCGAGGGTGGCGGTGGCGTCGGGCACGACGAGCTCGGGGTCGACCTCCATCCGGGTGCCGAGGCCCGTGCAGGCCGGACAGGCGCCGAAGGGCGAGTTGAAGGAGAACGAGCGCGGCTCGAGGTCGTCGGTCTCGATGGCGTGCTCGTTGGGGCAGGCCATCTTCTCGGAGAACTTGAGCTCGCGGCCGGGGTCTTTGGCATCGAGATCGACGAAGTCGAAGACGACGAGCCCGCCGGCGAGGTTGAGCGCGGTCTCGACGGAGTCGGTGAGCCGGCGCTTGCTCGACTCCTTGACCGCCAACCGGTCGACGACGACCTCGATGGTGTGCTTGAGCTTCTTGTCGAGGGTCGGCGGCTCGGAGAGCTGATGGGTCTGGCCGTCGACCCTGACCCGGCTGAAGCCCTGCGTCTGCAGCTGCCGGAAGAGCTCGACGTACTCACCCTTGCGGCCGCGGATCACCGGCGCCAGCACTTGAAAACGAGCAGCGGGCTCCATTGCGAGGATGCGGTCGACGATCTGCTGGGGCGTCTGCCGCTCGATCGGGGCGCCGCAGGTCGGGCAGTGCGGGCGGCCCGCGCGGGCGTAGAGGAGGCGGAGGTAGTCGTAGACCTCGGTGATGGTGCCGACGGTGGAGCGCGGGTTCTTGCTCGTCGACTTCTGGTCGATCGAGACCGCCGGGCTCAGACCCTCGATGAAGTCGACGTCGGGCTTGTCCATCTGGCCCAGGAACTGGCGCGCGTACGCCGACAGCGACTCGACGTACCGACGCTGCCCCTCGGCGAAGATGGTGTCGAAGGCGAGGCTCGACTTGCCCGAGCCGGACAGGCCCGTGAACACGATCAGCGAGTCTCGGGGCAGGTCGAGGGAGACGTCCTTGAGGTTGTGCTCGCGGGCGCCGCGGATGATCAGCTGGTCGGCCACTGGTCTCTCTTCGGAAGTTCGGTCGTGACGGTCGCGGGTCGAACAAGTGTTCGCCAATTTACGCCGGGTGGCAAGCCGCCACGCGCGCGGCAGCCACGTGACGATCAGCCTCTCACGGGCCGCCGACATTCCCTCGGTCGCGGCGGGGGGCTCCGTGGGCGACCATTGACCCATGAGCGACGCCCACCCCGATGATGAGCAGCCCGACGTGCGGCCCGACGTGCGGCCCGACGAGCAGCCCGAGGGCCGGCCGGAGGCGGCCCCGGCCAACCTGCAGCGCCTCGACGAGCTGATCGAGGCGACCCACCGGCTGGTGCGGGCCGTCGACGCGCTCCCGGACGAGGACTTCCCCGAGCCGTCGCTGCTTCCCGGCTGGACCCGCGCGCACGTGGTCGCACACCTCACCCTCAACGCCGAGGGGCTCGGCGGCGTGATGCGTGGGCTGGCCGCGGCCCGCGACGTGGCGATGTACGTCTCGCAGGAGACCCGTGACGCGGACATCGCCGACCTGGCGGCGGCACCGCTCGACTGGCTTCGCGAGCGCTTCCTGGCGAGCACCACGACCTTCGTCGACGCCGCGGTCTCTGTGCCGGCGGGCGGCTGGCAGGGGCACTTCCGGCGCCTCGAGGACGGCGCCCCCTTCCGACCGCGGGTGGCGATCCCGTGGATGCGGCTGATGGAGGTGGAGATCCATCACGGCGACCTCGCCACCGGCTACCGGCCGGCCGACTGGCCCGAGTCGTTCCTCGACCGGGTCTTCAACATCGTTGTCGACGACCGGGTCGACGGTCCGCCGATCCGGCTCCGTACGCCGGACGGCGACGTGCTGATGGGCACCCGCGAGGGCGGCCCCACGGTCACCGGTACGCGAGAAGACCTGACCTGGTGGCTCCTCGGTCGCGGCTCGGGCGAAGGTCTCATCGGGGATCCGGAGCTGCCGGAGCTGGAGGCCTGGAGATGAGCGGGGAGACGAGCGGGGAGACGAGCGGGTACGACGGTCGGGTCACGGCGGGCGGGCCGCCGCAGACCCGCGACCTGGGCGCGCTCACCGTCACCAAGCTGGCCGTCGACCCAAGGATGTCCAACAACTGCTACCTCCTGCGGTGCACGGACACCGGCGAGGCGGTGCTGGTCGACGCGGCGGCCGAGTCGGAGCGGCTGCTTGAGCTGGTCGGCACCACCCCCCTGCGGTCGGTCGTCACGACCCACCAGCACTGGGACCACCACCGCGCGCTTGCCGACGTCGTCACCGCGACGGGCGCCGAGACGGTCGCCGGAGCCCCCGACGCCGAGGCCATCGCCGAGCAGACCGGTACGGCGGTGCGCCGTACCGTCGGCGACGGCGACACCATCCGGGTGGGCTCGTGCTCGCTCGAGGTCATCGCGGTCGCCGGACACACTCCCGGGTCCATCTGCCTGCTCTACCGCGCCGCGGACGGCAACCCGCATCTCTTCACCGGCGACTCCCTCTTCCCGGGCGGTCCCGGCAGGACCACGAGCGAGGAGGACTTCGACTCCCTGATGGGCGATCTACAGGCCAAGGTGTTCGACAGGCTGCCGGACGACACATGGTTCTACCCCGGCCACGGCGACGACTCCACCCTGGGCGCCGAGCGCGGCTCGATCCCGGAGTGGCTCGCGCGGCGCTGGTAGTCGCCATCACCCCGTGCTTCACCCCCGAGCCTCGCGCCCGGCGCGCACCCCGAGCGCTAGCCTGTGGATTCGCGCCAGCCAGGACGACGTAAGGAGGCACGCATGTTGCCCCGACGTTGACGTCGTCATCTCGTGCCGTCCGGTCGGGCGGCATCCTCACTGGCTGTCGCGGGTCCGTCGGCATCGCTCGATGGGAGCGGCGGCTAGTTCACCTCAGTAGGAGAACTCATGTCTGTCGCATCTTCCCGTTCCCGCGCATACCGACCCGCACTCCCCGCCGGCCACCTGAGCCGCCGCACCGCCCTGCTGTGGGCCGGCGCAGCCGCCGTGCTGACCGCCTGCAGCAGCAAGGAGTCCGGCGGCAGCAGCACCGCCGCCCCGACTCTGTTCATCTCGGCGATCCCCGACCAGGACCCGGAGCTCCTCAACCGCCTCTATCCCGCGGTCGCCGAACGGTTCGCGGAGGCCACCGGGGCGGAGGTGGAGTACCGACCGGTCACCGACTACACGGCGGTGGTGCGCGCGTTCGAGCTCGGCGACATCCACCTGGCCTGGATGGGCGGCCTGACCGGCGTCCAGGCCCGGGCTCGGGTGCCCGAGGCCAGGGCGATCGTGCAGCGCGACATCGATGCCGACTTCCACACCGTCTTCATCGCCAACAAGGGCGCCGGCCTCGAGCCGTTCAAGACGCTCGACAGCCTGCGGACCTTGACCGGGCACAGCCTGACATTCGGCAGCGAGACGTCGACCTCCGGCCGGCTGATGCCGGAGTACTTCCTGGAGGAGGCGGATGTGGACCTTGACGACCTCAAGGGGAAACCGGGCTTCTCCGGCTCCCACGACGCGACCATCGAGGTCGTCGCCAACGGGAGCTACGAGGTCGGCGCCCTGAACGAGCAGGTGTGGAAGTCGACGGTCGAGGCCGGTGACGTCGACCTCGGTGACGTGGTGGTCCTCTGGCGGTCACCCGGGTACGCCGACTACCACTGGCTGGCCCGGCCCGACCTGGACGAGAAGTTCGGCGCCGGCACCGAGCAGAAGGTCGTCGACCTGCTCCTCGGGCTCGACAAGGACAACCCCGAGGACGCCGAGATCCTCGAGCTGTTCGGGGCGGAGTCCTTCATCACGACGAAGAACTCGAACTATGACCGGGTCGAGGCCGTGGCCCGGGATCTCGACCTGCTGCAGTGACCGAGGCGGGGATGACCGGGGCTGCCGGGCCCGTCGTACGCCTCCGGGGCGTCGGGCGTCGTTTCGGTACGCACCAGGCGCTCACCGACATCGACCTCGACATCGGTGCGGACGAGCGGGTCGGGATCCTGGGCACCAGCGGCTCGGGCAAGAGCACGCTGCTGGCCCTCGTGAACGGCTCGCTCTCCCCCACCACGGGCACCGTGGAGGTGTTCGGCGCCGACATCAACCGCCTCACCGGTGCTCGGCTCCGGCACCTCCAACGGCGCATCGGCACGATCAGCCAGGACCTCGCTCTCATCGAGCAGGTGCGGGTGCTCCACAACGTCAACGCCGGGCGGCTCGGGCGGTGGAGTACGCCGCGCGCCCTCGCGTCGCTCGTCTGGCCGCATCCGCTAGACGCCGTCCGTGAGGCACTCGGTCAGGTGGACCTCGGGTGGGCCCTCTACGAGCACACCGAGCGGCTCTCCGGTGGGGAGCGTCAACGCGTGGCCATCGCCAGGCTGCTGGCGCAAGCCCCGGAGGTCGTCGTCGCCGACGAGCCGGTGTCCAGCCTCGACCCCGCGCGTGCCCGCGCCGTCCTGGACCTCCTGACGACCAGACCCTCCGTTCGCGCCCTGGCCGTCAGCCTGCACCAGCCCGCGCTCGCCCGGGAGCACTGCACCCGGGTCGTGGGGCTCCGAGACGGCCGGCTCGTGCTCGACATCCCGGCCGCCGAGGCCACCGACGAGGCGTTGCTGGAGCTCTACGAGCTCAGATGACGCTCCAGGCCCAGGCACCCTCCACCCCGGGGCGGCACCCCGCGCCGGGCCGGCGGCCTGCGGGCGCCGGCCGGATCCGCGCCCGCAGGCTTGCCCTCCTCGCCCTCGCCGTAGGCCTTCCGGCGTGGGCCATGGACCGGTCGCTTCCCGACGACGCCGACATCGTCAATCGTGGCGGGATCGCGCTCCTCGACGACATCGCGGCAAGCGTCCTCCGTCCGTCGCTCGATCCCGCCTTCCTTCGCGTCGTGGTCGACGCCTCGCTCACGACGCTTGCGCTGGCGCTGCTCGGCACCCTGGGCGGCCTGGTCATCGGCCTCGGTGGCGGCCTCGCGCTGGCCGACGCGCCCTGGAGGGGCCGACTTCCCTGGCCGGTGCGCGGTGCGCGGCTGCTGCTCCGAGGCGCACTGGTCGCCGTCCGCTCGATCCACGAACTGGTGTGGGCACTACTCCTGGTCAGCGTGCTCGGCCTCGACCCGCTGGTGACCGTCCTCGCGCTCGCCCTGCCCTTCGGCGCCCAGACGGCGCAGGTCTTCGGCAAGGCCTTCGACTCCGTCGACGACGCACCGCTGCGAGCGCTGCGCGACGCCGGTGCCCGCCCGGTCGCTGCGGTGGCCTACGCGCTGCTCCCGAGTACGGCGCCGGTGCTGATCTCCTACTCCTTCTATCGCTTCGAGTGTGCGCTCCGCTCCGCAGTCGTGCTCGGCGTCGCCGGTGTCGGCGGGATCGGCTTCGAGATGACGGTCAGCCTGCAGTCCCGCAACTGGGCCGAGGTCTGGACGCTCGTCGGGGCTCTGCTCATCCTCGCCGGCATCGTCGAGCTCTGGAGCAACCGGGTGCGCTCGGAGATGGCCGTCGTCAGGTCCGCGGACTGGACCGCGGGCACGACCCGCAAGGCCGACCGGGGTCGCAGCGGACTGCGCCGGTCGACGAGGTGGTCCCTCGGCCTCGTCGTGCCCCTGGCAGCGGTCGCCTGGTGGTGGGCCGGACTGTCGCCGTACGGGCTCTTCTCGGCTCGCACCCGCGAGGCCACCGGTCGTCTGCTCGGCGACCTGTGGCCGCCCGCGCTGCCCGACGACAGCTGGGGGGTGCTCGTCGGAGCCTCCTTCGACACCATCGCGATGGCGGTGCTGGCGATGGTGACCGCCGTCGGCATCACCGTGCTCGCCGGCCCGTGGGCCAGCAGGCCGCGCACCGACCGGCGCCGCCCTACCGGCTGGGGCAGGCAGGCGACCTGCCTGCTGGCCCGGGCCCTGCTGCTGGTGCTGCGCACCGTGCCACCGACGGTCTGGGCACTCGTGGCGCTGCTCGCGCTGTATCCCGGGATCCTGCCCGGTGCGCTCGCGCTGGGGCTCTCCACCGGCGGTATCCTCGCCCGGCTAGCCGCCGAGGCGTGGGAGACGATGGACCTCGCGCCGCGCAATGCACTCCGCAGCGCCGGGGTGACCGGGCTCGCCGCCGCCACCGCGTCGCTGGTCCCGCCGTCGGTCGGTCATCTGGTGGACTACACCTTGTACCGCTTCGAGATCTGCGTTCGCGACACGGCCATCGTCGGAGTCGTGGGCGCCGCCGGTCTCGGTCGGCTCCTCGGCGAGCGCCTGGCCGCGTTCGACTTCCCGGTCGTGACCAGCCTGCTGCTCGCCTCCTTGGCCGTGAGCCTTGTCGCCGAGCTCCTGGGCCGACGGCTGCGCCGCGTCCTTCGGAGCTGAGCGGCTGTGATGACGGCCGTCGGGCGGAGCCTACGATGGCTGCGTGTCCGGCTGGCTGTCCTTCGAGCGCGATCCCCGCGACCCGGCGTACGCGCCGCTGCGCGCCTCGGACGCCGACCGTGGGGTGGTGCAGCAGTTCCTCACCGATGCCTTCGCGGACGGACGGCTCGACCGGGTGGAGTACGACGAGCGGCTGGACGCGGTGCTGCAGGCCAAGACGCTCGCCGACCTGCCCGAGCTGATCGACGACCTGGTCGCCGACCGGCCGGGGCTCGACCGGTCGCACGGGCTCGCCCTCCCGGCCACCGCGTCGCCGGAGCTGCGACAGCAGGCGACGATCACCTACGAGCGGCGGCGGCGCAACGCGTTCTTCGAGTTCCTGACACCCAACCTGATCTGCTGGGTGATCTTCTTCATGACCGGGATGTCCTTCCCGTGGCCGATCTTCGTCACCATCGGCACCGGCATGCACCTCGCCCGGATCCTCACCTCCCGCGAGCAGATGATCGACGACGAGGTGAAGAGGCTCCAGAACGCGCAGCGGAGGCGACCGGCGGTCGAGCGCGACGGGCGGCACGAGCTGGGGTGAGCTCGCCAGGAGATTGTGCGGCGAGAGGTCGACCGCAGCACGGCGCGGATCCGCCGCGCGGCCGCGATCAGCCAGTCCGGTGACTCAACGTGCCGGCTACCGAAGCCGCTCCACCCGCCGGTGCGGTCTGCGCCGCTGAGCGGAGCAGACCCGATCGGCCGCGGGGGTGCGGCAGAACCGGGCGGGCGCATGCGTCCAAGGCTCGGATGAGCCTCGAGGCTGAGTCCCCCGTGGACTCAGCCCGAGCTTGAGTCCCCCGCGGACTCAGCTGCCATCGGAGGTCACACCGGACGCCCGGTGACCATCCGCGGCCAGGTGCGGCAGGCCAGCACAGTCCCGACGTGCGTCGCCAGCGCGGCGTAGAGGCACACGTGCGCAGCCACGTGCAGCGACAGCAGGTCGTCGCCGCCGAGCAGCAGCGGGACGCCCGTCAACGGGGTGACGACGAGCAGCCCGAGCAAGGCTCGCTCGGTCCACCCCTGGAGCCGCCGGGCGCGTGGTCCGAGCCGCGGCGACCACGGCGGGAGGCCGACCCGATGACGCACGACGAGCCGGGTGACGGCGAGGATCAGGATCGTCAGCCCGAGCGCGAGATGGACCCACACCAGCGGCTCGTCCAGAGCGGAGAGCCCCCCATCGACACCGTCGCCACCGCCACGACCGCGTCCACGACCCTCACCGCCGCCCTCACCGCCGCGGCCCCGGCCACGGCCACGGCCGCGCCCGCCGTCGTCGACATCGAGGAGGTAGCCGACCACCAGCTGCGCGACGACGACGGCCACCGTGAGCCAGTGCAGGACGCGGAGGATCGGGCGGTAGCCCTCGGTCCATCTCGTGCGCACCATGACCGCCATGCTGGCAGAGGCAGATGGCTCGATCCCCCGGGTCACGGCCGCCCTACACTCCGGCTATGCCCGACGGTCCCACACCCACCGCCGTCCCGACCGACCCGATCGACCCGAACGACGCAGCGTTCACCACCAGGTCTCGCGTCGGTCGCGATGACCTGGTCGCGTCGCTGACCCGGGTCTACGGCGCCCGCGGCGAGGAGACCGCCGACCGGCTCCTGGCGCTCGCCGCGGAAGCGCACGCCGCCCGGCCGGCCGACCTCCGGGAGCTCGACGAGCTGCGTCTGAGCGAGCCCGACTGGTTCCAGCGGCCGGGCATGCTCGGGTACGCCGCCTACGCCGACCGCTTCGGCGGCACCCTGCGCGGCGTCGCCGAGCACGCGACGTACCTGGCCGACCTCGGCGTCGGATATCTCCACCTGATGCCGCTGCTGACGCCGAGACCGGCACCCAACGACGGCGGCTACGCGGTGATGGACTATCGCAGCGTCCGCCCCGACCTCGGCGACAACGACGACCTGCGCGCCCTGACGACCACACTGCGCGAGCAGGGCATCAGCCTGTGCGTCGACCTGGTGCTCAACCACGTCGCGCGCGAGCACGCCTGGGCCGACGCCGCGCGCGCCGGGGACGCGACCAAGCGCGCCTACTTCCGCATCTACCCGGACCGGGAGACGCCCGACGCCTACGAGCGCACGCTTCCCGAGGTCTTCCCGGACTTCGCCCCCGGCACCTTCACCTGGGACGACGGCCTCGACGGCTGGGTGTGGACGACCTTCAACGACTACCAGTGGGACCTCGACTGGTCGAACCCCGACGTGCTGGTCGAGTACGCCGCGATCGTGCTGCACCTGGCCAACCTCGGCGTCGAGGTGCTGCGCCTCGACGCCATCGCCTTCATGTGGAAGCGGCTCGGCACCAACTGCCAGAACCAGCCCGAGGTGCACGACATCACCCGCGCGCTGCGCACGCTCGCCCGGATCGCGGCGCCGGCCCTGCTGTTCAAGGCCGAGGCGATCGTCGGGCCGGCCGACCTGCCCGCCTACCTCGGCGTCGGCGAGTACGCCGGACGCGTCAGCGACCTCGCCTACCACAACAGCCTGATGGTGCAGGTGTGGTCGATGCTGGCCAGTCGCGACACCCGGCTGGCCAGCCGGGCGCTCCAGCAGCTCCCGCAGCCACCCGCCACGACCGCCTGGATCACCTACCTGCGCTGCCACGACGACATCGGCTGGGCCATCGACGACGCCGACGCGGCGTACGTCGGGCTCGACGGCGCCGGCCATCGCCGCTTCCTCTCCGACTGGTACTCCGGCGACGCACCCGGGTCGTGGGCTCAGGGCCTGGTCTTCCAGGAGAACCGGGCGACGGGCGACCGGCGGATCTCGGGATCCCTTGCGTCCCTGATCGGCGTCGGTGTCGGCGACCCGGATGCCGTGCGCCGGATCCTGCTCGCGCACGCCGTCGTGTTGAGCTTCGGGGGGCTGCCCGTGGTCTGGATGGGCGACGAGGTCGGCCTGCTCAACGACGAGCACTGGGCCGACGAGCCGGCTCATGCGGCCGACAACCGGTGGGTGCACCGGCCCGCGATGCCCTGGATCGCGAACGGCTCGACCGCCGACGGCTCGGTCGCCGACGAACACGGCATCGGCGGGCCGCTGCGCGACCTGCTCGCCGTACGACGCACCCAGCCGCACCTGCACGCCGCGACGCCCACGGAGATCTGGGACCCGCGCGACCCGGGCGTGCTGCTGGTGGTGCGCAAGCACCCGGACGGCCCGATGCTGTGCGCCGCCAATGTCACGCCCGAGCCGCGCCAGGTCGCCGCCGACGTGCTGCACTGGCTCGGCCTGCACGTCGACGGGCTGCGCGACGCGCTCACCGGAGCGCCGCCTCCCCTCGTCGACGGCGCGGTCCCGCTGGCGCCCTACCAGGCGGCCTGGCTGGTCGCATCGGCCGACTGACCCACCCGTATCCTGACCCGGTGATCGAGCTCCGCACCCCTGCCCAGATCGAGCAGATGCGCCCGGCGGGGCGTTTCGTGGCCGACGTACTGCTGGCCCTGGAGGAGTACGCCGCGGTCGGGGTCAACCTGCTCGAGCTCGACGAGCTCGCCCACAAGATGATCCGCGACCGGGGGGCGGAGTCGTGCTACATCGACTACCACCCGTCGTTCGGCGCGTCACCGTTCGGTCACGTGCTGTGCACCTCCGTCAACGACGCCGTGCTGCACGGTCTCCCCCACGACTACGTCCTCGCCGACGGCGACCTGCTGTCCGTCGACTTCGCCGCCAGCGTCGACGGGTGGGTGTCCGACTCGGCGCTCTCGGTGGTCGTCGGCACGACGGATCAGCGGGACCTCGACCTGATCCGGACGACCGAGGAGGCGCTGGTGGCCGGCATCTCGCAGGCCCGCGTCGGCAACAAGCTCGGCGACGTCTCCCACGCGATCGGGGAGGTCGCCCGGGCGTCGGGGCTCGGGATCAACATGCAGTTCGGCGGTCACGGCGTCGGCCGCACCATGCACGGCGAGCCGCACGTGCCCAACGACGGCCGACCCGGCCGTGGGCTGCGACTCAAGGCCGGCCTGGTGATCGCCATCGAGCCATGGTTCCTGCAGACCACCGACGAGATCTTCACCGACCCCGACGGCTGGACCCTGCGCAGCGCAGACGGCTCCCGCGGCGCCCACTCCGAGCACACCGTCGCCGTCACCCCCGACGGCCCCCTGGTCCTCACCTCTCGCTAGGTCGAGTGCTCAGGTGGCTGTGTCCGCCACATCGCCCAGCACTCGACCTCGGACAGGTCGAGGCTCACTCAGAGGCGCCGCTGGAACTCCAGCTGGCGACCCAGGACCCGGTAGCCCAGCCGCTCGTTGATCGCGACCATGTGGACGTTGGAAGACCTGCACGTAGAACCAGGCGAGGTCGAGGTTGTCCCAGGTCGGCGCGCCGACGACCGCTCCACCGACGAGCCTTCCGTCGTCCTCGGCGAGGAAGTAGTGGTCGGTGTCGCCGTCCCAGCCGTGGCCGAAGGGTCGCAGCTCCATCTCTACGACGCCGACCCGCGGGCGGCTGCCTCGAGCCGGAGGGTCGCCCTGAGGGTCACGCCGGCGCGCTCTGACCGTCGTCGGGGTCGGCATCGGGCTGGTAGCGGGTGAGCACGCAGAACTCGTTGCCCTCGGGGTCGGCCAGCACCACCCATCCCTTGTCGCCGTTGCGCACGTCGGCGACCTGCGTCGCGCCGAGGGCGACGATGCGCTCGACCTCCTCGTCGCGGCTGCGGTCGGTCGGCCGGAGGCAGATGTGCATGCGATTCTTGACGGTCTTGGGCTCGGGGACCTTGAGGAAGAGCAGGAAGCGGTCGTCGGGGCCGACGAGTCCACACTCGTCGTCGTCGGGCTTCATCTCCCAGGCCTCGTCGAAGGTGAAGTCCTCGAGCACCTGCGACCACCACAGGGTCTGGGCGTAGGGGTCGTGGGCGTCGATGCAGAAGTTCGATGCGCGGCTGGCCATTGCTCCACCCTCACCGACCCGTGCGGACGCTGTCCAGCCGATATCCGGCGCGGATCGCGAGGGGTCATGAGGGCACCCGGACCGGATCGCGGCTCAGACGGCCGGGGTCACATCTGTGTGCGAGAAGTCGTCGCCCTTGAAGAGGAGCGGGACCGCCAGTGTCCTTGCGAGCGCGTAGGAGAAGCAGTCGCCGAAGTTGAGCCCGGCCGGGTGCCGACCCTTCCCGAACCGCTGCCAGGCCGCGTGGGCGGCCCAGGCCAGCTCCTCGTCGACCGGGCGCACGTCGACCTCGGCCCGGGCAAGCGCCAGACGGAGGTCTTGCACCGCATCGGGCCCCTGGCGTGCCTGCACGACCATCGCCGCCTCCGTGACGGCGGCGGCGGTCATGACGACGCGACCGCGCGCCATGATCGCGCTGAAGCGTTCGAGGTCGGGCTCGCCGAGGACGACGGCCACCAAGACCGACGTGTCCACCGCGATCACGAAGGGATCCCCGACTCGTCATAGCCGACGATCTCGTCCTCTGTGCGATCGTCGATGACCGGGCGGGCGCGGCCACGCTCGCCGATGGCGATCAGGTCGGCGTAGACCGTGTCGAGACGCGGCATCGTCCTGGCCAGCCGATCCTTGAGCGCCGCCTTGAGTGCCTCCGTGATCGACGTGCCCATCCGCTCCGCGAGCTCACGAGCCAGGCGGTCGGTCTCGGGGTCCTTGATGTTCAGCGCCACCTAGGAAGAATATCATCTTCCTTTCTTCCTCATCGTCTTCCTTCCGCCGGCAGCCGGCGTCGATGGCCCATCGGCTCCACCGCCCACCCGATCGGGATCCGGACCTGCCCGGTGGCGGCGGGGTAGCGTCGCGGCGTGACGCTGCCCGACGACCTGCTCGCGCTGGTGCGGCGTACCAAGGGGTTCATGCCGGAGGACGAGGGGGCCGCGCTCCACGACCTCGCGGCCGAGCGACTCCCCCGCGGGCCGGTGCTGGAGGTCGGCTCCTACTGCGGCAAGTCGGCGATCTGGCTGGGTGCGGCCGCGAGGCGCCTCGCGGCGGAGAGCCCCGGCGAGGAGTACGTCGTCTTCACCGTCGACCACCACCGCGGCTCGGAGGAGAACCAGGCGGGATGGGAGCACCACGACGCCGAGGTCGTCGACCCCGAGTCCGGGAGGATGGACACGCTCCCCTGGCTCCGCAAGACCCTCGCCCGCGCCGGTCTCGAGGAGCATGTCGTCCCGATCGTCGGCCGTTCGACGACGGTGAGCCGCCACTGGCGCACCCCTCTGTCGATGCTCTTCATCGACGGCGGCCATGGCCGGCAGCCGGCGCGTGACGACTACCGCGGCTGGGCACGCTGGCTGACGCCCGGTGGGCTGCTGGTCATCCACGACGTCTTCCCCGACCCCGCCGGCGGCGGCCGCCCGCCGTACGAGGACATCTTCCTCCCGGCCCTCGCGTCCGGCGAGTTCGAGGAGTACGCCGAGCAAGGATCCCTGCGGGCCCTGCGTCGCAGCGCCGGCGAGGCCGGCGTACGCCTCGGATGAGCGATCAGTCGACCGGCGCGACCGGCTCCAGGAAGGTCAGCAGCGAATGCGGCTCGACGATCAGGTCGTTGAGGGCCGTGTTGAAGACCGCACCGTACGGCGCGGCGATGTGCGCTGCGAAGGCGTCCTCGTCCGCGTACACCTCGTAGACGAAGAACCGTGTCGGCTCGCCGGCGACCTGGTAGGCGTCGAAGACAACGTTGCCGGGCTCGCGACGCACGTCGGCGGCCAGGCCGGCCAGCAATTCGGCGACCCGTGCCTCGCTGCCGGGATGGGCGGTGAACTCGGCGTACAGCACCTTCGGCATTCGGGGCTCCTCTGAATCGGCTGCTCCGATCCTGCACGCTTCGGCCGCGGGTCACCAGCACCCGACCACGGCGTCTCAGCGCGGCAGGGTGGCCGTGCTGCAGTCACACTCGAGGCCGATCTCGGCGAAGGGTGGGGCGAGGGTGGTGCCGCGCATGATCGTGGCACCAGGCGTGGTCAGCGACAGGGCGTCGACGGCGAGGATCACCGCCGCGGCGGTGTACGTGGTGTGCTCGCCGGGCCAGAAGGCGTCGTCCGGGTAGACATAGCCGGTCCAGTAGCCGCCGTCGCGGTCGCGGAGTCGTTGCACGTCGCGCAGCAGGGTGACGGCGCCGGCGCGGGCGCCGACGCCGTCGACGGTGTCCAGGGCGAGGACCAGTTCGGCGGTCTCCGCACCGGTCACCCACGGGTTCGTGTCGACACACCGCACCCCGAGGCCGGGCACCACGAAGTCGTCCCAGCGCGAGGCGAGCAGGCGAGACGCCGCTTCGCCGCGGACGGCGCCGCCGAGCGCCGGGTAGTACCAGTCCATCGCGTAGGCGGACTTGTCGAGGAAGAGGTCGGCGTGGGCGCGCACCGCATGGCCGAGCCGCCCCCCGGTCAGCTCCCACTCCGGCTGCGGGTCGCCGAGGAGATCGGCCAGCGCGACCCCGGCACGCAGCGACTGATAGATGCTGGAGGAGCCGGCGAGCAGGGCCTCCTCGTTGACCCGCCCCGGCGTGGCGTCCTCCCCCTCACCGGTCCACTCCTGCGACCAGGCGATGCCGCCGAAGGGCAGCTGCCGGTCGGCCACGAAGTCGAGCGCGGCGCGCACGACCGGCCACGCGCGGCGTACGAAGGCGAGGTCGCGACGGACCAGCCAGTGGTGCCAGACGCCGACCGCGAGGTACGCCGTCATGTTGCTCTCGGCGCTGGCGTCAACGACGGCGCCGGCCACGAACCGCATCGGCATCGAGCCGTCGGGCCGTTGCTGCGCGAGCGCCCATGCGTAGGCTCGCTCGGCGGCCTCGACCTCGCCTGCGGCGAGCAACGCCATCGCCGCCTCGACGTGGTTCCAGATGTCGGCATGCTCTCCGGTCGTCCACGGGATCGCCCCCGAGGACTCCTGCTGCGCGACGATCGAGCGCGCCGTCGCGCGGACCTCGGCGGCGGACAGCACGTCCGCGAGCTCGGGTACGGCGTTCACGCGACGTCGTCCGGCCCGGCGTCGGGCCCGGCGTCGGGCTTGCGGAGGTACAGGACGAGCGACTTGCCGATCGCGGGGTCCAGCACCTTCCCGGCCAGCCGCAGCGCTCGTGGGTTCCTCTCGATCTCCCACACCAGCAGCCGGTGGTAGGCCTTCACCAGCCGGTTGGCGTCGTTGTCGACGCCAACGGCGCACTTCAGCCACCAGTACGGCGAGTGGAGGCCGTGTGCGTAGCCCTTGCCCTCCAGCGCCAGGCCGGCGCCCTCCGCCTTCGCCGCGAGCTCCTTGTCCGTGTAGATCCGGATGTGTCCCCCCGGCACACTGTGGTAGTCGTCCGAGAGCCTCCAACAGATGGCCTCCGGGAGCCAGCGCGGCACGGTGAGAGCGACGGTGCCGCCGGGCCGGGTGACCCGGACCAGCTCGGCCAGCGCACCGAGGTCGTCCGGCACGTGCTCGAGGATCTCGGCGGCCACGACCCGGTCGAACTCACCGTCGGCGAAGGGCAGCGCGAGCGCGTCACCCTCCTTGACGTCCGCCTCGGCACCCGCCGGCACCTCGCCGGCGTCCCGCATCGCGGCGAACCACTCCCGGACGGTCGCGAGCTCGTCGGCGTCCTGGTCGAGGGCCACCACGTCGGCACCGCGGCGGTACATCTCGAAGGCGTGCCGTCCGGCACCACAGCCCAGATCGAGCACCCGGTCCCCGCGCCGCAGCCCGAGCCGGTCGAAGTCGACGGTCAGCATCGGCGGGCCCCCTTCTCGTCGGCCCGCTCGTCCGCCCCCTGCTCCTCGGCGAAGGCCCGGATCACGTCGCCGTACGCCTCCTCCGTGGCGCGAGCCACCGCCCGCCAGCTGAAGAGCTCCTGCACCCTGCGGCGTCCGGCGGCGCCCATCCGGTCGCGGCGCTCGGGGTCGTCGAGCAGCGCAGCGATCGCCTGGTGGAGCTCGCCGACGTCTCCGGGCGTCACCAGGTCGGCGCACTCGCCGTCGGGTCCGACGACCTCGGGGATCGCTCCGGCGTCGGAGGCCACGAGGGGCGTCTCGCAGGCCATCAGCTCGGCGGTCGGCAACGAGAAGCCCTCGTAGAGCGACGGCACACACGCGACCTCTGCGGAGCCCATCAGCTCGACGAGCTCGGCTTCGGTCACGCCGCTGACGAAGTGGACGTGGGCCCCGATGCCGAGGCTGTCGACGAGCTGCTCGGTGCGTCCGCCGGGTGTCGGCCTGGTCACCAGGTAGAGCTCGACCTCGCGCTCGGTGCGGAGCTTGGCGAAGGCCTCGAGAAGGGTGGAGACGCCCTTCATCGGCATGTCCGCGCTGGCCATCGCGAGCAGCCGCCCCGGCGTACGGGGCCTCGTCGGCGGCATGAACACGTCGTCGACGCCGAGGAGCACGACGCGCATGCGGGCCGGGTCGACCCCGAAGTCGCGGGCGATGTCTCGCTTGGACGCCTCCGAGGGCGTGAGGATCAGCCTCGCCCGCCGCGCGACCCGCTCCTGCATCCGCACGAAGCCGTACCAGCGACGAAGGGCCAGCCGCTTGCGCCGGGTCGGCGCCGCGTCGAGGTCGATCCGGCGGTCGAAGCTGATCGGGTGATGGATCGTGGTCAGCATCGGCAGGCCGACCTCCGGCTCCACCCTCAGCAGGCCCGAGCCGAGCACCTGGTTGTCGTGGACGACGTCGAAGTCGCCGGCGCGCGCGGCCAGGATCGGGACCACCCGCCGGGAGAAGGTCCGCGGCTCGGGGAAGCCGGCCGTGCACATCGTGAGGAACTCCTCGACGTCCACGAGGTCGCGGAACTCCCGCAGCCTTGGCACCCGGAACGGGTCGGGCTCGCGATAGAGGTCGAGGCTCGGCACCCTCGTCAGCCGCACGCCCTCGTCGAGCACCGGGTACGGCGGTCCGGAGAACACCTCCACCTGGTGCCCCAGCGCGACGAGCTCGCGACTCAGGTGGCGGACGTAGATGCCCTGGCCACCGCAATGCGGCTTGCTTCGGTAGGACAGCAGAGCGATCCGCACTCCCCCACCTCTTCCTGGAATCGACCCGGAGCGGCAAGGCTACCCGCGGGCGTGGTCTCGACTCCGCTCGACCGACGTTCGGTGGTCGAGCCGCCGCGAGGGACGAGCGGCGTGTCGAGACCACTCCGGCCGGTTCAGACCTCGCTGGAGTGGCCGGGGAAGACGTGGGCGGCCGGGTCGATCGCGACCGCGGCGTTGTTGACGGCGGTCGCCGCCTCGCCGAAGCCCACCGCGATGAGGCGGACCTTGCCGGGGTACTCGGTGATGTCGCCGGCCGCGAAGACCCGAGGGAGGTTGGTGCGCATCGCCTGGTCGACGACCACGTGCCGTCGCTCGGTCACCAGGCCCCACCCCTGCAACGCGCCCAGGTCCGCGATGAACCCCAGGGCCGCGATGACGGCCTGGGCCGGGCGGCGTACCGGCTCCTCGCCCGCAACGGTGATCTCGATCTCCGTGAGCGCTCCCCCGTCGGTCCTGGTGTCAGCCGCCAGCCCGGTGACCTGGGCCTTCGTGATGAGCTCGACCCCGGCGTCCCGGACGGCGTCGACGGTGCGCCGGTGCGCCCGGAAGGCGTCACGACGGTGCACGAGGGCGACCGATCTCGCGACCGGCTGCAGGTGCAGAGCCCAGTCGAACGCGCTGTCGCCTCCGCCGACGATCACGACGTCCTTGCCGGCGTACGGCTCGAAGCTCGGCACGAAGAACTCCAGCCCGCGCCCGACCCAGCCCTCGCCCGCAGGGAGCGGACGGGGGCTGAACTTGCCGATGCCCGCGGTGATGATCATCGCCTTGGCGTGCACGGTCGTGCCGTCGTCGAGGCCGACGGTGAGCGCGTCGGCGTCCGCCTCGAGCGTGCTGGCCGTGCGGTCGAGCAGGTACGTCGGGTCCGCGGAGGCCGCCTGCTCGACGAGACCGGCCACGAGGTCGCGGCCCTTGACGTCCGGGAAGCCCGCGACATCGAAGATCGCCTTCTCGGGGTACATCGCGGTGATCTGCCCACCGAGCTCGGGCAGCGAGTCGACGAGGGCGACCCGCAGCCCGCGGAAGCCGGCGTAGTAGGTGGCGAACAGCCCGGTGGGACCCGCGCCGATGACGATGAGGTCGGTCTCCAGCACGGGCTCCGGGTCGCTCACCCGCCCGATCCTCGCTCATCGCGACGCACGGGGAAAGGAGCACCGCCGCGAGAGCGGCCTTCCTTAGACTCGTCGGGTGTCGGGTCGTCTGCTCCGGGTGCTGAGCGCCCATCCCTCCGCCCTGCTGCTTGCCGCGCAGCTGCTCGCGGTGCTCGCCTACCCGTTCCTCGACGACTCGCCCGCGGGTCGTGCCCTGCTCGGTGTCGTGGGCATCGTGGTGCTCGGCACCGCGCTCTGGGCGGTCAACCGCACCGAGAGGGTCGCCTGGCTGACGCTGGCTCTGGGCATCCCGGCGCTCGTGCTCACGGTGCTCGAGGCCTTCTTCCCGAACGCGGATGCGGTGCTGCTGAGCTCGGCCGTCTTCCACGCGCCGTTCTACTTCTACGTCTCCTACCGCTTCATCCGCTACCTGTTCCACGACTCCGACGTCACGCCCGACGAGCTGTTCGCGACCGGTGCGGCGTTCACGGTCGTGGCCTGGGGCTTCGCCTACCTCTACGTGGCGGTCCAGGTGCTGTGGCCGGGCTCGTTCACGGCCGCGTCCGGGCCCGGCGAGCGCACCTGGTTCGAGCTGCTCTTCCTCTCCTTCACCACGCTGACCAGCGTCGGCCTCTCCGACGTCACGCCGATCCTCGGCCAGGCCCGCTCCCTCGTTATCATCGAGCAGGTCGCGGGCGTCCTGTACGTCGCCATGGTGGTCGCCCGGCTCGTCGGGCTCACCACCCGCGCCAAGGTCGACTGACCGGCTCGAGTCACCGACCCAAGGTGCGCCCCGCTACGAGCGCGCCCGATGAACCCTCGTGGCGCTTCCCAGCGCCGATGGGGGGCCATCAGCGCCCATGGCGCACGCGAGCGACCGGGCGGTGCCGTCCAATGCAACCGCCACCCGCGCCCACTGCGCACGGTGTACGAAAGTCGACGGCCTGGTCGCGGGGAGACTCCACTTTCGTACATCCTGCAATCGCACCGCCCATGGCCACAGCCGCTCACCGCAACGCCCCCAGAACGCGCGGAGGTCGGAGCGGACTCTCGTGTGTGGGCTCCCTCGGTCGGACGGCCGACCCAACGAGCCAACGCCAGGACCCGGAACTCGCCCTACCTGGTGCCCTCGATCATCTGCCGCAGCTCCTTCTTGAGGTCGCCGATCTCGTCGCGGAGCCGGGCCGCGAGCTCGAACTGCAGCTCCGCGGCGGCCTGCCTCATCTGGTCGGTGAGCTGCTGGATGAGCTCGGCGAGGTCCATGCTCGGGAGGCCCTGCAGGTCCGGGTTGTCCTCGCGGAGCTTGGAGAGGGCGGGCACCGGCGACTTCTTCGGCTTCACCCCGCCCGCGCGCCCGGTCTGGCCGACGTCGGCCCAGGTCTGCAGCAGCGCCTGGGTGTTCTCGTCCTCGCGGGCGAGCATCGCGGAGATGTCGGCGATGCGCTTGCGGAGCGGGGTCGGGTCGATGCCGTGCTCGGTGTTGTAGTCGATCTGCTTGGCGCGGCGGCGGTTGGTCTCGTCGATCGCCGAGGCCATCGACGGCGTGATCTTGTCGGCGTACATGTGCACCTCGCCCGAGACGTTGCGCGCGGCGCGGCCGATGGTCTGGATGAGCGACTTGTCCGAGCGCAGGAAGCCCTCCTTGTCGGCATCGAGGATCGACACGAGCGACACCTCGGGCAGGTCGAGACCCTCGCGGAGCAGGTTGATGCCGACCAGCACGTCGTACAACCCGAGCCGCAGATCGCGGAGCAGCTCGATGCGCTTGAGGGTGTCGACCTCGGAGTGGAGGTAGCGGGTGCGGACGCCGGCGTCGAGCAGGTAGTCGGTGAGGTCCTCGGACATCTTCTTGGTGAGGGTGGTGACCAGCACCCGCTCGTCGCGCTCGACCCTCTGGTTGATCTCGTGGATCAGGTCGTCGATCTGGCCCTTGGTCTGCTTGACGACGACCTGCGGGTCGACCAGCCCGGTCGGCCGGATGATCTGCTCCACGACGTCGGGCCGGCCGCCCTTGGGCGTCACCTTGTCGAGCTCGTAGTTGCCGGGGGTCGCGGAGAGGTAGATGGTCTGGCCGATCCGGTCGAGGAACTCCTCCCAGCGCAGCGGCCGGTTGTCCATCGCGCTCGGCAGCCGGAAGCCGTGGTCGACCAGGTTGCGCTTGCGGGACATGTCGCCCTCGTACATGCCGCCGACCTGTGGGACGGCGACATGCGACTCGTCGATCACGAGCAGGAAGTCCTCGGGGAAGTAGTCGAGCAGGCAGTTGGGCGCCGACCCGCGACTGCGGCCGTCGATGTGCATCGAGTAGTTCTCGATGCCCGAGCAGCTGCCGACCTGCCGCATCATCTCGATGTCGTACGTCGTGCGCATCCGCAGCCGCTGCGCCTCCAGCAGCTTGCCCTGGCGCTCGAAGGTCGCGAGCTGATCGGTCAGCTCGGTCTCGATGCCGGCGATGGCCCGCTCCATGCGCTCGGGCCCGGCCACGTAGTGGGTGGCGGGAAAGACGTGGAGCTCCTTGTCGTCGGTGAGCACCTCGCCGGTCACCGGGTGGAGGGTCATCAGCCGCTCGATCTCGTCGCCGAAGAACTCCACCCGCACCGCCAGCTCCTCGTAGACCGGGAAGATCTCGAGGGTGTCGCCGCGGACCCGGAAGGTGCCGCGGGTGAAGGACATGTCGTTGCGGGTGTACTGGATCTCGACCAATCGTCTCAGCACCGAGTCGCGGTCCATCTCGTCTCCGACCCGCAGCCGCAGCATCCGGTCGACGTACTCCTGCGGCGTGCCGAGACCGTAGATGCACGAGACCGTCGAGACCACGATCACGTCGCGCCGGGTCAACAGCGAGTTGGTCGCCGAGTGGCGCAGCCGCTCGACCTCCTCGTTGATCGAGGAGTCCTTCTCGATGTAGGTGTCGGTCTGCGGGACGTAGGCCTCGGGCTGGTAGTAGTCGTAGTAGGAGACGAAGTACTCCACCGCGTTGTTGGGGAAGAGCTCGCGCAGCTCGTTGGCGAACTGGGCCGCCAGCGTCTTGTTGGGCTGCAGCACCAGCACCGGCCGCTGCACCTGCTCGGCCACCCACGCCACCGTCGCGGTCTTGCCGGTGCCGGTCGCACCGAGCAGCACGACGTCCTTCTCCCCCGCCCGGATCCGCTCGGTGATGTCCTTGATCGCCGCCGGCTGGTCGCCGCTCGGCTCGAAGTCGGACTCCACCCGGAAGGGCGCCACCCGGCGCTCGAGATCGGTCACTGGTCGCATGCCTGCGAGCCTAGACGGGCCCGCCGACAGTGCTTGTCGCACGCCGTCACACGCAGACCAGGTTCACCTGGGACGTTGTCACTTCACCCGCCGTACAACCAGGGTCCAGTGACAACATCCCAGGTCAACCTGGGATCCGAGTGACACAGACCCGCTCGCTAGGCTGCGGCCGATGACCTCGGGACCGCCGCCACACGTGCTCGACCTCTTCGCCGTGCCCGCGCCCGCGCGGCCGATCCCCGGCGGCCAGGGGAGCAGCGTGCTAGCGGGCGACCTGGTGCTCTCTCCCGGCCGTGACGCGGCGGTGATGGCCTGGCTGTGCCCTGTCGTGGCGAGGCTGGCCGTCTCGCTGAGGGAGCGGCCCGACCGTACGCCGAGGGACCTGCGCCTCGCGATCCCGGTCCCTGCCCGCAACGGCGAGTGGGTGGTGGACGGGTGGGGCGCCAGCACCTTCGAGCCCGGCACGAGGACCTGCGACGACCTCGACGTGCTGGTCGCGGCAGGTCGGCTGCTGCACGCTCGACTCGCGGTCGCCGTCACCGAGCGCCCCGGCGTGCTCGACACCCGGCAGGACCGGTGGGCGAGGGCCGAGCGGAGCGCCTTCGGCGGCGAGCCCGTCGACGACCAGGTCCGCACCGAGACGCGGGACGTACTCCGCCTCGTCGAGCACCTGCTGTCGCTCCGCGACGAGACCATCGACCTCGGCCCGTCGCAGCTCGTCCACGCGGACCTGGCCGGCAACGTGCTGCTCGACTCCCGAGGCGCGCCGTTCGTCATCGACATCGCCCCATACTGGCGGCCGCCGCGCTGGGCGGAGGCGGTCTGCGTCCTCGACAGCGTCCTCTGGTACGGCGCCTCCCCGGCCGCCGTCGACGGCTGGACCTCCGCGGTCGAGCGGCAGCTGATGGTTCGCGCCGCCATCTTCCGCCTCCTCAGCGACCGGCCGGCCGACGCCGCGGCGTACGCGACCGTCCTCGCGCCGATCCTCGGGTGACCCAGCTGACGGAGCAGGGGTGTCGGACCCCCTGGCTAGGCTGACCGCGTGCGTCGCCGGGTGTTCACTGACCAGTCCTCACCGACGGCCCTCTCGGCCGAGCGTGTCCTGACGTTCCTGCGACGCCTGCTGCTCACGATCTTCGGCGTCCAGGTCGGGCTCGCTGCGGCGCTCACGCTCGTCGACTCCTACCGGCGCCGGGGGAAGAAGCCCAAGCCGTTCCCCGTCACGCCGCCGGCGAGCGAGGAGATCGGCGACAGCGAGGTGACGACCTACACCTACGGCCAGGATCTGTACGACGACATGCTCGCCGCGATCGCCGGCGCCAAGAGGCAGATCCTCTTCGAGACCTACATCTGGAAGGGAGACGAGGTCGGCGAGCGCTTCAAGCGGGCGCTCACCGACGCTGCCCGCCGTGGCGTCGATGTCTACGTCATCTACGACACCTTCGCCAACCTCGTCGTGTCGCCCGCCTTCAAGCGGTTCGACTCCGCACTCAAGGTGCTCCCCTACCCCGTCTACAACGCCGGCCTCGCCTTCTGGCGGATCGACCGCTACGGCCGCGACCACCGCAAGATCCTCGTGGTCGACGAGCAGATCGGCTTCGTGGGCGGCTACAACATCGGGTCGGCGTACGCCACCGAATGGCGCGACACCCATGTCCGCATCGTCGGACCGGGCGTGTGGGACCTCTCCCGCGCGTTCGCCGACTTCTGGAACCTCTACCGTCGCCGGCGCATCGGCCGCAGCGAGCGGCCGCTGCTGCTCGAGACGGCGTCACACTGGGAGTCGCGGATCCGCTTCCAGCGCAACGTCCCGCGGCAATGGATGTTCCCGATCCGCGCGATGTACATCGAGGCGATCAACCGCGCGGCCAGCAACGTCTGGCTCACGCAGGCCTACTTCATCCCCGACCAGGACTTCGTCGACGCCCTGCGCGAAGCGGCCGGACGCGGGGTCGACGTACGCGTCCTGCTGCCGCTGAAGTCCAACCACATCGTCGCCGACTGGATCTCTCGCGGGTACTTCTCGATGCTGCTGGGTGACGGCGTGCGGATCTTCCGCTTCAAGGACGCCATGGTGCACTCCAAGACCGCCACCATCGACGGCAACTGGTCCACCGTCGGCACCGCCAACATCGACCGGCTCTCGCTGCAGGGCAACTACGAGATCAACGTCGAGATCATCGACTCCGGCTTCGCGGGCCGCATGGAGGAGATCTTCCGCAACGACCTCACCAACTGCCTCGAGCTCACCAGCCCGGAGTGGGAGGCACGCGACCTGCACCGGAAGTTCACCGAGCACTTCCTCGCGCCCCTGCGCCCGCTTCTCTGACTCTGCCCGTTCTCTGACTCGGCCCGTTCTCTGACTCGGCCCATTCTCTGACTCGGCCCGCCAAGTTCTTCCTGCGTTGATGACATGGCTCTCCCGTCCGTGCCGGCACGCACAGCGGCCTGTCTGTCGATCCCCAAGGAGTGGGCCCCGTTCACTGGTTGTCTCTGATCACTCCACGTAATCAGAGACAACCAGTGAGCAGGGTCGGGTATGCGTCCGCGGATCAGCCCGGTTCGGCCGGCGTCTCGGCCAGTGCGCGGGCGGTGGCGAGGGCGGCGGCGGCGGCCTCGTAGCCCTTGTCCTCGTGGGAGCCGTCGAGCCCGGCGCGGTCGAGGGCCTGGGCCTCGTCGTCGCAGGTGAGGACGCCGAAGCCGACCGGCACCGAGTGGTCGAGGGAGACCCGGGTGAGTCCGTCGGTCGCGGCGCTGCAGACGTACTCGAAGTGCGGCGTGCCACCGCGGATCACGACGCCGAGCGCGACCACCGCGTCGTACCCGCGCGCGGCCAGCGCACCCGCCGCCACCGGCAGCTCGAAGGTGCCCGGCACCCGCACCACCACCGACTCGACCACGCGGTGGTCGGCGATCGCCCTCGCAGCTCCGGCCAGCAGGCCGTCCATCACCTGCTCGTGCCAGCTCGCGGCCACGACGGCGACCTTGAGGTCGCTGCAGTCGACCGGCTCGGTCGTCGGGGCTCCGGCTCCGCTCATGGGGTGGCTCCTTCGTCGTCGGCCACCCTGCCGGACACCGTGACCTGGTCGGTGGCGAGGTCGGGCAGCAGGTGACCCATCCGGTCGCGCTTGGTGGTGAGGTAGGCGAGGTTGTGGCCGTTGGGCCTCGGCGTCAGCGGCACGCGCTCGGTGACCTCCACGCCGTACGCCTCGAGCTCGGTGACCTTGTCGGGATTGTTGGTCAACAGCCGCACCCGGTCCACGCCGAGGTCGTGCAGGATCTGCGTCGCGGCGCCGTAGTGGCGCGCATCGACCGGGTAGCCGAGGTCGAGATTGGCGTCGACGGTGTCGCGGCCGCCGTCCTGGAGCTCGTACGCCGAGAGCTTGGCGAGCAGCCCGATACCGCGTCCCTCATGTCCTCGCAGGTAGACCACGACTCCGCTGCCGGCCTCGACGATGCGGGCCAGGGACTCCTCCAGCTGCGGGCCGCAGTCGCAGCGCCGGCTGCCGAAGACGTCACCGGTCAGGCACTCCGAGTGCACCCGGGTCAGCCTCGGCAGCGGGCCCTCCGGCGCGCCGCCCGGCGCATCGTCGTCGGGCGCATCGTCGCCGTAGACGAGGGCGATGTGCTCGGAGCCGTCCGGCTCGATCCGGAAGCCGTACGCCGTGAACTCGCCGTAGCGGGTCGGCAGCCGCGTCTGCGCCACGCGCTCGACGAGCACGTCGTGCCGCCGCCGGTAGCGCACGAGCTGCTCGATGGAGATCATCGCCAGACCATGCTCGTCGGCGAACTCCCGCAGCTCGGGTGCGCGCTTCATCGTGCCGTCGTCGTTGACGACCTCGACCAGGACCCCGGCGGGTGTGAGCCCGGCGAGCCTCGCGAGGTCGACGGCCGCCTCGGTGTGCCCGCGCCGCGCCAGCACGCCGCCCTGGCGATAGCGAAGCGGGAAGACGTGACCGGGCCGGGTCAGCTCCCAAGGCTCGGTGGCGGAGTCGGCGAGCACCCGCACCGTGTGGGCGCGGTCGGCGGCGCTGATCCCCGTCGTGACGCCGTCCCGGGCGTCGACGGAGATCGTGTACGCCGTGCGCAGCCGGTCCTTGTTGTGCGGCGTCATCAGCGGGACCTCGAGCCGGTCGAGCATCTCTGCCGGCATCGGCACGCAGATCACGCCACTGGAGTAGCGGATCGTGAACGCCATCAGCTCGGGCGTCGCCTTGCTGGCCGCGAAGATGATGTCGCCCTCGTTCTCGCGGTCCTCGTCGTCGACGACCACGACGGCCCTGCCCGCCGCGATGTCGGCGATCGCCCGCTCGATCGGGTCGAGGCGGATGCTCTCGTGCTCGACGAGGTGTCTCCTCTCGCTCACGCCTGCTCACCTCCCGGCCGCACGCCGCTCAGCAGCAGCTTCTCGACGTGCTTGGCAAGGACATCGGCCTCGAGGTTGACCACGTCGCCGACCCCCTTGCGGCCGAGCGAAGTCCGGGCGAGCGTCTCGGGTATCAGGCTGACCGTGAACGCGGCGTCGCCGGCCTCGACGACGGTGAGGCTGATCCCGTCGACCGCGATCGAGCCCTTGTCGACGAGGTAGCGGGCCAGCGGCGCGGGCAGGGAGATCTCGACGACCTCCCACACCACGACGCCACCGTGCTCGCAGGGAGTGCGGCGCAGGATCCTCCCCACGCCGTCGACGTGCCCCTGCACGATGTGCCCGCCGAGGCGGCTCTCGACGGTGACGGGCCGCTCGAGGTTGACCCGGTCGCCCGGGGCCACCCCGGCGAGGCTGGTCTTGTCGAGCGTCTCCTGCATGACGTCGGCGGTGAACTGGTCGGGCTCGCCGTTCTCGCTGGTCGAGCCTGTCGCCTGTCCTGAGGAGCCGAGGGACGAGGCGTCTCGAAGGGAGGCCACGGTGAGACAGCAGCCGTCGACGGCGATCGAGTCGCCGGGGCGGGCGTCCTCGAGCACGGTGGCGGCGCCGATGGTGAGCCTCAGCGCGTCGCCCCGGTCCTCGACCGCGACGACCGTGCCGAGCTCCTCGACGATTCCGGTGAACAACTTCCTCAGTCCTCTTCTCGTGGTGCGGGTTCTCGTGGTGCGGGCGTCGGGGTCAGGACGAGCCGGACGTCGGGTTCCTCACCGTCGATGCCCGGCAGCACGGTGATGTCGGTGACCCGCGGCCGGAGGGCGTCACCGATGGTGGCGATGCCGAGATCGGCGACGGCGCTGCGGCCGGAGCCGAGCAGGAGGGGTGCGACGTACACGACGATCTCGTCGACCAGGCCGGCCCGCAGGAAGGCCGCGGCCAGGGTGGCGCCGCCCTCGAGCAGGACATGCTGGCGGTCGCGGGCGTAGAGGTCGGTCAGGGCCACCTGCGGGTCACGGGTGCGAAGGTGCACGCTGGGCGCCTGGCCGTCGAAGATCCGCATCGTCTCGGGCAGGTCGCGTTGCCCCATCACCGCCCGCAGCGGCTGGTGAGGCAGCGGCCGGCCATGCTCGTCGCGGACCGTCAACAGCGGGTCGTCGACCTCGACCGTGTTGGTGCCGACGAGCATCACGTCGCAGATCGCGCGGAGGCGGTGGGTGTCGAGTCGGGCGGCCCTGCCGGACACCCAACGGCTGGTGCCGTCGGCAGCGGCACTGCGGCCGTCGAGGGTGGTGGCGAACTTCCAGGTGACGAAGGGCCGCTGATGCGCCACGGCGAAGGTCCAGACCCGGTTCAGCGCGCGTGCCTCGTCGGCGAGGAGCCCACTCTCGACCTCGATCCCGGCCCCCCTCAGGCTCTCCGCGCCACCTCTCGCGACCGGGTTGGGGTCGGCCTGCGCGAACACGACGCGCCGTACGCCGGCGGCGATGAGCGCCTCGGCACAGGGCCCCGTGCGCCCGGTGTGGTTGCACGGCTCGAGAGTGACCACGGCGGTCGCGTCGCGGGCCCGGTCGCCGGCCGCGGCGAGGGCGTCGGCCTCGGCGTGCGGCGTGCCCGCCCCTCGGTGGTGACCCTCTCCCACGATGGTGCCGTCGGCCGCGAGCAGCACGCAGCCGACCCGGGGGTTGGGACCGAGCGGTACGCCGGGGCGCGCGGCGAGGTCGAGCGCGCGACGCATGGCAGCGGAGATCCGTGCGTCGTCAGGCGGTGCCGCCTGGGTCACGGTGCTGCCGGTCATCGATGGGCCCTCTGGTCGTCCGCTCGCGGACCCTGGGGCCTGACCTGCGTCGCCATCGGGGTGCCCTGCCCGGCCGGGTGGGGCATCCGATGAGGAACACCGTGCGTGCGCTTCCCATCCGGACTTTCACCGTCGGTCCAGGAGTTGCACCTGGTCAACCTCGCACTGGCTTGTGCGAGGGTCGCGGACTTCTGAAGCGAAGCGAGGAAGCTTCGGATCAGTCACCGCCGGCTCGGAATTGCACCGACCCCAGAGCACGCGAGCTGTTCGCTCGTCCCGATCAGTCTGCCACAGCGCGCCAGGGTCGCGGTCAGGTGACCGGCAGGTGGGTGCGCGGCGCCATGCGTGCGCCGCGCCGGGGCCGATGCCCGGCGGCGTACTGGATGAGGCCGACCGCCCGGTTGCGCTGCGGGCGCCACGGCTCGAGAAACCCCTCGAGCTGGCCGTCGTCGAAGGGCCGGCCGGTGACGGCCCAGCCGACGTCCTTGGCGACGTGGTAGTCGCCGAAGCTCACCGCGTCGGGGTCGCCGAGAGCGACCGAGCGCACCTCCGCGCTGCTCCACCGGCCGACGCCCGGGATGCTGCGCAGCGCACGGTCGAGGGCGTCGGGGCCGCGCGAGCCGGCCCGTTCGAGCGCGTCGGCGACCCGGCAGGCGCGCACCAGAGCCCGCGACCTGGCCGGGTCGATGTGCATGCGCAGCCACTCCCAGCTCGGGACGCGCAGGACCTCCTCGGGCGTCGGCGGCACCCAGAGGCGGCGCTCGGCCCCCGGCCCGGGTGCCCGCTCGCCGTACCGCTGGACGAGTCGCCGGTAGCCGGCGAACGCCTCCTGCCCGGTGACCCTCTGCTCGATGATCGTCGGGACCAGCGACTGGATGACCAGCCCGCTGCGGCCGAACCGCCAGTGCGGGGAGCGGCGCCAGGCCTCGACCAGCTCGGGCAGCCTCGGGTCGAAGTCGCCCGGGTCGTCGTCGGCGCCGAGCAGCCCGGGCAGCGAGTCGAGCGCCCACTGCGCGCCCGCCCCCCACGCCTGCGCCTCGACCAGCCCCTCGGCGGGGCGCGGCCGCACCGCGATCGTCGCCGGCCCCGCCGGCGTACGGACGCCGCGCCACACCGTTCCGGCGTCGTCACGGTACGTCGGGTCGCCGGCGCCGCGCCGCTGCTGGCGCAGGATCCGCACCGCCGGGCATGCCCAGCCCGGCCGCCACTCCCGTCGCACTCCTGCGTCCACGGCCCCACGATAGGTTGCGGGCGTGAGCGACGGCGACACCGAGCCCGAGATCAAGCGCGAGCTCGAGGACGGCATCGAGGTCGACCTCAGCCGGCAGATGTCGTACGGCGACTACCTGCGGCTCGACCTCCTGCTCGCCGCCCAGCAGCCGCAGTCACACCCGCCGCAGCACGACGAGCTGCTGTTCATCGTCCAGCACCAGACCTCGGAGCTGTGGCTCAAGCTGATGGTCCACGAGCTGCGCTCGGCGCGGGCCCTGCTCCGCGAGGACGAGCTCGCGCCCGCGCTGAAGCGGATGGCGAGGATCAAGCACATCCAGCACGTGCTGACCGACCAGTGGGCAGTGCTCGCGACGATGACGCCGAGCGAGTACGCCGAGATCCGGCCGTTCCTCGCGACGTCCAGCGGCTTTCAGTCCGCGCAGTACCGCGAGGTCGAGTTCCTGCTCGGCAACAAGGACGCCGACATGGTCAAGGTCTTCAAGCACGACCCCGCCGCGCGCGCCGAGCTCACCCGGCTGCTCGCCGAGCCGTCCCTCTACGACGAGTTCCTCGGCTACCTCGCGCGCCGCGGCTACGCCGTGCCTGCGTCCGCTCTGGAACGCGACCTCGCCCTCCCCTACCGTCTCCAACCCGGCCTCGTGGACGTCTTCGCCGAGGTGTACGCCGAGCCGCACGAGCACTGGGGTGTCTACGAGACCTGCGAGGAGCTCGTCGACATCGAGGACAGCTTCCAGGAGTGGCGCTTCCGGCACCTCCAGGTCGTGCAGCGCACGATCGGCCACAAGCACGGCACCGGCGGCTCGTCGGGGGTCGACTTCCTCCGCCGCGCGCTCGACCTCACCTTCTTCCCCGAGCTCTACGAGGTCCGCACCCGCATCGGCGGTCAGTCGTGAGACTCGCTCACCTGAGGTAGAGCCAGGACGGACCGGACCGGCCGCGGGCGGGGACCCACAGCAGGTCGCCGTCGGCCGAGCCGTCGAAGTCGCCGGGGATGGCGGACGCCGGCGCCCGTGTCGCGTTGCCGGTGTCGAGCACCTCCACCTGCTGACCGATCGAGACCAGGGACAACCGCTCCGAGCCGGCCACGAGCACCCGGTCGGTCGCACCCGGCACGACGTACGCCCGTCCGGCGAGGTCGGTGTCGATGGCCCGGCTGACGAGCCGGCGACCCGCGATGCGCACGACGACGTCGGCGCCGCGCCCGTGGAGCAGGAACTGGTCACGGCCCGTGCCGAGGAAGTCACCGACCAGGGGCCGGCCGGCGGTCGCGTCGAATCCGAGTCGGCGGACCACGCCCGTCGTCCGGCGACGACGCCCGGTGAGCCACACCGAGCCGGTGCCGGACGCGCTCCACAGCACGTCGGCCGTCCCGTTGCCGTCGAAGTCGCCCACCCGCGGGCTGCCTCGTCGCGGCACCCGCATCGCGGTAGAGATCAGCGACAGCCGGCGTCCTCGCCAGCGGAACGCGAGCACGCTGGCCTGCTCACCACGTCCGCGCCACAGCACCTCGTCGGCGTGCCTCTCGTGTCCGAGCGTGATCCCGACGGCACGTCTCGGCACTCGAAGACTCGCGGCGCGCACGGCGATCTTCGTGGACGACCGGGGAAGGCGGTCGAAGCGCCACAGCCTGCCCTCCCCGCCGCGGCCGTAGAAGAGGATCTCGTCGCGCGCGTCGCCGACGAAGTCTCCGACCACCGCTCGGCGCAGCGCCCGGCGCCGGATCGTCGTCGTCTTGAAGCCACCGCTGCCGTCGCTGATCCGCAGCGTCGCCTTGCGCCTGCGCGCTAGCAGCACGTCGTCGGCCGGTGAGCCGGCGAAGTCGCCTGTGAGCACACGCCCCGCCATCGCGGCGAGCGCGTGCTCGCGGAAGTACGCCGTACCCGTCGGCGGGGTCGGCGTCGGCGGGGTCGGGGTCGGCGGGGTCGGCGGGCCGTCGGTGCGCCGGTAGCGCGCGGTGTAGGTGCGCGCCCCGGCCGGCACCTTCTCGTCACGGCGTACACCGGCCTGGGAGCCGTCGGCCCAGCCGGCGAAGGTGTAGCCCACACCGTCGACCGTCGCCTGGTCGGGCACCAGGAGCTGAAGGTGGCCCGCCTCGAACATGCCCTGCACGAACGGGCTCACGCCGTTGCCGGGCCCGACACTGACCGGGATGCCGGCCGGCTCGGTAGCCAGGGTGATCGGCGAGATCCGCGGCCGGATCTCCAGCGTCCGCCGGGCGACCAGGCCTTGTCGGTCGGTGGCCCGTACGTCGACCTCCAGGTACGCGTAGTAGTCGTGGTCGGGCCCGTTGATCGTGATCGACCTCGAGTCCTGGAAGGTCTGCAGGAGGTGCTGGTGGCACGACGCCGACTCGGGGCTCGTGCAGTGCTGGATGGTGACGTCCCACTCGAACGAGGTCGCCGGAATGGCCCCTTCCTGCTCGACCGCCGCCGCGCTGATGCTGATCGGGTCGCCGACCGCGTAGCCGATCTGGTCGGCGGTCGAGGTCATCGTGGTGACCCGCGGCGCCGTCCGTCCCGGATGGATCACCGTGGTCGCCTCGGCCGTCGCCAACCCGTCGCTGACACAGACCGTCACGGTGACCCTGCCCGCCGCCGAGTAGGTACGACCGATCGTGGCGCCCGTGCCGTCGTCGCAGGTGCCGTCGCCGTCGAGGTCCCACGTGTAGGCGAGGACATCGCCCGGGTTGGGGTCGGTCGTGCCACGCGCGTCGAAGCTCACCGCGAGCGGGAGCTGCCCGGCCTCGGGTGACGCGACGAGCTCCGGCTGCGGCGCGATATTGCCGGCGGTGGAGCGGATCCGGTTGAGCGTCCCCTCGACGATGTCTAGGAAGTAGATGTCCGCACCCGGGCCGTTGACGAAGTTGACGGCAGCGGTCCCGCCGGCGATCCGGACCCGCTTGGCCGGGTCGGGCTGGCCGTCGGTCAGCGGCATCGCGACGATGCACCCGCGGACGTAGTCGGAGAAGACGTAGGCTCCGTGCAGCGCCGTCGGCCAGGCCTGGTTGGTGACGAAGACGCCTCCCGTCGCCGACCCGCCGCCGCTGCTCGAGCAGCCTGCGGCCGGCTGCTCACCGCCTCGCGGCCAGGCGAAGTGAGGCGCGGCCAGGGGGCTCGAGACTCCGCCGATCGTCTGGTCGCCGCTGGCGTAGAGCGACTCGCAGAGGCCGATGTCGGCGCTGTCATAGCCGCCCTGCTTGCCCGGCCCTTCGTAGCACGGCCAGCCGAAGTTGGGCACTGACGACTGCCCCGGCCCGGTCGCGAACCTGTTGATCTCCTCGAAGGTGCCCCAGCCGACCTCACCCAGCCACAGCTCGTCGGTGCCGGGGCGGAAGGAGAAGCGGTAGGGGTTGCGCAGACCGTAGGCGACGATCCGGTCGTCGCCGGCGCGGCCGTTGCCGACGAGTGGGTTGTCGGCCGGCGCCGCACCGGTGTCGGGATCGATGCGCAGGATCGCGCCGTCCCAGGCCTGATAGCCGTTTGCTGTCCCCGCGCGAACGGACTGCGAGCGCAGGGCGCCGCCGAGCGACGTGCCTGGCGGCGGCGCGGTCCCGCGGCCGGTCGGGCCGTCGTTGCAGGGGTTCTTGGGCGTAGGCGAGTCCGGCGTGCTGCCGCCGAACTGCCCGTAGTCGACGGCGTTGTAGCTCGCGCCGTCACCGGAGCCGGCGTACAGCATCCCGTCGGCGCCGAACTCGATCGTGCCGATGGCGTGGGATGGGAACTGGTTGCACCACCCGCCCTGCGCGCCGCCGACGCCGTCGAGGAGCACCTTCGCCGTGCCGACCTGGGCGCGGCCGGTCGTCCGGTCGACGTCGAAGCGCACGAGCCTGGCGCTGACCACGCAGCCGTCGTCGTTGGCCCCGGGCGGCGTGGGACAGGTGTCGCCCCAGCGCGGCATCGACGTGTTGCCGCCGAACGGCTCACGGTCGTAGGTGAAGAGCGTATAGAGGTAGGGCCTGCCGTCGGCGAACCTGGGATCCAGCGCGAGGCCGAGGAGGCCCCGGTCGCTGTAGCTCTGAACCTGGGTGCGCAGATCGAGGGCGATGTCGGCGCCCGTGTCGGAAGGGCTGTCGAAGACCTTGACGATGCCGGACTTCTCGGCGATATAGACCCGGCCGTCGGGCGCGAACCGGGTCGCGACCGGCTGCTGCAGCCCCGACAGCACCCGCGTGACCGCGAGCCCGGCGTAGGTCGACGCCGGCGCAAGCGCCGCCGATGACTGCGGCGCGCTCGACGAACTGGCCGTCGACGGCCCGCCGGTGACGGCGAGCATGGTCGCGAGCAGCGCGACCACGATGAGCGCTGGCGTGCGCCGAATACGGTCCCCCATGGAATCCCCCCGGATATCCCCGTCGGCGACCAGGTCCCCCATGACCTGGTCACGTCGATCCGCACACCCTACGCTTGCTCCCCGACGTCGCGCAGCCGTCCGGTCTCTCCGACGCTGTCGGCGCCACCGGGCAGACTGTCGCCCATGCTGCTGGCCGAGATCGTCGAGACGAGTCGCGCGGTCGCCGCCACCCGCTCTCGCAAGGCGAAGGTCGCCGCGTTGGCCGACTGCCTGCGGCACACGCCTGCCGACGAGATCGAGACGGTCGCCGCCTACCTGGCGGGCGGGCTGCGTCAGCGACGCACGGGGCTCGGCTGGCGCGGCCTTCGGTCCCTGCCCGAGCCGGCGGACGACCCCATGCTCACCCCGGGCGCCGTCCACGACGCCTTCGAGCAGATCGCCGGCCTGTCCGGCCCCGGCTCGCAGCAGTCCCGCGCCGACGCGGTCGCGGCCCTCTTCGGGCGCGCGACCGCAGGCGAGCAGGCCTGGCTGCGGGGGCTGGTCACGGGCGAGGTGCGCCAAGGTGCCCTCGACGCGCTGCTGCAGGAGGCGGTCGCCGCGGCCGCCGAGCTACCGGTCGCCGACGTACGTCGCGCAGCGATGCTTGCCGGCAGCAGCGTGGCGGTCGCCGTGGCGGCCCTGACCGGCGGTCCCGACGCGCTCGCGGGCTTCCGGCTCGAAGTCGGTCGCCCGGTGCGGCCCATGCTCGCCAGCAGCGCATCCGACATCGAGGCGGCGGTCGCGAAGGTCGCTCCCGACGGCGGAGCGGTGGCCGTCGAGGTCAAGCTCGACGGGATCCGCCTGCAGGTCCATCGTGACGGCGACGACGTCGTCGTCGCGACCCGCAGCCTCGACGACATCACCGCCCGGCTGCCCGAGGTGGTCGCGCTCGCCCGCACACTGCCGGCCGACCGGTTCGTGCTCGACGGGGAGGGCCTCGCACTCGCCGACGACGGCCGGCCCCGCCCCTTCCAGGAGACCGCGTCGCGCACCGCGCAGGGCGGCGCCGCCGGCTGGGAGGCCGCGGTCACGCCGTACTTCTTCGACGTCCTGCACCTCGACGGCGACGACCTGCTCGACCGCCCCGGTCACGAGCGGGCCGAGGCTCTCGCCCGACTCGTGCCGGCGGACCACCGGGTGCCGCGCCTGGTCACCGACGACGCCGCCGAGGTGGCGCGGTTCGGCGATCAGGCGCTGCACGACGGCCACGAGGGCGTCGTCGTCAAGCGCCTCGACGCTCCGTACGACGCCGGTCGCCGCGGCGCGGCCTGGGTCAAGGTCAAACCCGTGCACACCCTCGACCTGGTCGTGCTCGCGGTCGAGCGGGGCAGCGGCCGACGCCGTGGCTGGCTCTCCAACATCCACCTCGGTGCTCGCGACCCCGCCTCCCCCACCGGCTTCACCATGCTCGGCAAGACCTTCAAGGGGATGACCGACGAGATGCTCGCCTGGCAGACCGAGCGCTTCACCGAGCTCGCCACCTCGCCCGCCGACGGCCCAGCAAATGGAGGGTACGTCGTCCACCTCCGGCCCGAGCAGGTCGTCGAGGTCGCCTTCGACGGCCTCCAGCGCTCCACCCGCTACCCCGGCGGCCTCGCCCTCCGCTTCGCCCGCGTCGTCCGCTACCGGGACGACAAGACCGTCGCGGAGGCCGACACGATCGAGATGGTCCGGTCGTTCCTCCGCGGAAGGGCTGACGGCGAGTAGGGCTCGCGGACTGGCGAAACGGCTATCACGCAGTGCGTGGCGGTCGACGAGCACACGAACGGCATCGCCGGTCGCGGCTCGCTCGCCTTGCCCATGCTCAGTCGACAAAGGCCTGCCGACAGGCCGTCGGATCGGGCGCGAGGCATTCGTAGAAGAGGGTGGTAGGCGGCCGGAGGAGGCCGCGGACTGGAGCACCTCCGTGTATTCGCGGTCGGGGACCCAGCACGCGAGCAGGCGCTGGCGTGGGGCAGGCCAAGATCGCCGCCGCCTGCCGCTGTGCGCAAGAGGTCTTCGAGCTCCTACCCGACCCGGAGGCCCGATCGACGAACGAGCGCAACGCCGGTGAAGGAGCCGGATCTGCGCGGTTTGGTGCCACACCGCGGGCGGACTGGTTCGCGGCGGGCAGGGCCGAATCGACTGATGTGGAACGGCCTCGTCAACCCGTGTCCGCAACCGAGAACCCGCGCCGAAGGAGTGGCCTATCTGCGCCGGTGGTAGCGGTGGTCGCCGTTGGGGAGCTTGGTTTGGTGGTAGGTGGGGTCGTGGGCGCGGTGGTGGTGGAAGGAGCAGAGGAGGAGGGCGTTGTCGAGGTCGGTGGGTCCGCCTTGTGACCACGGGGTCTCGTGATGGGCCTCGCACCACGCCGCGGGGATGTCGCACCCGTCGGCGCGACATTCGCGGTCGCGGATGGCGAGGGCTTTGCGTTGGGCGGGGGTGAAGAGGCGTTGGGTGCGGCCGAGGTCGAGCACCCGGGTCTTGCCGTCGAGGACGGCGGGGAGGATGCCGGCGGTGCAGGCCAGTCGTCTGGCTTCGCTCGCGGTGATGACCTCGCCGGTGCTGGTGGTGGCGAGACCGAGGCCGGTACGGAGGGTGTCGTGGTCGATGGTGACGACCACGCTGGTGGCGTCTCCGCCATGGATGGGCAGCCGGTGCGGGTCGAGGTGTTCGAGGAGGGAGCAGAAGGCGTGGCCGAGGCGGACGTCGTAGGGGGTGGGCTCCCCGTCGTCTGCAAGGACGTCGCCTTGCGTCGCGACGTCGGTGGGTGGGGCGCCGACGCGTCGCAAGCCGCCCTCCCCCGCTCCGCTCCCCCGGTGCGTTTGCGACGGGTCGGCTTTCACGGAGCTTCGCTCCGTGCGCGGGTTGAGGTACGCCTGCAGGTGGGTGAGCAGCCGGGAGGCGACGAGGTCGGGGACCCGGGCGATCACCGAGGTGCTGCCGTCACCGTGAGACCTCGTGAAGAGTCGGGTCTTCTTGCGTGCTTCGGCTTCCTCGGCTTCGAGGGCCTTGCGCTCTTCTTCTTCGCCGAGGTCGGGGGCGACGACGTCGAGGACCCGGCGGGTCAGGATCCGCAGCTCGCGGGGCGGGTGGTCGGCGGCTTGGGCGACCAGGTGCTCCTCGGCCTTCGTCTTGACCTCGGCGGGCACGTCGGCCGGGAGCTTGTCCAGGCCGGTGGCGATCACCTGCGCCTGCTCGAGGTTGACCTCACCCCGCGCCAGCCTGTCGGCCAGCGCGGGGCGTTTGGTGGCCAGCGCTCGCGCGAGGCGTTGCTGACGGCGTGCAGTGGTGCGGTCGACCTGGCAGGTGGAGGTGAGCCAGGCGGCGACGTCGCGGGCGCCGTCGGCGTCGGCGACGTCCTCGGAGCCGGCGATCACCGCGAGCTTCGCCGCGGTCACCCGGGTTTCGAGTCGGGTCAGTGCGACCAGGAGGTCGCGTTTGTCGGCGGTGGAGAGGTAGGTGGGGTCGAGGTCGAGCAGCACCCCGACCCGTTGATCGAGACCCTCGAGCACCCCCGCGACCAGGACCGAGCGTCGTTCACAGCCCGGGACCGCCCATTCGGGTGCGGGCGGCAGGCCGGCGCCGGAGTGGCGGTCGTCGTGGTCGTCGCGCATCCGGCGGGTTCCTCCTCCCGAGTAAGGCGCCCCACCCGATGGCCGCATCGGGAGGGTCGGGTCGAGCCTGTCGGTATCGCATTTCGTGGCTCGAACTTGGGTTCGATTCTACGCCGGGAGCCCTTACGTGACAAGGGTTCTGAGCATTTTCCACAGGTGCGCTTTGATCGGTTTCGTGGTCTCGACGCGGCTCGACCACCGAGAAGACGCTGCTCGTAGTGAAGATGGGCGCCGGTGGAGTTGCCGGTGCTCCCGACGACCCTGCGCGGGCTCGTGGCCGATCAGGCCGCACTGCACGGCCTCCTCGCCAAGGTGCGCGACCTCGGCGCAACGCTCATCTCGGTGACGCCCACTGAGGACGTCCCAACCATCCAGACCGAACGGGAGTAGCTCATGTCCTTCACCGCACCCGCTGAGCCCACGACCGAGGCACTGGTCGGCTGCTCCTGGTCGCAGTGATTCTCGTGGCAGTACGTGTGGCCCAACTACGTGCGCGCCTCTGGAGAACGGTGGCGCTGAGCAGGTCTCCTCCACTCGTGCTCGAGCAGGGCGAAGAGGAACTCGCTTCCCCAGGCACTCTTGAAGAAGACGTTCTCGTGGAAGTGGGCCTCTCGCCGCATGCCGACCCGCCCCAGCAAGGCGGCTGCGGACACGTTCAGTGCGTCAGTCACGGCGATCACACGGTGCAGCCCGAGGGTGCCGAAGGCGACATCGAGCAGACCGCGCAGCGCCTCGGTGCCGTAGCCCTTGCCCTGATGAGCAGGGGCGAGAGTGAAGCCCACCTCCATCTCCCGCGGCTCGCTCAGGCTGACCTTGGACGCGAGATCGCCCACGAGGGCGCCCCCCGAGCGTTCCTCCAGCGCAAGCTGGTACCACTCCCCCGGTGTGCCCAGTCGATGCCCTTCCATCGAGTCCAGGAGCGCTTGACCGTCGGCCACGGAGTAGCCACTCCAGCTCTGGAAGCGAGCGACCTCCGGGTCGGCGCGATAGGTCACGAACTCCTCGAGATCGCCCTGTCCCATCGGCCGCGCGTACAGCCTGGCTGTCTCGAAGATCGGCTCGGAGTGGGCCATGGGACGGAAGCCTAGGCGGGCCGGCTCAGCGGACCCGTTTGACGGGCAGGATGGTGGCTGCTCCCAGGAGGATCGCGGTCGGGATTGCCCTGCTCATGTAACGGTCGCGAACCTCACCGGATTCGGCGGACTCAGCGGGGCACGACGCCGTGAGCCCCTCGACAGCGGGTCAGGCAGGGCAGCGCGCTCCTTCCGCGGGAAGCCTGAGCGTGACCAGATACTCGTCGGCCAACTCGGTCACGCAGGCCGAGGTGCCGTACGCCGTGTGGCCCCGGCCCTCCCAGGTCAGCAGGTGTCCGCTCCCCAGGACGTCGGCGATGCGAACTGCGCCCTCGTATGGGGTTGCGGGGTCGTGCACCGTCCCGACAACGACGATCGGTGCCGCGTCCGGTGCCACCGGGTCAGCGAGTGGGGTGCGATCAGGCTGCCAAGAGCGGCAGCCGTACAGGGACCACGAGCCCCATTCGCCGAAGACGGAGTTGTCCGCGGCGAGACGGCGGGCCCCGGCGCGAATCTCACGCACCGAGGGGCCGGGCGGGCGGTCGTTGCAGTTGATGACGTAGTTCGCGTCGTTCGGCTCGGGCCGGTCGGGATCGTCGGAGACAGGGGGTCCCTGCAGGTGCTGGATGCCGTCGAACAGACCCGCCGCGTCGCCCCCGGCTGCCTCGTGCAGGGCGGTGTCCAGCCGCCACCACTCCCTGGAGTCGTAGAGCATCGCCACGACAGCGTCGAGGACGGTGGCACCGGAGGCCGGCAGAGCGTCCTGGGGGCGGCTGCTCCGGATCGGGCGCCGGTCGGCGGTCGCGACCAGACTCCGGACGAACCCGATCGGCTTGCTCAGGTCGGCGCAGGTGGGCCGGTCCGGGCATCGTGCCGCCCACTGCTTCAGCGAGGACTCGAACCCGTGGACCTGCCGCGCCGCAACCTCGACGGCGGGGATCGTCGAGTCGCTGGGTGCGTCCAGCACCAGCGCTCGGACCCGGTCCGGATAGTGGCGGGCGTACTCGGCGCCGAGCTTCGCGCCGTACGACCAGCCGAGGGCGGTGAGCCGCTCGTCGCCGAGCGCCTCGCGCAACAGGTCGAGGTCCTGTGCCGTCGCCGTCGTGTTGAAGTACGGCGCGGTGTCGCCGAGCCGATCGAGGCACGCGTCGGTGAGATGACGGAAGGCCGAGGCCGCCTTGGCGAAACCCTTCTTGGTCAGCAGGTGCGCAATGAAGGACGGTCGATCGTCCTCGGGGACCTTCGCGCAGTTGATGGGCGCCGACGATCCGGTGCCGCGTGGGTCGAAGGTCACGAGGTCGAAGTGCTCGAGGATGTCGTCGGAGAACCAGCTCGCCCACCAGCCCGCGAGGGGTAGACCGGCATTGCCGGGGCCGCCGGGGATGAGCACCAGGCTCCCGATCCGGTCGGGGCTCGGCTTCCTGCTGCGGATCCGCACCAGTGCCATGTCCAGCGTCTCGCTGTCGCGGGCAGCGTGGTCCAGGGGCGTCGCCAGGGTGGCGCATTCGACGGCCAGGCTCGCGGCCCGATCGGAGGACAGGAACGACGTGTCGACCAGTGCCGACGCGAGGCACGGGACGAAGGCGAGCGGTCCGCCGACGACGCGCCGCGGAGCGTCCCGCTCGGGACGGTCGTCCGAGCCCGGCGAGCATGCGGCGAGCGAGAGCGCGACAGCAATCGTCATCACGATCCGGCCCACACGCCGTGCCATGGCCCATGGTGGCAGCAATGATCGGCCCCGGCAACGCCGGCTGCATCGTCAGGGTTTGGAGCGACGGCGCATGTTGAACACGGCGCTGATGGCGAAGAAGTTGAAGAGGGCGAGCAACAAGAAGCACGCCCCTTCGGCTACGAACCGGAATGTCGGCAGAGCCCGCACCATGGGGTTATCGCCCTCGATGACCTTGGGCTCGAGGCGATTCCCAGGACGGGCACCGGCAACACCTGTGCGAGGGTAGCCATGTAGGTCATCTGCTCGCTTGTCGCCATGGCGAGCTCCTCGGCAACCAACATGTCGAGCATCTCCTTCGGCATACCGGGAGTCCGAGCGAGGCCCGGCAGCGTTGGGCGGATGACCTTGCCCGCGCCTCACACGCTGGCCCGTGGCGCAGGACGGTGGCGGTTGGGGAGCCGCATGCAAATGGCCGTGCCACAGCCGCATCAAGACGTCGTCGTCGTAGCTACTACTTGACCTCGGCTCTCATCACGAGCCCGAGCCCGATCGCCAGGGGACGAGCAGCCGGGTGACGCCCGGTGACCGCGATATTGGCCCACTGCTCTCCGGCCAGTGCCTGGTCGAAGACGAACGGTCCGCTCTGGGCGAACTGGATGTCGACCCAGGGCCGCAGGTCGTGGAACCACGCTGGCCGGTGGCCAGCAGGCCGAAGATCGTGGGCAGCGACGGCGGTTACGTCGCTGCTCCTTCTCGCTGTGAGGTGGCGGTGAGCTCGAGGAACATGTCCTCGAGTCCGGCGTCGGGCGGCGCCCGCGTGGTCCGCTACCGCGACGACAAGACCGCCGCGGAGGCCGACACGATCGAGATGGTCCGGGCGCTCGGTCGACCGGGCGATCGGTCGTCGCAGTAGGAGCGTTCGTCAGCCGACGTCTTCCTCACCCGCCCGTTGCGGTACCTCAGGTTCGGCCGTCTCCTATCATCCAGGAGTGTCGACTGCGGTGCTCGCCACCAAGTTGTTCGCGCCGGCCCGGCGTCCGCAGCTTGTCGCGCGTCCGAGGTTGGTCGACCAGCTCGACAGCACCCTGGATGCGAGCAACCGACTCACCTTGGTGTCGGCACCGGCCGGATTCGGCAAGACCACGCTGCTCAGCGACTGGCTCACCAGGCTCGAGTCACTCTCGAGGGAGACCCGCGTTGGCTGGTTGTCCCTCGACGGAGGCGACAATGACCTCGCGCGTCTGTTGACCCACCTGGCCGCAGCCCTGCAACACGCGGGCATCGACGTCGACCTCGCGCTGGTGGCGTCCCAGCACGGTGCCTCGACCTCCACCGCACTGACCGCGATCGTCAACGACGTCGCTCGCGCCGCCGAAGACACGCCGGGGACGCACTGGGTCCTGGTGCTCGACGACTACCACGTCATCAGTGCATCGGACGTGCACGAGGCGATGTCCTTCCTCGTCGACCATCTTCCCCCCCGCCTGCACCTGCTGATGGCCACCCGTTCGGACCCACCGCTGGCCCTACCTCGACTCCGCGGTCGCGGGGAGCTGACGGAGATACGAGCCGCGGACCTCCGTTTCACGCCACCCGAGGCTCGGGAGTTCCTCAACCAGGTGATGGGGCTCGACCTCAGCACCGACAACGTGACGGCTCTCGAGGAGCGCACCGAGGGCTGGATCGCCGGCCTGCAGCTCGCCGGGCTCTCCCTCCGCGGCATTCCCGAACGTGATGACGTCTCCGACTTCATCGATGCGTTCACCGGGAGCAACAGGTTCGTCATCGACTACCTCGCCGACGAGGTCCTGGCACGCCAGCCGGATGAGGTCCGCGACTTCCTGCTCCGCACCGCCGTGCTCGACCGATTGTCCGGAGGCCTGTGCGACGCGGTCACCGGCGGGGACGACTCCGGGCGCACATTGGCGGACCTCGAGCGCGCCAACCTCTTCCTCGTCCCGCTCGATGACCAGCGCTCCTGGTACCGCTACCACCACCTCTTCGCGGACGTGCTGGCGGCGCGGCTGCTCGCCGAGCATCCCGAGGAGGTCTCCGAGCTGCACCGCAGAGCCAGCGCCTGGTACGCCGCACACCACCTCACCGTCGAGGCGGTCGGTCACGCGCTCGCCGCCGAGGACTTCGACCGAGCCGCCCACCTGATGGAGGAAGCGCTGCCCGAGACGCGCCGCGCGCGGCGGGACGGCCTGCTGCTGGCATGGATCGGAGCGCTGCCGGAGTCCGTGGTTCGCCGAAGCCCCGTCCTGAGCATCTTGTCCGCCTGGTCTCAGCTGATGTCCGGCGACCTCGAGGCCATGGAACGCCGACTCGATGACGCCGAAGCGGCGCTTGCCGCCGGTGAGCAGGATCAGGGGCTCGCGCGAGCTTGGGCGGACACCGAGGACCTGAGGACCGCGCCCGCCACGATCTCGGTCTATCGGGCGTCGCTGGCGCAGGCACGTGGCGACGTGACCGGCACTGTGCGCCACGCCCGGCGGGCGCTGGACCTGGCCGGGCCCGACGACCACTTCATCCGCGGGGCGGGAGGCGGGTACCTCGGTCTCGCCGCGTGGGCGGCGGGCGACGTCACGGCGGCCCTGGACACCTTCGGTGCCGCCGTCCGCAGCCTGCATGCAGCAGGGAACCTGGTCGACGAGTTGGACACCACGGTCGTGCTCGCTGACATGTGGCTCGCCTCGGGACGACCCAAGCGGGCCCGTCGCCTATATGAGCGTGCCCTTCACACCGCCACGGCGGGCGGCGAGCCCTACCCGCGTGCCACCGCTGACCTGCACGTCGGCCTGGCCGAGCTCGACCGCGAGCTCGACGACCTGCCCAGCGCGGAGGCACACCTCGAGACGGCGCGAGTGCTCGGCGAGCGGGCATCCATCACCGAGAGCCGGCACCGGTGGTACGTCGCCATGGCTCAGCTGCGTGCCGCCAGCGGGGACTTCGACACCGCGATGCAGCTGCTCGACCAGGCCGAGGCGTTGTTCCGGCGAGGCTTCTACCCCGACCTACGCCCCATCGCGGCCACGAGAGCTCGCGTCCAGATCGCGCACGGTGCCCTCGCGGCGGCCGCCGAGTGGGCCCGCGAGCGCAATGTCACTCCCACCGCTGCTGCGAGCTACCTGCACGAGCACGAACTCCTCACGCTGGTGCGGCTCCTGCTCGCCCGCCATCGTCAGAGGAAGGACCCGGACGACGCGCGCGAGACCTCGTTGCTCGACGGCGCGCTCGTGCTGCTCGACAGGCTCCTCGCCGATGCCGAACCGGATCGCCACGGCAGCGTGATCGAAGTCGGCATGCTGCAGGCTCTCACCCACGACGCGCACGGACGACGAGAGCAGGCCCTCGCCGTCCTGGACCGAGCCTTTGCCCAGGCACCCGAACCGGAGAGCTACGTGCGGCTCTTCCTCGACGAAGGCGACCCGATGCTCGCTCTGCTGCACGGGGCCCGCAACAGCGGCGCCGGCGAACACGATGCGCTGAGGCAGCACGCTCGCCGAATTCTTGACGCCGCCGACAACTCGCAACGAGCAGCTCGCAGGATCGACCAGGACGCGCTGCCCGACCCCCTCAGCGACCGCGAGCTCGACGTTCTGCGACTTCTCGAGAGCGACCTGACCGGACCAGAGATCGCCCGCGAGCTCTACGTGACGCTCAACACCCTGCGCACCCACACCAAGCGGATCTTCACCAAGCTCGACGCGAACACGCGGGCAGCCGCCGTACGCCGCGCGCACGAGCGCGGGCTCCTCTAGCCACGGGGCACGTTTCGGTCCCACACGGTCACATCGCCGATCACATCATGTGGGGACGCCAGGTGACCCTGCCGGCTCCTAGGTTCCGGTCATCCCGCGGCAACCGCCGCGGACCGACCAGAACGGGAACCGACATGACGATCACCCCCTCCGCCCTCCTCCGGTCGGCCGGCGTCGCCGCCGTCCTGGCCGGACTCATCTTCATCGGCGTCCAGATCAACCACCCCCACTCCGACGTCACCTCCGTCACCTCGACCGAGTGGGCCGTGCGCAACTCACTGAAGGTGCTGATGGCCGCGCTGGCCCTGGCCGGCATCACCGGCATGTACCTGCGCCAGGTGAAGCAGATCGGGCTGCTGGGCCTGGTCGGGTACCTCCTCTTCGGCGCCGGCTACCTCACGATCATCGGCACTGCCTTCGTGTCCGCGTACGTCCTCCCCTCCATCGCCGAGACCGACCCCGGCTACGTCAACGACGTTCTCGCCGCGGCGACAAACGGCAGCGCCACCGGCGACATCGGCCTGATGCAGAGCGTGCTCAACGTCTCCGGGGCAACCTTCCTGGCCGGCGGCCTCGTGTTCGGCATCGCGCTGTACCGGGCAGGCGTCCTCGCCCGCTGGGCGGCCGCGCTCCTCGCCGTCGCCAGCGTCCTCACGCTCTCGCTCGCCGTCCTGCCCGACGCCTTCTACCGGTTCCTGGCCTTCCCCAACTCCATCGCGATGATCGGCCTCGGCTACTCGCTCTGGCTCACCACGCGTACCGACACCATGGCACAACCGGTCGCCGGCGACACCCCGGTGCTCACAGCGGCCGGTGCCGAATGACCCCCCTGGTCGGTTCGCGATGAGCCGACGACCCGACGCGCCCGTCCACTACGACCTCCGGGTCGATGGACACCTCGACGAGCACTGGTTGACCTGGTTCGACGGGATGGCCATCGTCCGCGAGGACGACGGCACGACCACCCTGCGCGGGCTCGTGGCCGATCAGGCCGCACTGCACGGCCTCCTCGCCAAGGTGCGCGACCTCGGCGCCCCACTCATCTCGGTGACGACCACCGACACCCCCGATCGAGCCGGCGGCACGCCGGACGAGCCCTAGGCGAGACGGCCGAACGCGTCCAACCCGCCACCGAACACCGCACTGATCCGCCTGCTCTGGGCCGTCCGGCCCGGAGCCGTCAGCACACCAAACCATCGGAGGAAACCATGTCCCATCCCGCCCATGCAACGCTCTATCGCATCGGTGCAGCAGCCGGTTGCGGAAGCACCGCCATCTTGCTCATCAACGCCGCAAAGCGCGCGGAGGTCATCCCGACCTCCGCCTTCACCCAACTGGTCGCCCCGCTCGCCCAGATCCTGGCGCTGGCCTTCGTCACCGCCCTCTACCTCGCCTTCGGTCGCCGTACCGGCAAGCTCGGCCTGGTCGCCTACCTCCTGAACGCGTTCTCGCTGGCGGCGCTGGTCGGCGTCGAGTTCGTGATCAATCTCGTCTTCGCCGATCTCCCGGAACACACGGGCGCGGCCCTCCGCAATGGCACCCTGGGGGTCGCGCTGACGGTGGTATCCATCTCGTTCCTGCTCGGCACCCTCGCGTACGTCACCGCGATGCTCCGCAGCCGCGAGGTCCCGACGACGCCGCTGGTCCTGTACGCCGTCGGCGCCGTACCGGTCTCGCTGCGCGCGTTCGTGCCCGAGGCGGCGCTCGACCTCGGACTCGTCACCATGGCGGCCGGCGTCGGCTGGCTTGCGATCTGGCTCCTCAACCGATCCGGCCGCATCACGACCTGGGCGGACCACGCGGCCATCGACGCGCCGCTGGTCGGGGCGCACCGCTGAACCTCGGGGTCGTGAATCACCGGACGTGCGCAGCCGGTACCCGACTCAACCTGGGAGGCCCAGCCGGAAGGCAGTGACCGCGATCGGGATGTCCTCGTCGACGAGGTCGTTGTTGATGGCGATGGCGGCGGCCGACCCTTCGCCGGCGGCGGTGATGACCTGCGCACGGGGATTGACGGCGTTCCCGGCGGCCCAGACGCCGGGCACGCTGGTGCGACCGGTCAGGTCGGCGACCACCCAGCCATCGTCGTGTGTGGCGCAACCGAGACCGGTCAGCAGGGTGTCGTTGGGCTCGAAGCGGGGACGGACGAACACCGCGGCCCGCGGCACGACGTGGCCGGTCACCAGCTCGACTCCGATCAGGCGGTCGCTCTCGATGACCAGCCCGGCGACGGGATCGTCCACGATCGCGATGGCCCGGGCGACGAGCTGTTGCTGCTGGTCCGTGGTCAGCGTGTCGCCGTTGGGGAAGAACACCACGTCGTCGGACCACTGACGGATCAGGTGGGCGTGCGCCACGGCCTCGGGCGTCCCGCCGAGCACGCCGAGGGGCTGGTCGCGGACCTCGTAGCCGTGGCAGTACGGGCAGTGGAGCAGGTCGCGGCCCCAGCGCTCGCGCACCCCGGGGAGCTCGGGGATGCGGTCATGGAGCCCGGTGGTTACCAGGACGCGACGGGTGCGCAGGGACCTGCCGTCCTCGAGGGAGACCTCGAAGCCGATCCGTTTCTCGGCTGGGGTCGTGGCGTATGGGTCGATGCTCGTGACGGTGCCGGCGGTCACGAGTCCGCCGTAGCCGGCTACCTCGTCCCGTCCGGTGGCCAGCAGCTCGATCGGCGGAAGTCCGTCGGAGCCCAGGAAGCCCTGCATGTGCGCTGCCGGGGCGTTGCGGGGTTGCCCGGCGTCGACCACGACGACCTGCCGTCGGGCGCGGGTGAGGACGAGGGCTGCTGACAGGCCGGCGGGTCCCCCGCCGATGACCACGACGTCGTATTCGCTCATGTCATGAAGAGTCGCCGTCGAGCGGGCGGGTGACAACCGTTGTTGCTGTTTCCGGGAAACCGGTGGCGGGGGTCTTCAGATCGTGATGGCGAGCTTCCCCCGCACGTCTCCGGCTTCGAGGTGCCGCATCGCCTCCGGGACACGGTCGAGCGGGTAGGTGCGGTCGATGCTCGGTGTCACCTTGCCGGCCTCGATGAGCGGGGTGAGCCGCTCCATGGTCGCTGGCGCGTTCCTTGCTGGCCAGCATGGTCAGCCGCTGTCGCACGAACGGTGAGAGGAGCGGAGCTCGCAGCGACCGACCGAACCCTCCGGTCCACCGGCCGCCTTCCTCTCCGCCGACGATGACGAGGCTCCCGGTCGGCGTGAGCGCACTCCGCAGGCGGGAGAGCGAGGCGTTGCCCGCAATGTCGAGGATCAGGTCGTACTTGTGGGTCCCGTCGGCGAAGTCCTGACGCGTGTAGTCGATGACGTGGTCGGCACCGAGCGACCTCACCAGGTCGAGCTTCGCGCTGCTGCACACGCCGGTGACCTCGGCCTCGAAGGCCTTGGCGAGCTGCACTGCGTAGCTTCCGACTCCGCCGGATGCGCCGATGATGAGCACACTCTGTCCCGGTCCGACCCTTCCGGCGTCGGTCAGGGCCTGAAGGGCCGTGCCTGCGGAGATCGGGACGACGGCGGCCTGCTCGAAGGTGAGGTTCGCCGGCTTGCGGGACAGCTTGTCCTCGCGGACTGCGGCGTACTCGGCGAAGGAGCCTCGGGAGATCCCGAACACCTCGTCGCCTGTCGAGAACCTGGTCACCGCCGATCCGACCGAGACAACGGTTCCGGCGACATCGAGGCCGGGCACCGGATTCTTGGGCGCGCGGAACCCGAAGCCGAGCACGCGGAGGAGGTACGGCTGACCGGCCATCATGTGCCAGGTCCCCCGGTCGAGACCGGCCGCTCGCACCTGGACGAGTACCTCGTCCTCAGCAATCTGTGGTCGCGCGACCTGCGCGAGGCGTAGGACGTCGGTCGACCCGTAGCGGTTCTGGACGATCGCCCGCATGGTCGTGCTCGCGGGTGCTTCGGTGTCGGTCATCGTGTGCTCCTCGAGTTCGGCGTCCGCGTTGAGGTGGTCGTACTTCCGGGTGACCCTTCGACGGTGATCATGGCGTGCCTACCGGCACCGGGACTGTGGGAGCGAGCGGCTCGGGCGGTCCCGTCTCGTCATCGTCGACCTCATGGCCCTCGACGTGGATGTTGGGCAGCAGGCGGTCGAGCCAGCCCGGCAGCCACCAGTTGCGGTCGCCGAGCAGCTCCATGGTGGCCGGCACCAGGACCATCCGGACGACGGTGGCGTCGAGGAAGACGGCGGCGGCGAGTCCGATGCCGAACATCTTGCCGTAGACGTCCTGGCCGAGGACGAAGGAGAGGAACACGGTGATCATCACGGCGGCACCCGCGGTGATGACCCGGGCGGACTTGGCGAGGCCATCCGCGACGGCAAGTGCGTTGTCGCCGGTCCGGTCGTACTCCTCCTTGATGCGGGACAGCAGGAACACCTCGTAGTCCATCGAGAGCCCGAACAGGATCGCGAAGATGCCGATGGGCAGCAGGATCGGGACCGGTGTCGCCTCCGGGATGCCGACCAGATCCCCGAGTGGTCCACCGCTGACCGCGAGGGTGAGGACGCCGAACGCGGCCGCGCTCGCGAGGAGGTTCATGATCACGGCCTTGAGGGGGACCACGACGGAGCGGAACACCATCATCAGCAGCACGAACGAGACGAGCAGCACGCCGCCGAAGAAGAGAGGCAGCCGCTCCGCGACGCCGCGCGTGACGTCGAGGTTCGAGGCCACCATGCCACCAACGGCGACGCTGAGCTCGGTGTCGGACGTCGCGGCTGGGATGGCCGTGTCTCGCAGGGTGTCGACCAGGTCCGCCGTGGTCTGGTCCTGCGGAGAGGTCGTGGGCACCAACGTCAGCAAGGCGGTGTCGCCGGCGTCGTTGATGACGGCCGGGGAGACCAGCGCCACGCCGCTGACCTCGGCGAGCTCGGTGCCTACCGTGTCGCTCGCGGTGACCAGTTCGGTGCCGGACGCTCCTTGGACGGTGATCACCAGCGGTGCCGAGAAGCCCGGGCCGAACCCGTCCGCGATCAGGTCGTAAGCCTGGTGGGTGGTGTAGGACTTCGGGTCGTTCTGGGCATCGGGGAACCCCAGGCGCATGCCGAGCAGGGGGGCTGCCAGCGCCAGCAGGACGGCGAGTCCACCGATCGCGGCGATCCATGGCCGGTGCTGGATGAACCGGCTCCAGCGGTACCAGCGCGTCGTGGCGTAGGCGTGCTGGTTCTTGCTCACCAATGGCACGTGCAGGCGTTCGATGTTCCGTCCGGCGAAGCCGAGCAGCGCCGGCAGCAGCGTCAGCGACGCGGTCATGGTGACCAGCACGAACAGCGACGCGGTGAAGGCGAAGCCGGCGAGTGCCGGTTGGCCGACCAGGAGGATGCCCAGCATCGCGACCACGACGGTGAGGCCCGCGAACACGACGGCCCGGCCGGCCGTCGCGATCGCGGTCAGGGTCGCATGTCGTGGGTCTCGTCCCTCGGCGAGGCTGCTGCGGTACCGGGTGACGATGAGAAGCGCGTAGTCGATACCCACGCCGATCCCGACCATCGCAGCGGTGGGGGTCGCCCAGTCCGGGACGTCGACGACACGGCGCAGCAGCTCTCCGAGCGCGATCGACATGCCGAGGCCGAACACCGCGGTGAGGAGCGGTAGCCCCATCGCCACCGCTGAGCCGAAGGTGAACAGCAGGATCAGGGCCGCGGCGATGAGGCCGATGCCCTCCCCGCCCACGGGAGCCGTCTGGGACAACGCCGCGACCGGGCCGCCGGCCTCGACCCGGAGCGTGTCGTCGCCGGCGGCGAGGACCGGTTCGATGAGCGCCCTGGCCTGCGCGGGGGTGTACTCGTCCGCGGTCTTGTCGAGCGCGACGAGGGCGTACGCCGTCGTGCCGTCTCGCGAGATCTGGCTCGCGCCGCCTTCGCTGAAGGGGCTGGCGACACCCGTCACGTGGGGGTCGGCGGCGACGTCGACGAAGATGTCCTCCGCGCTCTTCCGGACGATCGCCGAGGCGAAGCCGCCGTCGGAGTGGAGAACGATCTGCACGGTGTCGCCGGACCTCTGCGGGAAGTTGGCCTCAAGCGTCTCCGCCGCCGCCCGTGACTCCGAGCCCGGTTGGAGGTAGTCCTGCTTCGTCTCCCCGCCGAACGAGCTCGCGAGCGCGAAGGCGGCCGCCAGCGCGGCGATCCACAGGACGACGACCAGACGGCGCTGTCGGTAGCACCAGTCAGCTAGATGTACCAACATGTCGAACTCCCTCAGCGTGGCCGTCCGGACATCCCCGGTCGGGCATGTCCCGTGCATCAAGTTCGACGCTACGAACCAGCGGTGTCCGTGACGATGGGGCGAGCAGCACAACCGCGGGGCCGGACCCCACGGCGCTTGCGTGCTGGCCCCACCGGAGGCCGAGTGGTCGTACAGTCGAAGCCATGTCGCTCCGCGTCGTCTTCGCCGACGACAACTACCTCGCCCGGGAAGGAGTCTCCGCGCTGCTGGCGGAGGGCGAGGGCATCGAGGTGGTCGACACGGCGACCGACCTGGACTCCCTGATGAGGTCGGTCGCAGAGCTCCTGCCTGACGTCGTCCTCACCGACATCCGGATGCCACCGACACAGACCGACGAAGGCATCCGAGCCGCTCGGCTCATTCGAGCAGAGCACCCCGGCGTCGGGGTCGTGGTGCTCTCGCAGTACGTCGAGGAGGACTACGCCTTCGCGCTGCTGGCCGAGGGCGCCGCAGGAGTCGGCTACCTGCTCAAGGAGCGGGTCGGCGACCTCGACGAGATCTCTCGCGCGCTACACGAAGTAGCCCGCGGAGGGTCGGTCCTGGACCCACTCGTGGTCGAGGCCCTGCTCGCGCGCCGGGGAGCCGACGGCCCGCTCCTGGGGCTGACCGACCGCGAGCGCGCGGTCCTGCACGAGATGGCCACCGGCCGCAACAACGCGACCATCGCGAAGACCCTCTTCCTCAGCGACCGGGCGGTCGAGAAGCACATCGGGTCGGTCTTCCAGAAGCTGGGACTCGGCGACGAGCACGAGGTCAGCAGGCGCGTCATGGCAGTCCTGGCCTACCTCGAGGCCAGCCGCACATGATGCCGCGTCCTGTGCTCCGACAGACGCACCGTGGTGTCCTGGGCAGGGTGGTTGTCCTCGTCGGCCTGGCCGGGTTCGTCACCTGGGTCTACGTGGTCGTCGTGCTGGGCGGTGGGGCCTTGGTCGGCAGCACCGACTCCCCCAGTGTGCCGTTGTCGGTGCTGGCGACCACCGTCGTCGCCTTGTCGTTCGCGCGGGTACAGGCCTCACTGCAACGCGGCACGGTCAGGTGGGGGCTGGGCGCCGATGCGCCGTACCACGTGCTGAGCGACTTCTCCGATCAGGTCACCAGCGCCGACGCAACCGACGAGCTGCCGGCGCGGATGGCGATGCTGCTCGCCCAGGGAACCGGGGCGCAGTGGGTGCAGGTGTGGCTCAACGTCTCGGGCCGGATGATCCTGGCGGCAGTCTGGCCCCCTGAGGCCGAGGCGGATCGGACGCCACCGTCCCTGGCGCCCGGGGACGTCCTGGTAACCCACGGAGGCATGCGAACCCTGTCCGTGCTCCACGGGAGCCACCTGCTCGGGATGCTCCGACTCCAGGAGCGTGCCGGCGTGGCGCTCACGCTCGTTGAGCAACGGCTCTTCGCAGGACTGGCTGCGCAGGCCGGACTGGTGCTGAACCGGGTCGGTCTCCACGCCGAGCTCGGCAAGCGCCACGCCGAGCTGCTCGTCCGCGCCGAGGAGATCAGGGCGTCTCGCGATCGTCTCATCGAGACGCAGGACGCCGAGCGAAGGCGCCTCGAGCGCGACCTCCACGACGGAGCGCAACAGCACCTGGTGGCCTTGACGGTCAACCTGCGACTCGCGCAGACGATCGTCGGCCGCTCCCCGGCTCGCGCTGCGACGGTGCTCGACAATCAGGTCGTCGCGGCGCAGGTGGCGATCGAGACGCTCTCGGCCCTGTCGCGCGGGATCTATCCACGGCAGCTCGCCGAGGAAGGCCTCGGCGCCGCGTTGCGATCCGCGGTCGCGGGAAGCCCGATCCCGGTCACGATCGAGGCCTTCGACCTGGCACGGCTGCCCGCACCGGTGGAGGCGGCGCTCTACTTCTGCGGCATGGAAGCCGTGCAGAACGCCGCCAAGCACTCCCGGGCGAGCTCGGTGGCGGTGGGGGTGGACGAGGACGCGGCCGGCTGGTGCCTCTGGGTGACCGACGACGGCATCGGCTTCGACCAGGAGCACGCCGCCGCGGCGACCGGAGCAGGTCTGGCCAACATGCACGATCGAGTGGATGCGGTCGGCGGGACTGTGACGGTCGTGTCCCAGCGCACTGGCACCACGGTCACCGCCACCATCCCCCGGCCCGGCCAGGCCCTGGGCGCTCTCGCGACCGTGCCGCGTCCCCGTCAGGTCGTGTGACGTGCGCGCCCGGATCGCGTGGTGCATCCTCGGGCTGACATCGATCGCCGTCGTCGCCGACACCGTCTTCACCGCCGCGCACCGCCCGCTGCTGAGCCAGGCGACGTGGGCCGATCACGGGTGGCCCCTGGCCCCACTGGCCGGGGTCGGGTGCGCCCTGATGGGGGCCTTGATCGTCTCGCGTCACCCGCAGCACCTACTGGGGTGGCTGCTCAGCGGTGCCAGCCTCCTGTCGGTGACCTTGGCCGCCGACGCCTACACCCTGTGGGTGCTGGAGGGTGACGGGCCCGGATCAACCGTCTGGGCCCACGTGATCGCCTGGGCGTCACCACTGATCGGCTGGCCGGCCTTCACCGCCCTGATCATGGTCTTCCTGATCTCGCCCACCGGGCACCTCGCGTCACCAGGTTGGCGCTGGGCCGTCTGGGCCACGCTCGCCGGTCTCGGCCTGCGCACGCTCGGGTCCTTGACGACGAGTCCGGGAGACTTCGTCTACGCCGAGCAGTACGACGGATTCACCCTCTCGACAGTGCTGCTGACGATGGGCTACCTGCTCGTCGCAGCGGGGCTGATCGCGTCGGCCGTCTCCCTGGTGATGCGGCTGCGCGGCGCCAGGGACGACGAGCGGCGTCAGATCCTCTGGATCGCGTCGTCGGCCGTGTTCCTGGCGATCGGCGTGATCGTCATCCTGGCCGTCCCGCGCCTGCTCGGTGAGCAGGGAACCTGGCTGGCGGGTCTGCCGTTGCGTCTCGCTCAGCTCGCAGTCCCGCTGTGTGTAGCGGTCGCGGTGCTACGCCACCGCCTGCTGGAGATCGACCTGATCGTCAACCGGGCACTCCTCGTGGCCCTGGCCACCGGCCTCGCAGCCGTCGGCTACGTGTCCGTGGTGGTGATCGTGGGGCTCGCGGTGGGCGGAGGAGCCGATAGCTTCTGGCCCTCGCTGATCGCGACGGGAGTGGTGGCGATGGCGCTCCAGCCACTGCGAGGCCGCATGGTGCGGTTGGCCGACCGATTGGCGTACGGCGATGCTGCGGCGCCCTATGAGGCTCTCGCGGACTTCAGCCGACAGCTCGGGGACCGGCCCGACCCAGCACGTCTGCTGCCCGCGGTGGCCGAGGCAGCCGCCGCGGCCGTGCACGCGCGGGGCGTCGTCGTGTCCCTCGAAGTGCCTGCGGGTCCTGATCAGGTCGCAGCCTGGCCGCCGACCGGGACTGAGGGGGACACGCCCGCATCGCGCTTCGACACGCCGGTCGTGGACCACGGAGAACAGTTGGGCACCATCACCGTGCAGATGCCTCCCGGAAACCCACTGCGCGCCCGGGATCGACAGTTGCTCGCCGACCTCGCGGACCAGGCCGCGATGGCATTCCGCAACCTCCGGCTGAGCTCGGAGCTCGCCGCGCAGGTGGAGCAGCTCAGGCTGCACACTGACGAGCTCGCGCAGTCGCGCGCCCGCCTGATCACTGCTGCTGACGCCGAGCGCAGCCGCGTGGAGCGCGCGATCGTGCGTCAGGTGATCCCGCATCTCGCCCCGCTCCCCGACCAGCTCCGCGGGCTGTCGCAGACCCGCCAGCACGCTCGAGGTGCGCTGGACGCCACCCAGCTCGCACCGCTCCTCACCTCGACGACCATGGCGATGCAGTCGCTTCGGGAGATCACGCGCGGCGTGTTTCCCGCTCAGCTCGCCCGCTCGGGCCTGCCCACCGCGCTCGGCTCGCTGCTTGCTCGACCCGGCCTGACCACACCGCCACGCCTAACGATCGAAGACACTGCCGTGGGCGTCCGCTTCGATCCACGCGTGGAGGCGGCAACGTACTTCTGCGTGGCGGAGGCGGCCGGCGCGTTCGAGCAGCCGGTCGACGTGGTCCTGTCCGCGCCCGACGACCAGCTGCACCTGCGCGTGAGTGGCACCGATGGCGGTGACCTCTCCCTCAGCCACATGCGTGATCGGATGGAGGCCGCGGGCGGGACAATGTCGACCACGACCCGAGATGGCCACACCGTCGTCGAGGTTCGGGGACCGGCAGGCCCGCCACTCGTCGTGTCCTGACCGCCAGCTAGCGCGGCGGTCCTCCGTGGGACGCGGCAGCCCACACCTGCCGAAGCTGGTCCGGTCCGAACGCGGACTTGGTCACGTACGCCACGGCCCCGCAGTCGGCCGCGAACTCCGCACCCGCATCCTCGTCGTACGTCGACACCAGCAACACCGCCGGCGGAGACCCGCGCCGCCGCAGCCGCCTCGTGGCCTCCATCCCGTCGATGCCCGGAAGGTTGACATCCATCAGCACGAAGTCGGGGAGCAGCGCACCCGCCATGACCAGGGACTCCTCCCCGGAGCGGGCCTCGCCCACCACCTCGAACCCAGAGGCTTCCTCGACCACCGCGTTCATCGCCCGCAGGAACGGTGCTCGATCGTCGACCAGCAGCACGCGTACGACAGTCATGCCCGACCCACCTCCTCAGCACAGTGTGGGACGCCGGGCCCGTGGGACGGGAGGGGGTCAGCCGTACGACCTGAAGTCGATCACGGATGCCAGCGCCGGGGGCGACCGAACCGGACCTGCACGCTCGACTCCGCTCGCGCCCGCGGGGAGGTCGCACGGCGGGTCGAGAAGATCGCCGAGCCGCCGCGCCACACGCCGAGGTCGGTCGTGCCGTTGCCGTCCCAGTCACCCACCACCGGGATGTCGCCCGGGACCCCGAACGGCACCTGGGCGGTCCAGATGCCGCCCTTCGCATCGGCGGCGCGCAGGCTGAACACCGCGCTGCCGGGGTCGAAGACGCCGAGGTCGGTGATCCGGTCACCGTTCCAGTCACCGGTGACGGGGATGTCATCGACGTCTCCGAAGGACACCTGCACCGTCTGCCCGTCCCGGCGCGCGAGGTAGAACGACGCGTCGGAGGCTCGGTGGACGCCGATCTCGTCCCTGCCGTCGCCGTCCCAGTCACCGGCGACCGGCTTGTCGCTCGGGACTCCGTAGGCGAGCCCGACGGGTCCGCCGGCCAGGTAGAACGCACTCTCGCCGGGCCGGCGGATGCCCACGTCGTCGGCACCGTCGCCGTTCCAGTCGCCGATCACAGGCTCGTCGCCGATCGTGCCCCAGCCGATCGCGACCGGCTCCTGTCCCGGCTGCTGCACCAGGAACTGGGCGGCCTGACCGCGGCGGTAGACGACGACCTCCGCGCGGCCGTCACCCAGCATGTTGCCGGCCAGCGGCACGTCGACGCAGTTGCGGGAGGTCACGGTCGTGCCGTACCTGTAGCGCTGGCCCTCGAGGATGACCTTCGACCAGCCGCGCTCGGCAGGGCGCTGCTCGTAGTGGAGATGGGAGCCGGTGGAGTTGCCGGTGCTCCCGACGTACCCGATCAGCGTCCCCTGGTCGACCGTCGCGCCCACGGTCACCACGACCTTCTCCATGTGCGCGTAGAGCGTCCGCTCCCCGCCCGGGTGGGTGATCACGACGTACTTGCCGTAGCCGGAGGAGGTCTTGCGCTTCTGCGCGGTGGTGATCTGCCCGGGCGCCGACGAGACGACCGGGTCGCCGGCGTCGTCGGTTCGGTTCCAGTCGACCGCCTTGCTCGAGGGGCTGTGCCACGCACGGGTGCTGCCGGTCCACTGGTCGCCGCAGGGGAAGGGCATCTCGTAGAAGCCCTTGACCTTGCGCATCGGCAGCGCGCCCGGGCCGGTGCCGTCCGCGGGACCGTCCTCGGGATCGGCCGCCGCGTCGACGCCGACCAGCGTCGCCGAGAGCACGCCGGTCACGAGTACGGCGAGCAGCTGGCGCGACCGGGACAGAATCATGGCGCGAACCTCTACGGCGGGCGATGGGACTCGGGGGGCTCCGGGAGCGTCACATCCATCACAGTGATGCCGTCACGCCACAGGAGCACGCAAGAGTAACCACACTTCGGCGTGTCGTGCCACCCGTACGTCGAGATCTGTGCTAGCGCAGGCGTCGGATGTCATCCGACGTGGCGGCCCGAGCGACCAGCTCGCATGACGTTGGGTCAGCCCGCGCGGACGCCGTCCGGCCCGGGTGAGGCACCGTCGTGGACCCGGATCAGCCCCTCCTGCGCGACGGTGGCGACGAGGGTCCCGTCGGCGGTGAAGACGCGCGCCCAGGCGAGGCCGCGCCCGCCCGACGCCCGCGGCGATACCTGGTCGTAGAGCCACCACTCGTCGGCCCGGAAGGGCTTGTGGAACCAGACCGAGTGGTCGAGCGAGGCGGGCTGCAGGTTGTCGGCGTTGATCTCGATGCCGTGCGGGACGAGCGTCGCACCGAGGAGGGTGAGGTCGCTGGCATAGGTGAACGCCGCCGCCTGGACCGCCGGGTCGTCACCGAGGTCGCCGTCGACCCGGACCCAGGCGCGCGCCTGCGCCGGATGGTCCGGATCCACGGGCAGGCCCATCGCCGACGTGCCGACATAGCGGACGTCGAGGACCGACCACTCCTTCGCGAAGGCCTCGGCACCCTCGGGGTCGCGCCTGCGGACGATGTCGATGAGGCGGTACGCCGCGTCGGGCGCGATCACGTCGGGCATCGCGTCCTGGTGCTCGAGGCCCACCTCCGGCTTCTGGAAGTTCGTCGTCTGGAAGTAGATCGGGCGACCGTGCTGGCGGGCGGCGACGCGGCGGGTCGCGAACGAGCGGCCGTCGCGCAGGTCCTCCACGTCGTAGACGATCGGGACGGAGTGGTCGCCGGGCCGGAGGAAGTAGGAGTGCAGCGAGTGCACGACGTACGCCGGGTCGACGGTGCGGATGCCGGCCATCAGCGCCTGCGCCGCCACCTGTCCGCCGAAGACGCGCTGGCGGCCGGTCTCGGGCTGACGGCCGCGGAAGAGGTTGGTGTCGACGGCCTCGAGGTCGAGCAGGTCGACGAGCTCGGCCGTGGAGGTGGGCATCAGTCGTCCTCGAGCCCTGCGAGGAACTGCTCGAACTGCCGTCCGATCTCCTCGCCGGTCGGCAACGGCTCGCCCTGGGCGAGCAGGTTGGACCCGGACTCCTGGGCCTCCTGGAATGTGTCGTACTGGAGCTCCAGCCCGCGCACCACCTCGCCGACCTCCTCGTTGTTGGCCAGGTAGCGCTCGATCTCGCCCTCGCGCTCCTCGGCGGCGGCCCTGAGGTCGGTCAGGTCGATGGTGAGCCGGGCACCCTTCTCGACGTGGTCGAGCAGGGCGACGGCACCCCGCGGGTAGTCGAGCTGGGCGAGGTAGTGCGGCACGTGCGCGACGTACCCGAGTGCGTCGTGGCCCCACTCCCCCATCCGGAGCGCGAGCAGCGACTGAGCACTCGACGGGATCCGCAGCTCGCTCTGCCAGGGCGAGGCGTCGGTCAGCAGCTCGGCCCGGGTCGCGTGCGGGGTGACCGCGATCGGCCGGGTGTGGGGGACGCCCATCGGCACCGCGCCCAGATCGACGATCCTGCGCACCCCGAAGCGCTCGACCACCTCGCGCACACCGGCACAGAACGCCTCCCAGCGGACGTCGGGCTCGGGCCCGCGCAGGAGCAGGTACGGCGTACCGGAGCTGTCGCGCTCCAGCCTCACCAGGAGCCGTGGCGCGTCGTAGTCCTCGTAGTGGTCGCGCACGAACGACATCGCCGGCCTGCGGGCCCGGTAGTCGTGCAGCTGGTCCACGTCGAAGGTTGCGAGGACGCTGCCCGGGCCGCCCAGAACGCCCGCGGAGACTCCCTCGAGGTGGTCGCAGGCATGAGCCGCTGCGTTGCCGGCGTCGAGGAAGCCCTGGAGGCTGACGACCAGGCTCAGGTCGTCGACCCCGGCCAGCTCCGGGACGTCGTCGACGATGTGGACGAGGCGCGGGCCCTGGGTCAACGCAACGGCCTTCCTGTGTCGGTGGAGCGTTCTCGGTGGTCGAGCCCGCGGTTCGTGCTCGGTGGTCGAGCCCGCAGTTCGTGCTCGGTCGAGCCCGCGGTTCGTGCTCGGTCGAGCCCGCGGTTCGTGCTCGATGGTCGAGCCCGCGAGCGCAGCGAGCGGTGTCGAGACCACCCGCCGCCCGAACCCGGCTTCCGGCCAGCCTATTCCGCCCCGGCCGCGGGCTTGCCGAGACTGCTCGGCCCGGTCAGCGCGAGTAGTCGGGGGCGGGCAGGCCCGTGCCCTTGCCGACGCGGGAGTTGCGATAGCCGTAGACGCCGTAGATCAGGAAGCCCAGCGCCATCCAGACCAGGAAGCGCAGCCAGGTCTCGACCGTCAGGTTGAGCATCAGGAAGAGGCAGATGAGCGCCGAGAGGTAGGGCAGGAACGGCGAGAGCGGGACCTTGAACGACCGCTCGAGGTCGGGGCGCTTGTTGCGGAGGATCGGCACCGCGATCGAGACCAGGAGGAAGGCCGACAGCGTGCCGATGTTGACCATCTCCTCCAGCTTGCCGATCGGCGTCACGGAGGCGACGACCGCCACGACGGCGCCGATGCCGATCGTCAGGGCGATCGGCGTGCCCGTCCGGGAGGAGGTGTGCCCGATCGCCGGCGGGAGCAGGTGGTCACGGCTCATCGCGAAGGTCACCCGGACCGCACCGATGAGCAGCGTCATCACCACGGTGGTGAGACCCGCGACGGCACCGGCCGAGATGAGCGTGGCGAAGCCGTCCTTGCCCCGGTCGATGAACGCGTTGGCGAGGGCCGCGTCGGGGTTGATCTGGTCGTACCTGACCATGCCCGTGATGACCAGCGCGACGGCGACGTAGAGGATCGTGCAGATGATCAGGGAGCCGATGATGCCGCGCGGAAGGTCGCGCTGCGGGTTGGCGGCCTCCTCCGCGGTGGTCGCGACCACGTCGAAGCCGATATAGGCGAAGAACACCAGCGACGCCGCGAACATGACACCGGCGACGCCGTACGCCGAAGGGCTGCCGGTCATCAGCTGCAGCAGTGGCGTGTGCAGGGTCTCCGTGGCGGCGCCCTCGGTGGGCTGCGACGGCGGGATGAACGGGGTGTAGTTGTCCGAGTCGATGAAGCCGATGCCGGCGACGATCACGAAGAGGACCACGAAGAGCTTCACGGCCACCAGGATCAGGTTGACCCGCAGCGACTCCTTGATGCCGTAGGTCACGAGCGCGGTGAGGAAGGCCACCAGGAGGAAGGCCGCGAGGTTGAAGCCGTCGCCGTAGCCGAGGTGCTCGGGCCAGGCGACGCCGATCTGGTCGAGGAAGGTCTCGAAGTACGACGCCCAGCCCTGCGCGACGACCGACGCTCCCAGCATCATCTCGAGCAGGAGGTCCCAGCCGATGATCCAGGCGATGATCTCGCCGAGCGTGGCGTAGGAGAAGGTGTACGCCGATCCGGAGACCGGCACGGTCGAGGAGAACTCGGCGTAGCAGAGCGCGGCGAGTCCGCAGCAGATCGCCGCGAGGATGAAGGAGAACACCACGCCCGGCCCGGCGTACGCCTGCGCGACGCGCCCGGTCAGGGTGAAGATGCCGGCGCCGATGATGACGCCGACGCCGAACACGGTCAGGTCGAGCGCGGTGAGGGTGCGCTTGAGGTGGAACTCCGGGTCCTGGGTGTCGGCGAGGGACTGCTCGACCGACTTCGTGCGGAAAACGCTCATGACCGCAACATATTGGCTACCGGGCGGTAACCAAGGCCGCGCCGGGTCAGCCGAGGGGCGCGTGTCGCGGTACGTCGGCGCCCAGACCGGCCGAGGAGATCGTCTCGACGATCTCGCGGGCGAGTGCCTGCGGCGCAAGCCCGATCCGCTCCAGGAGGACCGCGCGCTTGGCGTGCGAGAGGAACTCCTGCGGGATGCCGTGCAGCCGGACCGGCGTCTTGACGCCGGCGGCGTTGAGTGTCTGCAGGAGCACACTCCCGCAACCCCCCACGACGCCGTTGTCCTCGAGTGAGACGACGAGGCGGTGGTCGCGGGCCAGGTCGACGAGGGCCGGGTCGACGGGCTTGACCCAGCGCGGGTCGACGACCGTTACCCCGATGCCCTGCGCGACGAGCCGCCCGGCGACGTCGACGGCCGTCTCGGCCATGGCGCCGACGCCCACGATGAGCACATCCCTCTTGCCCTTGCGGACGAGTACGTCGCATCCCCCGGCTCGGCCGATCGAGTCGATGTCGGCGGGTGGTGGCCCCTTCGGGAAACGGACGACGGTCGGCGCGTCGGAGACCGCGACGGCCTCGTCGAGCAGCTCCCGAAGCCGGGTCACGTCGCGCGGGGCGGCCAGTCGCAGCCCGGGCACCACCTGGAGGATCGACATGTCCCACATGCCGTTGTGGCTGGCTCCGTCGTCGCCGGTGACGCCGGAGCGGTCGAGCACGAACGTGACTCCGCAGCGGTGCAGCGCACAGTCCATGAGGATCTGGTCGAAGGCACGGTTGAGAAAGGTCGCATAGAGGGCCACAACGGGATGCAGGCCGCCCATGGCGAGGCCGGCGGCCGAGGTCGCGGCGTGCTGTTCGGCGATGCCGACGTCGAAGGTGCGCTCGGGCCACCTCGCCTGGAAGGCGTCGAGGCCGACCGGGTGGATCATCGCGGCGGTGATCGCCACGACGTCCGGGCGGCGTGCCCCGAGCTCCACCATGGCGTCGGAGAAGTGGTCGGTCCAGATGCGCCCCTTGGGCTTCTCCATGCCGGTCTGCACGTCGAACGGGCCGGGCGCGTGGAACTGGTCGGCCTCGTGCCGTTCGGCCGGGTCGTAGCCGTACCCCTTGCGGGTGATGGCGTGCACGATCACCGGTCCGTCGAAGCGCTTGGCGCTCGACAGCGCCTGCTCGACGGCCTCCCGGTCGTGGCCGTCGACCGGGCCGACGTACTTGAGGCCGAGGTCCTCGAAGAGCCCCTGCGGGGCGAGGGCGTCCTTCATGCCCTTCTTGACCGCGTGCAGGGCGTCGTACGCCGCGGGGCCGACGCCGGGCACCGCGTTGAGGCGCTTCTTGACGAGATCGAGGAAGTGCTCGTAGCGCGGGCTGGTGCGCAGCGCGGTGAGCGCGGTGGCGAGGCCGCCGATCGTGGGGGTGTAGGAGCGCTCGTTGTCGTTGACGACGATCACGAGGCGGCTGTCCTGGGCGACCGCGATGTTGTTGAGGGCCTCCCATGCCATGCCGCCGGTGAGGGCGCCGTCGCCGATGACCGCGACGACGTGCCGGTCCTCGGCGCGGATCGCGTAGGCCTTCGCCAGCCCGTCGGCGTAGGACAGGGCGGTCGAAGCGTGGGAGTTCTCGACGATGTCGTGGTCGGACTCGGCCCGGCTCGGGTAGCCGCTGAGGCCGCCTTCGCGGCGCAGGGTGCCGAACTCGGCGTACCGGCCGGTGACCAGCTTGTGCACATATGCCTGATGCCCGGTGTCGAAGACGACACGGTCGCGCGGACTGTCGAAGACCCGGTGGATCGCGAGGGTCAGCTCGACGACGCCGAGGTTGGGACCGAGGTGCCCGGTGTTGGTCGCCACCGTCTTGATGAGGAGGTCGCGGATCTCGACGGCCAGCTGCTCGAGCTGGCCGTCGTCGAGGGTCTGCAGGTCACGCGGCGACGTGATCGTCTCGAGAAGACCCATGGGCGCGAGTGTATAGACGGGACTCGGGTGGTCTCGACTCGCCGCCTCGTCCCGGCTCCTCGCTGGTCGAGCCGGTCGCGAGGGACGAGCGACCTTCTCGGTGGTCGAGCCGGTCGCGAGGGACGAGCGACCGTGTCGAGACCACCTCACCCGCAGAAGGACGCGTAGGTCTCCGAGCCCAGGAACTCGGGGACGATCGCGGCGGCCGCCCTCGTGAGGTCCAGGGTGCGGGCGAGGTCGGGGTCGACGAAGACGATCTGACGACCCTCCCGACAGTCGATGTCGGCGTCTGTGAGCGTCGTGGCCGCGACGAGCACCTGCATCCGGTCGACGGTGCCGTACGGCGCGAGATGGTCGACCGCGAACTCGCGCCACAGCGCCAGCCCGCCCCGCCCGATGCGGACGCCGGTCTCCTCCTCGAGCTCCCGGTACGCCGCCGAGCAGAAATCCTCCTTCTCGTCGAGGTGGCCGCCGACCAGGCCCCACCTGAGCGGGTCGATGCGGGGGTGCTCGTCGCGCTCCTGGAGCAGGATCCGGCCCATCGGGTCGACCAGGATCACCCCGGCGAAGCGGTGCGACGTGCCGCCGGGGAGGCCCCAGTCGATCCCGGCCGCCGCGTCGCCGAACCGCTCGCGGTAGCGCGTCGAGCCCGTCACGGCGGCCAACGCGATCTCGGCCGCTCGGATCAGAGGCAGCTCGCGCGCCTCGCGAGGATCGACGAACACCATCCGCCGCCCCTCCCCGCACACGATGTCGGAGTCGGTCAGCTCGGTCTGCGCGCGGTAGAGGGCGAAGTCGTCGTCGTCACCACAGGGCTCGCTGTAGAACCGATACCGCCCGAGCAGCTCCAGCGGCTCGGGCAGGACGTCCGCCCGTACGCCGTCCTCCTCGGCGAGCTCGCGCACCGCGGCGTCGGACAAGCCCTCCCCAGCCTCGATGCCGCCCCCGGGGAGACCCCACATCTCCGACTGGGTCGCCGCGAGCTCGTCGCGCTCCCGCAGCAGCACCCGGCCCTTCGCGTCGACAAGAGCGATCGAGACGAACTCGTGCATCCCGCGAAACTACCCATCTCGGTGGTCGAGCCGCCACGAGCACGGCGAGCGACGTGTCGAGGCAGCAGCGGAGGTCCCGCACCAAATCTCGTGCACCATGGACGACAGTGGATGTCCCGCGGCTCCGTGAAGGTCCACTTTCATCCATCCTGCACGGAATGGAGACACGGCCGACGAGTCGAGCGCGTGGGGATCGCCGACTCGCGTTCGGATCTGCCGTCATATCCGTCGTTCGGATGTCGAGTTCGACAGATCCGACAAGGAACGCCCGGTCACAGCCGGGCGACGAACCGCCGGCCACGGAGTGCCTCCTCGACCAGGCCGACCTCACGGCGTACGCCGACCAGCCGGGCCTCCTCGCTCTGCCACGCGGCGACGGCGGCCTCGACGACATCGGGATCGGCGACGTCGGCGAGCTCCGCCCGCGCCTCGCTGAGGCCACGCCGACAGGCCGCCTGACTGGCCTCGACATGGACGACGGCGAAGCGGGCCAGGACGAGTACATGTCGCCGGAGCGCCGGCAGGGTTCGGTATTCGGCCGGGCAGACGTCGAAGAGCCAGTTGACCGCCGTGCGCTCCCAGTCGGGGGAGTCCGGCGGCCGGACCTGACGCGGCCAGCCGGCCGGAGCGGCGTACGTGGGCATACCGAGACCCTAGTCGAACACTCGTTCGATATCGACCCAGGTCTGGAGTGTCACAGATGCTGCTCGAGCCGCTCCACCTTGCCGGCGAGCTGACCGGTCTCGAAGCCTGAGCGGATGTCGGCCTTGAGCACGAGCCCGACCCGGGGCGAGACCTCGGCGACGGCTTCGACCGCCCGCTTGACGACGTCCATCACCTCGTCCCACTCGCCCTCGATATTGGTGAACATCGCGTTCGTCTCGTGCGGCAGGCCCGACTCCCGTACGACGCGCACGGCGCGCGCCACCGCCTCGGACACCGACCCGGTCTCGTCCCCGCCCGACGGGGAGATGCTGATTGCCACGATCATGTGCCCACCCTGCCGCACATCCCCGCCCGCGGTTCGGGCGGGACCGGCGCGGTCACCCCACCAGGAAGGAGAGGCGCACCTCGCGCACCGGGTTGTCGGAGTTGGTGTCGACCAGGCAGATGCTCTGCCAGGTGCCGAGGGCGAGCCGGCCGTCGAGCACCGGGACGGTCGCGTACGGCGGGACGAGGGCCGGCAGCACGTGGTCGCGGCCGTGCCCCGGCGAGCCGTGCCGGTGGATCCACCGGTCGTCCTTCGGCAGCAGGTCGGCCAGCGCCGCCAGGAGGTCGTCGTCACTGCCGGCGCCGGTCTCCAGGATCGCGACGCCGGCGGTGGCGTGCGGCACGAAGATGTGCAGCAGCCCATCGCCTCGACCGTCGACGTACGCCGCGCAGTCGGTGGTCAGGTCGAGGACCGTCTCCTGGCTGCCGGTGCGATAGCTGCGGGTCTCGGAGTCCATGACGCCATTGTGAACGGGCACCGACCAGGGTCGACCCTGAGACGGGGTCAGGGTCGCCTCCGGTGGGGTTGGGGGGCTAACCCGATAGCGGCAGGCGGCGGATCCCGGGAGGCTCAGGATCATGATCGAAGTCGATGCCCTGTCCATGAAGTACGGCGCGTTCCAGGCGCTGGACCACGTCACGTTCGCCGCCCGACCCGGGCGTGTGACCGGCTTCCTCGGCCCCAACGGCGCCGGGAAGTCCACCACCATGCGGATCATCGTCGGCCTCACCAAGGCGACCGCCGGCTCCGCCACGATCGGCGGTCTCCAGTACGCCGACCTGCCCAATCCGGGTCGTGAGATCGGAGTGCTCCTCGACGCCTCCGCCCAGCACGCGGGCCGCACCGGCCGGGAGATCCTCACGATCGCGCAGCGCACCATGGGGGTGCCCGCCGCCAGGGTCGACCAGATGCTCGACCTCGTGAGCCTCACTCCCAACGAGGCGGGCCGGCGGGTGCGCAACTACTCGCTCGGCATGCGCCAGCGGCTCGGCATCGCGACCGCGCTGATCGGCGACCCGCATGTGCTGATCCTCGACGAGCCGGCCAACGGCCTCGACCCCGCCGGCATCCGCTGGATGCGCGACCTGCTCCGTGACTATGCCAACCGCGGCGGCACCGTGCTGCTGAGCTCGCACCTGCTCCACGAGATCGAGGTCATCGCCGACGACCTGGTGGTCATCGGCAACGGCCGGATCGTCGCCCAGGGCACCAAGGGTGAGCTGCTGGCCACCGCCGGCACACTGGTCCGCTCGCCCGACACCCCGGCCCTCGCCGAGGCGCTCGCCGCCGACGGCCAGGCCGCCCATGCCTCCGGGCCGGACGGGCTCCGGGTCGAGGCCGACCCCGACGTCGTGGGCCGGATCGCCCTCCAGGCCGGCGTCGCGCTGGTCGAGCTCCGCGCCGCCGAGGGCGCCGGACTCGAGGAGATGTTCCTCGAGCTCACCGCCGAAGACCAAAGGGAACAGCCGCAGCGCGAAGGAGTCGCAGCATGAGCGCCAACAGTCCGACCACCACTCTCGACCACGTGTCCACACTGGGGCGGCGGTCCACAGAGGGCACCGACGCCCGCCTCACGTCGTACCCCAAGATCCCGTTCGGACGGCTGGTCGGCATCGAGCTCCGGAAGATGTTCGACACCCGCTCAGGCTTCTGGCTGATGGCGAGCATCGGCATCCTCGCCGTCCTCGCCAGCGCGGCGGTCATCATCTTCGCGCCGGACGACCAGATCAACTACGAGGCCTTCGCGTCGGCGATCGGCATCCCGATGTCGATCCTGCTCCCGGTCGTGGCGATCCTGTCGGTCACCAGCGAGTGGAGCCAGCGCTCCGGGCTGACCACGTTCACGCTCGTCCCGGCGCGGGGCAGGGTGATCGCCGCCAAGTTGGCCGGCACCGTCGTCGTCGGCGTTGCCTCGATGCTCCTTGCCGCGGGCATCGGCGCGATCGGCAACCTCGTCGGGTCCGCGATCGCCGGCGTCGACACGACGTGGGGCGTGTCGGCGGCAGAGCTGGCCCAGATCATCCTCGCCAGCGTGCTCGGCATGGCCATCGGCTTCATGCTCGGCACCCTGATCCGCAACTCTGCGGGCGCGATCGTCGGCTACTTCGTCTACGCGTTCATCCTGCCGACCATCTCCGGCGTGCTCAGCTCGACGCAGGACTGGTACGTCGACATCCAGCGCTGGGTCGACTTCCAGTACAACTCCACCTACCTCTACGACAACTCGATGGCCGCCTCCGACTGGGGCTACCTCGGCTTCACCGGTCTGATCTGGCTGGTCGTGCCGCTGGCCGTCGGCCTCGGCCTGACCCTGCGCTCCGAGGTCAAGTAGCTGTCACCCCCGCGAGGTCGAGCGGCCCACAGGTCGAGTGCTGGGGTGCGGAGCAGGACCAGCCACCTCAGCACTCGACCTCATCGCGTCGAGCCGCGGACGGTCATCGTCGCGCGCAGCAGGCGATGCCGCCGGTAGCCGCGGCGGCGGTCGAGCTGGGCGACGAGCAGGTCCACCGCGGCCGCTCCGACCTCGGCCGGCGCCATCGCGACGGTGGTCACCGGAGGGTCGGTCCATGCGTACGCCGGGTCGTCGCTGAAGCAGGCGACCTTGAGGTCGTCCGGCACCACCAGTCCCGCGGCTCTCGCCTCCGCGAGGAGGTGGTGTCCCGACGCGGTGTAGATGCCGAAGGCGGCATCGCAACCGCGGCGTAGCAGTCGCTTCGCCGCCGCTCGCTCGGCCCGCTCGTAGTCGGGCAGCGGGGCAAAGACCTCGACGATCGGCTCGTGGCCAGCAGCGGAGCACCACTCGTCGTACGCCGACCTCACCACGTCGGGGAAGGCGTCGTCGTGATCCGGAAGCAGCAGGCCGATCCGCTCGGAGCCACCGGCGGTGAGGTGGTCGAGGAGATCACGGGTCGCGGCGCCGTCGTCGGTGTCGACCCAGACATCCTCGGCGTCGGGCCGCGGCGGACGGCCCGCGAGCACACGCGCGATGCCGCGCTGGGCGAGGATCCGTCCGACCGGGTCCTCCCGTCGCGGCTCACACTGGATCACCCCGTCCATCGGTGTCGCCATCAGCGACCACGCGGGCAGGTGGCTCGGGAGGACCACGAGCAGGTATCCGCGGCGGTTGGCGGCCGAGATCGTGCCGAGGATCAACTGCGAGTAGTAGGGGATCGTCGTGTAGTCCGCCGCGGCGCCGTACGAGGTCATCGTGAGTCCGAGCACGCCGGTGCCTCCCCGCGCGCCGGCGCGGAGCGTCGCATACGGCAGGTAGCTGAGTCGCTCGATCGCCGCGAGCACCCGCTGCCGGGTCTCCTCCGACAGCCGGCCCGTCCCGTTGAGGGCGTTGGACACGGTCGCCACCGAGACGCCGGCCTCCTCCGCGACACGGCGCATCGTCGGCCTCGTGCGCTCCGTCATCGACCGCTTCCCCACCCCTTGTGATGAAGGCGTTAATCATCCACTGTGTGCAGCATTCACGCACGACCTCGTCCCGCCGTACACCGGAGCCAGCCATGACCGAGCCCAAGTCCCCCACCCAGCCCGCAGCCGGCGTCTCTCGTCGTCGACTGCTGACCACCGGCCTCGCGGCGTCCGCCGCGACCGCCTCGGGTGTCCTCGCCGGAGCGCCCGCGCACGCCACCGGGCGCGCCGCCACCAGACCGCGCAGGGTGGCCACGGTGATCCGCGGCGGTCGGGTGTACGCCGGCCCCGGGGTGCGTGGCGGCCAGCAGGCGATCGCGCTCGACACCCGCGGCCGGATCGTCGGGCTCGGCTCCGACCGGGAGGTACGCCGACTGGCCGGCCGGGGCACCGAGGTCGTCGACGCCAACGGCGGCACGATCATGTCCGGCATCGTCGACGGCCACGTCCACCCGCTGGGTGCCGCGGCCCAGTCGCTCAATCCGAGCCTGGAGAACGGCTCCTACACGGTGCCCCAGCTGCAGGCGAGGCTGCAGGAGTTCCTCACCGACAGCGCCGACAAGGAGCCCGACGGCTGGCTCACGGTCACCGACTGGAGCCCGGTCGGCCTGCTGCCGAACGGCACGGTCGCCGACCGATCCCAGCTCGACGCCCTGGACACCAAGCGCCCGATCCTGCTGCAGGGGTCGGACTTCCACAACGTCTTCGTCAACTCCCGGGCACTCGAGGTCGCCGGCGTCACCGACTCGACGCCGAACCCGGCCGGTGGCGAGATCGTCCGCGACGCGAGCGGCCGGGCCACCGGGCTGCTCAAGGACACCGCTCAGGACCTCGTACGTCGCGTCATCCCGCCGCCCGGCCACGACGAGCTCTACGCGGCGTACCGCGAGATGGTCGGCTTCCTGCTGTCGCAGGGCATCACGTCCTTCCAGGACGCGGCCGCCGGACCCGAGGACCTCGCGGCGTACGCCGAGCTCAAGGCGGCCGGGCACCTGCCGCAGCGGGTCACGCCCGCGCTGGCGCTCTCCGACGAGCTCATCGCCGACCCGAAGGCGGCCCTGCGATATCTGGCGCGGATGCGCCGCAGGTACGGCGACGCCGGTCTCGACCTGACCACCACCAAGCTGTTCGTCGACGGCGTCATCGAGTTCCCCGCCCAGACTGCCGCGCTGCTCGAGCCCTACCTGGACGAGGACGGTCGGAAGACCGACAACCGCGGGGACCTCTACATCAAGCCGGCAACGTTCGAGCCGCTGGCGACCGCGCTCCACCGCGCCGGCTGGCAGATCCACGCGCACGCGCTCGGCGACCGCGCCGTGCGGGTCGCCCTCGACGCGATCGAGCGGGCGCAGGCCGCTCGCCGGCCCCGGCCCGGAGACCTGAAGCACACCCTGGCCCACCTGCAGCTGGTGCATCCAGCCGACTACCCGCGATTCGCAGCGCTCGGCGTGCTCGCCAACATGCAGCTGCAGTGGGCCGAGCGCAACGAGTGGACCCTGCAGTCGCTCAAGCCCTTCATCGGGCGTGAGCGGTTCCGGCGGATGTACCCGGCCGGGAGCCTCGCGCGGGCGGGTGCCTGGCTGGTGGGCGGCTCCGACTGGCCGGTCGATCCGATGAGCACCATGAACCAGATCGCCACCGCCGTCGACCGGTCCGGCCCGGGCAAGGGCCGCAAGCCGCTGCTCCCCCGCGAGGCGATCACCCGTGCCGAGTCGCTCGCCATGCACACCCGCGGCTCGGCGCACCAGCTCCACGGCGGCCGCGCCGGGCTCCTCGAGGAGGGCAATGCCGCCGATGTGATCGTCCTCGACCGCGACCTGCAGGCGGGGCCCGTCGGTGGCGTACGGCGTGCCGAGGTGCGCCAGACCGTCATCGGCGGCCGGGTCGTGTACGACGCTCGCCAAGCCACCGACTCAACCCGCGGCGCGGCCGCCATCGCTCGGCTCGGCGGTGGCGACCCGCACGCCACCTGCTGCCGCCGCTGAGCCCGCGACGTGCGGTTTGGTGACAAACCGCAGCTCCGGCGGCCTGCGGGTTGCGGTTTGGTGCCAAACGGCGCGCCCTGGCACCGTCGCGCCGAGGTCGCCGACCGTCAGTACGCCGCCAGGCTCGCCCGCACCTGCTCGGCCCGCTCCTCGAGCTCGGCGAGCGGGGTAGCGGGCAGCATGTCGGCCCAGATCGGCAGGTTGGAGCCGCGGAGCTGCAGGACGCCGCGGGGCCGGGCGAGTAGGGCGAAGGACAGATGGCCCTTGCCGTTCTCCCACTTGTTGACGTGCACATTGCCGACCCCGTCGAGCGCACGGAGGGCGTCGTACGCAGCGCCGATCGCGCGCCCCATCTCGGCGTGGGCCTCGGCGTCGAGATCGTCGAGGCGCAGGTGCTCGCGGGCCACCACGCTGGCGACGAACACCAGGCTCGTCGGCACCCAGATCACCGCGAAGCGGCCGAGCTCGCCGAGCACGCGCTCGGGCTGACCCAGCACGACACAGGTCTTGCAGTCGGCCGGGCCTGCGGTGCGGTCGGGCTCGGGGTCGGCGTACTCGACCAGCGGCCGCACGCGCAGCGAGTCGGCCTCGAACGGGAAGACCTCCCACGACGACATCGCGCCGAGGGATAGGCGGCCGCTGCCGTCGACGGCAGCCTGTGCCCGCTGGAGGAAGCCGTCAGCCACGGAGCAGGTTGCGCAGCACGTACTGCATGATGCCGCCGTTGCGGTAGTAGTTGGCCTCGCCCGGGGTGTCGATCCGCACCGTCGCGTCGAACTCGCTGACCTCGCCGTGCGCCGCGTCGGAGCCCGGCGCAGGCTCGACCCGCACCCGGACGGTGCTCGGGGTGTCGCCGTCGTTGAGCGCGGTGACACCCTCGATGCTGATCACCTCGGCCCCGGTGAGCCCGAGGTCGGCGGCGGTCTTGCCCGCGGGGAACTGCAGCGGCAGCACACCCATGCCGATCAGGTTGGAGCGGTGGATGCGCTCGTAGGACTCGGCGATGACCGCCTTGACGCCCAGCAATGCGGTGCCCTTGGCCGCCCAGTCACGCGACGAGCCCGAGCCGTACTCCTTGCCGGCCAGCACCACGAGCGGCGTGCCGGCTGCGACGTAGTTGACCGACGCGTCGTACACGGTCGTGACCGGACCGTCGGCGACGGTGAAGTCGCGCGTGAAGCCGCCCTCGGTGCCGGGTGCGAGCTGGTTGCGGAGCCGGATGTTGGCGAAGGTGCCGCGGATCATCACCTCGTGGTTGCCGCGGCGCGAGCCGTAGGAGTTGAAGTCGCGCTGCGCGACGCCGTGCTCGCCGAGGTAGACGCCGGCGGGGCTGTCCTTCTTGATCGCGCCGGCCGGGCTGATGTGGTCGGTCGTGACCGAGTCGCCGAGCTTGAGCAGCACCCGTGCGCCGTGGATGTCGGTGACCGGGATCGGCGAGTCGGGCATGCCCTCGAAGTACGGCGGCCTCCGGACGTAGGTCGACGCCTCGTCCCACTCGAAGATGTCGCCCTCCGGGGTCGGCAGGGACTGCCACCGCTCGTCGCCGGCGAACACGTCGGCGTAGTCGCTGGTGAACATCTCGGAGGTGATCGCGCCGGCGATCGTCTCCTCGATCTCCGCCGGCGAGGGCCAGATGTCCTTGAGGAAGACGTCGTTGCCCTCGGTGTCCTGACCCAGCGGGTCGGTGAACAGGTCGACGTCCATCGAGCCGGCGAGCGCGTAGGCGACCACCAGCGGCGGGGAGGCCAGGTAGTTCATCTTCACGTCGGGGTTGATCCGGCCCTCGAAGTTGCGGTTGCCGGAGAGCACCGAGGTCACCGCGAGGTCGCGCTCCTGGACCGCCGCCGACACCTCGGGGATGAGGGGGCCGGAGTTGCCGATGCAGGTCGTGCAGCCGTAGCCGACGAGGTTGAAGCCAAGCTTGTCGAGGTACGGCGTCAGGCCGGCCCGCTCGTAGTAGTCCGAGACGACCTTGGAGCCCGGAGCGAGCGTGGTCTTGACCCACGGCTTGCGCTGAAGCCCCTTCTCCACGGCCTTCTTCGCCAGCAGCGCCGCTCCGATCATCACCGACGGGTTGGATGTGTTCGTGCAGGAGGTGATCGCGGCGATCGTCACCGCGCCGTGGTCGAGGACGAACGCCGTGCCGTCGGCCAGGGTCACCTCAATCGGGTCGCTGGGCCGGCCGCCGTTGGTCGCGGCCGCCGAGAGGTGGTCGCTCGGGGGGACATCGTCGTCGGCGGACCGGTCGTAGGCCGGCGAGTCGGAGGCCGGGAAGGACTCCGCGACCGACTCGTCGTACCCGCTGACGCCGTCGTCGTCGGCGTCGACGTAGTCGGCGAGCGATGCCCGGAAGGATGCCTTGGCGTCGGTCACCTGGATCCGGTCCTGGGGCCGCTTCGGGCCGGCGATCGACGGCACCACGGTGCCGAGGTCGAGCTCGAGCCGCTCGGAGTAGCGCGGCTCGGCGGCCGGGTCGTGCCAGAGCCCCTGCTCCTTGGCGTAGGCCTCGACGAGCGCGACCTGCTCCTCGGAGCGGCCGGTCAGCCGAAGGTAGGTAACGGTCTCCTCGTCGACCGGGAAGACCGCGATGGTGGAGCCGAACTCCGGGCTCATGTTGCCGATCGTGGCGCGGTTGGCCAGGGGGAGGACGGAGACGCCGGGGCCGTAGAACTCGACGAACTTGCCGACCACGCCGTGCCCGCGCAGCATCTCGGTGATGGTGAGCACGAGGTCGGTCGCGGTGGAGCCCTCGGGCAGGTCCCCGGAGAGCTTGAATCCGACGACCCGCGGGATCAGCATGCTGACCGGCTGCCCGAGCATCGCCGCCTCGGCCTCGATGCCGCCGACACCCCAGCCGACGACGCCGATGCCGTTGACCATCGTGGTGTGGGAGTCGGTGCCGACGCAGGTGTCGGGGTAGGCGACCGTGGTGCCGTCGCCGCCGTCACGGGTGAACACGACGCGTGCGAGGTGCTCGATGTTGACCTGGTGGACGATGCCGGTGCCGGGCGGCACGACCTTGAAGTCGTCGAAGGCACCCTGTCCCCACCTCAGGAACTGGTAGCGCTCGCGGTTGCGCTCGTACTCGATCTCGACGTTGCGCTCGAACGCCTCGGGGGTGCCGAAGACGTCGGCGATCACCGAGTGGTCGATGACCATCTCGGCAGGAGCCAGCGGGTTGATCTTGGAGGCGTCGCCGCCGAGCGCGGCCATCGCCTCGCGCATCGTCGCGAGGTCGACCACGCACGGGACGCCGGTGAAGTCCTGCATGATCACGCGCGCCGGCGTGAACTGGATCTCCTTGTCGGGCTGGGCGTTCGCGTCCCAGGCCGCGAGCGCGAGGATGTCGTCCTTGGTGATGTCGGCGCCGTCCTCGGTGCGCAGCAGGTTCTCCAGCAGCACCTTGAGGCTGAACGGGAGCGTGCGTACGTCGACTCCCTCGCCGGTGATCTTGTCCAGGCGATAGATGTCGTACGACGCCTCGCCGACCGTGAGCGTGCTCTTGGCGCCGAAGCTGTCCTTGCTGGCCATCAACGTCTCCTCGTCGAGTTGCTCCGCGTGGCTGCCCATCCTGCCGCGCCGCGGCGGAGGCCCGATAGTGAGGCAACCCTTACCTGAGCCTAGATATCTTGATGTCAAGATACATGATGCGGAGCTACGCCGCGAGCCCCCAGGCAGGAGCCCCCGCCACCCCGGCTAGCGGACCGACGGTGCGGACATCACCGCTCGACTGTTGCCCTCCGGGTCGCTCCCCTCGCGGGTGTACGAGCGACAGCCCGACACCCTCTCCCCGGACCCGCACCACGAGAGGCTGTCGCCGCCCACGGTGATCCGCGCCTTCTGGTCCGTCTCCCGCACACTGCAGTTGAAGCTGTCGAACTCCTGGAAGGTGGTCTCGTAACCGGCCGTGATCCTGGTGATCGTGCGCTGTGAGCCGACGGGCAGGGCCACGCAGTCGCCGAGCATCAGGTCCTTCACCACGGTGGCCGTGAAGGCGTCGTCCCCGGTCTGTTCGATCTTCCAGGTGCCGTTGTCGCCGTCGGCCCACTCGCCGACGATCGGGTCCATCGCCAGGCACGGCGGCATCTGGACGGGACCGAAGATGTTCCGCTTGGCGCCGTACAGCTCGTCGGTGAAGCCGAACGCCTCGAGACTGACCGAGTCCTCGAGCGTGAGCCCCAGCTGGCAGGCATTCTTGTAGAAGTCGACCGACAGCTTGGGGCCGATCTCGTACTTGGCCGCGGCGAGCCCGTCGACGCCGGCCCCGATGAACACCGGCGCCGAAGCGGCGAAGCTGAGCTTCACGTCGACCGGCGTCGGTTCGTCACCGACCATCTTCGGCGGCGCGACGTAGAACTCGTCGCCCTCCTGCCGCCGCGTGTCCACGCCGGCAGCGAGCTCGACGCCGCGTCTGAAGCCACCCTGCGCCGCGCCCTCATTGCTCACCGACACCGACCCGTTGAGGCTCCCCCCGTAGAACATCGGGATGACGACCGGCCCTGCCGGGATCGAGAACGGGACGCTGATGCCGGCACCACCGGAGCATGAGAACGAGCGCCCGGCCGGGAAGGGGCTGAAGCCCACCGAGAACTCTGAGCCCACCTCCGCGGCGAAGTACGACGGGTAGGTCGCGCTCCACGACAGCTCGTTGAGCTTGGGGTCGATATAGGTCGACGGCTCGCCGATCCCGATGGAGCACGACATCGCGGCCCCAAGTCGGCGAAGCGCGGCTCCGAGCCTGTGCGTGGTTCCGTCGGCGGCCGGCAGGGTCGAGCGGAAGTCCGGGTTGAGGATCGGCACGACCTCGGTGACCTGGACCGAGCGGAGCGACAGTGACATCTTCCTGCCGCGCTTGCGCACCTTCACGATCTTCGACGCCAGACCCACGGGGAGGGCCTTGGTCGGACCCGAAGTCAGGTAGCCGCCCTTGACGTACTTCTTCGAGCGCCTCACCACCACGGCCGTCGGGTTGCCGGGCTCTCCGATCACCTTCTTGACCTTCGACGGGGCCTTGACGGCGTTGCGCGCGACCACGGCGCCGTACGACGCCTCCAGGACCGCGGCCGTGCCCTTCCTGACCTGCACCTTGAAGCGCTTGGCCGCCGGATAGGCGGTTGCGCCGCGCTTGAGGGGGCCGACGGGATAGGTGCTCTTCGTCGGCTTGAGGACGAGCGTGTAGCGGCCAGGCTTCACCTTGACGGAGAACTTCGCCTGGGTGACGGACTTCTCGAATCCCTTGCCCTCGAGCACGCCCTTGGGCTTCATCGCATCGTCGATCAGCCCGGTGATGCGTACCTTGAGCCTGCCTTTGTCGGCCCCTGCCTGCTGGCGGTCCGCGACCGCGCCGCCACCGCTCGCCGCCTGGGCGCCGGGCAGGCCACCGGACGGGGCGGGCAGGGGCGTCGCCCCGACCGCCACGGCCGCCACGACCGTGATCGCGGCGTGCTTGATACTGAAACTGGTCACGGGTCGCTCCTCGAGAAGATGCCGGTCCACACGGACGCGGGAGGGGCAGTCTGCCCGATCACCGGGCCGGCGTCACCGACTCCGGACAACTCCGAACACCCGGGGTCCCGCCGTAGGGTGACCGCCATGGACTTCCCCCGCCCCGAGATCGACCCCGACGGCCTTCTGGAGTTCTCGGTCGTCTTCACCGACCGCTCGCTCAACCACATGTCGCGACGGTTCGTGACCGCGATGCAGAGCCTGCTCGACGTCCTGCGCACGACGTACGCCGCCGAGGCGGTCGCGCTGGTGCCGGGCGGCGGCTCGTATGCCATGGAGTCCGTCGCGCGCCAGCTAGCGATCGGACGCCGGATCCTGGTCGTGCGCAACGGCCTCTTCTCCTACCGCTGGTCGCAGATCCTGGAGGCCGGCGCCATCAGCGACGACGTGACGGTCTGCCAGGCCCGTCCGGTCGACGCCTCGCCGCAGGCCGCCTGGGCGCCGGCGCCGATCGAGGAGGTCGTGGCGCAGATCGAGGAGAAGCGGGCCGAAGTGGTCTTCGCGCCCCACGTCGAGACCGCAGCCGGGATCGTGCTGCCCGACGACTACCTCCGCGCGCTTGCCGAGGCGACGCACGCGGTCGGCGGCTTGTTCGTCCTCGACTGTGTGGCGTCGGGAGCGCTCTGGGTCGACATGGCCGCCCTCGACGTCGACGTGCTCATCAGCGCGCCCCAGAAAGGCTGGAGCGGCACCCCGTGCACGGGCTACGTCATGCTCGGCGAGCGCGGTCTCGCGGCCGTCGCGGCCAGCACCTCGTCGAGCTTCGCGATGGACCTCGGCAAGTGGCTCGCCGTCAGCCAGGCGTACGTCGACGGGCAGACGCCGTACCACGCGACCCTCCCGACCGACTCCATCGCGGCGAATGCCGTGGTCGCCGAGGAGACCCGCGACCGTGGCCTGGACGCCCTGCGTGCCGCGCAGGTCGATCTCGGCGACCGCGTGCGGACCATGCTCGCGGAGCGCGGCTTCCCGTCGGCGGCGGCGCAGGAGTACGCCGCGCCCAGCGTCGTCGTGGTCCACACGACCGACCCAGGCCTCAAGACCGGAGCCGCCTTCAAGCCGGCCGGCGTGCAGGTGGCAGCGGGCGTCCCGCTGATGTGCGGGGAGGGCGCGGACTTCTCCACCTTCCGCCTCGGCCTCTTCGGCCTCGACAAGCTCGACGACGTCGCCGGCACGGTCGCGCGCCTGGAGTCCGCCCTCGACAGGGTCGGCCCCTCAACCTGATCCACCGTCGGACGCGTCCGGTGAGCTTGTGTGTAGCAATTGCCCCGATCGCCTGCGCTCACGAGGCCGAATGCGCCCCAGACCTGCAGCGACCTACCGAGTGTCCTTGCTGGGTGCCTGCGGCGCGGGTCCCTTGGATCGATGGCCGTCCATTCGTCGTTGACAGACTCCCCCATGGAATGTACTTTCCATATCGACAACTACTTGTACCGAGCAGGCGGGGTAGGCGATGGAGCCGACGAGGCAGAACGCGGAAGCCATGCTGACGAACGCAGGAGAGATCGAGACCGCGGTGCGGGCTCGGGCCCCGCAGGAGCACCCGCTGTACTTTGCGACGGGTCTCGTTTACGTGCTCGCGGGGCTGCTCTTCGATCTCGGCAGCGGCGGCACAGCGGTAGCTGTTGCGGTGATAGGGCTGGCCGTCCTCGCCGTCATGGCGGCCACTCATGTCCCCTACTGGCGTCGGTACCGACGAGTGCGGAAGCGGAGCACCCCGAAGTGGCTGGAGTGGGCGTTCGCCGCCTGGGGCGCCGCCGCGCTGTTCGTCCTCGGGATCCTGCTCAGCGGCACCATCGACTTCGCCTTCACCATGGGGGGCATCGTGGGCGCCGTGCCGAGCCTGCTATGGGCCGAGCAGCTCCGGCGTACCGCATGACCGCCCACCCGCGAGCGCGCCTCGACGACCTCGTCCACCAGCCCGTCCGCTTCTCCCTCCTCGCCGGCCTCGCCCAGGCCGATGAACTGGAGTTCCGATTCCTCCGCGACACCCTCCAAATCAGCGACTCACTCCTGTCCCGCCAGGCCTCGACCCTCGAACAGGCCGGCTACATCGCCATCCGCAAAGGCCACGTCGGCAAATGGCCCCGCACCTGGCTCAGGCTCACTCCCGAAGGCCGCGCCGCCTTCAACGACCACCTCGACACCCTGCGCGAGATCGTCGAATCTCCGACCGAAACGACCGACGCACCCCGAAAGCGCACACGATGAAGCGCACAATCGCAGTGAGCCAGCCAGGTCTCACGGACTCATCACTCAAGCTGATTGAGGCAGGCACACCCGAAGGCAGGTTCTCGTTCAGCGGTCTTCTTAAGCGCTCGGCCCGGCTCGACCTCGGGCAGCAACGATTGACCTTCACGACGCGGGGTCTGCTGGGACGCACCGTTCGTGCAGACGCTGCCGACGGAAGCACCATCGGCGAATTTCACCAGACCGGCCTCCTGGGCAGAGGTGACGCCGAGGTCAGCGGCCGGCACTACCGACTCAAGATCAGCGGGGTGCTGGTTCGCCGCTTCTCTTGGGTCGATGCCGACGACATCGAGACGATGTGTCTGAAACTCGGTGGCATGCTGCGGACGAGGGGGACCATCGAAGTTTCTGACAGGGCTATCTCGGAGGACGTCGCCGTTCTCATCGGTCTCGGATTGATTGCACGCCGCGCGTCGGACAGCGATTCCGGCGGCGGGGCGGCAGCCGCGGCAGGCTGAAGAGAACGAGAATGCATTCGGATCCGCCGCCTCCGCGCGCAACGATCCGACGACGCAGCAAACCCCAGCGACGAGTTCGGACCTGAGGCTCCTGACCAGCCCGCCTTTGGACAGGGCGTCACGCCCAAGGGCCAGCGACACGACACGCACACCTAACAGCTATGACAACCGGCACTGCGATAGACCCTCGGCTCTGGTGCAGAAATTGAGTCTCAAGGCCCGTTCTCGGGACTCAAGGCCGAGAGCCCAGATCGCATCACCGCAGGTCAGAGCTGGTTTTCGTCAGCAGCGCGACGCATTCGACGTGGTGGGTCATCGGGAAGAGGTCGAAGGCCCGCAGCTGGGTGAGCTCGTAGCGTTGCTCGGCGAAGATCGCGACGTCGCGGGCGAGGGCGGCGGGGTCGCAGGCGACGTACGCGACGGCTCGGGGGCGACGGGCGGCGACCGCCTCCACGACGGCTCGCTTCGCGCCGGTGCGGGGCGGGTCGAGCACGACCAGGTCGAACGGCTCGGCGTACGACGTCGCCAGCACGGCGGCGACGGAGCCACAGACGATCTCGGCCTCGGGGACGTTGACCGCCGCGTGGTCACAGGCCCGACTGTCGCCCTCGACGGCGACGACCCGCCCGGAGGGGCCGACGGCGTCGACGAGGAAGCGCGAGAAGAGCCCGACGCCCGAGTAGAGGTCGAGCACGCGCTCCCCGTGGCGCGGGGCGAGGAGGTCGAGCACTGCCGACGTGAGCACGGACGGGGAGGCGGGATGGACCTGCCAGAAGCCGGATGCCTCGACCTCGAAGTGCCGCTCCCCGAGGCCATCGGGGGCCACCCGCTCGGTCACCGTGCCGGTGGCCGTGTCGGGGTCGATGGCGTCGGTCGTCGCGATGAGGCAGTCGTCGACCGGGACGAGGTCATGGGATCGGTGCTTCCGCATGGCGCGCCGGCCGTCCGGGAGTACGGCGTAGCGCTGGCGGGTGCGCCACCGCAGCAGCGGGTCATCGGTGCCCGGCACGGGCAGCGCCTCGACCTCGACGTCCCACTCGATGCCGGCGAGCCGTCTCAGCTGCTCCGCCACGACGGTGGCCTTCAGCGCGCGTTGGGCGGCAGCGGACACGTGCTGGAGGTCGCACCCGCCGCACCCGCCCGGGCCGGCCGCCGGGCACGGCGCAGCCACCCGGTCGGGTGACGGCTCGAGCACCTCGACGGCGTCTCCGCGCCAGAACCGGTCGCCGTCGTTGCCCTCGGTTATCCGCAGGACGACGCGCTCCCCCGGCAGCGTGTGACGGACGAAGACGACCCGAGTGTCCGGTGGTTCCTGAGGAGGTCGCGCGGCGACCGTCTCGACGGGCGCCGGCAGGCGCACCACGCACGACCCCCCGTGGGCGACCGGCCCGACGACCGCCTCGAACCGCTCGCCGACCCGCGACCGGCCCTTCGCCCGGCGAGCCCTGACCGGCCGCCCCCGGCTCGACCGCCTCGTCACCCCACGTCGTCCCGGCGCGGGGTCACTCTGTTGTCGCGATCGACGACGCGGCCGCGGCGCAGGTCGCCGGCGCGCGCCCGGGCGTAGTCTCGCTCGTCCCGTCCTTCGGCGAGCTTGCTCGAGCGCAGCTGGTAGGGCACCGAGATCACCATCACGCCCGGGGAGAAGAGCAGCCGGCCCTTCAGCCGCAGCGCGGTCTGGTTGTGCAGCAGCTGCTCCCACCAGCGGCCGACGACGTACTCGGGGATGTAGACCGCGACGACGCCGCGCGGGCTGGACCTCCTGATCTCCGTGGCGTAGTCGACGATCGGCCGGATCACCTCGCGGTACGGCGAGTGCAGCACCTTGAGGGGTACGTCGAGTCGGCGCTCGTCCCACTCCTCCATCAGCCGGTCGGTGGCCGCCTGGTCGATGCTGACGTAGACCCCCTCGAGCAGGTTGGGTCGCGCCGCCTTCGCGAACGCGAGCGCCCTGAGCGTCGGCTTGTGCAGCTTGGAGACCAGGACGATCGCGTGCACCCGGGTCGGCATCACCTTGTCGGACTCGTCGGCCGCGAGCTCGAGGTTGACGTTGGCGTAGTGACGATGGATCGCCTGCATGAGCACGAAGAAGAAGACCATCGCCAGGATCGTGATCCACGCGCCGGCGAGGAACTTCGTCACCAGCACGATGACCAGCACGACCGCGGTCATCCCGAGCCCGAAGGTGTTGATCGCCCGGGAGCGCATCATCCGCCCCCTGGTCGCCGGGTCGGTGGCCGTCTTAAGGTGCCTGGTCCAGTGCCGGATCATCCCGAGCTGACTGAGGTTGAAGGACACGAAGACGCCGACGATGTAGAGCTGGATCAGCTTCGTGGTCTGGGCGTCGAAGACCTGGATCAGGATGATCGACATCACCGCGAGGAAGACGATGCCGTTGCTGTAGGCCAGCCGGTCACCACGCACGCCCAGCGCCCGCGGTGCGAGCCCGTCCTGGGCCAGGATCGAGCCGAGCACCGGGAAGCCGTTGAAGGCGGTGTTGGCCGCGAGCACCAAGATGATGCCGGTCACGGTCACCACGAAGTAGAAGCCGGGCGAGAAGTGGTCGAAGACGCCGCGGGCGATCTGCGAGATCACCGGGTGCTGGTCGTACGTCGCCGGGCTCAGAGACTGCCCGTCGCGCAGCAGCCGCTCGAGCTCGTGCGGGTCGACGTACTTGATGGCCATCTGCTTGGCCAGCACGATGACGCTCATCATCATCGAGATCGCGATCAGCCCGAGCAGCAGCAGCGTCGTCGCGGCGTTCTTGCTCTTCGGCCGAGTGAAGGCCGGCACACCGTTGGAGATCGCCTCGACGCCGGTCAGCGCGGCACAGCCGGACGAGAACGCCCGTGCCAGCAGGAAGACAAGGGCAATCTGGGTGAGCGGGCCGTCCCAGCCGGAGGAGGGCTCGATCTCCAGATGGGCGCTCTCGGCCTCGGGCAGGGCGCCCTGCGCGAGCCGGATCAGCCCGTAGCCGCACATCCCCAGGATCGCCACCATGAACGCATAGGTCGGCACCGCGAAGAAGGTCCCCGACTCCCGCACCCCGCGCAGGTTCATCGCCATCAGCACGATCACCGCTACGGACGCGACCGTCGCCTCATGCCCCTGGAGGAACGAGACCGCGCCGGCGGCGTACTGCGCCGCCGACGAGATCGACACGGCGACCGTCAGGACGTAGTCGACGAGCAGCGCGCTCGCGACGGTGATGCCGGCGTTGCGGCCGAGGTTGACGGTCGCCACCTCGTAGTCTCCGCCGCCGGACGGGTAGGCATGCACCGTCTGGCGGTAGGACGCCACCACCGTGAGCATGACCAGCGCCACCGCCAGGCCGATCTTCCAGGACCAGACGTACGCCGACGCGCCGGCGATGGACAGCATGATGAAGACCTCGTCGGGCGCGTAGGCCACCGACGACAGCGCGTCGCTGGCGAAGACGGGGAGGGCCACCCGCTTCGGCAGCAGCGTCTCGCCGAGCTGGGAGCTGCGGAGCTTCTGCCCCAGCAGGATCCGCTTCGAGACGTCACCGATGCTCACACGCAGAGAGGCTAGACCTCCCACGCCCGGTCCGGGGTGATCGTCCGGCTGTCCGCCTGTCCCCCACCCCGGGACGTGACTGGGATAACGTCATGCCGTGCACGTCGTCATCATGGGCTGTGGCCGCGTCGGGTCGACGCTGGCGCGCAGCCTGGAGGATCGCAACCACACCGTCTCGGTGATCGACAGCGAGCCCGACTCCTTCCGCCGTCTCGGACCCGACTTCAACGGCGAGAAGATCACCGGCTTCGGCTTCGACCAGGAGGTCTTGGAGAAGGCCGGCATCCGCCGTGCCGACGCCTTCGCCGCCGTCTCGAGCGGTGACAACTCCAACATCATCGCCGCCCGCGTGGCCCGCGAGTCGTTCGGCATCCAGCGCGTCGTCGCCCGGATCTACGACCCCGGCCGTGCCGAGGTCTACCAGCGGCTGGGCATCACCACCGTCGCGACGGTGAAGTGGACCGCCGACCAGGTGCTCCGCCGCCTGCTGCCGGCGGGCGCCGAGCCGGACTTCCGCGACCCGTCAGGAACCATCCGCGTCGACCAGGTCCCGGTGCCGGAGCGTTGGATCGGGCATCGCACGGTCCAGTTCCAGACGCAATCGGGCTCCCGGATCGCCTGGATCGACCGGCTGGGCGAGGGCACGATCCCCACCCGCGAGTCGGTGCTCCAGGAGGGCGACCTCATCCACCTGGTGATGCGTGAGGACAACGCCACCCACGCGTACGCCGTCATCGAGCGCGGACCCACCGAGGAGGCATGAACGCCCCATGAGAGTCGCCATCGCGGGAGCGGGAGCCGTCGGCCGCTCGGTCGCCCGGGAGCTCATCACCAACGGCCACCAGGTCCTCCTCATCGACAAGAGCCCCGCCTCCATCAAGCAGCACTCGGTCCCCGACGCGGAGTGGCTGCTCGCCGACTCCTGCGAGCTCTCCTCACTGGAGGAGGCGCGCCTCGACCGCTGCGACGTCGTCATCGCCGCGACCGGTGACGACAAGGCCAACCTGGTGACCTCGCTGCTCGCCAAGACCGAGTTCGGCGTCCCCCGCACCGTCGCCCGGGTCAACCACCCGAGCAACGAGTGGCTCTTCACCGAGGCGTGGGGTGTCGACGTCAACGTCTCGACGCCGCGGATCATGTCCGCCCTCGTGGAGGAGGCGGTCACCGTCGGCGACCTGGTGCGGCTGTTCACCTTCCGCAAGGGCAACGCCAACCTCGTCGAGATGACGCTGCCCGACGACTCGCCGTACGTCGGCCACCCGGCCGGCCTGATCCCGTTCCCGGACAACTGCGCCCTCGTGACCATCCTCCGCGACGGCCAGGTCTACCCCCCTGACGCCGAGCAGCCGCTCGAGTCGGGCGACGAGCTCCTCTTCGTCGCCTCCGCCGAGGTCGAGGAGTCGCTGGAGAAGCTCCTCGCCCCCGTCGCCCACGGCGGCTGAGCGGAGTGGGCGGAGCCCACTCGACTCTCGCAAGCCGACCGCCCTACCTGACGGAGAGGAAACTACCCACGGGTCACCGGGGAACCAGCCCTGGGTCACCGGGAAACTGGCCACGGGTCACGCCTGGGCGGGCTTCTCCAAGGGCGTGGCGTTGCGGGCCAGCAGCCAGATCATGGCGGACCAGGCGAGTGCGCGGATGGCCCAGCCGACGCCGACCCGGAGAACCCCGAGGGTGGCGACGGCGAGGTCGACGTCGAGGGCGCCGGAGCGGCCGAGGAGATAGACGGTGCCCTGGAGGGTGACGTTGATCGCACCGGGGGCGAGGAAGAGCCAGGTGAGGCGGGAGCAGAGCCTCACGATCTGTCTGTCGTCGTGCCAGGCGGTCGGGTCGCCGGTGACGCTGCCGACCAGGAAGCCGAACGCCGGCCAGCCGACGAGACAGGTCGCGGCCATCAGGATCGTGTAGACGCCGGTGTAGAGCAGGCCGGGCAGGAAGTAGGCGAGCGCCTGGTCGGCCTCGGATCCACCGCTGCCGGCGGCCCAGCGGATGAACAGGTAGCCGACGCCGATGCCGACCAGCGCGTTGACGGCGTACTGCAGGGTCGAACGCTGGAGGACCCGCACCAGCAGCGCGACGCCCGCGGCGGCCAGGCTCGCGACCAGGGCGATCCTGACGTCCTTGGTGACCAGCCAGCCGATTGTGAACAGCGCACCGGGAATCGCAGCCTCGATCAGCCCGCGCCGTCCGCCCATCGCGGCCGCCATCTGCCGGCGGACCAGGGCCTCGACGGTGTCGACCGTCGGAGCATCGCGGCGCGGGTCGGCTGGCGACACGTCACTCAGGGCCTCTCGGTCGCTCACGGCAGCAGCTGGTAGCGCGGGTTGTACATGATGCGCACCTTGTCATGGACCCCGATGCGGCCACCAACCGCGATGGCGCGGCCGGGGTTGATGCCGGTGATGCGCCGACGTCCCAGCCAGACCAGGGTGAGGGCGCCGGAGCCGTCGTACAGCTCGGCCTCGAGTGCGGGTACGCCGCCGCGCGGGCGCAAGGTGACGGTGCGGATGGTCCCGTGGAGCTCGACCGGCGTCCGATCGGGTGCCTCGGCGATCGAGATCCCGCCACCCGCCTCGACGTGCTCCTTGCGGAGCTGGCGGTTGTGCTGGTCGCCGCTGTCGGCCCAGGCGCTGATCGCGCGACGCAGTCGACTCTTCTCGGGCACGACCAGATCCTACGAGGCGGACGGGCGAGTCGTCGTCATGACTGCGGCAGGCGGATGGCCGTGCCGGGGAGCTTCAGCGGCAGCGCCTCCCCCACCGGCCGGGCCTCGGAGCCGCGGTTGACCACGATGGCGAGCAGTGCCTCGGTCCAGGCGCCGACGGAGTCGGGTGCCGAGGCGGGTCCGAGCAGGGTCGCGCGCACGAACCAGCGCGGACCGTTGAAGCCGTAGATCCGGGAGTCCTGGCGTCCCTTCCGGCCGTCGGGGAGCGAGACCTCCATCGCCACCACGATCTCGGGCCCGAACCGGCCGTCCTCGATGCTCGCGGTGCCCCCGCGCCGGGTCACGTCCTCGACCAGCTGCGGCCGTACGTCGTGCCACATGTCGCCACCCCGCGGCGCGGCGAAGGCCCTGACCTCGAGGGCGCCGTCCTCGCCCGCGAGGACCACCGACTGCACCTGCTGACTCGCCTCCTCGACCTGGAGTCGCAGCTCGCGTCCCTCCACCGGCGGGAAGAGCAGCGACCCGAGGTCGACGTACTGAGCGGCCTCGACGTCGACCTCGGCGATGTCGTAGGGGCGGCCCGCGGCCTCCTCGGGCACTTCGGGCGCCGGCTTCGCCGCCGCGGTCGACTCGGCATCCTCGCTGCGGCCCTTGCGGCGGAACCTCACGTCTGCTCCTGGTTGATCGTCTGGTCGGCCTCCGGTCCGGATGCGCCGAAGCCTCCCGTCGAACCGTATCCCCCGGCGCCGCGCACGGACTCCGGCAGTGTCTCGACCTCGACGAACTCTGCACGTTCGACCCGCTGCACCACCAGTTGCGCCACCCGGTCGCCGCGCCGCAGCGAGACCGGCTCGCGCGGGTCGAGGTTGACCAGGAGCACCTTGATCTCCCCGCGGTAGCCCGCATCGACGGTGCCCGGGGTGTTGACGATGGACAGTCCGTGCCGGGCCGCCAGGCCGGACCGCGGGTGCACCAGGGCGACGTACCCGTCGGGCAGGGCGATCGCCACTCCGGTCGGGACCAGCGCCCGCTCGCCCGGCGCCAGGTCGACGTCCACGGCGGTGAGCAGGTCGGCCCCCGCGTCGCCGGGATGGGCGTACGACGGGAGGTCGAGGTCGGGATCGAGTCGGCGGATCGCCACCCGCAACGTGGGCTGCACGACGGCCGACCCTACTGGGCGAGGCGACGCTCGCGTTCGACGGCCACCTCGTCCCCTCTACGATTGCTCCCGTGGAGACGGCCGCCGAGTACGACGAGCGGCTGAGCGTCCCCATCCGCTGGTGGGCCCAGGGCACCATGCTGGTCGCCACCCTCTGGCTTGCGGTGGCCGTCGCGCTCCCCACCAACGGCATCTGGGCGGTCACGCTGCTGGCCCTGCTCGCGATGGCTGCGCTCCTGGTCGGCTACGGCGCTGCCCGGATCACGGTGCGCGACGGCGTGCTGACCGCGGGTCGGGCACGGATCTCGACGCGGTTCCTCGGCCAGGCCACGGCTCTCGACGCGGAGAGCACCCGGCTGCTCGCGGGCCGCGACGCCGACGCGCGGGCCTACCTGCTGATCCGCCCGTACCTCAAGGAGTCGGTGCGGGTCGACCTGACCGACCCCGCCGACCCCGCGCCGTACTGGCTGCTCAGCACCCGCCAGCCGGCCAGCCTGGTCGCGGCCCTCGACTCCGCCCGCCCGCGGCCGGCCGTCGGCGACCGCTGACTCCGGACCCCCTCGGACGGGTCCCCGGCGTCGATTAGGCTGCCACAGAGGGCCGCATGCGGGCCCGTGACCGCACCACCGAGGGAAGGACCGGCGCCATGGCCAAGCGGGCCAAGACGAAGCCAGCCAAGGACAGCTCGAAGGTCTGGTCGGTGTTCTCGCTCGTCGCGGCCCTGGGCGCCGCAGCCGTGGCCAAGAAGGTCATCAACACCGGGTGGCGCCAGGCGACGGGCAAGAACCCGCCGGCCAACCCGGCCGACCCCGACGTCGACGTCTGGGAGGCCGTGGCCTGGGCGATGGTCAGCGGTGGCCTGATCGCTCTGGCTCGGATGTTCGCCACCCGCAGGGCCGCGAACTACTACCTCAGGTCGACCGGCAGCCTGCCGCCCGATCTGCGCGCGGACAATCAGGACAAGGGTGCCGCGGCGGCACCCCAGACCTGATCGGCCAGACCTGATCGTCAAGACCTGATCGCCGCGCCCCCGCTCAGGCGCAGTCCTTGCAGATGAGCAGCTTCTCGTCCGCAAGCTGACTGCGGTGGTGGACCAGGAAGCAGCTCATGCAGGTGAACTCGTCGTCCTGCTTGGGCTTCACCTCGACGGCAAGCTCCTCGTGCGACAGGTCGGCACCGGGCAGCTCGAAGGACTCCGCGGCCTCCGCCTCGTCCTCGTCGACCTTGCCCGAGTTCTTGTCGTGGCGACGTGCCTTGAGCTCCTCGATGCTCTCTTCGCTCTGGTCCTCTTCGTTCTTACGCGGGGCGTCGTAGTCGGTCGCCATTTCTCCAACTCCTCGGAACTGATGCCGTACAGCGCGCCAGATTGTGCACCATGGACACCGGCGGGCGCATACCGGTATCAGGACGTGGCGGCAAACGCCCGGTGACCGGCGGGTATTCCCGCTGGGGACCGGGCCGGCCGGCCCCCGGATCAGCCGAAGAACCCGGCGTCGACGAGGGCCTCGCGAAGCTCGTCGAAGCCCTCCGCCGGCGACACGATCAGCAGGTCCTTGCCGGCCGCTCCGGTGGCCAGCTCGGTGCGCGCTCCGGCCTCCCGGGCGATCAGCGCGCCGGCCGCGTGGTCCCACAGGTGCACCCCCTCCTCGGCGTACCCGTCGAAGAGCCCCTCGGCGAGCTGGCAGAGGTCGAGAGCGCACGATCCCATCCGGCGGATGTCACGGATCCGCGGCAGCAGGCGCTTGACCGCGGCGGCCTGGATGTCGCGCATCGCGGCGTCGTACCCGAAGCCGGTGGCGATCAGCCGCTTCCCCAGCGGTGCGTGGCCGCGGACCCGGATCGCCCGTCCGTCGCGGAAGGCGCCCCCTCCCAGCGTCGCCGTGTACGTCGTGCCCGTCGCGGCGTTGACGACGACCCCGGCCAGCGACTCGCCGTCGACCTGTGCCGCCAGCGACACGGCGTACTGAGGGATGTCGTAGAGGAAGTTGACGGTGCCGTCGATGGGGTCGGCGACCCACACCACGCCGCTCTCCCCCGCCTCGTCGGTGCCCTCCTCGCCCTGCATGCCGTCCTCCGGGCGGGCGGTCGCGAGCCGGGCGCGGATGAGCTCCTCGGAGGCCCGGTCGGCCTCGGTGACGACATCGGTGGCCGTCGACTTGGTGTCGGCGACGAGCACCACACCGGTACGCCGCTCACGAACCAGGTCGGCTGCCTCCCGCGCCACCTCGACCGCGACCGAGAGGAGGGCGGCCGGGTCGTGGCCCCTCTGCCGCCCCTCTCGGTGGCCGGTCACGAGACGCCACCCAGCGCGGGCTGGGCACTCCGCAGGTTGGGGCAGCACTTGATCGCACAGAGGTCGGGCGGCGCCGGCAGGCTGCCTTCGGCGGCACGCCGCGGATCCTCGCCGCGCTCGGTGGCCGCGCGCTCCAGCAGCAGGTCGCGGACCACCGAGACGAAGCGCGGGTCGAGGCCGGGGGTCGCCGCCCTGACGGCGGGCAGACCGACCTCCGCGGCGGTCGCGAGGGCCTCGGTGTCGAGGTCCCAGACCACCTCCATGTGGTCGGAGACGAACCCGATCGGCACGATCACCGCGCCGGGCGAGCCCTGCGCGGCCAGAGCGCGCAGATGGTCGTTGACGTCGGGCTCGAGCCACGGGGTGCGAGGATCCCCCGATCGCGAGCAGTAGACCAGAGACGCGCTGTGGCGCCGCCCCGTCTCCTGCTGGATGCGGACCGAGATCTCGGCCACGAGACTGCGGTGCTGTGCGACGTACGCCCCACCTCGGGGGCCGCTCGACTCGTTCATCGCGTCCGGGATCGAATGGGTGACGAAGACGAGCTCGACGCCGTCGCGCTGGGGCAGCGTCGCGAGCGCGGCGAGCGTGGAGTCGACGAAGCTCTCGACGAAGCCGGGATGGTTGAAGTAGGCCCGCAGCCTGTCGAGCCGGGGGGCGCCGGCCCCCTCGCCGGCGACGACGGCGCTCGCATCGGCGAGGTTCTCCCTGTACTGACGGCAGCCCGAGTACGACGAGTAGGCCGAGGTGAGGAAGCACGCGGCCCGGCGCACGCCGTCGTCGCGCATCCCGCGCACGGTGTCGGCGAGGTACGGCGCCCAGTTGCGGTTGCCCCAATAGACCGGCAGGTCGAGACCCGCGGCCGCGAGATCCTCCCGGATCGCCGTCAGGAAGGCCCGGTTCTGCTCGTTGATCGGCGACCTGCCTCCGAAGTGGAGGTAGTGCTCCCCCACCTCGGCGAGCCGCTCCCGCGGGATCCCCCTCCCCCGGGTGACGTTCTCGAGGAACGGCACGACGTCGTCGGGCCCCTCCGGCCCTCCGAACGAGACCAGGAGGACGGCGTCGTAGGGGGCCGCGTCGGGCACGGCAGGCTGCGCGTGAGGCATGCGGTCATCGTAGGGACGCCCGGCCTCACGCCGCAGCAGGAACCGTCTGCCGTGGTCGGGTGAGGACGGCCATGGTGGCCCGGGTGACTCTCGCGGCAAGCCGGCGCAGCGCCGACCGGCTCATCGCCCAGATCCCGATCCCGAGCACGAACGAGGCCAGCAGGGCCAGCCACGGATGACCGGCGTCCTCGATCGGCCGATAGACGAGCCAGTGGGTCAGGTACACGAAGAAGGACGACGACGCCAGGACGCGCAGCGCCGGTGCGGCCAGTCGTGGGACCGGCAGCGTGGGCAGCCAGATCAGGGCCGCGATGCCGCCGGCCACGACGAGCTCTCGCCCGGGGTCGCCGAAGAACATCGTCACGCCGGCGAGGAGCGACCCGGTCAGCACGAGGCGCCGCCGTACGGTGTCGGCGCGGGTGGCGGCCCAGCCGAGGGCGAAGAGCCAGGCGACGCCGACGAGCGCGTACCTCTCCATATCGGCGACCAGCCCCGCGCCGGCGAAGCGGATCACCAGCAGGACCAGGACGAGCGCGAGCGCGAACTCCCACGGGCGCCGCCGCTCGAGGCGATCGATCGCCGGCCGGACGAACAGCAGACCGGTGAGGGCGGTGCACCAGACGAGCACCTCGAGGAACCAGTAGCGCCACTGCTTGGTCCACTCGTCGCCCGCGACGAACTCGTGCGTAAAGGTCGCCGTCGAGGGGCCGTAGGTGCCGAGGAGCAGGCCGTTGGCGGCGATCCAGAGGAAGGTCGGCACCGCGATCACGGCGACTCCGGCGGCCAGCGCGGCGACGCGCCGCTCGCGGGTCGCGCCGGCGAGCTGGAAGCGCGCCAGGTTGAAGCCCGCGACCGCCAGCAGGATGTGCGCGCCACCCATCACGTGGAGGCGGTCGACGTGAGCGAGGACGATCGCCACGATCGCCAGCGCCCGCAGGACGGTGGCGGTCTCGGCGCGAATGAGCCCGCCCCGCGGGCGGGCCGCGCTCTCCGCGGCGGCGCGCCCCAGCTCCTCGATCGTGAGGAGGTGCCAGCCCGGGGGCAGTCCCCCGGGCAGCCGGCCCTCGAGCCGGGTGCTCAGCTCGACATAGGAGAGCGAGTCGCCTCCCAGCGAGACGAAGGTGTCCGCGGGCCCTGCCGGCCGACCGAGTACGGCGGCATAGTCCGCTCGCACCGCCTCGCGCGGGTCCTCGGTGGTCGAGCCGCCGCCCTCGGTGGTCTCGCCCTCGGTGGTCTCGCCCTCGGTGGTCTCGCCCTCGGTGGTCGAGCCGCCGCGAGGAACGAGCGGCGTGTCGAGACCACCCCCGGCCAGCCCCTCGACGTACCGGTCGAGGACCTTCAGGTCGGGCTTTCCGGACGCCGTCCGAGGCACCTCGGTCAGGCGCTCGACGCGGACGGCGGAGTGCGGCAGCCCGGTCAGCTCGCGCAGCCGCGCGTGGACGCGCTCGGCCTGCCGCAGGTGCGGGACGAAGGCGAACAGCCGGTCGGTCGACCCGTGCAGGAGCACCGGCGTCCCGGGGAGATCGCGGTCGAGGCGCGCGGTGAGACCGTCGAGGTCGAGGCGCAGGCCGAAGACCTTGACCTGCCGGTCGAGCCTGCCGCGGACGTGGAAGAGCCCGTCGCGCAGCTCGGCGGCGTCACCGGTGCGCAGCTCGGTGACCTCCCGCCCGGCGGCGAGGTCGCCGGGGCCGGTGGCGTAGCCGAGCATCACGTTCGGCCCGGTGTAGACGAGCTCTCCGGTGCCGGCGGGCAGCTCGTCGACCGGCTCGACCCGCAGCGAGCCGCCCGGGACGGGTACGCCGATGGCATCCGGGTGGTCGGTGGCCAGGTCGGGGGGGAGCCAGGCCATCCGCGCCGTCGCCTCCGTGGCGCCGTACATCACGAACAGGTCGAAGCCTCGCCGCCGGCCGATCTCGGCGAAGCGGCGCACGGACTCCGGCGCGAGCCGGCCACCGGCCTGGGTGACCCGGCGAAGGCCGGGCAGGCTCCGGTCGGCGAATCCGGAGCGGTCGAGCAGGTCGAAGGTGTAGGGCACGCCGGCGAAGGAGGTCACCCGCTGGTCCGCGACGGTCCGCCAGAAGCACTCGTCCACGACCGAGAGGTCGCTCAGCACGACGCCTGCGCCCGCGACCAGGTGGGAGTGCACGACCGAGAGCCCGTAGCAGTAGTGCATCGGCAGCGACGTGATCGCCCGGTCGTCAGGGGCGAGCCCGAGGTACGTCGCGATGGCCGCGGCATTGGCGCGCACACCCTCGCGCGAGAGCCGCACGAGCTTAGGCGACCCGGTGGAGCCGGAGGTGCTGAGCAGCAGGGCGAGGTCCTCGTGCAGGGCGTGTGCGCTGCCCGCCGCCCGCTCGGTGAGGCTGCCGTCGGCGCTGACGACCACGTCGGGACGGTAGGTCTTTGCGACCTCGCCGTCGGCCTGTCCGGGCGCGACCAGGAGCACCACGTGCCCGTGGGTGAGGGCCGCGAGATGCGCGACCAGCGAGTCGAGCCGGTTGGCGCCCTCGACCAGCACCAGCCGCCGTACGGGGGTCGAACCGCCGCCCAGGCGGCGCCCGAGGCCGCCCGCCCGCTCGGCCAGCTCGGCGTAGCTCACCGCCGTGCCGCGCCCGTCCACTGCGGCGACGCGATCGCCGCCGGCGGCCAGGTCGGCCAGCGAGAAGAGCGGGTCCCGGCGCGTCCGGTCCGGGAGGGCCGGCGCCGCGATGGGCATCGGCGCGGTGATGGTCACCCGGCCATTATGAAGGCAAGGCTTACCTCATGCACACATCCCGTCTCGTGGTGCGTCGGCCGAACTCCCCCGCAGCGGGCTGACCTGGGATTCGCGGTTTGGCGCCAAACCGCGGGCCGGGGAGACGTGACCTGCCTGAGTCAGGCAAGAAGGCGATGACGGTCAGATGACGGCCCTTGCCGTGCAGCATGGACCCTGGCGGCCCTTCCGAGTCGGGCGGAGGGGCCGCCAGGGTCCATGGTGCACGAGCTACACCGGCACTCCGCCAGGGTGAGCCGTTCAGCGCGGGTCGATGGCAGCTGGTGCCGGCTCGGGAGGCGCGGTTTGGCGCCAAACCGCGCACCCAGGGCTCCCCTGACCCGACCGACTCGGACCGCGCGGTCAGGCCTCGACGGTGGCCGCCGGCCCGAGGAGGACCAGCCCGACGCGCGCCCCGAGCTCCGGGACGGCGTCGCCGCCGACCCGGCTGAGCACGGAGGCGTCGCCGACCCGGATCCGGACGGCGGCGTCGTGGCCGTAGTAGCTGACCTCGTCGACGACGCCCGACACCCGGGCATCCGCCGCCGGGCACAGGCCGATCTGCTCGGGTCGCAACAGCACCAGCCTCGCCCCGTCGGGGGTCCCGGCGCCGACCGGGACCTCACCGAGAACCAGCGTCGCAACACCTCCGGACACGGTCGCCGCGAGCGGCACGACCCCGCCCAGGAACTCGGCGACTCCGGCGTCGGCGGGGCGCCGGTAGAGCTCCGCGGGAGCCGCGACCTGCACGAGCCGGCCGGCACGCATCACCGCGACCTGGTCGGCGAGCGACAGTGCCTCCCCCTGGTCGTGGGTGACCAGGAGCCCGGTCGCGCCCGCCGCGCGCAGCGCGCGGACGACCGCTCGGCCGGTGGCCTGGCGCAGGCTGGTGTCGAGGGAGGAGAACGGCTCGTCCAGGAGCACCATCGCGGGCTCCGGCGCCAGCGCGCGGGCGAGGGCGACGCGCTGCTGCTGACCTCCCGAGAGCTCGTGGGGCTCACGGTTCAGGAACGACTCGGGCAGGTCGACGAGCGCCAGCAGCTCTCGGACCCGGGCCTCGCGATCGCCGCTGCTGCTGCCGAGTCCGAAGCCGATATTGCCGGCGACGTCGAGGTGCGGGAAGAGGGCGCCCTCCTGCGGCACGTAGCCGACCCGCCGCTGCTGAGGCGTCGTACGCCGTCCCTCACCCGCGACGACCCGGCCGTCGAAGGCGATCGTCCCCTCGTCGGGGTCGAGGAAGCCGGCCACGAGCCGCAGCAGCGTCGTCTTGCCGCAGCCCGACTGGCCCAGGACCGCCGTGATCGAGCCCTGCGGGACGGTCAGGTCGACGCCGTCGACCGCACGGACCGGGCCGAACGCCTTGGCGACCCCACGCACCGTCAGAGCACTCACCGGGCCATCCTCCCGCTCGGCTCGGCGTCACCGGCGACCGCCCCGCCGGCAAGCAGGTCCTCCCGACCGGCCTGCCGCATGAGCAGGATGGTGGCCGGGATCGAGATCAGCACCATGAGGAGCGCGTACGGCGCGGCGGCGCCGTACTGGACCGACGAGGAGTTGCTCCAGAACTCCGTCGCCAGCGTGCGGGCACCGATCGGGGCGAGCATCAGGGTCGCCGTCAGCTCGGTGACGACGGCGAGGAAGACGAGCGCCGCGGCGGCGCCGACCCCGGGCGCGATGAGCGGCAGGGTGACCCGGCGCGCGGTGGCGAGCGGGCCGACGCCGAGGCTGTGCGCGACGTCGTCGAGGACCGGCGGCGCCTGCTCCAGGGCCGCGCGCACACTCACCACCGCACGAGGCAGGAACATGATGGCGTAGCCGACGAGGAGCACGCCGGTGGTCTGGTAGAGCCAGGGCACGGCCCGGATCGTCACCGTCACCAGCGCCAGCGCGACGACGATGCCGGGCAGCGCGTTGGCGACGTACGTGCTGCGCTCGACGAGCGTGCTGACCCGCGAGCGGTAGCGGACGGCGAGCCAGGCGACCGGTAGGGCGAGCAGGGTCGTGAGGACGGCGCCGCCGACGCCGAAGCTGATCGAGGTGAGGGTCGCCCGGGTGAGGATCGGCAGGTCGAGGCCGGTCGACGCGCCGACCGCGAGCCACCTGACCAGGGCGTAGGTCGGCAGGCCGACCGCGAGCGCGACGACGGTGGCCACCCCGAGCAGCGCCGGTGTCGTCGCCCGGCCCAGCCGCAGCGGGACGGTACGCCGGGCGACGCCGTGGCCGATCCGCGCGTAGTGACGGCGCCCGCGCAGCCGCAGCTCGAGGAGCAGCAGGGCGAGGCACAGGACGACGAGGACGCCGGCGATCATGTTCGCGGCCGGCCCGTTGAAGGACGACCCGTAGAGGTCGTAGATCGCGGTCGTGAAGGTCGGGAAGCGCAGCATCTGCAGCGCGCCGTACTCGGACAGGAGGTGGAGCGCGACGAGCAGCGAGCCGCCGAGAAGGGCCGGCCTCAGCTGTGGCAGGACCACGCGCGCGAAGGTGGCGAGGTGCGAGAGGCCGAGGCTGTGCGCCGTCTCCTCGAGCGCCGGGTCGAGCCCCCGCAGCGTGGCCACGACGGGCAGGTAGACCAGTGGGTAGTAGCTGAGCGAGACGATCAGGGTGGCGCCGGCGTAGTTCTGGACGTCGTGCGTGAAGGACACCCAGGCGTAGGAGTTGACGAAGGCCGGCACCGCGAGCGGTGCCACGAGCAGGCCGTGCCAGAGTCGCTTGCCCGGCAGGTCGGTGCGCTCGACGAGCCAGCCCAGCACGACGCCGAGTGCCGCGCAGACCACCACCGCCGACGCGACGATCCGCAAGGTGTTGCCCAGCAGCATGCCCACCCGCGGGCGGACGATGAGGTCGACGGCCTCGGCAGGTCCGATCGCCACGGTGTACGCCGCGACGAAGCCGAGCGGCACCAGCGCCAGCAGCGCCACCAGCGCGCCGACGGTGCGCAGCGTCGGCGGCGTCCGGAGATCCGTGGCGCTCAGAGGAGGCCGGCGTCCTGCATGAGCTCGACGACCTCCGGGCCGTTGAGCGAGCTGATGTCGACCACCGGCGGCTCGAGCTCGTCGAAGGGCTTGACCTCAGGGCCGAGCGACACCTCCGGGTTGAGCGGGTACTCGAGCGCATAGGAGTCCGCGATCGCCTGCTGGCCCTCCTTGCTCACCAGGAACTCCAGGAAGCGCTGGGCGTCCTGCTGCTTCTCCGAGGAGTCGAGCACGCCCGCGCCGGAGACGCTGACGAATGCCCCGGGGTCCTGGTCGCCGTAGAAGTACAGCTGGCTGTTGTCGCTGTTCTCGCCCGCCTCGGCCTGGTCGCGGTACCAGTAGTAGTGGTAGATGATCCCGGCCGGGATCTCACCGGAGTTGACCGACTCCAGCACGACGTTGTTGCCGTCGTACACCGTGCCGTTGGCCTTGAGGCCGGCGAGCCAGTCGGCCGCGGCCTGCTCGCCCTCGGTCGTCAGTACGGCGCTGACGATGGCCTGGAAGTCCGCGCCGGTCGGCGAGAACGAGATGCGGCCCTTCCACTCCGGCTTGGCGAAGTCGAGGATCGACGACGGCAGGTCCGCCTCGGTCAGCTCGTCGGTGTTGTAGACCACGACGGTCGACCGGGCGATGAAGCCGGTCCAGTCGCCGGACGCGGGGCGGAACTCGGCCGGGATCACCTCGAGCGTCGACTCGTCGACCGGCGCGAACAGGCCCTCGCTCTCGACCAGGCTCATCGCCGGCGAGTTCTCGGTGAGGAAGACGTCGGCCGGCGAGTCCGCGCCCTCCTGGACGATCTGGTTCGCCAGCTCCAGGTCCTTGCCGTTGCGCAGCTCCACGTCGAGACCGGTCTCCTCCTCGAAGAGCGGGACGACCTCCTCCATGAGCTGCTCGTGCTGGGCGTTGTAGATCACCAGGTCGGGTCCGCCCAGCAGCCCGCAGGCGCTGAAGGCGGGCAGGGTCAGCGTCAGGACGGCAGCGGCCGCCAGCACCGGCTTCTTCACGCTCATCTCCTCGTCGATAAGGACCGCCTAACCTTACTGCGTGCGGGGTCGGTCCCTAGGATCGGTGCCGAGATGTTGGACAACTACCGCCGGGTGCTCGCCATCCCCGGCGCCAGGATGTTCAGTGCCACCGGCTGTCTGGCCCGGCTCCCCATCTCGATGTTCGGCCTCGGCATCGTGCTGCTCATCTCCGACGCCACCGGCTCCTACGGCCTCGCGGGCTCGGTGAGCGCCGCCTATCTGATCGCCAACGCCGGCTGCGCGATCCTGCTGGGCCGGCTGGTCGACCGGCTCGGCCAGGCGGTGGTTCTCGCGGTGTCGGTGACGGTCTGCTCCGCAGGCGTACTGCTGACCATGCTCGCCGTCTCGGCGGACTGGCCCCTCGCGGCCACGTACGCCCTGGCCGCCCTGGCAGGCGCCTCCCTGCCACCGGTCGGATCCTGCATCCGGGCCCGCTGGTCGTACGTCGCCCAGGACGGCCGCGACGTGCAGACGGCGTACGCACTCGAGGGCGTCGTCGACGAGGCGGTGTTCGTGCTCGGCCCGATCCTGGTGACGATGCTCGCCACGACGTTGCACCCGCTCGCGGGGCTCGGCTTCGCCACGGCCGCGGGGCTCGCGGGCACGCTCGCACTCGTCGCCCAGCCACGCACGGCGCCGCCGCCACGAGGACCGGTGGACCGCGGCGACTCGACCGTCACGATGCCGTGGCGGCCGGTGGTGATGCTCGCGGCGGTCTGCCTGATGCTCGGCACCTTCTTCGGGAGCGCCGAGGTCGCGACGGTCGCCTTCGCCGAGCAGCTCCACGCCAAGCCCTACGCGGGTGTCCTGCTCGCGCTGTGGGCCTTCGGGTCGCTGTCGGCCGGCGTGGTCACGGGCGCCGTCCAGTGGCGGATCTCCCCGACCACCCGGCTGCGCCGCGGCGCGATCGCGCTGACCTGCGTGATGGCGCCGCTCTTCCTCGTCGACTCCCTGCCGATCATGGGGATGGCGCTGTTCGTCGCCGGCTTCGCCGTCGCCCCGACCCTGATCGCCACCCTCACCCTCGCCGAACAGGTCGTGCCCAAGGCCCGCCTCACCGAGGGGATGGCGGTCATCCACACCGGGATCGTCGCGGGAGTGGCGCCGGGCGCGACCGTCGCCGGGATCGTGATCGACCACGCCGGCGCCCCTCCGGCGTACCTGGTCGCGGTCGCCGCCGGCGGCCTCGCCGCCCTCCTCGCCCTGCTCCTCCCCACCCCCCCGGAGCCCCCCTTGCCGGGATAGTCCGCGATCTTTCGCACCGATTGGAACGATCCAAGCGTGCGAAAGTTCGCGGACTACCCCGGCAAGGGGCAAGAACCTGCCCGGCCACGCGCGTCGGGCGGCCGCCGCGCCGGGTCTGGCGTAGGCTCGGCACACCTTGACGGAGCAGGACCACACCCAGCCGCCGGCCCAGCCCGGCGATCCTGGGCATCACGACCAGAGCACGCCTACACTCGGCACCCCTACAAACAGAGGATCAGCGGAGCGAACCACGATGGTGCACCTCACGCTCGCGGGTCTGAGCGAGGACCGCACCCGGCTCCTCCTGGTCGACGACCAGGGGCGCGAGTTCACGCTCGACGTCGATGCCAACCTCCGCGCCGCACTCCGCGGCGACGACTCCCGCCTCGGCACGTTGGAGATTCACATGGACAGCGCCCTGCGCCCCCGCGACATCCAGCAGCGGATCCGGGCCGGTGAGACCGCGGAAGCCGTGGCCGCGGCCGCCCAGACGACCGTCGAGAAGATCATGCCGTTCGCGGCTCCAGTGCTCGCCGAGCGCGCCCACATGGCCGACCGCGCCCAGAGGTCCTCAGTACGCCGGGTGAGCGACGCCGGCTCGACGGGTGCGGCGCGCACCCTCGGTGACGCGGTCGCCGCGCAGCTGCGCTCGGCCGGACTCCCCCACGACTCCGTCGAGTGGGACTCGGCCCGCCGTGAGGACGGCCGCTGGTCGCTGACGGCCCGCTGGACCGACGGCAAGCGCGAGGGTGAGGCGACGTACAGCTTCGACCACCGAGGCAACTTCGTGGTCGCCGACAACGACGACGCCCGCTGGCTGGTGGGCGACGGCCTCGAGGCGCCGGCCCCCTCGGACCAGTCGACCGCGGGCGAGCGGCGGCTCTCCGCCGTGCCCGACGAGGACCTGCCGCTGGGCGACGACGCGATCGAGCTGGTCAGCGAGTCCGAGCCGCCCGCGGCCCCGGCTCGGCGGACGCCGCGACAGCCGGCCACCCGCCCGGACGAGGAGCCGGTCGTCGAGCCGGCGCCCCGCCGCACCCGCTCGCGGCGCCGCACGTCTCGCGAGGAGCCCGGCTTCTTCGATGCGGTCTTCGCCCGTTCCGAGACCGAGGAGGGCGTCTCGGACAAAACGGCCGACCAGCCCCCGCCCGACGACGCGCCCACCACCGAGCAGCCCGCGGTCAGCGACCACGACCAGGACGCCACCGCCGATGCAGCAGCCGATCCGGCCGCTGACCAGGCGAACCGACCAGGCGGACGACGACGCGAACGACCCGGCCCAGGGCGAGCCCCAGGCCCGGCCGCCCCGCAAGCGCGGCTCGCGTGCCTCGGTGCCGAGCTGGGACGAGATCATGTTCGGCGGCCCGAAGGAGTGACCCGCCGCGCTCCCTCCTCCCGCGCTGACCGGGCACTCCCTGCGACGCCTAGCCCACCCACCGGGCACCTCGCTAGAGCTCAGCCGAAGGGAAGCGGCTCGGGAGCCAGCGACACCGCCTTGGCGCGAGCCGCCGTCATCCGGCGGCGGTGGTGCTGGCGGCAGAGCACCTCGTAGGCGACCTCCGCCGGTGGCCCGTCGGGCTGCTCGACGTCGCCGACGACGATGACCTCGCCCTCGATGACCATCACGCCGTCCTCCGTGCGGGCGTTGTGCGTGGCGCGCTTGCCGCACCAGCACAGCGCCTCCACCTGGAGGGTGTGCATCCGGTCGGCCAGCTCCACGAGCCGGGCGCTGCCGGGGAAGAGCACGCTGCGGAAGTCGGTCAGGATGCCGAACGCGAACACGTCGATCTGCAGCTCGTCGACGACCTTGGCCAGCTGCTCGATCTGCGTCGGCGTGAAGAACTGGGCCTCGTCGCAGATCAGGTAGTCGATCCGCCCACCGGCGGTGAGCGTCTCGACGACGTACCGCCAGAAGTCGAAGCCGGGTGTCACCTCCAGGGCGTCATGGGTCAGGCCCAGCCGGCTCGACAGCTTCGCCTCGCCGGCACGGTCGTGACTCGTGAAGATCCGCCCGACCCGGCCCCGCGCGGCGTGGTTGTGGTTCGTCTGGAGCGCAAGGGTGGACTTGCCGCTGTCCATGGTGCCGGTGAAGAACTGGAGCTCTGCCATCGCGCGGAGATCCTTTCACAGGTGGTGCCCGGTCGGCGCCCTGGAAGTCTCGAGGACTGCCCGCTCAGCGATGTGAGAGTGGCTGGGAGTGCCCGGTCAGCAGACGAGGACGGGGATCAGCATCTCATCGGGGGTGAGGGAGCCGTGCAGGCCGACGAGGGTGGTCTCGTAGCGGAAGTCGACGGAGGAGAAGACGCCGAAGTCCCCCTTGGCGGCGACCAGGACGTCCCCGATCCGGGGCAGCACGGACGGCGAGACGGTGCCGAACCACCCCCGCGCCACCGCCTCGTCGCGGGTGAGCACCTCCGCCCGAGGTCCGGCGTACTCGCGCCACGTCGCCAGCACGTCCTCGCAGGCGCCGCCGCGGCAGTAGAGATGCCGGAAGCGCGCCTCACCGCCGAGGAGCGCGACGCCGTCGCGCAGCTCGGGCACCTCGTCGACGTCGACGCGCGAGGCCGCGGGGCTGTCGACCATGCCGTGGTCGGCGACGACCACCATCCGCACCGACGACGGCAGCGACTCGCGGAGCTGCTCGGCCTGTGCGTCGATCATCGCGAGCTGCTGGAGCCAGTGGCTCGACGAGACGCCGTAGCGGTGACCGGTCCAGTCGAGGTCCGCGTCGTAGACGTAGGTGAGCGAGGGCGAGCGGCCGGCCGCCGCGACGACTGCGGCGATGCGCTCCCCGGCGCGGTCGGCGCCGACGTACGTCGCCCCGCGGTGTGCGGCCGTGGTGAGCCCCGATCCCTTGAACTCGCGCTTGTTGACCAGGCTCACCTGCACCCCGAGGGCACCCAGGCGACCGAATGCGGTCGGGTGGGGCTGCCACTCCAGCGGGTCGACCCGCTTGTCCCACGTCAGCGCGTTGAGCAGGCGGTCGGTGCCCGGGATCCGGGAGGTGAAGCCCACCAGGCCGTGCGCCCCCGGGGGCAGCGCCGTGCCGAGCGAGGTGAGGCTCGTCGCGGTCGTCGAAGGCACCCCCGCCGTGCCCGCCGGCTGCGCGGCCAGGAGCTCGGAGAGGTACGGCGCGGCGTGCGCGTAGCGCTCCAGCAGCTCGGCGCCGAGGCCATCGACGAGGAAGACGACGTACGCCGGAGCGGTCGGCCAGTCGAACCCATTCGGGAGGGACGGCGGCTCCTCGAGCGGATTGCCCGGCGGATCGCCCAGCGGATGGCCCAGCGGATGACCCAGCGCCCGCGCGACCGCCGGCACCACGTCACCCAGCGATCGGCTCCCGTAGGCCGGCTCGACGAAGTCGGTCACTATCCCCGGGTCCGCGAGGAGAGCGCGTCGGCGAAGGCGAGCAGGCGGTGGACGGCGTCGCCGCCGTCGGCCGCGGCGGAGACTCGCAACGAGAAGTCGTCGCCCGCCAGCACGCCGGTGTACCCGTGGTCCGCCTCGCACTGCGGGTCGGCGCACTCTGCCGGCTCGAGGTCCACCCGCGACACCCCGCCCCAGGACACGGTGAGCACCGCCTCCGCGGGCGCGGACGGACCGTTGCTGGGGTTGGTCACCATCCGCGTGACGACCACGGAGCGCACGGCGGACAGGGTGATCGCCTCGGTCGACGTCGACGTGTACGGCTCGGGGAGCAGGTCGTCGCCGGTGTGCTCGTCGGTGTGCGCGAGGATCAACCGGCTGGGGGTGAGGACCACCACGGTGAGGTGCCGTCGTACCTCGTCTCGGTCGAAGGTCGGCTCGTGGTGCACGTAGTAGGCAACGGTGTCCTCGCCGGCGACGGCCGAGCCGACCGATTCGCCGACCACCTCCGGGTAGTACCCGGTGCGCTCGATCGCGTCCTGCAGTGCACCACGAGGTGATTGGGCCATGCGGGCAGTCTGTCACGCGTCGGGCGGGGTCAGCTCTCGGGCAGGGTGTCTCCCGGGGGCGTCGTCATCCGTCGCACGAACCAGTCCGACCGGGGGTCACGGACGGGCTCGATCCGCACCCTCGCCGTGAGCACCGCCGCGCCGTGCTCCGACACCTGGACCAGTGACAGCTCGAGGCTGCGTACCTGCGGCAGGTCGTTCTGCAGGCGCGACACCTTCAGGATGAGCCGCTCGACCTCGGCCACGTCGACGATGTCGCTCCCGCGGTAGCCGAAGAGCAGCGGCGACGACTTGATCTCCCGCACCATGTCCGCGGCGTCCTGCGCCGTCAGCGGAGGGATGCGGAAGGACCGGTCGGTGAGCAGCTGGGTCAGGGCCCCCGCGATCGAGAAGGAGACGACGGGACCGAACAGCGGGTCCTCGAGCGACGAGATCGACACCGGCACGCCGGGCGGTGCGTTCTTCTGCACCACGAAGCCCGCACTCGCCGGGTCGGTGATGATGCCGGTGAGCACCTTCCAGGCCTGGTGGACGTCCTCGACGTTCTCGACGTTGCGCACCACGTGGGCCTGGTCGGGTCGGTTGCGCAGCCGCTCGTGGGTGGCCTTCAGCACCACGCCCCAGCCGAGGCTCTCGGCCGCCGCGACGGCCTCCTTCAAGGTGGTGACCGGGACGGAGGGCCACAGCGCGATCTGGTACGCCGCCAGCAGCCGCCCGGCCTGCTCCAGGTCGAGGTCGAGGCCCTCCGGTTGCTTCATCAGGAGCTCGTGGACCTGTCGACGGGCGCCGGCGATGTCGTCTCCGGCCTCGCCCCCCAGGACGCTGAAGGGGGTCGCCGGGTTCCGCAGCCACACGGCGTACTCGACCACCCGCGCGAGCGCCCGGACCGCCGACTCGACGGCGGGGTAGGAGGGCACCGAGCCGCGACCGGCGGTGTGCCCCGCGACGTCGGGGACCCGGAGCAGCTCGGGGATGCCCTCGGCCCCGAGGAAGGTGCTGACCAGGGGCTTGTCGGACTGCTCCCCCACCGCGGCAAGGACGTTGGCGACATCCTCGCCCGAGACGTTGAGCGGCGGGATGTAGACGGCGACGACGGCGTCCACGTCCTCGTCGTCGATCGCGGCGTCGAGGCCGTCCTCGAAGTCCTCGGCCCCGGCCTCGGGCCCGAGGCTGATCGAGTGGTTGACGACCAGGCCGACGGCCGCGGCCGCGTCGACCGCGAGCAGGGCAAGCGCGTCGGAGTTGCCGACGATCGCCACCCGCCGGCCCCGCGGGAGTGGCTGGTGGGCGACGAGCTGCGCGACGTCGAACATCTCGTCGAGGGTGTCGACCGAGATGATTCCCGCCTGCTTGAACATCGCGTCCACGGCCTGCGGCGGCGCGCCGATCCGGCGTACCGAGTGCCCCGTCGGCACACCTTGGGTCGTGCGACCGGACCGGACCGCGACGATCGGCTTCCGCAGGGAGACCCGGCGCGCGATGCGGGAGAACTTGCGCGGGTTGCCGATCGACTCCAGGTAGAGCAGGACCACCTCCGTGGCGTCGTCCTCCTCCCAGTACTGCAGGAGGTCGTTGCCGGACAGGTCGGCCCGGTTGCCGGCGCTCACGAACGTCGACAGGCCGAGACCACGGTTGTAGACCTTCTCCAGGATCGCCGACCCGAGCGCTCCGGACTGGCAGAAGAACCCGGCGCGACCGCGCGGCGGCATCAGCGGTGAGAGCGAGGCGTTGAGCATCACCGCGGGGTCGGTGTTGATGAGGCCGAGGCAGTTGGGGCCGATGAGCCGCAGACCGTAGGAGCGCGCCAGCCCGACCAGGCGCCGTTGCCGCAGCCGGCCCTCCTCACCCGTCTCGGCGAAGCCGGCCGAGATGACGATCAGCCCGTAGACACCCTTGGCGGCGCAGTCGAGCACGATGTCCTGCACGGAGTCGGCGGGCACGGCGACCACGGCGATGTCGACGTCGCCGGGGATTTCGGTGATGGTCGCGTACGCCGGCAGCCCGGACACCGGCGTGGCCGTCGGGTTCACGACGTACACCGTGCCGGTGTAGTCGCCGACGACGAGGTTGCGCACGAGAGCCTGGCCGATGCTGTCCGGCCGCCGGCTGGCGCCGATGACGGCGACCGACTTGGCGTTGACGAAGCGGTCGATCGACATCGCCTCGGCGCGGTGCTCGCGCTGCTGCATCACGTCGACGGCGGTCTCCGTCGGGTCGATCGGGAACTCGAGGCTCATCACGCCCTCGTCGTAGGCGCTCTTGACGTGGTAGCCGGCGTCGCGGAAGGTGCGGATCATCGCCTGGTTGTCGGGCAGGACGTCGGCGGTGAACCTCTCCATGCCCCGCTCGCGACCGGCCTGAGCGAGATGCTCCAGGAGGATCTGCCCGATGCCCCTGCCCTGCTGGTCGTCCTGGACCAGGAACGCGACCTCCGCCTCGCCGTCCTCGGTGCCCTCGTAGCGGCCGACCGCGATGATCCGCCCGCCGAGCAGGACGACGAAGGCCACCCGGCGGACGTGGTCGACATGGGTGAATCGGTGCACGTCGCGCTCGGACAGGGTGGGCATCGGCGCGAAGAACCGGTAGTACTTCGACTCGTCGGAGACGCGCGCGTAGAACTCGACCAGCAGCCTCTCGTCGTCGGGCCGGATCGGCCGGATGTGCGCGGTGCGCCCGTCGCGCAGCAGGACGTCGGCCTCCCAGTGCCGCGGCGGGACCACGACCTCACCCGCGCCGCTCGCGCCGGTAGTGGTCCCCGCCGTGTCGGTGCCTCCCGCCGGCCCACTCGTCATGACCGTGAACATATCCGCTCCGGATGAACGGCGGACGGCGTGGCAGTCGCGGCGATGTCGGAGCCGCTTGGGACAATGCGACCATGGCACGGCGTACGGCGAAGCAACCACCGCCCGATGACTTCGAGGAGCACATCCTCGACACCGACATCACCCAGGAGATGGAGTCGTCCTTCCTGGAGTACGCCTACTCCGTCATCTACTCCCGCGCCCTCCCCGACGCGCGCGACGGTCTCAAGCCCGTGCAGCGCCGCATCCTCTACACCCTCAACGACATGGGCATCCGCCCCGACCGCGGCCATGTCAAGTGCGCCCGCGTGGTCGGCGAGGTGATGGGCCGCCTCCACCCCCACGGAGACGGTGCGATCTACGACGCGCTGGTCCGGGTGGCTCAGCCTTGGGCGATGCGGCTGCCGATGGTCGACGGACACGGCAACTTCGGCTCTCCCGGCGGCGACGACCCGCCAGCCGCGATGCGCTACACGGAGTGCCGGATGGCACCGCCCGCGGTGGCGATGACGGCTTCGATCGATGAGGAGACCGTCGACTTCCGGCCCAACTACGACGGCCGCGAGCTCGAGCCGGTGGTGCTGCCCTCCGCGATCCCCAACCTGGTCGTCAACGGCTCCACCGGCATCGCGGTCGGCATGGCCACCAACATGCCGCCGCACAATCTGGTCGAGGTCGTCCAGGCGCTGCGACACCTGATCAAGGCACCGGACGCGACCGTCGACGACCTGATGCGGTTCGTGCCCGGCCCCGACCTGCCGACCGGCGGCAAGATCGTCGGCCTCGACGGCATCCGCGAGGCCTACGAGACCGGGCGCGGCATCTTCCGGATGCGCGCGACGGCACGCGTCGAGACGATCGGCCGCCGCAAGGGCATCGTGGTCACCGAGCTCCCCTACGGCGTCGGCGCCGAGAAGGTCAAGGACCGGATCAAGACCCTCGTCCAGGGCAAGAAGCTGCAGGGCGTCGCGGACATCCAGGAGCTGACCGATCTGGAGAACGGCCTACGCCTGGTGATCGAGGTCAAGAACGGCTTCCACCCCGAGGCGCTGCTCGAGCAGCTCTACAAGCAGACCCCGCTCGAGGACTCGTTCGGCATCAACAACGTCGCCCTCGTCGACGGCCAGCCCCGCACGCTGGGGCTCAAGGAGCTGTTGGAGGTCTTCCTCGCCCACCGCTACGACGTCGTGCGCCGCCGCTCGGTCTTCCGGCGCGACAGGGCCGCGGCCCGGCTCCACCTCGTCGAGGGCCTGCTCGTCGCGATCCTCGACATCGACGAGGTCATCCAGCTGATCCGCTCCTCCGACAACGCGGCCGCCGCGAAAGAGCGGCTCATCGCGGTCTTCGAGCTCAGCGATGCCCAGGCCGACTACATCCTCGACATGCCGCTTCGCCGGCTCACCAAGTTCTCCAGGATCGAGCTGGAGAAGGAGCAGTCCGAGCTCCAGCGCACCATCGAGGCGCTCGAGGCGATCCTGGCCGACGAGGCCCTGCTCAAGAAGGTGGTCGCCGACGAGCTCGGCGAGGTCGCCGCCACCTTCGGTACGCCGCGCCGCACCGTCCTGCTCGAGTCCGCCGGCAACGCCGCTGTCACCGCCGCCACCGCGCCGCTCGAGGTCGCCGACGACCCCTGCTTCGTCTACCTGTCCTCCGGCGGGCTGCTGGCGCGCACCACCAACGACGAGACCCCGGGCGCCGGCGGAGGCCGCGCCAAGCACGACGTGGTCGTCTCCGCCGTGCGTACGACGGCCCGCGGCGAGGTCGGCCTGGTCACCAACCGCGGCCGGCTGGTCAGGCTCAGCGTGCTGGAGCTGCCGGCGCTCCCGCCGTCGGCCAACGACCCCCACCTGTCGGGCTCCAACCCGGTCAGCGAGTTCGCGGCGCTGGAGCCGGGCGAGCGGGTGCTCGGTCTCAGCGCCCTCCGCGCCGACGGGCCCGGGCTCGCCCTCGGCACGCGCCAGGGAGTCGTCAAGCGGGTGAACCCCGAGGTGCTCGGACGTGACGACTGGGAGGTCGTCGGCCTCAAGGACGGCGACGAGGTCGTCGGCGCCGTCGAACTGGTCACCGGCGCGGAGGAGCTCTGCTTCGTCACCTCCGACGCCCAGCTCCTGCACTTCTCCGCCTCGACGGTCCGGCCCCAGGGCCGAGCCGGCGGCGGCATGGCCGGCGTCAAGCTCGCGTCGGGGGCCCTGGTCGTCTCGTTCGGCGCCTTCGACCCGAGCGGCGCCGACGGTGCGGTGGTGGTCACCGCGTCCGGCTCCTCGACCGCACTCCCGGGCACCGAGCCCGGCTCGGTCAAGGTCACCCCGTTCGCCGAGTACCCCGCCAAGGGCCGGGCCACCGGCGGGGTGCGCTGTCACCGGTTCCTCAAGGGCGAGGACACCCTCGTCTTCGCCTGGGCCGGCCCGGCGCCCGCTCGCGCCGCCGCCGCCAGTGGCGCCCCGATCGACCTCCCGGCGGCCGACGGCCGGCGTGACGGCTCCGGACAGCCCGGTTCCCAGCCGATCGCGGCCTGCGCCGGTCCGGCCGCCGCGCTGCCCGCGCTGCGACCCTCCGCGGGGCCGGTGTCGCAGGCTTAGCCCACCCGCCGCTGTGGGAAGGTGACGGCATGCTGACGCGCCGACGGCGACTGGTCGCCGTACCCCTCGCCATGCTCACCGTCGTTGTCGCAGCCGGATGCGGCGGTGGCGACGAGAAGGTCTCCAAGAGCAAGTCCCCCGCCGATGTGCTGGCCGAGGCCGCCCAGGCGCTGGAGACCACGCCCGGAGTGGAGATCGAGCTCAGCACACCCGGCCTGCCCGACGGCGTGCAGGGGATCTCCGGTGCCGAGGGCGTCGTCACCGACGCGCCCGCCTTCGACGGCGAGCTCTCCGTGGTCATCTCGGGCACCACCTTCGACGTGCCCGTGGTCTCGGTGGCCGGGAAGGTCTACGCCCAGCTGCCGCTCACCGTCGGCTGGCAGGACATCGACCCGGCGGAGTACAACGCCCCCGACCCGGGCGGGCTGATCTCCGGAGAGCACGGCTTCGCGAGCCTGCTGCCCGCCACGACGTCCGCCGAGGAGGAAGAGAGCCTCCGCGGCGGAGAGGACAACAAGGAGGTCCTCACCTCGTTCACCGGCACCGTGCCCGGCGCGGCGATGAAGGCGGTCATCCCGTCCTCCTCCGGCGACAGCTTCGACGCCTCCTACCAGATCTCGGAGGAGGGCGAGCTCCGCAACGCATCCTTCACCGGGGCCTTCTACCCGGACTCCGACGAGATGACCTACACCGTCACCTTCGACGACTACGGCACCACCAAGGACATCAAGGCGCCATGACCGCCACCGAGGCCGCCGCCGTCCCGCGTGGGGCCTGGCTGCTCCTCACCCTTGCGTCCGTCGCCGTGGCGTTCGCCGCGGCGGACACCTATGTGGTGGTGCTGGCGCTGCCGGACATGATGACGAGCGTCGGCATCGAGGTGGTCCAGCTGCAGCGGGCGGCGCCGATCATCTCCGGCTTCCTGCTCGGGTACGTCGCGATGCTGCCGCTCATCGGCCGCATCGCCGACCTGCGCGGCCGGCTGCCGGTGCTGGTGGCCGCGCTCGTCGTCTTCGCGCTCGGGTCCTTGGTCACCGCGCTCGCCTACGACCTGCCCAGCATGGTGGCCGGCCGGTTCCTCCAGGGCGTCGGCGGCGGGGGGCTGGTGCCCGCGACCCTCGCGCTGGTGGCCGACCTCTACCCGGCCCGGCGCCGCGCCGTACCCCTCGGCGTCGTCTCCGCGGTCCAAGAGCTCGGCAGCGTCCTCGGCCCGCTCTTCGGCGCCGTCGTCCTGGCCGCCGCGGACTGGCGGGCTATCTTCGCGATCAACCTCGCCGTCGGGCTTGTCCTCGCCGCCGCGATCCGCGCCGTGCGGTTCGGGGGCGTGCGGTTTGGTGCAAAACCGCAGGTCTCCGGTGCTCCGAGTCGCCGTTTGGCGCCAAACGGCGAACCGGTCGCCGAGGGTACGGCGGCCCGGTCGGCACCCCGACACCGGCCCGACCTCACCGGGATGCTGCTCCTGACGCTGACCCTGGTCGCCGGCTCGCTGGTGTTCGTCGAGCCGAGCGCGCTCGTCTCCGACCTGACCTGGGGGCGGCTCTACATCCCCCTCGTGGGCGATGGGCGGTGGCTCACCCCGCTCGGCCTCATCACCCTCGTCGCACTCCTGCTCCTCGTCGTCCGCTGCCTCACCGCGTCACGGCCACTGCTCGACCTGCCGGCGTGGGGTCGCAGCATGGTGGAGGCCGACCTGCCGGGCGCGCTCCTGCTCGCGGCGGTGCTCTCGGGCGTGATCCTCGCCTTCGCCACGGCCGACCCCAAGGTCCAGGTCTTCTCCGACCAGGGGCTCTGGTATCTCCTCGGTGCCGCGATCGCAGCATCCTGGCTGGTGCGCCACCTACGCCGGGCGGAGGCACCGATCCTCCCGCGCCGCGCGCTCGCCGCCCGGCCGGCCTGGGGGGCGCTGGCCGTCTCGTTCTTCGTCGGCGCCGCCCTGATCGCCGCTCTCATCGACATCCCGCTCTTCGCGCGCACGACCGTGTACGCCGACTCGCAGCTCATGGCCGCGCTGGTGCTCGTGCGCTTCCTGGTCGCCCTGCCGGTCGGCGCCGTCATCGGCGGCTACCTCACCAGCCGGGTCGACGCCGGCCTCGTCGCCGCCCTCGGCATGCTGCTGGCGGCCATCGGCTTCGTCCTGATGAGCCGCTGGGAGCTCGACACGCTCGAGGGCGCCGGCGCCAACATCGCCCTGGTCCTCGGCGGCCTCGGCTTCGGGCTCGCCCTCGCCCCGGTCAATGCCGCGGTCCTCGCCAGCACCGACCACGACGTCCACGGTCTCGCCAGCGCGCTCGTCGTCGTCGCTCGGATGGTCGGCATGCTGGTCGGCATCTCCGCGCTCACCACCCTCGGCCTGCGGAGCTACTACGCGGAGCAGGCCGACATCCCACCGGCTCGCGAGGTGTGCGACGGCCGGTCTCGCTGCGATGCCTTCACCCTGTTGCTCAAGGAGGCCGGCATCGCCCAGGAGCACACGGTGTTCCTGGGAGCGGCGGTCTGCGCGCTGGTGGCGGCCGCCCTCGCCGTCGTCCTCTTCCGTGGCGCCGCGACCCGCGGCGTCTCCCCCGCCGAGCTCGTCCGCGCCGGCGGCTGACGTCGGGCGGACCCGCCCGCGTCGGCTACCGTCTGCGCGTGAGCCAGTTCGCCGACCTGATCGCGGCCAACAACGTCTATGCACACAGCTTCAGCGGAGGGCAGTTCGACGGCGTCGCGCGAGCCGGCGTCGCCATGGTCACCTGCATGGACTCCCGGATCGACCCACTCGCGATGATCGGGCTGCGCCCCGGCGACGCGAAGATCTTCCGCAACCCGGGCGGCCGCGTCACCACCGAGGCGCTGGAGGCCCTGGTCCTCGGCGTGCACCTGCTCGGCGTACGACGCGTGCTCATCGTCCCGCACACCAAGTGCGCCATGGCGACGAGCACCGAGGCCGCCCTCCGCGAGCAGGTCGGCCGGTCCGCCGGGGTCGACGCCCGATGGCAGTCCTTCCACGTCGTCCGCGACCAGCGGGTCGCACTGGCCGAGGACGTCGCCAAGGTCCGCACCCACCCCCTCATCCCCAACTCCGTCGCCGTCGGCGGCTTCATGTACGACGTCGACACCGGCCGCCTCGAGGAGGCCTTCTGACCACGACTCGGCCTGTCCTGAGGAGCCGCGAGGTACGAGCGGCGACTCGTTGGGTCTGCGACCTCCCATGTAGTTCCCCGCCTGCCGACCGGGACGAATCGGGGTAGCACGAGAGACTGGACCGGTGAGCCCACTCGAGCAGGCCGGCGTGCTCACCACCGGACTGGCCGCGGGCTTCCTGACCGCGACCGTGGGCGTCGCCTCCCTGCTGAGCTTCCCGGTGCTCGTCGCGCTCGGGCTGCCGCCGGTGGTGGCCAACGCGTCCAACACGGTGGGCCTGCTGCCGGGTTCGGTCAGCGGTTCGATCGGCTACCGCGGCGAGCTCCGCGAGGCACCGCGGACGGCGGCGACGCTGATCGCCGTGTGCTGCCTGGGCGGTCTCGGGGGCGCGGTCCTCCTGCTCGGGCTCGACCCGGCCGTGTTCGAGACGGTGGTTCCGTGGCTGATCCTCCTCACCTGTCTGCTCGTCGGAGCACAGCCGCGGATCTCGGCGTACCTGCGGGCTCGCGACCCCGCCCCGCGGGCGGCGCTCTCTCCGCTGACCACCCTGTTCGCCACCCTCACCGGGGTGTACGGGGGCTACTTCGGCGCGGGATCGGGAGTGATGATGGTCGCGGTCCTCGGCTTGGGCACCGACCTGCCGTTCCGCGTCGTCAACGGCCTGAAGACCCTCGGTGTGATGGCAGCCAACCTGGTGGCGACCGCGGTCTTCGTCTTCGCGGCCGACCTCGCCTGGGGCGTCGTCGGCCTGCTCGCGCTCGGCTCGGCGCTCGGCGGGTACGTCGGCGCCAGGGTCGGCCGCTGCCTTCCCGACGGGGTGCTCCGGGTCGCGATAGTGGCCGCCGGTGTGACCGCCGCTGCGCTGATGCTGACCTGACGACGCGGCCCCCTACCCTCGGATCACCTTGTCTTTGATTTCGTGGAGTGGTCAGAGACAAGCGGACCGGACCCCACCGGGTCAGGGCGGCCCTCATAGCCTTGAGGCGGCGAGTCCCACCACCCGGTGCGCCACGCACCGCCGGCCCGCCCACCCTCAGGCGTCGAGAGCCTCCACGTCGACCTCGTAGGCGCCCTGGACGATGAACTCCTTGCGCGGCGCGACCTCCGAGCCCATCAGCAGGTCGAAGACCCGGGTCGCGGCCTCGGCGTCGTCGACGGTGATGCGGCGCAGGGTGCGGTGACGGGGATCCATGGTGGTCTCGGAGAGCTGGTTGGCGTCCATCTCACCCAGGCCCTTGTAGCGCTGGACGGGATCCTTCCACCGGATGTTCCTCTTCGTCAGCTCGGCCAGCCGCCGCCGCAGCTCGTCGTCGGAGTAGGTGTAGACGTACTTGTCCATCCCCTTCTTGGGGTTGGACAGCTCGATGCGGTGCAGCGGCGGCACCGCAGAGAAGACCCGGCCGGCTTGGATCAGCTCCGGCATGTACTTGAAGAACAAGGTGGCCAGCAGGCAGCGGATGTGGGCGCCGTCGGAGTCGGCGTCGGCCATGAAGATCACCCGGCCATAACGGGCCGCGTCGAGGTCGAAGGTGCGCCCGGACCCGGCGCCGACCACCTGGATGATCGAGGCACACTCGGTGTTGTTGAGCATGTCGCCCACCGACGCCTTCTGGACGTTGAGGATCTTGCCGCGGATCGGGAGCAGCGCCTGGAACTCGGAGCTTCGCGCGAGCTTGGCCGTGCCGAGCGCGGAGTCGCCCTCGACGATGAAGAGCTCTGAGCGGTCGTTGTCGGTGCTGCGGCAGTCGACCAGCTTGGCCGGCAGCGCCGAGGACTCGAGCGCGGTCTTGCGGCGCTGGTTCTCCTTGTGCTGACGGGCCGCGAGCCGGGTCTTGGAGGCGGCGACGACCTTCTCCATGAGCCGCTTGGCCGCGGCCTTATCGGCGCGCTTGGTCGAGGTGAGGAACCTCCTCAGCTCCGACGCCACGACCCGGCGGACGATCGAGCGGGCCGCCGGCGTACCGAGGATCTCCTTGGTCTGACCCTCGAACTGCGGCTCGGCCAGCCGCACGGTCACCACCGCGGTCAGACCCTCGAGCACGTCGTCCTTGACCACGTCGTCGTCGTTTACCTTGAGCGCCTTTGCCGCCCGCATCGAGTCGTTGAAGGTCTTGGTGAGCGCGGACTCGAAGCCCGATACGTGGGTGCCGCCCTTGGGCGTGGCGATGACGTTGACGTAGGAGCGCAGCTCGGTGTCGTAGCCGGTGCCCCACCGGCAGGCGACGTCGACGGTCAGCTCGCGCTCGACCTCCTGCGGCGTCAGGTGGCCCTGGTCGTCGAGCAGCGGCACGGTCTCGGTGAACGACTCGGCGCCCTGCAGCCGCAGCACCTCGGTGACCGGCTCGTCGGGTGCGAGGAACTCGGCGAACTCCGCGATGCCGCCGTCGTGGCGGAACTTCTCCTCGACCGGGGTGTCCCCACGCAGGTCGCGGATCACCAGCTCGAGGCCCGGCACGATGAACGACGTCTGCCGGGCCCGGCCGAGCAGGCCCTCCATCTCGTACGTCGCGTCGCGGGTGAAGATGCGCCGGTCCGGCCAGAACCTGATCCGGGTGCCCGACCGGCCCCTGGCGACCCGCTTGCCGGTGCGGGTCAGCCCGGACCTCGCCTCGAAGCCGGCGGCCGGACCGTCGCCGGCGAAGACGCCCGGAGTGCCGTGCTTGAAGCTGATGCCCTTGGCGGACGGCGACCGATCGACGTCGATGTCCATCCGCGCCGACAGCGCGTTGACGACCGACAGGCCCACGCCGTGCAGGCCACCGGTCGCGACGTACGACGAGCCGCCGAACTTGCCGCCCGCGTGCAGCTTGGTCGCGACGACCTCGACGCCGGGGAGGCCGGTCTTGGGCTCCTTGTCGGTCGGGATGCCGCGGCCGTCGTCGTGGACCTCGACGGAGTCGTCGGGGTGCAGGGTGACCTCCACCCGGTGGGCGGCGCCGGCCAGCGCCTCGTCCACGCCGTTGTCGATGATCTCCCACACGCAGTGCATCAGGCCCTTGGTGTCGGTGGACCCGATGTACATGCCCGGCCGCTTGCGGACCGCCTCCAGGCCCTCCAGGACGAGGAGGTGCGCGGCGTTGTAGGTGTTGTCGGCGATGACGTGCTCCCCTGTGGTCCGAGGCATGGTCCGTGATGCGAGCTAACCCGTCGAATCTACCCGTCAGGACCGACATCTCCCGGTAGGGCGCGGCTCGGCAGTCAGACAATCCCCACGCAGCGCGCCCCGTTGTGGTGGGATAGGGAGACGAGGCGATTCGCAAGTCACGAACACGACACGAGGCACGACATGAGAATGGCCACGCCGGGCATCCCGGGGTTCATGGAATCTTGGGGCCGCTCGATACGTTGTTCCGACACGATGACCCATCCCGAAGCTGAGACAATAGCGACCACAGATGGAAGAGAGGCCGATGTGACCACCGCAGTCGCCCCCAGCGCAGCAGCGCTGACCGCCAGCGACCGTTGCGACCGCTGCGGCGCGCAGGCCTACCTCCGCGTCCAGCTGAGCGAGGGAGCAGAGCTGCTCTTCTGCGCCCACCACGCTCGCGAGCACGGAGACAAGCTCCGCGAGATCGCCGTGGAGCTCTATGACGAGACCGGCAAGCTCGGTGTCACCCCGTCGCCCGGCGGCGACAGCTGACCTCGCCCCACATCAGTTCTCCACGGCCCCGGACCCAACGGTCCGGGGCCGTCGTCATCCCAGGCGATGCTGCACGGCCCCACGATCGGGCCGTGAGACGAGTCCCGTTCGCCCGATGAAAGACTCAGCCCGTGACCCTTACCAACGTTCTCGTCGGCCTGGCGATCCTCGTCGGACTCCTGGGCATCCTCGTCCCGGTGCTGCCCGGCTCCGTGCTGATCCTCGGCGCGGTCCTGGTCTGGGCGCTCGAGGTCCAGAGCCCCACCGGGTGGGTCGTCTTCTCGATCGCCACTGCGCTGCTGGCCGTCGGCGCCGTGGTCAAGTACCTGATCCCTGGTCGCACGCTCAAGGCCACCGTCCCCAACCGGACGCTGTTCGTCGGTGCGGTGGTCGCGGTGATCGGCTTCTTCGTGATCCCCGTGGTCGGGATGCTCCTCGGCTTCCCGCTCGGCGTCTATGTCGCCGAGCGGCAACGCGTCGGGGCCGAGCAGGCCTGGCCGAGCACCAAGGCCGCGCTGAAGGCGGTCGGCGTCAGCATCCTGATCGAGCTGGTCGCCGGCGTGCTCGCCGCCCTGACCTGGCTCATCGGCGCGATCGTCGCCTGACGCCGCCATGCTCGCCGTCGGTCTCGCTCTGCTCGCCGCGCTCTCCTACGGCTTCGCCGACTTCACCGGCGGCCTCGGCGGCAAACGCACGAGCCCCTGGGCCGTGGCGCTTGCCGCGCAGATCGTCGGTGCGATCGGCGTCGTGGTCGTCGCGGTCGCACTGGGCGGCGACCCCACCGGCCGCGACCTCGCCTGGGCCGTTCTCGCGGGCGTCTTCAACGGTCTCGGTACGGCGTTCCTCTACCGCGGTCTCTCCGGTGGCCGGATGGGTGTGGTCGCCCCCGTCTCGGGTCTGGGCGCCGCCGGCATCCCGGTCGTCGTCGGCGTCCTCACCGGAGAGCGGCCACCGCTGCTCGTCTGGGTCGGCATCCTCGCCGCCCTGCCCGCCATCTGGCTGGTCTCCAGCGAGCCCAGCACCTCCACGGCCGCCGTCGAGACCGGGCCCGGTGGCTCCGGTCTCCTCGACGGCGTGCTGGCCGGGATCGGCTTCGGCGTCATGTTCGCCGCGTTGGCCCAGGTGCCCGAGCGGGCGGGGCTCGTCCCACTGGCGGCGTGCCTGGCGATAGCCGGCGTCACGATCGTCGTGGTCGCGTCGGCCCTGCACGCGTCGTGGCGCCTCGGTCGGATCGCCCTTCGCTACGGCGCGGGCGCCGGACTTCTCGGGGCGGCCGGGAGCGGCCTCTTCCTGGCCGCGACCCACACCGGCTACCTCACCGTCGCCGGCGTCATCACCGCGCTCTACCCCGCGACCACCGTCCTGCTCGCCGTCCTCGTGCTGCGCGAGCACATCCATCGTGCCCAGGCGGTGGGGCTGGCGCTGTGCGCCGCCGCGATCACGCTGGTCGCCCTCGGCTGACCTCCGGGACGTCATGCGCTGTGGTCGCCGGAGCGACCGCCTCGCATGACGTCCCGGGTCCTCCTACCTGACCAAGGCTCCCGGCGGGCCGGCCCAGAAGAACACCCGGGCGACCTGGCTCATCCCACCCTTCGGGTGGGTGCGGAAGGTCGGCGCGGTGCCGAAGACGAACGCCTTCGCTCCGGACGGAGATGTCGCCGAGATCGCGGCCGCCTGGCCGGCGAGACCGGCCGGGCCCGCCCCCTGCTTCGACTTGCGCCAGTGTCCGGCGAGCATCGGGTCGGCGGCGTACCGCTGCTCGACCTTGACCGCCGCCCCCAGCCCGGTGAACGCGTACGGCGGGTAGACGAACCCGGCCGGCTGCGGGTAGGTCGCGAGCAGCGAGTCGGCGGGGGTGTCGAGCGCGACGATGCCGTTGCTGAACGGGTTGCCGCGGACCATGCGGCCCGCGAGAAGGTGCACCTTCTTCGCCACCTGCAGGCCCTCAGGGCCGTGGCCGACGACCGAGCCGCCGGCGGCCACCCACTTCCGGAGCCTGCGGATCGCTCGCTCGTCGGCCTTGTCCTTGCCCAGCTCCAGACCGCCGCTGACCCACAGGACGTCGACGTCGGCGAGCAGGTCGCTGCGCTTGGCGAGCCGCTTCACGGTGACCGGGCGCAGGTCGTCGAACCCGAGCTGGGCGAAGGCGAGCATGTCCTCGTTGACCCGCTGACCTGCGTAGGCGACCGTCAGGTCGGAGAGCGGCTTGGTGGTGGGTGCGGTCAGCGCAGCCAGCTGCTCGGGCGTCGCCAGGTCGAAGTCGATGTCGTAGGTCCTGGCGACCTCGGCCGCCTTCGGCTGCGCCGCCGCCCCGACCACTGCCGTGCCGTCAGCGAGCTGGGCGACCGCGGTGCCCGACTCCAGGAGCGCGTTGAGCGCCTGGTAGTCGGAGACACCGGCGACCTTGAACGCCAGCGCACCGCCGGCCGGCGCATCGGCGTACGACGTGGGTGCGGTGATCGGGGTGACCTTGCCGATCGCCAGCGTCGGTGGTGCTGCCCACCTTCGCGACCGTCGCGCCCCAGAGGTAGGACCAGCTCCAGGCGGAGATGTCGTACATCGACGGCACCTTCTTGGAGATGTCGGAGCCGAGGTCGAGCAGCGTGTTGGCCAGGCCGCGGAGCGGCTGGTGCATGTCGACGACATACGAGCCCTTGGGGTACGTCGTGCCTCCCACGACCGTGTCCGCGTCGAGGGTGCCGACCCGGATGTCGTGGAAGAGCAGGTTCTCCACGAGGTCACGGACGTCACTCATCGAGCGCTGGCCCGCGCCGACGGGGATGACGTAGGCGCGCGGCAGATCGACCGGCTCCTGGTCGTCGGCCTTGTCCCAGAAGGCCTTCCACGCGTCGGGACCCTTCACCTCGTCGATGTTCTTGCGGGTCAGGGAGACCTTCGGTGCGCCCTCGAGGCCGCGCGCGAAGACCGCGATCTGGTCGTCCAGCATGGCCCGGCCGCGTCGGGAGACGTAGTCGACGACGCTCTCGATGACCTGCTCGCCGACGGCGGTGTTGACCAGTGCGTTGGCGCGGGTCTGGGTGTCACCGGGTCCGTTGCGGGTCAGCGGCAGCTCGACGGTGCTGGTCATCGCGCCGTAGTAGGCGGCGTACTGGGCGGTGAAGATCGGCGGGAAGTCGTCCCAGCCCGACGGGGTGTCGCGGAAGGGGATCCGGATGTTGCCGGTGTTCTCCGAGACGACCTCACCCGTCTTCAGGTCGAGATAGGTGTTGCCGGGGATCTTCGCCTTGACGACGTCGCGCTCGATCTTCCGGGCGATGGCGTAGTTGTGCGGGATGTAGAGGTCGTACTCGTAGTTGTCGCCGTGCGGCGGACCGCAGGGCTCGACCTGCAGGACGTCGGTGTAGCCGTGCAGGTCGGCGGCATAGACCGCCTGCACCGCCTGCGCGGTGCGGACGAACGACTGTGCCTCCGGCGTGGTGTTCGTGATCATGTCGCGGTTCTCGTTGATGGTCAGCGCGGTCTCGCGCGTGCCCTTGCTGCGGCCGTCGGGGTTGAGCGTGAGCGAGAAGTACAGACGGTGCTTCTTCAGCAGCCTCGTCGCGCGAGAGCCGTCCTCGAGGAGATCCTTGATCTCGGCGAGCGACGCGTCGGTGCCCTCCCACTCATTGCCGTGGATGTTGGCGCTGAACCAGACCGGCGTCTTGTACCCCGCGCGCAGCTCCGCGTCGGCCGCGGCCGCGGCCGGGTCGTCGCGGATCTCGTCGCGCCAGGCGGCCTGCTGTGCGGTCTCCGCCGCGGTCTCCGGTGCGGTGAGGGTCACCAGATAGAGGTCGCGACCCTTCGTCGACTGCCCGACGACCTGGGCGGAGATCCGGTCGCTCCTGCGCATCCACTTGTTGAGCTTCGGCGCGATGCCGGCGTAGGCGATGAGGGCTCCGTCGGCGGCGTCGGTGGCGTCCTTGGTGTCTGGGAAGACCCGGAGCTTCGGCTGGGAGGGGTAGGACGCCGGCATCTCGAGCGGAGCGGCGAGACCGACGGCCGGCCCCACGGCCTTGGCCGCCTCGCCGGCGGAGAGGTACGGCGCGACCTGGCGCTGCGTCGTACCTCTCTCGCGGCGTTCGTCGGCGGCCGCGGAGGTGTCGAGGCCGACGACCAGGCCGACGAGGACCGCCAGACTGCTTGCTCCGGCGAGGGTTGTGCGCATCCGATTGCTCCTTCTGAGGTTGGTCATCTTGAGGTAGGTCATCCCTGCGCCACCCACTGTGAGAAGCGGCGCCGGTCGGGCGCCCAGTCGGTGATGGGGTGGGAGGCATCGAAGTCGTCGCGCATCTTCACGCTGATCCGCAGCCGATCCGGGCTGCCCAGGCACTCCCGGTCGAGCCGCGCCCTGTAGAGGTCGGTGCGCCACTTCAGCCGCACGACGTGCTCGCAGCTCAGCGGCTGCTCGACGGGCTTCCAGCCGTCGGTCGGGGTCAGCGTGTAGTCCGTGCCTGCGCCGAGCCCGCTGCCCAACACGTACTCAGGGCCCGACGACCGCTTGTCGGTGTCGAAGTAGACGCTCAGCCCGGCCACGCTGTCGCGGCGCAGGTCGGCGAAGACGACCTGGACGACGACGTCGTCGTCGCGGTGGTTGACGCCGTAGGCGTGGATGTCGGTGAGCGATCCGGTGGCGTCGGCCGGGTCGTCCTGGCCGTACTGCTCGGCCACGGCGGGCGGCGCCGTCAGCCCCAGAGCCACCAGGGCCATGCCCAGCGCGATCACGGTCCTTCTCAACTCCGTGCCTCCGTCCTCACCGCCGTACCCGCTCCTGCACGTAGCGTAGGCCCATGAGAGGCCGGAGCGCGGCGATCGTGCTCGCCACGCTGATGGCCGTGTCGGCGTGCTCGGCACCGGGCGACGGGCCATCGGCCGATGCGCCGGGTGTCTTCGTCACCGCATCCCCGACCGTCACGGCGACGCCCACGCCGGCTCCCCTGCCTCCGCCCGCCGACCCGCCGCGGGTCACCGTGCGGATCGTCGGCGACATCATGCTGGGCCGCGGGGTCGCCGCCGTCGCCCCACCGGGTGAGCCGGTGACGAGCCTCCGGCCGCTGGCCCGGCACCTGCGCTCGGCCGATCTCACGATCGGCAACCTGGAGAGCACGCTGTCGACCGACGGCGTGCCCCAGCAGCCGGGCGACGACTCCTTCGCCGCTCCTCCGTCGGTCCTCGACGGGCTCGCCGGGCTCGGCGTCGACGGCCTGTCGCTCGCGAACAACCACACGGGCGACTACGGCACCGGGGCGCTGCTCGACACCGTCGCGGCCGTACGGCGGTCGGCCGTTCGCGGGTTCGGGGCCGGGCGCGACCTGCGGGCGGCGAGCCGGCCGGCGATCTTCACCGTCTCGGGGGTGCGGATCGGAGTCACAGCCTTCAACGCGATCGGCGAGACGCCCCGGGCCGCCTCGCGTACGCCGGGTGCGCTCTCGGTGCGGATGCCTCCCCGCACCGGTCCGCTGCAGGAGCCCGACCTGCGCCACCTGGAGGGCGTGGTCCGCCGAATGGCCTCGCGGACGGACGTGGTGATCGTGATCCCGCACTGGGGCGGCAACTACACCCACGTCGCGGACCCGGCGCAGCGCGACGTCGGCCGGCGGCTCGTCGACGCGGGTGCCGACCTGGTTGTCGGGGGTCACCCGCACTGGGTGCAGGGCGTCGAGCCCTATCGCGATGCGGTGATCGCACACTCGCTCGGCAACCTGGTCTTCGACATGGACTTCATGAGCCAGACGATGGAGGGGGTCACCCTGACGGCGACCTTCGAGGGAGATCGCCTCGTCCGCGTCGCGCTCGCGGCCTACCGGATGGACGATCGCTTCGCCCCTCGTCTGCTGCGCGACGCTGCGTCGGTGCTCGACGACGTACGCCGCCACAGCCGGGGGCCGTTCGCCCGCGGACCGGGCCGGGATCGCTACGTCGTGCGGCTGCGCCGAGGCGGTTGACAACCGCCCCCGCCGCGCGGATCGTTGGGGAGTTGGGCCAACCGTGAAGGAGACGCGACATGACCGAGAGACGCGTGGTCGTCGGAGTGGACGGCACACCTGGCAGCCACCTGGCGTTGCAGTGGGCGCTGCGGGAGGCCGGGTATCGCGGTGACAGCGTCCATGCTGTCTCCACCTGGCACTGGGAGGGCTTCGACGAGTCGGCCGTGATGTCATCGGGAGCACAGGTGGCTAACGACCGGGCGCGGCAGAGGCTCGACGAGGAGGTCGACAAGGTCCTCGCGGAGTGGACCGAGGCGCTGCCGCAGGTGACGCGCGAGGTGACCGAGGGGCGGCCGGACGAGGTGCTCGTCGCGGCGGCCGAGGGCGCCGAGATGCTGGTGATCGGCAGCCACGGCCACAGCAGCCTGCGGCATCGCGCGTTCGGGTCGGTCACCGAGCACTGCATCCAGCGGGCGACCTGCCCCGTCGTCGTCGTGCCCCTCCCGCACTGACCACGGCTCGCTACCTCACCCGAAGCCGGTTCAGCCGCCTGGAGCCCCGGCGTACCGTTGACGAGACGGGTGTGCGTTAGGGAGGCACGACATGACCGAGAAACGTGTGGTCGTCGGGGTCGACGACACCGCAGGGAGCCGGTTCGCGCTCCGCTGGGCGCTGAAGGAAGCGAGATATCGCGACGCCACCGTCCACGCCGTGGCCGGCTGGCACTGGGACGGCTACGACGAGTCGCTGTGGATGGCGTCGGGCCCGCAGGTCGCCAGGGAGCGTACCCAGGAGACGCTCGACGAGGTCGTCGAGAAGGTCCTCGCCGAGTGGGTCAACGAACCGCCGCCGGTGCGCCGAGAGGTAGCCCAGGGGCGGCCCGACGAGGTGCTGGTCGCGGCGGCCGAGGGCGCCGAGATGCTCGTGGTGGGCAGTCACGGCCACGGTCGCCTGCGGCACGCGGCCCTCGGCTCGGTCAGCGAGAGCTGCACCCGGCATGCGACGTGTCCGGTGGTCGTCGTCCCGCTCCCGCACCACTGACGAAACAGGCGGCGCGGCGGCTCAGCCGGCGAGCCAGGCGAGCACGATCCGGCCGGTACGGCGTAGCTGGGCGTCGGCGACGACGCCCGGCAGGTCGGCTGCCGAGTGGTAGCCGGCGTAGGGAGTGCTGCCCAGGCGAGCGCCGGGCAGCCCGGCGCGCACGAACGACCAGTGGTCGCTGCTCCTGCTCCCCGGCTCGGCAGCGCTGGGTACGCCGGCCCGCCGGGCCGCCGCCAGGAGCGACCGCTGCACCGGGTCGCCGTCGCGGGCCGAGCCCACCGGCACGACGTCGCCGACACCGACCCGGTCGAGCGCCACCATCTCCCGGACCGCCCTACGTTCGCGGGCGTCGAGGCTCGCGACGTAGTGCCGTGACCCGTAGTGGTGGTGGTCGTCGTCGGTCGGCCCGCGCGGCTCCTCCGCGCCGAAGGCGATCAGCAGCACCGGCAGCCGGGTGTGCCGGTCCGCCGTGGCCTCCGCGACGGCGAGCAGCGTGCCGACGCCCGATGCGTTGTCCTCGGCGCCGGGTGCCTGGGGGACGGTGTCGAGATGAGCGCCGACGACCAGGTGCGGCTCGGTCGGGTCGAAGCCGGGCCGCGTGGCGACCAGGTTGATCGACCTCCCCGCCGGCACCGGCACGCCCCACGAGTTGCCGGCCGGTACGTCGAAGCGCTGACGGCGCACGACGTACCCCGAGCCGGCCAGCCGCGCCTCGACCCACCCGGCCGCGCGCCGGTAGGCCCGGCCGGTCGCCTCGCGCGGGCCGATCCGGCCGGCGAGGTGGTCGACGGCGCCGCGAGCGATCGTGACGTCGAGGTCGCCGGGCCGGACGGGTCTGGGTCGCGCAGTCTGCGTGCTTTCCCCGGTGGTCGAGCCGGTCTCGGTGCTCGAGCCCTGCGTCTCGGTGGTCGAGCCGTGTGTCTCGGTGGTCGAGCCGTGTGTCTCGGTGGTCGAGCCGTGTGTCTCGGTGGTCGAGCCGTGTGTCTCGGTGGTCGAGCCGTGTGTCTCGGTGGTCGAGCCCTGTGTCTCGGTGGTCGAGCCCTGTGTCTCGGTGGTCGAGCCGGGCGAGCGCAGCGAGCCCGTGTCGAGACCACCCGCCCCGACGCGAGCCTCCTCCGCCGAGCAGCCGACGAGCAGCGAGCAGGCCAGCACCAGCGCCGCCCGCCACCACAACGTCATCGCGACTGCGCGCTATGGCGCCCAGATCGGATGACGTCCCATGCCCGACCTCAGTCCAGGTAGTCGCGCAGCACTTGGGATCGACTCGGGTGACGCAGCTTGGACATGGTCTTCGACTCGATCTGACGGATCCGCTCGCGGGTCACGCCGTAGACCTTTCCGATCTCGTCGAGCGTCTTGGGCTGACCGTCGGTGAGCCCGAAGCGCATGGAGACGACGCCCGCCTCGCGCTCGGAGAGCGTGTCGAGGACCGCGTGCAGCTGCTCCTGCAGAAGCGTGAACGAGACGGCGTCGGCCGGCACGATCGCCTCGGAGTCCTCGATCAGGTCACCGAACTCCGAGTCGCCGTCCTCGCCGAGCGGGGTATGCAGCGAGATCGGCTCGCGGCCGTACTTCTGGACCTCGACGACCTTCTCGGGCGTCATGTCGAGCTCCTTGGCGAGCTCCTCAGGGGTCGGCTCGCGGCCCAGGTCCTGGAGCATCTGCCGCTGGACACGGGCAAGCTTGTTGATGACCTCGACCATGTGCACCGGGATGCGGATGGTGCGGGCTTGGTCGGCCATCGCGCGGGTGATCGCCTGGCGGATCCACCAGGTCGCATAGGTGGAGAACTTGTAGCCCTTGGTGTAGTCGAACTTCTCGACCGCACGGATCAGGCCGAGGTTGCCCTCCTGGATCAGGTCGAGGAAGAGCATGCCGCGACCGGTGTAGCGCTTGGCGAGGCTGACGACCAGGCGGAGGTTGGCCTCGAGCAGGTGGTTCTTCGCGCGCCGGCCGTCCTCGGCGATCCATTCGAGCTCCTCGTGGACCTTGGCGCTGACCTTGCCTCCCTTGGCGAGCTTCTCGTCGCTGAAGAGGCCGGCCTCGATCCGCTTGGCGAGCTCGACCTCCATCTCGGCGTTGAGGAGCGGCACCTTGCCGATCTGCTTGAGGTAGTCCTTGACCGGGTCGGCGGTCGCGCCGGCGACCATGACCTGCTGCTCGGGCTCGTCGGTGTCATCGGATGCCGAGACGACGAAGGACGCCTGCTTCTCGTCCCGCTCGATGGTGGGATCGACCTTGACGTCCTTCTCGAACACCTCGTCGGCGATGTCGGGGAGGATCTTCTTGCCGTCGGGGCCAACCGCCACGGGCGCCTCCGACACGGCGGCGCCCTTCGCGACCGCGGTCCTCTTCGCGGGCGCCTTCCTGGCGGCGGCCTTCCTGGCGGGCGCCTCCTGGGCGGGCTCCGCGGCCGTGCCTGTCGACCTCCGCGCCGCGGTGGCCTTCTTGGCCGGCGCCTTCTTGGCGGCGGCCTTGGTGGTGGTCTTCTTCGCGGGTGCCTTGGTCGCGGCAACCGCCCGGCGGGTGTCGACCAGCGGCAGCGCGACGCTGACGCCCTGGTCGCTCAGGTGGGCGAGCAGCGTCTTGAGCTGGCGGGGCTCGAGCTCGGCGAGCTCGCTGGCCTCACGGACCCGCTCCGGTGTGACGACGCCGGTTGGTCGACTCTCCTCGATGAGCGCCTGCACCGCCTGGTGCTTGATGACATCGACCGGAAGCAGCTTGCGTGCGTGCAAAGACACGTACACCTCTCGTGGGAGATCTCATTCTGGGCGCAACAGGTCCCGCATGTGTCAAGACCCGCGCCCTCATCATGCCACGCTGATGGTGGAGACCCGGCATCGACACGTACGCCGGACCGCTCGGTCTGCGGGCTACCTCACGGTCGGCTCTGCTCAAGCTACTAACGGTCGTTGAGCGGGCGAGCCGCCCGCCGTACGTCGCGGGCGTCCGGTATCCGCAGGCCGCCCGCCGGGCATGGTGCTCTTCCCTGATGCCCGTGCGGCGAACGGACAAGATGGAACATCGGGGGGACCCCTTGCCGCGGATGCTCCACGTTGTCGATGGCTCACCCAGAAACCCGAGTGGCGCGTCGACGCCGCCGCTCTGGGGGACACCGCCGAGCGGATCAGGGCCAACTCTCATTGGGGAGTACGACCTTCCCTACTGCTCGCCCGAGCTCCTCGAGCGGATCATCGCCGAGGGTGACCTCGCCGACGCGAAGTCGATGGCGGCGTACCTTCTGCTCCGCACAGCGGAGCAGAAGGCATCGGACCACGGACCCCGCCGGTGACAGGATCCCGAAACGCCGCAAACATCGTGAAATGGCGATGAAAGTGACTGGAGGGGTTGACGCCAGTCCTGACCGCATCGACGCAGCGGCGGCCGGGAGGGCCGCGGCCTGCCTGTTCCGGGGGATGAGCGATCCGTCGCGGGTGGCGATCCTGCGACACTGCTGCTCGGGGAGCACAACGTCGCCGAGCTGACAGGCCACCTCGGCCTGGCGCAGTCGACGGTCTCCAAGCACCTCGCGTGCCTGCGCGACTGCGGGCGAGCCGCGAGGCGCAGGCGCCGCGACTTGCCATCGCACGCGCCTCAGGACGCTCGCGAAGCCGGCCTTGATCAGCGCTTCCCTAGTGCCCTGGATTTGAGGTCCGTTGGATAAGTCGTCCAAGTGATCCGAGGATCTGTTCGGCGGTCTTGGTCCAGACGAATGGCTTGGGGTCCTCGTTCCAGGCCTTGACCCATTTGCGGATGTCGGCCTCGAGGGCTTGGACGCTGCGGTGGTCGGAGCGTTGGAGCAGGTCGGCTGTGACGTAGCCGAAGAACCGCTCGACGAGGTTGAGCCAGGACGAGTAGGTCGGGGTGAAGTGCAGCGTCACTCTCGGGTGGTCTTCGAGCCAGGTCTTGATGATCGGGTGCTTGTGGGTGCCGTAGTTGTCGCAGATCAGGTGCACGTCGAGGTGGTCGGGCACCTCGGTGTCGATCTTGGTCAGGAACTTCTTGAACTCGGTCGCGCGGTGTCGGCGGTGCAGGCTGGAGATCACGGTGCCGTCGGCGACATTCATCGCCGCGAACAGCGTGGTGGTGCCATGCCGGACGTAGTCATGGGTGCGTCGTTCCGGCATGCCCGGCATCATCGGGAACGCCGGCTGGGACCGCTGCAAGGCCTGCACCTGGGATTTCTCGTCGACACAGAGCACCACCGCCGCCTCGGGCGGGTTCAGGTAGAGGCCGACCACGTCGTAGAGCTTGTCGATGAACAACGGGTCGGTGGAGAGCTTGAAGTGATCGACTCGGTGGGGCTTGAGACCGAAGTCCTTCCAGATCTTCCCGATCGTGGTCTTCGACAGCCCTGTCCGTGCGGCCATCTTCGACCTGGTCCAGTGCGTCGCGTTCGGCGGTGTCGACTCCAGGGTCGCCACGATCACGTCCTCGACCTGGTCCACGCTGATCGTGCGGGGACGGCCAGGACGCTCCTCATCCAGCAGCCCATCGAGGCGATGCTCGACGAACCGCCTGCGCCACTTGCTGACCGTGTTCGCAGAGCATCGCAACTGTTCGGCGACAGCCTTGTTGTCCAGGCCATCGGCGCATGCCAGCACGATCTTCGAGCGCAGCGCCAGTGCCTGGGCCGAGGTGGCTCGACGGGCATCGCGCGTCAATTGCTCACGCTCATCTGCAGTCAGGATCAACTCGGCCTTGGGACGTCCAGTTCGCGGCATGCCCCAGTCTACGACTTACCTTGCGAATTTCACGTGCGCCACACTAGGGCGGCGCCCCTCGCCGCGGCCTTCTTCGCCTTCTTATAGTCCCGGACCTTCTGCAGTGACTCCCCGTCGACCACGTCGGCAACCGAGCGGTAGCCCTCGAGCGCATAGTCACCCACGAGCTGCTCCCAGCCCTCGAGCCTGACCCCCAGCTGCTTGGCCAGCAGCGTCACGAAGATCTGGGCCTTCTGCTTGCCGAATCCCGGCAGCGCCTGGACACGCTTCATCAGATCCTTGGCGTCGGTGGCGTCGGTCCAGATCCTTGCCGCGTCACCGCCGTACTCGTCCTCCACGATTCGCGCGAGCTCCTGCATCCGCGCCGCCATCGCGCCTGGGAAGCGATGGATCGCCGGCGTCGTCGCCGATATCGCCGCGAACTCATCCGGGTCGGCTGCCGCGATCGCCGCGGGGTCGATCGTCCCGAACCGCTCCAGCACCTTCGCCGGCCCGCGGAAGGCATGCTCCATCGGGTACTGCTGGTCGAGCATCATCCCCGCGACGAGCGCGAACGGTGAGGAGTCGAGCACCTCGTCGGCGGCGGCGTCCTGCGTGATCTGGAATCCCATGCTTGCGAGTATCCCGCAACGTCGCCGAGAGTATGCGGTCGGCCAAGGCGCACGTGGAGCAGCCACGGTGCTGAGATCTGAGGGCCGGGGAGGACCGTGCGCCCATCCCGCAGCACGAAGCCTGTCAGGTCCCGGCCGGCCACCGTGGACACGAGCGCTCGTAGGACCGGTGCGGGAAGTACTGCTCCCACTCCGCGTGCGTGAGGTTACGGCCGGCGGTCGCACACGCGCGCTCGTCCCATCGGTCGATGCGGGTGTCGGCCGTCCAGGTCCTGCCGTCGGTGGAGGCGATGACCAGGGCATCGCTGTCGGGCCGATAGGTGATCGAGTACGTCCCCACCCGGCTCGGCAGGGGCAGGCTGGCCCGATACTCGCCGGTGCGACCGTCCCAGAGCCGGATCCGCCCTTCCTCGGCGACCGCGTACTGACTGCCGTCGGGAGCGTACGCCGGAGCGCCCCACTGCCACCCGGAGTCGGTGTCGATGAACGCCTGCTTCTCGACGTCGAGCAACCGCACCCGTACGCCGGGTCCGGTCACCAGCATGCGCGTGCCGTCGGGCGACATCACCCCGTCACCGTCGTCGGCGGACAGCAGCCCTGGCACCGCCGCGTCGATGACCTCGCCCGATTGCGGATCCACCCGGACGAACGACCCGGCGTACCGGTGGATGACGAACACCGACCCGTCGGGATGGGACACCAGATCGCCCGAGTCCGATGCCGCGGCGGTCGGTGGGTACGCCGGCCGCAGGGTCGCCCTGTCCAGCGTGTGCAGGGAGGTCCCGTCGTGGACGAAGACGTACTTCGCGTCATGGCTGAACGTGGCACGCACGGCTCCACCGTTCACCACGAAGCGGTCAGTGCTCACCGACACGGACCCGTTCGACGCGTCCCACACCCTGACCACGCTGTCCCGGCCGCGGAGGGAGCCGACGACGGAGAGCAGTCTGCGGGAGTCCGGGGACCAGACGAGCTCGGGGTAGCGGGAGCCGATCCGAGCGCGGCGGGCCGTGGTCTCCCCGGTCCGGGTGTCCTCGAACCAGAGTCTTCCCGACCGGACGCGCGCCACTGTGTGGCCGTCGGGTGCGGGGATGGACTGGGTGTAGCCCTCGTCGGGAGCGCTGGTGTCCTCGCCCAGGGTGAGCTGCCGGCTGGCTCCGGCGACGGTCCAGGCCTGGACCAGGCCGGCGCATCCGGCGGTGAACAGCCTGCGGTCGTCATGGGAGAACGCCAGTGCGATGGGCCCGCCTCCGGCGAACCTATGGAGCCGGTCTCCGGTGCCGGCGTCCCACACGCCGGCGGTGCCGTCCTCGGAGGACGTCGCTAGGAGCCGGCCCTGGTGGGAGTAGGCGACCTCGAGCACCCGTGCCGTGTGACCGGTCAGGAGCGCTCCTCTCCGGCGGAGGGTTCTCGTGTCATACCGGATCACCCGGTCCCCCGTGGCGACGGCCAAGGTCGAGCCGTCGGGGCTGAGAGATGTGGCTGTTGCACCGTTCGCCGCGACGAACCGATCCCGGCCCGAGTCGATGAGGCGGCCGGAGCCCACGTCGTACACGCGGACGGACGGTTCGCTCCTCGTGACGACGTAGAGCCGGTCGCCGCGAGGGCTCAGCGCGACGTGGGAGAACCGCGGGAAGAAGATGCTGAACACCGGCTCGGACGGGTCCCCCGAATCCCAGACCATCACCCGACCGAGCCGTGCGAACTCCCCGATGGGCAGGAATCGATGAAGCTGGGCGGCAAGCCGGTTCCCGTCGCGGCTGAAGGTCACGTCGACGTGGTTCCACGGCGTGTACAGAACGCCCCAGCTCGCCGGGAAGCCGCCCGGCTGACGCGCCGACGGCGTCCCGGTCGACACGTCGTAGAGCGTCAGCTCGCCGTACGATGCGCCTGCCACGGCGACCTGCTCGCCAGCAGGTGAGAACGCGATCGAGGCGCACTCGGGAGTGCGGTCCACGAACGGCAGGAGCTCGAGCGTGGCCGCGTCGAACAGTCGTGCACCGCCCGCCCAGAGGCAGCCCGCGACCATGGCGCCATCCGAGCCGGCGGCCAGTGAGGATATGTGGGCCGTGCCGGTTCGCCCCAGGTCGCGGCCCAGGTCGTGCAGGCCGGCCAGGGCGCCCGCCCGCGTCAGCGCCGATCCGAGGTTCTCCCGGGCCTCGGCGGAGTCGTCGGTCCGGACACTCTGGACCGCGAGCAGGAGCCCGGCTGTGAGGTCCTCGTGCAGGACGCCTTGAGCGCCGGCACGACGGGCATCCGCGAGGTTGGCCGCCTGCGCAGCCCGGTCGCGCTCGCGGGCGGCGCTGTCCCGCTCGCGAGCAGCGCTGTCCCGCTCGCGAGCAGCGCTGTCCCGCTCGCGAGCAGCGCTGTCCCGCTCGCGAGCAGCGCTGTCCCGCTCGCGTGCGGCCCGGTCTGCCGAGACCACCGCGAACAGCCCGGCGACCAGGGCCATCACCAGCAGGATGCCGGCAGCGGCGAGAGCACCTCGCAATCGGCGGTTCACGCTGCGCTCGTGCGCAACCCGGGCCTCGGCGGCACGGACCTCGCTCTCGGCGAGGGCAGCGGAGGCGGAGACGAATGCGACTTCGCTCTCGTTGAGATCGGGTTCGGTCCGATCCCGCCACTCCAGGGTGCGGGCGAGCCTGGTGCCGCGGTAGAGCTCGGCCTCCGGACGGCCCATCGCGTCCCAGGCGTCGGCCGCCCCGGCCAGGTGCCGGAAGAGCCGCTGTCCGTCTATGTCGTCGTCGAGCCAGGCGCGGAGCCGCGGCCAGGCCCGCACCAGCGCTTCGTGTGCGATCTGCACCGTGTCGTCGTCGACGCTCACGAGCCGTGCCTTGACGAGCTGTTCGAGCAGGAGCTGGTGATCCTCGTCGACGGCAAGCTTCGCGCGGGACACCCGCGCCCGCACCGGGTCGCCGTCCTCGGAGGGCATCACCAGTCGCAGCAGCACGCTGCGGAGGTGGCCGCGCCCGGAGGAGGTCATGGCGTCGTACAGCGACTCGGCGGTCCGGGACACCGCGTCGCGGATCCCACCGGTGGCCCGGTAGCCGTCGACGGTGAGCGTCGGTCCCTCGCGACGCGCCCAGGTCTCGCGCAGGACATGCGAGAGCAGCGGGAGCGCGGCCGGCTCGCCCTCGACCTCGCGGACGAGCAGGTCGACCAGGCCGGGCTCAAGCCGCAGCCCCGCACGCCGCGCCGGCCCTTCGATCGCACTCCGCAGATCGGGCTCGTCCATCGGCCCCAGCAGGTACAGCCCGTCCTCGAGGATGCGGGTGATCTCGGGGTACGGCGCCAGGTCGCCGAGGTGGTCGGCACGCAACGAGAGCACCAGGGACCCACCCGCGGCCATGTGCGCCGCCAGGGTGGCGAAGTAGCGCTCGCGCTCTCCGGGATCCTGGCACGTCGTGACCACCTCCTCGGCCTGGTCCACCACCAGGACCTGCCGTCCACGGGGTTTGAGGCCGGCCAGCGATTCCGTCGGCCGGACCCCGGGCGTGGTGAGCAGGACCGGTTGGCCCTCGCGGGTCAAGGAGGCGACGACGCCGGCGCGGACCAACGACGACTTCCCGACCCCTGACGGCCCGACGACCGCCAGGACGTCCGCGTCGCGCAGCTTCCGGAGGCAGGCCACCACGTCGGCCTCGCGCCCGAAGAAGGCGTCGGCGTCCGTGGCGTCGTACGGGAGGAGACCGCGGTAGGGGCAGACGTCGCTGACCTCCCGGCCAAGCACCGGATCCAGCGACGGGTCCTGGCGGAGCACGAGTTCCTCGAGCTCCTTGAGCTCGCGGCCTGGATCCAGGCCGAGCTGGTCGACCAGCATCGCGCGCGCCTGCTTCAGCGCAGTCAGCGCCTCGGCCTGCCGCCCGGCCTGATGCAGCGCTCTGGCGAGCAGAGCCCAGCGGCGCTCCCGGAAGGGCGCCTGGGCCACCAGGGCCCGCGCCAGAGGGAGCACGTCACGTGGGTGCCCGGCACGGGTCTCCGCCTCCACGTGCAGTTCCTCGGCGTCCATGCGAAGTCCCTCGAGCCGAGCCGCCTCGACCCGCCCTGGCTCCCATTCGTCGAGATCGGCCAGGGCCCGCCCGCGCCACAGGTCCAGGGCCTCCTGCACGAGGTACGACGTCCGCTCCGGATCGTCACCGCTCAGGGCATCGCGCGCCCGCTCGAAGAGCCGCTCGAAGCGCCGACAGTCCAGTTCCCGCTCGGTCAGCGCCAGACGGTAGCCAGCACCTCCCGACTCGATGGCGGCAGCGCCCAACTGCTTCCGCAGGCGCGCGACGCACCCGTGGACGACCTTGGCCCAGGAGGCAGGCACATCCGCTCCCCACAGCGCGTCGGCGAGTGCCTCCGTGCTGAGCGGGTCGCCGCCGCGGACCACCAGCGCCGAGAGCACCACCCGGTCCCGCGGCGCGAGCCCGTTGCTCTGCCCGTCGACCTCCAGCGGGCCGAGCACGGCGATACCCATGCCGTTGATGCTCGACCTCGCTCACGGCGCCGTCAACAGTGCCGATACCCCGCTGATACCCCACCGGCGGGCGAGCGATACCCGCGGGGAGCACACCTGGAGGCGGCAGGAGAACCACTCCTGGACCCGGAGGAGACGACCATGCGACAGATCACGAACGGGGCCGTGGCGGTCGCCCTGCTGGGCGTCCTGGCCGCCTGCAGTGACGACCAGGCGACGACTGACCCCGCAGCCAGCGACGACAAGCAGACGACGAGCGCCGCACCGACGCCCGGCTGCCCGGCTGTGGACTTCCACCATGACGATCTCGCCCCTGGCTGCTGGGCGATCCGGGCCCGTGGGCTCGCCGGCAGTCCTCTCGCCGAGCTCGACCTCCCGGCAGGCTTCTCGGGGAACGACGCGTGGGTCTGGGTCAACGCCGACGAGGACGACGAGTGGGGTGCCATCACCCTCATGCAGGTCGGTGACGTGTATCGCGACCCGTGCACCCGCGCCGCGAACCCGCCGAAGGTCGGTCCCTCGGTGGAGGACTTCGCGACCGCGCTGGCCGCCCAGAAGGTGACCACCACGACGACGCCCATGCCGGTGTCGCTGGACGGGCACGAAGGCGTCTACCTCGAGCTGCTCCGTTCCAGCAGACGTCGACCTCGACAACTGCCGCGGCGAAGGTCTGCTCGTCTGGGATGTCCAGGGCGAGATCGAGGACGAGGCAGGCGTCGGCCCCGGCCTCCTGCATCGGTACTGGGTCGTCGACGTGGACGGTCGACGCGTGGTCCTCAGCGTGGCCACCGCCGACGACGCGAGCGAGGAGACCGTCGACCTCTTCACCGGAATAGCCGAGACGGCCACCTTCGCCGAGACGGCTTAGGCCAGCAACGGCGAGGCGACGAGGAGGACTGCATCGACCAGGGAGATCCCGATCGCGGCGAGGAAGGGTGTGCGTCCGCGGCCGACGAGCGCCGAGACGGCCAGAGCCGCGACCAGGCCGAGCGCGGCGAGGGTGGGTGCGCGGGCGATGCCGGTGCCGACGGCGACGAGGATCGAGCCGGCCACGAGCACGGTCGTCGCCGTCCCGGGCAGGAGGCGCGCACCGATCCGGTGGGGCAGGCCGCGCACGCCGGTGACCTGGTCCCGGTCGAGGTCCGGCAGGACGTTGAGCAGGTGCGCGCCGACCCCGAGTGCGGCCGCTGAGCTGGGCATCCAGAGCGGCGGCAGCTCGGACGGATCCGCGGCGAGGGACACGAAGACCACCAGAGCAGCGAACGAGACGGCGTAGGGCAGCCAGGACCACACGGTCGCCTTGAGGCCGAGGTTGTAGGCCCACGCCGAGGCGACCGCGAGCAGGTGCACGGCCCCGGCCGGCCATCCACAGGCAAGGGAGAGCGGCACGACCGCGACGACTGCCGCGAGGCAGGCCAGGCGCACCGCCCGCGCGCTCACCTCGCCCGTGACGATCGGCTTGTCCGACCGGGTCACCGCCCGGTCCCGCGCCTGGTCGACCAGGTCGTTCGACCATCCGACGGAGAGCTGACCGGCCAGCACGGCGAGCCCCACGAGCGCGAGCCGTCCGGGCTCGGTGTGGAACGAGACGCCGAGAACGAGTGCGAGGACAACGACCACCAGCGCAGGCCCCGCATGCGCGGCACGGAGGAGTGCCTTCACGCCGGCCTCGCCAACTCGTTGACGGCCGCCTCGAAGACCCGCGGCAGGACGACCGCGGTGGCCACCACCGACGTGCGCACGGAGCGGTGCCTCGTTGCCATGAGCAGTCCCTGGGTCAGGAGGCGCTGCCGCCACCCGACCCGGTGCCAGGCGAGCTCGTAGCGCTCCGGCCGCCCGGCGCGGATCGCCTCGACCGCAGCCCGGGCCTGAGCCAGACCCAGGCCGATCCCCTCACCGGTCAGGGCGTCGACGTACCCGGACGCGTCGCCCACGAGGAGGACCCTGCCGGCGACGCGCCGGCGGCTCCGCTGCCGCAGCGGGCCCGCGCCGCGCACACGGCCGACCGGGTGGCCCTCGAGCCGATCGCCGAGCAGCCGGAACTCCCCCAGCAGATCCACGAGCGGTCGCCGCTCGTCGCTGAGCACGGCCACGCCCACCCGGTCCGGCCCGACCGGGGTTACATAGGCCTCGTCCGCTCGCCGTCGACGACCAGGTGGTCGCCGCGGTCGCCGATGTCACGCACCGCCCGGCACTCGAACGGGACTCCGGCGTCCTGGACCGCCGCGGTCAACGCCGCGTGCAGCGTCGTACGACGGACCCCGCGGCCCGGGCCGTACCTGAACGCCGCCTCGGCACAACGGGTGCCGTCGAGATAGCGGATGCCCGTGATGGGCTGCCCGTCCAGGGGTACTCCGAGGTCGGAGAGCGCCGCCGCCGCTCCTGGCATCAGCCCTTCGCCGCACGCCTTGTCGATCACACCCTGGCGCGGCTCCCTCAGCGCGACATCGAGGCCCGCCCGTGCGGCGTACATCGCGGCCGCAAGCCCCACGGGGCCGCCCCCGGCGACGATGAGGTCACGCATCGGCGAGGCCTCTCGGCAGCGTGCTCAGGGCGGCGTTCTCGGTCCGGATCCGGACCGTCAGCAGGGCGGCGTTGGCGACGGTGAACCCGAGCGCGGTGAGCCAGGCTCCGTGCACGAGCGGCAACGCGGCCCCTTCGACCACGACGGCCAGGTAGTTCGGGTGGGGAAGCAGGCGATAGGGACCCGACGACACGGGCGGGAGTCCCGGCACGATGATCACGCGGGTGTTCCAGCGCCGACCGAGGGTGGCGATGCACCACCATCGCAGGCCCTGCGAGGCCACCACCAGGACGAGCATCGTCCAGGCCAGTGACGGCTCGACGTCGGGCCGACGTACCCATGCCTCGACGAGCATCGCCACCAGGAGCACCGAGTGCAGCGCCACCATGACCGGGTAGTGGCCCCGTCCGGTCTCCCACCCGTCGTGCGCGAAGCTCCACGCCGCGTTCCGCTTCGAGACCACGAGCTCGGCGAGCCGCTCGAGCGCCACCAGCGACACCACGACGGTGAAGGCGGTCAGGCTGGTCACCACCCGGTCTCCGCCGCCGTCGTAGCACGGAGGAGGAGGAGCTCGGAGCAGAACCCGGGGCCCATGGCCAGCATGATGCCGTAGGACCCGGGGGTCGGCGGGTGCTGGCGCAAGGTGTCCGCCAGGACGTGCAGCACGGAGGCGGAGGAGAGATTGCCGACGCTGGCCAGAGACTCCCAGGTCAGCTGGAGCGCCTGCTGCGGAAGCTCCAGCGCCGCCTGCAGCGCATCGATCACCTTGGGACCACCGGGGTGGCAGACCCACCACCCCACATCGCCTCGGGTCAGCCCGTGGTCGGCGAGGAACCCGTCGACGTCGTCGCGAATGTAGCGGCCCACGACCGTGGGCACCTCGCCGTCGAGGACGATCCGGAGCCCGGTGCCGGTCACGTCGAAGCCCATCGTGCGCTCGGAGTCGGGGTAGAGCCGGCTGCGGGTGTCGAGCACCTCGGCCGACCCCCCGCCGCCCGATCCGCACGCCACGACCGCCGCGGCGCCGTCGCCGAACAGCCCGCTGGCCACCAGGTTGGGCACCGACACGTCGTCGCGCTGCACGGTCAGCGAGCAGAGCTCGACCGAGACCAGCAGCGCTACGTCGTGGGGATGTCCGAGCAGGTAGTCGTGCAGGCGCGCACAGCCGGCCGCGCCGGCCACACAGCCCAGCCCCACGAGCGGCATCCGCTTGACGTCGGGACGCAGTCCGATCAAGGAGGCGATCCGCGCCTCGAGACTGGGTACGGCGAGTCCGGTCACGGTCGCCGACACGACGAGGTCGACGTCGGTGGGGGTCAGGCCGGCGGCCTTGAGCGCTTCCACCGATGCCCGCGCGCCGAGTTCGACCGCGTTGGCGATGAACAGGTCGTTGGCCTGGGTGAACCCGTCGAGCTCGGCGTACGCCTCGAGCGGGAGGACGAGGCTTCGCTGCCGGACCCCTGCATTGGCATGGAAGCGACGCAGCAGTGACTCGTCCATGCCGCCCCGCGCGATAAGACCGGCGAAGGCATCGGTGATCTCCTCCTGGGGATAGCGGCGCTCGGGCAGGACTCCGCGAACAGCCAGTATCTCCATGTGGCGAACTCCTTCATCGACGGGTGCGCGGTACCCAGAACCACGAGGCAGCACGACAGTCGGGCCTACGGAACGATCTCAACCTCCCTCCCGATGGGGTTCGCCGGGCCCGGTGGTCGTCGTGCGAAGGTTGGCCACATGACAGCTGCCCTGCCGCCGGCGCGGAGATTCCGGACGGACGCGATGACCGCCGAGGTCCACGACCAAGGAGCCCAGGTGACGCTCTGGGCACCCACCGATGCCGAGCCGGTGCTCTGGCTGGGTCCGCACGCGCGGTTCGTGGCCGGCCAGGCGATCCGCGGCGGCGTGCCGATCTGCTTCCCGTGGTTCGGTGCGGGACGCGGCGGCGACCTCTCGCCCGGACACGGCTTCGCACGGACCACCGGCTGGCGTCTCGTCAGCGAGGCGGCGACAGGCGGTGTGGTCACCCTGGACTACGAGATCACCGACGCCGACATCGCCGCAACGGCGTTCCCGGGCCCCTACCGCGCGGCGTACCGGCTCGCCCTCGGGAGCCACCTGGAGCTGGCCCTCACGGTGACCAACACGGGCTCGGCCGCCTTCGAGGTGGAGGAGGCGCTGCACACCTACCTGATGGTGGGAGACGTCCGCGAGACGGTGCTGGAGGGGCTCGAGGGCGCTGAGTACACCGACAAGGTGCACGGCGGAGTGCGGCGTCAGGACGGCGCGGTGCGGTTCGAGGGACGGACCGATCGCGTCTACCGCTCGCCCGGCCCGGTGCGCCTGGTCGACCCGGTCCTGGGCCGCAGTCTGGTGATCGAGACGGCCGGGGCGGCGAATGTCGTCGTGTGGACGCCGTGGAGCGACCTGGGGAGCCGGACGGCGGACATCGGCGCGGACTCGTGGAGCCGCTTCGTGTGCGTGGAGGCCGCGAACGCGCTCGACGACTTCGTCAGCGTCCCTCCGGGTGGGTCACACACCCTCGGCTACCGGTTGGCGGTCTCGGGCTGACCTCCCCGCTCAGGCGTCGGCCTTGACGGCCAGAACCGGGCAGGGGGCGTCGAGGAGGATGCGCTGTGCGTTGGAGCCGAGGATGAGCTTGCCGACCGGAGAGCGGCGCCGCAGGCCGATCACGATGAGCTCGGCGTCGTTGGTCTCGGCGAGAGCGATGAGGTCCTCCGACGGCTCGAAGCCTCGGACGAGCTGACGCACCTCGTAGTCGGCGCCGGAGGAGGTGAGCTTGGCCTCGACCGCCGACATGGAGTCTTCGGCGGACGCGGCGGCGTCGCCGTCGAAGGAGCTCCCGCCGCGAGCGGAGTTGGCGACGACCAGCTTGGCGCCGCGCAGCTTGGCCTCGGCGATGGCTGCGGTCAGGGCGGCCTCCCCCTCGGGTTTTGCTACGTAGCCCACGACGATGGTGCCCACGATCCACTCTCCTTCGCAACCGAGTCAGCCTGTGCGTGGCACGCTACCGAATGAACCGAGTCTGTGGCACGCATCACGTCTCACCCCGCGCGTCCCGGCATCAGTCCCAGTCGTGCACAGGCTCGTTGGAGTGCATCCGGTCGCGGTAGTCGGCGACGGTGGCGCGCAACGCGTCGTACCTCTCCAGGTCGGCGCGGTCGGCCATCCGGCGGCAGAACCACTCCGCGCCGTTGGTGCCGGCCAGGCATCGCTTCTCGATGACGCCGAGCAGCCGGTCGCGCTGCTCCGCGGGCACAACCCAGGAGTCGAGTCCCTCGTAGGCCAGCGGCAGCAGCCTCCGCAGCACCAGCTCGGTGGCACGCACGTGGCCGATGCCCGGCCAGTACTGCTGGGCGTCGATGCCCTGCTGCGCGGCAGTGTGGAAGTTCTCCTCGGCCGCCGAGAAGGACATCTGCGTCCACAGCGGCCGCTCGCTCTCCGCGAGCGAGCGGACGAGTCCGAAGTAGAACGCGGCATTGGCGACGAGGTCGACCACGGTCGGGCCGGCGGCGAGCAGCCGGTTCTCCACCCTGAGGTGCGGGACCCCGCCGGCGATGTCGTAGACGGGACGGTTCCACCGGTAGATCGTGCCGTTGTGCAGCCGCAGCTCGGAGAGCTGTGGCACTCCCCCGGCCTCGAGCACCTCGAGCGGGTCCTCCTCCTCGGTGATCGGCAGCAGCGCGGGGAAGTAGCGGACGTTCTCCTCGAAGAGATCGAAGACCGACGTGATCCAGCGCTCGCCGAACCACACGCGCGGCCGCACGCCCTGGGCCTTGAGCTCCTCGCTGCGGGTCTCGGTGGCCTGTTCGAACAGCGGGATGCGGGTCTCGCGCCACAGCTGCTTGCCGAGCAGGTATGGCGAGTTGGCGGCGATGGCGATCTGGACCCCGGCGATGACCTGCGAGGCGTTCCAGTACGGCGCGAACATCTCCGGAGCCGTCTGCACGTGGAACTGCGTGCTGGTGCACGCCGCCTCCGGCACGATCGAGTCGGCGGTCGTCGAGAGCCGCTCCTTACCGGAGATGTTTATGGTGATGTCCTCGCCGCGAGCGGCCAGGATCTGCTCGCTCAGCAGGGCGTAGCGGGGGTTGGCGCTCAGCGAGCTCGGCGTCATATGCCCCTCGGCGAGCGTCGGCAGGATGCCGATCATCACCTGGTGCGCACCCACCTCGCTAGCGCGCTCCTCGGCGTCGTTGAGGCTGCGCCGCAGGCTGTCCTCGAAGGTCGCCAGCCCGCCCTCACGCAGCCTCGCGGGATCGACGTTGATCTCGATGTTGAACTGCCCGAGCTCGGTCTGGAAGGCCGGGTCGGCGATCGCCGCGAGCACGTCGGTGTTCTTGAGCGCCGGGTCGTTGTGCTCGTCGACCAGGTTGAGCTCGACCTCGAGCCCGGTCATCGGGTCGTCGGTGTCGAAGGCGGAGTCGCGCAGCATCCTGGCGAACACGTCCAGGTTTCGGCGCACCTTCTCGCGGTGGCGTGTCCGGTCCGCTCGCGTGAACTCTTGGGCGTCGACCTCTGCTCCCATGGCCCGCACAGTAGGACCGATCCCGTCCTACCGGAACCCTGCTCATGCAGGTCTGGACAGGTCCCGCCGGCGACGCTCCCACTCGATCGGCGACTCGGCGGTCTCGATCAGCTCGGCGACGAGCTCCGCGAGCGGGTGGTCGGCAGTCACCGAACGCACCCGGTCGACCGCGCACCAGGCGAGCGCGCCGTCGCCGGCGAGCCAGGCGGCCATCGCCGCGAGCGCCGCGGGATGGCGCGACCACGGGTCGGGGCTCCGCCGGGCGATCGATGCCCACCACGCGGCGTACCCCTTGGCCTGCTCGCGGGTCAGCTCCGCGGCGACCTCGTCGGCCACGCCCTCCTCGCCCAGCGCCCTGAGCAGCCAGGCGACCTCCAGGTCGGTGGGCTCCTGATCGCCGCCGCGGCCACGCCGCGCCATCGCGACCGCCCGCAGGCCGTCGATGTCGGTCGCCTCGTAGGGCGTGCTCGCGAGGGCGGCGGCGACCCCGGCGACGGCCGCCGCGTCGAGGGAGACCAGCGCCGCGATGTCGTCGCGCGTCCGGTGCAGGACCTCGCCGCGCAGGACGGCGTCGGCGTGGAAGGGGTGCCCGGTCACGTCGTACGGCGTGCCCGCCGCCAGGGCGTCGACATCGCCGAGCCCCCACCATCGGTGGCCGTCGACCGCGACCCCGGCCGCCACCTCGACGCCGGCGCCCTCGAACATCGCGGCCAGGACGGCCAGGGCGAGCCTGGCTCGTTCGGGGTCCTCGGACACGGTGAGGAACGCGACCGTCCGCGCGGTGTGGCGCCGCACCGGCTCGAGCAGCATCGATGCCAGCTGATCGAGGTCGATCATGCTCGGCAGGTCGGCGCGGGCGTGGAAGGACTGGCGGCCGCCCAGCGTCATCATCACCACCGACTCCTCGGGCATGAAGCCGAAGACGACCGGCACGCAGGCCACCAGATCCTCGGGGGTGCGGAGCGACAGCAGCTTCCTGCCGGCCCTGCTCGGGTTCGCATCTGGACTCTCATCTGTCATGCCGACCGCCTCCCCGCTCCGCGGACCGCTCAACCATGCGGTCTCGTGGCCTGTGGACGGCAGCGCGACGACTCCGCCCGTCGGTGTCGGGCTATCCACAGCACCGCGTCGGGCGACGGCAACTACGGTGCTGTCCGTGACGGGCAGGCGATCGGGCGGGCGGTCGGGCAGACGGTCGGAGGCGTCGGTGATGCACCTCGACCTCGACGCCTTCTTCGCCTCGGTCGAGCAGCGCGACAAGCCGTCGCTGCGTGGCAAGCCAGTGGTCGTCGGCGGCGTCGGCATGCGCGGAGTGGTCGCCACCGCGTCGTACGAGGCTCGCGAGTACGGCGTCCGCTCGGCGATGTCGACCCGCGAGGCGCGCTCGCGCTGCCCGCACGCGGCGTTCCTCTCCGGCCGCTTCCATGCCTATCGCGAGGCCAGCGAGATCGTCATGACGCTGCTCCGGGAGCTGAGCCCGCTCGTGGAGCCGCTGTCACTCGACGAGGCGTTCGTCGACCTTGCCGCGGCGCGCCCGATCGACGACGGCGGCCGCTTCGACCTGCCCGGGCTGTCGGTGGCCGAGGTGACCGCGCTGGCCGAGGAGCTGCGAGAGGCGATCACAGAGGCGACTCACGGCCTCACCGCCAGCATCGGCGTTGCGACGTCGAAGTTCGTCGCGAAGGTCGCCAGCGACCTCGACAAGCCCGGCGGCCTCGTGGTCGTCGAGCCCGACGGCGAGCTCGACCTGCTCCGGCCGATGAGCGTGAAGGTGATCCCCGGCGTCGGGCCGGCGACCGCGGAGAGGCTGCGCAGGGCCGGCATCCACACCATCGCCGAGCTCGAGGCGATCAGCGAGGACGAGCTCGTGCGGCTGGTCGGCAACGCCCACGGCCACGGGCTCTTCAAGCTCGCGCACGCCGACGACGACAGGCCGGTGGTGGCCGAGCGCGAGACCAAGTCGATCAGCGTCGAGGGCACCTATGAGACCGACCTCACCGACCGCCGGCTGATGGCCGCCCTCGTCACCCGCCAGGCCGAGGACGTCGCCTCCCGGATGCGCAAGCACGCCCTGTCCGGCCGCACGGTCACGCTGAAGGCGCGCCTCTACGACTTCACCACGCTCAGCCGCTCGACCACGCTGCCGGCGCCCACCGACCAGGGCCCGGTGATCGCCCGCCTGGCCCGCTCGCTCCTGGCCGACATCGACGTCTCCGGCGGCATCCGGCTGCTCGGCGTCGGCGTCTCCGGGCTGGCCGACTGGGTGCAGGAAGGGCTCTTCGACGACGACACCGAGCCGGCCGACGACTCAGCTGAGGCGGAGCCGGTGGTCGCAGCCGAGCCCGATCGGACCCTGCGCTGGGCGCCCGGCTCCGACGTCGTCCACGGCGAGCACGGTCGCGGCTGGGTGTGGGGCGCGGGCAAGGGCGTCGTCACCGTCAGGTTCGAGACCCGCGAGACCGCGGCCGGGCCGGTCCGCTCCTTCGCGGCCGACGACCCTGCCCTGCGGCCGGTCGCGGACTGAGACGGCCTGGCGCGCCGCCGTGCGGGGTGCCACGATCCCGGCATTGTCCGACAATCCCGAAGGGAATCCCCATCATGAGCAGACTTCGTCGACGCGCCCTCCTCGGCGGCGTTGCGGGTGGGTCGCTGATCGCGGCCACACCCGGCCGCGCCACGGCGGCGACCGGCCCGGTCCAGAACATCCTCAGCGCCGCCACGGCCTGGCGGGTCACGGCCGCCGAGCGCGACATGCTCTACGCACAGGGTTTCAATATCGCCCGCGATCGGCTCAACGAAGCACTCCGCGAGAAGGGCCGTAGCGGCAAGCCGCTGGCCGTGATCTCCGACATCGACGACACCGTGCTGTCGTCCGACAACTACTGGACCATGCTGATCTCCGCCGGCAAGCAGGCCTTCGACGACACATTGTGGGACGAGTGGGTGCGGAGCAACGGCCCGACCGCCACGCCCGGGGCCGTCGCCTTCTCCCGCTACGCCAAGCGCAAGGGCGTGCCGATCTTCTACGTGTCCTCGCGCGACCAGGGGCCCGACACCCAGAGCATCGGGGTGGCCAACCTGGCGCACGTCGGGCTCGAGTATGCGGACGACGAGCACGTCACGATGCTCACGGAGAGCTCGGACAAGGAGCCGACCCAGCAGGCGATCGCCGCCGAGTACGACGTCGTCGTCTACCTCGGCGACAACCTCAACGACTTCCGGCGGCGCTACTACGTGGACTCGGTCGACGAGCGTCGCGAGCTGGCGGCCGAGGACGCGGCACGATACGGCCGCAAGTACGTCGTCTTCCCCAACAACACCGACGGCCACTGGATGAAGGCGATCTTCGGGGAGAGCGAGCCGGCCGACACGCCGAAGTACCGCGCCCGGATGCTCAAGGCCGCCAAGGGCCGAGTGCACTGAGCGATCGCCGGGCCGGCTTCGACCCGCGGAACACACTCCCTGACCACCTGCCGGCGATCGCGCATCGGTCGGCAGCCTGCCGATTGCGGGTCCACCCCGCAAGCTGGAGAATGTGGGTGGAAAAGGGTGAGGGGCTCTCGATGGTATGAGCATCGGGAGCCCCTCGGCTTTGACCGGCTTGGTGACGTCCGATCGACCGGGCCGGCTCGCCGATCCCGGTCGCCCCGTCACCGGGAGGCCGCGGTGGAAGACCACCGTGTGGATCATCAGAATCCGGTCCGCTCACCGACCCCGCAAGCGGGATCGGTAGAGAGAGTTCTACGTTGCCGGGGCCGGTCGGCACAAGGGGTGCGGGCCAACTTTCTCGGCCGATCTCGGATGCTCGGCGTGTCGTCCACAACACGCCGCGCTTCCCCACAGATCCGTCTCCGTCGTCCACAGCTTCTCCACCGCAGACTGTGGAGAACCCGCCCGAAGTCGCGTGAGCTCCCGCGCCACGACCTCACGCCGGCTCGGTGAAGCGGACCAGTTCCCAGCCCGCAGCCTCGAGCGCACGACGTACGGCGTGTGCGTGCGCGACCGCACCGGGCGAGTCGCCATGGACGCACAGCGAGTCCACGTCGGAAGCCAGCAGGACCGCCTGTGCGGCGATCTCGCCGTCACCCGCCAGCACGGCGCCCGGCTCGCCGCGCGGCACCAGCCGGCCGCCGCGGTAGGCCCGGTCGGGAAAGCCCTCGCGCCACACGACCCGGCCGTCCGCCCGCGCCAGCTCGAAGAAGGCACCGCCCATCCCGAGCACCGGGAGCGAACCGGACCCGGCCAGCACGGCCGCGGCCTGCTCCTCGTCGTCGAGCACCCGGTGGTAGAGCGCACCGTGCGGCTTGAGATAGGTCACCGTTCCGCCGGCCGCAACCGCATGACCGGACAGCACACCGACCTGGTCGGCCACCTGCTGGCGGAGCACCCGACCGGCCACGTCGAGCCTGACCCGGCCGAAGTTGGCCCGGTCGTCGTAGGAGACCTGTGCCCCGATCGCGACCCCGAGCGCCACCGCCGACTCGCACACCGCGCGCATCGTCGCGTCATCGCCGGCGTGATAGCCGCAGGCGACGTTGGCGCTGGTGACGACGGCCAGCAGGCCCTCATCGTCGGTCACGCCCTCTCCGAGGTCGGCGTTGAGGTCGATCCGTCGGGCGGTCTCGTCGGCACCCATGCGAGCCATTGTCTCCTCGATGCGTACGCTCACCCGACATGGCCGACCCGCAGCCCGCTCCGCCAGCCCCACCCGTCGCCGACCGGCGGCCGCAGGTGACGACGTACCACGGTCGAAAGCGCGTCGACGACTACGAGTGGCTCCGAGCGAAGGACGACGCGGAGGTCACGGCGTACCTCGAGGCGGAGAACGCCTGGACCCAGGCCTGCACCTCGCACCTCGCGGAGCTGCGCGAACGGCTCTTCGGTGAGATCAAGGCACGCACCCGCGAGACCGACCTGTCGGTGCCGACGCGGAACCGCGGCTACTGGTGGTACTCGCGCTCCTTCGAGGGCAAGGAGTACGGCGCGCTCTGCCGGGTGCCCGTCGCCGACCACGCCGACTGGTCTCCCCCGCGTCCGGCACACGACTGCGACCCCGGCGAGCCGGCGCTCCCGGGCGAGGAGCTGCTCCTCGACCTCGACGCGCTCGCCGAGGGCCACGAGTTCTTCTCGCTCGGCGGCTCCAGCGGCAGCCTCGACAACCGGCTGCTGGCGTATGCGACCGACACCACCGGTGACGAGCGCTACACCGTGCGCCTCAAGGACCTCTCCACCGGCGGCCTGCTCGGTGACGAGCTGACGGGCGTCCTCGGCGGCGTCACCTGGAGCCGCGACGGCGCCGACGTCTACTACACGACGGTCGACGACAGCTGGCGGGCCGACAAGATCTGGCGACACCGGCTGGGCACCGCGCAGTCCGACGACGAGCTCGTCTTCCACGAGACCGACGCCCGTTTCTGGGTCGGCGTCGGTCGCAGTCGCGACGACCGGTTCCTGCTCATCCAGAGCGGGGCGAAGACGACCTCGGAGTGGCGCTTCCTCGACCAGGACCGGCCCGGGAGCGGCTGGCAGGTCTTCCATCCGCGCACCCATGACCTCGAGTACGGCCTGGAGCCCGCGGTTATCGGCGGCCGAGATGTCTTCCTCGTTCTGCACAACGCAACCGGTCCTGACTTCGAGATCGGCGTCGCGCCGATCGAGCCCAGCCCGCCCGAGGAGTGGCGCCCGATGGTCGCGCACGACCCCGCCGTACGCCTCGAGGGCGTCGACGCCTTCGCTACGCATCTCGTCGTGCACCAGCGCAGCGGCGGTCTCACCCAGCTGCGGGTCCTCGACCTCGACGGGTCAGGGGTGAGCGGCGACCGCCTCGTCGACTTTCCCCACGAGACCTACACGGTCGGTGCCGGTGGCAACCCGGCGTACGACGCTCCCACCGTGCGGCTCGGCTACACGACGCTCGCGGTCCCCGCGTCGGTCCTCGACTACGACGTCCGCACCCGCCGGCTCACGACGCTGAAGCAGACCGAGGTGCTGCCGGACCCGACCTGGGGGCCCTTCGACCCCGACGACTACGAGGAGCACCGGCTCTGGGCGACCGCAGACGACGGCGAGCGGGTGCCGATCTCGATCGTCGCCCGGCGCGACCACCGTGCCGCAGGCCCGCTGCCGGTCCTGCTCTACGGGTACGGAAGCTACGAGCAGTCGATCGATCCCTACTTCTCCGTCGCCAGGCTCTCGATGCTCGACCGCGGCGCCGCCTTCGCGATCGCGCACGTCCGCGGCGGTGGCGAGATGGGCCGGCGGTGGTACGACGACGGCAAGATGATGGCGAAGCGCAACACGTTCACCGACTTTGTCGCCTGCGCACGTCACCTCGTCGACTCCGGCTGGGCGATTCCCGACGGAGTCGTCGCCGAAGGCGGCAGCGCCGGTGGCCTCCTGATGGGTGCCGCGGTCAACCTCGCTCCCGAGGCCTTCGCCGGCATCGTGGCCGACGTGCCCTTCGTCGACTCGCTCACCTCCATGCTCGACTCGTCGCTCCCGCTGACCGTTGTGGAGTACGACGAGTGGGGCAACCCGGAGGAGAGCGCGGAGGTCTACGACTACCTCGCCTCCTACGCGCCTTACGACAACGTCGCCGCCGTCGACTACCCGCCGATCCTCGCCGAGACGTCCCTCCACGACACCCGGGTCCTGTACGTCGAGCCGGCCAAGTGGGTCGCGAAGCTCCGCGCGACCGCGGTCGGGCGACGGGACTTCCTGCTCAAGACCGAGATGTCGGCCGGTCACGGCGGGGTCTCGGGCCGCTACAAGGCCTGGCGCGACCGGGCCTTCAGCCTCGCCTGGATCCTCGACCGGATGGGCCTCGCCGACCAAGTGAATCCCCTGAGAAGTCCCTGAGATCTGAGCGGCAGCGCAACTCCGCGGGCCGCTCGCACGTCTGTGCTGGTGAAGGCGACGGCGGGTCGGCCGGATGTCCCCACAAGGGAATCTCGAGGCCCGCCCAAGCGTTGGACAAGGCGTATACCACCAGGGTGGTCACGCGTAGGTGCAGGAGGTCCTCATGGCTACAGCGACACGCGCTACGGCGACTCGGGAGATCGAGGGCCGCGACTCGGTCGGGCTCTACCTCGACGAGATCGCGCGCAATCCGCTGCTCGACGCCGCGCAGGAGGTCGAGCTCTCCAAGGCCATCGAGGCCGGCCTGATGGCGGAGCACCTGCTCGCCGAGGGGCGGGTCGGCCGGAGGAAGGGCGGTGCCCCTGGCTACGCCAACGCCGACGAGCTCGAGTGGCTCGCCGAGGAGGGTCGTCGCGCCGTCGACATCTTCATCACCGCCAACCTCAGGCTGGTGGTGTCGATCGCCCGCAAGTACGGCCGTTCCCAGATGCCGATGCTCGACCTGATCCAGGAGGGCAACACCGGCCTGATCCGCGCCGTCGAGAAGTTCGACTACACCAAGGGCTACAAGTTCTCCACCTACGCCACCTGGTGGGTGCGCCAGGCGATCACCCGTGGCATCGCCCAGCAGGCACGCGTCGTCCGCCTCCCCGTGCACGTCGTGGAGGCGCTCAACCAGGTCGGCGGCGCCCGCCGTACCTTGGAGCGCCAGCTCGGTCGCGACCCGGAGCCCGAGGAGATCGCCGCCGAGCTCGACATGGACCTCGACCGCGTCCTCGACCTGATGTCGTGGGGGCGCGAGCACGTCTCCCTCGACTCTCCGCTCGACGAGAGCGGCGACACCTCGCTGGGCGACCTGCTGGCGATGGAGACGGCACCCGGGCCCGACCTGGAGTTCCTCGACGTCGAGGCGCGTGCCCGGCTCGAAGCCCTGGTCTCCCAGCTCGACGACCGTGCGGCCGACATCATCCGTGCGCGCTACGGTCTCGTCGACGGCCGACAGCACAAGCTCGCCGATATCGGCATGAAGCACGGCATCTCGGCCGAGCGGGTTCGCCAGCTCGAGCGTGAGGCCCTGCAGAAGCTCCGCCGCCTCGGCGACCCCGACCTGGCCGCCTGAGCGGCACCCGGTCGTTCTCGTCGGCCGGGCCGATATATCGCCGGGGTAGTCCGCGAACTTTCGCACCGATTGGATCGATCCAAGCGTGCGAAAGCTCGCGGACTATCCCAACGAGGCAAGGGCGGCGGCGGCACCTTGCGCGCGGGTGGTCACGTCCGCGGGCACGGGAGTACGGCGGGCCTCGCGCCGCTGCCAGAGCTGCAGCGCGACGACGCGGGACGCGGCATCGACGGCCCGCTCGCGCGGCACCTCGCCGGACTCGATCGCCTCGGTGAGGAGCCCGTGGGTGACGAGGGTGTCTACGGGCATCAGGATCAGGTCGGCGCCGGCGCTGAGTGCCTGGACGGCGGGCTTCGGCCGGCCGAGCACGCCGCCCATGCCCATCGAGTCGGTGATCGTGACGCCCTCGAAGCCGAGCTTCTCGCGGAGATAGTCGTACATCCTCGGCGCGACGCTCCCGGGCAGGCCGGGGGCGACGGCGGAGACGTCGATGTGCGCCATCATCACCGCCGGGGCACCCGCGTCGATCGCCTCCCGGAAGGGCGGTACGTCGACGCGCTCGAGGTCCGCGCTCGGGGCATCGACCACGGGGAGGACCTCGTGGCTGTTGGCGGTCGCCCGGCCGTGCCCCGGGAAGTGCTTCACGGTCGAGACGATCCCCGCCTGCCGGTACCCCGCGACGGCTGCGGCGACGGTGCGCCCAGCCACGGTCGGATCGCCACTCGGCGAGCGGCTGCCGATTGTCACGTCAGCGGCGCCGGCGGTCACGTCGGCCACCGGGGCGAAGACCCAGGTGAACCCGTAGTCGCGAAGCTCGAGTCCGGTCGTGGCCGCCGCCTCGGTCACGACCCGTTCACCGTCCCTCGGCGCGCCGGCGACCGCGGCACCGGCGTAGGCGAACGCCGGGAACTCCGTGGCGATCCCCCGGAGGTGCTCGACCGAGCCACCCTCCTGGTCGACGCCGATGACGGCGGGGAAGTCGCGTCCGTCCTCTCGTACGGCGTCGCTCACCGCGCGGGTGGTCGCGCGCACCTGGTCGCCGTCGACGACGTTTCCACTGGTGACCGCGACTCCCGCGAGGTGGAGGTCGCGCACCATCGCCGCCGGCACGGCGGGGTCGGCTCCCGCGTAGCGACCGACGATGACCTGGCCCGCCAGCCGCTCGGCCGGCCAGTCGGCGACCAGCCCTCGCGCCGTCGCCAGCTCGCCGACCGTCGGGCCCCAACCGGTTGGCGCGCCGGGATCGGCGGCGGGGTAGTCGCCGCTCGCGGGATCGCTCGTTGCCGACCGAGCGGACGCCCGGTCACCGGCGTCCGGGCTCGGCGTACCGCTGGAGGAGCAGCCGGCGAGCGCACACCCGACGGCGAGACCGAGGACCAGCGGACGCACACGCACGAGCGGTGAGGCTACCCATGCCACCGATTCGCGCCTCAATCAGCGCGCCCGGATCAGCCAGCCCGGCCGAGCAGGTCCGCGTAGACCTCCGCCACCCTCTGCCGCAGGTCGCCGAGCGTGCCGGTGTTGGCCACGACGTACGTCGCGATCGCGCGGCGCTCCTCGCGGCTCGCCTGGGCGGCGAGGCGGGCCCGCGCGTCGGGCTCGGCAACTCCCCGCAGCCGCAGCATCCGGTCGAGCTGGACCTCGGTCGGCACGTCCACCACGATCACCGCGTCGAAGCCGGCCGCCTGCCCGGTCTCGGTCAGCAACGGGATGTCGTGCACGACGACCGCCCCGTGCGGTGCCGCCGCCTCCAACTCGGCCGCCCGCGCCCGCACGCGCGGATGGATGATGCCCTCCAGCCGGCGCCGCCGGGCCTCGTCGGCGAACACGATCGCGCCCATCGCCGGCCGGTCGAGCGCGCCGCCCTCGGTGAGCACCGACGGCCCGAACGCGTCGACGATCTCCCTCAGCCCGTCGGTGCCGGGCGCGACGACCTCACGCGCCAGCAGGTCGGCGTCGATCACGACGGCGCCCAGGTCGGCCAGCAGCGCCGACACGGTGCTCTTCCCCGACGCCACCCCACCGGTCAGCCCGACGCGCATGAGGTCACCCTCCCACCAGCAGGCGGAGGATCCCAGCCGGGCCCGCGGACAAGGACGAGGGCGATCGCGCGGCCGGACGCGTCGTTACGACGCCTCAGCCCGCGAAGCGGCGGCGGTACTGCTGCGGACTGATGCCGCGGACCCGTGCGAAGTGGTGGCGCAGCGCGGCCGCGTTGCCGAAGCCGACGTCGGCGGCGATCCACTCGACCGGACGGTCGGTGCGCTCGAGGAGCTCCTCGGCGGCACGGACTCGCTGGGTGGTGACCCACTGGTGGGGGGTGGTGCCGGTCTCGTCGCGGAACCGGCGGGCGAAGGTGCGCGCCGACATGTTCTGCTGCCGCGCGAGGCGGTCGACGCCGAGGTCCTCGGCGAGGTTGGCGACGATCCACTGAAGCAGCGGGCCCAGGGTCTCCGCGTCGCACTCGGGGACCGCGTGCGCGATGAACTGCGCCTGCCCGCCGTCGCGCTGCGGCGGGACCACCATCCGGCGCGCGATGACGTTGGCGACCGCCGCGCCGTACTCCTGGCGCCAGATGTGCAGAGACGCATCGAGCCCCGCCGCGGTGCCGGCGCTGGTCACGATCTGCCCCGCGTCGACGTAGAGCACCTCGGGGATCACCGTCGCCGCCGGAAAGCGCGCCGCCATCTCCTCGGTGTAGCGCCAGTGAGTGGTGCACTCGCGCCCGTCGAGCAGGCCGGCGTCACCCAGCGCGAACGCGCCGGAGCAGACCGACATGATGCGGGCGCCCCTGTCGTACGCCGCGCGAAGGGCGTCGTGGACGGCCGGCGGCGTCGGGCCGCGGCCGACCGCCGGCACGCAGACCAGGTCGGCGTCGTCCAGGCGCTCGATCCCGTGACCGACCACGATGTCGAAGCCGGCGGAGGTCTTGACCGGCCCGGGGCCCGGGGCGCAGACCGCGAACTCGAGGGTGGGCACGCCGTCGTCGGCGCGATCGAGGCCGAACGCCTCGCAGATGACGCCGAGCTCGAAGGGCATCACGCCGTCCCACACCAGGGCGGCCACATTCCGCAGCATCCCGACAGCCTGCCACAGCCTTGGCAGAAAATCGACTAACGTTGTCTTTCTGACGCCTCGTGGCAGTAAACCAACGAGCGCATGATTATTGCCATGACCACCGTACTGATCCTCACCGTCCTTCTCGTCGCTCTCGTGGGCCTGCTCCGCTACGTCTCCCTCGACCGCTTCGCCGGCCCGCAGCTGCGACGCCCCGGGCTGCTCTCCGAGCGGCGCGACGAGCTCGGCCGCCTCCGCCCCTACGTCCACCTGCGCTGACCGGCCGACGTCACGCCGAGGCTGGTCCGAAGATTCGCCTGAACGCGTATACCGGACCGATACCAGCATCCAGAGACTCGAGCTAGCCGGAAACCCGGCGCTCGCCCCTGGAGGTATCCCATGCACGTCACCCAGCGCCTAGGCGCCCTAGCCACCATCCTCGTCGTCACCGCCCCCCTGGCGATGACCGCATCACCCGCCTCGAGTGCCGACCGGAGTTCGGGCGGGCACCACGAACCCTCGGAGTCCGCCCAGGTCGTCCTCGACTGGGAGCGCATCCTGCTCCGGACCGTCTACCCGGCCACGCCGATCCCGACCGGCGTGCCGTTCCTCGGTTTCACCTCCGTGGCGATGTACGACGCCGTCGAGCGCTCGCTCGAGATGGGTGACAGCTCCGAGACGGCGGCGGTCGCGACCGCCGCCCACGACGTCCTTGTGCACTTCTTCCCGAACCAGACGGCCACCCTCGACGCCGAGCTCGCCGCCAGTCTCGCGCCGGTCGCCGACGCGGACGAGAGGACGCGGGGCGCGTTCCTCGGCGCCGCGACGGCAAACCTGATGCTCGCCGGTCGTGTGGGCGACGGCTACGGCGACCCGGACATCCACTTCACGCTTCCCCCGGGAGTCGGGGTCTGGCAGCGGCGGCAGCGTCGCGACCGGCACCGAGCGCAGCGATACCCAGACCGCCACGGCCCTGTTCTTCAGCGCCAACGCCCCCGAGATGTTGGGCACCGCCCTGATCGGACACCTGGAGACCAGCAAGGAGCTCGACCTCCACGACACGGCCCGGCTGTTCGCGCGGAGCCACGCTGCCATGATCAACTCGGTGATCGAGGCCTGGCGGCTCAAGCGGGACGTCGGGTTCTGGCGGCCCGATGCCGCCATCGCCGGTGCGAACCTCGACGGCAACCCCGACACGACGGCACAGCCGGGCTGGGCTCCACTGCTCGTGAACCCGCCGTACTCCGACTACGTGAGCGGGCACGCCTCGGCCACCGCGCCGTCCGTGGAGGTCATTCGCCGCACCCTCGGAGAGCGGACTACGCTCGAGCTGTTCTCATCCGTCAGCCAGACGTCGAGGACGTACGCCACCCTCGGCGAGCTGGAACACGACGCGTTCCATGCCCGGATCTGGAGCGGACTCCACTTCCGCGATGCCATGGTCGACGGCTACCGCCTCGGTCACCTGACCGCGCGTCGGGTGATGGCCGCGATCGACTGAGGCGGCGCGAGGACGATCAGAGGGGGTCGAGGATGCGGTGCAGGAACTGCCGCGTCCTCGGCTCCCTCGGGTCGGCGATGACCTGCTCCGGAGGCCCCGCCTCGAGGATGACGCCGCCGTCCAGGAATAGCACCTGATCGGCGACCTGCTGTGCGAACCGGATCTCGTGGGTGACCACCACCATCGTCCAGCCCTCCGTGGCGAGGTCCTTCATCACCGCCAGCACCTCCCCCACCAGCTCGGGGTCGAGCGCGGACGTCGGCTCGTCGAAGAGCATCACCCGCGGCTTGAGCGCCAGGGCTCGGGTGATGCCGACCCGCTGCTGCTGCCCTCCCGAGAGCTGGAAGGGGTAGTCGTCGGCGCGGTCGCCGAGACCGACGCGGTCGAGCAGGACGCGCGCCTCCAGCTCGGCCTCGGCACGCGCACGGCCCTGTACGACGACCGGCCCCTCGGTGAGGTTCTGCAGCACCGTCATGTGTGGGAAGAGGTTGTGGGCCTGGAAGACCATGCCGCTCTGCCGGCGCAGCGCGGCGTACTCCCGCTGCGCGGCGGCCCGCGACGACGGAGGCGCGCCGAAGTCGACCGATACCTCCCCGATCCGCACGACGCCGGCATCGGGGATCTCGAGCGCGTTGAGCGAGCGAAGCACCGTGGTCTTGCCGGACCCCGACGGGCCGAGCAGCACCGTGACCGTGCCGGCGTCGACGGTGAAGTCGATGCCTCGGAGAACCTCCTTGTCGCCGAAGGCCTTGCGGAGCCCCGTGACGTCCACGAGCTGCGTCATGACGCGACGTACCTCCCCAGTCGGATCTCCAGCCTGTCCTGCACCCAGGACAGCGCCGTGCAGATCACCCAGTAAAAGACGGCGGCCAACGACAACAGCTCCATGAAACGACCCGTTGCCGAAGCGGCCACCGTCGCCACACGGAACAGCTCGGTCACCAGGACGACCGCGGCCAGAGAGGTGTCCTTGACCAGCGACAGGAACGTGTTGGCCAGCGGTGGTACGGCGACCCGCGCCGCCTGCGGGAGGACCACTCGCCGGAGAGTGAGGGCGTAGCCCATGCCGATCGTGGCGGCCGCCTCGCTCTGCCCCTTGGGCACGGAGAGGATCGCCGAGCGCACGATCTCCGCCGCATAGCCGGCCACGTTGAGCGAGAAGGCCAGGACCGCGGCCGGATAGGACTCGATCTTGAGGCCGATCTGCGGCAGTCCGTAGAACACGATGAAGAGCTGCACGAGAAGGGGAGTGCCCCTGATCGCCGACACGAAGGCACGCGCAGGCCAGCGTAGCCAAGGAGATCGCGAGATTCGCGCCAGTGCGACGAGAACGGCGAGAGCGAGCCCCAGCACGAAGCAGACGAGCGAGAGCGGGATGGTGACGGCGATCGCCTTGATCACCATCTCCGGGACAGTGTCCTCGATCACCTCCAGTGAGGAACGGCCTGCGGCCTTGTCCTTCGACACCTCGACCTCGCCACCGCCCTCGACGGAGATGTCGGCGCCGAAGTACTCATCGGAGATGTCGGCGAGCCGGCCGTCGGAGCGCAGCCGCTGCAGCGCGGCGGTCGCCTGCTCGGCCAGGGCGGTGTCGTCCTGACGGAAGACCAGGGCCTGCTCGGAGACCTCCGCCCCGGCGTCACCGGCGATCTTGATCTCGTCGTTGCCGGTGCGAGCCAAGTAGTCGAGGACCGCGATGTTGTCGTTGACGATCACGTCGACGCGGCCCTGCACGAGCAGCTCCGCCGCCTGGGCGAACTGGTCGACGGTCTCGAGCTTCGCGCCGGCGTCTCGCGCGACCTCGGCCCAGTTGCTGGTGGCCGACCCGGCCGCGACCTTGCCCGCGATGTCGTCGAGCGTCTTGATCGAGTCGTCGTCGGCCTTGGTGACGAGCACCCCGCGCGAGTACGCGTAGGGCTCGGAGAAGACGTACTTCGCCTCGCGGTCGGGACTGATCGTCACCTGGTTGGCGATGGTGTCGATCCGTCCGGCGTCGAGCGCCGGAAAGATCGAGTCCCAGGTGGTCTCGACGAAGGTCGCGTCCCAGCCTGCCTCCTCCGCGACCGCCTGCGCCACCTCGACGTCGTACCCGGTGAGCTCGTTGCCGTCCTTGTAGGAGAAGGGGGGATAGGTCCCCTCCGTGCCGATCCTGATCGCGGTGGCGGCGGTGTCGTCCGGCCTCGAGCCCGGCTCCGCGGAGGCGGCGCCCGCAGGAGGTACGGCGCCCAGCAGGGCGGCGACCCCCACTCCGACGCCCAATCCGACGGCCAGGGTCACGGCCACCCGCCGCAGCGCCGTACGCATCCTTGGCATGCGTGGCTCCCTCTCGTTGTCGTCTCTGGCCGCAGTGGACCGGAGATGAACCCTATTGGATTACTACGATTTCAGAGTCGTCGGGCCAGGATGGGAGCGACCCGACAGCGGACCAAAACGACGACAAAGGGGGCCGACCACCCGAAGGTGATCGGCCCCCTCTCGACTGCGGTGCGGCGGGTCAGTTTCCGCCGGTGAGCTTGTCGCGCAGTGCCTGCAGCGCCTCGTCGGAGGCCAGCGAGCCGCCGACCGCGCTGTCGTCGGTGTCGTCCGCGCCGTGGCTGGAGTAGGAAGTGCTCTCGCCCGCCTCGACCGCGGCCTGCTTGGCCTCGGCCTGCTGCTTGACGTGGGCCTCCCAGCGCGCGTGCGCCTTGGCGTACTGCTCCTCCCAGGTCGCCCGCTGCTCGTCGAAGCCCTCGAGCCACTCGCCCGTCTCGGGGTCGAAGCCGTCGGGGTAGACGTAGTTGCCCTCGGCGTCGTACGGTGGCGGTCATGCCGTAGAGGGTCGGGTCGAACTCGTCGACGTCGGTCGTCACGGTGGTCTCGTTGGCCTGCTTGAGGCTCAGCGAGATGCGGCGACGCTCGAGGTCGATGTCGATGATCTTGACCATGACGTCGTCGTTGACCTGGACGACCTGCTCGGGGATCTCGACGTGGCGCTCGGCCAGCTCGGAGATGTGCACCAGGCCCTCGATGCCCTCCTCGACCCGCACGAACGAGCCGAAGGGCACCAGCTTGGTGACCTTGCCCGGCACGATCTGGCCGATCTGGTGGGTGCGGGCGAAGTGCTGCCAGGGGTCTTCCTGGGTCGCCTTGAGCGACAGCGAGACCCGCTCGCGGTCCATGTCGACGTCGAGCACCTCGACGGTAACCTCGTCGCCCACCGCCACGACCTCGCTCGGGTGGTCGATGTGCTTCCACGACAGCTCCGAGACGTGCACGAGACCGTCGACGCCGCCGAGGTCGACGAACGCGCCGAAGTTGACGATCGAGGACACGACACCCTTGCGGATCTGGCCCTTCTGCAGCTGGGTGAGGAAGCCGTGGCGAACCTCGGACTGGGTCTGCTCGAGCCAGGCCCGGCGGGACAGGACCACGTTGTTGCGGTTCTTGTCGAGCTCGATGATCTTGGCCTCGAGCGTCTGGCCGACGTACGGCTGGAGGTCGCGGACGCGACGCATCTCGACGAGGGAGGCGGGCAGGAAGCCGCGCAGGCCGATGTCGATGATCAGGCCGCCCTTGACGACCTCGATGACGGTGCCCTCGACGACGCCGTCCTCCTCCTTGACCTGCTCGATGGTGCCCCAGGCGCGCTCGTACTGTGCGCGCTTCTTGGACAGGATCAGCCGGCCTTCCTTGTCCTCCTTCTGGAGGACAAGGGCCTCGACCTTGTCGCCGACGGTGACGACCTCGTTGGGGTCGACGTCGTGCTTGATCGACAGCTCACGCGAGGGGATGACGCCCTCGGTCTTGTAGCCGATGTCGAGGAGGACCTCGTCGCGGTCGACCTTGACGATGGTGCCATCCACGATGTCACCGTCGTTGAAGTACTTGATGGTCTCGTCGATCGCGGCGAGGAAGTCTTCCTCGGAGCCGATGTCGTTGACCGCGACCTGCGGCGCGTCGGTCTCCGGGTAAGCGAATGTGCTCGTCATAGGGGTAGTGGAACCTTTGGTGGACATGAGTCGTACGGGCGCGCGACGCCGGTTTCACTACCGATGGAGAGCCCCGCGCCGGACAGGTGAGACCGACAAGGATTGATAGCGAGCCGCAGATCTGCTCGGTCTGAGACCCAGGCAGACGCCAAGCGCAGGGTAGATCCTACGCGGCGTACGGCGTGGGCGTCCAACCGGCAGATCAGGCGCCCTGAGGGCCGTGTCAGATGAGAAATGCGTGAGAACCGGTCCCTTTTTTCTGATTCGGGCCCATATCGTCGGCACCGGACGTACCGTCCAATCAGGCTGGGTCGCCCGAAACCCCCTCGACTCGAGATCTCGACGACTCCGCCAACGCACCCCACCCGCACTCCGCGCCGGGCCACTCCCCCCTTTATGTGGCCCGGCATCGGTGGGGAGGCGCTCACCCCCCAACCCAGGAGAACAAGAGAATGAGCAAGAAGAGAACGATAGGCGGCGCCGTCGGCCTCTCGACGTTGGTCGCCTTCTCCATCAGCGGCCTGGTCACGCAGTCGGCCTCGGCCGCCGACCCGGTCGGTGACTATTCCGGAAGCGCCGACGCGACCCTTGTGGGCGCATCTGCCACCGTGCTCGGGGTTCCCATCACCCACGCGGGCATCGGCAAGTCCATAACGACTGTGGACTCGACCGGTCCCGTGGGTGAGAACTCCGTTGCCGAGAGTCGCAATCTCGCCCTCAACGGCGCGGGGCTCGACTCGCTGCGGGTAACGGCTCCGCCTTCGGATGACGAAGCCGGAGGGCTTGACCCTGTCACCTTGCCGCTCGTCGCGAGCCTCGGACTGTTGAACGGCGACGTCGAGGCCAACTACGACCAGGATGCGACGCAGTGCGTGGTGCCGGACGGCGGAGGTGTCCGGCACTTGGCTTCGTCTTACACGTCGCTGGCCGAGACGACGCTGATCCCGATCGGCATCCCGGGGCCGCTGCCGGTCCCCCTCGGCGACCTGGCGACGGTCGGCGCTGTCGAGTCCACGGCAAAGACCGACCTCGTCAACACGGCTGCGTACGGCGACAGTGTGCGATCCACGACCACCACCGAGGTCGAAAGCACCACGCTGCTCAACGGCGCCATCGAAATCTCGGTGAACGAGCCGGTGACGATGACGGCGACGTCAAACGGCACCACTGGATCGGCAGTGATGAACGACCCGATCGTCACGGTCGCCGTCGCGGGTCAGGCTCCCGTGCAGCTCGATGTGACGACTGGAGAGGACTACGACCAAACGAACCTGAGCCTGCTGGGTGGTCTCGTCGCGGCGGACCTGAGGGTTGAGACCTTCGGAATGTCCTCCAACGCGCCCAATCCGGCAGTCACGGCCTCGATGAACTCGATCGCGCGTGTCACGCTGGACGTCGAGGCACTCGTAGGATCCGCGGACATCGCAACGCTGGATCTTGCAATCGGCGCAGCGAACGCTGCCGCGCACGCGCCGGTCGGCGGCGTGAAGTGCCCCGACGACCCGGACAAGCCTGTCGTCCCGGGCCCCACTCCCACGCCGACTCCCACACCTGGTCCCACTCCGGGCCCCACACCTGGTCCCACTCCTGGTGGACCCGGCACGAACCCGGGCGACGACCCGGACGGCGACGGCCTCACCAACGCCGAGGAGAAGACCCTCGGCACGAACCCCAACGACCCCGACACCGACGGTGACGGTCTCACCGACGGCCAGGAGGTCAAGGGCGTCAATGTCGGCCAGGAGGTCGTCAAGGGGAAGGGCAAGAAGGCCAAGGGTGCGCCGATCGGCCTGGTCAAGACCAACCCCCTCAACCCCGACACCGACGGCGACGGTCTCACCGACGGCACCGAGGTGAAGGGCTTCCTGATCGACCAGCTCGTCTACACCAACCTCGGCAAGCCCAAGGGCGGCAAGATGATCGGCAAGGTGAGCACCAACCCGCTCGCCAAGGACACCGACGCCGACGGGCTGAACGACAAGGTGGAGGCCAAGGGCTACAAGATCAAGCAGCGCCTCCGGGTCGCACCGAAGGGGAAGGTCGCGAAGATCGGCAAGGTCAAGTCCGACCCGACCAAGGCCGACACCGACCGCGACGGCCTGAAGGACAAGCAGGAGAAGACCGGCAAGAAGAACAAGCGGTTCAAGAAGGCCAAGACCAGCCCGGTCCACGCCGACACCGACCGCGGTGGCGTCAACGACGGCCAGGAGATCAAGAACAAGACCAACCCGGCCAGCATCAAGTCCCACGCGGGGCGCCCCAAGGGCGACCTCTGACGGGTGCTCATGGCTCCGTGGAGTGCACGGACCCTGAGCGGGCGATCGCCGTCAGCTGACGGTGCGCCCGGTCGGCGACGGGGTTCTCACCCCGTCGACCGGCCAGCTCGATCAACCCCCTCAGATCGGCGGCCCGGGCCAGGTCCAGCACCTGGCCCGGGTCGCCGTCTCTGCGTTCGCAGTACGACGACAGCACCGCGTCGACGTACGACGGCTCCCGCTCGAAGCGGAGGACGTTGCCCAGGTCCGTGTACGGCAGCCCGGCGTGGGCGTACTCCCAGTCGAGCAGGCCGGTGATCGTCGGGCCCTCCCGGTCGAGCAGCAGGTTCTTGGGATTCACGTCGCTGTGCACGAGGCACACCCGGTCGACCGTGTCGAGCAGGTCCTGTGCTCGGGTCGCGACGTCGCGCAACCCCCTGAGGGACGAGCCGCTGAGGCCCAGACGCTCGGCGTGAGCGTCGACCCACTCGGGCAACCCGCCGAGATCTCCCCACGAGCCGATCCGCAGCTCCGCGTCGACGAACGGCCCGGGCCGCACCATCGGCATCCCGCCGAGGTCGGCGAGCAGCCGCCCCACGGCCGCGCCGACACGAGCCAGCCCGTCCGCGCCGAGCCCCGGCAGGAGCTCGTCCGCGCGCATCCCCGGCAGGTACGACGTCACCAGCAGCGCCGGCATCCCCCCTACCGCGCCGCGCACCTCCAGCACCTCGGGCACCGGCACCAGTCCGCGCACCAGCCGAAGCAGCGCGGCGTCGACCTCCTCGGGGTGCTCTCCCCGGTCGGACCCGTGCGCCAGCGCGCGACCGTAGATCCGGACGACGACCCGCTGGCCCGGGGTCTCCGCGAGAAACGTCTCCCCCGACCATCCGCCCGCCAGCGGGCGCAGGTCGGCGAACCTCTCGAGTCCGCCGTCGGTCGAGCCTGTCGAGACCACACGCCCATCCTCGCCGGTCGGCCTTGATCCGGGAGACAATGGGTCCCGTGGAGTCTGGCAAGCAGTACGCCGTCCAGCCGTGGGAGGTCCAGCCGGGGGTGCGGGTCGAGCGGCGAGCGGTCACCGAGGACGAGTCGAGACACGCCAACGGAGCCGACTGGGACCGCTACGCCGACGAGTACCAGGCGACCCACGGGGAGTTCCTCGGCGACCTCGGGTTCGTGTGGGGGCCGGAGGGTCTGAGCGAGGAGGTCGCGGGAGTGCTCGGCGCCGTCGACGGCCGAGACGTGCTGGAGGTCGGGAGCGGCGCCGGTCAGTGCTCGCGGTGGGTGCGGAGCCGGGGTGGGCGCGCCATCGGGCTCGACCTCTCCTGGCGTCAGCTCCTGCACTCCCGGCGGATCGACGACTCCACCGGCGTGAGGGTCCCGTCGGTGCTCGGCACCGCCAGTCGGCTCCCGTTCGCCGACCGGACCTTCGACGTCGTCTTCTCCTCGTTCGGCGCATTGCAGTTCGTCGCCGACATCGCCGACACGGTCGGCGAGGTGGCCCGAGTCCTCCGCCCCGGCGGACGGTTCGCCTTCTCGATCACGCACCCGACCCGCTGGATGTTCCCCGACGACCCCGGCGAGGCCGGGCTGATCGCCAGCCAGCCCTACTGGGACCGCACGCCGTACGTCGAGATCGACGACAGCACCGGCGAGGTGTCGTACGTCGAGCACCACCGCACGCTGGGCGACTGGGTCACCCTGCTGGCCTGCGCCGGCTTCACGATCACCGACCTGCTCGAGCCGGAGTGGCCCGAGGGACACGACCGCCGCTGGGGCGGCTGGTCCGCCACCCGTGGCCGAGTCACACCGGGTACGGCGATCTTCGGCGCGGACCTGGCTCGCTCCCGCTAGGTCGCCACGGTCGACGCGGTCGGCCGGGCGTCGCGGCCCACCTCTGACCGCGACCCCGCAGCCCTCGTCAGCTCGCGTGCATGTGCAGGTCGGGCTCGGCGTACTCGACGCCGTCGAGGCCGCCCAGCTGGTCGAGGAGGGACTGCAGCTGGTCGCCGGAGATCTCCTGGTCGAGGGCCACGACCCAGGTGTCGGTCATGCTCAGCGACACCTTCACCGGCACGAGTCCCTCGGCGTCGAGGGCCGGGCGGAAGAAGTCCTTGCGCGCCGCCTTGTCAGCGCCGGGTGAGCTGCCCTTCTCGAACTTGACGATGATCCCCTGGACCGGCTCGACGGCCGGCTCCGACGGAGTCGGGGTCTCCGTCGTCTCGGTCGTCTCGGACTTCTCGGACGTCGGCTCGTCTGCCACCGGTGCATTCTCCTCGCCGCAGCTGGTCAGCGCGAGGGTGAGGGTGGTGACCGCCGCCAGCCCGAGGACCCGGTAGCGGATGGGATGGCGCTTGTTGGTTCGCATTGGGGACCTCCCCGGCTCGGTGGACGGACCCGCCGTCCACGACTGATGATGGGACGTACCTGGGTTGCGGTTGGTTCCCGGCTGACGGGTGGGTGGCTGAGCGCGGCTTGGCCGCTGTCAGTGGGCGGCGTCGTGCCAGCTGCGCCCGGTGCCGACGGAGACGTCGAGAGGGACCGTGAGGGTCGCTGCCCCGCCCATCTGCTCGCGCACCAAGGCCTCGAGCACCTCACGCTCGCCGGGGAACACCTCGAGCACGAGCTCGTCGTGGACCTGCAGCAGCATCCGCGAGCGCAGCCGCTGCTCGGCGATGGCCCGCTCGACTCCCAGCATGGCGACCTTGATGATGTCGGCCGCCGACCCCTGGATCGGCGCGTTGAGCGCCATCCGCTCGGCCATCTCGCGACGCTGCCGGTTGGAGCTGCCGAGGTCGGGCAGGTAGCGCCGGCGGCCCATGATCGTGGCGGTGTAGCCGTCCTTTCGCGCCTGCTCCACCACGCCGGCGAGGTAGGCGCGCACTCCCCCGAAGGTCTCGAAGTAGTCGTCCATCAGGACCCGCGCCTCGCTCGGGTCGATCCGCAACTGCTGGCCGAGGCCGAAGGCGGACAGCCCGTAGGCGAGGCCGTAGTTCATCGCCTTGATCTTCGCCCGCTCCTCGACGCCGACCTCGTCGGCGGGGACACCGAACACCTTGGCCGCGGTGATGGAGTGGAAGTCCCTGCCCGAGCGGAAGGCCTCGATCAGCTCCGCGTCCTCGGACAGGTCGGCCATGATCCGCATCTCGATCTGGCTGTAGTCGGCGGTCATCAGGCACTCGTAGCCCTCGCCGACCACAAACGCCTCACGGATGCGCCGCCCCTCCGCGGTGCGGATCGGGATGTTCTGCAGATTGGGGTCGGTGCTCGACAGCCGGCCGGTGGCCGCGATGAGCTGGTTGAACGTGGTGTGGATGCGGCCGTCGGACGCGATGGTCTTGAGCAGGCCCTCGACGGTCTGCCGCAGCCGGATGACGTCACGGTGGCGCAGCAGATGTTGCAGGAAGGGATGCTCGGTCTTCTCGAAGAGGCCCTGCAGCGCGTCGGCGTCGGTGGTGTAGCCGGTCTTGGTGCGCTTGGTCTTGGGCATCTCGAGCTCGTCGAAGAGCACGACCTGCAGCTGCTTGGGTGAGCCCAGGTTGATCTCGCGGCCGATCACGGCGTACGCGTCCTCGGCCGCCGCGCGGACGCCGTCGGCGAACTCGCTCTCCAGCCCCTCGAGGTGGTCGAGGTCGACCGCGATGCCGACCTGCTCCATGCGGGCGAGGCACTGGATGAGGGGCAGCTCGACGTCGGCCAGCAGCCGGGTGCCGCCGTGCTCCTCGACGGCCGTGTCGAGCGCCTCGGCGAGGTCGAGGACCGCACGCGCGTGCAGCATCGCGGTGTCGGCGGCGGCGCGACCGGCCTCCTCGCCATCGAAGAGCAGCTCACCCTGACCGTCGTCCGCGGCAGCGCCCTGCTTGAGCTCGCGCTTGAGGTAGCGCAACGTGAGGTCGGCCAGGTCGAAGGTGCGCTGGTCGGGGCGGACGATGTACGCCGCGAGCGCGGTGTCGCTGACCAGCCCGGCCAGCGGCCACCCGCGCGCCGCGAGCGCGAGCCGCGGCCCCTTGCTGTCGTGCATGACCTTGGGCCGCTCGCGGTCGGCCAACCAGGCGACCAGCGCGGCCTCGTCCTCGGGGGTGACCTCCGACGCGTCGATCCAGGCGGCCCTGCCGTCGACCGCGGCCAGCGCCACGGAGTGCACGTCACCGGTGCCCGAGCGCCACGCGCCCTGCACCACCACGCCGACCCGGCCGTCGGTGTGCTCCGCCAGCCACGCGGGGACCTCGCCGGGGGCTAGCTGGACGCCGGCCATCTCGAAGCCGGACTCGTCGATCTCCTCCTCGGACTCCAGGGTCTCGAAGAGGCGGTCGCGCAGCACCCGGAACTCGAGGCCGTCGAAGAGCGTGTGCACGGCCTGCCGGTCCCACGGACGCATCGCCAGGTCGGCCGGGCCCATCGGCAGGTCGAGGTCACGCACGAGCGCGTTGATGTGCCGGTTGCGGATGACGTCGCCGAGGTGCTCGCGCAACGCCTCGCCCTTCTTGCCGGTGATCTCGTCGGCCCGGGCAATCACGTTGTCGAGACCGTCGAACTGGTTGATCCACCTGGCCGCGAAGCCCACACCCACCCCGGGCACGCCCGGCAGGTTGTCGGAGGTCTCCCCCACCAGCGCCGCGAGCTCGGGGTAGCGGGCCGGGGGCACGCCGTACTTGGCCTCCACCGCCGCGGGCGTCATCCGGGCAAGCTCACTGACGCCGCGCATCGGGTAGAGGACGGTCACCTCGTCGCTGACCAGCTGAAGGGCGTCACGGTCGCCGGTGAGGATGAGGACCTGCATGCCCTCGGCCTCGGCCTCGGCCGACAGCGTCGCGATGATGTCGTCGGCCTCGAAGCCCTCCTTGTCGAGGTGCGGGACCTTCAGCGCGTCGAGCACCTCCTTGATCAGCGACACCTGTCCGCGGAAGTCGTCGGGCGTCTCGGAGCGGTTGGCCTTGTAGTCGGAGTACTCCGAGAGCCGGAAGGTCTGCCGCGAACGGTCGAAGGCCACCGCGATGTGGGTGGGCTGCTCGTCGCGCAGCACGTTGATGAGCATCGAGGTGAAGCCGTAGACGCCGTTGGTCGGCTGGCCGGTCGTGGTGGACATCTGGACCTCGCGAAGCGCGTAGAACGCCCGATAGGCGATCGAGTGGCCGTCGAGCAGCAGCAGGCGGGGGCGTACGGCGTCCTCGGCGGCGGGCTCGCCGGTCACGGGCATCGCCGGCTGCGTCTCGGTCTCGGTCCGCGTCTCGGTCTCGGTCTCCGTGGGGCCAGGCACGGGACCGACCCTAGCCGCCCGCGCCGACGGTGCGGCCGGGGGTGAGAATGTGCCTCATGACCACCCCGGAGACAGCCGCCGACGAGGCTCCCGCAGCGACCCGGATCGAGATCGACGACCTGCTCGGCCGGATGCCCGACGGCATGGGCAGGCTCAACGACAAGATGGGCGTCGAGCTGCTCGAGGCGAGCGCCGAGCGGATCGTGGCGACTATGCCCGTCGACGGCAACACCCAGCCCTTCGGCCTCCTGCACGGCGGCGCCTCGGTCGTCCTCGCGGAGACGCTCGGCTCGATCGGCTCGGGCATCCACGCCTACCCGGACCGGATGTCCGTCGGCGTCGACATCAACGCCACTCATCACCGCGCCGTGACCTCCGGCGTCGTGACCGGCGTCGCCACCGCCATCCACCTCGGCCGCTCCACCGCGGCGTACGAGATCGTCATCACCGACGAGCGCGGCAAGCGCGTCTGCAGCTCGCGGATCACCTGCGCCCTCATCCCGATCGGGGCATCACGCATCCCAGGTTGAATCGGCGCATCACGCATCCCATGCCGATCGGCGCATCACGCATCCCAGGTTGACCTGGGATGTTGTCACTTCACCCGCCGTACAACCAGGGGGAAGTGACAACATCCCAGGTCAACCTGGTGCGCGTGTGACGAGCCCCCAAAGGCTCAGGGGGCGGCGTCCACGGGCTGGCGGCGGCGCCGGCGCGCGGCGAGGAGGCGGCCACGCTGGTTGTTGCCCGTCGGGACACCGTTTCGCTGGGTGCCGACCTTGGCCCGCAGGACCGATGTCGGCGCGAGCCGGATGGTCGCCTCGGCGGCGAGGCCGAGCCGGGCAAGGAACCGGTTGCCCTCGCGCGAGCTGGCCAGTGCGCCGCTCATGACGTGGCCTGCGCCCCGCTCCTCGGCGAAGGCGACGGCAGCCTCCATGAGCGCCTGTCCGACGCCGCGACCGCGTGCGCCCTCGCGCACCCGCAGCAGCATCGCCTGCACGCATGGGTCGAGGTTGACCGGCGAGACGGTGCTGAGCCGCAGGTGCAGGGCTCCCACCACTTCGCCGTCACCCTCGGCAACCACGACCCGCACGTCCTCGTCGACCGACACATCGGTCAGCACCCGGTGGACGTCGGCGACCTGCTCGTCGTGGGAACCACGCCGGAGGGAAGCGCCCCAGAGCTCGACGAGCTGCTCGGCGTCGTCGAGTGTCGCGGCACGCAATCCGACCGTTGGTCTCACGGCAGTCCTCCCGGGCTCATACGATCCCAAGACGCCCACTGCCGGGTCGTGGCGCGGGTCGTCCCGGGGCGAGACTACGCTCAGCCCTCCGCCGGCGTCTCACCCCCTGGAGCGAGACCCGGACGTAGATCCCTGGCAGCCCGACCCGAAAGTGCGGACCTCGTGGACCTCCCCGGCCTCGGCACGGCCGTCAACGTCATCACAGTGCTCGTCGGTGCAACCCTCGGCGTGGCTCTCGGCAACCGGCTCCCCGAGCGGGTCCGCAACGTCGTCACCGACGCCCTGGGCCTCACCACCCTGCTCATCGGCGGCCTGTCGGCCCGGGAGGTGACCTCCGGCGACCTCTCGGCGTACGTCGGCGGCAGCGCGCCGGTGCTGATCGTGCTGGGATCCCTGCTGCTGGGCGGCATCGCGGGTTCGCTGCTGCGGCTGGAGGCCCGGGTCGAGGGGCTCGGCGGGGTCCTCCAGCGCAGGCTGTCCGGCTCCTCCGTGTCGACCGAGCGGGCCCGCTTCATCGAGGGCTTCGTGGTCGCCTCGCTGATCTTCTGCACCGGTCCGCTGACGATCCTCGGCTCGCTGAACGACGGGCTGGGCAACGGCGCCGACCAGCTGCTCCTCAAGTCGGCGCTCGACGGCTTCGCCGCGATCGCCTTCGCGGCGTCGTTCGGCTGGGGAGTCGCGGCCAGCGCACTCACGGTGCTGGTCGTCCAGGGGACGCTCACCGTGCTCGGTGTCGTCCTCGGCGACGTCCTGCCCGCCGCCCACCTGGCTGCCATCACGGCCACGGGTGGCCTGTTGCTCGTCGGCGTCGCGCTGCGGCTGCTCCGGATCCGGGAGATCCCGGTGGCCGACCTGCTGCCGGCGCTGCTCGTCGCGCCGGCGCTGGTGGCGATCGCCTCGACCCTGGCCTGAGACCGGTCGAGGGCACCCGGAGTTGCGCCTCGCCCCGCGCAGATTAGAGTGCGGGCATGTCGAAGCGCCTGCTCACCACACTGACCGCTCTCGGACTCGCCGTCGCCCTCACCGCCTGCGGCGGCGACGACGGCGGCGGCGATGAGGCCGAGGACACACCCGGCGGTGGTGGTAGCGAGGAGAGCAGCCTGACGCTGGTCTCCGACGGCACCCTGACCGTCTGCTCCGACGTCCCCTACCCGCCGTTCGAGGACTTCGACGAGACCTCCGAGTCGGGCTTCAAGGGCTTCGACGTCGACATCGTCGCAGGCATAGCCGAGGGCCTCGGCCTCGAGCTCGAGATCAAGGACTCCTCCTTCGACGCGATCCAGTCCGGCCAGGCGCTCAACGCCGGCCAGTGCGACCTCGCCGCCTCCGCGATGACCATCACCGAGGAGCGCAAGGCGGCGCTGGACTTCTCCGACGGCTACTACGACTCCGAGCAGTCGCTGCTGGTGCCCGAGGGCTCCGACATCGCCGCGATCGCCGACCTCGCGGGCAAGAAGGTGGGCGTGCAGCAGGGCAGCACCGGCAAGACCTACACCGAGGAGAACGCCGCCGACGCGGACATCGTCACCTTCCCCTCCGACGCCGAGATGTACCAGGCCATCAAGGCAGGCCAGGTCGACGCACTCCTGCAGGACCTCCCGGTCAACATCGACCACCAGGAGGACGGCGGCTTCACCGTCGTCGAGACCTACCCCACCGACGAGCAGTACGGCCTGGCGGCCAAGAAGGGCAACACCGACCTGCTGACGGCCGTCAACGAGCAGCTCACCAAGCTGCATGACGACGGCTCGTACGACGAGATCTACACCACCTACTTCCCCACCGAGTGACCCGCAGGTGGCCCTGAAGCGCTCCCAGAAGCGCCTGCTGACCCAGGCGGCCCTGTACGCCGTCCTGCTCGCGATCGTGTTGGTCGTCGTGCTCGCCGCCGACTGGGCGGCGATCAAGTCCAACTTCTTCAGCGCCGACGGCTTCATTCCCCCAGGGACCTGGGGCGACCTGATCGCCGTCGGCGTCAAGAACACGATCATCTACACTGCGATCGCGTTCACGGGTGGCCTGGTCCTCGCGTTGGTCCTGGCGCTGATGAAGATGTCGCCCGTGGCGCCGTACCGATGGCTGGCAACGGCCTATATCGAGCTCTTCCGCGGCCTCCCGGCCCTGCTCGTCATGTTGTTCATGGCGTTCGGCCTCCCGATCGCCTTCCAGTGGACGCCGCCCGGTGGGCCGGTCGGCGCTGGCGTGGTCGCGCTGATCCTGGTCGGCGCGGCGTACATGGCCGAGACCTTGCGTGCAGGCATCCAGGCGGTGCCGAAGGGACAGTCCGAGGCCGCCCGCTCCCTTGGCATGAGCGCCGGCCGCACGACGGTGACCGTGGTGCTCCCCCAGGCGTTCCGGATCGTGATCCCGCCGCTGACCAACGAGTTCGTGCTGCTCATCAAGGACACCTCGTTGCTCTTCACCATCGGCTTCGCCGCGGAGCAGCGGGAGCTCACGACGGTGGCGAAGGACTTCCTCGCCTCCGGTCCCACGGCCGGCACGTCGACGACGCTCATCCAGGCGGCGCTCCTGTACCTGGCCATCACACTGCCGCTCACCAGACTGGTGGCGTGGTTGGAGAAGCGACAGCAGAGGGCACGATGAGCACTTCAGTCATTCCCGACGAGACCGCGGCCGCCATCGAGGTCCGCCAGCTGCACAAGTACTTCGGCGACAACCAGGTGCTCAAGGGCATCGACTTCCACGTCGACAACAGCCAGGTCGTCTGCGTGATCGGGCCGTCCGGCTCCGGCAAGTCGACACTGCTGCGGTGCGTCAACCGGCTCGAGGAGCCGACGTCGGGCCAGATCCTGGTCGAGGGCATCGACATCTGCGACCCCGAGGTCGACCTCGACGCCGTGCGTGCGCGCATCGGCATGGTCTTCCAGCAGTTCAACCTGTTCCCGCACATGAGCGTGCTGAAGAACCTCACCGTCGCCCAGCAGAAGGTCAAGAGACGCGGGAAGGCCGAGGCCGTCGAGATCGCCCGCGCCAACCTCGAGAAGGTCGGCCTGGCCGAGAAGGAGGAGCGCCTACCCGGCCCACCTCTCCGGCGGTCAGCAGCAGCGGGTCGCGATCGCCCGGGCGCTGTCGATGGACCCCGACATGATGCTCTTCGACGAGCCGACCTCCGCGCTCGACCCCGAGCTCGTCGGCGACGTCCTCGAGGTCATGAAGACGCTGGCGTCGGAGGGCATGACGATGATGGTCGTAACCCACGAGATGGGCTTCGCCCGCGAGGTCGGCAACAAGCTCGTCTTCATGGACGGCGGCGTCATCGTCGAGGAGGGCGACCCGCGCGAGGTGCTCGGCAACCCCCAGCACGAGCGCACCCAGGTGTTCCTCTCGAAGGTCCTCTAGCCGCCGAGGTAGGCAGCCTTGATCGACTCGTCGCCGGCGAGTTCGGCACCGGTGCCGTGGCGGACGATCTCGCCCGTCTCCAGGATGTAGGCCTCGTCGGCCGCCTTGAGGGCCTGGGCGGCGTTCTGCTCCACCAGCAGGACGGTGGTGCCCTGATGGTTGATCTCCTTGATGATCGAGAAGATCTGCTGGATGAGCTTGGGCGCGAGGCCCATCGACGGCTCGTCGAGCAGGATCAGCCGCGGCCTGGCCATCAGCGCGCGGCCGATGGCCAGCATCTGCTGCTCACCGCCCGACATCGTGCCCGCGCTCTGCGAGATGCGCTCGTTGAGTCGCGGGAACAGCGTGAGGACCCGGTCGACATCCTCCCGGTACGCCGCGGACTTGCGGTCCGTGCGGACGTAGGCCCCCATGTCGAGGTTCTCGCGGACCGTCATGCCGGGGAAGCAGCCGCGGCCCTCGGGTGCCTGGCTGATGCCGAGCTTGACCCGGTCGTAGGGCGCGATGCCTGTGATGTCCTTGCCGTCGAAGATCACCGTGCCCTCGCGGACCTTGCGCAGCCCCGACAGGGTCTTCAAGGTCGTCGACTTGCCCGCGCCGTTGGCACCGATCAAGGTGACCACCGAGCCTTCCGGCACCGAGAAGCTGATGTCGCGGATCGCCTCGATGTGACCGTAGTTGACGCAAAGGCCCTTCACCTCAAGAAGCATCTTCTTCCTCCACTCCGAGGTAGGCCGCGATCACGGCCGGGTCGTTGCGGATCTCCTCGGGCGAGCCCTCGGCGATCTTGCGGCCGAACTCCAACACCACGATCCGATCGGTCACGCCCATCACAAGGCGCATGTCGTGCTCGATCAACAGCACCGTGTAGCCCCGGTCGCGGACCTGTCGGATCAGGTCCATGAGGACGACCTTCTCCTTGGGGTTGAAGCCCGCGGCCGGCTCGTCGAGACAGATCAGCTTGGGCCCGGTCGCCATCGCCCGGGCGATCTCGAGCCGCCGCTGGTCGCCGTACGACAGGTTGGCAGCCAACTCGTCTGCGCGCTTGGCGATGCCCATGAAGCGCAGCAGGTCCATGGCCTGGTCATGACCCTGCTCCTCCTCGCGCCGGTGTCGGGGTAGCCGGAAGAGTGCGGTGAGCATGCCGGTCGTGTGCTGGGCGTCGGCGCCGACGAGCACGTTCTCCAGGGCCGTCATGGTCGGGAAGAGTCGGATGTTCTGGAAGGTGCGGGCGACGCCGAGCCTGGTGATCTGGTGCTTCTTCAGGCCCTTGAGGGATCGTCCCTGGAAGAGGACGTCGCCCGCCGTGGGCCGGTAGACGCCGGTGATCGCATTGAAGCAGGTCGTCTTACCTGCGCCGTTGGGTCCGATGAGACCGAGGATCTCGCCTTCGTCGATGTGGAAGCTGACGTCGTCGAGCGCGGTCAGGCCGCCGAATCTCAGCGTGAGGTCCTCGACCCGGAGAACTGTCTCAGACACGCGCCGTCTCCTCTCCGTCGTGGCCTTCCTCGATGCTCTCGAGCTCCTCTACGAGCTGTTTGGCCCGGACGGTACGTCGTGGCGGGAGCAGGCCCTCGGGACGCAGGGTGGCGAGCAGGACGAGGGCCAGGCCGAACACCAGGACGCGGAAGTCCTCGAAGCCACGGAACCGCTCGGGCAGGTAGGCGACCAGGAAGGCGCCCACCAGCACACCCCACCTGTTGCCCTGGCCGCCGACGACGACAGCCGCGAGGAAGAGGATGGAGAAGAGCAGCAGGAAGGACTGCGGATTGATGAAGCTCTGTCGGGTCGCGAACAGCCCGCCGGCGAGACCGCCGACGAAGGCGCCGGTCGCGAAGGCGAGCAGCTTGAACCTGAACGTCGGGACACCCATGAGCTCCGCGGCGTCCTCGTCCTCGCGGGTCGCCTCCCAGGCCCTCCCGACCCGGCTGCTCTTGATCAGGATGTCCGCGATGAGCACGACGATGACCGCGGTGAGTCCGATCCAGTAGTACGGCACCGCGTCGGAGTATCCGAAGACCAGGAACTTCGTCTGGTCCTTGGTGTCCAACAGCACGGTGCCGTCGCCCCAGAACAGGTGCGGCACCTCGAAGAGGCCCGTTTGCTCATCACCGAGATTGGGGGGCCGGCCGACGTTGTTGATCCCCTTCGAGGCGCCCATCCATTCGGTGTTGACCGCCACCAGGCGAATGATCTCGCCGAAGCCGAGCGTCACGATGGCCAGGTAGTCCCCCCTGACGCGGAGCGTGGGCGCGCCGAGCAGGACACCCGAGATCATCGCCGCGATGACGGCAATGGGGATCGCCAGCAGCAGCGGCCAGTTGCCGTGGAACGAGGTCAGGATCGCGACGGTGTAGGCCCCGATGGCGTAGAACCCGACGTACCCCAGGTCGAGGAGGCCCGCGTAGCCGACCACGATGTTGAGGCCGAGCGCCACCAGGCAGTAGATCGAGACGGTGAACAGCACGCTCGCGAAGTCGGTGCCCGGGGTCGAGATCAGCGGCGGCTCGAGCAGCGGGAACGCGTAGGCCAGGAGCGCGAGCAGCACCCACATCAGGATCTTGGCCCACTTCGGGAGGGCGGTCAGCCTTGCTCTCATACCGGTTCCCTTCATGCCCGTGACTTTCCGAGCGACTCGCCCAGGAGGCCGGTGGGCCGGACGAGCAGGATGAGGACCAGCAGGACGAACGCGATGACATCGCGCCATTCGCTGCCCAGGATCGCCTGGCCCCAGTTCTCCGCGACGCCGAGGACGAGGCCGCCGAGCAGGGCGCCGCGCAGGTTGCCGATACCGCCCAGGACGGCGGCGGTGAAGGCCTTGACGCCGAGCAGGAATCCGACGTCGAACTTCGTGGTCTCGATCTTCAACATGTAGAGGAAGGCCGCGACGCCCGCCATCAGGCCGCCGATCAGGAAGGTCATCTGGATCGTGCGCGTCGGGTTGACGCCCATCAGCGCCGCGGTCTCGGGGTCCTGGGCGGTCGCCCGGATGCCCTTGCCGAGTCGCGAGCGCCGGACGAACTGGTCGAGCAGGACCATCATGCCGATCGCCGAGACGATGACGAGGATGTCGATGCTCGAGATGCTCACACCGCCGACATTCCACCGGGGCGCCTCCACCACTCCGGCCATGCTGTTGTTGATCTTGGCCTTGCCGACGTACTCGCGCAGGTTGTCGTCGAGGCCGAACCAGCCGGCGATCTTGTCGCGCAGGCCCATCAGCTCGGCGAGCACGAACGATGCGCCGATCGCGGAGATGAGGGCGATCAGCCTCGGCGCGTTGCGCTTGATCAGTGAGCGGTAGGCCACTCGCTCGAGGATGAGCGCGATCACGGCCGACATGGCCATCGCGGCGAAGAGGGACGCGATCAGGATCGCGATCAGCTTTGCACCGTCGGCATCGGCTCCGCCCAACGCCGTCACGGTCCACAACATCGCGAAGGTGCCGTACATGAACACCTCGGAATGGGCGAAGTTGATGAGCTGGAGTACGCCGTACACCATGGTGTAGCCGAGCGCGATCAGCGCGTAGATGGCCCCGAACGCCAACCCGGTGATGGTGAGCTCAGGCAGGTTGTTGAAGAAGAAGTCGAAGTTCAGATCCACCCTGGCCTCCTGGCCACCGATCCGGACATGTACGCGGCTGGGGACCTGCGCTCCCCAGCCGCGTCACGGTCCATCTGGTCAGATGTCGACCAACGGGGCTACTCGATCTCGCCCTCAGGAACGATCTCCCCACCCTTGACCGTGTAGGCATAGACGTGGACGTCGGCCGGCTCACCCTTGTCATCGAATTTCAACTGCTTGGTGATGCCCGGCTCGTCGTACTCGTTGACGAAGGCCAGCAGGTCCTCGCGGTTGTCGATGCCCTCGGCGATACCGTCGAGGAAGATGTTCGCGGCATCGTAGGCCTCGGCGGCGTAGGTACCGGCGGCCTCGCCGAACTCGGCCTCGTAGGCAGAAGCGAACTCGGCGACCGCCGGGTCGGTGTCAGGAATGCAGGGGCAGGTGATGATGCTGCCCTCAGCGGCCTTCCCAGCATCCAGGTACGAGGGGTCCTTCACGCCGTCGGCCACCACGAAGGTTCCGTCGAAGCCGCCGTCGCGGAGCTGGCCGATCAGGATCGTCGCCTCGGCGTAGTACCCACCGAAGAAGACGGCGTCGGGCTCGGCGTCGGTCACCTTGGTCACCGTCGCGGAGAAGTCCGTCTGCTTCTGCTGGATCGTGTCGGTGCCGACGACCGCGTCGCCGAGGTCCTTCTCGACGATCCCGGCCAGGCCGGCGCCGTACTCCGAGGCGTCGTCGATCACGAAGATCGATGATGCCTTGATGGTGTCCTTGATGTACTTCGCAGCGGCCGGACCCTGGGTGGCGTCGTTGCCGAGGGCACGGTGGAAGGTGTCCCAGCCGTTGTCGGCGAGCGTCGGGTTGGTCGCAGACGGGGTGATCGTCGGGACACCCTCCTCGGCGAAGATCGGCCCGGCCGCGGCGGACTCGCCGGAGAACGCGGGGCCGACCACGCCGACGATGGCGTCGTCGCTCACGACGTCGGTAGCCAGGGCCGGCGCGGCATCCGGGCTGCCCTGGGAGTCGAGGATGTCGAGGCCGACCTCGCAGTCGGCGTCTGCGTTGTACTGGTCCACCGCGAGTTGAGCGCCCTGGATGATCGGCTTGCCGAGACCGGCAGCATCTCCGGTCTCTGGGCCGAAGAAGGCGAGCCTGAGGTCGCAGGCGGCCGACGAGTCACCGCCGTCGGCGGCGTCGTCGCCGCCTGAGTCGGCGTCCTCGGTGGTGCCACAGGCGGTCAATACGAGGGTCGCGGCCGCGATCCCCGCCATGCCGCGCAGCCACGGCTTCTTGATCCGGATCATTCGTCCTCCGTGTCACGTTGTGACGCGCAGGATCGGCTCCCACACGTCGCTGGGTGCAGGAAACCTAGCATCACCCGACCGGGTCGAAGAGGCAATCGATGGCCGGTTACGCGGGCGTAACCAAATTGGTACACCGCCCGGTGGCCGGTCACTCTCCGGTCACGTCGATGCGGTGCTCGAGCACTCCCTCGGCCACCTGTCGCATGGAGAGCCGCAGGTCCATCGCGGTCTTCTGGATCCAGCGGAAGGCCTCCGGCTCGGTGAGGCCCAGCGCCTTCTGCAGCTGCGACTTCGCTCGGTCGACGACCTTGCGGGTCTCCAGGCGGTCGGCGAGGTCGGCGACCTCCCGCTCGAGCGCGCTCAGCTCGGCGAACCGGCTCACCGCCATCTCGATGGCCGGCACGAGGTCGCTCCGGCCGAAGGGCTTCACCAGATAGGCCATCGCCCCGGCCTCGCGGGCGCGCTCGACGAGCTCGCGCTGGGAGTACGCCGTGAGAATGACGACCGGGGCCACCCGCTCAATCGCGATCCGCTCCGCGGCCGAGATGCCGTCGAGGACCGGCATCTGCACATCGAGGATCACCAGGTCGGGACGGAGCTCCTCGGCCAACTCGACGGCCCTCGCCCCGTCGGCGGCCTGACCGACGACGTCGTACCCCTCCTCCCCGAGCATCTCGGCGAGGTCCATCCGGATCAGCGCCTCGTCCTCGGCGATCACGACGCGCAACTTGGCGGCTCCGCTCACTGCTCCGGTCACGGGGCAAGGCTATCCGCGGCATCAGGCACGAGCCGCACCGGCGAGCACGGCGGGCCGACAGCCAGGTAGGCTTCTGCCCGACTCGGCCGGGTTGGCGGAATCGGCAGACGCCATGGCCTCAAAAGCCATTGTCCGAAAGGGCGTGTGGGTTCGAGTCCCACACCCGGCACCGATGTCGGTGCTCGATGGCATCGTCAGCCGCGATGCCACACGTTCGGAGCAACGAGACAGTGGCCAGCGCGCTGGCCGCCTCCGACGCGGGCATGCCCGACGCGGAGAACGCGCGAGTCCAGGGCGTGGCTGTTAAGACGATCCGTCGCTGGCGCCGGGAGTATCAGCGGCGGGGCAAGCCACGCGGTCAGGCCCATCTGCTCGCCAACTGCCCGAGGTGCGACGAGGGCACGCTGGATGAAGCGTCCTACGCAGAGCTTCTCGGCTGGTACCTGGGGGACGGGTACATCTCCACCGAACGCCGCGGCTTGCTCGCCTTGCATATCTACAACGACAAGAGATACGTCGATCTCAACAGTCGAATCGCTGAGCTGATGCGAGCGGTCAAACCCAACAGCCGCCCTCACACGCGGCTGGTTCCGGGATGCGTCATCACCACCGTTTCGTGGCGGCACTGGGCGTGTCTGTTCCCCCACCCAGCCGACTTCCTGCGCGGGCTGTTCCATTCCGACGGGTGCCGAGTCAACAACTGGGCGACACGCATTGTGGCCGGCGAGCAGAAGAGGTACGACTATCCGCGCTGGCAGTTCTCCAACATGTCCGAGGACATCATGCGCTGGTGCGGCGAGGCGCTCGACCTGCTCGACGTACCATGGCGCCGGACGAGCCGGAAGATCCTGTCGGTGTCGACACGAGCCGGCGTCGCACGACTCGACGAGCTGATCGGGCCGAAGACGTGACGAGCGGGCCTGGGAACAGCATCACTGATGCGCTCCACGCCGCATCGACGCTGCTAAACTTGGGTGGCGTGCGCACCACCGTTCGACTGGATGACGATGTCATCGCCGCGGCCGAGCGGATCCGGCGAGAGCGGCACGTTGGTCTGAGCGAGGCGGTGAACCTGCTGGCCCGCGCCGGGATGCAGCGTGCCGCTGCCCCCACGGAGTCGTTCCGCCAGCGGACCGCCGAACCCGGCCTGCGGATCGACATCTCTAATGTCGGCGTGGCGCTCGAGATCCTCGACGACATCTGCGACGTCTCGTGAACGTCGAACGATAACGAGGCGACCGGACGACGGGTCCGCGTGTACGCCGAGCCGAGGCCCAGTCGGTGCTGCTCCAGGCGCTCGTCAAGATGTCTGGTGCTGCCGACGTACAAGGTGCCGTCGGCGCACTCGAGCATGTGGGCGAAGCCATGCACTTCAGAATCCCGGTCCCCGAACAGAACTCAATGCCAGATCATGAGGCTGTGGATAGCGCGCGACGATGGTCTCGACACGGTCGCTCGTCCCTCGCGACCGGCTCGACCACCGAGGGCATGTGGGCCTGTGGTCTCGACAAGGCTCGATCAGCGAGACGTCAGCGGCGGCGGTACGCCGGGGACACCTCGTTGATGGCGTCGCCGATGCGGTGGATGCGCAGGGCGTTGGTGGAGCCCTTGGTGCTCGGAGGGCTGCCGGCGATGATGACCACCAGCTCACCCTCCTTGAGACGACCGACCTCGAGCAGCGCCTCGTCGACCTGGCGGACCATCTCGTCGGTGTGCTCGACCTGCGCGGTCTTGAAGGTCTCCACGCCCCACGAGATCGCCAACTGGGAGCGCGTGGAGTCGAGCGGGGTGAAGGCCAGCATCGGGATGCGTCCGCGGTAGCGGGCCAGCCGCCGTGCGGAGTCTCCCGACTGCGTGAAGGCGACGACGTACCGCGCATCGACGGCCTCGGCACACTCCATCGCGGCCTTGGCGATGACGCCTCCGGTGGTGCGTGGGTGCCAGGTGACGGCCGCCATCTTCTCCAGGCCGTGGTCCTCGGTGGACTCGATGATGCGAGCCATCGTCTGCACGGCGACGATGGGGTAGTCGCCCACGCTCGTCTCGCCGGAGAGCATCACCGCGTCCGCGCCGTCGAGCACGGCGTTGGCGACGTCGGAGGCCTCGGCGCGGGTCGGCGCCGGCGCGGTGATCATCGACTCGAGCATCTGCGTGGCGACGATGACCGGCTTGGCCATGGCGCGGGCCTTGTCGATCATCATCTTCTGGTGGATCGGGACGTCCTCGAGCGGGCACTCGACGCCGAGGTCGCCACGGGCGACCATGATGCCGTCGAAGGCGTCGACGATCTCGTCGATCGCCGCGATCGCCTGCGGCTTCTCGATCTTGGCGATGACCGGGACGTGGATGCCCTCCTCGTCCATGATCTTCCGGACGTCGTCGGCGTCGGCCGCGTTGCGCACGAAGCTCAACGCGACGAAGTCGACCCCGAGGTTGAGGGACCAGCGCAGGTCGGCGGTGTCCTTCTCGGAGAGTGCGGGCACCGACACTGCGACGCCCGGCAGGTTGATGCCCTTGTTGTTGCTCACCCTGCCGCCGACATCGACCACCGTGGTGACATCTGTGTCGGTGACGCCGGTCACGACGAGCTTGACCCGGCCGTCGTCGATCAGGATCGGGTCGCCCACCTCCACGTCGCCCGGCAGGCCCTTGTACGTCGTACCGCAGATCTCACCGTCGCCCGGGACGTCGCGGGTGGTGATCGTCCAGGTGTGGCCCTTCTCGATGATGGCCGAGCCGTTGGCGAAGGTCTCCAGCCGGATCTTCGGGCCCTGGAGGTCGGCGAAGATGCCGACGCCGTGCCCGGTCTCGTCGGACGCCGCCCGGACGAGCCGATAGAGCCGCTCGTGCTCGGAGTGGTCGCCGTGGCTCATGTTGAGCCGCGCCACGTCCATCCCGGCATCGACCAGCTCGCGGATCTTCTCCTTGGTGCCGACGGCCGGGCCGAGGGTGCACACGATCTTCGCTCTCCGCACGATGGGAGCCTATCGTGTCTTGGATCGATCAAACACCGTCAGGCCATGAGCGGCCGTGCGGTGGGCGGGATCGGCGCCGGGAGGTTGGTCGAGCCGGTCAGATAGGTGTCGACCGCGGCGGCCGCGGCGCGGCCCTCGGCGATCGCCCACACGATGAGTGACTGACCTCGGCCGGCGTCGCCGGCCACGAAGACGCCCTCCACCGAGCTGGCGTACGACGCGTCGCGGACGACATTGCCCCGCTCGTCGAGGTCGACGCCGAGCTGCTCGACGAGCCCTTCGCGCTGCGGACCCGTGAAGCCCATCGCCAGCAGCACGAGCTGCGCCGGGATCTCCCGGTCGGTGCCCTCGATGGGCCGGAACGACTCCACCTCGACCAGGCGGAGTGCCTGCACCGCGCCCGAGTCGTCGCCGAGGAACTCCTGGGTGGAGACGGCGTACACGCGACTCTGCACCTCCAGGGAGGCGCCCTCCTCGTGGGCGGAGGAGACGCGGAAGGTCATCGGGTAGGTGGGCCAGGGCTGGTTGGCCGGGCGGTCGAGGGGTGGCTCGGCGAGGATCTCCAGCTGGGTGATCGAGCGCGCACCCTGGCGGATCGCCGTGCCGAGGCAGTCGGCGCCGGTGTCGCCGCCGCCGATGATGACGACGTCCTTGCCGGTGGCGAGGATCTGGTCCTCGACCACCTCGCCGTGGGCGACCCGGTTCGCCTGCGGCAGGTACTCCATCGCCTGGTGGATGCCGGTCAGCTCGCGGCCCGGCACCGGCAGGTCGCGCCCGAGCGTCGAGCCCACCGCCAGCACCACCGCGTCGTACCGCTCGCGAAGCTGGTCGCCGGTGAGCTCGACGCCGACATCGATGCCGGCCCGGAAGATCGTGCCCTCGCGGCGCATCTGGTCGATCCGCCGGTCGAGGTGACGCTTCTCCATCTTGAACTCGGGGATGCCGTACCGCATCAGGCCGCCGATCTTGTCGGCACGCTCGTAGACGGCGACCGTGTGGCCGGCCCGGGTGAGCTGCTGTGCGGTGGCCAGGCCGGCTGGCCCGGAGCCGACGACGGCGACGGTCCGGCCAGACAGCCACTCCGGGGGCTGCGGACGGACGTAGCCGGACTCCCAGGCGCGGTCGATGATCGAGACCTCGACGTTCTTGATGGTCACCGGGTCCTGGTTGATGCCAAGCACGCAGGCGGTCTCGCACGGCGCCGGGCAGAGCCGCCCGGTGAACTCCGGGAAGTTGTTGGTGGCGTGCAGGCGGTCCATCGCGCCGTCCCAGTCCTCGCGCCAGACCAGGTCGTTCCACTCGGGGATGATGTTGCCGAGCGGGCAGCCCTGGTGGCAGAACGGGATCCCGCAGTCCATGCAGCGGCCGGCCTGGACGGTGACGATCGGCAGCAGCGCTCGGCCGATGCCGTCGGGGTAGACCTCCTGCCAGTCCCTGATGCGCTCGGCGACGTCACGGCGTACGGCGACCTCGCGGCCGTGCTTGAGGAACCCCTTGGGATCAGCCACGACGAGCCCCTTCCAGGCGGGTGCCGAGGATGCGATCAGCCATGAAGGACCTCCATGATCCGCGCGTCGGTCTGGTCCTTGTCGAGACCCTCGGCCTCGGCCTCGGCGCGGGTCTCGAGCACCCGCCTGTAGTCGGTCGGCATCACCAGGGTGAACCGGGCCAGCGCGGCCGGCCAGTCGGCCAGGAGCTCGGCCGCCACCTCCGACCCGGTCTCCTCGGCGAAGCGGGTGACGAGGTCGAGCAGCTCGGCGGCCTTGTCGCCCGCGACCGGGCCGAGCTCGACGAACTCGGGGTTGACCCGGCGCTCGTCGAGGTCGAGCACGAAGGCGTAGCCGCCGCTCATCCCGGCCGCGAAGTTGCGCCCGGTGCTGCCGAGGACGACGACTCGGCCGCCGGTCATGTACTCGCAGCCGTGGTCGCCCACGCCCTCGGTCACGACCGTCGCGCCGGAGTTGCGAACGCAGCATCGCTCCCCCACGCCACCGCGCAGGAAGATCTCGCCCGAGGTCGCGCCGTACGCCGTGGTGTTGCCGGCGATGACCTGCTCGTGTGAGGAGAAGCCGGCCGCCCGGTCCGGCCGGATAACCAGCCGGCCGCCGGAGAGACCCTTGCCGACATAGTCGTTGGCGTCACCCTCGAGGCGGAGCACGATCCCGTGTGGCAGGAAGGCACCGAAGGACTGGCCGGCGGAGCCGGTGAGCGTGATGTCGATGGTCCCCTCGGGCAGCCCCTCGCCCCGGTAGCGCTTGGTGACCTCGTGGCCGAGCATCGTCCCGACGGTGCGATTGACGTTGCGGATCGCGACCTGAGCCCGCACCGGCTCGCCCGACTCGAGCGCCGGCGCGGCGATCGCGAGCAGCTCGTTGTCGAGCGCCTTGTCGAGACCATGGTCCTGGCTCTTCGTGCAGAAGCGGTCCTGCTCGCCGAACTGCCCGAAGCCACCGTGCACGTCGGGCATGTGCAGGATCGGCGCGAGGTCGAGCCCGGCGGCCTTCCAGTGGCCGACCGCGCGCTCGGTGTCGAGGACGTCGCTCCGGCCGATCGCCTCCTCGACCGTGCGGAAGCCCAGCTCGGCTAGCAGTTCGCGGACCTCCTCGGCGATGTACTCGAAAAAGGTGACCACGAACTCGGGTTTGCCGGAGAACCGCGCACGGAGCACGGGGTTCTGCGTGGCGACGCCGACCGGACAGGTGTCGAGGTGACAGACGCGCATCATGATGCAGCCGCTGACCACGAGAGGCGCGGTCGCGAAGCCGAACTCCTCGGCCCCGAGCAGCGCGGCGACGACGACGTCGCGGCCCGTCTTCAGCTGACCGTCGGTCTGGACGACGATCCGGTCGCGCAGGCCGTTGATCAACAGCGTCTGCTGGGTCTCGGCGAGCCCGAGCTCCCAGGGTCCGCCGGCGTGCTTGAGCGAGGTGAGCGGCGAGGCGCCGGTGCCGCCGTCGTGGCCGGAGATCAGCACCACGTCGGCGTGCGCCTTGGAGACGCCTGCGGCGACGGTGCCGACGCCGACCTCGCTGACCAGCTTGACGTGGATCCGGGCGCCGGGGTTGGCGTTCTTGAGGTCGTGGATCAGCTGGGCCAGGTCCTCGATCGAGTAGATGTCGTGGTGCGGCGGCGGGCTGATCAGGCCCACGCCCGGGGTGGAGTGCCGGGTCTTGGCCACCCACGGGTAGACCTTGTTGCCGGGCAGCTGACCGCCCTCGCCGGGCTTGGCGCCCTGCGCCATCTTGATCTGGATGTCGTCGGAGTTGGTGAGGTACTCGCTGGTGACTCCGAACCGCCCGGACGCGACCTGCTTGATCGCGCTGCGGCGTGCGGGGTCGTAGAGCCGGTCGGCGTCCTCGCCGCCCTCGCCGGTGTTGGACTTGGCACCGATCCGGTTCATGGCGATCGCGAGGTTCTCGTGCGCCTCTCCGGAGATCGAGCCGTAGGACATCGCGCCGGTCGAGAACCGCTTGACGATCTCGGAGACCGGCTCGACCTCCTCGATCGGGATCGGCTGCCGGCCGGTCCTGGCGGCGTCCTTGAACCGGAACATGCCGCGCAGGGTCATCAGCCGCTCGGCCTGGTCGTCGACCCGCGCCGTGTACTGCTTGAAGACGTCGTAGCGGCCCTCGCGTGTGGAGTGCTGCAGGCGGAAGACGGTCTCGGGGTCGAACAGGTGCGGCTCACCCTCCCGACGCCACTGGTACTCGCCGCCGATCGCGAGCTCGCGGTGAGCCGGCGCGATGCCGCCGCGGGGGTACGCCGTGGCGTGCCGGCGGGCGACCTCCTCGGCGATGGTGTCGAGACCCACGCCGCCGAGCTTGGAGGTGGTGCCGGTGAAGTAGCGGTCGACGACCTCCTGGGAGAGGCCGACGGCCTCGAAGATCTGCGCGCCCGTGTAGGAGGCCACCGTCGAGACGCCCATCTTGGACATCACCTTGAGCACGCCTTTGCCGAGCGCCTTGATGAGGTGCTTGACGGCGACCTCGGGCTCGACCTTTACGTAGTAGCGGTCGCGGGCGAGGTCCTCGACCGACTCCATGGCCAGGTAGGGGTTGACCGCGGATGCGCCGTACCCGATGAGCAGAGCGACGTGGTGCACCTCGCGGACGTCGCCGGCCTCGATGAGCAGGCCGACCTGGGTGCGGGTCTTCTCGCGCACGAGGTGGTGGTGGACCGCACCAGTGAGCAGCAGGCTCGGGATCGGCGCGAGCTCGGCCGTCGAGTGCCGGTCGGAGAGCACGATGATGCGCGCGCCCTCCGCGATCGCGTCGGACACCTCCTGGCAGATCTCCTCGATGCGCGCGGCCATCGCGGTGCCCCCGCCCTCGACGGGGTAGAGCCCCCGGGAGACGTGGGTGATGAAGCCCGGCATGTCGCCGTCGCGGTTGATGTGGCGGATCTTGGCCAGGTCGTCGTTGGAGAAGACCGGGAAGGGCAGGACCACCCGCCGGCAGGAGGCCGGCGTCGGGTCGAGCAGGTTGCTCTCGGGGCCGATGGACCCCCACAACGAGGTGACGAGCTCCTCGCGGATGGCGTCGAGCGGCGGGTTGGTGACCTGGGCGAAGAGCTGGCTGAAGTAGTCGAAGATCAGCCGCGGCTTGTCGCTCAGCACGGCGATCGGGGTGTCGGTGCCCATCGAGCCGAGCGGCTCACCGCCATTGGTCGCCATCGGCGTGAGCAGGACCCGGAGCTCCTCCTCGGTGTAGCCGAAGACCTGCTGGCGGCGGGTGACCGAGGCGTGCGTGTGCACGATGTGCTCGCGCTCGGGGATGTCGGGCAGCTGGATCAGGCCGGCGTGCAGCCACTCGCCGTAGGGGTCCTCGGCAGCGAGCTCGCCCTTGATCTCGTCGTCCTCGATGATGCGGTGCTCGTCGGTGTCGATGAGGAACATCCGGCCCGGCTGCAGCCGTCCCTTGCGGACGACGCTGGCGGGGTCGAGGTCGAGGACGCCGACCTCCGACGCCAGGACCACCAGGCCCTCGTCGGTGACCCAGAAGCGGCCCGGACGCAGGCCGTTGCGGTCGAGGACGGCGCCGATCTGCCCGCCGTCGGTGAACACGACGCACGCAGGGCCGTCCCACGGCTCCATGACCGTCGAGTGGAACTCGTAGAACGCCCGGCGCGCGGGATCCATCTCGGTGTTGTTCTCCCACGCCTCGGGGATCATCATCAGCACCGCGTGAGCCAGGCTGCGGCCACCCATGTGCAGCAGCTCCAGCACCTCGTCGAAGGACGCCGAGTCGGAGGCGCCCGGCGTGCAGATCGGGAAGATCCGCTCGAGGTCGCCGTGGATCAGGTCGCTCTTCAGCAGCGCCTCGCGCGCGCGCATCCAGTTGCGGTTGCCCATGACCGTGTTGATCTCGCCGTTGTGGGCGATGAACCGGAAGGGGTGCGCCAGCGGCCAACTCGGGAAGGTGTTGGTGGAGAAGCGACTGTGTACGACGGCCAAGGCGGACGCGACCCGCTCGTCGGTGAGGTCGGCGTAGAAGTGGTCGAGCTGGTCGGTGGTGAGCATGCCCTTGTAGACGAGGGTCCGGCTCGACAGCGACGGGAAGTAGGCGTCGGTCTCGCTCTCGGCGCGCTTTCGCAGGCAGAAGGCCTGCCGCTCCAGTGCCATGCCGGTGACCCGCTGACCGGCGCCGGACACGAAGAGCTGACTGAAGGTCGGCATCACCGAGCGCGCGGTCGCGCCGAGGACCGCGGCGTTGACGGGAACGTCGCGCCAGCCGAGGACGGCGAGCCCCTCCTCCGCGGCCAGCTCTTCGATCCGCCGTCGCGTCTTGGCCACCTGCTCCTCGTCGCCGGGCAGGAAGCCGCAGCCCACGGCGTACGCTCGGGCGGGCGGGAGCTCGAAGTCGACGACCTCGCGAAGGAAGCCGTCGGGGACCTGGATCAGGATGCCCGCGCCGTCACCGGAGTTGGTCTCGGCGCCGGCCGCGCCACGGTGATCGAGGTTGCGCAGTGCGGTCAGGCCTTTGCGGACGATGTCATGGCTGGCCACACCCGTGAGCGTGGCGACGAACGCGACGCCACACGCATCGTGCTCGTGCTTGGGGTCGTAGAGGCCCTGGGGCCGAGGGAACGCATGCATCTGCGAGCGGTCCTCCCGTCGTCAGTCGTTGCCCGGTCGGTCGGTGGCCGTCGGTATCTCGACGGTCACGGTCGTGCCGAGTGTGGCACCGGCGGCGTGGGACGTCACTGGCCCTCGCGAGAAGGCCCAACCTACCACCGCCGAAGCCGGCTGTTGAGACGCGGATCCCATCCAGAGAGACGTCGCAGGGAGCCGTCTCAGGCAGACGAATCAGGGCGCTGCCGAGACGAGGCGACCCTCGGTCATCTCCTCGCGGCCCGGGCGGCGCTTCGTGGCCCAGGCGAAGTAGGCGGCGGCCAGGACGAACAGGACGATCGAGGTCCACACGTTGAGGCGCAGGCCGAGGACGTCGTCCATCTGGACGGTGTCGGTGCGCATCATCTCGATCCAGCCGCGACCGGCGGTGTAGACCATGACGTAGACGGCGGCGACCCGGCCGTGTCCGAGCCGGAACCGACGCTCGAGCCACAGGACCAGCCCCACCCCGGCGAGCGCCCACAGCGACTCGTACAGGAACGTCGGGTGGAAGGTCTTCTCGTCGAGGTAGCCGGCGGGCCGGTGCGCTAGGTCGATCTCCAGGCCCCAGGGCAGGTCGGTGGGGCCGCCGAAGAGCTCCTGGTTGAACCAGTTGCCCCAACGTCCGATGGCCTGGGCGACGAGCACGGTGGGCGCCATCGTGTCGAGCATCGGCACGATGGGGATGCCCACCCTCCGGGCACCCAACCAGACTCCCACCGCGCCGAGAGCGATGGCGCCCCACACGCCGAGCCCTCCCCGCCAGACGTAGAGGGCCTCGACCGGGTTGCGGCCCGCACCGAAGTAGAGCTGCCAGTCGGTGAGCACGTGGTAGAGGCGGCCGCCGACGAGGCCGAAGATCACCCCCCACACGGACACGTCGGCTACCTGCCCGGGCAGGCCGCCGCGTGCGACCCAGCGCCGGTCGCTCCACCAGACCGCGACCAGGATGCCGGTGATGATGCACAGGGCGTAGCCGCGGATCGGGATCGGGCCGAGCTCCCAGACGCCGTCGGACGGGCTCGGGATGGAGAGGGGCAGCAGCGAGTACGCCGCCGACCAGCCGGTCATCGGCCCAGCAGCTTCGCGATGTCCTCGGCCATCTCCGCCGCGGACCTGCCCTGCGTCCACACGATCGGCGCGTGCCTGCCCTTCTCGACGCCGATCACCGGCGCCGAGTGGTCCACCTCGTAGCCGCCGTCGGGGAGCTCCTGGCCGCGGGCGATGAAGACGCCGACCGACCGGCCGAGCCTCTTGATCGTCTTGATGTCACCGGTGAGCCCGACGAAGCCGTCGCCGTAGCGGTCGAGGTAGGACCGCAGCAGTGGACCGTCGTCGCGCTCCGGGTCGGTGGTCACGAGCACGACGTCGACCTCGGCGCGCTGCTCCTCGTCGAGCCTGGCGAGGGCCGAGGCGATATTCGCCATCACCGCCTGACAGATGTCGGGGCAGCGCGTGTAGCCGAAGAAGACGAGGGTGAGCGGCTTCCTCGCGTCGCGGGGCAGGGAGTACGGCGCGCCCTCGGTGTCGGTGAGCTCGAGATCGGGCACGTCGTACGGCGTGCTGAGCAGCGCGCCGTTGAAGCCGTCGTCCTCGCCCGCAACGACGATGGCGTTGCCGTCGGGCTGCGACTTGACGCACCCGGTGAGCGCCGCGACCAGAGCACAGACGAGGAGGAGCAGGCCGGACCTACGCACGGCGTACCCCGTCGGCGAGGTCGGCGGTGAGCGTCGACAGCGCCCGGAGCCCCGCGGCGCGGTCGTCGGCGTGGTCGAGCAGCGCGCGGACGAAGGCCGAGCCGACGATGACACCGTCGGCGTACCCGGCGACCTCCGCGGCCTGGTCGCCGTTGCTGACACCGAGCCCGACGGCGACCGGGAGGTCGGTCGTGGCGCGGGTGCGGGCGACCAGGGGCGCGGCCAGGTCGCTGGTCGCCTCGCGTGTGCCGGTGACGCCCATGACCGCGGTGGCGTAGACGAAGCCCCGGCACGCCGCGGTGGTCATCGCGATGCGCTGGTCGGTGGACGAGGGGGCGACGAGGAAGATCTTGTCGAGGCCGTGCAGGTCGGCGGCCTCGGCCCAGCCGCTCCGCGCGTCGGGGGTGATGTCGGGAGTGATGAGGCCCGCTCCCCCGGCGTTGGCCAGGTCGGCGGCGAAGCGCCCGACGCCGTAGCGGTCGACCGGGTTCCAGTAGGTCATGACCACGGTGGGCACGCCGGTCTCCGCGACCGCCTCGACGGTGGCGAGCACGTCCTTGGTGCGGACGCCGCCGTCCAGCGCCTGCTGTGCGGCGGCCTGGACGGTCGGGCCGTCCATGACCGGGTCGGTGTAGGCCAGGCCGACCTCGATGATGTCGCAGCCGGCGTCGACCATCGCGCGCAGCGCGACGATGCCGCCGGGGACGTCGGGGAAGCCGGCCGGCAGGTAGCCGACCAGGGCCGCGCGGCCCTCCGCGCGGGCCTTGGCGAAGGCGTCCGCGGTGCTCACCTGGCTCACCGGCCGCCCCCTATGCCGAACCAGTCGATGGCCGTCTCCATGTCCTTGTCGCCACGTCCGGAGAGGTTGACGAGCACCGTCTTGCCCGGGCCCAGGTCACGGGCGATGTCGAGGGCGCCGGCCAGGGCGTGCGCCGACTCGATCGCGCAGATGATGCCCTCGGTGCGCGCGAGCAGCGCCAGGGCGTCCATCGCACGGGCGTCGGTGATCGGTAGGTAGTCGGCGCGGCCGGTCTTGGCCAGGTGGGCGTGCTGCGGCCCGACGCCGGGGTAGTCGAGGCCCGCGGAGATCGAGTGGGACTCGATGGTCTGGCCGTCCTCGTCCTGCAGCACGAAGGTCCGCGCACCGTGCAGGACGCCACCGTCGCCCGCGCCGATCGTCGCGGCGTGCCGGCCCGTCTCGATGCCCTCGCCACCGGGCTCGAAGCCGAAGATCCGCACCTCGGGGTCGTCGAGGAACGCGGTGAAGAGGCCGATCGCGTTGGACCCCCCGCCGACGCACGCAGCGATCGCGTCGGGAAGCCCGCCGACCAGTTCGAGACACTGGGCGCGGGCCTCGTCGCCGATGCCGCGGGTGAAGTCGCGGACCATGCTCGGGAATGGGTGCGGCCCCGCCGCCGTGCCGAAGAGGTAGGCCGTGTGGTCGACGCTGGCGACCCAGTCACGCAGTGCCTCGTTGATCGCGTCCTTGAGCGTGGCGCTGCCCGAGTCGACCGGCACGACCGTGGCGCCGAGCATCTCCATGCGGGCCACGTTGAGGGCCTGCCGTTTCGTGTCGACGGACCCCATGTAGACGGTGCAGTCGAGGCCGAAGTACGCCGCCGCGGTCGCGCTCGCGACGCCGTGCTGGCCGGCGCCGGTCTCGGCGATGACCCGGTGCTTGCCCATCCTCTTGGTGAGCAGAGCCTGGCCGAGGACGTTGCGGATCTTGTGGGCGCCGGTGTGGTTGAGGTCCTCGCGCTTGAGCAGGATGCGCGCGCCGCCGACGTGCTCGGTCAGCCGGGCGGCGTCGTAGAGCAGGCTCGGAACCCCGGCGTACTCGCGCAGGATCTTCTCGAAGTCGGCGAGGAATGCCGGGTCGGCCATCGCCTCGTGCCAGGCGACGGTCAGCTCGTCGAGCGCCGCGACCAGCGCCTCGGGCATGAATCGCCCACCGAAGTCACCGAAGTAGCCGAGCTCGTCGGCGTCCCAGCTCACGCGTGCTCCTCCTCCGTGGTCGCGACCGACCGCATCGCCCGGACCGCGGCGGTCGGGTCACCGTCCTTGACCAGGGCCTCGCCGACGAGAACCACCTGCGCCCCGAGCTCGGCGTACCGGAGGACGTCCTCGGGACCCGAGATGCCGGACTCCGCGACCAGCACCGCGTCCTCCGGTAGGCCCGGCGCCAGCCGGGCGAAGGTGTGGTCGTCGACCTTGAGCGACTTGAGGTTGCGCGCGTTGACGCCGATCAGCCCGGCACCGAGCGCGACCGCCCGCTCAGCCTCGGGCTCGTCGTGCACCTCGATCAGCGGCGTCAGCCCGAGCTCACCGGCGAGGTCGTAGAGGTCACGCAGCCGGGAGTCGTCGAGGGCGGCGACGATCAGCAGGATCAGGTCGGCTCCGGCGGCCCGCGCCTCCCACAGCTGGTAGGGGTCGACCATGAAGTCCTTGCGCAGCAGGGGCGTGTCGACGGCCGCGCGGACTGCGCGCAGGTCGTCGAGGCTGCCGCCGAAGCGGCGCCGCTCGGTGAGCACGCTGATGGCGTCGGCCCCTCCCTCGGCGTAGGAGGCGGCCAGTGCGGCGGGGTCGGGGATCTCGGCGAGCGCACCCTTGCTGGGGCTGCGCCGCTTGACCTCGGCGATGACGCTCATGCCGGGCGCTCGGAAGCCCGGCATCGGGTCGCGCGGCGGCGCGAGATCGCCCGCGACCGCCCGCAGGTCGGCCTCGCTGGTTGCGGATCGACGGGCCTCGAGGTCCTCGCGGACGCCCGCGACGATCTCGTCGAGCACTGACAACGCCTCTGACCTCCGTTGAAGACTGCCACCGACAGGGCGAGGACCAGCCTCTCACGCGAGCGAAACCGGCCGGCGTGGTGCCCGAGGTCGTGGACGCCGCGGGCCGCACGGGTTGATAGCGTCCTGGGCGAGACCAATCGAACCAAGACGAGGGATGTGTCCCGCAATGAGCGACAACAAGCCGCCCAGCGACCCCGACGGCTCTCCGTCGGAGCCGTCCTGGGGACAGCCCGACCCGGCCCAGCCGTCGTACGGTCAGACTCCGGACCCGGGTCGGCCCGAGCCCGAGCAGGCCCCTGACTACGGCCCGCCCCCCGACTACCAGGCGCCCGGCTACCAGAACCCCGGCTACCAGAACCCCGGCTACCAGGCGCCCGCCTACGGCTCGGAGCAGGCCTACACGCAGCCGGGCGGGGTGCCCGGCCAGCCGCAACGCAGGTCGGTCCTCGCGATGGTGTCCCTCATCACCGGCATCCTCGGCATCCCCTGCTGCGGCTGGTTCGTCTTCAGCATCGCCGCCGTCATCACCGGCATCCTCGCCAAGAGGGAGATCCGTGAGAACGGCAAGTCCGGCGCCGGCCTCGCCCAGGCCGGCCTGATCCTGGGAATCGTGGGCATCGTGATCGGCGCGATCGTCACCGTCCTGGTGTTGACGGGCGTCATCGACACCAACTTCGCCACCAACTTCGAGAGCTGACCCGGCGCCGCGTCCACCTGCTCCTCAGGGCGCGAGCCAGCCGAAGGGCGGCAGGTTGCGCAGCACGGTGAACACGACCATCAGCGCGATGAGCAGGTAGGCGAAGCGCTCGGTGGCCAAGAAGCGCGGGACGTAGGTCTCACCCCGCCAACGGCTGAGGCTCCACCGGGCCAGCACGAAGACGACGACGGGCACGAAGGCGACGAAGAGCAGGTTGGAGGACGCGGCGTCGGCGACCTGCAGGTTGGTCAGGTCGTTGACCGCGCGCAGACCCCCGCAGCCCGGGCAGTAGACGCCGAGGATCGCCGCACTCGGGCAGATCCCCCAACTCCCCTGCTCGTGCGGGTCTCGCAGGTGAAGGGCGAGCGTCGCAGCCCCGAGACCGCCGATCAGGAGGGCCGGGCCGAGCATCCTCCGGGTCGCCAGGGAGGGCGACACAACGGTCACCTCAATCGCCGTACCCCAGCTTGCGGAGGACCAGGAAGAGCGGGAACGACACCACGATGATCACCATGCCGATCCAGAAGACCGGCAGGTTGATCGGCGACAGCATCAGCGCCACACCGGCGACGACGAAGCCGACCATCGCGACGGTCACGCCCGTCCAGGCCGCCGGGGTGTTGCCGTGGTCGTGGGACATGCTGTGCTCCTCGCGTGGCGTGGTGTCTCGAGGCAAGTGTAGGGGCAACCCGCGGTCCGCCCGTGAAGGGTCAGGCCGTCGGGTCGCGTCCCTCGTCGATCGCCTTCCAGAGGTCGACGGGTGCGCCGTCGGCGCTCGCGGCGTCAGGTACGCCGGCGCCGCCGGTCGGCGCGTCGTACCGGCGGCCCATCTCGGGCCAGCGCGGCGCGCTCGCCACCGCGAGGGCCGCCGCGACCGCGCTCACGAGCGCTCCGGCGAGCGCCGCCCACCACCACCCGGTCCAGGACAGGTCGGAGCCGGTCGACCCGGCGACGACGCCCACCTCGCCGCGCGTCGCCTCGAGCACTCGGTCGGGCAGTGCCCGCCAGGCCCAGGCCACGGTCACGACCAGGACCGTGGCCGCGGCCGCCGCCAGGCAGGCCAGCAGGCGGCGGACCCGGCCGCGGGTGACGAGGAGGACTCCCCAGCAGGCGACCAGCACCAGGGCGACCGCGCTCGCGAGGGGCACCTCGGCCGCGGTCGCCCAGGGTGCGACGTACCCGCTGGCGACCTCGGCACCCGCCTGCGACGACGCGCCGTCGAGCTGCAGCCAGCGCTGGGCGGACGCGACGGCCGCGAGCACGCTGCCGCCGACGCCCGCCACGACGGTCGGGCCGAAGCCGGCCCCGCTCCTGGCCGACCGGTCAGCCATCGAGAAGGCCGGCGTGGATCAGCCCGGCGTCGAAGCAGGTGTGATCGCCGGTGTGGCAGGCCGCCCCGACCTGGTCGACCGTGAGCAGGATCGTGTCGCCGTCACAGTCGACCCTGACCTGCTTTACGTGCTGGACGTGACCGGAGGTGTCGCCCTTGCGCCAGTACTCACCGCGCGAGCGCGACCAGTACGTCGCCATCCCGCTGGCCAGCGTGCGGGCCAGCGCCTCGTCGTCCATCCACGCCAGCATCAGCACCTCGCGGGTGTCGTGCTGCTGCACGACGACCGGCACCAGGCCGTCGGCGTTGCGCTTGAGCCGCGCGGAGACGGCCGGGTCGAGACTGCTCACACCTCCAAGTCTGACACCGATTCGTCTGGGTGGCTGAGCGGGGAACTACATGGGAGGTCGCAGACCCAACGAGTCGCCGCTCGTCCCTCGCGGCTCCTCAGGACAGGCCAAGTCGGGGTCAGGTGGCCTGCTGCGCGATCCACGAGGAGTGCAGGCCGGCGTACACCGAGCCCTCCTCCGCGACCAGGTCGGTGTGCGGCCCGCGCTGGACGACGCGGCCGCGGTCGACCACGACCACCTCGTCGGCCGCCTCGGCGGTGGAGAGGCGATGGGCGATGGTGACACTGGTGCGGCCGGTCATCAGCCGTTCGAGGGCGCGGGCGATGCGCATCTCGAGCTGAGGGTCGACGGCGCTGGTGGCCTCGTCGAGGACCAGCAGGTCGGGGTCGGCGAGGTGGGCGCGGAGCAGCGCCACGAGCTGCCGCTCCCCCGCACTCAGCGACTCGCCACGCTGGCCCACCTTCGTCTCCAGGCCGTGTGGCAGCCCGGCCAGCCAGTCGGCGAGGCCGAGCTCCTCCGCGCTGGCCAGGATCTCCTCGTCGGTGGCGTCGAGCCTGCCGTAGCGGACGTTGGCGGCGATGGTGTCGTCGAAGAGGAAGCCCTCCTGCGGCACCAGCACGACGCTGCGCCGCAGGCTCGTCGCGGCGATGTCGCGCAGGTCGATGCCGTCGAGGCGCACCGAGCCCGCCGACGGGTCCATCAGCCGGGTGAGCAGCTTGGCGAAGGTCGACTTGCCCGAGCCGGTCTCGCCGACGATGGCGACCCGCAGCCCGGCGTCGATGGCCAGGTCGATGTCGTGGAGCACCGGCGGCCCGGCGGGGTAGCCGAAGGTGACGTTGTCGAAGGCGACGTCGATCGGGCCGCGGGGCAGCCGCCTCCCGCCCTCCCCCGGGTCGACGAGGTCGGCGGGCGTCTCGAGGATGCCGATGACGCGGCGCCAGGACACGACGGCGTTCTGTGCCTCGGTGAGGATCTGGGTGCCCATCTGCACGGGACCGACGAACAGGGTCACGAGGAAGGCGAACGCGAGCACCTCCCCCGAGGTCATCGCGCCGGCGAAGCCGAGCAGGACGCCGACCACCAGCACCCCGGCGTTGGCCAGGCCGCCGCTGATGCCGCCGAGGGAGAAGGAGATGACGGTGAACTTCTGTGCCTGCACACTGGCTTCCTGGTACGCCGAGATCGCGGTGTCGATGCGCTCCTGGGTGCGGCCCTCGGCGGCGTAGGACTTGACCACCGCCGCGCCGACCACCGGCTCACTGATCGCCGAGAGAAGCACGCCGACCTGCCGTCGTACGACGCTGTAGGCCGCGGACAGCCTGCGCTGGAAGTAGCGGATGGAGATGAACAGCGGGGCGAAGCAGAGCCACACCACCAGCGCAAGCTGCCAGGAGTAGAAGAGCATCACCACGGTGGCGATGAGCATCTGCCCGCAGCTGACCACGAACAGCAGCCCCCCGAAGACGAGGAACTGGCTGACCTGGTCGACGTCGGTGGTCACCCGTGAGACCAGGGCCCCTCGGCGCTCGGTGCTCTGCGTGAGCAGCGGCAGGTCGTGGACGTGACGGAACGCCTTGACGCGCAAGGTGGCCAGGCCGCGCTCGGAGGTGCGGAAGAGCCGGCTGGTCATCAGGTACGCCGACGTGGAGGTCACCACGATCGCCGCTGCGCACACCAGCCCCATCCGGACCACGAAGCCGACGTCGGCGCCGCCCGGGCCACCGAGCCCCCGGTCGAGGGTCTGCTGGACGGCGATCGGGACGATGACCTGCCCGACGCTGGCCAGCACCGCGAAGAGCAGGGTGAGCCCCAACCCGTCCGTGAGCTCGGGGCTGATCCGCACGCCCCTGCGGATCGTGTCGATGGCGCCGATGTCCTCGCCGGTGTCCATGCGGGTGCCGGACCTGTTGACGCGCTCGCCGGTGGTCGCGGTCATCGGGCCTCCCCCGCCTGCTCCGCCACCTTGGAGGGGTTGTCCTCCTGTGCGGCCTGCTCGTAGGCATTGACGAGGCGCGCGTAGTCCTCGCTCCGCTCGAGGAGCTCGGCATGGGTGCCGCGGTCGGCGATGCGCCCGTCCTGCAGGTGGACCACCTCGTCGGCCAGCGCGATGGTGGCCTTGCGGTAGGCCACGACGACGAGGGTGCTCTCTCGGTCACCCCCTCGGAGCGAGGCGAGGATGCGCGCCTCGACCTCGGGGTCGACGGCCGACGTGGCGTCGTCGAGGATGAGCAGTCTCGGCGAGCGCACCAGGGCCCGGGCCAGCGAGATGCGTTGCCGCTGACCGCCGGACAGCGACGTGCCGCGCTCCCCCAGCTGGGTGTCGAGGCCGTCGGGAAGCGCCGCGACGAAGCCGTCGGCCTGCGCGGTGCGGAGGGCTCCCCACACCTCGGCGTCGGTGACGTCGGCACCGAGGGTGATATTGCCGCGGACGGTGTCGTCGAAGACGAAGGCGGTCTGCGGCACGATCGCGACCGCGGCGGCGAGCGCTCCGGGCGCGAGATCGCGCAGGTCGACGCCGTCGACCCGGATGCGGCCGCGGTCGGGGTCGACGAGGCGGGTGAGCAGGTTGGTGAGCGTGCTCTTGCCGGAGGCCGTCGCGCCCACGACGGCGACGGTGCGGCCCGGCTCGATCTCGAAGGAGACGTCGTCGAGCAGCGGGGTCGCGGGGTCGTAGGCATAGCCGAGCGAGTCGACGGCGAGTCGCGCTCCCTCGCCTTGTGACGGCGCGGGTAAGGCGGAGCCGCCGTACTCCATCGCACCCGTCGCGTCGAGCACGCGCTCGACCCGGCGGAAGCCCACGACGCTGCGGGGGAACTCGCCGAGCAGCCAGCCGAAGCTGCGGATCGGGAAGCTCACCACGGTCAGCAGGAAGGCGACGGTCACGACGTCGCCGGGATCGGTCGCGCCGGAGCTCACCCGCGCGACGCCGACCGCGAGCACGACGAGGACGCCGAGGTTGGGCAGGCTGGCCAGGATGGGGTCGAAGGCCGCGCGCACCCGCCCGGCGCGGGTGTTGACGTCGCGGAGCTGGTCGACCTTGGCGGCGAAGCGCTCGGTCTCCTCCTGCTCGCGGCCGAGGGTCTTGACGACGAGAGCGCCGTCGAAGGACTCGTGGGCGATCTCGCTGACCTCGGCCCGCAGCTCCTGGGCGCGCGTCCACAGCGGGCTGGCGATCCGCTGGAACACCAGGTTGGCGGCCACGACCGCCGGGAAGACGAGGAGCCCGACGAGGGCGAGCACCAGGTCGGCGATCAGCATCTGCACGACGGCGATCACCATCATCGCGAGGGTGCCGACCGCCATCGGCAGTGGCGCGATCGGCGCCCAGGCCGCCTCGACGTCGGAGTAGGCGTTGGAGAGGAGCTGGCCGGTCGGGTGGCGCTGGTGCCACTCCATCGGGAGGGCGAGGTACTGCCGGGTGACGGCCCGTCGGCTGTGGGCCTGCATCCGGTACTGCATGACACCGGCGCCGAGCCGTCGGGCCACGATGCCGACGGCGCGGAGGATCGCGACCCCGATGAACAGCGCGAAGACCGTGACGAGCAGCCCGGTGCCGATCTCGCCGTTACGGAAGGCGGGCAGCACGACGTGGTCGGTCGACCACCCGAGCACCCAGGCGTCGGCGACGGTCAGCGCGCCGAAGAGCACGCTGCCGAGCGTGGAGAGGGCGAAGATGGCCGGCTCTCGCCTGATCGCGACCATGAGTACGCCGAAGCCGGCACCCGTCGTGCCACCCCGCCACTCACTCGCCACTCGCTAGAACCTACGCCGCCCCACCGACACCGTCGGAATCCCTGAGGTCGCTGAGCGCGTGGTCAGGACCAGGCAGCCCTGCGAGCGGCGTCGGCGTGCACGCTGGACCCTCGTGGCCCCTCCGAAGATGCGAGATGGGGCCACGAGGGTCCGAGGTGCACAAGGGTGCATCCGCAGTGCGACGTACAACGCGGCGAACGCCACGACGCGCTCGACTGCACGACGGCCCATCCGCTGACGCGCTGGCTGGCCCCAGGGGATTGAGCCAGGCGTCGACAGGATGGAACATCCGCGCCACATGTCGGCGCCGATGTTCCACGTTGATGAGCGCGGACTCTACGAAACCGGCTCCCTCGGCGCGCCGACGAACTGCCCGGGGCGGTGAGGGTGAGCGCGTCCGGGTCGAGGATCCAGTAGTGCTCGATCCCCGCGTGGAGGTACTCGATCGGCTTGCGAAGCAGGTCCTCGCTACGCGTGCTGCGGGACAAGCATCTCGGCGACAAGGATCGGCGGGCGGGCCACCCACGACCGGCCTTCGAGCTCGCGAAGAGACCGCGACGTCGGCGATGCGCAGCGAGTGCGCCATCTCGATCCCGACCTCGTAGAGCACCTCGACTCCGGGCAGCGCGTCGGACAGCAGCCGCGCCAGTCGGAACCCGACGGCATTGTGCCGGTCATGAGGCGGCGGGCTCATCAGCGCCACCCCGCCGACGTACTCCGCTCGCACGCCTTCCGGCAGCGCGTCGAACTCCTCCCGCGACATCGGCCGGCGCTCGAGCCGCGTGGCGCCACCCGCACCGCTCGACTGGGCGAGGACCATCGCACTCTCCGCTTCGCTGGACACATCCGGTCTCGTCACATCCTGACACGGCTCACGCCGCGAGGGCGGCTCGCTCCGCGAGCATCCGGCAGTGATCGACGACGTGCTCGGGTACGACGGCCGCCAGCAATCGCCAGGCCTGCGCCGTCTCCGGACCCGCGCACTCGACCATGGCCGCCTCGAACGCACCCGGGGTCTGCAACGCCGCGGAGACGTGCGGGGCGGCGACGGCCGCCTCCCAATCGCCCCTGCCGGCAGCGAGCAGGCACACCCCGAGCACGCCGAGGGCGTTGACGACCAGCGGCGGGTAGCCCCGAGCGCGCCATCGCCGAAGCTGCGGTGGTTCCTCCACCGCAGCTCCCTCGTCGCCTTCGATCGGGTCGAGGATGGTCAGGTCGGTGGTCAAGGGCGTCATGCCGTACATGTGGAAGCGCTCCGGTAGCCGCCCGGCGTCGACTGCCGCGCCAAGCGCAACCAGCCAGCCGAGGTCTGTCCCGTCTGCGATCCTCGCGGCGACGTCGAAGGCGGTGACCGGGTCGACCGCCACCGGCCGCGCGGCGAACATCAGACCTGGTTCGGCCGAGATGGGCACGACTCGGCCGACGAGGGCGCGGTCGTCGTCGGTCTCGGACATGGCCCCGACGTTGAGCACCTCGACCTCTTCATCGGCGACCAGGTCATGGAGGACCAATCGGCAGCCCCGGAAGTCGACGAACCCGTAGACGCCCATCGGCGCCGAGGCCCATTCGTGGACCCGGTCGGCGCGGTCGAGGAGACCCGGCCGCGCGACGTCGTCGAGGTAGTCGCGCAGTCCGCCGAACTCGAACACCGCGAGGTCGACGGCAAGCGGATCCATCGCCGCGATCTGGGTCCCGACGCGAGTCAGGCTTCGCGGATCGTCGAGAGCCGCGTAGGTGGACGGATGGAGTGCGGCGAGGACCACCCGCACCGCCTGCTGAACCCCCTGGTGCTCGGCCAGGAGCATGCGGCGGTAGGCCAGATCGGCGCAGAAGCGTGAGTACGCCCAGGGCGGGGCCGCGTCGCCGAGGTCGAGCAGGTCCTTCACCACGGCCAGGTGCGGCGTGCTGACTCGCCCCATCGCCTCGAACTCCCGCCGCAGCGACTCCGCCACGTCGCCGCGCGCGCCGGCCTCGAGCGCGGCCACGTAGGCCGCCGCCTCCGCCTCGGTCGGAGGCGTGTTGACGATGTCGTCCAGCGTCTTCAGTCGCCGGTCACGCCTTCGCCGAGCGCGGCGGAGGTCATGGGAGACGGGACGGGTCCTTCGCTTGCGAGATCTGGGCATGACACGAGCCTGCACGCAAATCCGCGTAAACAGAACCCTAAGATTTCAAACTGTGGATAAGCAGGTGAATGATGGCCGGCTCAGCGCACCGGGTGACCGGCGTCGGCGAGAGTCTGCTTGACGTCGCGGATGCGCAGGGTCCCGAAATGGAACACCGTGGCGGCGAGGACGGCGTCGGCGCCGGCGTCGATGGCGGGCGGGAAGTGCTCCAACGCCCCGGCGCCTCCAGACGCGATCACGGGGACGGTGACCTCGCGTCGTACGGCGCGGATGAGGTCGAGGTCGAAGCCATCGGTGGTGCCGTCGGCGTCCATCGCGTTGAGCAGGATCTCCCCCGCCCCCAGCTCGGCCGCGCGTCGCGCCCACTCCAGGGCGTCGAGGCCGGCCGACTTGCGGCCGCCGTGGGTGGTGACCTCGAAGCCGGAGGGGCACTCGCTGGTCGAGCCTGTCGAGACCCGCCGCGCGTCGAGCGAGAGCACCAGCACCTGGTTGCCGAAGCGGTCGGCGATCTCGGCGATGAGCTCGGGCCGGTTGATCGCGGAGGTGTTGACGGCGATCTTGTCGGCCCCGGCGCGGAGCAGGGTATCGACGTCGTCGGCAGACGAGATCCCACCGCCGACGGTGAGCGGGATGAAGACCTCCTCGGCGCACCGGGAGACGATCTCGAGGGTCGTCGCCCGGCCCTCGTGGGAGGCGGAGATATCGAGGAAGGTGAGCTCGTCGGCGCCCTCGGCGTCGTACGTCCGCGCGAGCTCCACCGGGTCGCCCGCGTCGCGGAGCCCCTTGAAGTTCACGCCCTTGACGACTCGGCCGCCGTCCACGTCGAGGCACGGGATGACGCGTACGGCGAGGCTCATGGTCTCGACACGCCGCCTCGTCGCTCGGCGGCGGCTCGACCACCGACGGAGCCCGTCAGGGCCAGAGCGTCCTCGATCGTGAACCGGCCCTCGTAGAGGGCCGTTCCGGCGATCGCGCCCTCGACACCGATCGGCACCAGGTCCATCAGGGCGCGGATGTCGTCGAGGCTGGTGACCCCACCGGATGCGACGACCGGGCGGTCGGTGCGCGAGCAGACGTCGCGGAGCAGGTCGAGGTTGGGCCCCTGCAGCATGCCGTCCTTGTTGACGTCGGTGACGACGTAGCGGGCGCAGCCCTCGGAGTCGAGGCGGGTGAGCGTCTCGTAGAGGTCGCCGCCGTCGCGGGTCCAGCCGCGAGCGGCGAGGGTGGTGCCGCGTACGTCGAGGCCGATCGCGACCCGGTCGCCGTACGTCGCGATGGCCCGCGCGCACCACTCGGGCTGCTCGAGCGCGGCCGTGCCGATGTTGACTCGCCGGCAGCCGGTGCCCATCGCCGCCGCGAGTGACTCGTCGTCGCGGATGCCGCCGCTCATCTCGACCTTGATGTCGAGCTTGCCGACGATCTCGGCCTGGAGCTCACGGTTGTTGCCGTGCCCGAACGCGGCGTCGAGGTCGACGAGGTGGATCCACTCCGCCCCCGCGTCCTGCCAGCGCAGCGCCGCCTCGACCGGGTCGCCGAAGCGCCGCTCCGACCCGTCCACCCCCTGCACCAGCTGCACCGCCTGCCCGCCCTTGATGTCGACGGCGGGGAGGAGCTCGAGGTGGGCGGCCATGCGTCCGATCCTAAGGAGCCGGGGCCGCGGGGTCTCGCCGGCTCGTCCGGCGCGAGACGGCCCCACGGGGACGCATCACGCAGTTGACTCAGATGACGACGCCGCCCGGCGTGAGCCGCCTGTTGGTTGGCATACGCCGCTCGATGAGGTCAGGGATCGTTCAGACCAATTTGTACTTCACCGTAACGTTCTTGCTTCTCCCCTTGCGCACGAACTTCCAAGTGCCCTTCATGAATGCGTCGGCGTCATCGGCCTCGATCGCCCACTGCTTCGAGAACGATGCCGAGGAGTTGCGAGCGTCATCGGCGACATCCGTCTTACCGGTCTTGGAGAGGTTCGCGCCGAGATCCAGACCGCTGTACTTCATCAAGGTGTTCTTCATCTCGAAGCGGATGGTGCGGCTGTGACCCCCTTCCCAAGACCACATCGTCGCGGTGTAGGCGCCTTGGAGCTCCCCACGCGAGATGTTGGGATCGTGATAGGTGACATTCGTGGTCTTGGCCCACAGGTTGTACTTGCTGCTGACCTGGAACCAGCGCGCGTCCCTGCGCTGGCTCAGCGCCTGGGCGAGGGCTGCCTGACCTTCTGCCTCGCCATGACGCAGAGCGCGCGCCCTGTCCCGCGCAGACGGCGGCGCTGGGGCCTTCGGCTCGCCGATCCTCTGTAGGTCGACCACTTCATTGTTTCCCCGTGCTGGGTCAGGAGTCTCCGACTCGACTCTGACGGCGACGCGTACCTTCTCGGCCATTGGTCGTACGGCGTACAGCCCTGCGCTGAGCGTCGCCGAGGCACCGCTTGCCAATGATGGCGCCGTGCAGAGGATGAAGCGCCCTGAGCTGATCGTGCAGGTCCAGTCCTCGCCGGGCTTCTTGACGTATCCGTACTCGAGGCCCCTCGGGACGCCGAGCCGGACCGCGACATTCGTCGCCTGGTCGGGCCCGTCGTTCGTCACGGTCGCATTGACCAGATCGGTCTCGCCCACGCGCGCCTTCGCGCCGATACCCGCCACGGACGCGATCAGGTCTGCCTCGCCCGCGAGGGCGGTCAGGTCTGCCACGGTCGTTGAGGTGTGCGACCAACCCGACGTGGCGTCGGAGCACGTCACGGTCTTGGTTCCACCGAAACGCGTCCCCGCATCGAGAGGCGCGTTGAGCGCAACCTGACCCTACTGGCGCGAGATCCGGCACCATTGCCGCAGGTTTGGATCGCGTCGGTGATGTGTCGGAGGGAGATCGGCTCTGGTGTC